>NZ_CP162601.1:1200000-2400000 GCF_040957575.1 Vibrio sp. HB236076
AAATTACGCCGTGGATGGCGTTAGTGACCTTGGTTTTTCTATCGCCAATGCCAATAAAGATTTAGGCTACTTTTTGGAAATGGTCAAAGATTTAGATACCCGTGCTCAAATTGCTGAAGGCACTTCGGCGAATTTGCAAGCGGCGTTCGATGAGGGAATGGGCAACGGTAACGTGCCAGAGATTTACGATTACTTTTTAAAATTATCTAAGTAGTTTTTATCCTATATTCACGCCTTCCTGTTTAGCAGCCAACGTTCGTTGGTTGCTTTTTTCTTTCTTGTCGTTTCGTACTCTTTGTCAAATACTGGTATCCTGTGCTCTGGGTTATTAAACATGGGTTGTGATACCAAGCTAATTCAATAGCGTGTTACTCTAGCGGGTAAAAACTCGATAACGTCGTTATAAAATCACTGGTCGAATAACAACGGCGATGCTTGTATTGATGAAAAAGAGATTACCGGGTTCTCAAGCTAATTGACCATCTATTTAATCGGATTGGTATGATTACAAGACAAAAACGTATAGTACTCGTCCCTAAGAGGTATTATTCACGGTGTTTAACGAGTGACGGCCATCGTGAAGGAGCACACGCGAGTAAAGTCAAATATCCAAGTGATGAGGAACAAAAAACATCGTGGCTAACAACAAAAAATTGGGCATATTTTCGCGGTTAAAATCTTGGTTACTGCGGATCATTGTGTTGCTACTCATCACTCCAGTGGTGTTGTCCTGTGTGTTTAAATATGTCAACCCACCGATTTGGGGTTGGCAAATTAACCGTACTTTATTTCCACCATCGGGGTACCCAGACACCCGCTTACATCAATGGCGATCTTTGGATGAAATTTCGTCTAATTTACCCCTTGCCGTTATTGCCTCTGAGGACCAAACCTTTTTGTCGCATTGGGGAGTTGATGTTCACTCACTTCTTTCAGTGATAAAAGAAAGTGGTGATTCTGGCCCACAACGAGGGGCGAGTACCATCACCCAACAAACGGCCAAAAACGTTTTTTTGTTTCCCAGTCATTCTTATCTTCGCAAAGCTTATGAACTGTATATTGCTTTGTTACTTGAGCTCATTTGGGGCAAAGAGCGCATTATGGAAGTCTATTTAAACGTGATTGAATTTGGCCCGGGCATTTATGGTGTCGAAGCGGCCAGTCAACACTATTTTTCTCGCTCTGCCCATTCTCTTAGCCGGCGTCAAGCGGCGCAGCTTGCCGTGGTGTTACCTAACCCTTACCGCATGAAGCCGACGCCGATGAGTCAATATGTTTATCAGCGCACTCAATGGGTGCTTAGGCAGATGCGTAACTTAGGTGCAGTATCCTTTTAATTAGGTGTTAACGTTAATGTGACCAAGGCGGGAAGTGACCCTGACTGTCTAAGTATACTGGTGTGTGTCAATGCTTTTGGTGTTCAACTAACCAAAGCGCCGCCTCTAAACGCGAGCGCAAATCGAGTTTTTTGAGTACATGGCGAACGTGAACTTTGACCGTGGAATCACTAATAGAGAGGCGTTGACCGATCAGTTTATTGCTCATGCCTTTGCCGAGTAAGGTCAAAATTTCGTATTCGCGATTGGTTAAACTGTCAATCGAAGCGGTATTTTTTTTCTTGGGTTGTTGCCAAGTTTTCGCCAATACCTGGGTTAATCTATCGGTGAGTGCCAGCTTACCTAATACCGCTTGTTTGATGTTCTCGACAATGTCTTCAGGTTCCATATCTTTGAGTAAATACCCATCCGCGCCGTATTCAATCGCGGTCAATAAGTCGTCTTCGTGATCAGAGACCGTCAACAACACGATTCGCGAGGCAGTGCCTTGTTGTCGCAATTTTTTGGTGGTCATCAAACCATCGATGTCTGGCATGTTGAGGTCAAGAATAATTAAGTCAGGCTCAGTGTGGTGAGCAAAGTCGATGGCCTCGAGGCCATTGTTAAATTCAGCGACCACGTCTAAGTCATCTTCAAGGGCTAAAAGTTGTGTTAACCCTTTGCGAAACAAAGGGTGATCATCAACGATCATGACAGTGGCTTTTGATTTCATTTGACTATCCTTGTCAATTATGTAGTTATTTAATCATGCCTATTTGCGTGTTAGGCATCAAGTTTTTCTTTGAGATAAGCCGGTTTAAAGGTCAATATCACCTCTGTTCCGCCGCTGTGACGATTTTGCCTCACCAATTTGCCATTGAGTGAACGACATCGCTCTTGCATGATTTCCGTGCCGTAATGATTGAGTTTTTGCTCGCTGTTGGTGATCCCCAAACCGTTGTCTTGAATGAGCAATTGTAGGTCTTGCTGCTCAACCTGTTTAAGTTGAATCACAATGTGATCACCACCGGAATGGCTAATGGCATTTTGCAGGGCTTCTTTAGCGATTTGTAACAGGTGGATCTCTTCGTATGGCTCTAAGGGAATATGGCGGCAGCGATAATCGTAGTCTATGTCAAAGTCATGCCTTTCACTGACCATCTTGATGGTGTTTTTTAGTGCTTGTTCTAGCCCGTGCTCATCGATTTGTAAGCGAAACGTGGTCAGTAACTGGCGCAGTTGTTGGTAGGCTGAAATTAACCCTTCTTTCAGCTCGCTGACGGGATCCGTTAACTCCGGTGTGAGTGGCAGCGTTGTCATCACTTTTTCAATGCGAGTTACCTGAATTTTTAAATAGGACAAGGACTGCGCTAAAGAGTCGTGCAACTCGCGAGCGATGATGGAGCGCTCTCGTAATAAAGCAATTCGACGTTGTTGGTTGAGATTGTTACTCAGGTGAAAAGCCATGGCGAATTGATCGCAAATGGCAAAAATAAGGTTGTTTTGCCAAGTGTCTAACGCCTGACGATAGTGGACAACTATGTGCCCATAATGGTGCTCATCGCGAGATATGCTAAAGCGTTTTTCATGCGCTTTAGGTGATGAGACATCGCGCGGTGACATGACGCTGAGGTAAGCCTCTTCACTGTCTTCAGAGGTTAAGTTTAACTCAAGGAAATCAGTTTGACTGACCGAGCGTAATTCATCGAGGATTTTTTGATAATTTAATTGGTTCTGATGAGAGTCGCTGACTTGTTGGGCAATTTGATACAAAAAAGTGAGAATCTCGTTGTTTTGTCTTAGTGCCTCGGTTTTTATTTGAATGGTCTTTTCTTGGTCATCGTGAATGGTTTGAATGCTTTGATTGGCTTTGTTCAACGTATTTGCCAATAGCCCTAATTCATCTTGACTGTTTAAATCGCTGCGCATTGACCAATCTCCTCTCGAAGAGGCCTCTGCGACCGTAGTGAGATTTTTTAATGGGCGAGCAATGTAGCGATGAATGGTCAGTATCGATAAGACAATTAAGACAAAAGTAGCACTTAACGTGGCAGATTGAATCCATTTTAATTGTGCCAGCTTGTGCTCAAGAACGCTTTGATAACCGTATACTAAGGTATCCACGTCGTTTACGAAGGATTCGAGGATCGGCAGAAACAGATTTAAGTCAAAACCCTGGCCTGCGTGGGTGAGAGTAGGTTTGATACTTTGGTACCAATCTTGATGCACTTTGTCATAATCTCCGGCTAAACTGTGGTCGCCAAAGCGTTGAAAGTCTCTTTTGAGTACGGGGTCTTGAAATTTTTGTTCGAAGTTGTCGATCAGCGCTTTGACTTTCGAACGGTTTTGTATCGAGTCATGTTGTTGTACAGCGACGACTTGGGTCGTGATGCGATAGCTCATCATTCGCAAAGAGCCGGATAAGTTAATCGCTTTACCGTCGTATTCACTCACTTGCGACATATAAATCGATGAAAAAATACTGATAAACGCCATTAAAAAAACACTGATCAACAAAGCGGTGATCCGCATAACAATCGATTTAGTCAATGTGTTCCAAAGGGTATTTAACATAGTCGCTCTCACGGGTTATTGGCGTTGATGATCGATTTTCGCTGCCTTTTCTTGCTTCAAGGATTGAGGAGTAATAGAGCTTCAAATACCGATACGGCAAGGGCAATCATGGCGACCGACTTCCAAAATAGGACCGGATTTTTCTTGATTAGGGGATTGCGATGATGCTTTTTAATCAAGGTTGGATTCGGCGTGGCTAGGTCTTGGATAAATTCCCCAAGGACTTGGTAGCGGTGCTGCGGGTTAGGGTGCGTCGCCTTTTCAAAGACGTAATCTAGCCAAATCGGCAGATCTGGCCGTTGCAACTGCAGGCTTTGATACTGCCATTTTTGATGCCGAGATTTGGCGATATTCTGTTGATTCTTTTCGCCAAACGGCCATTGATGAGTGAGTAATTCGTAGCCTATGACCGCGACAGAGAAGAGATCCGATTGGGTATTGGCATAGCAAGTATCAATGTATTCTGGGGCGGCGTATTGAACGTCGCCAAGTGGAATACTGAATTGGCCTCGGCTTTGTGGCTGCGTTTCAATGATTCCCGCTGCCCCAAAGTCAATGATCTTGATGTCGAGGTTATTGAGCACCATGATGTTTTCCGGTTTGAGATCGCGATGAACGATATGGGCACGCTGTAAACTTCGCAAGGCCTGAATAAGGTTGTTTAAAAGTATCCTGACTTGATGTAACTCCGCTTGAGGGTTGTCGATCATCCATTGTCTCAAGGTGCAGCCTGGCACATACTCACAGACTTGATACATAAACTCAGACTCAACAGGGCTAGGGTAAATGGACATTAAGCGTCGGTTATCAAG
Source organism: Vibrio sp. HB236076 (assembly GCF_040957575.1). Taxonomy (NCBI): domain Bacteria; kingdom Pseudomonadati; phylum Pseudomonadota; class Gammaproteobacteria; order Vibrionales; family Vibrionaceae; genus Vibrio; species Vibrio sp. HB236076. The sequence goes on from NZ_CP162601.1 coordinate 1,204,703, forward strand.
CTGTTGACCTATCCAGTTCTCATTGGCAAATTGAGTAATTGCATCAAAGGTATCTTCATCGTATAGCGAGAGGGTTTTTATCACACGCAACTGGTCGTTGTGAGTGTCTTTGGCCAAGTAAACATGGCTACGCCGTCCTTGATGAAGGATCTCTTCGATATAAAAGTGATCAAGATATTGGCCTGTGGACAAAGCCGGTGGAATAGTTTTGCTGTGAAATTCACTTTGATGCTCGAGCAGACCGTTTTTCGCCAGTGATTTGATCTCGATGATAATGGCGCTGAAATTATCATCGCTGCCAATTTGACTAACCTGTTGTGTCAATTGTTCGCACTGCTCTTGGCAGGTATTTGAGTTATTGAGGCTATCGAGCAGTTGTTGAGGCTCAAAGCATTGGTGGAGTCCATCTGTGGTCATGAGTAATTTATCACCTTGGCGCAGTACCAAGCTTTGATAGTCAAGCTCTAGGTGCTCATCCATACCTAAGGCGCGGGTGAGTTGGGTTTTTTGGCCAAACACTTTGCGGCTGTGATCGCGAGTTAATTGAGTCATGGTATTTTGCCTGATCAAATAAACGCGACAGTCGCCAACGTGAAAGAGGTGTGCGGTATTGGATTGAATGATCAGCGATGAAAACGTCGTGATCATGCCGTTGTGGTTGAGCTGTTGGCGTCCTTGAGCGTACAGCCATTGATTGAGGCTAGATAAGACTTTACGGACCGAGTGAGTGATGTCCCAGGTGTTGGGCGTTGAGTAGTAATCATTGACAAACTGTGTTGTGCTAACGTGGCTGGCTTGTTGACCGTGCTCGCTGCTACTGATGCCATCGGCAATACAGAATACCGCGCCTTTAAACTCCCAATCTGAACGCGTTTTAGGCAGTTTGATAATGATGGCATCTTGGTTTTGATCTTTGACACCGGTTTGAGTGAGGCTGCCAAATTCCATCTGACAGTGAAAAGCTTGTGTTTTCATTGCATTCCTTGCGCAACGTCGCGATTGTAATCAATTGAGTTGTTGGGTCACAACGTTAAGTCGTTCGATAAGCCGATATCGGGTGTTAAGGCTTGGGATCATTAAGCCAACAATCCGATGGCGTACGGAGATCCGTTAAGTGCTAGCATAATATAAAAAACAGGGCCTACCTAGTAAGCCCTATCAAAATTTTCTATTTAGTCATCACCCCTGCACGCATGGTGACGCAGTGCGTAAAGTGGGCGCGGTTTAATGGGAGACATCAATTAAGGTGACACTGCCATCGTCGTTGACTTCGGCAATTTTTCCAGAGGGTTCCTCCATAAAGGCCAAAGCAATAAACCCGACCACAGCCGTGGCCGCAATGACATAAAAGAAGGTTTGGTAATCGACAAAAGACAAGACCGTTAAGTAAGTCACGGCTCCAACATTGCCATACGCTCCGGTCATGCCGGCTATTTGGCCAGTCATACGGCGTTTGATAAGCGGTACAGTGGCAAAAACGGCCCCCTCACCTGCTTGAACGAAGAAAGAACACGCCATGGCCGCAGCGACTGCAAGCCAAACTGGCCAAGTCCCATCTACATGACCCATTAAGAAGTAACCCACGGCCAGACCGGCGGTTAAAATCAGCAAGGTCGGTTTGCGACCAAACTTATCTGAGATCAGTCCTCCACCAGGGCGCGACATTAAGTTCATAAACGCATAGGCCGAAGCCACCATACCGGCCACGACCGGAGACAGTTCAAAGGTGTCCGAGAAAAACAGCGGCAACATGGAGACCACAGCCAACTCTGAGCCAAAAGTGGCGAAATACAGTACATTAAGCACCGCGACTTGTTTAAATTTATACTGATGAATGGGTTCAACGGGCGTGGTAAAGATAGATTTGTTGACTTTCCACACTTGGCCTGCATCGATGACGTACAAAACAACTAAGCCAGTATAAATGGCGTTCACAACCCAAGTGTCTAACATGCCGATGCCACTTGGTGACAGCTTCCAAGCCAGCAAAGCGAGTACAGCGTACATGGGGATTTTCATCAACAATAAAAAGAACAAGTCACCTTTTGATGTCACTTCCATAGCCGTTAAGTGTTTAGGTCTAAAATAGGTCGCCCCTTTTGGGGTATCGGTGACATTAAAGTAAAACACAAACGCAAACGCCAAACTCATGAGTCCTGTTAAGGCACTGGCATAGCGCCAACCATCGTCACCACCAAATAACACTGCGATGGTTGGGAGAGTAAAGGCTGCTGCGGCTGAGCCAAAGTTACCCCAGCCACCGTAAATCCCCTCTGCTGTACCAAGTTGGTGATGAGGGAACCACTCTGAGACTAAGCGAATACCGATCACGAATCCTGCGCCAATAAAGCCAAGTAAAAATCGTGCAATGGCCATTTGGGTAAAGCTGTCTGCAAAGGCAAACATAAAGCAAGGTAATGAACAAATGGCTAATAGCGCAGAGTAAACAATACGTGGGCCAAACCGGTCGGTAAACATACCGATTAGGACTCTGGCTGGAATGGTCAGTGCGACGTTTAAGATCAATAACGTTTTGATTTCTTCAGTCGTTAAGCCAAGAGAGGTTTTGACCATTTGCAGTAAAGGCGCAAAATTAAACCAAACGACGAAGGTGATGAAAAAAGCGATCCAACTCAGGTGCAGCACCTTCATTTTTCCGCTAAAAGAAAACAGAGAAAATTTATTATCCATAATACACGGTCCGTGATGATCTGATGTATCTACTTCCGTTGCTCGCGGTTACGTCAACGGAAGACAAAGGTTATGCATAGACTTCTTGCGGTATTGCTACGTGGATCTTTCCTTGTTCGATTTTGACGTCAAAAACAGGAATCACCACATTGGGCTGTTCAAGGCATTGGCCCGTCGTCAAGCTAAAATGTTGTTTGTACAAAGGCGAAGCAACACAGAGCTGATCGCCAATCGAGCCAATAATACCGCGTGACAAGACACTGGCATTGCCGATAGGGTCGAAGTTAGAAATGGCATGGTAGCTATTGGTTCGTTGACTGAAAAAAATGGCTACTTGGTGATCGCCGACTTTGGCACACACTCCGGTATTTGGGCAAATATCGTCACTGTTGCAAATGGTCGTCCAATGAGTCATGGGGAATCTCCTTTAATTTTTTCATTTCGGCTGGCGAACGGCGGCTCAACAATCGAATGTCGGCCGCCAATGTATTTGTTATTCAACACTTAAGACATCAATAACCAATTCATCTTTTGGGTTGGCTGGGAACTTTTGTTCGCGAATGGTCTTAAAGGACAAATTGCTGTCGCGTTCTGAACTGTTAATGAAATGCTGGAAGTGTTTGAGCTTTTCAGGCGATTGAAGCGTTGTTTTCCATTCACATTGGTATTGACCTAATGTCTCGTCCATCGCCTGTTCTAATTCTGCGGCTAGACCAAGTGAGTCATTAATAATCACATCGCGTAAATACTCGATGCCACCTTCTAGATTCTCTAGCCAGACTGAAGTCCGTTGTAAGCGATCGGCAGTGCGGATATAAAACATCAATAAACGGTCGACGTACTTCACTAAAGTTGCATTGTCTAAGTCAGAAGCGAACAGATCGGCGTGCCGCGGCCTCATTCCACCATTACCGCAAATGTAGAGGTTCCAACCCTTATCTGTGGCAATCACACCAATGTCTTTTGATTGCGCTTCGGCGCATTCACGAGTACAGCCAGACACGCCAAATTTGAGTTTATGCGGTGATCGAAGCCCTTTGTATCGGTGTTCAAGTTCAATAGCAAAGCCAACGCTGTCATCAACGCCGTACCGACACCAAGTGCTGCCAACGCATGATTTAACCGTACGCAACGATTTGCCGTATGCGTGACCGGTTTCCATACCAGCGTCAATTAATCGTTTCCATATGGCGGGTAAATCGTTGAGCTGTGCGCCAAACATATCAATGCGCTGACCACCAGTGACTTTGGTATAAAGGCCATAATCGCGAGCGACTTCACCAATAACGATCAATTTATCTGGAGTGATTTCACCACCAGGAACGCGAGGTACCACAGAGTAAGTACCGTCTTTTTGCATGTTGCCTAAAAAGATGTCATTAGTATCTTGTAGCTCTAGGTGCTCTTTTTTGAGAATGTAATCATTCCAGTAAGAGGCAAGGATAGACGCGACGGCCGGTTTACAGATTTCACAGCCGACACCGTCACCGTATTGCTCTAGAACTTGATCAAAAGTTGTTAACTTATTGACGCGGATCAGGTCGCTCATTTCTTGACGTGAATACGCGAAGTGTTCGCACAAGTTATTGTTCACTTCAACGCCCAGCTTTTCGAGCTCATTGTCAAGAACCTGTTTGGCTAGGGCACTGCAGCCACCGCAACCGGTTGAGGCATTCGTGCATTCTTTTAGCGCTGCCATTGAGGTACACCCAGCGCTGACCGCTTCTTTGATGCCCCCTTTTGTGACGTCAAAACACGAACAAATCACCGCGGTATCTGGCAGGCTATCAACGCCAATACCGCCGCCTTCTTCTGCCACATTATTGAGAATTAAAGTGGATGGCGAGGCGGGCAATGGCAAGTCATTTTGGCGTATTTGCAGTAAGTTGCCATACGCTTCAACATCACCGACCAATACGGCACCGACAACTTTCTTTTTGTCTTCTGAGACAATCAACCGTTTGTACACTTGATCAATGTCATCTTTATAGGTGTAAGATAACGCATTGTCAGTTTTACCGTGTACTTCGCCTATACTTGCGACGTCGACCCCGAGTAGTTTGAGTTTCGTGCTCATGTCCGCGCCGGCAAAGGTTAGCTCATCTTTACCTAATAGATGCAAGGCTGCGACTTTGGCCATCTGGTAGCCAGGGGCGACTAAGCCAAAAATTTGATTGTTCCACAGTGCACATTCGCCAATGGCGTAGATGTCTTCATCGCTGGTTTGGCAATAATCATTAATCACAATCCCCCCGCGCTCACCAATGGTGAGTTGCGCTTGACGTGCTAACTCATCTTGAGGCCTGATCCCGGCTGAAAAAACGATCATGTCGGTTTCTAGAGACGTCCCATCGGCAAAATTCATTGTGTAGCGTGCTTGTTCGCCGGCGACAATGTTTGAGGTGGCTTTTTCTGTGTGCACGTTTACGCCTAGCGCCTCGATTTTTCGGCGCAGCAAGTCACCGCCATCTTGGTCTAATTGAACGGCCATCAGGCGCGGCGCAAACTCGACAACATGGGTTTCTAAACCTAGGTTGCGAATCGCATTAGCCGCTTCTAAGCCCAACAAGCCACCACCAATCACGACGCCTATCTTACTTTCTTTACTCGACGCTTCGATGGCATCGAGATCTTCAATGGTGCGGTAGACGTGGCAGTGTTCTTGATCGTTTCCAGGGATCGGGGGAACAAAAGGGTAGGAGCCCGTGGCGAGAACCAATTTGTCGTAGTTTAGTGTTTGATTCTCACTGGTCGTAATGATTTTGCTTTCGGTATCAATGGCGAGCACTTTTTCATTGATCAAATAACGGATGTGATGTTGGTCGTAATAGGCTGCGCTGGTCATAGCCAAATCGTCGGCGCTGTTGCCAGTATAGTATGAAGTTAATTGTACTCGGTCGTACGCTAGTCTTGGCTCTTCAGAAAAGGTCAGTATGTCTAAGTCGTCATGGCCATTTTGAATCAGAGTATCGATAAAACGATGGCCGACCATGCCATTGCCAACGACGATGATTTTTTGCTTGCTCATAGTTCACTTCCTGTTTAATTTTCTTATTGCTTAAACCACTTGGGCCAACGGCGCTGTGTATTGTTCTTGTTGCGCGTTTTGTCGCTGTATTTGATCGGTGAGTTGTGACATCTGGGACGAGACATTGACCACCTCACCGATCACGATCAGTGCTGGTGATTGAACCTGGTGCTCGGCGACTAACTCACTAAGGTCTTTGAGTTGACCAATTAGGGTTCTTTGCGATGGTGTACAGCCTTTTTCAATTAAGGCGACCGGGGTATAAGGAGACATCTTGGCTGCCATCAAAGAATTTTGAATTTGGTCTGTTTTGGTCAGCCCCATATAAATGACTAAGGTTTGCTTTAAGTCGGCGAGGGCCTGCCATTGTATGTTGAGTTCTTTGTCTGCATGGGCGGTGATAAAGGTACAGCCCTGAGATAAACCTCGATGGGTTAATGGGATATTCGCGTAGGTAGAGCATCCCGAGGCCGCGGTGATACCGGGTATGACTTCAAGGTTCACTCCAGCTTTGGCGAGATAAAGCATTTCTTCACTGCCTCGCCCAAAAACAAACGCATCGCCTCCTTTAACACGGCACACTCTTTTACCTTGCTCGGCAAAGTTAACCAATAAAAGGTTGATATCGTCTTGTTTAAAGCGGTGACATCCTTTCATTTTTCCAACGTAAACCTGGCTGGCCTTGTGAGGAAACAGGTCACGAATTTCTTGGCTAACGAGGTTGTCGTAGACAATGACTTCGGCGCTTTGAATCGCTTTTAGTGCTTTTAATGTGAGCAGTTCAGGGTCGCCAGGACCTGCACCAACTAAACTCACTTGTGCTTGATAAGATTGATTTGAAGACATCCTTTTTCTCCATGTGCCGACACGCGTTAACGGTAATAGGGCAATATCAGTGCCATTTTGTACCTTATGCGAATTACTTTTCTTATCTATATGATTTTTATGGTTAAAATTTAATTTTTAGGGCCTTGTACGTGTGGATTTTACTCGCTAGACAAGAGGAGTAGTTTGGACAGTGATAGTGCGCGTTGCTATCACAACAGGGAAAACTACGCCCAAAGGCGTATTGCCATGAGCTATAAATAGAGAGGAGTAAAATACGTTTATTGCCTACGGTTAGCAGAACATGCCGCAGTGTGTACGGCTTGAATAAAAAACGCGGTAAAAAATATAAAGTGTATAAATTACATGATCTTATTTTGTTTAGGTTGTGACTTTTTTGCGTTGAAAACCTTTTTCTATTCATCGAGATAGGGGGATTTGGACGCGATTTGTCGTTATTTTTTCTGTTGTGATTGATGTGGAATGTGATTTGCAAAGTCGCTGTGTATGAATAAAAAAGTAACCAGGTAGGGTGCAATGGACAGTGAAGGATGGATCAAAACAACATGTGCGTATTGCGGAGTTGGTTGTGGTGTTGAGGCTAGGCCTAAACCTGATGGTCAATTAGAGGTCCGTGGTGATAAATCGCACCCAGCCAACTTTGGTAAATTGTGCACAAAAGGGATTGCCCTAGGTGAGACGGTGATTGAAGATGGCCGACTTACTCAGCCTAAAGTGAGAACGGAGCGGGGCTTTGAGCCAACAGACTGGCATGATGCGCTAAGCCAGGTAGCCGATACGTTTCGTCAAACCATTGAACAGTATGGGCCAGACTCCGTCGCATTTTATGTTTCTGGCCAGTTGCTCATTGAAGATTATTATGTCGCAAATAAGCTGATGAAAGGGTTTATTGGCAGCTCGAACATCGACAGTAATTCTCGATTGTGTATGGCTTCATCAGTGGTTGGCCACAAACGCGCTTTTGGCTCAGATACCGTACCAGTGTGTTATGAAGACATTGAGCTTGCTGAGGTGGTTTTATTAATAGGCTCTAATTTGGCCTGGTGTCACCCGGTATTGTATCAAAGGTTAAGAGCGGCGAAACAGCAAAACCCGGCGATGAAAATTGTGGTGGTCGATCCGCGGCGCAATGAAAGTTGTGAGATAGCCGATTTACATTTGCCTTTGGCTTCTGGCAGTGACGTGGCGCTATTTAATGGTTTGCTTCACTACTTGGTGCAACACGATTACCTCGATCACAACTTTGTTACGCAGCACACCGACGGTTTTCAGCAGGCAAGGGATAAGGGTCTCGCTATTGATGAGGTTGCAAAGATAAGCGGGTTGCAAGAAGAACAGATTGAGCTTTTCTATCAATATTTTGCCCAACACAAAAAAGTACTGAGTATTTACTCTCAAGGGGTCAATCAATCCTCTCAAGGCTCAGACAAGGTCAACAGTATCATTAATTGTCACCTTGCCACCGGCAAAATCGGCTTGCCAGGAATGGGGCCTTTTTCTGTAACAGGTCAGCCAAATGCGATGGGCGGTCGAGAAGTCGGTGCACTGGCCAGTATGCTTGCCGCGCACTTGGAATTTGATTGCTCAAAAGACATCGAATTATTAAAAGCGTTTTGGCATAGCGAACAATTGGCTTTAACACCTGGCTTAAAGGCGGTCGATATGTTTGATGCCATTGATAGGGGAGAAATCAAAGCGATTTGGATTATGGCGACCAATCCGGTGGTGAGCTTACCCAATAGCGATAAAATTAAGCGCGCTTTGACAAAATGCCCATTGGTTGTGGTTTCCGATTGTATTGAAGACACAGCAACGACCGCTTTTGCTGATATATTATTGCCGGCCCAAGGTTGGAGTGAAAAGTCTGGCACAGTGACGAACTCTGAGCGTCGACTTTCTCGTCAGCGCCGGTTATTACCGAGCCCAGGTGACGCCAAACCCGATTGGTGGATGGTGAGTGAAGTGGCGAAAAAAATGGGTTTTTCTCAACATTTTAACTACGTACATGAAGGGGATATTTTTCGTGAATACGCCCAATTGACCAGTCTTGGTCAGCAATCTCGAGCCCGTGATTTAGATTTAAGTGCACTGACGGTGATAAGCGATAAAGAATATCAGGCACTTACACCTCAACAATGGCCGGTTAAATCCATTCAAAAGTCAGTCGTCAACCAACGATTTTTTGCCGATAAGCAATTCTATACGGCCAATAAAAAAGCTCAGTTTATTGCCGTTAAAACCCAGTTGCCAAGCGTGACCACCAATACGAGTTGGCCATTATTGCTCAATAGTGGCAGAACACGTGATCACTGGCATACGATGACGCGCACCGGACTGTCTACACGCTTGGGGGAATTTCGTGCCGAGCCCTATCTGCTTATCCACCCAGACACCATGCAAACCCATGGATTACAAGAAGGTAAGATTGTCAAAGTAAGTAGTCCACAAGGGCATTGTTTACTGCGTGTCATCAGAGATGAATCTATGCAAAGCGAACAAGTCTTTGCCCCTATCCATTGGAATGAAATGACGGCGTCAAACGCCAAAGTGTGTCAATTAATCGATGCTCGTATCGATTCATTCTCTGGTCAGCCTGAATTTAAGCATACGCCGGTTAAGGTTGAACCTGTTACCATGAACGCAAAGGCGAGGGTGATTTCCCAACACGTATTGTCTATACCGAGTGATATTGAGTATTGGGCACGTGAAAAAGTGGCAAATGGCTATTTGTATCATCTTGAGTCTACATTGAGCGAAACTGAGTTTAGGCGTGTTCTTCAGCACGGTTTAAAGGGCTTTGCCAAAATGAAAATGTTCACCTATTCAAAACCTAATGGGTCTATTTCACTGTTTATTGAGCAACATCAAGATCAAGAACAGGTGGCTTTTGCGTGCCATTGGCTCAACGGGTCAAACACTGAAGGAAAAAGTGATTTGATCGCACTATTTAATGATCCCGATCCTTTAGGCGAGGTTGAAAAGTTGGCGGTCTAAGTTGAACCCATAAAAGGGACAGTTAAATCGTATTCTGATGGATACTGGTGAGTGCTAGGGATAATAAATGGTATTGTGAAAGACACACTTTTCGGTCATCGCTTGATAGCCATGTGGTTGATCGCCATGAAACTGTAAAGCATCCCCGGCGTTTAATCGTTGCCATACCCCGTCGTGCAATACAGCGATCTCGCCTTCGAGTACATAAAGATACTCGATAACGCCAATGGCGTGTGCCGGGGATAATTGTTGATGAAAGTGAGTCAAGGTGATGACAAAGCTTTCAATATGAGTTTGTGGGTGATACGGGAATAAGGTTTTGATTTGTATTCCCTCTTCATCCACCACTCCGCCGTGATACGCTTCGGTATCACTTTTGGCTAAAAAGGCTGAAAAAGACGTATTCAGTCCGTTGGCAATTTTCCACAAGGTGGCAATCGTTGGATTGGACTCTGAACGCTCAATTTGCCCAAGCATGGCTTTAGAGACTCCGGTGCGTTTTGCCGTGGCTTCTAAACTCAATCCTTGCTTTTCTCTGGTTTTTTTCAAATGACTCGCGACAGATTGAATCAACCGTTGAGTTGGTGTGTCTTTATCCATTACGCCTCCGTTGTGCGTTATAACGTCCGATGCTATAGTGTGCGTCATCTCGCATATAATTACAATATCGCGCTTAGGGGAAAGTTGTGAGTCATTCATGGAAGTTAAGTCATTTTTTTGCCGGTTTTTCTGCTGTATTGGTCGGGTACACCAGTTCAGTTGTCATTGTCATGCAAGCGGCCTTGACTGCAGGGGCAACTCAAGGACAATTGGAGAGTTGGTTATTAGTGCTCGGACTGATTATGGGCGTGTCTTCGATCGGTCTTTCTTGGTGGTATAAAACACCGATATTGACAGCATGGTCGACACCCGGTGCGGCTTTTTTGGTTGCCAATGCGGGAAGTTACACTCTGGGTGAAGTGATTGGGGCCTGTGTCATCGTTGGGGTATTTACGGTGATCAGCGGTTTTATACGCCCGCTAAATCACTGGTTACAAAACCTGCCTGCTTCCTTATCTACCGCGATGTTAGCGGCAATATTATTACCTTTTTGCATAAAAGGTTTTTCTGCTGCCTCACAGTATAGCGACTTATTTTTAATTTTATTGGCCATCTATTTGACCGTGAAAGCCATGTGGCCGAAATATACCATGGCGAGCTTGTTATTCGTCACGCTTATTTATGCGTTGTTTTACGGATTTTTTGATCAACCCATTCGCCTTACTTTTTCTACTTGGCAATGGATGACGCCGACATTTGATGGTTTGGCGATATTAAATCTAGCGCTTCCTTTGTATTTATTGACGATGTTGTCGCAAAACTTGCCTGGTATTGCCATGGTTCGTCAATTTGATTTTTCATTATCAGTCAAACCGGTTTTAGTGACCATGGGGCTTTTAAATGCCACAACCGCTTGCTTAGGTGGATTTAGTATTAATTTAGCAGCGATTTCTGCGGCGCTTTGTTTGAACCAGGATGTTGATCAAGACGCTTCACAGCGATATCGCTCAGCAATTTGGGCTGGCGTCTTTTATCTATTGGCAGGGGTATTTGCGACCACTGTGGTCAGTGTGTTTACTCAATTACCATCAGGTGTCACTGTGATGTTAGCGAGCTTTGCCTTATTGGGTACTTTGCTGATGTGTTTAACTCAGGCTTTTCAAAATGAAGTGTATCGCGAAGCGGCTCTCGTCACGTTTTTAGTGATTCTATCGGGGATCAATGTCGCTGGTGTCAGTGCCACTTTATGGGGTTTGATGGCTGGAGGGCTCGTGCTACAAGTCTCAAAGAGGCATAAGCAGCAATAACAATATTGCCAGTAAGTACCACAGTCAACAAGGTAACAATGAGTGAGCCATGATTCCCTACCTGAGTACAGGCATTAGGTAGGGAAGTACGGCCTGTCAATCAACGTCTGTTCAGTACGTTATCGCTTGGCATTCTCTGAATTTGGGCGTCTGTGTTTGGGGACATAATTAAGAATAGAAATCGGTACCGGTTTACGAGGAACAAATCCTTCTATTTCTCGGCGTTCTATCAAATGTCCTAAACGGCTTTCAATCATACAAAGGTTTTTGAAATTGTCCTTTGATACCAGTGAGATGGCTTCACCAGATGCACCTGCCCGCCCAGTTCGACCAATACGATGAACGTATTCATCTGCTGGGTAAGGCAAGTCGTAATTTATCACGCGTGGGAGTTCGGAAATATCAATCCCGCGAGCACCCACTCCGGTTGCGATGAGAAAATCAAGCTTACCTTGTTTAAAATCACTGAGCAGTTGTTCTCTAATGGCCTGACTACGACCGCTGTGGAACGCTTCGGCGTGGATGCCTCTTTTGCCTAGTTGCTCTGCTAACTTTGCCGCTCCGTGCTTTGTTTCAATAAAAATTAAGGTTTGTTGCCAATGATTTTCTTTAATCAAGTGTGCAAGCAGGGACGACTTTTGATCTTTGTCTACCGCAATAAGCCATTGCTCGATGTTGCTTTTGGAGGCTTGATGTTTGGCGATAGAAATTTCTTTGGCGTTGTCAATTGCGGTTTTCGCTAACTCCCTTACCGGCCGAGATAGTGTCGCCGAAAACAATAAGCATTGTGCATCTTGTGGGATTCGTTCAAGGACGGTATTAATTTTCTCGATAAAGCCCATATCCAGCATCTTGTCAGCTTCATCAAGGACCATGACTTCAATTTCGTCAAAGTGAATGGCTCTTTGGGTGTACAAGTCGAGTAATCGACCCGGTGTGGCGACGACGATATCTACACCGTCAATCAAAGCCTGTTTTTGTGACTTATCATCAACACCACCAAAAATAGCTAAGGTTTTTAATGGCAAGTGCTGACTTAGCGCTTGGGTATGTTCTGCAACTTGTAGGGCTAGCTCTCGCGTCGGGGTTAAAATGAGTGCTCGGGCACGCTTTTTACGCACCGTCTTTCCTTGGGCTAAACGCTCTAAAATAGGCAGGGCGAAACTGGCGGTTTTACCCGTGCCGGTTTGCGCTGCGGCAATGAGATTATCCCCGTTTTTGATCAGTGGGATGGCTTGATATTGAATCGGGGTTGGAGTTTGATAGTTGAGCTCAGTGATGGCTTGCAAAAGCTCAGCTCGCAGTCCAAGGGTAGAAAAAGACATGATAGACCTAACCGTAAAAGTGGATGAGACCTGAGTTAAGAGAACAATAATCTCAACACCAGGGGGTTAAAGTTTATCACGCTTGTCGCTCACATCGTAATTTAATTTACTCGCAAAAACTTGTCATTGCGTGTCTTTTAACCGCCATTCAACCCTGCGACTTGATCGATGATTTGTTGGGCTTCCAGTTTTATGCGATGAGCAATATCCTTGTTCCCGGAGTTCACTAGTGCTTCGACCATACTGTCTGAATAACAATAAATTAATGCGACTGTGGTTTTTGAGTCGAAATGACCTTGCTTTTGTTCATTTTGTTTTAAGCGGCTGAAATTATGTAATGAGTTAATTAATTGTTCTTGCATAAATCCTCCGAGCTCTTCATTTTTGATTCGATCTTCAAAAAAGAAACAGCAAATTAAGTGCCAGTTAAAAAATGCGCTTGAGAGGTATGCCACAATTATTTTATTTCACCAAAACGACGTGAGGAGTGGCGAGGTGTACAACCTTGTTGACACTTATGAGTCATGGTGAGTTAGGCACCACTTTGAAAAGGTGATCGGAAGGCACGGTTTGGATAATACAAACTTAAGCGGTTATTTCTGAAAAGGACATTGAACGATAATACACTCAAAATAAAACAGGCCCGATTAACCAAGCCTGTTTGAGACGATTATTCACATCATGCATCAGATAAATTTGCGGTTATAAATTTCGGTTAAATTGACTAACGGCATCCACGACTTTTTGCGCGCCAAGTTGAATGTCATCCATGACCGAACCTGCTTGGTTTGAATATTCTAGGGCTTGCTGGGCTTGTGTTTGGCATTGAGCAATTAAGTTGACTGCATTGGTTGTGCGTTTTTGGTTCTCACTGACAACGCTAACAATTTCCTCAGTCGTGGCACTGGTTCGAGAGGCCAGTTGTCTTACTTCGTCGGCAACAACGGCAAAACCTCGCCCTTGTTCACCTGCGCGTGCGGCTTCAATGGCGGCATTCAATGCCAATAAGTTGGTTTGATCTGCAATGCCGTTAATACTCCCAACCAACTCACTGATTTTTTGCGATTGCTCATTAAGTGCATCAACACTGGCGTTAGCTTGGTGCATGAGTTGCTCAAGCTCGGTCATTCTTTCTATGGTATTTTCAACAACCGTTCGCCCTTCTATAGTTTGGCGTCCCGTGGTTTCTGAAACATCAAAAGCGATGGTTGCTGCTTGAGATACCGCTCGCTCTTGATTAATTTGGTCAGTAATCGCGGTGGCAAATTTTACCACTTTGTACAAACGGCCATTTTCATCGCGAATAGGGTTATAGGACGCTTCTAACCAAATTTCGTTGCCCATGCTGTCGATGCGCTTGAAGCGGTCGGAAATGAATTGGCCGCTGGCCAGTTTTTTCCAAAACTCAGCGTACTCGTGAGAAGACGATAGGTCGTGATCGCAAAACATGCGATGATGCTTACCTTTGATGTCCTCAAGCTTATAATTCACCGTGGACAAAAAGTTTGTATTCGCATCAAGAATAATGCCTTCCGGTGTAAACTCAATAACTGCTGTGGAGCGGTGCAGAGCTTTTAGCATGTCCTGCTGTTCCCGCGAAGATTGAATTGTGCGAGTTAGCTCAGAAGCAAAGACAACGAATGACAACAACTGACCTTGGCTATTTTTTACGGGTTGTAAAATGGCTCTCAACCACGCTTCACTTCCGTCGCCCTTGAGAAATTGCAATGCGCCATTCCAGTGCTCACCTTTCCGTATTGCCTCAGACATTTTTAAAAAATGCCCTGTTTTTCTTGAAACCTCAGGCACCTTATCAATTAATTTGGTGCCGACAAGGGTCTCAGTTTTGTACGCCATCTCTTGTTTCAGGTTGTTATTGACCTCAGAAATAACGCCCTTTGAATCTAACGTGATGTGTAGCATGTCTTGTTCAAGGCTGTGTTGCACTTGTTTTAGAATAAAAAGCTCTTCTTCGAGTTGTTGTATTCTCTTTTTGTGCGACGAATTTAAAAACATATGAGTTCTCTTGAGTTTATCATCTTAGGCCTAGTGTTAACGTTAGCGGTAAAATCTAAAACTGGCAATTTATTTTCAGAAACAGTAATAGTGTTACATTGGCTTTTTTAGAGATGTTTCACAGAAAATACGGATGCTCGAAATGCCAAAAGTTAATACATGAACTAGCCTTATACATAAGATGTAATTGTGAGGCTTAAATCATGTTTTTTAGACCGTCAAAAAAACGTAACCGTCAAAAAATTAGCAGCTTAGAGAAGAGAATCGCCATAGAAAAACGCATGCTCTTTGATGCGGCTGCACTGATCACAACCGCTGAAGTTAGTACTCAATCTGATGGGGATACAAGTGAAGCGAACGGTACGGAAAGTAAGGTTTCACAGACTGAAAATCAACAAATTTCTGATTTGTTAAGCACGGTAGGTTCAGATCAGAGCCAACAATTATACGTAATTGATGCAAGCTTACCTGACTTAAATGCAATAGAAGAACAAATCCCCGATGGCAGTCAGATTTTATACATCTCCGCCAATGAGAGTGGCGTTGATTTGCTGAGCGACTTTCTCACTGATAATGGCGCCGATTATTCCGCTGTGCATATTCTTACCCATGCCAGTTCAGAAGGCTCATTTGAGTTGGGTACAGACAGCATTAACCAAGACACCATACTTTCCTTGTATCATGAACAATTACAAAATTGGTCGCAATCTTTAAGTAGTGATGCAGATGTCTTTATTTACGGTTGTGATTTGGCACAGTCCGAGGCTGGTCAAAACACACTGCTAGCTTTGAGTAATGTATTGTCTGCAGATATTGCTGCCTCCGATGATACTACAGGTGTTGATGGTGATTGGGACTTGGAATATATCCTTGGTGAGGTAGAGCAGCCGAGTTTAGCGGTGGAAAATTGGCAAAGTAATCTATTGCTCTTAGATGTTGATGATATTGTTGATGGCGCGGTGTCCTCATTGGATGGTTTATTAACGATAAACTTACCGACACTGACGCCGGTTTCAGAAGATCAAGGTATTATTTCTCTAAGTGAAGGCGGTAATTCAATCAGCGTTGGTAATTTGAACAGTAATGCTGTTGAAGTGACACTCTTGGTACCAAAGGAATTAGGCAATCTCAGTTTCAATGATGACCCACAATCTTTAAATGTCGAGGTTTCGACTGACCAAGAAACCGGTCTTGTCACGCTTAAAGGCGCATCGGATGATGTGAATACGTTATTGGCCGGTCTGCTGTATACACCAGAAGAAGATTACAATGGCCCAGTCAACCTTACGGTTAGTTTAACGGCACTAAGTGATGCTCTATTACCATTACTTGATCTTTCACTTCAACCTATAGATTCATTATCGATCACACTGCCTATCATTGAGATTGCTGCGGTAGTGGACATCGTCGATGATTCCATTGTGGTTGTTGGCAACGATGCTGTTAGTTTTAACGTCTTAGCCAATGATACCTTTGAGAATTTAGATGCGACAGTAACGGCCGTTACCCAACCTCAAAATGGCGAAGTATCAATAGGTAATAATGGCGTTATTATCTACACCCCCAATGCCGACTATCATGGTTCAGACTCATTTGATTATACCGTCACAAGCGGCGGTGTAACTGAAACAGCAACCGTATATGTTGACGTTATCAACCAGAATGTTAATCCACAAATTACGCTTCCGGTAGATTTGTCAGTGGCAGAAGAACAAACGATCGTCTTTTCTTCTACTAATACTAACGCGATCTCGGTGAATGATCTCAATGGCGACCTTTTAACGGTGACCCTATCAACGAGTGATGGTGTCGTGTCGTTATCACAGTTAACGGGGTTAACGTTGCTTGCTGGTACGGGGACAAATGATAGCTCGGTCACCTTTTCTGGTTCGATCAGTGATATCAATGCCGCATTGGAAGGGTTGTCGTTAACCCCAAATGCGGACTTTTTCGGACAGACGTCTCTAGCTATTGAGGTTAGTGATGGTGAATTGACGGTGAATGACAGCGTCGGACTGACTTACAGCGGCGTTACTGATGGTGTTGAAGATTCAGTGCGAGCCACGACAAACGCCTCAATTGAATTCTCACCCCTTAGTAATGATAACTTTGAGAATACCGCGGTCATTACGGCAGTGGGAAGTGCGGCAAATGGAACCGTGACACTGGGTGAAAATAACCAGGTAACTTACACCCCAGAGGCTGATTTTTCGGGTCAAGACAGTTTTACTTATGCGGTGACTTCCGGCGGGGCTGTTGAAATTGTCAATGTCGAAGTGTTAGTGGGTAACCAAGACAGCTTTGATCTGATTGACTTAGGGTTACTACAGCTCAATGATGGGCAACTGGTTTTACTTGATACTTCATTGGGTTTTGTCGATTCGGGCATTATTGGATTAAATGCTTACAGCGCAGTCGGATTGCCCGATGGGCTCGCAATTGACTCTGTCACTGGTATCATAAGTGGGGTGTTGGCTGCGGATGCATCAACGGCAATAACGAACGGTTCATATGATGTTACCGTTACTGCTCAAAACTTGCTTGGTGATAGTGTCGATCTTGATTTGACATTGAATGTTGTCAATCCACCTCCTTTGGTGTCGACTGGTGTTAGCTTAAATGCGTTAGAAGATCAAAACTTAAATATTGATATTCTTGCCAATGCATCTGATCCCGATGGTGATACGATTACCATTGATAATAATTCAGTCACAGCTGTTAACGGTACCGTGTCTGTACTTGAAGATGGTACTTTTGACTATCAGCCTAATGCCAATTTTAATGGTATTGATACGATTAATTACACGGTAGTTGACTCTGATGGGGCGACAACCGATGGTGTAATCAATGTTGTCGTCACTGCTGTCGTAGACTTACCGACTATTTCTATTCCAACTATCGATGTGTTTGATGAAGATACGCCATTGGTTTTTGCTGATGTACTTGGTCAACAAATCTCGATTGGCGATATCGATGGAGATATTTTAGAAGTCGAGTTAAACGTACCACTTGGCAGCTTATCTTTTAGTGAGACGGTTAACGTCGATATCAGTGAGTCAACGGGAGCCAATCAAGAGCAAATATTAACTCTGTCTGGTTCGGCCGCTGATATTGAAGTGGCTTTGAACAAATTAGTCTATACGCCAGGTGCGGACTATAACGGAGAAGTCACCATTGATGTCGCTCTTGGTCAATTAGGGCAGGCTTTATCTGTAACGGCTGAAATTCCACTCGGAATTAGAGCCGTGGCCGATATTGTTGATGATACCTATTCAGTACAGGAGCAAGGTAGCCTGAGCGTTAATGTTCTCGATAATGATACCTTCGAGAATGAGACAAGAACTGTCAAAGAATACACTACCTCGGCCTATGGTACTGTCAGTATAGATTCTAGTGGCAATCTCAACTATACACCCAATGTCGGTTTTACGGGCGATGATATCATTACTTATACGGTTGAATCGAACGGTACATTAGAAACAGCAAGTATTACGATTTCAGTGATTGCAAATCAGGCTCCTGATGCCGTTGATGATACTGCAACAACTAATGAAGATACCGCCGTCATTATCGATGTCTTATCGAATGATAGCGATGTTGAAGGTCAATCGTTAACGATCACTCAAGTGAGTCTCGTTAGTGGCGAAGGCAGTATTTCTATTGTAAATAACCAATTGGTTTTTACCCCATCAACAAACTTCAATGGCACTGCAACAATTAACTATACCGTGAGTGATGGTATGGATACGTCGACAGCGCTAGTCACAGTTATGGTTAATCCTGTCAACGATGGTCCGCAGGCGGTGAATGATAATGCTACCACCGCTGAAGAAACCGTAGTGACCATTGATGTGTTGGCCAACGATACAGACGTGGATGGCGATACCTTGACCATCAGCGACGCCAGTGTACCTCCCGAGCAAGGCAGCGTGGCGATCGTCAATGGCCAGCTTGAATTTACCCCGGCGGCCGATTTTGTCGGCAATGCGAGTATCAGCTACACCATCAGTGATGGCACGGCGACCTCAAGCGCGGTGGCCACCGTGGTGGTGACCAACGTCAATGACGGTCCGGTGGCGAGTGACGACACCGGTAGCACCAACGAAGATACAACGGTGACCTTAGATGTCTTAGCCAATGACACCGATGCCGATGGTAATGCCTTGACTATTTCAAGCGTGAGTATTGGTGAGGGGCAAGGCAGTGTGTCGATTGTCGACAATGAAATTGTTTACACGCCGGCAGCCAACTTTAACGGCACGGCTAACATCAGCTACACCATCAGCGATGGCACGACTACCGATACGGCGAACGTGACTGTCACCGTTGTGGCGGTCAACGATGGCCCGCAGGCAGTGAATGATAATGCTACCACCGCTGAAGAAACCGTAGTGACCATTGATGTGTTGGCCAACGATACAGACGTGGATGGCGATACCTTGACCATCAGCGACGCCAGTGTACCTCCCGAGCAAGGCAGCGTGGCGATCGTCAATGGCCAGCTTGAATTTACCCCGGCGGCCGATTTTGTCGGCAATGCGAGTATCAGCTACACCATCAGTGATGGCACGGCGACCTCAAGCGCGGTGGCCACCGTGGTGGTGACCAACGTCAATGACGGTCCGGTGGCGAGTGACGACACCGGTAGCACCAACGAAGATACAACGGTGACCTTAGATGTCTTAGCCAATGACACCGATGCCGATGGCAATGCCTTGACTATTTCAAGCGTGAGTATTGGTGAGGGGCAAGGCAGTGTGACGATCGTCGATAATGAAATTGTCTACACGCCGGCAACAAACTTTAACGGCACCGCCAACATTAGCTACACGGTCAGCGATGGTACCACCACGGATACGGCGAACGTGACCGTGACGGTCGTGGCGGTCAACGATGGCCCGCAGGCGGTGAATGATAATGCTACCACCGCTGAAGAAACCGTAGTGACCATTGATGTGTTGGCCAACGATACAGACGTGGATGGCGATACCTTGACCATTAGCGACGCCAGTGTACCTCCCGAGCAAGGCAGCGTGGCGATCGTCAATGGCCAGCTTGAATTTACCCCGGCGGCCGATTTTGTCGGCAATGCGAGTATCAGCTACACCATCAGTGATGGCACGGCGACCTCAAGTGCGGTGGCTACCGTGGTGGTGACCAACGTCAATGACGGTCCGGTGGCGAACGACGACACCGGTAGCACCAACGAAGACACAGCGGTGACCTTAGATGTCTTAGCTAACGACACCGATGCCGATGGCAATGCCTTGACCATTTCAAGCGTGAGTATTGGTGAGGGGCAAGGCAGTGTGACGATTGTTGAGAATCAAATTGTTTACACGCCGGCAGCAAACTTTAACGGCACGGCCAATATCAGCTACACCATCAGTGATGGCACGACTACCGATACGGCGAATGTGACCGTGACGGTCATGGCGGTCAATGATGGCCCGCAGGCGGTGAATGATAATGCTACCACCGCAGAAGAAACCGTGGTGACCATTGATGTGTTGGCCAACGACACGGACGTGGATGGCGATACCTTGACCATTAGCGACGCCATTGTACCTCCCGAGCAAGGCAGCGTGGCGATCGTCAATGGCCAGCTTGAATTTACCCCGGCGGCCGATTTTGTCGGCAATGCGAGTATCAGCTACACCATCAGTGATGGCACGGCGACCTCAAGTGCGGTGGCCACCGTGGTGGTGACCAACGTCAACGATGGCCCGGTGGCGAGTGACGACACCGGCAGTACCAACGAAGACACAGCGGTGACCTTAGATGTCTTAGCTAACGACACCGATGCCGATGGCAATGCCTTGACCATTTCAGACGTCACTATCGCTGAAGGACAAGGCAGCGTGGCGATTGTCGACAATGAAATTGTCTACACGCCGGCAGCAAACTTTAACGGCACCGCCAACATCAGCTACACGGTCAGCGATGGCACCACCACGGATACGGCGAACGTGACCGTGACCGTCGTGGCGGTCAACGATGGCCCGCAGGCAGTGAATGATAATGCTACCACCGCTGAAGAAACCGTGGTGACCATTGATGTGTTGGCCAACGATACAGACGTGGATGGCGATACCTTGACCATTAGCGACGCCAGTGTACCTCCCGAGCAAGGCAGCGTGGCGATCGTCAATGGCCAGCTTGAATTTACCCCGGCGGCCGATTTTGTCGGCAATGCGAGTATCAGCTACACCATCAGTGATGGCACGGCGACCTCAAGCGCGGTGGCCACCGTGGTGGTGACCAACGTCAACGATGGCCCGGTGGCGAACGACGACACCGGTAGCACCAACGAAGATACAGCGGTGACCTTAGATGTCTTAGCCAATGACACCGATGCTGATGGCAATACTTTGACCATTTCAGACGTCACTATCGCTGAAGGGCAAGGCAGCGTGTCGATTGTGGACAATGAAATTGTCTACACCCCAGCGACCAACTTCAACGGCACCGCCAACATCAGCTACACGGTCAGTGATGGCACGACTACCGATACGGCGAACGTGACCGTTACCGTTGTGGCGGTCAACGATGGCCCGCAGGCGGTGAATGATAATGCTACCACCGCTGAAGAAACCGTGGTGACCATTGATGTATTGGCCAACGATACAGACGTGGATGGCGATACCTTGACCATTAGCGACGCCAGTGTACCTCCCGAGCAAGGCAGCGTGGCGATCGTCAATGGCCAGCTTGAATTTACCCCGGCGGCCGATTTTGTCGGCAATGCGAGTATCAGCTACACCATCAGTGATGGCACGGCGACCTCAAGTGCGGTGGCCACCGTGGTGGTGACCAACGTTAATGACGGTCCGGTGGCGAGTGACGACACCGGTAGCACCAACGAAGACACAACGGTGACCTTAGATGTCTTAGCTAACGACACCGATGCCGATGGCAATGCCTTGACTATTTCAAGCGTGAGTATTGGTGAGGGGCAAGGCAGTGTGACGATTGTGGACAATCAAATCGTCTACACGCCGGCGGAAAACTTCAATGGCACCGCCAACATTAGCTACACGGTCAGCGATGGCACGACTACCGATACGGCGAACGTGACTGTCACCGTTGTGGCGGTCAACGATGGCCCGCAGGCGGTGAATGATAATGCTACCACCGCTGAAGAAACCGTGGTGACCATTGATGTATTGGCCAACGATACAGACGTGGATGGCGATACCTTGACCATTAGCGACGCCAGTGTACCTCCTGAGCAAGGCAGCGTGGCGATCGTCAATGGCCAGCTTGAATTTACCCCGGCGGCCGATTTTGTCGGCAATGCGAGTATCAGCTACACCATCAGTGATGGCACGGCGACCTCAAGCGCGGTGGCCACCGTGGTGGTGACCAACGTCAATGACGGTCCGGTGGCGAGTGACGACACCGGTAGCACCAACGAAGATACAACGGTGACCTTAGATGTCTTAGCCAATGACACCGATGCCGATGGCAATGCCTTGACTATTTCAAGCGTGAGTATTGGTGAGGGGCAAGGCAGTGTGACGATCGTCGATAATGAAATTGTCTACACGCCGGCAACAAACTTTAACGGCACCGCCAACATTAGCTACACGGTCAGCGATGGTACCACCACGGATACGGCGAACGTGACCGTGACGGTCGTGGCGGTCAACGATGGCCCGCAGGCGGTGAATGATAATGCTACCACCGCTGAAGAAACCGTAGTGACCATTGATGTGTTGGCCAACGATACAGACGTGGATGGCGATACCTTGACCATCAGCGACGCCAGTGTACCTCCCGAGCAAGGCAGCGTGGCGATCGTCAATGGCCAGCTTGAATTTACCCCGGCGGCCGATTTTGTCGGCAATGCGAGTATCAGCTACACCATCAGTGATGGCACGGCGACCTCAAGCGCGGTGGCCACCGTGGTGGTGACCAACGTCAATGACGGTCCGGTGGCGAGTGACGACACCGGTAGCACCAACGAAGATACAACGGTGACCTTAGATGTCTTAGCCAATGACACCGATGCCGATGGTAATGCCTTGACTATTTCAAGCGTGAGTATTGGTGAGGGGCAAGGCAGTGTGTCGATTGTCGACAATGAAATTGTTTACACGCCGGCAGCCAACTTTAACGGCACGGCTAACATCAGCTACACCATCAGCGATGGCACGACTACCGATACGGCGAACGTGACTGTCACCGTTGTGGCGGTCAACGATGGCCCGCAGGCAGTGAATGATAATGCTACCACCGCTGAAGAAACCGTAGTGACCATTGATGTGTTGGCCAACGATACAGACGTGGATGGCGATACCTTGACCATCAGCGACGCCAGTGTACCTCCCGAGCAAGGCAGCGTGGCGATCGTCAATGGCCAGCTTGAATTTACCCCGGCGGCCGATTTTGTCGGCAATGCGAGTATCAGCTACACCATCAGTGATGGCACGGCGACCTCAAGTGCGGTGGCCACCGTGGTGGTGACCAACGTCAATGACGGCCCGGTGGCGAGTGACGACACCGGTAGCACCAACGAAGACACAACGGTGACCTTAGATGTCTTAGCTAACGACACCGATGCCGATGGCAATGCCTTGACTATTTCAAGCGTGAGTATTGGTGAGGGGCAAGGCAGTGTGACGATTGTGGACAATCAAATCGTCTACACGCCGGCGGAAAACTTCAACGGCACCGCCAACATCAGCTACACGGTCAGCGATGGCACGACTACCGATACGGCGAACGTGACTGTTACCGTTGTGGCGGTCAATGACACGCCGGTGGTGACCAGTGATACTGAAGTCACTACTCAAGAAGAAACGACAGTCCGCATTGATGTCTTGGCCAATGTTCAAGACGTTGATGGCGATACGGTGTCGATCACCGAGGTGAGTGTGCCGACCGAGCAAGGTACAGCAACGATCGTTGATGGCGAAATCGAGTTTACCCCAGCCGAGAACTTCACCGGCAATGCAACCATCAGTTACACCGTGAGTGATGGCGCAGACACGGCGACAGGCAGTGCAGTAGTCGTGGTGACCAACGTCAATGACGGCCCGGTGGCGAGTGACGACACCGGTAGCACCAACGAAGATACATCGGTCACCTTAGATGTCTTAGCCAATGACACCGATGCCGATGGTAATGCCTTGACCATTTCAAGCGTGAGTATTGGTGAGGGGCAAGGCAGTGTGACGATTGTGGACAATCAAATCGTCTACACGCCGGCGGAAAACTTCAACGGCACCGCCAACATCAGCTACACGGTCAGCGATGGCACTACTACCGATACGGCGAACGTGACTGTTACCGTTGTGGCGGTCAATGACGCGCCGGTGGTGACCAGTGATACTGAAGTCACTACTCAAGAAGAAACGACAGTACGCATTGATGTCTTGGCCAATGTTCAAGACGTTGATGGCGATACGGTGTCGATCACCGAGGTGAGTGTGCCGACCGAGCAAGGTACAGCAACGATCGTTGATGGCGAAATCGAGTTTACCCCAGCCGAGAACTTCACCGGCAATGCAACCATCAGTTACACCGTGAGTGATGGCGCAGACACGGCGACAGGCAGTGCAGTAGTGGTGGTAACCAACGTCAATGACGGC
Source organism: Vibrio sp. HB236076 (assembly GCF_040957575.1). Lineage (NCBI taxonomy): Bacteria > Pseudomonadati > Pseudomonadota > Gammaproteobacteria > Vibrionales > Vibrionaceae > Vibrio > Vibrio sp. HB236076. The sequence goes on from NZ_CP162601.1 coordinate 1,229,046, forward strand.
CCGGTGGCGAGTGACGACACCGGTAGCACCAACGAAGACGCGGCGGTGACCTTAGATGTTCTGGCTAATGACACCGATGCCGATGGTAATGCCTTGACTATTTCAGGCGTCACCATCGCTGAAGGGCAAGGCAGTGCGGCGATTGTTGATAATCAAATTGTCTACACGCCAGCAGCCAACTTTAACGGCACGGCTAACATCAGCTACACGGTCAGTGATGGCACGACCACGGATACGGCGAACGTGACTGTTACCGTTGTGGCGGTCAATGACGCGCCGGTTGTTATCAGTGATACGACAGAGTCTACGACTATAAGTACGTCAGTCACTATAGATGTACTAGTAAATGTAACTGACCCTGATAATGACACATTAACATTAGAAAGTGTTAATGTTCCTACTGACGAAGGCACTGTTATAATCGATAATAATGTTATCGAATATACACCTGCCTTGGGATTTACTGGTAATGCAAATATAACTTACACAGTTAGTGATGGACAAGAGAGCACTAATGGTAATGCGGTAGTTATAGTTAATGCTGGTATTAATCAGTCCCCCAATGCCAATGATGACACCGGTAGCACCAACGAAGACACAGTGGTGACCTTAGATGTTTTAGCTAACGACACCGATGCCGATGGCAATGCTTTGACCATTTCAGGCGTGACCATTGCTGAAGGGCAAGGCAGTGTGGCGATCGTCGATAACCAAATCGTCTACACGCCAGCGACCAACTTCAACGGCACGGCTAATATCAGCTACACCATCAGTGATGGCACGACTACCGATACAGCAACGGCGACTGTTACTGTCGTGGCGGTCAATGACGCGCCGGTAGTCACCAGTGATACTGAAGTCACTACTCAAGAAGAAACCACAGTCCGCATTGATGTCTTGGCCAATGCCCAAGACGTCGATGGCGATACGGTGTCGATCACCGAGGTGAGTGTGCCGACCGAGCAAGGTACGGCAACGATCGTTGATGGTGAAATCGAGTTCACCCCTGCAGTGGACTTCACCGGCAATGTCACCATCAGTTACACCGTGAGTGATGGCGCAGAGACGGCGACAGGCAGTGCGGTGGTGGTAGTTACCAACGTCAATGACGGCCCGGTCGCTAACGACGACACCGGCAGCACCAACGAAGACGCGGCGGTGACCTTAGATGTGTTGGCTAACGACACCGATGCCGATGGCAATGTCTTGACCGTTTCAGGCGTGACCATCGCTGAAGGGCAAGGCAGTGTGGCGATTGTTGATAATCAAATTGTCTACACGCCGGCGACCAACTTCAACGGCACGGCTAATATCAGCTACACCATCAGTGATGGCACGACCACGGATACGGCGAACGTGACTGTTACCGTTGTGGCGGTCAATGACGCGCCGGTAGTCACCAGTGATAGCGAAGTGACCACGCAAGAGGAGACCACGGTTAGCATTGATGTTTTGGCTAATGTTCAAGACGTTGATGGCGATAGCCTGTCGATCACCGAGGTGAGTGTGCCAGCCGAGCAAGGCACGGCAACGATCGTCAATGGTGAAATTGAATTTACCCCCGCTGAGAACTTCATCGGCAATGTCACCATCAGTTACACCGTGAGTGATGGCTCAGAGACGGCGACAGGCAGTGCGGTAGTGGTGGTGACCAACGTCAATGATGGCCCGGTCGCAAACGACGACACCGGCAGCACCAACGAAGACACGGCGGTGACCCTAGATGTCCTGGCTAACGACACTGATGCCGATGGCAATGCCTTGACCGTTTCAGGCGTGACCATTGCTGAAGGGCAAGGCAGTGTGGCGATTGTCAATAATCAAATCGTCTACACGCCAGCGACCAACTTCAACGGCACGGCTAATATCAGCTACACCATCAGTGATGGCACGACTACCGATACAGCAACGGCGACTGTTACTGTCGTGGCGGTCAATGACGCGCCGGTAGTCACCAGTGATACTGAAGTCACTACTCAAGAAGACACCACAGTCCGCATTGATGTCTTGGCCAATGTTCAAGACGTTGATGGCGATAGCGTGTCGATCACCGAGGTGAGTGTGCCAGCCGAACAAGGTACGGCAACGATCGTCAATGGTGAAATTGAATTTACCCCCGCTGAGAACTTCACCGGTAATGCCACCATCAGTTATACCGTGAGTGATGGTACAGACACGGCAACGGGCAGCGCGGTGGTCGTGGTGACCAACGTCAATGACGGCCCAGTCGCAAACGACTATACCGGCAGCACCAACGAAGACACGGCAGTGACCTTAGATGTCCTGGCTAACGACACCGATGCCGATGGCAATGCCTTGACCATTTCAGGCGTGACCATCGCTGAAGGGCAAGGCAGTGTGGCGATTGTCGATAACCAAATCGTCTACACCCCAGCGACCAACTTTAACGGCACCGCTAACATCAGCTACACCGTCAGTGATGGCACCACCACGGATACAGCGAATGTGACTGTCACCGTCGTGGCGGTCAATGACGCTCCAACAGTCACCAGTGATAGCGAAGTGACCACGCAAGAGGAGACCACCATTAGCATTGATGTCTTGGCCAATGTCCAGGACGTTGATGACGATACGGTGTCGATCACCGAGGTGAGTGTGCCAGCCGAGCAAGGTACGGCAACAGTCGTTAATGGTGAAATCGAGTTTACCCCCGCAGTGGACTTCACCGGCAATGCCACCATCAGTTACACCGTGAGTGATGGCTCAGAGACGGCGACAGGCAGTGCGGTGGTCGTAGTGACCAACGTCAATGACGGCCCAGTCGCAAACGACGATACCGGCAGCACCAACGAAGACACGGCAGTGACCTTAGATGTCCTGGCTAACGACACCGATGCCGATGGCAATGCCTTGACCATTTCAGGCGTGACCATCGCTGAAGGGCAAGGCAGTGTGGCGATTGTCGATAACCAAATCGTCTACACCCCAGCGACCAACTTTAACGGCACCGCTAACATCAGCTACACCATCAGCGACGGCACGACTACCGATACGGCGAACGTGACTGTTACCGTTGTGGCGGTCAATGACGCTCCAACAGTGACCAGCGATAGCGAAGTGACCACGCAAGAAGAGACCACGGTTAGCATTGATGTGTTGGCAAATGTTCAAGATGTCGATGGCGATAATGTGTCGATCACTGAGGTGAGTGTGCCAGCCGAACAAGGTACGGCAACGATCGTCAATGGTGAAATCGAGTTTACCCCCGCTGAGAACTTCACCGGTAATGCCACCATCAGTTATACCGTGAGTGATGGTACAGACACGGCAACGGGCAGCGCGGTGGTCGTGGTGACCAACGTCAATGACGGTCCGGTGGCGAGTGACGACACCGGTAGTACTAACGAAGATACATCGGTCACCTTAGATGTATTAGCCAACGACACCGATGCCGATGGCAATGCCTTGACCATTTCAGGCGTGACCATCGCTGAAGGGCAAGGTAGCGTGTCGATTGTTGATAATCAAATTGTCTACACGCCGGCAGCTAACTTTAACGGCACCGCTAACATCAGCTACACCATCAGCGACGGCACTACTACGGATACGGCGAACGTGACTGTCACCGTCGTGGCGGTCAATGACGCGCCAGTAGTCACCAGTGATACTGAAGTCACTACTCAAGAAGACACCACAGTCCGCATTGATGTTTTGGCCAATGTTCAAGACGTCGATGGCGATAATGTGTCGATCACCGAGGTGAGTGTGCCGCCCGAGCAAGGTACGGCAACGATCGTCAATGGTGAAATCGAATTCACCCCCGCCGAGAACTTCACCGGCAATGCCACCATCAGTTATACCGTTACCGATGGCACAGAGACGGCGACGGGCAGTGCGGTGGTGGTAGTGACCAATGTTAATGACGGCCCAGTGGCGAACGACGACACCGGCAGCACCAACGAAGACACGGCAGTTACCTTAGATGTGTTGGCTAACGACACCGATGCCGATGGCAATGCGTTGACGCTCAGCGGCGTGACCATTGCCGATGGGCAAGGCAGTGTGGTGATCGTCGATAACCAAATCGTCTACACGCCGGCAGCAAACTTTAATGGCACGGCTAATATCAGCTACACGGTCAGCGATGGCACTACTACCGATACGGCGAACGTGACTGTTACCGTTGTGGCGGTCAATGACGCGCCGGTAGTCACCAGTGATAGCGAAGTGACCACGCAAGAAGAGACCACCATTAGCATTGATGTCTTGGCCAATGTTCAAGACGTCGATGGCGATAGCGTGTCGATCACTGAGGTGAGTGTGCCGCCCGAGCAAGGCACGGCAACGATCGTCAATGGTGAAATTGAATTTACCCCCGCTGAGAACTTCATCGGCAATGCCACCATCAGTTATACCGTGAGTGATGGTCAGGCTGATGCCACGGGCAGTGCGGTGGTCGTGGTGACCAACGTCAATGACGGTCCGGTGGCGAGTGACGACACCGGTAGTACTAACGAAGATACATCGGTCACCTTAGATGTATTAGCCAACGACACCGATGCCGATGGCAATGCCTTGACCATTTCAGGCGTGACCATCGCTGAAGGGCAAGGTAGCGTGTCGATTGTTGATAATCAAATTGTCTACACGCCGGCAGCTAACTTTAACGGCACCGCTAACATCAGCTACACCATCAGCGACGGCACTACTACGGATACGGCGAACGTGACTGTCACCGTCGTGGCGGTCAATGACGCGCCAGTAGTCACCAGTGATACTGAAGTCACTACTCAAGAAGACACCACAGTCCGCATTGATGTCTTGGCCAATGTCCAAGATGTTGATGGCGATAGCGTGTCGATCACCGAGGTGAGTGTGCCGGTTGAGCAAGGCAGCGTAGCGATCGTCAATGGTGAAATCGAGTTTACCCCCGTTGAGAACTTCACCGGTAATGCCACCATCAGTTATACCGTGAGTGATGGCTCAGAGACGGCGACAGGCAGTGCGGTGGTCGTGGTGACCAACGTCAATGACGGTCCGGTGGCGAGCGACGACACCGGCAGCACCAACGAAGACACGGCAGTGACCTTAGATGTCCTGGCTAACGACACCGATGCCGATGGCAATGCGTTGACGCTCAGCGGCGTGACCATTGCCGATGGGCAAGGCAGTGTGGTGATCGTCGATAACCAAATCGTCTACACGCCGGCAGCAAACTTTAATGGCACGGCTAATATCAGCTACACGGTCAGCGATGGCACTACTACCGATACGGCGAACGTGACTGTTACCGTTGTGGCGGTCAATGACGCGCCGGTAGTCACCAGTGATAGCGAAGTGACCACGCAAGAAGAGACCACCATTAGCATTGATGTCTTGGCCAATGTTCAAGACGTCGATGGCGATAGCGTGTCGATCACTGAGGTGAGTGTGCCAGCCGAACAAGGTACGGCAACGATCGTCAATGGTGAAATTGAATTCACCCCCGCTGAGAACTTCACCGGTAATGCCACCATCAGTTATACCGTGAGTGATGGTACAGACACGGCAACGGGCAGCGCGGTGGTCGTGGTGACCAACGTCAATGACGGCCCAGTCGCAAACGACGATACCGGCAGCACCAACGAAGACACGGCAGTGACCTTAGATGTCCTGGCTAACGACACCGATGCCGATGGCAATGCCTTGACCATTTCAGGCGTGACCATCGCTGAAGGGCAAGGCAGTGTGGCGATTGTCGATAACCAAATCGTCTACACACCGGCAGCAAACTTTAACGGCACCGCTAACATCAGCTACACCGTCAGTGATGGCACCACCACGGATACAGCGAATGTGACTGTCACCGTCGTGGCGGTCAATGACGCGCCAGTAGTCACCAGTGATACTGAAGTCACTACTCAAGAAGACACCACAGTCCGCATTGATGTCTTGGCCAATGTCCAAGATGTTGATGGCGATAGCGTGTCGATCACCGAGGTGAGTGTGCCGGTTGAGCAAGGCAGCGTAGCGATCGTCAATGGTGAAATCGAGTTTACCCCCGTTGAGAACTTCACCGGTAATGCCACCATCAGTTATACCGTGAGTGATGGCTCAGAGACGGCGACAGGCAGTGCGGTGGTCGTAGTGACCAACGTCAATGACGGCCCAGTCGCAAACGACGATACCGGCAGCACCAACGAAGACACGGCAGTGACCTTAGATGTCCTGGCTAACGACACCGATGCCGATGGCAATGCCTTGACCATTTCAGGCGTCACCATCGCTGAAGGGCAAGGCAGTGTGGCGATTGTCGATAACCAAATCGTCTACACCCCAGCGACCAACTTTAACGGCACCGCTAACATCAGCTACACCGTCAGTGATGGCACCACCACGGATACAGCGAATGTGACTGTCACCGTCGTGGCGGTCAATGACGCTCCAACAGTCACCAGTGATAGCGAAGTGACCACGCAAGAGGAGACCACCATTAGCATTGATGTCTTGGCCAATGTCCAGGACGTTGATGGCGATACGGTGTCGATCACCGAGGTGAGTGTGCCAGCCGAGCAAGGTACGGCAACAGTCGTTAATGGTGAAATCGAGTTTACCCCCGCAGTGGACTTCACCGGCAATGCCACCATCAGTTATACCGTGAGTGATGGCTCAGAGACGGCGACAGGCAGTGCGGTGGTCGTAGTGACCAACGTCAATGACGGCCCGGTCGTAAACGACGACACCGGCAGCACCAACGAAGATACATCGGTCACCTTAGATGTCTTAGCCAATGACACCGATGCCGATGGCAATGCGTTGACGCTCAGCGGCGTGAGTATTGCTGAAGGGCAAGGTAGCGTGTCGATTGTTGATAATCAAATTGTCTACACGCCGGCAGCTAACTTTAACGGCACCGCTAACATCAGCTACACCATCAGCGACGGCACTACTACGGATACGGCGAACGTGACTGTCACCGTCGTGGCGGTCAATGACGCGCCAGTAGTCACCAGTGATACTGAAGTCACTACTCAAGAAGACACCACAGTCCGCATTGATGTCTTGGCCAATGTCCAAGATGTTGATGGCGATAGCGTGTCGATTACCGAGGTGAGTGTGCCGGTTGAGCAAGGCAGCGTAGCGATCGTCAATGGTGAAATCGAGTTTACCCCCGTTGAGAACTTCACCGGCAATGCCACCATCAGTTATACCGTGAGTGATGGCTCAGAGACGGCGACAGGCAGTGCGGTGGTCGTGGTGACCAACGTCAATGACGGTCCGGTGGCGAGCGACGACACCGGCAGCACCAACGAAGACACGGCAGTTACCTTAGATGTGTTGGCTAACGACACCGATGCCGATGGCAATGCGTTGACCATTTCAGGCGTGACCATCGCTGAAGGGCAAGGCAGTGTGGCGATTGTCGACAATCAAATCGTCTACACGCCGGCAGCCAACTTTAACGGCACCGCTAACATCAGCTACACGGTCAGCGATGGCACTACTACCGATACGGCGAACGTGACTGTTACCGTTGTGGCGGTCAATGACGCGCCGGTGGTGACCAGTGATAGCGAAGTGACCACGCAAGAAGAGACCACCATTAGCATTGATGTCTTGGCCAATGTTCAAGACGTCGATGGCGATAGCGTGTCGATCACTGAGGTGAGTGTGCCAGCCGAACAAGGTACGGCAACAATCGTTGATGGCGAAATCGAGTTCACCCCCGCAGTGGACTTCACCGGCAATGTCACCATCAGTTACACCGTGAGTGATGGTCAGGCTGATGCCACGGGCAGTGCGGTGGTCGTGGTGACCAACGTCAATGATGGCCCGGTCGCAAACGACGACACCGGCAGCACCAACGAAGACACGGCAGTGACCTTAGATGTCCTGGCTAACGACACCGATGCCGATGGCAATGCCTTGACCATTTCAGGCGTGACCATCGCTGAAGGGCAAGGCAGTGTGGCGATTGTCGACAATCAAATCGTCTACACGCCAGCAGCCAACTTTAACGGCACCGCTAACATCAGCTACACGGTCAGTGATGGCACCACCACGGATACGGCGAATGTGACTGTGACCGTCGTGGCGGTCAATGACTCGCCGGTGGTGACCAGCGATAGCGAAGTGACCACGCAAGAAGAGACCACGGTTAGCATTGATGTTTTGGCCAATGTTCAAGACGTCGATGGCGATAGCGTGTCGATCACCGAGGTGAGTGTGCCAACCGAGCAAGGTACGGCAACGATCGTCAATGGTGAAATCGAGTTTACCCCCGCAGTGGACTTCACCGGTAATGCCACCATCAGTTACACCGTGAGTGATGGCGCAGACACGGCGACAGGCAGTGCAGTAGTCGTGGTGACCAACGTCAATGACGGCCCGGTGGCGAGTGACGACACCGGTAGTACTAACGAAGATACATCGGTCACCTTAGATGTCTTAGCCAACGACACCGATGCCGATGGCAATGCCTTGACCATTTCAAGCGTCACCATCGCTGAAGGGCAAGGTAGCGTGTCGATTGTTGATAATCAAATTGTCTATACGCCGGCAGCTAACTTTAACGGCACCGCTAACATCAGCTACACCATCAGCGACGGCACTACTACGGATACGGCGAACGTGACTGTCACCGTCGTGGCGGTCAATGACGCGCCAGTAGTCACCAGTGATACTGAAGTCACTACTCAAGAAGACACCACAGTCCGCATTGATGTCTTGGCCAATGTCCAAGATGTTGATGGCGATAGCGTGTCGATCACCGAGGTGAGTGTGCCGGTTGAGCAAGGCAGCGTAGCGATCGTCAATGGTGAAATCGAGTTTACCCCCGTTGAGAACTTCACCGGTAATGCCACCATCAGTTATACCGTGAGTGATGGCTCAGAGACGGCGACAGGCAGTGCGGTGGTCGTGGTGACCAACGTCAATGACGGTCCGGTGGCGAGCGACGACACCGGCAGCACCAACGAAGACACGGCAGTGACCTTAGATGTGTTGGCTAACGACACCGATGCCGATGGCAATGTGTTGACGCTCAGCGCCGTGAGTATTGCTGAAGGGCAAGGTAGCGTGTCGATTGTTGATAATCAAATTGTCTACACGCCGGCAGCCAACTTTAACGGCACCGCTAACATCACTTACACGGTCAGTGATGGCACCACCACCGATACAGCGAATGTGACTGTCACCGTCGTGGCGGTCAATGACGCTCCAACAGTGACCAGCGATAGCGAAGTGACCACGCAAGAAGAGACCACGGTTAGCATTGATGTCTTGGCCAATGTCCAAGACGTGGATGGCGATACCTTGACCATAAGCGACGCCAGTGTACCTCCCGAGCAAGGCAGCGTGGCGATCGTCAATGGCCAGCTTGAATTTACCCCGGCGGCCGATTTTGTCGGCAATGCGAGTATCAGCTACACCATCAGTGATGGCACGGCGACCTCAAGCGCGGTGGCCACCGTAGTGGTGACCAACGTCAATGACGGTCCGGTGGCGAGTGACGACACCGGTAGTACTAACGAAGATACAACGGTGACCTTAGATGTCTTAGCTAACGACACCGATGCCGATGCCGATGCCGATGCCGATGGCAATGCGTTGACGCTCAGCAGCGTGAGTATTGCTGAAGGGCAAGGCAGTGTGGCGATTGTCGATAACCAAATCATCTACACCCCAGCGACCAACTTTAACGGCACGGCTAACATCAGCTACACCGTCAGTGATGGCACCACCACCGATACAGCGAACGTGACTGTCACCGTCGTGGCGGCTAATGACGCTCCAACAGTGACCAGCGATAGCGAAGTGACCACACAAGAAGAGACCACCATTAGCATTGATGTCTTGGCCAATGTTCAAGACGTCGATGGCGATAATGTGTCGATCACTGAGGTGAGTGTGCCAGCCGAGCAAGGCAGCGTAACGATCGTTAATGATCAGATAGCTTTCACACCTGCGGAAAACTATAACGGTGAAGTCACCATTAATTACATTGTTAGTGATGGTACCAATCAAGTTGAAGCCAGCACCAAAGTTATTGTTTTATCAGTGGATGATATTCCAGTGGCCAATACTGATAGTGTTGAAATATTGGAAGACAGTAGCGTTCTGATCGATGTATTAGCCAATGATGTCGATAATGACGGTGATAGTTTATCTCTTACCACGGTATTTGTTGAGTCTAATACGGGCGAGGTATCCATCGAAAACGGACAGATTCGTTATACTCCAACCGAAAACTTCAATGGTTTAGCTCAAATTACTTATAACATGACAGATGGCACGAGTACTGTTAGCGGTACAGTATCGGTATTGGTTCAAGGTGTGAATGACAGTGTTGTGGTTAACAATAATGAGCCACTCGTAATCGACCAAAGCGAGTTGATAACTATCGATATTACAGAGTTTGTCACAGATCCAGATGGTAACAACTTTGAGATTAATAATGTCAATAGTGGCAATGGCATTGTAAGTGGTATCAATGGCAGCGAGTTTAGTTACCAATCAGATGGTGTGTTTGTTGGTAATGATATTATTGAAATCCAATTTACCGATTCAGATGGAAATGAAGAAGTCGTCACATTAACCATTGAAGTGAACCCACCTGTTACAGTTTCAACAGTCAATGTACTGCAAAATAGCATTGAGGCTGTGACTGAAACACAAGTGTTATATGACCAAATTGCTGAATATGATCCCTTAATCTTAGAAGCGGTAAATGGCGTTAATCAATTGGGAGGAATAACCGATTTATCGGGTGATGTTTCTACATTAACTGCTTTGAATACCATTCAGTCACTGGCCGGCATTGATACGGTATTAAATGCTGATCAAGATCTCACTTCGATAATAAATACCCTAGAAAGTGAAGGAATTATCGATGATGTTCAGTTGTTAGATGAGATCTTGACTACACTCAATCAAGGTGAAGATATAAATGAAGTTATTGCAAATGAATTAGATACAGAAGAGCAAATCAATGAAATTGTTACAAGTAAATTGAGTGAACTATCAAAAATAATAAAATTATTAAGTTAATATTAAAGGGGATAAGATGAAGTATTTGCCCTTACTACTTTTGTTGACAAGTTGTGCTAGTCACATTGATGAACCGTTGAATATGGTTGATGAAGCTAAATTTGCGCAACAAGAGTTGCAAGATTATTTAGCCAGTGCAGAACCTGTCGTTAAGCCGATAACATTATATGAAGCCATGGCTAGGGCATTAAAATACAATTTAGACGATCTTGTTGAACGCAGGGAAACGGAATATTTAATGCTTAGGCAAGATTTGGCTAAGACAGGTATATGGCCAACATTAACTGCGGCTTTGGGTTTTTCTAACCGCAATAATGAAGCGGGTTCGCGTAGTCGTTCCCTATTATCAGGGAACGAATCACTTGAGCCGTCCACCTCTACTGATAAAGATTACATAACGGGAGATTTAACGTTAAGTTGGAATTTAATTGATGTTGCACTTGGACTTGTCGGCAGTGATGAATCCAAAATTCAGCTTGAAATAGCAAGAGAAAATCGCCGCAAAGTTATTAATCGCATTATTGAAGATGTAAGAACCGCTTACTGGAGAACCATCAGTGCTGAAAGGAGTTACAGAAAATTACTCGAACTAGAAGCACTTGCTCAAGAAGCGCTTCAGAGAGCCTATACTTTAGAGCAAACGAAGAAAGTTGCTTTACTGCCTATTCTTACCTACCAGCTTGAGTTACTAAAAATACAGTCTCAAGTACAAAAAATTCAAAGAGAGCTACTTCTGGCCAAATACCAGTTGGCTGCGTTGATGGACTTACCCCCTTCAACTAAATACAGATTAGAAATCCCTGAACGTTCTTCCATCGTTCCGCTACTTCCTGGTTCAGTGAAAAGAATGGTGAGAACGGCTTTGTATTATCGATCAGAGTTAAGAGAACTGCTTTATCAGAAAAAGCTCAACCATGCACAGTTGGATAGAGCATTTCTAGAATCGTTACCAACATTTAACTTAATGTTCGGCACTAATTATAACAGTAATAGTTACCTATATAATGATCAGTGGTATGGCTTTAGCAGTCAAGTCAGTTGGGATTTGCTTTCAGTCTTTAAATACCCATTGAGAAAAAAAACTATTATTGCTGAAGAGAAAGTCATTGACGCCAGAAAAAAAGCTCTGGTTATGGCGGTTATGACTCAAGTTCATGTTGCAAGAGCAAGGTTTATTCGTGTTTCTCAAGAATTAAATACAATTAAACAAACGTATGATGTTCAATCAAGAGTATTAGACCTGACCGAAGCGGGTTATAAGTCTTCACTCGTTAGTGAGCAGAAGTTAGTAAAAGAAAAAATGAATTATATTTTAACTGAGATAAATTATGATTCTGCTTATTCTGAAATGCAAAATGCATACGCAAATATATTCGCTTCAATGGGATTGGATAATTATGAATTTAACTTTAATGATCAAACGTCAATTTACAGCTTGGCAGAGGATTTGGAGACATTTTGGACTGAGAGAGCTTTGGTGTTACGACAAATTCGTTAAATCGATAATTGTTTATTGTATTGTTTTCGCCAGCCATGTAAGTGCAAATGAAGTTAAGAAAGTAAGAGGATTGGTTAAAGCTAGTCAGATTGCCACTTTATCGTCGCAAATGAATGGAAAAATTGAATTACTCCCTAGTAGTATTGGTGACAAGTTTAATAAAGGTGAAAAGTTAGTTCAGTTTGACTGTTCAATATTAAATCAAAAAATATCATCATCACGCTCAGAGGTGAGTATAAAAGAGCAGCAAGTTAAAAATAATGAGACGTTACGTGACTTCAATTCTATCGGAAGTTTTGATTTGAATATTTCTCGTGCTGAGTTACAAAAAGCAAAATCTGAATTGCAAGTGTTAGTGATAGAGAGGAAGAACTGTACGGTGAATGCTCCATTTAATGGTTATGTAATAGATAAATTTGTTAACAAGTACGAGGCGGTTAGGCAATATGAAAAGCTATTAAGTATTGTCAATTTAAATGAATTAAATGTTGAAGTTATTGTCCCTTCAGTATGGTTACGTTGGTTAAATGTAGGTGATGACTTTACTTTTATTATTGATGAAAACAAATTTGAACTAAAAAGCAGTGTTTTGAATATTATCCCAATGGTTGACTCAGTTAGTAAAACGATAAAAATAGTGTCGAAAATAAAATTAGATAAAAATGACATAAGAAATATTTATCCAGGTATGAGTGGTTTTGCCTATTTTGAACAGCGTGGTTTAGATGGAAATTAAAGAACAAAACATAAACAATCAGCTTGCTTTGTCAGCCATCCGATTGTTGGCATTTGAAGAGTCCATTAGAAAGGTTAAAAGTAAAGATGAGTTTATTTTCCATATTTGTAATAAGTTGCGTGAATTAATTAGTTATGATTTTTCTGTCTTTTGTTCAATCAAAAATGGCCGTGTGGAAATTCGCGGTGTAAGTGATGTAACCGAATACTCGGAAAGCTCTGAGTATCTTGAATATGTAAAAAACCAACTTGTTAAGTTATATAAAAATAATGATGACGAAATGTTGGGTTGCGAATTCGATCAACACCCAAGTAGAAAAAATTTCTTGAGCTTTTTTAAACTAAAAAACTACAATGAGGACGATGTTAAAAATAACCATAAGAAAGAATACTATATTGCTATTATTACAAAAAAAGGCATTGAAAAGAGACAGGTTGAGTTACTAAAAAAAGTATTAACTGTCTACTTTTATTCAATGTCCTATCTAAGGTTTACGTTTAACTCGAGTAAGTTTAATAAATTAAAGCTCTTTGTGTTATTTATTTCTTTGCTTTGTTTAATCCCTTTTCCAAGCAGTATTATTGCTCCCGTTGAAGTGGTAGCTAAAGCCCCATTCATTGTTACAGCCCCTTTTGATGGTGTGGTGGACAAGGTGCTTGTCGATGTCAATCAGGATATAGAAGAGGGAACAAAACTTATTTTATTTGATGATCTTTTAGCGAGAAATGAATTTAGACTGGCTGATAAAAAATTTCAAGTGTCGCAAGCGAAACTAGCAAACGTCCAAGAGTTGGCTTTTTATGACAACAAAGCATCATATGAGATACCAGTAACCAAAACGGAACTGGAGTTAGCAAAACTAGAAAGAGATTATGCACAGGAAATTCTTAATCGAACAATTATTTTTTCTAATATCAAAGGTGTACCTATTTTTACGAATAAGTCAGATATTGAAGGTAGACCAGTTAAGATGGGTGAAAAAATTATCGAGATAGCAAATCCCACAGAATTTAAATACAAGATAGCAATACCGGTTCATGAATTATCTCAAGTTAAAAAGGGTAGCGAAGTTTCCATTTATTTAGATTCTGCCCCACTTGGTGGTTATTCAGCAAAGATAGAATCCGTTAGCTTTCTTCCTAGTGAACAAAACAATGGTGAAATCAGTTACACAGCCTACGCTTTAACTTCTTCTGATTACATTAACCGTATTGGTGCTCGTGGAACAGCACGAATTTATGGTGATTACTCTCCGCTAATTTTACAAATGACAAAAGGGCCTTTTCATCACATACGCATGGTTTTAGGTCTGTAGCCATGGAAAATGAAAATTGTCTCCCTCGATTAAGAAGTAATCTAAAGATAATTAAAGGTGATTTCAAACAAAGTACTGGCCAATCTTGGAAAATTTTTGATCCGATAAGAAATAAATATTTTTTAATTTCTCATCAGGATGTTCAGATATTAAATAATTGGAATGGGAATAATGTCGATGATATTTGTTTAGCATTCCAAAGAGCTGGGTCTATGGTTTCAGAAAAAGAAATTGAGTCGTTATACCAGTTTTTGAAACAAAATGAGTTGCTATCAGATAAGAATAAAGAATTCAATCAAGATTCTACTGGTTCAATCAAAGGTATTTTGTTTTCCAAGATCCCGATAGTCTCATTTAATAAGGTGAGTTTTTTTGTTTGTTTTTTGTTTGGTGTTTTAGATAGTTTAAAGTTTAAAGTTTTTGTTATAGCTTTGTTTTTTTTGAATCTTTACCTTTTGTCTGGTTCGTGGTCTCAATATATTAATTACAGTAAAAATCTATTTAACTTTAACGGTTTTTGGTTGTATTTTTTTGCTATTGTTTTTGTGAAAGTTTTTCATGAGATGTCACATGCATTTATAGCAAAGAAACTCGGTGCTACGGTTGGAAATTTTGGTATTGTAACTTTTTTTGGATTTCCTTTGTTGTATACGGAGATAGAGAGAACTGAAGAGTTAGAATCTAAGTATGACAGAGTTTCAATTTCTCTTGC
This sequence comes from Vibrio sp. HB236076, assembly GCF_040957575.1. Lineage (NCBI taxonomy): Bacteria > Pseudomonadati > Pseudomonadota > Gammaproteobacteria > Vibrionales > Vibrionaceae > Vibrio > Vibrio sp. HB236076. The sequence goes on from NZ_CP162601.1 coordinate 1,244,296, forward strand.
GGGTATCAAAGTTGAATTGATCATTGCCGTATTAGCTACGTTTCTTTGGTTTGTTTCACCAGATGGTTTTCTAAAGGAAATATATTTTGTTATTTCAAGTTCATCTTGGGTGATGAGTTTACTTGTTAATTTAAATCCATTAGCTAAATTTGATGGTTATTATGTGCTCTCGGATTGTTTAGAGATAGATAACTTACATTCAAGAGCGGGTAATTACTTTTTATACATTACGGAATCTTTTATTTTTAATTGCTCTCGTAAAAATGATGATTTTTCATTGTTTACGGTGAAACAAAAAATATTCATTTACATTTATGGTATGTTAACAAAGATTTATCGTGTGTTTGTTGTTTTTGCTGTTTGTTTTGCTGTTTATTATTTTAATAGTTATCTTTTGTTAACCTTGGTTGCTTTTTACTTTTTTGGTGTTTATGTTTTGAGTCCATTCTTTTCTTATGTCATTTCTTGTTATTCGTTGTTTAAAGAAACAACACTCGTTAGAAAGTTTGCTATTTCATTTTTTGTCTTTATGTTATTAGTTGTCTCATTTTTTCCAATTAATACGAGGGTTATCTCTCCTGCAACAGTAACTAACCTATACAGCCCTATATATACAGCGGAATCTGGATTAGTCACGCAGATAAAAAAGTATAAAAATGGTTCTATAAATCAAGGGGATGATTTGTTGATTTTGTCTTCTATTGACATAGAGAATCAGCTTGAAAAAAGAATGCGCGAACAAGAGTTAATCCAGTATAAAATAGATGGTGTTACCGGTAACGAACAAGATAAAAGAGAGTTAGTTATTCTCTACCAACGTTTGTACGAAGTACAAGAAGCAATATCAGGGCTTATGGAATCATCTTCTGAATTGAGGATACAGTCTTCTTTGTCTGGAACGTTGGTAGATACAATATCAGATATCACGATAGGGCGTTTTTTAGCCAAGGGGACAAAGCTAGGTGAAGTACTCACAGATGAAATGTTAGGTGTTTCATACATTCAAGAAAGTGACTTCAAGAGAATCACTTTACCGATAGAAGCAAAGTTTTACCCTAAAGATCTCACTATTGATCCATTTATGGTAAATATTTATAAAATAGACAACACTGCAGCAAAAATTATTGATGAAGTAGTGCTTACTTCAAGGCATGGCGGTCGAATCTTAGTTAAAGATGAAAGCTCTAACGGATTTGTGCCAAATGAAACCTATTTTAAATTGTATTTTACTGTTGCCAGTGACGTAGATCTAAATAATAAATTAGTCGGCAGTTTGTCTATTCCTGTAGATAATAAAAGTTATTTTTCTATTTACACTGAGCAACTTTGGAAAGTTTTACTTCAAGAGATGAGGCGCTAGTTATGAACAGAAGACGTTTTATAATAAATTCAAGTTTGTTTACTCTCTCTGGTTTGTCACCTATTCCTTTGTTAGCGAAAGATGACTATATCGGTCAATCGAACATTTATTTTGGATTTAATAAAGAAGGTATTGCAGGAATCTTGGGGCGTAACATTATAAATAAATTCAATTCTATGTACCCAAATCACGTTTTTAATTATATCAATGAGACCTCATATCGTGGCTTGAAAGCACCGACGATTGTAAAAAATACACAACCAGGAATAAATAACTTAATTCAAGTCACTAGTGCTATGATGAGTGTATATCCAACGCTTTATAAGACGCTTCCGTTTGACCCAATTAATGACTTTACTCCAATTGGAACATTTGGTGATTTTACTTTTGCATTGGTAGTTGGCCCGAACGTCCCCGATGATGTTCTCAGTGTTGACGATTATGTGCAATGGATAAGAGACAATCCCTCTTACCGTGATATTGGCGCTGCGCTTTACGGTTCGGAAAGCCATTTAGCTTGCTTAATTTTGTCGCGTGAGAAGAAAGTCGCCTTGCGCTCGGTTTATTATGGTGGAATGCGTTTAATCGTTGAAGATTTACTCGATGGTGAATTAGCGGCAGCTTTTCTTGTTCCCGGTATCGCCAAGCCATTTATTGAGTCTGGTCAGTTCAGAATGCTCGCGGTGACCTCAGCGCAACGTTCTCGTTTGTTACCTGACATACCTACCTTACAAGAAAATGGTGTTGAGGGGGTAGATCTCAATGGTTGGATTGGTTTGATGGCTCCGGCTAACATTTCTCAAGATATGCTTGATTTTTACATATCAACACTCGACCAGATTAAAAGTGACGATGAATTCAAGCGTATGGTCGAGGAGAAGTATCTCATGGAAGTCAATTCGATTAGCCCATTGGAGGTGTCTATTCGGCTTAACAGTGATAAGGACGCCTATGCTGTCTTGTTTGATAAATACCAAATCTCAAAGATAAGTTAGTCGATAGTGACAATTAATTTTCTAACTGGTTGTTTTGTTGAAATTTTATCTTTATGATTGTTCTCTATTTTATCTTACTGGTTTTGGTGAAGTGTGCGTTGGTACAAAACGAATCTCTTGAGTAAACGATTTTCTCGGTTTGGTTATCAGGATTTTCATAGAGCCACATCGTTATTCTACAGTACGTTGTGTTTGCTTGTATTGATGCTCGTTATGTCGGCGGCTTCATTTTATTACCTTAAAAATCAATTAGAGCAACAAAGAGATAATGAAACGGCTAACGTTTTTTCACATTTAGAGCATTTGCTAACGTCGGTTCAGGATGTCAGGACATTGTTTTCTATCAGCGATAGAGATAGTTGTTTGCGTTATCTCAATGACATTAATCGCCATTTACTGACCATACCCGGCGCTTTGTCTTATAAAGTCGATCTACTTACTGGAAGTTGTGACTCACAAACGGGTTGGTATGGTCTAGCAATCGATAATCAATCCTTACTTATTCAGGATTTGAGCCTTGGACCAGGGAAACTTGAGTCGAAGTCGGTTTTCTATCAGGATAATAATCAACAGTTTGAGTTATCACTTCCCGCCTTACAAGAGCAACTACAAGTCAATCCGATGTACATCAAGCCCAGTATTATTTTGACAGATGGCAGTGTGATAAGCCTCTATGATGATGTAGATTTGGTTTTGAAAAAAGTGTATCAATCCGAATCTTACCCCTTTTATATTGAATCGAGCGTCACAATCTCAGGGTTTTATCAATTCATTTTTAAGTCTTTGTTCGGGTTTCTAGCCCTTAGTTTCATTCCTTCTGTATTGATAAGCTTCCAACTTTATCGATGGTTTAATAGCCCAAACTATCTAGCAAAAAAAGTATTAAAAGCGATCCATCTAAAACAAATTCAAGCTTATATTCAACCCATTCACGATTCTGCGAATAAAATCCATGGTGGAGAAATTCTCGTTCGCTGGCAGCACCCATTATTGGGTCTTGTTTATCCAGATGAATTCATTGATTTAGTAGAGAAAAGTGGAACAGCAAATTATTTAACAGCATATTTAATGGATGAGTTCACCGTTTATGGGTTAAAAAATAAAGAGCGTTTGGACCAGTTTCATTTATCATTCAATATAACTGCTCAGCAACTGACAGAATATCGTATTATCGAGCAATGTGAGAGGTTTATTCGTTGTTTTAGCCAAGAGCAAATATCCTTAGTGCTTGAGTTGACAGAAAGGGAGCAAGTAAACTTAACCCCTGACATTCTTGAACACTATAAAAAACTTAAGTCGATTGATGTTTCTATTTCGATTGATGATTTTGGTACTGGGACATCGAGTCTGACATATTTGCAAATGTTTGATGTAGATTTTATTAAAATTGATAAAAGTTTCGTTGATTTAATTAATAGCAGTAGTCAATCTAACCACATTATTCACAATATGTTGGATTTAACTCGACGACTTAATATCCCGACGGTGGCAGAGGGCGTAGAGAATGAAGCGCAACGAGATTTCCTCGTGATCCACGGTGTTGATTGCTTACAAGGTTATTTTTATAGTAAAGCTATACCGTTAGATACTTTTTTTGAAGATTATTTTTAGTTTTTATTTGTTTTATGAATAAAACTCTCTGAGAATATACAAAATTATGCCGTAGATTTCAGCGCTTGATAGTGATTAAATGCTAACTATTCTCATTGGCATTTGATATCTGGGTTATGTTTTTTGTTCCTTTCCTTATTATGTTACGAGAGGCTTTAGAGGCCACTCTTATCGTTGTACTCATCGCTTCCTATTTAAAGCAGACTCAACAGACCCAATGGTTGAAGGCCATGTGGTTTGGTGTTGTGTTGGCGGTGAGTGGTTGTGGTTTACTGGGTTGGTTTATACACGTTTCAAGTGGTGAATTTCCTCAACAGCAACAAGAATTGTTCGAAGGTGTTGTTGCGGTCATTGCCGTTGCTTTATTAACGTCTATGGTGCTTTGGATGACCAAAGCCAGTCGCAATATAAAAACCACGCTACACAATGCCATCGACCAATCGTTATCTCGTCAAAATGGCCAAGGGTTAGCCCTGGTATTGATGGTATTTCTTGCTGTTGCTCGAGAAGGTTTAGAATCTATTTTTTTTCTATTAGCTGCATTCACACAAGATGTCGGAATTTTAGCTCCTATCGGGGCATTAACCGGTATTGTCGCAGCGGTGACGATAGGTTTAGTGCTTTTTTACAGCTCTATCAAAGTGCCTTTACAGTCATTTTTTAAATACAGCTCTTTATTCATTTTGTTCGTTGCCGCTGGACTGAGTGCCAGTGCTATTCGAGCTTTTCATGAAGCCGGTCTATGGAACCACTGGCAATCAATTGCTTTTAATTTCAGCCATTACCTCTCTACCCATTCTTTTTTAGGCACACTTTTAGAAGGTTTGTTTGGTTATCAAGAAGCACCAACTGTCAGTGAAGTTAGCGTGTACGCCCTTTACTTGGTTCCGGCCATGATCTGGTTTTATTTTAGCCAAAGTCATCACGTTGATAAAAAAACTTCAAATTAAGGAAATCATCAATGAAACACTCACTGAGCTTACTTGCTCTGATTACAACGGCGTTAAGTCAAGGTGCGTTCGCCCAATCTAGCCATGCTCAATTAACCAAACCGATGACAGAATACAAGTTGTATGTCATGGAAGAAGTGGAGGCTTATGTAAAAGATACTAAGGCTTTCACTGATGCTATTAAAGCGGGCGATGTTGAAAAAGCGAAAAACCTTTATTCTCCTGCTCGTATTCACTATGAGCGAATTGAACCTGTCGCTGAGCTTTTTGCTGATCTTGATGCCAGCATGGATGCACGTGCTGATGATTACGAGCAAGGTGTCGATGATCCTAATTTCACTGGTTTTCATCGTTTGGAAAAAGCCCTTTGGGTTGATCATTCTACCCAAGGAATGGAGTCACTTGCTGAGCGCCTTTACCAAGACAGTGCCGAGTTGAGTAACCGCTTGACCGATTTGGCTTTTCCCGCTAGTGATGTGGTAGATGGTGCTGCTGGTCTTATCGAAGAAGTGGCAGCGTCTAAAATAAGTGGTGAAGAAGACCGCTACAGCCACTCAGATTTGTGGGATTTTCAAGCAAACGTCGACGGGTCTAAAAAAATTGTTTCCTTGTTGAAACCGATTTTACAGCAAGAAAACCCAGAGTTATTAGGCCGTATTGAGGCCAACTTCAAAACGGTAGACACTATTCTGGCGCGTTACAAACAAGGTCAAGGTTATAAGACTTACGATCACCTAACAAAGAATGACCGTAAAGCGTTACAAGGGCCAATTACGGTTCTTGCTGAAGATTTATCACAATTACGTGGTGTGTTGGGCCTTAACTAACTAAAAAAAGAAACCTCTGTAAGTATCCACGCTTACAGAGGTTGTAAAAAATGCTATTGGTAGCTAACTACCACTCTGTTGAAAACACATGCCAGTCAAACTGTGAGCAAAACATGTCAACAAAATTTACTTCACTCTCGCTTTTTACACTCGGATGCTTGATCTCGGTATCGACTTGGGGCGCCCAAATTGATGACGTTAAGGTTTCGGTAAACGATCGACAATGTGAACCAATGAACTTACACCTAAGCGCAGGTAAGCACCGTTTTATTATTACCAATCAAAGTATGCGTTCTCTTGAATGGGAGATTTTAGATGGCGTAAGAGTTGTTGCTGAGCGAGAAAATATCGCGCCCGGATTTTATCAAAAGATGACGGTAGATCTTGAGCCTGGTGAATATCAAACAACCTGTGGCTTACTGACAAACCCTCAAGGTAAGCTCATTGTCGATCAATATGATGATGGAACGATATTGACCATATCCAATGACGATCGAATCACCGCCAACGCGGAATTGAGTTTTTATTTGGTAGTACAAAGCCGAACACTGACCAAGACAACAACAGATATTAATGGCAAAGATTATTATACATTATTGACCTTGTCTCCAATGTGGGACGGCAATGTAGCCAGTGATGATTTTTGGCAAGAAGGTTCAAAACGTACTGAACAATTAGAACAGTGGAAAAATACGATACGAGAAAATTCATTCAGTGTCGAAAAAGCACTGTTGGTTTTAAGTCGACGTCTGCAAGAAAAAAATGACAATCAGACACTGGACGACGGTATCGAACAAGCCACAACGAAAGTCTTTGCACTAGTTGAGCCTTTTATGTCAAAAGTGGCACCGCAAGAATGGCAAATGGCAAATATGGATTTTCAACAATGGCGAGAAAAGAAAGAGGGCAGGGCTAAATTAGCCGCAGATCTATCGACACTCGCGTCATACTTTTCTAAAGAGGGTTAAGTTTTGTCCTGTCCTTTTCACTTCTTAATGAGTAAATCACAAACGCACAAACCGCAGGCTGCCAGTCGCCGAAAAATGTTGAAGGGTTTGGTCGGCCTCGCCGGTGGAGCGTTAGCGTATTCTGGTTTTTCTCGAGCCACTGAAAATCACCTTGCTGAAGGGCGTAAACCAGCGGTTGACGACCTGCAAACAACGCAGGCGGAACAGCAAGCGCAGGCTTTTTACGGCACTCATCAATCCGGTATTGTGACTGCTCAACAAGCAAATGCGGCAATTGTCGCTTTTGATGTGTTAGCGGTTGATAAAGCTGGTTTACAAGCCTTATTTAAGATTTTGACGCAGCGCAGTGACTTTTTAATGAGCGGTGGTAAAGCGCCTAGTAGAAATGACAAATACCCACCACTTGATTCAGGGATGCTCGGGCCATACATTCATCCTGATAATTTAACTATCACGGTTTCTGTTGGTGCTTCATTATTTGATGAACGTTTTGGGCTTAGTGACTTAAAGCCAAGTCAGTTAATGACCATGACACAATTTCCCAATGATGGATTACAAAGTGAGTGGTGTCACGGCGATCTCTTAATTCAATTTTGTGCAAATAGTGCCGATACGACCCTGCATGCGTTGCGAGATATTATCAAACATACACCAGCCTATTTGTCAGTGAAATGGCGTCGTGATGGTTTTATTTCTCCCCATGCAGCCGCTTCTCAAGGGCGAAGAACCCCGATTAACTTGCTTGGATTTCGCGATGGGACGGTCAACCCACCGAATCAACCGGAAGTTGTCAATCGAATGTTGTGGGTCAATAGCAGGAATGAACCAAAATGGGCGCACGGTGGCAGTTATCAAGTCGTGCGCTTAATTCGCTTTTTTGTTGAGCACTGGGATAGAACGCCACTGCAAGAGCAAGAGGCTATCTTTGGTCGTCACCGCGATACAGGAGCTCCAATAGGTAAGCGTCATGAGCATGATGACCCTGATTATCAGAGCGATCCTAAGGGCCAACGAATTCTGTTGGGGTCGCACATGAGAAGAGCAAACCCACGAACTGAGGGAATGCCTGAATATCTCTTATTAAGACGCAGTTACAGTTACTCTTATAACACCGCGCTCAACGGTCAATTGGACGTGGGACTATTGTTCATTGGTTATCAAGCGGATCTAATGACAGGTTTTATTGCCACTCAAGGCCGACTGAACGGAGAAGAGTTAGAAGAGTATATAAAACCTTTTGGTGGTGGTTACTATTTTGCCCTTCCTGGCGTTAAACAAGGTGAGTATCTCGGGCAAAAATTACTTGAGACTTAGGTGAGTACGACTGAAGCCTCCTTTGCTAATCGACAAGCGGCCATATTCATGGCCGCTTTTTTTAGATTTTTAGAGAGCTACTGTCTGCCAGTTTGATAGTTTGAAGACGTAACTCGATGAACGTTTAATTTGAAAATATTAATAGAATGAATAAAAAATGCCGCTCTGATTAGCAAAAATTAAAATATGGTCGACAATTAAGATAAGGCCATATTAACCACCACGGAGGTGGCTTATGAAAACCATGTTAGTAAAAGATTTTATGACGTTACAGGCTATTACTTTTAGTAAAGAAATGCCATTGAGTGCGGCACTGCACAAAGTGATCAACAGTGAACTCTTTGGTGGGCCAGTCATTGATGAGCAAAAAAAAGTCATTGGTTTTCTGTCTGAACAAGACTTGTTGGACAGTCTAGTTAAAGCGAGCTATTTTTGCCAAGACAGTCACACTGTAGAAGATTGCATGCATCGTGAAGTTCTCTCAGTACCGTCTAGTATGCCAATCATTGAGCTGGCACAAATGATACAGGCAGGTAAACCCAAAATGTACCCCGTCATTGATGATGGTAAATTAGTGGGTGTGATCTCTCGTCACCAGGTTCTGAAAGCAGTGAGTTTAAGCTTGGATGATTGTTTTCGCCACCCGGTATAATGTCTGGCCAGTGCTGTCGAGTAAAGCTTTGAAAGCCACTTTATTGAGCGGTTAAACTTGTTTTTTTGCAGTTTATCTCATTGTTTTGTGAAATTGGTTGTAATTTCCTATGATAAATTGTGATTTATGTCATGATATTTTTTTTGGTGCGCGGTAAAGTGCATTATGTACCCGCACAAAAAAATCATAATTTAGGAGACGACCATGTCTAATGCCGTATTTCACTTAGGGGTGACGAAAGAAGATCTCGCTGGCTCTACGTTGGCGATCATTCCCGGCGACCCTGCTCGAGTGGAAAAAATTGCCAATCTGATGGAGAACCCCGTTTTTCTGGCCAGTCATCGCGAATATACACTTTACCGTGCACAATTAGCAGGTCATCCTGTGGTGATTTGTTCAACCGGAATTGGCGGTCCTTCAACATCGATTGCGGTGGAAGAGTTAGCTCAGTTAGGTGTAACGCGCTTTTTGCGTGTCGGCACTACAGGCGCTATTCAACCCCATGTCAATGTAGGGGATATGATCGTAACGACAGGGTCGGTGAGACTTGACGGTGCTAGCACTCACTTTGCCCCATTAGAATTTCCTGCAGTCGCTGATTTTGACGTTGCGACGGCGATGAAATCGGCAGCTGTAGAGTCTGGTGTTACAGTCCATACTGGAGTGACCGCATCAAGTGATACTTTTTACCCAGGTCAAGAGCGTTACGACACCTTTAGTGGTCGAGTTGTGCGTCGATTCCAAGGCTCAATGAAAGAGTGGCAAGACATGGGCGTACTGAACTTTGAAATGGAGTCAGCAACCTTGTTAACCATGTGTGCCAGTTCAGGTTTGCAAGCCGGTTGTGTGGCTGGAGTTATTATTAACCGCAGCCAGCAAGAAACGCCCGATCACGAGACGCTCAAAGAGACGGAAAAACGCTCGATTGCCGTTGTCGTTGCGGCAGCAAAAAACTTGTTAACGGCCTAAGTTTCCTCAGTGATTAAATAAAGGGCCCAGGTGACTGGGTCCTATGTCGATTTTCTATCCATTATAAACTGACTTGGCAATCATCATTACCCCCAGCTTCAACAAACCAGTTAACCAAATGTTGTTTTAAATCTTTCAATTCATCTGGGCCGATAATAGCCAGTCCCAAATCTTGTGCTCGGGTAATATCGTTATGGCGCAAAGGTCGAAAACTCACCAGCATGGCTCGCGCTTGTAAACCGCCAAGCAGATCTCGAAGCGATTCTAGTTTGTACAGCGTGTCATCACCATCATCTCTCATCCCTTTGGTTTTACATTCAATAATATGCAGCTTATTGTTTACAACAGTAGCGACATCGAGTTCGTTGCGAACTTCATAATCACCGAGTTTTCGATAGACTTGGACGTTAAGCGAGCGATCTTGAATGGTTGGCATGGTATTTTGGATGTCACGCACGGTACTGTGAACCAATGTTTCTAGCCATTCTCCATTGGAAAACCGTCTGGCATCTTCGTTAGCAAAGCAGAGCAACCCATTGTGATAAGTGGCGATATTCGCTTCAACTAAATCGGTGAGGAGTATATTGAGTTCGCGATAGCCTTGCTGCTTTTCAGTTAATTTTACCTCTAAGCATTGTTCTTTGCGGCATGTGGTGGCGAGATAATTAAGGGTCGCTAAACCTGGGCCGAGTTCAAGGGCATTACTTGCCCAACGTTCACCGAGTTGATAGAGGGTATGATCTAATGTCGTTGGCGTGTCGACTTGGTTGAACTCACCACGAGCGCCGAAAATAGTCAAATAATCACTTATCGTAATATTGTCTTGTACTTGAGCGTCGTCGTCTCTCTCAGGGTAAAGCCAACACAGCTTGTCGCTCTTTGGCTCAACGACAAAAATAGGCCATTGATAAGAGCGAAAGACTTCATAGACAGACAGTAATCGATGGCGTAAGCCACAACTAGCATTGAGCTTAACTTCTTGGTGACGTTGATCTAAGTCTTGCGCTAGGGTTTTGATAGCTTGTTTTAGGGTGGTGGTGTTCGCGCCTTGAGGTATTTCAAAAAACTCGGCACTGATCTGGTGTTCACTGAGTACTTGTTGCAGTCTTGTAAATAGAACTTGTTGACTGATATCTCCGATGAAAACAATGTGGTTACTAATAGAACGGCTATCGAGTAGTGGTGTCACCAAACGGATGGGATCTTTATCAATAATACCGACGTGAATAGCCATGGGCATTCCTCATAAAACAGTCGTTGCTTTTGCCTTAAAGCAATAGATATAGTTAAGATATGCTGTTTAATTTTTTGATTGCAAGGGTAAGGTTAAATAAAAAAGAAAATTGATCTGACTCAAGTTGTACGCAAGCCACTTTTCTGAAAAACTGTCTTTTCAAATAAAAAGCCACTTTGGATGGATATATTCTGTCAATAAAGTGTCATAGAATAGTCGAACAAGTGAGTTTTGTCGGTTGAGAAACGTCGATATGCTCAGATACAAAATCTAAAAAGGGAAAACAATGGCTGAAGAAACCATCTTTACAAAAATTATCAGCGGTGAATTAACATCAGATATGGTTTACCAAGATGACTTAGTGTCGGCTTTTCGTGATATTAACCCAAGAGCACCCAGCCATGTTCTCATCGTTCCTAATAAACTCATTCCTACCGTCAATGATGTGACAGAAGACGACGAATTGATGTTGGGGAGAATGTTTACTGTGGCGAGAAAAATTGCTCAACAAGAGGGTATCGCTGAAGATGGTTACCGCTTGATAGTGAACTGCAACGCGTACGGTGGGCAAGAAGTTTACCACATACACATGCATTTAGTTGGCGGTAGGCCACTTGGTCCCTTATTGGTTGGCTAAGCCGTTGTGTAGATTAACTGAGGTTAATGGTGGTTATGGCTTTGCGGTTTAGGAATAACCCGAAAAAAGCTTTGCAGATGGCCCTGATAAGCTCGTGTCTATTGACGTTGACGGCGTGCTCGAGCTTGTCGATGGGTAATTTGTTTAGTCATTATACGGCTCAGCATCAAAGCGTCTATCAGGATGTTAAACGCGGTGATTACCAAGCGGCGCTTAACGAACAGTCAAACCAAGCTATCGGCGGTGATATTCTTGACAATTTAGAGCTTGGGCGGATTGCTTGGCTAGCCGGCGACCCAGCGCAAAGTTTTACCGCCCTGCAAGCGGGTCAAAAGGCCGTTGAAAAGCAGCAAAACAAAGCGTTAATTTCGTTGAGCGATACCAGTGATAGCATCGCGGCTTTAGCAGTGAATGAGAATGTAAACGCGTATACACCGAGTGATTACGAGCTGGGTTTTTTGCATCTTTACTTAGGGCTTAATTACATCCAACGCAACGATCTCGAAGGGGCATTGGTTGAGATGCGCTTGGCGAACCAGGTGCAAGAAGAAGCTGAACGAGTTCGTCAGGCCTCGCTTTCAAAACAAAAAACAGCCTTATCAGAGCAAGGACTTTCAGCAAATATTGGGCAAGTGCTGGCCCGCTACCCCACGAGCGAAGGTCTGAGTGGGTATCAAAATGCGTATTTGTTTTTCCTGTCAGCGCTACTTTATCAAGCGCAAGGTAATAACAATGATGCTTATGTTGACTTAAAACGCGCTTTAGCGGTAGCGCCTACTAATCCACAAGTGATCGCACAAACCAAAGCGCTTGCTCAGTCTTTAGCCATTGAGGACGACCTCGATTTATTGCGCGCTTACTCACAACCGGTGACGCAATTAAAGGCGAATCAAGGCCGAGTGATCGTGATTGCGGAAAAAGGCACCGTTGAGGCTTTGCAAGGTTGGCAACTCAGTCTACCGATTTTATCGCGCAGTCAAGGTGTGAACTTATACTCGGTTGCATTGCCTTATTATCCGCAACAGAGAAACTCAGCGCCGATACAGGCCACACTGGGCAATCAATCCGTCGATTTTTCATTGTTGATGGATGTGAATACCATGGCGAATTACCATTTACGAGAGCGTTTGCCAAGTTTAGTTTTTCGTCAAATGATTCGCTTGATTGCCAAGACTCAAATTAGCCGTCAAGCTGGAAATGGCGGTTTTGGTTTGGCACTGAATGTGTGGAATGCACTAACAGAACAGCCCGACACACGAAGTTGGCAAACATTGCCCGCGGTGGTTTACAGCGCGAGTCAGGTTTTATCAGAGGGCAAGTATCCATTCTCTATTGCTGGACAAAGCTTTGACATCGATGTCAGTGCCGGAGAAACCTCGTTAGTGATTTTGTCAAATCAAGCAATGGGTGTGCATTTATTGCAAAAGAAATTAGGGAAAATTCAATGATGAAATGTGTTGTTGCTCTTGTTGGTCTTATCGCTCTTAGTGGGTGTGTTAATCACTCGACAGAAGGGATTAAAGTGGATGGCAGCCAACAACAAGTTATCTTTACCGATAGTGAACTGGCTCAAAATCTCAAGGTGCTTAAATTACAAAGCGTGAATGACCAAGAGAGACACTTAGCCAAAGTTTATCTTCACAATACATTTTCAAAAACACTGACATTAAACTACCGTTTTTATTGGTATGATGATAAAGGATTGGAAGTGAGCCAACGTTTATCGCCTTGGCAGCAGCAACGCATCGACAGCAATGAGGTTGTCGTGATCAGCGATACGTCACCGACCATACAAGGCACACAATTTCGAGTGCAGATTAAATAATGTTTATTACCTTGAAAGTATTAGGGAAATAATATGAAACTGAGAACGATAGGTTTACTTGGCGTAGCCATGTTAGCAGCAGGCTGTTCAACTGTGGTCAATTATGGCGACCCACAAGGGGTTGAAACCACGACTGCCGATTTTGGATCAACGGATTTGCAAACCATTGCCCGCGATATGGTCGACAGTATGTTGAGTTCAGGCTCTGTTTCTTATATCACTCACAATCAAAGACCGATTGTGTTTGTTGAACGCATTAAAAACAAAACCAGTGAACACATAGATACCGAATCCATTACGGATACCATTTCTACTAAACTTCTGAATTCCGGTAAGTTCCGTTTTGTTGATATGGGTAGAGTTGAGTCAGTTAGAAAACAGCTTAACTTTCAAAATAACGATGAGTTAGTCGATAAAAGATCCGCGATTGAATTTGGCCAGATGGTGGGGGCGCAATACATGCTCTATGGCAATTTATCGAGTATTGTTAAACAAGCCGGAAGTGACAAAGATGTCTACTACAAGATGACAATGCGACTGATGGATCTAAAAACCGGTTTAATTGAATGGGCCGATGAGAGTGAAATTCGCAAAGAACAATCGAAAAGTTTATTTGGTTTGTAAGCTTGAGCGATAAATTGAAAATCATGTTTTTATGCAACAATGCTTAAAGGGTTTGGTCCAGAGTTTAACTTGGCATCAGGCTCAATCTTGTGAGCCATCATTGCTTGATTTAGATGGCATTTTTTGCTCGCCCCCTATGAAAACAATGCCGCTAGGGGGCGGTTTGACCAACCAGTGTTGGTACATACAGTTAAAAAATGGGCTAGAATACGTTTGGCGACCGGTCAGTACAACGGCGTTTTTAGTGGGGATTAGCCGTGAGAAAGAAGCGCAGGTTCTGTCTTTTCTACAAGGTACTGAGCTTGCTCCTGCTCCGGTTTGGCGTTCCAAACACGGATTGCTCGTAGAATGGATTGCGGGAAAAAGGGTAGAGCAGATTTCACTTACCGAACTCACCCGTACTATGGTGTCGATTCATCGTTTACCCGCTCATTTAGAGCGTGCTAACCTCCCCACGCTTAATTTTGAACGGCTTGTCACACGCTACTGGAATACCATTCAAAATGGTCAGATTAAAGCGCGTATTGAGCCTATTTACCAGTTACTTCGTCGACCTCCTGATACTTTCTTGACCCAGGATTGTTTGTGTCATTTAGATCTTGGTGCGCACAATATGATCCAAACGCCTCAACAGTTTAAAGTGATCGACTGGGAATACTCGGCACTGGCTGATCCACGAATTGAACTGGCGCTAATTTGTATCAATCTCACTCACACCGAGGCAAAATGTGTAGTAAGTCAATATTGTCAAAGTTTGGGCTACCCTAAAGAGGCGCTGTGGTGGCAAAGCGTTTTAGCGTGGTTTCCACATGTGCGTTTAATGGTGTTACTTTGGTATATGATTGCCAACCAGCAAGACCTGAAAGCGCCTCACAACCCAGTGATTTTCGAGCTCATTACCCAGTTAGAGTCAAGATGAGTGGCGAACTTTACCAATGATATTTAATGGGGCCTTTTTGTACAGTTCACCAACTTGGTTAAGATAAACCTCGATGAATCAAGAAGTAAACTTGATATTTATCTGTAAATATTCTTTTTTTAAAATAAAAACGCTAAAAAGAAATGTTCTTAGGTGTTTTCGGTTGAAGTGTATGTTGGCTTAGTATGATTTTTTACAATAGAAGTCACTGTTTATATATGATTTTTTACAATTTTATACTTCTGCCTATGGATGGTGTTTGATTAATTGTTCCGGTGGATTTTTCAGCATGATTTATCTCATGGGTGTGAAATAACGGTTGATTGATCGCTTTTGCAGCCTATAATGATGCCGATAAAAGGTTTTTGGTTTCAACGAGCTAAAATTAATAACAAATGACCACGTCAAAGCACAACGTTGAGATCACAAAAGCGCATTGAACTGCGTAAAACCAACCCAATTTAGCAGTGTGAGATTCTCGGGCTGCAGACAGTTATTTTTGTATTTGTTGAGGTAATTATAGTGACGCGAATTATCGTAGTAGGTGGCGGTGCTGGGGGCAGTGAGCTAGCCACAAAATTAGGAAAGACTTTAGGGCGTAAAAAACGCGCTAGTATCACCTTAGTCGACAGAAATTCAAGCCATTTGTGGAAGCCACTGCTACACGAAGTAGCAACGGGCTCCATGGATGAAGGCGTTGACGCGTTAAGCTATCGCGCCCACGCTAAGAATCATTATTTTGATTTTCAGTTAGGTAGTTTATGTGATATCGATCGCGAGCGAAAAGTGATCGTGTTAGAAGAGCTACGCGATGATAATAACGAGTTGTTAATGCCTCGTCGCGAGTTGGAGTACGATATTTTGGTGCTTGCCATTGGTTCTACGTCAAACGACTTTAACACTGAAGGGGTTCGCGATAACTGTATTTTCTTAGACAGCCCTGAACAAGCGCACCGTTTCCGAAAAGAAATGAACAACCAGTTTTTAAAACTGCACGCGAAGCATGGTGAGGGTAAAGTAGACATTGCCATTGTCGGTGGTGGTGCTACTGGCGTTGAGCTTTCTGCCGAGCTACACAACGCGATTAAAGAACTGCACACTTATGGTTTTAAAGATTTAGACTCAAGCAAATTGAATGTCAATCTGATTGAAGCCGGTGAGCGCATTCTGCCAGCGTTGCCTCCGAGAATTTCGGGTGCGGCACACAACGAGTTAGTCAATCTCGGTGTTAACGTTCGCACTGCGACTATGGTGACCAAAGCAGAAAGTGACGGTTTGATCACCAAAGACGGTGAAAAAATTGAAGCGCAAATTATGGTATGGGCAGCCGGTATCAAAGCGCCAGACTTTATGAAAGACTTTGGCGGTCTAGAAACCAATCGCATCAACCAGTTGGTTGTTAAAAACACCTTACAAACCACTCGGGATGACGACATTTTCGTCATTGGTGATTTAGCTCAATGTACACAGGAAAATGGTAAATTTGTCCCGCCACGAGCACAAGCAGCGCATCAAATGGCAACTCAAGCGTACAAAAATATCATTGCTAAGCTAAACAATGGCCAACTTAAAGATTACGTTTACAAAGACCATGGTTCTTTAGTGTCATTAAGTAGTTTTACGACAGTTGGTAGCTTAATGGGGAATTTGACCAAAGGCTCAATGATGGTTGAAGGTCGTATGGCCAGAATGGTTTATATTTCTTTATATCGTATGCATCAAATGGCGTTACACGGATGGTTAAAGACCAGTTTGATGATGTTAGTAGGTCGTATAAACCGTTTACTCAGACCAAATCTAAAACTGCATTAATCAAATCAAATCAAATCAAATCAAAGCGGAGTGTCATCACTCCGTTTTTTATTCTTGATTGTATTTGTCTAATTTATTGTACAAGGTTTTAATACTGATCCCTAAGTCTTGTGCCGCTTCAGTTTTATTGCCTTCTTTCTCTTCAAGCGTTTTGATAATAACCGCTTTTTCAACCTCTTCGAGCGGCATCCCCAGAGGTACTGTTGGGGTATCTGTGGCACCGGTTTCCAGTGGTGGGGTATCAAAAATTAAATGTTCATCACCGATCACGTCATCGGCTAGAATCCAAGCTCTTTCGATGCAATGCTTTAACTCTCTGACATTGCCTGGCCAATTGTGCTGTTCAATTTTTTCGATGGCAGAAGGTAAGATTGATTTAATGGTTTGTTCTCCGGCGTTTCGGTGAGCAATAAAATGCTTTGCAAGACCAACAATGTCTTGCCCACGCTCTCGTAGTGGTGGAACAGAAATGGGAAATTGAGTCAAACGAAAATACAAGTCTTCACGGAGAAATTGTTCGTCTATGGCGGTTTGGGGATTTCGGTTAGACGCGGCAATGATACGGGTATCGGCATAGCGTATTTCTTGGCTGCCAACCGGGCGATATTCACCACTTTCTAATACCCTTAATAATTTTACCTGATGTTCTAGCGCCATTTCAGTAATTTCATCTAAGAAAAGCGTTCCGCCCTTCGCTTGCTCAAATACGCCTTCATGTTGGCGGTTGGCTCCAGTAAATGCTCCTTTTTGGTGGCCAAATAATTCACTATCAATAAGATCCGGTGCTATAGCACCACAGTTAATCGCGATAAAAGGCTGTTGATGACGATGGCTGGCGAGATGAAGTGTTTGTGCCACCAATTCTTTCCCTGAGCCACTTTCACCGACTATCAAAATGTTGGTATCTGTTTTTGCTACCCGACGAATGATGCGATACAAATCTCGCATCGGTTTGGATGAACCTACGAGCATACCATATTGATCCAATGAACTATGAACAATGGTTTCACCTTGGGCCTCTACTTCACTGTAGTAAACATAAGCATCTTCGAGGTTCTCAGATAAGGCATTTAAGCTCACTGGATGTCGGTAGTGAAAGATGGCCCCCTGAGTTAATAATTTTTCTAAATAGACGTTAGGATCTCCTGAACTGATAATGATTAATTCGCAGTTTTGTATGGATAATGTGCCCTTAAGGTTTTCATATTGCTTTTGGTTAAACGTTGTTATTTCAGCCACAACAACATTGGGTTGAAGGCGTACGACACTATCTAACCAGTTTTCATTCTGTTGGCGATGCTGTAATGAAAATTGTCCTACAACCGCAAGTTTTTGGACTTGAGCAGATAATTTAGGATCTTGAATATCAATAAACAGACTTGGTAACTTCATCAAGGTGCTACTCACATTATGTGTAAAGGACTTATTCATCCTATGCCAATTGAAAATAAGTGCAAACCATTATGTCGACATCGTGATTTTACTTGCTAAATCATGACAATGGATCTGGGGTGACCAGTTACTTAGTTAGATGGGTATTATGCCTGTATAAACTCGCTTTTAACCCTTAAATGTAAAGACGTAATCGCTAAAAAGAACATGTTTGGGATGATGTGGTATTTATCGTCAGTAATATTTACATCCAATGTATGTAAATCCTTCACTCGCTCTGTACTCAAGTGAATAAAATACGGTTTTACCAACTTGGTTAACAAGATATCAATATCTTAATCTGAGTTTATTGTTATTAACGAGTTGGCATGAACACTGCTTATCTTTAAAAGAATAGTAAAATGATAAGTGATTACTTAGTCAATACTACGAAAGGAGAGAAAAATGCGATTGATGACAATTAAGAAGCTAATTACTCTAATGGGTGTGACTGTATTTATTGCTGCGTGTAGTGAGCAAGGTCCGATGGAAGAAACGGGTGAGAAAGTGGATGAGGCTGTGACTGATACACAAAATGCGATAGAAGATAGCTGTGAAAATATTAAAGAAGATCTCAAAGCAGAAGACACAGATTGCTAATCTTATATGATCAACCGCCCAAGGTTAATGTTATGTTGATAGTAAAACGCCTCAAAAGTTATTTGGGGCGTTTTTTAATTCGACGATAAGCTTTATTATAAGTAATTTTTGATTTGATCAAGCTCAATTTGGATAGCAGCAAGCCAATAAGAGATTTTCTTTGCTAATTCCTTGTTTTCGATTGATGATATTAGGTATTTAAAATCACTAATTAATTTCTCAGTATGAATGATTAACTCATCAAAATCATGATAATAGTTAACGTTATCGATATGTTTAACAAAGAGGCTAACGGAAGAGAGTCCGATTAGTTCGACAGACAACTTTTTCTCCAATTGAATTAATCGTCCAATACTGCTTCCAATCGGAGTGTTTTTCATATGGAAATAACTCACACGACACATCTCACAATGCAGTAATGTATTTCTTGCCATCTCTGTGATCTGGTTTTCTTTCATATGAGTCTTTATATTTTCATCAAGAGTATTTTTTGTCATCTGATTACCGATATAGCACATTGCCACTTATAACTTAAGTACTAAGCATTTTTTATACCACTAATCTTTTTGTTAATTATTTGTTTTTTCTTCATTTGTTTTCTAAGGTGTTTTTACTGTGTAATTTTTACAAGAAGACTTCATATGATAGTGAAATAGTTACAGGTGCTAGGCTACATTATTCATTGAAAGTTTTATTTATTACCTGGCCATTCATTGCGTAATCCTGTATATCCAATGTTATCAAGGTGAGTGTGACCTATGAATTTTTATTTAACTGTTTGTTTTTAATTGCTTAATATGCATTGTTTATGTTTTTATTGTCGTTTTATTAATGATCTGAGCCATTCGTTTTTATTTTTTGAAAGGGTAGCGTGCTAGTTGGCATGGTTTTCGCTATCCTTAAAGTATCTACTATCTTAGGTAGTGACTCTGGAAATTATATAATGCTTATAAATAGTGTTTAGTGATTAGGCTGAAATTATTATTGAGTTTTTAATAAATTATAAATAATTTGGAGTCAGGAAAGATAAAACGATTAACAATGAATTTTTTATTTCTAACTAAGGAGTAAACCATGGCAACGGTAAGAAAATCTCAAAGTGAAAAGCAAGATATTGAAGCTTTAGAAGAGCAGGTTTATCACAAAGCTCAAGAAGCGGTTAAAGAAACCGTAGAATCAATGAAAGAGAATGCTCAGTTGAATGCTGAGGCCGGTAAAGAAGCACTCAAAAATGCTTCTGGTGCGGTTGAAAATACCATTAAAGAAAAGCCATTTGTGAGTCTGGGCTGTGCTTTTATTGCTGGTCTCGCCATTGCGAAAATTCTTAAGTAAGCCGAATCATAACGTTTAGGTGAACTTATGAAAGAAAAGCCAGACCATGACAGAGCCACTGAAGACAGTGGCTCTGCAGAACAATCTGAGCTACAAGAACTTCTCAATCTGTGTCTGGCTTTGCTCAGCAGCATTGATGACAGTAAGCGAAAAACGCTAAGGTGGCTCACTCATACCCGGTCTTTGTTTTTTCTTGAACTCAATACGGCGGTTATCGCCTTACAGCGTAAGCTATTTATTGCGCTTTTGGTGTTTTTCTTGACAATTATATTCATCGTTGGCATTTGCGTGCTGATCGGTGCAGTGTTTTATCAATGGTTTCCCTCGTTGCCCTTATCGGCGCTGGTCAGTGTCATGTGTCTAGGGATGTTTATTATCTCGTCAGTTTGCTACTTTCGTTATCTAGACCGGTTTATGGCGTTCAACAATACCAGAGAACAAATAAAACAAGGAGTCGACATTGTTTCTAAACGACAAAGTGAAAGCGATTAAATTCGAGCGAGAAAAAGGTCGTCAATTGCATAGGGATATGGCGATGTCTTTGCAAAAGATGCAGCTCGACAGTCAAAGGTTTTACCAGCGCTACCCTCTCATAGTGTTAACCTTAACTGGTGCTGGGTTAGTATTGCGAAAAAAATGGGGGGCGAAATTGTTGTCCCAAAGAGTGCTAAGTACGATGAAGCGTCTCTCCTCATTGGTGTAATATTGGCATCAAGCCAAGGGTGTTAAGTTTGGGAGAGCGCAAGCATATCCTCCGGTAACAAGCTAAATACCTCTCCATCGCAAGCGATGCCATCATAGAGATAACGATTTCTGGCCAACCCTTCATGCGTGGCACCACAAGACAGAATGAATTTGCGACTAATATGATTATTTGGATCAGAGTAAACTTCAATTCTGGTCAATTTCAGTGTGTTAAAACAAAAGTGACACAACGCCAAGAAAGCCTCTTTGCCTTTTCCTTGCCCCTGAAAAGCATCGGCAATCCAATAGCCAATGGACGCTGAGTTGTAAACAGGCGAGAGTTCGTTCAAGGCGACCATGCCAATCATCTTTTTATCGCATTGATGATAAACACCAAAACCAAAAGAGACGCCCTTTATCCACTGTAAATGATTGGCTAGGATAAAGTCGTGTGCTTGTGAGACGCTAAAGTTAAGATTTGCCCAATCAAACCAAGGGTAAAGAGAAGGGGAATGACAAACAAGTTGTGCTAATTCCGCCGCATCATCGCGGCGGGGCAACTGAAGAGATAAGTTGGTGCTGTGGATTTTAAAATCGGTGTGCACAACGGCTTATCAACAAGTGGTTAGAGGAGAGGTTGATTGAAGTCTCATTGAACTTTTCTCACTTGTATAATCATTCCCATGAGTGGATTGTCTAAGTAATGCGTTTCTGAACTGCGCATTCTTCTCACTTGATTCAGTCGATAAGACTTTAGAAAGTCAACTTTTTTTACGTTGGGTTTGATGTCCGCAAGGTGGCCTATTTCAACACCAGCATTATCAGAATTGTCATTAGTCAGTGGGGAATCAGACGTATTGACACGTACGGTTTTTACGCCGGGCTCTTTCAAATCTAGGCTGGTATCGAGATACAAATAATGTTGCACGTAAACCTGTAAAGTCCCGTCGAGTTCATAAAGTGGGCCACTGACCGGTGTTTCATTAAAGCCTTGAGCGGTGGTTTGTGCGCTTTTCGAGCTACCATCACTATTGAAGCGACTGGCAAAATTTTGACCGGCGAGAATTCGAAACTCTGGCGCGCTGCCTTTCCCTTGGTCACCTTGACGCCAAGCTTTGTGAAACAATACTTTAAAGCCGGAATGGTTTGCTATGCGACTGGCATCGTCATTGAGTTGGTACGATGAAGACGGCAATAACCTGACCCCTTTACTGTTGAGGTAGCTTTGATTGGAAAAAGTCGCTGCCCCTTGTTTGTTAATTGGTGCTAGATTGTTAGGCCAAGCTTCTTCAACTTGTGCTGGTGAGGTTGTGCGTTTAAATATGATCACTTCCACATCAAATTGTCTCTGTGCCCAGGTCGGCAAAGAAATGAAAAATAATAAAACTAAACTGAGCCGTTTCATATTGTCTCCGACATAGTGTTGCCAACGGTTGTGTTTCATGATGATACTGCCGATGGGATCCGGTTTTGTTGAAATTCTTCTAATTGTTGTTTAACAAATTGTAAGCGTTTGCGGCGATCCACTAAAGGTTGTGAAAACTTCAGTTTCGTTGGGCCATCCATCGCATAGATTTGTGATTTAGATTGCAATAGTGTAACCAGATAGGCTGGGTTTATGTCAGCGTCTGGATAAAACTCAATGAATCCACCTTTATCATAGGCTTCTATCCGCTTAATTTTAAGCTGTGCTGCGGTAATTTTTATTTCTGTAATGGCCAACAAATTCTTTGCTGCATCAGGTAATAGGCCAAAGCGATCGATGAGCTCTACTTTAATATCGGCTAATTCATCAAACTGCGCAATACTGGCAATGCGTTTATACATTGAAAGTCTCATATTCACATCGGGGACATAATCATCGGGCAGTAATGCTGGTAAACGCAACTCGACTTCCGTTTGTTGCTTAAGAAGCTCATCAAGGGAAGGCTCTTTGCCTTGTTTGAGTGACTCAACGGCCTCGTCAAGCATTTCCATATAAAGATTAAAGCCCACCGATTGAATTTGACCGCTTTGTTCGTCACCTAATAACTCACCGGCACCACGGATCTCTAAATCGTGGGTTGCTAGCGTAAAACCAGCGCCGAGATCTTCAAGTGATGCAATGGCTTCTAAGCGTTTTAACGCATCTTTAGTCAATGCTTTTGGTGGCGGGGTGAGTAAGTAGGCATAGGCTTGGTGATGCGAGCGTCCAACTCGTCCACGCAGTTGATGCAGCTGAGCCAGTCCAAGGTGATCGGCTCTGTCCATGATGATGGTGTTAGCCGAAGGAACATCAATACCAGTTTCAATAATGGTTGTGCACACCAGTAAGTTGAATTTTTGATGGTAGAAATCATTCATCACCTTTTCCAGTTCACGTTCACGCATTTGACCATGAGCAATCGTGACACGGGCCTCAGGGATTAGTTGGCTTAAATCTTGTGCGACTTTTTCAATGGTTTCGACTTGGTTGTGCAAAAAGTACACTTGGCCACCACGCATGATTTCTCTCAATATGGCTTCACGGATCACACTGTCATCACGTTCGCGAACAAAGGTTTTGATAGCCAAACGTCGAGCAGGAGGCGTTGCGATGATCGAAAGATCACGCATACCACTCATGGCCATATTGAGAGTACGAGGAATGGGGGTTGCCGTTAACGTGAGAATATCGACATCAGCGCGCATGGCTTTGACTTTTTCTTTTTGTCGCACCCCAAATCGGTGCTCCTCATCAACAATTAACAAGCCCAAGTCGGCAAAGCGCAACTCAGAAGATAACAGCTTATGCGTGCCGACCAAAATATCAACTTTGCCGTCAGCGACATCTTGTAAGATGACTTTTTGCTCTTTTGCTGATTTGAAGCGGGACAAGACTTCGACTCGTATCGGTAAATTGGCAAAACGGTCGCGAAAGTTTTCAAAGTGCTGTTGAGCCAACAAAGTTGTCGGGACTAAGACCGCGACTTGTTTGTTGTTATCGGTGGCAACAAACGCAGCGCGCATGGCGACTTCGGTTTTGCCAAAGCCGACATCACCACACACCAAGCGGTCCATGGCTTTGGCTTGGCACATATCCGAGAGCACTGCGTTAATCGCCATGGCTTGGTCATCGGTTTCCTCGTAAGGAAAAGTGGACTTAAATGTGGCATATTGGCCGCGGTCAAGCGCAAAGGCGTGCCCGGGTTTTAGCTCGCGTTTGGCGTAGACATCCAAAAGCTCTGCGGCAACATCGCGCACTTTTTCAGCGGCTCGGCGACGGGCTTTAGCCCATGCTTCACCACCGAGTTTGTGCAGCGGCGCTGATTCTTCAGCACCGCCGGAATAGCGACTGATGAGGTGCAGCGATGCCACCGGCACGTAGAGTTTTGCGTCATCTTGGTATTCGAGCGTGACGTATTCGGTTTTTAACCCGCCTGCCTCTAAGGTTTGTAGGCCGAGGTAGCGACCGATACCATGGTCGAGGTGAACCACAGGTTGGCCAGGTGTCAATTCGGCTAAATGGCGGATAACCGAATCCGTTGAAGTGTTTTTTTTCGCCTTTTTCCCTCTCGAGGAAACAATTCGCTCACCGAGTAAATCACTTTCACAGATCAGTAAATGTTGTGCACTGCCAAAGATGAACCCTTGTTCACTGCCACCCAAAATAATGTAAAAAGTCCCCTCATTTGCCAGGGCATTCTCAATGTTTTCTACCGGTTGAGGGCGAATTTTAACCGGTTGTAAAAGTTCAAGTAATGCTTCTCGCCTACCAGGGGATTCAACGGAGAAAATAATTTTTCCGCTTGGGTATTCCAATCGATGCTGTTCGATAAATTGTCGCAATGGCTCAAATGGCGCTTTGCTTTTCGCTTGTGATGCGATGTTAGGTAGCGGTTGAAAAGGCGCGTTTTGGCGGCCCGGTTTTTCTGTGATGGGCTCTTGATTTAATCTCAATTGATCAAAGCGTTTAAGATGGACAAACAACGCATCTTTATCAAGCCACAATTGATCCGGTGACAGTAGGGGTCTTAATGGGTCAATCTTTTTTTGTTCAAAACGGTATTGGACGTCCGAGAGAAAGACGTCTACGGCGTTTTCGACATCGCCAAACAGCAACAGTTGGCTGTTATCCGGAAAATAGTCAAATAAGGTCTCGGTTTGGTCAAAAAACAGTGGTTGCCAATATTCAATACCTGCGGGCCAAGTGCCTTTACTGACTTGCATATAGACGGATTCAGGTTCTCGACGCGCGTCAAATTGTGCTCGCCAGCGGATTCGAAACGCTTCTATCGCTTCATTGTTGGTGGGAAACTCATGAGCGGGCAGTAACTCAATTTGGTCAATTTCGTCGAAACTGCGTTGTGTTTCTGGGTCAAAGGTACGAATGGTATCGATTTCATTGTCAAAAAAATCAATTCGATAAGGATGTTGGCTTCCCATCGGAAAAAGGTCGAGTAACGAGCCCCGACTGGCGTATTCACCTGGGCCGAACACCTGTTCCACATGTCGGTAGCCAGCGTCAACCAATTGGCTTTTTAACGTTTCAAGTGGCCTTTCTTGCCCTCTTTTAACCATCAGAGTGTGCGTGAGCAAAAATGAGCGTGGCGATTGACGTTGTAATAAGGTCGTGACTGGGACTATGGTGATCCCCGAGGTTTGTTCCGGTAAGCGGTAAAGCTGTGCGATGCGCTCAGAGATTACGTCTTGGTGGGGCGAGAAGTTGTCATAAGGCAACGTTTCCCAATCGGGAAAAAGGGTGACCGGTGCATGGCTAAACTGGCGAGCCTCGTCTTGTAGGCGCTGCGCCGTTTGTACATCGGCGACCACGACCACGCTGTGGCCAGAGTAGTGGTTGGCAATGTCGGCAATCGCGAAGGCGGCTGAAGAGCCAGGCAATTGTCCTAGCTGTCTTTTATTGCCGGCACCCTGGTAGGCGGGCAATGCTGGTAAAATCGATTGGGTCATGGCGTTAGGTTTTACTTCTTTCAATGGCACGTTGACGTAAAAGACGCTGCTGCTGATGCAATGCAGCTTTTATTAGTAAATCTTCGTCTTGCTCTCGCAGGCAAACGTAGCGAGCACTGATGGCGAATGCCGATTCAGTGGCTTCACAACTCGAAACTTGAGCATAACAATAAATCGCAGCCGCGGGGTCATCAAGAAACAATTTAACTCGCAATGGCAAGCCAGGCTCTAAAGGCTGTTGCGCCGTGTATTTGATTCGACTGGCCCCGATCTCGGTTGTAAAATGGCGCAAGTGAGGGTCGTCTTGCGCGGTCAAGAGATAGTTGAGTAACAGATTCAGTTTCTCATTTTGAGCATCGAGCAAGGCGATTAGATGATTAAAATCGTTGTGAGACAAATCGTGTCGAGCCCGCTCGGACAATTTATCCAGCTGAGTAAACTGGCCGGCGACTAAGAAAGGGACAGGAATTTCACGTTCGAGATCATCAAGGCTCGGGAGCGGGTAATCCTCTGCTAAAGGTTCTATGTTGACGCTCAACCTGTGATGGACAGTAAAATATTCTTGGTCAGACATAGTTATCCTTTTATTGGCGTTTGCCGAAACGACGTTTCGCGGTTCGACCGGGTTTTGGGTTACCAACCATTAAGGGCGGCACTGAATAGGGTCGGGTAAAACCAGCGCCAGAGAGCAAAATGCGATAGACTGCCGTCATTTTTATTACCCTAGCTGAAAAATAATAATTATCAACAACTTCACAGAACAATCAAGTATCATTGCGTATTCGTACTCCGCAGTCGATAAATCGATCAATTTTAACGCACCCTGACGCAAACGACATTATATTGACAAATTATCACTACTACGAGGGTAAATTTCTCGTTAAAGTAGAGACTTAACTAGGCAACAGGTAGGAAAAATGTTCCGTCCACTTACACTGTTTATCGGTTTTCGTTACCTCAAAGGACGTTCAACGGATAAATTCAGCCGCTTTGTGACCATTATGTCAACGGCGGGCATTGGGATTGGCGTCTTGGCGTTGATTGCCGTCCTTTCGGTTATGAACGGTTTCGAACAGCAACTCAAACAACGTATCTTGGGAGTATTACCACAAGCGGTGATTTCTCAACAGGGGAACAAAACAGAGCAACAAGAGCAAGCTCCGCCGTGGATCCAACAACGCTCACCGGCGCGTCAACCTTTGCCATTAGTCAGAAGCGACGCCGTTATTCAAAGCGCCAGTCAATTATCTGCTGGGTATCTACTGGGTATCGAGCCAGGCAGTAATGACCCGATCGGAAATTATATGATGGTTGGTCAAGTGAGCAGCTTACAAGCAGGTGAGTATCGAGTGCTACTGGGTCAAAGATTGGCGCAGTCTTTGGCGGTCAATGTCGGTGATAAAGTGCGTTTGTTAGTGACCGATGCCAGTCAATACACGCCTTTTGGCCGGATTCCGAGTCAGCGAAATTTTACAGTCGCGGGTGTGTTTTCCACTGGTTCAGACGTTGATGGTCAACTCATGGTGACCAATATTGCAGATGCTGGTCGTTTACTGCATTTGAAATCGGGTTTTGTCACGGGTTGGCGTTTGTTTTTTGATGATCCTTTTGATGCGGTTGCGGCCGCTAACCAACCCGTTCTTTCCCAATGGCAGTGGCACGACTGGCGTGAGCAACGCGGTGAGTTATTTCAAGCGGTGAAAATGGAAAAAAATATGATGGGACTGATGCTAGGTCTTATCGTTTTTGTCGCCGCATTCAATATTATTTCGGCACTTATTATGGTCGTGATGGAAAAACAATCTGAAGTGGCGATTTTAAAAACCCAAGGTATGAAGCAAAGTCAGATTATGGCGATATTTATGTCTCAAGGCGCGTTGAGTGGCGTACTCGGTGCTTTAATCGGAGGCGTCCTGGGCGTGTTGATCACGATGAATTTAAACGCCATCTTGTCGGCAATGGGTATTGAGCTCTATCAGTTAGGCGGCGGGCTTCCGGTCGTTATCGCGCCTTTGCAGATTGTACTTGTTATTATTTTGGCAATTGTATTGAGTTTAGTTGCCACGCTTTATCCCGCTTACCGCGCATCATCGGTCAAACCTGCTGAGGCTCTTCGTTATGAATAAAATGACTTCTTTTTTACACTGCCGCCAATTGACTAAAGTTTATCAAGAAGGGCAGTTGAACACACAAGTCCTCGACCAAGTCGACTTTACCATGCAAGCAGGCGAGTGCGTTTCTATTGTTGGCTCTTCGGGTTCGGGGAAGAGTACCTTGCTTCATTTACTCGGTGCGTTAGATACCGCTACTTCAGGTGAAGTGGACTTTTTAGGGCAGCCTTTACTCAGTTTGAGCAGTAACAAACAAGCCCAGATCCGCAATAAACACTTGGGCTTTATTTATCAATTTCACCATTTACTAAGCGACTTCAGTGCCTTGGAAAATGTCGCTATGCCCTTGTTGATCGCCAATCAACATCCCAAGCAGGCCAAGCAAGCGGCGCTGGCACTACTCAAACGAGTGGGTTTGGAGCATCGCGCCCACCACAGACCTGCAGAATTATCCGGTGGCGAACGACAAAGGGTGGCCATTGCCAGAGCCTTGGTAAACAAACCCAGTTTGGTACTGGCCGATGAGCCAACCGGCAATTTAGACCATCATACTGCCTTGTCGATCTATCAACTGATGCGTGAGCTCAATCGTGAATCCAATACCGCTTTTTTAGTCGTCACCCATGATAATGAATTGGCAGAAAAAATGGATCGTACTTTAACCATGCAAGACGGTCGTTTAAACCGCCCTCAAGTGACACTTTCTGAGGAGGCCGTATGATCAACCGGTTAGCATGGCAAATTGGATTTCGTTTCAGTCGTGCCAAAGCTCGCCATAAGCTGGTGTCTTTTATTTCTGTTTCGTCAACCATTGGTATTGCAATCGGAGTCGCGGTGGTCATCATCGGTTTATCGGCAATGAATGGCTTTCAACACGAACTGGAAAAAAGGGTATTGTCGGTGATCCCGCACGCGGAATTAGAAGGGGTACAGGGGCCGATTGACAATTGGTCAACCGTGGTAAAAGAATCACAACAAGTGCCTCATATTGTCGCTGCTGCGCCCTATGTTCGTTTTACTGGGTTAGCTGAAAAGGGCACACAGCTCAAGGCGATTGAAATTCGTGGGGTTGATGCAAAGTTAGAGGAACGAGTATCCGACCTGGCCAAATTTATTGATAAGCCTGCCTGGAATAACTTTGTCGCAGGTCAACAACAAGTGATATTAGGTCAAGGTGTCGCTGAAAAACTCAAGGTGAAAAAAGGCGATTACATTACCCTTATGATCCCAAAAAATAATCACCAAGACCGAGTCGAAGCGCCGCAAAGGGTTCGAGTCCAAGTCTCAGGCCTTTTGCGCTTAGAAGGACAAATTGACCACAACCTTGCTTTGATCCCGCTAAAAGATGCTCAAGCTTATAATTCTCTGGGTCAAGGTGTCACCGGTGTTGCCTTAAGAACGACATCGCCACTGCAAGCGGATCAGATTGTCAGGCAAGTTGGTCATCATGTGAGCGCCTATGTTTATTTACGCACTTGGCAACAAAAGTTTGGTTTTTTGTATCGCGATATTCAAATGGTTCGAACCATCATGTACTTGGTTATGGTACTGGTGATTGGTGTGGCTTGTTTTAACATTGTCTCGACCTTGATGATGGCGGTCAAAGACCGGGCCAGTGACATTGCCATTTTGCGTACTATGGGTGCTCAAGACCGTTTGATTCGAACGGTTTTTACTTGCCAAGGTTTGTTGTCTGGATTGACTGGCAGCGTACTGGGCAGCGCGGTCGGCGTATTACTCGCCACGCAGTTGACAACCGTGATCCACGGACTCGAAACCATGATTGGCCATCGTTTTTTATCTGGCGATATTTATTTTGTCGATTTTTTACCGAGTCAAGTTCACGGTATCGATGTGGTCGTCGTTTGCATCACGGCGCTCATTTTAAGCTTGGTCGCGACCTGGTATCCTGCTCGCCGTGCCACGAATCTTAACCCCGCAACCGTATTAAGTGGTAAGTGATGGAGTGAAGAACACCAACGTCACTTCGTGGACTATCGATGAACAAATAATATGATGTAAACCTACAAAAAGAGCGCCTTCTCCCAAAGTCGGGAGTCAGGCGCTCTTTTTTGTTTGAGCTCAGCTAATTTAAAGAGAGAAGGAAAGGGAGGTTAGCTTAGCGTTTGATTTTGAGACGAAAGCGTCGTTTCTGCCAGTTTCTGACGACCGAGTATCGCCAAAAGCCCTGAATCACACAATAGCCCAGAATAGCGGCAATAGTGGCACATACCACACTGCCGAGCATCAAGGGAGGAGCGATGGAATGAAATTGTTCGTTGAGATAATGCCAAGACAATTCGAAATGAAAGTGTTGAGGTGGCTGTTGTAGCAGCCAAGCCCCTAGCTTGTAAGCACAGTAAAAAATAGGCGGCATGGTTATCGGGTTACTGACCCAGACTAAAGCGACGGATAATGGCAGATTCACGCCAAACAATACCGCGAGGCCGGCAGCCATAATCATTTGACTGGGTAAAGGGATAAAAGCCATGAACAAACCGACGGCAAAAGCACCCGAAGCAGAACGCCGATTGAGACACCACAAGTTGGGGTTGTATAGTAAGTTCCCGAAAATTTTGAGTGCTTTTTGCTTTTTTATGGTTTCAGGGTTAGGCAAAAATCGCTTAATTAATTTTTTTGGCATAGCTCAATTAACTTCATCGGCATAAAAAAAGGATGACATATGTTCACACTCAAAGAGTGACGATGTCTTTTTTAGCGGTGGTGTTAACAGGCAGTTATTGGCCTATTATGCCACCGTTGTCATCCATCGTGTTGCTAGCAATGGCGCTGATTTATTTTAGAAATTCAAAAGGATTTCGTTACGTACTCGGCATTGTTCTTGGACTCTTGGTGGTTTTAATTCACGGTAATCAACAGGTGAGTCAAAGTCAGTTACTTTCTGGTATTGAAGAGAATAGTATCATAACTGCAGAGATTGACAGCTTTTTTACACCCACCAATTATGGATTTAAGGGCAATATTCGCATTTTATCTATCGATGGTGTGGTTTTACCTTGGTGGCATCGTGCAAAAGTGCGTTTATTGAGCCCCACACAGTGGCGTGAAGGGGAGACGGCCAAGGGGCGTATAGGATTAAAGCCTATTTTAGGTCAGTATAATCAAGCGGGCCCAGATACTGAACGTGTGGCCTTTAGCCATCAAATACTGGCCAAAGCCACTGACCTTGATCTTAAGTTACAAAAGCCAGCCTCACATTGGCGTACGCGTTGGCGTCAAGCGATTGAAGTACAGATAAACACATTACCGAGCAGGGCGATTTTGGCGGCATTGAGTATTGGTGAGCGAGGGGCATTGTCTGATCAGCAATGGGGTTTACTGCAGAGCAGCGGCTTGGCGCATTTGTTGTCGGTATCTGGTTTGCATATCGGTCTGGTTTTTTGGCTTGCAATGACATTCGCTAGACGAACACTGACCTCGTTTGGAATGACGTTATTAATGCCCTACGTCTTTGGTCTTGTTATCGCGGGGCTTTATGGCTATTTAACCGGCTTTAGTATCCCCACGTTACGCGCCTTGATGATGTGTTTCGTGGCTGTGTGTTTTTTAATTACTCGCCGAGCTTTTTCGCTTTGGTACGCCCAATGGCTAGCGTTCATTTGGAGCTTATCGTTGGCCCCTTTTTCATTGTTGAGCGCCAGTTTTTGGTTGTCTTTTATTGCGGTATTTTGCATTGGTGTCACCTTAATATCACAACCACAACACTATGGCAGGAATTGGATTCGAGCGGTTTATACCCACCTTAGTGTGAGCGCCTTTTTTGTCGCTATGACCGGTTGGTTTTTTGCTGGCGTGAGTTGGTCTAGTCCGCTGTATAATTTTATTTTCGTCCCTTATGTGTCGTTTTTGGTGATGCCATTGGTGCTATTGGCGGTGTTTATAACTCCTTGGTTGCCTAGTCTCACGAAGGGTATTTGGTGGTTGTGTAATGGATTATTAGAACCCATGCAGTATGCGATGGCTTGGTCGCCAAGCTCCTGGTTGCCGATTTATCCTTCAACCGTATTGCTCTTAGTCATCGCCGCCTTCGTGTTTAATTTTCGCCAATGGATGACGTGGCGGTTAGCGTTACTGGTATTTTTGGGCTTTGTATTGCCCTGGCCACAAAGTAATCAAAGACAAAGCGTGCACTTTTTTGATGTTGGCCATGGATTGAGTGTGGTGTTTCGAGACCGTGAACAAGGTGTTATTTATGACACTGGTCCGGGGAATGACAATTGGAGCCAAGCCAGCAGTGTCTTGACACCTTGGTTTTATCAACAAGGCTTGCGTGAGATCAGTGCACTGTTTATTAGCCATGGCGATAATGACCACGCAGGAGGGGTATCTCATATTAAAAAACACTGGTCACCCAAATATATTTTTGCTAGCCAATACGGAGCAAATTATCGCTTGTGCCGGCAAGGGCAGCGCTGGCAGTGGAATGAGTGGCAATTTGACATAGTGTGGCCACCTAAAATCGTGCGTCGTGCCTACAATCCTCACTCTTGTGTCGTGAAAGCCACTCATAAAAGTGGCTGGCGGATATTATTGACTGGAGACATGACGGCAACGGCGGAATACCTTGTGCAAAGAACGGAGATTGATTTGCACAGTCATGTCATCAGTGTTCCTCATCACGGCAGCAAGACCTCCTCGACGGTTGCCTTCATTGAAGCGGTTGATCCAGAGTGGGCGATTGTGTCTGCGTCTCCTTACCGGCGTTGGAACTTGCCTGCCATCGAGGTACAGCAGCGTTACCAAGAGCGCGGAATTGGCTGGCTTGAAACCGCAAAGCTCGGTCAAGTCAGTTGGTATTATGATGGGGATAAGTGGTCATGGAATGCACAACGACAACGGATTCTTACCCCGTGGTATAGGCAGATGATGCGCGAAGAGATAGAATAGCAGCTTACTTTTACTCGACAGCGAAATTTTATGTCACAAGAATACGATGAATCGACCTGGCAGACGTTTAAACGTCTATGGAAATACATTCGCCTTTACAAGTCCGGTCTGGCTGTAGCTGTGGTCGCATTAATTATTAATGCCACGGCAGATACCTATATGATTTCTCTATTAAAGCCTTTACTTGATGAAGGTTTTGGCAACGCGGAGTCAAATTTTTTAAGAACACTGCCATTTATTATCTTTGCGATGATGATTATTCGTGGCACCAGTGGCTTTATTTCGACTTATTGCTTGAGTTGGGTATCGGGTAATGTCGTGATGCAAATTCGGCGCATGGTGTTCAACCACTTCATGCAAATGCCGGTGTCTTATTTTGACCGTGAAAAAACCGGTACTTTATTGTCGCGTATTACTTATGACTCTGAACAAGTTTCCGCTGCCACCAGTCGTGCCTTGGTCAGTATTGTCCGTGAAGGGGCAAGTATTATTGGCCTATTGGCGCTGATGTTTTACAACAGCTGGCAGTTGTCTTTGGTACTTATCGTGGTTGCCCCTGTCGTTGCTTGGGCGATCAGTGTGGTCTCTAAGCGCTTTAGAAAAGTCTCAAAAAATATGCAGTCGGCGATGGGCGTGGTGACCACCTCTGCAGAGCAAATGCTCAAAGGGCACAAAGAAGTCCTGACTTATGGCGGTCAAGATGTTGAGCGAGAGCGTTTTGAAAAAGTGAGCAATCGCATGCGTCAACAAAGCATGAAATTGGTCACCGCTCAGGCGGCAGCCAACCCGATTATTCAAATTATTGCTTCAGTTGCGATCTTTGCTATTTTGTATTTGGCCAGTATCGAGTCTATTAAACAAGAGCTATCAGCAGGGACTTTTACGGTCATTTTCTCAGCCATGTTCGGGTTGATGAGACCACTCAAAGCATTGACTAACGTGACCTCGCAATTCCAACGCGGTATGGCAGCGAGTCAAACCCTGTTTTCACTCATCGACTTAGAGCCAGAGCTTAATCACGGTACGTATCGCAGTGACAAAGTCCAAGGCGATGTCAGTGTGCGCAATGTGACCTTTTCTTACCAAGAATCAAGCCACAAAGCTTTAGATGAAATCAGTTTTGATATTCCTCCAGGAAAAACGGTGGCGTTGGTGGGGCGTTCTGGATCGGGCAAAAGTACCATTGCCAGTTTGCTCACCCGTTTTTATGAAATTAACGAGGGCACGATTACACTCGATGGCCGCGACATTCGCGATTACGATCTGAAAAATTTGCGCACCCATTTCGGTTTGGTGTCGCAACATGTGCATCTTTTTAACGATACGATAGCCAATAATATTGCTTATGCTGCCAATGAGCGTTATTCACGTGAACAGATCGTGAAAGCGGCAAAGTTGGCTTATGCACATGATTTTATTGAGGGGCTTGAGAATGGCTACGACACCGAAATTGGCGAAAATGGCGCCAGTTTGTCAGGTGGACAACGACAGCGCATTGCGATAGCTCGTGCGTTGTTGCGAGATGCGCCGGTGCTGATTTTGGATGAGGCCACCTCTGCATTAGACACAGAATCTGAAAAAGCAATTCAATCTGCGCTTGATGAACTGCAGCGCGATAAAACCGTGTTGGTGATTGCTCACCGTTTATCAACGATTGAAAAAGCAGATCAAATCTTAGTGGTCGACGATGGCAAGATTGTTGAACGCGGAACCCACGAAGCATTATTAGACGCCGATGGGGCTTATGCGCAATTGCATCGCATTCAATTTGGTGGAGACGAAGTGTGATCGAGCGATTGTGGTTTGGTCAAACTCTGTTGAGTAAACTGTGGGCATGGGCGATGTTTCCCCTCAGTCAGGTATTTGGTTTGGTCAGTCGACGTCGTCGTCAATCTTACCAATCGGGGAAAAAAACGCCATATCGCCCACCGGTACCCATTGTTGTCGTAGGCAACATCACCGCGGGGGGCAATGGCAAAACCCCGGTCGTGATAGCATTAGTCGAGGCATTGCAACAGCAAGGGTTTTGCGTCGGGGTGGTATCTCGCGGGTATGGTGGCAAGTCAACGTCATACCCTTTGCTGGTGCAAAAGAGTACTTCGAGCTTGGAATGTGGTGACGAGCCTAAATTGATCCACGAACGAACCAAAGCACATGTCGCTGTGGCGCCCAAACGCGCTGAAGCCGTTAAGGCCTTGTTACCACTTGGTGTTCAAGTGATCATCACGGATGACGGATTACAGCATTACGCGTTAGCAAGAGACATTGAGTTGATTGTCGTTGATGGCCAGCGCCGTTTTGGCAATGGCTTGTTGATTCCGGCAGGGCCGATGCGAGAATCGCTATCTCGATTAGATGACGTTGACTTTGTTATTGCGAATGGCGCGGCTGAGCATGGTGAATTAGCGATGACGCTAGAGCCAGGGAAAGCGGTAAACTTGGTGACGGGTGAGCAAAAACCGGTAGATGAGTTACCACCTTTGTGCGCTTTTGCCGGTATCGGTCATCCGCCACGCTTTTTCAGTACCTTGCGCGAACAAGGGGCGAAACTCGTGGCGAGTCATGGCTTTGCTGACCATAAAGCGTACACAGAACAAGATATTATTGCGCTAGAAAACGACGCCAGCACGTTGATAATGACAGAAAAAGACGCGGTTAAGTGCCTGTCCTTTGCGCGTGAGAATTGGTGGTATTTACCGGTAACCGCGCGTTTTTGTGCGTCTGACCACCAAAAAGTTATGTTAAAAATACAAGAGGTTATTAAGGAATATGGACCACCGCTTACTTGAAATTGTCGCTTGCCCTATTTGCAAAGGCAAACTGGTTTACGACAAAGAACAACAAGAGCTCATCTGTCGATTCGACCGATTGGCATACCCGATCAAAGAAGGGATCCCCGTTCTGCTTGAGAACGAAGCCCGCCACATTTCTATGGAGGAGGTGTAATGCCCTTTACGGTCATCATACCCGCTCGCTATGACTCAAGCCGTTTACCGGGAAAACCATTAGCTGATATCGCTGGAAAACCAATGGTGCAGTGGGTTTACCAACAAGCCCAACAAGCAGGCGCTGAACGCGTCATTGTTGCTACCGATGATGAGCGAGTAGCGCACGTGGTTACTGCGTTTGGCGGTGAGGTGTGCATGACCTCTCGTCAACATGAATCAGGGACAGAACGATTGGCAGAAGTTATTGACACACTCGGCATTAAAGATGACCACATTATTGTCAATGTACAGGGGGATGAGCCTTTGATCCCACCACAAATCATTGCTCAGGTTGCCGATAATTTAGCCTCTAGTCAAGCCCCTATGGCCACCTTGGCGGTTGAAATTCAAGACCCCGAGGATATTTTCAATCCAAATGCCGTAAAAGTGGTGGCCAATCGAGACAAACTGGCGTTGTATTTTAGCCGCGCCAGTATTCCTTGGGATAGAGATAATTTCGCACAAACACCCCCTTTGATTGAGCAGCCGTTAATGCGCCACATTGGCATCTATGCTTATCGTGCTGGATTTGTGAATACTTACATCAACTGGCAGCCCAGCCCACTAGAAAAAATTGAAAAACTCGAACAGTTACGGGTGCTGTGGTATGGAGAGTCGATTCACGTCGATGTGGCGAGAGTGGCTCCGCCGGCCGGAGTGGATACACACGAGGACTTGGAAAAAGTCAGAGCGATTGTTTCTGCTCCTGGCTTCAACATCTAATACCATAATGGTTTGACCAAATGGTTCATCGGGCTCGATAACAGTGTTTAAACATCACGACTTATCTTCTTTTGATAAGAAACGGTTGCTTAGACTTGTTTGCGAGCCTTTTTCGTGTTGCCATTACATGCGTATTTCATTCCAATCTAACTAGATATCTGGTCACCCTAGCGGGTTAGAAACTCGATAACGTCGTCAAGAAAATAACGTGTAGAATAATGACTCACGGTATTTTCTTGCTTTGTTCTTATGCTTTTTTTCTACGCTATCATTGCTCACATACTGAATCTGATTGGAATAA
This sequence comes from Vibrio sp. HB236076, assembly GCF_040957575.1. Lineage (NCBI taxonomy): Bacteria > Pseudomonadati > Pseudomonadota > Gammaproteobacteria > Vibrionales > Vibrionaceae > Vibrio > Vibrio sp. HB236076. The sequence goes on from NZ_CP162601.1 coordinate 1,280,999, forward strand.
TCAGGTGGTCAGGACAGATTAAAGCGATAGGGTTTTAATACATCGACGAGCCCTGCTATTAAACATTCTCGCCAACACAGCCATTCATGGCCGCCGAGGTATTGGCGATAATGGCTTCGGACCCCTTTCGCCAGTAAGGCCGCATGCACAGTCTGAGTGAGTGCGGGCATATTCCCTTCTAAGCTTCCAATATCGAGATGACAGAGTAACGAACTGGGGAGTGAGTACTTCTCGATTTGCTCTACCAGGTAATGTTTTGAGTTAATTTGACTTCCTTGTTGATGAACTTGTTTTCGGTCTGGCCACCAAAATGATCCCGATTGAGATAACACGGCAACGACCTTGTCAGGATACAGAAGAGCGGCGTACAGACTGCTCAAGCCACCAAAGCTCTGGCCTGCAGTAATGAAGGGTTGATTGATAAGTTCACACTGATAATAGCGCTCTAACTCGGGCAGTAACTCATCAAAAATAGCATGCCAATAATGCTCATTACAGGGTAAATCACGGCTGCGATGATAAGTATCGATACTGTCTATCAGCACATAGTGAGCAGGAGCAAGTTCACCGCGGCCAGTCAAGTCATCGATCACCGCCCAAATCGGCATTTCCTCGGCCCAAAAGTGACCGTCTTGTAATAGGACAATCGGCATCGTTGCCGTGGAAGTCACTGCTGGGGTATAAAACCAAACCCTTCGCTGATTGTTTAAGCGTTTGCAGTGCCATAAATAGGGTTCAATGGCAGGTGATTGGCTAATCGCATCGACATTGCTATCCAGAGCTTGCCAATAAAGCTGTACAGGTGCGCAAGGCATTGCCAGTGGTGAACGTTTTTGTCCCCAAGGGCAGGCAGATAAACTCGAGTGATTAAAGTTGTCGGCGTGTGGATCAGAAAACACCTGCTTAAGCCAAGGCATGAGTTGGGTAAGATCATTTGAGGTTGGTTTTTCTCTTGTCTGCTGTTGCGGATAAAAGGTATAACTGCCAAGCCATTTTGGTGGGATCACACAGTGGAAATAAGCAAGATCACAGTCGCGAATAAAGATAAATTGGTCGAGGTCGACTTTATGATGATCAGTAATGCCGTTTACCTGGATATAAATTTCACTGAGCTGTGGGCCAAAATGACTTAATTTAACGATAAAGAAGACGTCGTAATCACCATCATTGCGTTCAAATAATAAAGGCGTCCCTTTGTCTTTGACAGATTGCCACCAAGACATCGAACCAATATCGAGGTGAGTGAAAGATTTATCGTGGTCAACCTGGGTGGCACGAATAAAAAACGGTTGCTCAGCAGGGCGTTGTCGATAGGTCATAAAAAAGTAGAGGCTGAAAATATCAACCTCTACTATAGCGGTAAATGTTGCAAGAGGCATACTTTATCGTTGCCAAAAGACGGGGAATTAAGGCTCTCCAGACTCTTGCTTACTGGGGCATACCCCTAACAGTTCTCGCTTGCCGTTGTCTTTGACTTCTTCTAACCGAACTTCAAAACCCCATAATCGATGCAGGTGTTTGAGCACCTCGCGATGACTGCCATCGAGTGGAATGCGATTGTGTGGCACGTACTGTAAGGTTAGAGAGCGGTCACCACGCACATCGACATTATAGACTTGAATATTGGGTTCTAGATTGCTCAAGTTATACTGGGCAGAAAGGGCCTCGCGTATTTTTTTATAACCGTTATCATCATGAATCGCATTGATTTCAATATACTTTTGTTGATCGTCATCGTAAATTGAAAACAGCTTAAAATCACGGATGACTTTAGGCGATAGGTACTGACTAATAAAACTTTCATCCTTAAAATTATGCATCGCGAAGTGCAGAGTCTCTAACCAGTCTTGGCCCACCAACTCTGGGAACCATTCTTTATCCTCGGCGGTAGGGTTTTCACAGATGCGTTTAATGTCCTGGAACATAGCAAAGCCCAATGCATAGGGATTAATACCACTAAAATAGGGGCTGTTATAAGCCGGCTGGGCGACGACGCTGGTGTGGCTGTGTAAGAACTCCAAAATAAAGCGCTCACTGACCGTCCCCTCATCGTACATGTGATTGAGTATGGTGTAATGCCAAAAGGTTGCCCAACCTTCATTCATGACTTGTGTTTGCTTTTGGGGATAAAAATACTGGCTAACTTTGCGGACAATCCTGACAATTTCCCGTTGCCAGGGCTCGAGCAAAGGGGCATGTTTCTCAATAAAATATAGTATGTTCTCCTGAGGCTCACTGGGGAAGCGCGGCTGACTCTGTTGCAGGTTTTCTTTTTGCTCGGGTAGGGTACGCCACAACTCGTTCACCTGGGACTGCAAATAGGCTTCCCGCTCTTCTTGACGGGCTTTTTCTTCAGTAATGGATATTTTTTCTGGTCTTTTATAACGATCAACACCAAAGTTCATCAGAGCATGGCAAGAGTCTAGCGTTTTCTCAACGTCGGCTAATCCATATTTTTCTTCACAATCGGCAATGTACTTTTTAGCAAACAACAAGTAATCGATAATCGAACTGGCGTCTGTCCAAGTTTGAAATAGATAATTCCCTTTGAAAAAAGAGTTGTGGCCATAGCAAGCGTGGGCGATCACCAGCGCTTGCATGGTCACGGTGTTTTCTTCCATTAAATAAGCAATGCAGGGATCGGAGTTGATGACAATTTCGTAGGCCAATCCCATTTGGCCATGCTTGTAATTTTGTTCAGTTTGAATGAATTTTTTACCAAATGACCAATGATTGTAATTGATGGGCATGCCAATACTCGAGTAAGCATCCATCATTTGCTCAGACGTGATCAACTCAATTTGATTTGGGTAAGTGTCCAGCCGGTAGTGCTCGGCGACGCGTTTGATTTCTTTGTGATAACGCTCAAGCAGCTCAAAGGTCCAATCTGGCCCATCGGGTAGCCGTGTTTTGGTCTCTTTTTCTAGTGTACTCATTGACCTTCTCCTCTCACTAGCCGAGTTCTTTTTGGAACAAATCGCGAAAGACTGGGAAGATATCTTCGACATCACGAATGTTTTTCATGGCGAAATTATCAAACTGGTCCTGCAGTTTTTCATACTCGTGCCACAGAGTTTGGTGATTGCGGCGAGTGATTTCGATGTAAGAATAATATTGGCAAGCGGGCAGCAGGTTTTTTACCATCAGTTCGCGACAGTTGGGTGAATCATCAGCCCAGTTATCACCATCAGAGGCTTGTGCTGCATAGATATTCCATTGCTCGAGTGGGTAGCGTTTTTTGACAATTTCGTCCATCAGTTTTAACGCACTCGATACGATGGTCCCTCCCGTTTCTTGTGAGTAGAAAAACTCGTGTTCATCCACTTCCTTGGCTTGGGTATGATGACGAATAAAGACGACCTCGACATTTTCATACGTCCGTTTTAAAAATAAATACAGTAAAACGTAAAATCGCTTGGCAATGTCTTTAGTGGCTTGGTCCATCGAGCCAGACACATCCATTAAACAAAACATCACTGCTTGAGAAGAGGGAATGGGTTTTTTCTCGTAGTTTTTAAAGCGCAAATCAAAGGTGTCGATGAAAGGCACGCGTTCGATTTTTTGCCGTAACTCGGCGATTTCGTCTCGCAGCTTTTGCTCTTCAATGGGTTTGGCCGGCTCTTCATACGCCAGGCGTTCTAAGGTCTCTTCCATTTCTTTGAGTAAGCGTTTTTTGCCGGCATTCATGGCCGTTCTACGAGCCAATGACTGTTGTAATGAACGGACAATGGCAATATTGGAAGGCATACCCGCACTTTGATAACCTGCGCGATGGGTTTTGTACTCAACAATTTTATTGATTTGTGTTTTGTCTAAATTAGGCAGTTCTAAATCTTCAAATAGAATGTCTAGGTATTCGTCTTTTGATATTTGAAAGACAAACTCATCCTGACCTTCGCCATCTTGGCTTGCATCGCCTTCGCCAGACCCAGAACCCTGCCCGCCACCAGAAGGGGGTCTTTCGACCTGATCGCCAGTGATAAACTGATCATTGCCGGGGTGTACGCGTTGTCTGACACCGCCTTGTCCTTGGTGAAATATGGGCTCTTTGATGTCTTTACTTGGAATCGAAACGTCTTCTCCGGTTTCCGTATTAGTAATAGAGCGGCGATTGACGGCATCAGCCACTGATTCCTTGATTTGTTCCTTGTGACGGCGCAAAAAACGTTGGCGGTTGACCGCACTTTTATTTTTGCCGTTCAGACGTCTATCGATAAACTGGGCCATTGAATTTCCCCTTTTTTCAATAACGTGTCGCTAAGGGTGAGGAAAACCCTCACCCAAGTCTTCTGTTAAGATGATTTGCGAACACGCAGATACCACTCAGAAAGTAAGCGGACTTGCTTTTCTGTATAGCCTTTTTCCATCATACGAGCAACGAAGTCATCGTGTTTTCTTTGATCTTCTGATGAGGTTTTCGCATTGAATGAGATAACCGGTAACAACTCTTCCGTATTAGAGAACATTTTTTTTTCAATCACAGTGCGCAGTTTCTCATAACTGGTCCAAACTGGGTTTTGACCATTGTTGTTAGCGCGAGCTCGCAATACAAAATTGACGATTTCATTGCGAAAATCTTTCGGGTTAGAAATCCCGGCGGTTTTCTCAATTTTTTCCAATTCCGCATTGAGAGAAGCGCGATCAAACAGCTGCCCCGTTTCTGGATCTCGATATTCTTGATCTTGAATCCAAAAGTCAGCGTAAGTCACGTAGCGATCAAAGATGTTTTGCCCGTACTCAGAGTAAGACTCGAGGTAGGCCGTTTGTATTTCTTTACCAATGAACTCGACGTACTTAGGCACTAAATAGCCTTTGAGAAACTCGAGGTAGCGCTCTGCCTGATCACTCGGAAATTGCTCGCGTTCAATTTGTTTCTCCAGGACGTAGAACAAATGAACTGGATTAGCGGCGACTTCGGTTTGATCAAAGTTAAATACGCGAGACAAAATTTTAAAGGCGAAACGGGTTGATAATCCGCTCATCCCTTCATCGACGCCCGCGTAATCGCGATATTCTTGATAACTTTTCGCTTTCGGGTCGGTGTCTTTTAAGGTTTCGCCATCGTAAACGCGCATTTTTGAATAGATCGATGAGTTCTCAGGTGCTTTAATTCGCGAGAGCACGCTAAACTGCGAGAGAATTTCCAGTGTGCTTGGCGAGCAAGGTGCGTGAGATAGCTCACTGTGTTCGAGCAGTTTTTGGTAGATTTTGATCTCTTCTGAGACTCGTAAACAGTAAGGCACTTTGACGATATAAACGCGATCTAAGAATGCCTCGTTATTTTTGTTATTGCGAAAGGTTTGCCACTCGGATTCATTGGAGTGAGCCAGAATCATACCGTCGAACGGAATCGCGGATAGCCCTTCAGTGCCGTTAAAGTTGCCTTCTTGTGTCGCGGTCAGCAAGGGATGAAGCACTTTAATCGGCGCTTTGAACATCTCGACAAATTCCATTAAGCCTTGGTTGGCTTTACATAAGGCCCCGGAATAGCTGTAGGCATCGGGGTCGTCTTGGGAAAAGTGTTCGAGTTGACGGATATCGACTTTACCGACCAAGGCTGAGATGTCTTGGTTGTTTTCATCGCCGGGTTCTGTTTTGGCAATACCGACTTGATCAAGAATCGATGGCCGGACTTTTACCACTTTGAATTGAGTGATATCACCGCCAAACTCGTGCAGTCGCTTGGCTGCCCAAGGCGACATGATCGAGCGAAGGTAGCGCTTTTCTATGCCGTATTCGCTTTTGAGAATTTCGCCGTCTTCATTGACATCAAAAAGACAGAATGGGTGGTCATTCACCGGACTGCGCTCACCGTTGGCGCTGAGAACGTAAATCGGCATCTGTTGCATGAGCGATTTGAGCTTCTCAGCCAACGAAGATTTACCGCCGCCGACAGGCCCTAGCAAGTAGAGAATCTGTTTGCGTTCTTCAAGGCCTTGCGCGGCGTGTTTCAGGTAAGAAACGATTTGCTCAATCGCTTCTTCCATACCGTAGAAGTCTTTGAAGGTTTCGTATTGTGCAATTACGCGGTTTGAAAAAATTCGGCTAAGCTTAGGATCCATAGAGGTATCGATAAGTTTAGGCTCTCCGATGGCCATCAGTAAACGCTCAGCAGCGTTAGCATAGGCCCCTTTGTCCTCCTTACAAAGCGACAAGAACTCTTGAATGCTTAACTCTTCGTCCTTCGCGGCTTCGTAACGAGCTTGATAATGGTCAAAAATACTCATATCACGTTCCCCTTTTTCAAACTGCCTCAACAGTGAGCAGTAGTAAAGTTTTCCAACTTTTCATATCCTAATACTAGACCTGCTTTTGTATTTGTGCAGAAAAATTATGAGTTTATTTTGGTTTTCACTGCGAATGTCGCATTTTTGGCGCTGAGTTATAACGGCGAGAAATAGTCATTTATGCTTTGGTTTAGTCGCACAAATGACTCAGATTGGCGAAGATGTCATCAAACTCATGACAAGGGAGAGGAAAATAAACTCAAAAGAGAATTAATGAGCATTAAAAATTTGCTTGATCTCGTTAGCACACAGGTGATATTGACGTGGACATTGTTTAAATCGCATCAACATGGCTTGGTATTTTGGCCGCATAACCACTTGAGCATCAAAATTGTGTTCTTGTTGCCGCCATTCTGGATAGTGACCATCTTCGAGAATTAAAAAACGCACATAGTCGACAAGTTCATTTTCTTTCATTGCATCGTAACCGAGAAAACGCAAACGACGTTCGTCAATGTCACTTTGTTGCTCACGGTTCAATAATGAATAGGACGTTTGTAAAGCGTGATACATTTCCATCGTGTCGTAAACTTCTTGGCAGGTGTTGGTATTGAGGTGAGTAAAATCTTCTGTTAACACCGAGAGCTCTTTTTCAAACCCCTTTTCGACTAGGGTTTGTAAGCGCTGAAAATGGCGTTTTTCACTGGGCTCCAAGAGCGCCATGAGCCGATATTGATTGGCAAGAATCAAGCGTTGGGCATCGTTTAAGTTCATAGTTAGCCTCATTAAATCTAAGTTTTTAAATTCAGTCTCACCTGAGTAAAGGCGAGTGTTCTTGGTCTGCGTTGCGGTGAACAATGACCGGCAAAGAAGAAACAAGCTCAATAATTGATGTTGCTGTGATAATTCGACAATACGTCAGCCAATTTTGTCATGGTCTCTCGGCTAGGTGGTTCGACGCCTTCAAGTGGGTAATCGTAACCTAGGGTTTCCCATTTATGGGCACCCAGTTTGTGATAGGGCAATAATTCGACTTTTTCGATATTGGCCATCGGCGCGATAAACTCGCCCAGCAAGCGAATGGATTCTTCATCGTCTGTATACCCCGGGACGACAACGTGCCGGATCCAAGTCCGAATACCTAATTTATTTAAGTATCGAGCAAAGTCTAACGTTCTGTGGTTGGAAACCCCGATAAAATCTTGATGGATCTCATCTTTCATGTGTTTGAGATCAAGCATCACCAAATCGGTATTAGCCAGGACTTGGTCAATCACAGGGGTGTATTTACGAATAAACCCATTGGTGTCTAGACAAGTGTGGATCCTCTCTCGGTGAGCGGCTTGAAATAAATCTCGTACAAACTCGGGCTGCAACATGGCTTCACCGCCAGAGCAAGTAATTCCGCCACCTGAGGCATTCATAAAGTGTTTATAAGCGCTGGCTTCTTGAATGAGAGATTCGGCGCTGACGACTTTGCCGCCATGCGTGTCCCACGTATCGCGATTGTGGCAGTACATACAACGCATCAGACAACCTTGTGTGAAAATAATAAATCGAATGCCTGGCCCATCGACGGTGCCACAGGATTCTACCGAGTGAATGCGACCTAAAGCTGACATAAATAATCCGTAATTGATATTCGATAGCGATATTGTATGCTGCCCTTAAAGAACAAAAGCTCGATTACATCAATTTTAGGTGGCTTTTTAGTGCTACAAGCCAAAATAAACCGCATTTTGCACATTGCAGAAAAAAGTCGATTGCTTATCAATTAATCGCTAGGATTTTGTGAGCAATGTGCTATTTTTATCTGTGTATTAATAGTTCACTTTTTATATAACCTTGATTGCATTTGGCAGAAAGGATTTCTGCAACTCGCCAAGGATGAGCCGATTTGATCATAAGAAGGATGTTTATGATGCGCGCATTAATGTTATCCCAAAAGCAAAAAATCCGTTTTTTTCTCATCACAGTGGTGATTGGCTTTATTGCCTTAGCCGGTTACACCTATCTTCGCTTAGCCATGATGAACCAAGGCTTTAATAAAAGTGCTCAAGTAAGCTTTGGCGTGGCTCACCTCGGCCAGTCTCAAGTGGCTTTATTAACCTTATCGAGTCAATTACATGCGATGACAAATCAACAAGTGCCTGCTTTGAAAGCGCAATTACAATCGATGCTCGATGGTAATCAACAAGACGTTGAGTTTTTAGCGGACATGGGGTGGCAGCAAGAAAGTCAGCAATTGCAACAAGCCTATCTGGTTTATCAACAAGCGGTATTGCCTTGGGTGACCACTAAACAAGAGCTCGGGTTTAATGTTGATGAAGGGAAGTTGGCGCAGCTCAAACAATTGGCAGCGCTTATCGAAGATAAAATTAAAGAAACCGGCATGGTCACGGTTCTCACGGATTTTGGGGCGCTAATCCAAGCGCAGCAAACCTATTTGTTGGCGCCGAGTGAAAAAAACTTGACCTTGTATAAGCGCGCCTTGGCGATGTTTAAAAATACCTCGACCACGTATTCGATGTTGCAAGAATACGAGAATGAGTTAACCGCTTTTACCCAAACCTTTAGCCGAGTTGCTGAACTTTCTGTTGAGCAAACCGAACTTGAGTCGACGTTAATCGAAAGGGAAAATCAAGCGATTGATCAAACCAAAGACATTGTTGAACGATTGAGAAAAGAGCAGTCGCTTTACCATCATAGCGCGGAGCGCTTAGCGGGCCAAACCCAGACCTTAGTCCTGGTCGCTTGTGCGGTATTCGCGATGATTATCATTGCTTTACTTAGCCGTTTGAGCTTTTCACTATCGCGCTCTTTATCCACAACCATGGCGCAAATGAAGCGCTTGTCAGAGGGGGACTTCTCCAGTCGCCTCTCGGTTGGCAACAATGGCAAAGACGAGTTTAATCAGTTGGCTTTGGCACTTAATCAAACCTGTGAACAGCTTGGCGCTTTGGTCCAGCAGGTGCAATTACAAGGTCACAGTTTATCGGAAAATGCCACGTCTTTGATGAAAGGATTATCCTCTTCAGAGCAAGAGCAAATGCGACTTGGTGAACAAACGGAGCAATTAGCCGCCGCGACGGAGCAAATCAGTGTCACCACCGACGAAGTCAATCAAGTGGTGGAATCTGTATCCAGCCTTAGCGCCTCCTCGCATCAAGCGGCTGAGCAGGGCGCATTAGTGATAGAGCAGGCGATCCGCTCTCTAGAAGACGTCGCGGTTATTTTATCTTCGGCGTCAACGCACACAGAGCAACTTGAACAAGCTTCTGTGAAAGTTGATGCGGTGATGGAGACGATTAACAGTATTGCTGAGCAAACCAATCTGTTGGCACTCAATGCGGCGATCGAAGCGGCCCGTGCTGGTGAACAAGGCCGAGGTTTTGCTGTGGTCGCCGATGAAGTGCGCGCTTTAGCGGTCAGAACGGTACAAGCCGTGAGTGAAATCTCGGGTACGATTGAAACGATGAAAAAAGAAAGTGATGAAGTGATTCAATACATTAATCGCTCCGGTCACACGGTCGCACAAGGGCAAGAAAAAGGTGAGCAGGCGAAACAGGCGTTGCAAGGGATCATCGAAAAATCAGGTCAAGTTAGCCAGCAAACGGACGAAATCAGCCACTCAGTTGGAGAGCTCAATCGCACCAGTGCCTCGATGGCACAAGGGATGGTTACCATGGCGAGCAGTATGCAAACGCTGCAAGACAAGCATCACGAGCTACAACTAGACAGCCAGAAAGTGGATACCGCCGCTAAAACCCTAGATCAATACTGCAGCCGCTTTGTTGTCTAAACATTAAGCGACGTACCTTTGACTCGACAAGCGCCTCATCACCAGGCGCTTTTTTTATCCTCTCTCTTATGAGGACACACGCCATTTCAAATCAACTTCTCTTAGCAGGACACACACCGTAACTAAGTCGCTTCCCTTATCAGGACACACACCGTGCCACTGGCTAGGTAGAACAAATAGCCCAGTGATGACTTACCGAACATCCCCTTAGCAGGACACACACCGTTGTTGAGGCTGTCATCACTCTCTTAATGGGACACACACCTTAGTTGATACCCTTAGCAGGACACACAAGATAAATTGTTAGGTTGAAGTTCTGAACGGCAAAATAGACAAAAAGTAGGATAAAAAACGCCAGCTTAGTGGCTGGCGTTGGTCTTGAGTCAATCAGTAAGGGAATACAATTTTAGACTCAAATGCTTAGAGTGATTCGGTGAAGGTACGGGCAATCACATCTTGTTGTTGCTCGGTGGTTAAGGAATTAAATCGCACCGCATAACCAGAAACGCGAATGGTTAGCTGAGGGTAGTTCTCAGGGTGTTTCACCGCATCCATCAAGGTATCTCGGTTAAGCACGTTCACGTTCAAGTGCTGGCCGCCTTCTAACCCTTGCTCGTGGTGGAAGTAGCCATCCATTAAGCCAGCCAGGTTGTTGCGCTGTGAATTTTCATCTTTACCTAAAGCATTTGGCACAATAGAGAAGGTATAAGAGATACCGTCTTTCGCGTGGGCAAATGGCAATTTACCGACAGAGGTTAATGAAGCCACCGCGCCTTTTTCATCACGGCCGTGCATAGGGTTAGCCCCTGGTGCAAATGGCGCTCCTGCGCGGCGACCATCTGGCGTGTTACCGGTTTTCTTACCATAAACCACGTTAGAGGTAATGGTTAAGATTGACTGGGTTGGCTCGGCATCGCGGTAAGTTTTTAGTGAACGAATCTTGTTCATAAACACTTCGACCAATTGACAAGCGATGTCGTCAACACGTGGATCATTGTTACCAAATTTCGGGTAGTCTCCGTCAATTTTGAAATCTACCGCAATGCCGTCTTCATCGCGTATTGGGGTAACTTTTGCGTATTTAATTGCAGACAATGAATCCGCCGCGACAGACAACCCAGCAATACCACAGGCCATGGTGCGTTTTACATTGAGATCGTGCAGCGCCATGAGTGATGCTTCGTAGCTGTATTTATCGTGCATGTAGTGGATGGCATTGAGCGCGGTCACATATTGTTTGGCTAACCAATCCATGAAGTGGTCCATTTTATCCCACAATTCATCGTAGTCGAGCACTTCACTTTCGATGCGTGGCATTTGTGGGCCAACTTGGATTTTTAGCTTCTCATCAATACCGCCGTTAATGGTATAAAGCATGGTTTTGGCAAGGTTTGCACGAGCACCGAAGAACTGCATTTGTTTGCCGACCACCATAGGCGAAACACAACAAGCAATCGCATAGTCATCAGACTCAAAATCAGGGCGCATCAAATCGTCGTTCTCATACTGAATGGATGATGTATCAATAGAGACTTTCGCGCAGAAGCGTTTGAAGCCATCGGGCAATTGCTCAGACCATAACACGGTGATATTTGGCTCAGGACTTGGGCCCATAGTGTAGAGGGTATTGAGGAATCGGAAGTTAGTACGAGTGACCAACGTACGTCCGTCAAGGCCCATACCACCGACAGATTCGGTTGCCCAAATCGGGTCACCAGAGAATAACTCATCGTATTCAGGCGTACGTAAGAAACGCACCATACGCAGTTTCATCACAAAGTGGTCGACCAACTCTTGCGCTTCTACTTCGGTTAATACACCAGCGGCGATATCGCGTTCAATATAGATATCGAGGAAGGTAGAGGTTCTGCCCAATGACATTGCGGCGCCGTTTTGAGATTTGACTGCGGCTAAGTATGCAAAGTAGGTCCACTGTACCGCTTCTTGTGCGTTTTGCGCTGGGCGAGAAATGTCACAACCGTATTTGGCGGCCATTTCTTTAATTTGGCCCAGAGCACGGTATTGCTCTGAAATTTCCTCGCGCAGTTGCATTGTCATTTGTAGATCTTCACCATTTTCGAACTTCGCTTGCAAAGACTTGAACTGCGCTTGTTTGTCTTTCATCAAGAAATCAATACCGTAAAGGGCGACACGGCGGTAGTCACCAATGATACGACCTCGGCCATAAGCATCAGGTAAACCGGTCAATACGCCTGACTTACGGCACTTCATGATTTCAGGAGTGTAAATGTCAAACACGCCTTGGTTATGCGTTTTGCGGTATTCGGTAAAAATGGTTTTGACTTGAGGGTCTAACTCGCGACCATAGGCTTGGCAAGAGCTTTCCACCATACGGATACCGCCGTTGGGAATGATGGCGCGTTTGAGTGGCGCTTCGGTTTGCAAACCAACGATTTTTTCGAGGTTTTGGTCGATGTAACCGGCATCGTGTGCGGTGATGGTGGAAATCACGGATGTGTCGAAATCGACTGGGGCATGCGTGGCATTTTCAATTTTTATGCCCTCCATGACTTTTTCCCATAATTGATTGGTGGCGGGGGTGCCCTCACTGACTAGGAATGACTCATCACCTTGATAAGGCGTGTAGTTTTTTTGAATAAAATCACGAACGTTGACTTCTTGTTGCCATTCGCCGGCGACAAAACCTTCCCATGCGTTTGCAAATTGCTCTGACATGTCATACCTACCTTTTTGTTGTTCAAGCGAGCATCTTGTGACACTCGAGAAAATTAAAACACTTATTCATCAATATGTTATTCATGGATAAATGCTCTTTTGGCTTTAACTGTCTTGCCTTTCGAAACCACAATAAAATAAAAAAAAGTCGCAAACCTTAAACTAAATCAATAAATGCTCAACTTTTGAAATAAAAATAGGGGAGCCAGTGTGCCGCCCACTTGATGTGCTAGACAGTTTCAAATAAAGCCGGCGGATTGACTCAATCGCCGACTTGTCAGTGGTTACTTTTTATCACTCGAGATCAAAACCAGGCCTTAATACCAAATTGAGGCTCAAGCATGCCCACGGCTAACATGGCGAGTAAGCAAACAACCAATACGGCGCCGGGTATAATGATGCGATCGAGTTTAGACAATGTTGTCGCGCGCTTTTTATCGCCAATCAGCCCATTGTTATCGAGGAGCATGGTGAGTGCCCAAGCAAAAACGGGGTTGACGACAGCACTACCGAAAATACAAATGCCCGCTGCTTGTGAGTCTTTGCTGTCGCGCACCATTTGCATGCCGGCTTCGAGAAGTGGCAAAAATACGCCGACCAATAAAGCAATGCGCATGACAGGTGGCCACACGGCAACGTCCATCGGAAAGCCCAATATCGCAATCAGCATCACCAGTAGGCCAAGCAAAATAGCACCGCCAGGGATAGGACGTTTGGCGATGGCCGCTGGGATCATATACGTGCCCCAAGAGGAGGTGACATTACCGCCGCCAAGTGCGGTACCTACCATCTGACGAATCGAGCACATGGTCATGGTGTCATCGACATCCATAAGAACTTTTTCAGTTTTTTTCGGGTAGTTCATTTCTTGGAAAATTCGGTGACCCAAAAAGTCAGGCGACCACATGGCAACGGCTAAGATGGCAAAAGGCAGAGAGGCAACAAAGTGATGCAAAGTTGGCATTCCCAGCATCCAGCCTTGTTCTTGACTGCCCCACCAATAGACAGGGTTTAAGTTTGGTAGGCCCATTTGGGTTTCAAAGACCAAATCAAACCCAGCACCGAAACTCATGGCGAGTAAAAATCCGCATACCGCGCAGACTGGGATCGCCAGCCAGCGTTTGTTGATTTTAGCGAGAAAGGCGTAAAGGATAATATTGACGCCAAGAACAATCAGGCCGATATAGCCCAAACTGCCGGCTTGGTGCTGGGCACTTTCTAACCCTTTAGCCCAAGCTTGAATGGCGGTGATTTGGCTTAACGTTCCGGTAAATCCAAGGTAAAGCAGTAAGCCGCCCGCAGTGCCTTGCGAAGTTAAATTGACTAACTTTGAACCGCCCTTAAAGTAGCTCAGTAATAAACCAAATACCCCCAGTAATATCGCTAGCGCTAATGGATGAGCGCCAGCCAGGGCAATAGCGCCAATCAATGGGATCATCGGGCCGTGGTTGCCGGCCAAGTTGGCTCTTGGGTTGACAAAACCCGAGGCGATGACGCAGAAAAACAACGCCGGGAAGAGCATTTCGACTCGCGAAACTTCGATAGCAAAAGCCTTACCTAACGTAATGTGATCCCAAGCGGCGGTTAAGCCTTCGGCCCAACTCATCATCACAGCCGAGTACATGGCGATGATGCCGATGGTACCAGCAATGGCCGGGACGAGGTCTTCCCATTCAAAGCGAAAGTCACGGCCGGGCAAGTTGAGGCCATAGCGTCGCGGTTTCATGATTTGTAATTCGTGATCCAAATAATCACTGCGCGAGGCAAACTCACTGGCAGGACGATGTTTTGCCTGGTAGCTATTGTCTTCGCTTTGATCACAAGGGGGGCTTTTGACCGTGCTGTCTAAGATGTCTGACATAAAAAATTTCCTATTAAGATTAAAATTGGATTCAGACCAGTTCTGATGAATTTGTTAATTGAGGCCAGTCTAGCAGTGGCCCGTTAATCGCCCTTTGATCAAGATCAGTGAAGAGTAAACATTCATAACCTGGCAATAGGTTGTTGCTTAACGTCAATAAGCGGCATTTATGTGAAGTGCGTCAGACATTAAATTCATTCAACGTCATATAACTTGTTTATCGTTATCAAAAGCGTCGTATAGCGCTGGTAAAGCGATGGCGATATTGATGTTTTTTAGAGGCGCATCAATCTTGCTGATAAAAGCTGGTGTGATATTTGCTTTAGTAAATATATCGACATGCATTGTGACGAATAAACGTCGTCTGTATTAATGAGAGAGATAGTCTTTCTCGGCGTTGTTTGTACAGCAATGTTGTTTTTAATGAACAGTTTATAAAATTTATGGCAATGGCGGCATTGACGAGTGGCGAGATTTTGCCGGACAAAAAAGGGTGAGGGAATGAAAAAACAGACTATGTTGCCGCTCGCGGCGTTAGTATCAGCAGTGTTGGCAGGTTGCGGCGGCGGAAGCGGCGGCGGCGGTGGGGGCAGTAGTGCCAGTACCACCAATTACAGTATTGAATTCGTGTATACCGAAGAATCAGACACCTTAGTCAATAATGCACAAATTTACGATCGTGTTGTTGATACTGATACTGGCGAAGTTACAGGGTACTTGTATGCTTATGACATAGGAAGTGCGCTTGATAACAATATTTCAATTAAGTTTTCTGATTCGGATGGTATTGTGCAATCCACAGAGTCGATTGATGACGGCAGCATCACCTTCACCGACGCTGATATACCGGATGATGGTTTTGTTACTATTGTCGAGGTATCGAATGGTACGGATTATGCCACCACTTTTTCTAAAGGTTATTTAGAGGCGAATGCGAATCTGACCTCTATGGTATTAACAGTTCAGACACAATTAAATGCTGACAATTATAATGAAGTAACAGGGAGTAATAACTTAACGGTTGAGAGTGTTGACAGTTCATACTCTTCTAACGGTGATATCGGCGGCAGGGATATTGAAGCAAGTAAATTTTACACTTCAACGATAGACGCATACACAACAAATAGTTTGTCTGTATCCAGCTCAGATGGGTTTTATGCCCTTAGTGATGATATTACCAGTGTGGCTCAATATAGCGACGATGCTCAGCAAGAACTCTTGCAGTACGCGTTTGACGATTGGGGCACTGATACCATTACCATGACGTATGCAGACGACTCAGATACCTTTACGCCAAATAACTTTTATGACACTGTGACAATTGGTATTGAGTACAAAGATACCTATAAGTCATTGTCTGAATTAGATGCTTCGACCGATAATGAAACTTTAACTTACTATCATCCAAGTGATGCTGGTGATGATGAAAATTGGTATGTCTACGCCAGTGGCAGTGATATCAACAGCGCTGGTTGGAGTGCTGGGTTTAATCAACACATTGATGAGTCGACCTGGGATGTCACTGTTGATGAGGCTTCCTTATTCACTGGTATGGTTTCTTTAGGTGATAGTACAGATAGTAGTCTAAATACAGACGGTGCCATTGAAGTTGATACCAGCAACTCGATTCAAATTAGTGAGGATAATATTGCTCTTGTTAGAGTTGCATGGAGAAATGGGAATTCAGATAACCCACTGCTTAAACAACACACTTTGTATACCGAAGCGAATGAAGAAGGCATTTACATACTTCCAAACATCGTAGATATCGATACAGATGACATTTCCGGTGTCACCATACAAGAAAATTATTGGTTTACTGCTGAATCAGGTGATCTCGATAGTCGTTATGCAATGACTCGTTTCTTCCCGAGTAGTGATGATAGCTGGGACTTTAATGACACAATCGAACAAGATTACCATGCGTTACTATTGACTGAATCTACCCGCCATGAACTCGAAGCGGAAAGCTTTACAGTTAACTATTTAGCCTTAGAGCATTAATCCACCCTATTCTCTGGCAAGACATAGTGATTCATATAATGCGGCTTAATCAGCCGCATTTTTTATGTGTAAAAACAATTTTGTCAGAATAATTTTACCAGGACACACACTTTTAGCTTGATGCACTTTTTTAGTGGGACACACACCGTTATCGCCGCGATCACCTTATCTTCTTAGCGAGACACACACCGTCAAGAAATGTAACAGGACACACACCTTTCATTTTCCGTTTAGGTGTGTGTCCTAGTAATGGGTGACGATAATGGCTTTGTTGGTAGCGAGACAGTGGGCAGGATTTTGTGTTTAGAAAGCCAAATTTGCGCCGGCAGTCAAACTGGTTGAGTAATCACCGTTGTCTAACCACTGATAGTGAATGGCAGCACCAATGGTTAAGTTTTGCGCCGATGGAGTTGAAAAACTCACCCCTGCGCTGGCATAAGGTTGAATGTCATCTTCCTTGGTGGTTTCTTGACTGCTGGTTGTACTGTTCCAAAACGTGGTTTCGCTTTCAATATAACTTCCGCCCGCTTTGCCATAAACTGAGAACCATCCAACAGGCTGATCGACACGCAAGCCAACACTGTAGGCATCGTACTGTTTTGCAAAGTCATCACTGTTGTCGTCGACACTGCTATCCAACGTTTCAACGTGATGCCAATTGATATCAACCGAGAGAAAACGAGAAAGAGGCTGATTAAAACCAACTTGATAAAAGTAACCGGCTTCTTGTTTCCCATCGTGCTGAACCAAGCTGGCGCCCGTATTAGCGTATAAATTACCGATGTTAGCTAAAGAACTAGCCGGTGAAAGTAAACATACAAGACTGAGAGGTAAAATATTTTTCATTGTGATCATCACCATTAAATACATGTAAACGTTAATCTCATAACATTAAAAATAGACGCAAATTAGGGACCACCTCTGCGTTATTTATTCAGCAATCTTCATTTATGTGATGGACGAATCAAGTTTATTGTATTTGAACAACAGATAGGTTATCGGGACACACACCAAATGAGAGCCCAAAGTGTGTGTCCCGATAAAAAAGAAAAGGTGTGTGTCCTGTTTAAGGAGTATCAAGACACTCCGACCAATAGCTTTTGCTTCCAGTCACAAATTTTCATTCTTATACGTGTCGACTAAAGCGTATAAAGGTTACGTTTGCGCGCAAAATCCTTCTCTATGCCTTTAAATTTGTTGGCTCAATGTGACGATAAGACATGCCATGGCGTGAGACTGAGGATGAGAAATGACAACACCGAGAAAACAACAGATCTGCTTAGAAGCCACGCCCTATTACCACTGTATGTCACGCTGTGTACGGCGTTCTTATTTATGTGGACAAGACCCGTTAACCGGAAAGTCTTATGAGCATCGCAAAGGGTGGATTGAAGAGCGAATTCATGCGTTAGCCGCTATTTATTGCATAGATATTCTGGCTTATGCGGTGATGAGTAACCACTATCACTTAGTCGTGAGAATCGACAAACACTCGGCGGAGCAATTAACCGATTGGGAAGTGGTCGAGCGGTGGAGTCAGCTGCATTCACTACCTTTATTGATTGAGAAGTGGCGCTTACATTTACTCGACGATCAGAGTGAAACATTATTATGTCAGCAAATTATCGATACTTGGCGACAGCGGTTATGCGATTTAAGTTGGTTTATTAAAGAGTTAAATCATTCCGTGTCTATACAGGCTAATCGCGAAGACCAATGCAGTGGCCGATTTTGGGAAGGGCGTTATAAATCCCAAGCACTTCTCGATGAAAAAGCGTTACTTACGGCGATGGCGTATGTCGATTTAAATCCCGTGAGGGCAAATGTAGCAAATACACCTGAAAAATCGAACTTTACATCGATAAAGCGGCGATTAACATCGATTAAAAAGCCTTCAATTGTCAGTCGTTTAGCGCTTTTTTCTGATTCAAACGACGACGGCGCGATTCCCTTTCAATTCACTGAGTACCTCGTATTATTAGATTGGCTAGGGCGGCAAGTTCGAGAGGATAAAAAAGGGCACATTCCGCAAGACTTACCACCCATTTTGGCCAGACTCAATCTTTCACCTGAACAATGTTGCCATTTGTGCTTATCTTTAGGCCATCAACCTAGGCTTTGGATTGGCGTCAAACAAAGTATTGAACGCGCAAAAACAATCTTAAACAAATTGAGAATGCGAGGTTTTGTTATTGAATCTGCGGTTTGATACGCCGTCAAAGCAACATGGGTAACAGTGACCAAGCTAACATATTATGAAATATATATGTCTTTAGATGAAATGAAGTAATTCATTAACAAACAGCTTCTTTATGCATGGCAGTACATAATTATGCGTGCCATGTCGCATAAGTTTGGGGTTTAAGTGATTAGTTATTCATCGATAGTGGCGTTTTTGATTATTGCAAGTTTTGAACCAGAGTGATAATTTGTTCCCTTAGGTCTGGAAGGCCAGCCACAACCGAAGGATAGGGAGTAAGCGCATGACTGCAGTAGCAGCGCTCGATATCAAAAATCTGCACAAAACATTTGGTCATAACGAAGTTCTCAAAGGCATTTCACTACAAGCTCACAAAGGCGACGTTGTTTCAATCATTGGCTCTTCCGGCTCGGGAAAAAGTACATTTTTGCGTTGTATCAATTTACTCGAACAACCAACTTCAGGTGACATCTCCGTCAATGGTGAAACGATTGAGATGAAAACCAATCGCCAAGGTATTATGGTGCCTGCCAACGATAAGCAAGTACAACGCATTCGCTCTCGTTTAGCGATGGTATTTCAGGGCTTTAACTTGTGGTCTCACATGACGGTTTTAGAGAACGTTATTGAAGCCCCAGTACACGTTCTCGGTGTGAGTAAAGATAAAGCCATTGTTGAAGCAGAGCAGTTTTTAAACAAAGTCGGTTTGCTCGACAGAAAAGACACTTACCCTGGCCATTTGTCAGGTGGGCAGCAGCAAAGGGTTGCCATCGCAAGAGCTCTAGCTGTTCACCCTGAAGTGATGCTATTCGATGAGCCGACCTCGGCATTGGATCCTGAGTTAGTTGGGGAAGTCTTAGGCGTGATGAAAGATCTTGCTAGCGAAGGCCGTACTATGTTGGTCGTCACTCATGAAATGGCCTTTGCTCGCGATGTATCAAACCATGTTATGTTTTTGCATCAGGGTAAAGTAGAAGAGCAAGGTTGCCCGAAAGAGCTATTTCAGCAACCAAAATCAGAGCGTTTAAAGCAGTTTATTTCATCTATCTACTAACAATAAAGATGAACAAAAACCATTATTAGGAGAATAAGGATATGAAAAAGTGGTTATTAGCGGCAACGATTGCTGCAACAGCAGTAACAGGTGTCGCACAAGCTAAGGATTGGAAAGAAGTACGCTTTGGTATTGAAGGTGCTTACCCTCCGTTTAGTTGGACTGAACCTGATGGCTCTCTCGCTGGATTTGATGTCGATATGGCCAACGCTTTATGTGAAGAAATGGCAGTGAAGTGTAAGATTGTTCCTCAAGATTGGGATGGTATTATTCCGTCTTTGCTCGCACGTAAGTACGATGCGATCATTGCTGCAATGTCCATTACTGAAGAGCGCCGTAAGAAAATTGACTTTACCCATAAGTACGCACTTATTCCAAATAAATTTATCGCAAAAAAAGACGCTGGCTTAACGTTTTCTAAAGAAGGACTAGATGGCGTTAAGATTGGTGTTCAACGCGCAACCACTCACGATAAATACCTGACTGATAACTATGGCGATTCTGTCGACATTGTTCGTTATGGCTCATTTGATGAAGCTTATTTAGACCTAGCGAATGGTCGTATTGCCGCAGTGTTAGGTGATGCTTCTGCACTTGAAGAAGGTGTATTGAAGAAAGAGGGTGGTGAACAGTATGAATTTGTTGGCCCTTCGCTTACGGATCCAAAATGGTTTGGCGAAGGCTTTGGTATCGCAACGCGTAAACAAGACAAAGATCTAACCGAAAAACTGAATGCCGCGATTGATGCAGTTCGCGCAGATGGTACTTACAAAAAGATCCAAGATAAGTACTTTAATTACGATGTATACGGTGATTAATCTCTGAATTAACCGAAGTACCGACGGCCTCAGCGGAGGCCGTTTTTATTCAAAGTGATTAATTTATCCCGATAAAAAATGGAAATTATCATGCTAGATTTGCACGGTTATGAAGGCGCAATATTAAAAGGCGCTTGGTTGACCATCCAAGTTGCTGTGTTGTCACTCGGACTGGCGATGATACTAGGCCTGTTAGGTGCACTAGCGAAGCGCTCTTCATCTATTATTGCTAGAACTATTGCGACACTCTATACCACGGTCATCCGCGGTATTCCTGATCTTGTGTTAATGATGTTGATCTTTTTTGGTGGGCAGATTTTGCTCAATAATTCACTGTATTCGATGAATGAATGGATCAATCAATGGATGACATCTTCTGATCCTAATCACGAATGGACATCTTATTTACCAGATTATATTGATGTTAGCCCCTTTATCGCAGGGGTGATCACCATAGGCTTCATCTTTGGCGCTTAT
Organism: Vibrio sp. HB236076; assembly: GCF_040957575.1. Taxonomy (NCBI): domain Bacteria; kingdom Pseudomonadati; phylum Pseudomonadota; class Gammaproteobacteria; order Vibrionales; family Vibrionaceae; genus Vibrio; species Vibrio sp. HB236076. The sequence continues at coordinate 1,302,139 of NZ_CP162601.1, forward strand.
ATGGCTGAGACTTTCCGGGGTGCGATGATGGCGGTTGATCGCGGTGAGCTTGAAGCGGCAAAAGCGTATGGGATGAGCCCAAGTATGGCTTTTAGGCGAGTGATGCTACCGCAAATGGTTCGCCATGCCTTACCAGGATTTGGCAACAATTGGTTAGTTCTGCTAAAGACAACCGCATTAGTTTCGATTATTGGGTTGGAAGACATGGTACGTGTGGGCTCTTTAGCTGCGGGTTCAACCAAAATGCCATTTACTTTTTATATGACCGTTGCGGTTATTTTCTTGATATTTACCGCTGTTTCTTCCGGTGTGCTCAAGTGGGTTGAGCGAAAGTTTACTTGGCATACGAGGTAAGTAATGGATTTTTCACTAGTTTATGAAAGTATTGATGTATATTTGGACGGCCTTTGGACCACGGTTTGGTTGGTTGGCCTATCGTTGCTATTGGGTATTATTGTGGCGATTCCACTGGCGTTGGCACGCAATAGTCGCTTCTGGTGGCTTTATTCTCCAACCTGGGCATACATCTATTTCTTTCGTGGTACCCCGTTACTGGTTCAACTTTATTTGATCTACTATGGTATGGATCAATTCTTTCCCGTTAAAGATACCCTTTGGCAACATGCCTGGTTTTGTGCTTTAGTGTCGTTTGTCCTTAACACGTCAGCTTACACCGCTGAAATTATTCGCGGCGCGATTAACGGTTTGCCTAAAGGGGAAGTGGAAGCAGCCAAAGCATATGGTATGAGCCCGGTAAAAGCCTATCAACGTATCGTATTACCCAGTGCGCTAAGAAGAGCATTACCTGCTTACAGTAACGAAGTGATCTTCATGCTTCATGGCTCTGCCGTTGCTGGCATTGTTACCATTATAGACTTAACGGGCGCAGCGAGACTGGTGAACTCTCGTTATTATGCCCCTTTTGAGGCTTTTTTGACCGCCGGTTTGTTCTATATGATGCTGACATTCACCCTTATCTGGTGTTTTAAAAAGGCTGAGCAACGGTTTTTGGCCCATATGCAAGCAAGAAACTAGCTTTTTACTCGTAGCTTAAGCAAGCTTAATAGGACACACACGGTAAATAAAAAGGATCGCATTACGCGATCCTTTTTTGTTTGAATGATACTAATATTTAACCGGGCATTACTTAACGGGACACACACCATTAGACAAACTAGGGTGTGTGTCCCGTTAATATTTTTAAAGTGTGTGTCCCGTTAATGAATTAAGCGAAAGTAGACCAAATCGGGGCGTGGTCGGATGGCTTTTCAATACCGCGCAGTTCGTAGTCGATGCCGCTTTCTTGGCACTCAGCAGCCAATGAGGTCGTGGCGAGCACTACATCAATTCGCAGACCTCGGTTATCATCAAAACCGCGCGAGCGATAATCAAACCACGAATATTGCTCCGTGGCCTCTGGGTGGAGGCGCCTAAAGGTGTCTTCTAAGCCCCAATCGAGCAAGGTTGCTAGCCACTCGCGCTCTTCGGGTTGGAAAGAGCACTTACCTGTTTTGAGCCAGCGTTTGCGATTGGGTTCGCCTATGCCAATGTCTTCATCTTTCGGGCTGATGTTGATATCGCCCATCACAATCAATTTGTTCGATGGATCATGATATTGATTGAGATAACACATTAAATCTTGATAAAACGCGCGTTTATAAGGGTATTTTGTCTCGTGATGGATATTGTCCCCTTGTGGGAAGTAGCCATTGAGAATAGTGACTTCTTCACCCTTATCGTCTAGGTAGGTACCGATGATCATGCGTTTTTGATGATCTTCGCTGTCGGTCGGGAATCCTTTTTCGATTTTTATCGGCGCCTGTTTACTGAGCAAGGCGACACCGTAATGCGCTTTTTGGCCATGAAAACTGACGTGATAGCCCATTGCTTCAACGGCTTCGATAGGGAAAGCTTCATCATGGACTTTAATTTCTTGCAATCCAATGACATCGGGGTCGTGTTTGTCTATCAGCGCTTGGAGCTGATGCAGTCTGGCTCTTAAACCGTTGATGTTAAAACTGATGACTTTCATACAAATTCCTAGTTTCGACTAAATAATATCAATGTGGGGATAAAGGTTACTCTTCTTCACCTTCGTCTAAATACCAAAAACCGCGATTGACCAATTCTGTTAATGTTAAGACCAACTCTGTGGTCAGGCCTTGTGTCGCTCCGAAAACCTCGTGGTTGCAAAGAGAGTCAATGGCCCATTGATCTTGAGTTGAGAAAGACCACACCTCACCGTGAATGAAACAACAATCTGGCAACTCGTTATAATAGAGACTTTTTAGACCCGACACCTTGTACAACTCACCACCTTCGGATAAATAATGATAAAGCTCATCGCTTTGCCAAGGCGTTTCTGGCTCAATAATATTGAGACTGTGACGGGGCAAGCTCAGCTGTATACCAATACTTTCGGCAATGACATGAGGCTGCTTTAATTGTGCTGTCATCATGTCGGTCAAGCGACTCATCGCCAGAGGAGATATCTCACCATGATTGACCGATGGCATGAGGTCAGGGGCGTGCCAGTGCGCTTTGGCGATGTCTTGCTCGATCAGGTGATCGGCAAAATGGCTCATCAGCTCTTGAGCGTTTGGCGAACGATAGCCGACGGAATAACTCATCGAATCTGTGATACTCACCGCTTCATGAGGAAAACCTGGTGGAATATAAAGAATATCTCCTGGATACAAAATTTCGTCAATAATTGCATCAAAATGATCAATTTGTTTGAGTGCACTTGCTCGGTGATTCGCTTGATATTGACCTTGATCTTTAGGGCCAACACGCCAACGTCGTTCTCCGCTGCCTTGAACAATAAAGACATCATACTGGTCTATGTGAGGGCCAACACCGCCGCCCTGAGCACTAAAGCTACTCATAACATCATCAAATAGCCACTGTGGGAAAGCGGTAAAAGCACCGGCAAGCTCGGCAATATTCGGGTGCCAATGGTTAGAGGCTTGGATCAACAGTTGCCAATGACTGCTCGGCAGTTGTGTTAAGGTTGTCTCATCAAATGGACCGTGTTCTACACGCCAGTCATCATTGGCATTACTGACCAAACGAGAGTCAATGTCTTCTTCCATCGCCAAGCCTGCTAGTTCATCAGCAGTGACGGGGTCTTGAAAGTCTTTAAACCCTCGGCGAATTAATGTGGGTTCTTTATGCCAATAAAGCTGCATAAATTGGTCGAGGTCAAAGTTAAATGAGTACATATTGCTCCTAGGATGACTGTTTGTTTTTTAGATCGTTTTCAACGATTTTTAATGCCTTTAATGCCGTTTCAATCTCAATCTGGTTACTTTCTAAAAGGTAGATGAGATCGACAGCCAATTTTACTTCGTCGGGGGCGTTGTCTAATGAAGCGTTTGTCTCAGTCATGATTGATTTTTTTCTCGATAGCTAATTTGGTTTTCAATTTTGACGATGGCCGCTTCACAGCGAGCCAATCTTTGTTCCATGGCCAGTAATCTTTTTTGCGCCGCGGTCCTTTCTGATGTTGTGGTTCGCTCGACTTGAAATGTTTGATCGCGAACCATTTCTTTGAGTCGTTGACGCCATTGTTGGTGTTGGGCAAGATCTTGATATATGGCGTTAAGTGGTTTTTGTTTTAGATGCGTTGGTTTGATTTCTCGAGTACGAATGGTACTGGTCGCCAGCTCTCGGCTGATAGCGCTGTGCTGAGCAAATAGTTTTTCGCTTAAGTATTGCGCCCGTTCAACTGTCAGTTTTTTCGCTTGATACTCTCGTTGCAGGGTCGTTAATGTCGACTGCAGTTCTTGTACGCAGGGTTGTAAAAAATGCGATTGGGTCTGAAATAAGTGTTGATCGAATAAAAAATCGTGATATTCCCCACGGGCGCGATCGAGTTGGGCGGCTTGTGTGTTCATCGCAGCAATTTTTTGTGCGTAGCTTTCAAAGTCGATCATAAAGTCGCCTTATCTTCGAAGGAGTATGGGTAAATAAAAGTTTAAAGCTTGAGTTATTCACTTTCTATTACTCGTTTAAAAGGCGGTAAGGAATCAAGTAACGATTTGCCATAACGCTTTGAAATGATTCTTCTGTCTAATATGACGACTCTACCAGAGTCTTGTTCTTTGCGCAGTAAACGCCCAGCCGACTGAATTAATTTTTTACTGGCCTCAGGGACACTGATTAACAAAAATGGGTTTCCACCACGTGATTCAATGTACTCACTGTGTGCTTGTTCGACAGGGGAGGTCGGCACGCCAAACGGGATCTTAGTGATCACCAAATTGGTTAACAATGGTCCTGGCAAATCTAAACCTTCCGAAAAGCTGCCGGTGCCGAATAACACACTGGTTTTTTGCTTGTCGATCATGAAGCGGTGTTTTTTTAGAATTTCATTGCGTGAAGAGGCACCTTGAACTTGTAGGTTCCATTTTTTTTGTTTTGCTAGCTTTTGTAGCTGCTTTGCGACTTGGTTCATTTGCCAGTAAGAAGAAAACAAGACCAGGTTGGCTTGATTGTCTTGAATGAATTCTGGCAAACGTTCGATTAAGTACTCAGTAAAGTGTTTGGCGGTTGGTTCCACGGCCATATGGGGCACCAAAAGCTCGGCTTGGTTTGGGTAATCAAAAGGCGAGGCCAGTGCCAAAAATTGGGTGCCAGATTCCGCGCTGTCGTCAATGCCCGCTTGACGGCAAAAATAATCAAATCGATTGAGCGCTCTCATGGTGGCCGAAACTAAGACGGCGCCAAGACAGCGGCTCCAAATTTGTTGGTCCAGTTGCCAGCCAATTTCTAGCGGTGAAACATTAATAATGATATCACCTTCACGCTCGGGGTGTTTGGCCAACCAACGTGCCAATGGAGCGCCTTTTTCACGGGTGGGCTCAGCCATGAGTTTCCAAACTTGGGCAAGGTTATCGAGTCGCTGTAGATAAAAGCCCAATTCAGCCAGCGCTGGCTCGGCTAACTTTGCCGAAATCTCGCCGTCTTTCATTCGCTCACCAATGAGGTCCGCAATTTTATACGCCGCTTGCTGTGCTTTTTGACTTAAGGATTTTAATTCACCACTTATGGTGACTAACCAGTCGGGTAACAGCCCGTGTTCGAATCGGTACGTTTCATCTTCAAATGTTGTCGGAGCGAGTTGTCGATGTAACTGAGTTAAACTTGGGATCAATTCTTGAATCGACTCTTGCAATTGACTTTGAAAACGACCGACGCGTTTACTGTCGGCTAGGCTCGAAAATTTGGTCACAGTTTGATTGAGTTTTTCAAGCCAAGAGGCTGCTCCCTTTAAACTGGCGGCAGCGGCAGCGTGATCTCGAGCAACAGAAGGCAAATGATGTGCCTCGTCAAAGATGTAATAACTGTCTTCTGGCTCGGGCAAAATCACACCGCCGCCAAGGTCGGCATCCGCCATGACTAAACTGTGGTTGGCGATGATCACATCGTTATTTGCCAAATCATTGCGCGCTTTTTGAAATGGACAATCACGATGACTGGCCATGCTGGCATTACACGTGTGCTTGTCACTGACAATCGCTTGCCATAAAGCGGGTTCAATGGGACTTGGCCAACTGTCACGGTCACCGTCCCATTTTCCTTGCGAGAACGCTTGATACAGTTCAACGGCTTGCTCTGTCATGGCATCGCTCGGCGGCGCTTCAAAAAGAGCAGACTGACCACCTTGTTGTTCGATACCCAGTAGGGCCAGTTTCTCTGCGCAGCAATAACGTTGACGACCTTTAGCCAGCACGAATTGAAAAGGTTGTTCTGACAAACGACGATACAAGGGCAAATCTTTGTTGAGTAATTGCTCTTGCAGCGCCACGGTGGCCGTCGAAATGATCACTTTCTTTTTATTGTGTAGCGCGACCGGAATCGCGGCCATCAAGTATGACAATGACTTGCCAATCCCTGTCCCCGCTTCCGCCACGAGTAGACGATTTTTGGCGTGATAATGACCACTGAGGGTTTTGGCAATTTCAGCAACTAAGTAATTTTGGCCGCGGCGAGGGACAAAGTTATCCAATTGATGATGAAGGTTTTGATAGCTGTTGCGTATCGATTTTTGAATGGTGTCACTTAGCATAATAGGCCCTGAAATATCTCATCAACATGATAACACAAGGCTTTGAAAGACGAATACCCTTTCCTTTACCGTTACTTTTTATCCAAAGGGAGATCAAGTTCACAAAAAAAATCAGAAAGTTCATGAACTTATCCCATAAGTGTCAATAATAAAACTAAATTCTGAAAATTTGTCATAAAAATGATTTTCAAAGTGATATTTTCTGATTTTATGTTGTTTTTAAGATTTTAATTCCGACACATGGGCCGATTAAAATTTTGAATCCTGTTCAATAAAGTGTGATCTAAGCGTTGTTTAACAAAAATGAAATGTAATAAGTCATTGTTTTTATTGGTTATCTTTCCTTTTTGTTGCTTTGGTAAATACATTTGACAGGGTCACGAAACTTTTGCAATCTAAACCTCGAAATTAAGCGGCACTCGCGAAACGGAATATACCGTGCGGGCGTTGATTAAAAACAAAAAAGGGAACCGGGTAAGGACTCCCATTTCTAAGAAAAGGCAGTGGATTATTATGAAAAAAACTCTATTAGCTCTAGCAGTTGCAGCAGTGGCTTCAACTTCTGTTCAAGCGGCAGAAATCGTTAAAACGGACGAAGGTTCTGTAAACTTTTACGGTCAATTGCGTGAGCAGTTCACTTCAACAAACGATGATGCTTCTCCATCAACTGATCTAAGTGCTGGTTCTTCTCGCGCTGGTGTTGTTGCTAAATACACAGCGGCTGAAGGCTTTGATGTCATCGGTCATGTTGAATTCAAACTGACTGATTTCTCTGACCGTCTACATTACATCGGTTTTGCAACCGATTACGGTACGCTTAAGTTTGGTCAACAAGCGATCATCGGTGATGACGTGTACGGCGCAGAGTACTCATACGCGTTTGGCGCATCTTCAGGTTTCTTGTACGAAGAGTTCTACTACCTAGAAAACAACATCCGTTATGAGCTTGAAGGTGACGCAGGTTGGTTGAAAGCCGCTTACAACATGGGTGAGCGTGACGGCGGTGATACTGTGACTGTAGATGACAATGGCGATGAAGATGGTACTCCAGAGCATGCAGCGTTGTATGCTGGTACTGCGTTTGGTGATCTAAGTGTTCACGCTGGTGTAGCGCATACTGCATCTGGTTCAACCGCTACTGAAACAGGTTCTACCTCTTACGAACTTACTGGTGAATATTCAAATGACGGCGCAACGTTTGGTGCAACTTTATTTGCACTTGACGGCGGTGACGATGTTGCTGACCGCGCTGCAATCAGCTTAGCAGCTTACGTACCAGTTGCTGCGAAAACTGCTGCTTACGGTGGTTTCCAGTTTGCTGATGTAGACGCAGATGATTCTGACGAAACAAACGCATACATTGGTCTTGAGTACAAATTTGCAAGCTGGGCACGCGCATACGCTGAATACGGCTACAGCAAAACTGATGGCGATGATGATTCAGTTCTTTCAACTGCTCTAGGTGCACGTGTTTACTGGTAATCACTGATTTCAGTTGATAAATTTCAAAACCCAGCTTAGGCTGGGTTTTTTCATTTTTGATCTATTAGGTAACTTGATAATGCGATTGGCTATTTTCTTTTCTACTCTAGCGCTTAGCACGGCCGCGCTAGCAAATCCTTCACTTAAGATCCCTAACGACGTTTCGCTCTATTCGTTAAATATGCTCAACCCCAAAGTCGACAGCAGTTTATTTGGCAACAATAAATCGGTTGAGCTTAACGAAGGTTGGAATCAAATTGTGTTTAAATACTCGCCCAGCTTTATGGTGCGAGAGGATCTCAAAAGCGTTTATAGTGATATTATTATCGCAAAATTCTATGTTGAAGACGGCGAGGTGACTTTTTCGCTTCCAGAGTTTAAAAATTACAATCTTGCTCAGGCCAATATCTCGCCGTTGGTGTGGTCTTTAAAGTCGCAACAGCAAGCTAATTTGCAATTTGCTCAAGATGTGCTGCCAAGCAACGGTGTACAGCTAGGTCGTAACTACAACGAAGATGCCCGTCAATATAACATTCAAGGCGGCCCGGCAGCCGTATCAGTCAGTTATGTGACCACTAAAGTCAATGGCGATGACGTTACTCGAGAAGCTAACCAAGCGTCAGTATCACAAGTTAAGTCATCAAACAGCACCGCTTTCTCACAGTGGCAAACTCTCTATCTCAACGCGACGCCCAAAGTACAGCAACAAATGAAGCAATGGTTAACAGAACAGAACTAATCAAAAACAAGGATTTATTTTGGCTTGTCGACATACTGCCACTGGCCGGGTAATAGCGTATTGAGGTGATAAGGCCCCATGGAAACGCGAATTAAACGCAGTGTAGGGAAGCCAATGTGAGCGGTCATTCTTCTTACTTGTCGATTTTTGCCCTCAACAATTGTAATACTGAGCCAAGTCGTCGGGATATTGGCTCGGTATCGCACCGGTGGCGTTCTTGGCCAAAGCTGCTCACTAGGGTCGTCTAAACGCTCAATAGTGGCAGGGAGGGTGACACCATCTTTGAGCTTGACTCCCTGTCTTAATTTATCGAGGTCGGCTTCACTAGGCGCACCGTCGACCTGTACCCAATAGGTTTTGGCGGCTTTGGATGTTGGTTGCGTGAGCTTTGCTTGTAAAATGCCATCGTTAGTCAATACCATCAAACCTTCACTGTCTCTATCCAAGCGACCCGCCGCATAAACATCCTTGACCTTAATAAAATCCGCGAGGGTTTGCCGGCCTTGGCCATCCGTAAACTGACTTAAGGTGTCATAAGGCTTATTAAAGACAATGATTTTTTGCTCTTCTAATGGCAATGGTGTGGACTTTTTTCTCCCTGACTGAAAATGAGGCTTTTTGCGTCGTTTTTCCGCTGTCTTACTGACGCTGTGATAAGCGGCAGGTGCAGGTTTGTCAGTGCGACGAGTTTGCTTTTTGTCGGGCTTTAAGGCTGAGCGTGAACGGGGTTGACGGGGGTGCATATGTTAACTACCTTGCAATTTTGTAAACCAAATGTGGAGACGGGTTTGCTTTGTCACTGATTTAAGCTATGATTTTCGCGCCTAATAGGAACCCAGCCACAAGGATAAACGGCCAAATATAAGGGTTCATTATAACAGGTTTACCGTGCAGATGAGAATGTCATCACGGTCTGCCTACCGTTTATCAATTAGGATCGGTCCAACAGGCCTTCATTCATTTGGGTTGTGGTTTTATTCATAGCCTGACCGACAATATAGGGACATTTCATGCCTACAGAAAAGCCGACTATCATTTACACGATAACTGATGAAGCACCCGCACTAGCAACGTTTTCTTTATTACCGATTATTCGCTCATTCACTGCCTCATCGGGTATTGAAGTTGAAACCCGAGATATCTCATTGGCGGGCCGTATTCTTGCAAACTTCCCCGACCATCTTACCGAAGAGCAGCGTATTCCTGATGCTCTAACAGAGCTTGGGCAGTTGGCGCAAACCCCCGATGCCAATATCATCAAATTGCCGAATATCTCAGCATCTATCCCCCAATTGTGCGCTGCGATAAAAGAATTGCAAGACAAAGGTTATGCACTGCCAGATTATCCTTCTGAGCCACAAAACGACGAAGAAACTAAAATTAAAGCGACCTACGATAAAATCAAAGGCAGCGCGGTTAACCCCGTGTTGCGCGAAGGCAATTCCGATCGCCGTGCTCCAACGTCAGTCAAAAACTACGCAAAAAAACACCCGCACTCAATGGGCGCTTGGAGCGCTGAGTCAAAATCTCATGTCGCCAGCATGTCGCAAGGTGACTTTTTTGGCAGTGAATCATCGTTGACCATTGGTGAAGCTCAAAAAGTCAAAATTGACCTCGTGACGGAAACGGGCACAGAAACGCTAAAATCTTGGTTTGAGCTTCAAGCCGGAGAAATCATCGATACCGCGGTCATGAGTAAAGCGCAATTGTTGTCCTTTTTTGAGCAACAAATTGAAGAAGCCAAAGAACAAGACGTATTGCTTTCTTTGCACTTGAAAGCAACGATGATGAAAGTCTCTGATCCGGTTATCTTTGGTTATGCTGTCAAAGCGTTTTACCAACCGGTGTTAGAAAAATTCCAACAAAAAATTGCCGAACTTGGCGTTGATTTGAACAATGGTATCGGCGACTTGTACAGTAAAATTCAAGCTCTTCCGAGCGAGGAAAAAACCGCTATTGAAGCCTCGTTAGCCGAGCTTTATCAAAACCGCCCTCCATTGGCGATGGTAGACTCTGACCGCGGTATTACAAACTTGCACGTACCAAGTGATGTGATTGTTGATGCGTCTATGCCGGCAATGCTGCGCTCTTCGGGACAAATGTGGGGCCCGGACGGTCAGTTGAAAGACACCAAAGCACTGATCCCAGATCGCAGTTACGCGGGTATTTATCAAGCTGTAATTGATTTCTGTAAAGAGCATGGTGCCTTTGACCCAAGTACCATGGGAAGTGTACCGAACGTTGGCTTAATGGCACAAAAAGCCGAAGAATACGGCTCACATGATAAAACCTTTATCGCTGCTAAAGTGGGTTCGATTCAAGTTGTTAACGAACAGGGCGATGTACTGCTTACTCAAGCCGTTGCAGAGGGTGATATCTTCCGTATGTGTCAGGTAAAAGATGCGCCAATTCAAGATTGGGTGAAATTAGCAGTCTCGCGCGCCCGAGCAACTGGCGTTCCGGCAGTATTCTGGTTAGATGAAAATCGTGCCCACGATGCACAGTTAATTCAAAAAGTACAAGCGTATTTACCACAACACGATACTGAGGGGCTGGATATTCACATCCTAGCACCAGTGGACGCGTGTTTGTTCTCTTTGAAACGAATTAAAGAGGGGCTTGATACCATCTCAGTGACGGGGAACGTGTTGCGTGATTACCTCACCGACCTGTTCCCAATTTTAGAGCTTGGCACTTCAGCCAAAATGTTATCGATTGTTCCTTTGATGAACGGTGGTGGTTTGTTTGAGACGGGTGCAGGTGGTTCGGCACCTAAACATGTTCAACAAGTACAAAAAGAAAATCACCTGCGTTGGGATTCACTTGGAGAGTTCCTGGCACTTGCCGCATCGCTAGAACACTTGTCTGAGGCAAGTGGTAATGCGAAAGCGAAGGTTCTTGCGACCACACTCGACAAAGCAACAGGACGATTTTTAGACAATAACAAGTCTCCGCTGCGTAAGGTTGGCGAGCTCGACAATCGCGGCAGTCATTTTTATCTTGCACTGTATTGGGCTCAAGAGTTAGCGGCGCAACAAACTGACACTGAGCTTGCCAAAGAGTTTAGCTCTATTGCCAGTGCGCTCGCTGAGCAAGAAGCTGACATTGTATCTGAGCTCAATCAAGCTCAAGGCAATGCTGGTGATTTAGGCGGTTACTACTGGCCGGACGTCAGTAAAGCAGAGAGGTTGATGCGCCCAAGTGCTATTCTAAATAACATCATCAAGGCCTAGCCTTTACTGTTATACATCAATTGCTCAACAGCCCTTTGTCAGAAATGACAAAGGGCTTTTTTGTATATTTGAATAAGGGTGAGGTTACCTTTTGGCGACATAATGCAGAACCCACCCAAAGCGGTTAATGGGACACGCACCTTTCGAGGTAGGCAAGAAGAGCAGCGGTTAATGGGACACACACCTTTGGAGATAGGCAAGAAGATTGTCAGGTGTTTCCTGTTAAGAGACTAAAGGTGTGTGTCCTGTTAAGCAGGTGCTGTTAAGTAAAAGTGTGTGTCCCATTAAGAGGTGTGTTTTTTAGTCCGGGTTACTTTCCAGCACAGTAATGAACCGAGAGTGACTAACAAGACACCTGGCCAGAATTGAGCTGGCAATGTCGTGGTTAACAAGATGGAGGATAATAAGGCTGACGAAATAGGCGTAAAATAAGACAAAGTCGCCAGTAACATAAAATTCCCTTTTACGATTGCGACGTTCCACAACCCGTAACCGGTGGCAACCAAGATAGCCGATAATAATACCATAGGGTTTAACAGGGCGCTGAAGGTTAAAGGAGGCTCATCGCTGAATGCCACTTTTATCCATAAACTCAGGGCGGTAAACAAAAAGAAGTAGCTGATGAGATTTGGTTGATCGGAATGCTTTTTAGTAAAATTACAATAGACAGCCCAGATGAGTGCACCACTAAAAACCATAATAAAAACGGTTGGGTTGCTTTCGATACTGGTAACCAAGCTAAAAAGGCCTTGTTTGATGTCGGTAACTAAAGTGAGGGCAACACCAACAAACGCGGTAAGCAATGCAAGATATAAAACGAGTGGGTGTTTGATTTTTTGTTGACCAAAGGTGGCAAACCACACGGTTAAGGCTGGCCACAGGTAGTTAACAATGGATACTTGTACCGTTTGCAAGCGCGAGTCAGCGTAGCCTAAAGAGAGTGCGAGGAGAATTTCGTAACTGACAAATAAAACACCGGCACAGAGCAAATAGTTAAGTTTGATTTTTGACAGTGATGGGAAGCCAATGACGCGACCAAGTAGCAGAGTTGCAAGAGTGTAAATCAATGCTGATCCGGTGGCTGGCCCTAATTGCTCCATCGCAAGGCGTGCAACGGCGAGTAGCGCACTCCAACACAAAATGGCGATGATGCCAAAGAGCGTAAATTTAAATTGATGAGTCATAACAATAGCATAAGCAAAATAATGCCTATGCTATCAAATAACTTTTATCGTGGGAAAGCGAGATTTGTGTTTGTTTGATGTGTCAGCACGTTGGTGTATTGATGTGATTACTTTGATGACTGGCCTTCGATTGGGATAACATTACTCGCGTGACAACCTTTAGGGCCGGTTTCCAATTCATAAGAGACTTGCTGTCCGGCTTTTAAAGTGCGATAACCATCCATTTGAATGGTGGAATAATGAGCAAAAATGTCGCCTTCTTGTTCGTCTGAGCAAATAAATCCGAATCCTTTGGAGTTATTAAACCATTTTACAGTACCTGTAGCCATGCGTACGTCCCTCTGCATTGTCAATATTGTTGAATTTTACATAACGATTGTGAGGTATTGACCACGTCATTAGCGATGTAAGGAAGCGTGAGCAATCGACACAATAGTCAGTAGTTGATTTCAAAGAATAACCCGTGTAGAAATAAAGGTTATAAATTCAACTGTATCTAAAGGGTTGAGACAGTCAATCTTTGTCGCTTGTCGATATCAAATAGTGGTAACTTGGTCACTGTTTTTATCTATTTGTCGTCCAAATAGGTGACTTTTGATCAATAAATAATGAAATAAACCAACAAAATACCCAGAAAAAGATCCACACACATCTTGTGACCTGGGCTTGAAAAGTGAAGTTTCGTCACCAATATTTATTTGCAGAGCACCGATTGCTAGATTAGGCTCAAAATAGGGTAGGAAATATTGGTTGCTGTCTACAGGTCGTTAGCAGTCTGTGTTAAATTGAGAGCCAACAACCCTTTAATTTAACATTAACTTTTTACAAAATCATGAGTAAAACATTTGAATGGGGCGCTCCTGACCAAGACCTCTTGGAAAGAGAGAATACCGAAATACAACCACCGAAACGCTTTCATGTGGTCTTAGTCAATGATGATTATACACCGATGGATTTTGTGATAGATGTTTTACAGCGGTTTTTCTCCTTAAATGAAGAAAGTGCTACTCAAGTGATGCTTAAAGTGCACTATGAAGGAAAAGCCATTTGCGGGACCTACAGTGCTGAAATTGCCGAAATGAAAGTTTCACAAGTAACTGTGTATGCTCAGGAAAATGAACATCCGTTACTTTGTATTATGGAGCAAGCTTAATGCTCTAATCGAACAACTTTGTTGTTCTTACGGGAGGTACTATGCTAAACAAAGAATTGGAAACGAGCTTGAACCACGCCTTTGCTCGTGCTCGGGATAAACGACATGAGTTTATGACCGTCGAACACCTCCTTCTTGCTTTGCTAGAGAATGAGTCGGCTAAGGAAGCCTTAATGGCTTGCAATGCAGATTTAAAATCCCTTGGGCAAGAATTGACGCTGTTTATCGAGCAAACGACGCCCTTGATTCCCGATACGGATGACTCACGAGAAACTCAACCCACTTTAAGTTTTCAACGTGTATTACAGCGTGCGGTTTTTCACGTTCAATCTTCTGGTCGCAATGAAGTCAATGGAGCGAATGTCTTGGTCGCTATTTTCAGCGAGCAAGAGTCTCACGCAGCTTACCTTTTGAAAAAAAATGAAGTCTCGCGATTAGACATTGTTAACTTCATTTCCCACGGTATTACCAAAATTACCAAGGCGAATGAGGAGCCATCCTCCGATTCGTTTGGCCAGAATGAGGAGAGTGAGGAAGTGAGTGCAGATGAACGTTTAGATGCTTTTGCGTCCAATTTAAACCAGCTGGCAAAAGCGGGTGAAATTGATCCTCTGATTGGCCGTGACAAAGAACTCGAGCGTACCGTGCAGGTATTATGTCGCCGCCGTAAAAATAACCCTTTGTTGGTCGGTGAAGCCGGTGTTGGTAAAACGGCGATTGCTGAAGGTCTCGCCTGGCGTATTGTCGAAGGACAAGTCCCGGATGTGATTGCTGACAGCGTCATTTACTCTTTGGATATCGGCTCGCTTTTAGCGGGAACCAAATACCGCGGTGATTTTGAAAAACGCTTTAAGACCGTATTGAAACAATTGGAAAAAGAAAAGGATGCGATTCTTTTTATCGATGAAATTCATACTATTATCGGCGCGGGTGCCGCTTCTGGTGGTCAGGTTGATGCCGCAAACTTAATCAAACCTTTATTAAGCAGCGGGAAATTGCGTTGTATTGGTTCGACGACCTATCAAGAATACAATACGATTTTTGATAAAGAGCGGGCTTTGTCTCGTCGCTTCCAAAAAATTGACGTGGTTGAACCTTCGATTGACGACACCACTAAAATATTGATGGGCTTAAAACCTAAATACGAAGCGCATCACGACGTAAGATATACCCAAAAAGCACTTCGTGCTGCCGTAGAGCTGTCGGCTAAGTATATCAATGAACGTCACTTACCTGATAAAGCCATCGATGTGATTGATGAAGCCGGGGCGAGAAGTCGCTTAGCGCCAGCCAGTAAGCGCAAAAAAACAGTTGGCGTCGCTGAAATTGAAGCCATGGTTGCCAAAATCGCTCGGATTCCTGAAAAGTCAGTATCCTCTTCTGATAAAGACATTCTTCGTCATCTCGATGAAAAAATGAAGATGATGGTATTTGGTCAAGACTCAGCCATTGATGTGCTCAGCGAGGCCATTAAATTGACTCGTTCTGGCTTAGGAGCAGACAATAAACCGGTCGGTTCTTTCTTATTTGCAGGTCCGACAGGGGTTGGTAAGACAGAGGTCACGGTGCAGTTGGCCAAACTGCTCGGGATAGAGTTATTGCGCTTTGATATGTCTGAATATGGAGAGCGTCATTCTGTTAGCCGTTTGATTGGTGCGCCTCCAGGTTATGTGGGCTACGACCAGGGGGGACTGTTGACTGATTCTGTGATCAAACATCCTCACTCTGTTGTCTTGTTGGATGAAATTGAAAAAGCGCATCCAGACATATTCAACTTGTTATTGCAAGTGATGGACAACGGCACATTAACAGACAACAACGGCCGAAAAGCAGATTTTCGCAATGTGATTTTGGTATTAACCACTAACGCTGGTGTCGCTGAGACGGAGAAAAAATCCATTGGCTTGATTCAACAAGACCACAGTCACGATGCCATGGCTGAGATCAAGAAGGTCTTTACACCGGAGTTTCGTAACCGTCTTGACAACATCATCTGGTTTAACAGCCTAGATGAAGTGGTTATTCATCAGGTAGTGGATAAATTTATTGTTGAATTACAAGCGCAACTTGACGCACGTGGCGTATCGCTTGAAATTGCTGAAGACGCCAGAGAGTGGCTAGCAACTCGAGGTTACGACAAAGCCATGGGAGCAAGACCAATGGGGCGCTTGATTCAAGAAAAAATTAAGAAACCACTGGCGAACGAATTGCTATTCGGCTCTTTGGTTGATGGTGGGACAGTGAAAGTGAGTTTACAAGGCGACGAACTTAACTTTGAATTTCAAAGTGATAGAGAAGAGGTCGTGGAGTAATACCCACTTTAATTAACACAGAATCTAAGGATGCCACTTGGCATCCTTTTTTTTATCTTGTCGACTAACCAGCTTGGCATTATAGGCCGCTTTGCTTACCACATCGCCACGGTATATTTTCATTGTTACTGAGGTGGGCCAAGCAGATGATTTTACTTTACCCCTACTTCAACTTGATACCGGCAGTTTGTGTTGAGGCTGATAGATGGCTAAAAAGCCCGTCACTGCTCGTTCAACAGCGGCAGTAATATTTTGCTCTTCGATGCTATTTATACAGCCTAATTGGTACGGCTCCAATAACTCAGCGTGTAATAAGGCTTTAAATTGCAAAGCCGCGACCTGCGTATTGTGGGATTGTAATTTACCTAGCTCTATTTGGTGATCAAAAAATTGCGCTAAGCGCTTTAATCCTTTTTCTGGTCCATTTTGATAGAACTGCAGTCCAATGTTGGATCGGGTTGACTCGGCATAAACCATTCTGCGAACGGAAGTCATTCTCGGTGTTAAGATCACACTGAGGTAGTGCTGCCCAAACTGACATAGCAGCTTGTGTAGTGGTTGAGCTGAATTTTGTTCGAGTTTTAGAAAAGCCGGTTCGAAATCAATTTTAGTGGTGTGCTCTATGACCGCGAGAAAGATCGCTTCTTTCGATTTAAAATAATTGTAGAGCGTCGCCTTAGACCCGCCACAGTGCTTGGCAATCATGTCCATCGAGGTTGCTTCAAACCCATGTTCTCGAAACATTTCTTTAGCAGAAGTGATGATCGCTTGTCGGCGCTCTTCAGTTTTAATTCGCATAATATTCGCTTGCTAATGATAATAAATTAACTTGACCAAGCTAGTATATCGATTTATAAATGAACCGTACAGTTTAGTTATCATAAAAATGAGGTGTCACTTGACCAGTCAATCTCAATGGCAGATTCGACCTTATCGACGCAAATTCACTTTTTCTCTCTCTTTGATCAGTGCGTTGATTTTAAGCGGATGTGCTAGCCCTAACAACGAAAAATTGCCTGATACAAAGCCGATTCAACACTACCAATACCAAGCGGCCATGGCAGATATGGAGGCTATGGATTGGCCAAATCAGCGATGGTGGGTATCATTGAACGATCAACAATTAACAGAATTGATCGAACAAGGGTTGAAAGACTCACCCAGTGTTGCTGCCGCAAAGGCGCGTTTACAGCAAGCCCAAGGGGTTGCAATACAAGCTGGCGCCAGTCAATCCTTACATGTAAACGCTGAAGCTTCCGTTTACCAAGCCAAGGCCAGTTACAATTATACGTCTTACGTCCCGGAGTCGGCTTACTACTGGAATGATTATGCCACCCTTGGCTTAAATTTTTCTTACGACCTGGATTTTTGGGGAAAAAATCGCAAGCAAGTTGAAGCAGCGGTCAGTCAAGCTGCTGCTCAAGAAGCGGAGTTAGCATCGAGTCAACTGCAACTGTCGACATCGATTGCCAAAGCGTATACCGAACTGACTAGGCTATACCACAATCTTGATACCGCCAAAGAAGCACTTCAGATTCGCCAAAAAACCACAGAGCTTTTAAATAAACGCTTTAACAATGGCTTAGAAACCAAAGGTTCTGTTAGTCAGGCACAATCTCGTCAAGCCAGTGCCAAGGCCGATTTATTAGCGGTGGAAGAAGCGATTGATTTACAAAAAAATGTGTTGGCTGCGCTGGTGGGGGCAGGGCCTGATAAGGCATTGATGATTAAAAGACCGAGTGTCGAGCTTGAACAGAGCATCGGCTTACCTGACAACCTGGGTGTCGGACTCATTGGTCACCGTCCTGACATCAGTGCTGCTCGTTGGCAAGTTGAAGCTGCGGCTAAACAAGTGGGGGTAGCAAAAGATAATTTTTATCCCAATGTCACGATCAATGCTTTTTTAGGTTATCAAGCATTTGGTTTAGACAATCTATTTAGCTCTGATACGGCGGCTGGCAATGTTGGCCCGGCAATCTATTTGCCTATTTTCAATGGTGGTCAACTCGAGGGGCAACTGACAGCGGCTCAGGCACAATATAAATTGGCCGTAAGCAATTACGATCAAAGCGTGACGAATGCGTTTAAAGAATTGGCCGATGTTGTGAGTAGTCATCAGCGATTAGAGCAGAGACTGGCCAGTATCCGCCAAGCTTTAGACAGTGCACAGCACGCTTACACGGTTGCTAGTAATCGTTATCAAGGGGGGCTGGCCACTTACCTAGACGTACTTTCGGCGGAAAACGCCGTGCTGAGCAATCAGCGCGCGTTGGCTAACTTACAATCTCGTTCTTTAGCGCTGCATATCCAATTAGTTCACGCCCTCGGTGGCGGCTTTCAAATCAAGCAAAGTGACAAGTAAAGGCATAAGATGAGTAATTCAGAAACGAATACAGAAGAATTTGATCAAGCTAAAGCGACGCGTTCCCGTAAAAAAGGATTTGCTCTTTTAGCCGTTGTGGTTTTCATTGCTGCTGTCAGTTATGGCAGTTATTGGTATTTAGTTGCTTCGCATTTTGTGGCCACTGAAAATGCTTATGTCGATGCCGAGACGGCACAAGTTACCCCGGCTGTCAGTGGTATTGTTGAAAAAGTGAATGTGATTGATACCCAGATGGTTAAAAAAGGGGATATTTTAGTTGAACTCGATGATACGGATGCTCAAATTGCACTGAGCCAAGCACAAGCGGATCTGGCTTTGGCAAAGCGACGAGTACAAGGTTACATAGCCAGTGACGAAGGCTTTAGTGCGATGGTCAATGCGCGTCAAGCAGATGAAAACCGTGCTTCGGCTGAGCTAGCGTCTGCACAAGCGGCATACGACAGTGCCAAAATCGATCTGCAGCGACGTGAAAATCTTTTGGAATCTGGTTCGGTGTCAGGTGAAGAGGTCACCAAAGCCCGCTCAGCTTTCCAACAGGCACAAGCGAAGTTAAATGCTGTTAAAGCGGCAGAAGCACAAGCAAAAGCGAATCGCTTATCAACCATAGGGCAGAAAAAAGCTAACCAAGCCAAAATTGCTGGTAGCAGTGTAGAGAGCAATCCAGAAGTATTGGCGGCCAAAGCTCGTCTTGAGCAAGCAAAGATCAATCTTGATCGCACCGTGATCCGTGCACCAATCTCAGGGGTGGTGGCGAAGCGTCAAGTTCAAGTCGGTCGACGAGTTCAGGTCGGAAGTAGTTTGATGACCATAGTGCCGATAGATCGCGTGCACGTGAACGCCAATTTTAAAGAAGTGGATCTTACCCATGTAAAAATTGGTCAGCCGGTAGAGGTGGTCTCTGATTTGTACGGTGATGACGTGGTTTACAAGGGCGTTGTAAGTGGTATTTCAGGTGGTACGGGCGCCGCGTTTGCTCTTATTCCTGCTCAAAATGCCACGGGTAACTGGATTAAAGTCGTTCAGCGTTTACCGGTTCGCGTTGAGCTTGATCCGACACAATTGGCGGAGCATCCATTGCAGGTTGGATTGTCAATGACGGTCACCATTGATACGGATGCTAATGTTGATGAAAGCACCATTTCGCAATATCGCCAAGTTAGCGCACAACAAAACGATTAAGCATAGGGGATTGCAATGAACCCAACAGCGGATCGAGTACAGCCACTGACAGGCTTTGCGTTATTCATCGGTGCAGTTTGTCTCGCAATGGCCAACTTTTTGGCCATTTTAGATACGACGATTGCCAATGTCTCAATTGCTAATATTTCTGGCAGTCTTGGTGTATCGACCAGTCAAGGCACTTATGTCATTACTTCTTATGCCGTCGCAGAGGCCATCTCCGTTCCTTTGACGGGGTGGCTGTCGAGACGGTTTGGCTCTATTCGTGTTTTTGTGACGTGTTTAGTTTTATTCGGTATTTTCTCCATTTTATGTGGTATGGCGACCAGTATGAGTATGCTAGTGGTCTGTCGTATTTTACTTGGCTTCTCAGGCGGTCCTTTGATGCCATTATCACAAACCTTGATGATCCGGATTTTCCCGAAAGATAAAAGCCATGCGGCGATCGGTATTTGGAGTATGACTACCTTGATTGCGCCGATCATGGGGCCAATTTTAGGTGGCTATTTGTGTGATCAGTACAGCTGGCATTATATTTTTACCGCCAAAGCACCTTTTGCGATTTTGGCTGGCTTTTTCTGCTGGAAACTATTGCAACAATATGAAACAAAAGCCTTTAAAAGTTCGATCGATAAAGTCGGTTTAATTTTATTGGTGGTGTGGGTCGCTGCTCTGCAATTAATGCTCGATGAAGGCAAGGACTTAGATTGGTTTGAATCAAACTATATTGTCGCGATGGCGATCATTGCCGTGATTGGTTTTGCGGCCTTTCTTATTTGGGAGCTTACTGAGCGTTCACCGGTTGTCGATTTGAAAGTCTTTCGACATCGGGGGTTCAGTTTATCCATGATCACCTTATCACTCGGATTTGGCTGTTTTTTTGCCATCTCGATAATTACCCCATTGTGGCTGCAGACTTTTATGGGTTATACCGCGACAATATCCGGTTTGACCACGTCGCACATGGGCATGCTCGCGGTGTTCTTAGCGCCGGTTATTGCCAGTGCATCGAGTAAACGCGACCCGAGATTGTTTGTGTTTGTCGGAGTAATGTGGCTAGGGGCTTGGACCTTTTATCGCAGCTTTGGCAACTTGGAGATGACGTACGATCAAATTAGCTGGCCCATGTTTTTCCAAGGTATTGGTACGCCTTTATTCTTTGTGCCTTTAACGGCGATTGCTTTGGGGGCGGTGAAAGAAAGTGAGATGGAGTCAGCCGCTGGATTGATGAATTTTATCCGTACTTTATCCGGGGCCATTGCGACCTCCTTGAGTACAACCAAGTGGGAAAATGAAACTCGTCATGTTCACGCCGAATTGTCTGGGTTGATCCACCCTTCAACCTCGGCCTTGGAGTCGATAGGGGCGAGTGGTTTAAGCACCGAGCAGGCTCGTTCGTTAACCAACAGTTTGGTTTCTCAGCAAAGTGGTATGGTTGCCACTAACCAATTGTTTATGATGATTGCGGTTATTTTTTTCGTGGCGGCGTTTGTCATCTTACTGGCACCAAAACCGAAAAAAACGGTTGACCCTGGAGCTGCTCATTAAACAAAAGGAAATATTGTCGTCATTGATATCGTTGTTTGTATACCTTGGCGACACTACCCTAGTGCACATCGGTTATATGAGTCTGGGTGATCATTTGGTCAATAATAATACAGAAAAAAGCGTGTGAACAAGCTGACTTTTTTCTTGTAAGTACAAGCATCGTTGTCGTTATTCTACTGGTGATTTTCTTAATGACATTATTGAGTATTTAACCCGTTAGCGTGCCTAGGCTATTGAGTCAGATAGGCATTGGCCCGCTCAATGGCGGCAAATTGGCATAAAAAAACGGAGCAATGCTCCGTTTTTTTATGCCGTTACATCGGGCAAAGATTAACGAGCACGGAAGACGATGCGACCTTTGGATAGATCGTATGGTGTCATTTCTACCGTTACTTTATCGCCAGTCAAAATACGGATGTAGTTCTTGCGCATTTTACCAGAAATGTGTGCAGTGACCACGTGGCCGTTTTCAAGTTCAACGCGGAACATAGTGTTTGGTAGAGTGTCAAGAACCGTGCCTTGCATCTCAATTACGTCTTCTTTAGCCATTTAATCCTCTTTAGATAGAAATTCGGCAAGCACCCTGTACATGGATGCATATCATCAAAATAATTTTGTGCGTCATTTTACCCTTGCCAACGCTGATTTACTAGCCTTTGATGACGATGAAAGCGCACTTTGTAGCTCATTGCTGGACATTCGTCGATTTGATAACCAAGATACAGCCAATCTTTATTCATTTGTTGGCACCATTTTACCTGTTGTAACACCGCTAACGTACCCAGCGATAGCACGGAGTCAGGGTCAAAAAAAGTGTAAAAAGCACTGGCTGCTGTCGGAGTCACATCGGTTACTGCCACGGCGATTAACTGATTTTTCTGGTAAAGGTGTAAGTAGTGGGTTTGCATCCACTGGCAATTGGCAAAGGTCTGAAATGTTTCTCGGTTGGGCGGGTACATCGTCCCGCCGCGATGACGAGCTTCGATATAGCGTGAGTAGAGTTCAAACCAACCGTCGTCCAGTTTTGTTTTCATGACCATAGTGATCTGGTGGGATTGGTTCAACAGCCTTTTTTGGCTGCGGCTAGGTTGAAAATCTGCAATGGGAATTCGGATAGATTGGCAAGCTGAGCAGGCATCGCAGTGTGGTGTATAGATGGTATCACCACTGCGTCGAAATCCATTGGCGAGCAATACTTGATACCCAGATTCATTGTGAAATTCTGGGCTCATGGCCACGGCGACACGCTCTTGTCGATCGCTGAGGTAACTGCATGTGTGTTGTTGGGTCAGGCCAATTTGTAACGGTTGTGGCTCATTCATCGTTCTACTCCCCTTGAAGTGTTTGTGGGGTGAGATAAGAAGCCGTCATCGGTTGATCTTTTAACCTGAGTAACAGCGCTAAATAGCGCGACCGTGAAAGAGGTTGTGCGCCCAGCGATTCGAGATGGGGATTCATCATCTGACAATCAATCATTTTGCCGTTGTGGTGCGCGAAATGGTGGCAAAAATACCACAAGGCAATTTTTGATGCGTTATCGGCTATACTAAACATAGACTCGCCACAAAAGACTTGACCAATGGTTAAACCGTAAAAGCCGCCAATCAGTTGTTGATCTTGCCACACTTCGACAGATTGGCAATGGCCACGTTGAGCAAGAGCGACATAGGCTTCTTGCATTTCTGTGGTGATCCAGGTTTCTTCTGCGCTGCGCGTATTGGCACACTGGCGAATAACGTGCTCAGTATCTAGGTTAAAGGTGACTTGATATTGATGTTTGCGCTGAAACTTCTTTAAACTTTTTGCTGGTGTAAAGGTCTTAGGATCAAAATAAGCGCGTACAGACGGAGACCACCACAAAAATGGGTCTTGAGCAGAAAACCAAGGAAAAATGCCCTGTTGGTAGGCTGTTATCAGGCGCTTTGGCGAAAGATCACCACCGAATGCCAATAAACCATCAGGCTCTTGCCAAGCCAGTTCTGGATTCGGGAAATCATAATGTTGTCGCGAAAGTTCAGTTAAAAATTTTGCCATGGCGATTGCTTACACGTTTAGTGGGTAGTGTCATTATCCAAGAGGTAACTATGAAAAAAACATTAATGATTATCTTACTGTCTTTGCCTATGATCGCCAATGCTGGTTATCAACGTAATGTTGCTCGGCCGGTCAACCAAGTCGTGTTTGGGCAAGTGGATACGGTGCGTTATGTCACTCAACAACAAATTATACGCTCTAAAGACCAAGGCTGGAATACCTTACTCGGAGCGACGGTTGGCGGAATTATTGGCCATCAATTTGGGCGAGGGCGTGGGCGACTATTAGCGACGGGGATCGGCATTGCCGCAGGTGCGGCGGTAGCAAGGCCAACGCCCCCACAGATCACGCGTATTGAATACCCGCTCGTGGAAATCTTAATTCGCAAAGAAGATGGTCAACTGGTTGATGTAATACAAGATGTGGATGACAGTATGCGTTTTCACAAAGGGGATGCCGTGCGCCTTTTGTACTTTGACGATGGGGTACGTGTCGACAAAGAATACTGAGGGTTATTACCTTGATACTATAGGCGAATATATTTGTTTAAATCAATTCCGAAAACCACCCTGATTGACGATTTTTTGCTCGGTTTTTTGTCTCGTTTTGTGTTCACAAGGCGAGATTTTTATTTTGGTTAATTTTGTATGGATTCTACGCTAGTGTTTCATTAAATTTTTCGTTAGTCTGGCACGACGAAAAATGATAAAGCCAATTTCTCACCTGTAAAAAAATTGGCAAGGAACAGACAAAATTAATGGAAAGCTTAACATTACAACCCATCAATAAAATTCAAGGTCAAGTGAATTTACCCGGCTCTAAAAGTGTGTCAAATCGCGCCTTGTTACTTGCTGCGTTGTCGACAGGAACCACTCGTTTAACGAATTTGTTAGACAGTGATGACATTCGACATATGCTAAATGCCCTGACAACGCTTGGCGTAAATTACGAATTGTCGGCAGACAAAACGGAATGCCGCGTTCACGGCCTTGGTAAAGCCTTTTCTGTTGAAGGGTGTGTTGAACTCTTTCTGGGCAATGCAGGTACGGCAATGCGTCCACTGGCTGCAGCGCTTTGTTTGGGGCAGGGTGATTACGTATTGACCGGCGAGCCACGAATGAAAGAGCGTCCGATTGGTCATCTTGTTAATGCGCTAACACAAGCTGGCGCTCAGGTTGAGTACTTAGAAAATAAAGACTACCCACCGCTTAAAATTACAGGGACGGGTTTAAAGTCGGGTAAAGTGAACATTGATGGCTCTATTTCGAGTCAATTTTTGACTGCCTTTTTGATGTCAGCCCCATTAGCTCAAGGGGATATTGAGATCCAAATCGAGGGTGAATTGGTCTCTAAGCCCTACATCGACATCACTTTACATATCATGAAACAATTTGGTGTTGAGGTAGAAAATCACAACTACCAACAATTTACTATTCGCGCGGGTCAGCAGTATCAATCTCCGGGTGATTTTTTGGTAGAAGGTGATGCCTCTTCAGCCTCTTATTTTCTAGCCGCTGCCGCGATCAAAGGCGGCGAAGTGAAGGTGACGGGGATTGGTAAGCATTCGATTCAAGGTGACATCCAGTTTGCTCACGCGCTGGAAAAAATGGGCGCGGATATCGAATGGGGCGACGATTATATCATTTCACGCGCTGGTAAGTTGAAAGGGATTGATATGGATTACAACCACATTCCTGATGCCGCGATGACCATCGCAACGACCGCGCTTTTTGCCGAGGGTGAAACCGCGATTCGCAATGTTTATAATTGGCGCGTTAAAGAAACGGACCGCTTGAGTGCAATGGCCACAGAGCTTCGCAAAGTCGGGGCTGAGGTCGAAGAGGGCGAAGACTATTTGATTGTGCGCCCAGTCGAACAGCTTAAGCATGCCGAGATCGATACCTATGATGATCACCGCATCGCCATGTGTTTTTCGCTGGTGGCTCTTAGCGATACACCTGTGACGATTAACGATCCAGGGTGCACTTCAAAAACCTTCCCAGATTACTTCGACAAGTTATCGCAATTAAGTCAGTAATGACTCAATGACTTTATTAATCTCCCGATGCCCTCTTAATATAGAGGGCATACTTTTTTCTCTTGGCGTAACAAAGCGAATAAAAAAGCAGAGAGAACCACGACGATAACGGCTTATAAAATCCCTCTCGGTGGTAAAATTTGCAGGCTATTGAGGTAAGTGTTAGATTTTAGCGATGAATTGTCGAGCAATTACAACACAAAATGTAAAAAAGCGGTTGATCTTCTTTGTTTCTCGCACAATAGTAAAAGCAGCATAACTATAAATTAACGGAGAGATAGTTTGTTCATCTCTCACACTAAGTAAAGGACGTTAAGTCAATTATGGGTAAATCGCTTGTTATAGTGGAGTCTCCTGCCAAGGCGAAAACGATCAATAAATACCTGGGTAAGGATTTTGTCGTTAAGTCGAGCGTCGGCCATGTTCGTGATCTTCCAACATCGGGTCAAAGTACAGGGCAAAAAGCGGCACCTATTTCTACCAAGGGCATGAGTGCAGAAGAAAAAGCTCGCGTCAAAAAAGAAAAAGATCGCAAAGCCCTAGTAAAAAAAATGGGTATTGACCCATATCATGACTGGGAAGCCAATTACCAAATCTTGCCGGGCAAAGAAAAGGTGGTCAATGAGCTAAAGAAATTAGCCAAAGATGCTGATTGCGTTTACCTCGCAACCGATTTGGACCGCGAAGGGGAAGCCATTGCATGGCACTTGCGCGAGATCATTGGTGGTGATGAGGACCGTTACAAGCGTGTGGTATTTAACGAGATCACGAAAAACGCGATTCAGCAGGCCTTTGAGAAGCCTGGTGAACTCAATATGGATGGTGTCAATGCTCAACAAGCTCGCCGGTTTATGGATCGCGTTGTTGGCTTTATGGTGTCACCATTACTTTGGAAAAAAGTCGCCCGTGGTTTGTCCGCTGGGCGAGTACAATCGGTAGCCGTCAAATTGCTCGTCGAGCGTGAGCGTGAAATTAATGCGTTTATTCCAGAAGAGTATTGGGATATTCACGCTAATACAAAAACGAAAAACCAAGCGCCATTTCGTTTACTTGTTGCCCAAAAAGAGGGCAAAGCGTTTAAGCCGACAAGCGAAGAACAAACCAAAGCCTCATTAGCGGTATTAGAAAAATCTGACTTTGAGGTGTGTAAGCGCGAAGACAGACCCACGCAAAGTAAACCATCTGCGCCTTTTATTACCTCAACCTTGCAACAAGCCGCGAGTACGCGTTTGAGTTTCGGGGTTAAAAAGACCATGATGTTAGCGCAAAGGTTGTACGAAGCGGGTTATATTACTTATATGCGTACGGATTCGACCAACTTGAGTAAAGAGGCTGTCGAGTCGCTGCGAAATTACATCGATAATGAATTCGGTAAAGCGTATTTACCTGAGTCGCCATTGGTTTATGGCAGTAAAGAGAACGCACAAGAGGCGCATGAAGCGATTCGCCCTTCAAGTGTGGAAGTGGCTGCCGCTGATTTAAAGGGTGTAGACGCCGATGCAGTGAAATTATATCAATTGATCTGGAATCAGTTTGTTGCTTGTCAAATGACACCCGCGCGTTACGACTCTACCACCATCAGCGTTAAAGCCGATGAATATACGTTAAAAGCCAAAGGCAGAATTCTAAAATTTGATGGTTGGACTCGCGTGCAGCGCCCACTGGGTAAAAATGAAGATGAAATTCTACCTGAAGTGAAAGTCGGTGAGCTTCTGACCTTAGAAAATTTGGAGCCCAAACAGCACTTCACCAAACCCCCAGCTCGTTTTACTGAAGCGGCTTTAGTTAAAGAGCTTGAGAAAAAAGGCATTGGTCGTCCTTCGACTTACGCGTCCATCATTTCGACCATACAAGATCGCGGCTACGTTAAAGTTGACCAGCGTCGTTTTTATGCTGAAAAGATGGGCGAGATTGTGACGGACCGCTTAGACAAAAGCTTTAGCGATCTCATGAACTATGACTTTACGGCGCGTATGGAGCAAAAGTTAGACCAAATTGCTGAAGGAGACGTGGTTTGGAAAAAAGTGCTCAATGACTTCTTTAGTGATTTTACCCAAGACTTAGAGCAAGCCGATAAAGACGAATCTGAAGGTGGGATGTCGTTAAATCACATTGTGATGACGGATATTGAGTGTCCAACCTGTTCCCGCCAAATGGGTATTCGAACTGCGTCAACAGGGGTTTTCTTAGGTTGTGCTGGGTACGCACTGCCTCCTAAAGAGCGCTGTAAAACGACGATTAACCTCGGCGATGAAGAGGGCATTATTAATGTGCTCGAAGAAGATGTTGAAACGGCGGCATTACGAGCAAAAAAACGCTGTCCGATTTGTGAAACGGCGATGGACGCGTATCTTATTGATGACAAAAGAAAACTACATGTTTGTGGTAATAACCCCAACTGTGAAGGTCATGTTGTCGAGTATGGCGAGTTTAAAGTTAAGGGTTACGATGGACCCGTTGTCGAGTGTGATAAATGTGGCTCGGACATGGTGCTCAAAAACGGCCGGTTTGGTAAGTACATGGGATGCAGCAATGAAGAGTGTAAGAATACTCGTAAAATCCTTCGCAATGGTGAAATTGCGCCACCAAAAGAAGACCCCGTTCACCTACCAGAACTCGAGTGTGAAAAATCGGATGCCTATTTTGTGTTGCGAGATGGTGCATCAGGCCTCTTTTTAGCAGCCAGCACGTTCCCGAAATCAAGAGAAACTCGTGCGCCGTTGGTCTCTGAATTGGTTCGGTTCAAAGAGCGAATTTCACCTAAGTTCCATTATTTGACCGAAGCGCCTCAACAAGACCCCGACGGTAAGCCAACTGTGGTTCGCTTTAGCCGTAAGACTAAAGAGAACTACGTTCGTTCAGAAGAGGGTGGCAAGCCAACGGGTTGGTCGGCTTTGTTTGAAGACGGGAAATGGCAAGTTATTGATAAACGTAAGAAATAATAATTTACTCATCAATGGGAATTTTTAGCAGCGCTTACATAGCGCTGCTTTTTTTTGTGCGCTTGGGCTAAGAATTTATCATTGCTACTCCACGGAATGGGCTCAATATGTAATAGTGTGAAAGGAGTAGAATAACAACAATAGTAAACCGACTCCGACAACAAACTCAACTGAAACAACCTATTAGAGAGGGAACGTCTATGGCTGGCGTATTAGGAATGATCTTAGCTGGAGGGGAAGGCTCTCGTCTTCAGCCTCTCACTGCAAATCGCAGTAAACCTGCGGTCCCATTTGGTGGAAGTTATCGACTGATCGATTTTGCACTGAATAACTTTATCAATGCTGATATCGTCAAAATTTATGTGTTAACGCAATTTAAATCTCAGTCTCTTTATTCACATTTAAAGCAAGGTTGGCACATCAGCGGTATCACCAATCGATTCATTGACCCAATACCAGCGCAAATGCGCACTGGGAAGCGCTGGTACGAGGGGACGGCCGATGCCATCTATCAAAATATGGGCTTTATGAAGCTCGCAGACCCTGACGATGTCCTCATTTTTGGCTCCGACCATATTTACAAAATGGATATTAGCCAATTCTTGGATTTTCATCATGCCAAAAAAGCCAAATTAACCGTTTCGGCATTGCGTATGCCCGTTGAGTGCGCTTCGCAATTTGGGGTAATTGAAGTCGATACCGAAGGGCGGATGATTGGCTTTGCAGAAAAGCCGGCTAAACCGAAAGAGATCCCAGGTGATCCTGGTTTTGCTTTGGTTTCGATGGGGAACTATGTGTTTGAGGCGGACACGTTATTTCGCGAATTAACCGAAGATGCGGACTTTGAGCATTCTAGTCACGATTTTGGCAAAGATATCATTCCACGTCTTTACCCGACGGGAGAAGTCTTTGTCTATGACTTTGGCAAAAATGATATTGAGGGGGAAAACGGTGGGGTGTACTGGCGCGATGTTGGTACGATCGACAGTTATTGGCAAGCTCATATGGATTTGTTGGGTAAAGATGCGTTGTTTTCTTTGTACAATCGTAACTGGCCATTGCATACTTATCATCCCCCGTTACCCCCTGCCACCTTTGTTGATGATAATAACCTAAAAGTAAAAATCATTGATAGTTTGGTGTGTAACGGCAGTTATGTTCGCGGTTCTCATATCGAGAAATCTGTGTTGGGTTTTCGTAGTAACATTGGCTCTCATTGTAATATTCGCGAGTCAATCTTATTAGGTGATATTAAAGTGGGCAAAGGCAGTATCCTTAACCGAGTGATCGCCGATAAAGATGTCGAAATTGCCCCAGGTTGTGAAATTGGGGTAAATTTGGAGCACGACAAGCAAAGGTTTCATGTCTCAGAGGAGGGCATTGTAGTGATCCCTAAAGGAGCGAGAGTTGGATTCTAACTCGTTATCAATATGTTATATGGCCTCGGAAGTCGAGGGGTTGGTAAAAAGTGGTGGGCTTGCCGATGTTGCGCGAGCCCTTCCACAAGCATTACAAGATTTAAACCACAATATAAAGGTCGTTATCCCGGCTTATCAAGTTATAGAGGGTATTGAACACGCTGACGTGGTACTTGCTACTGAGCTAGAACAGACCGGTCAGGCTTATCGGATATTACAGCTTCGCTGTGGTGATTTGACAGTTTATGCCATTGATTGCCCAGAGTATTTTCGACGCTCTGCACTCTACGCTGAAAATAACTGCGCTTATCATGACAATGGGGAGCGCTTTGCATTCTTTAGCATGGCAGCTCTAGATATGCTGTCTAAATTGGATGAAAAAATCGATATTATTCACGTTAATGATTGGCATACCGGTTTAGTCCCCTTTATTTTTAAGCACCGTTACGCTCAACACCCGGCTTTTTTAAACACGAAAGTGGTCTTCACTATTCATAATGCGGTGTTTAAAGGCAGTTTTCACCCTGATGAGTTGAGTATTCTGGGTGAATTGAGTCAACACCCCGATTTATTGGTGACAGGTCAACACGCATCAATGTTAAAAGCCGGTGTCTTGTGCGCGGATAAAATCAATGCTGTGAGTCCTACCTATGCCAAAGAGCTATTAACCGACTTGGGCAGCCATGGCTTTGGCGGCGTGTTTGGCGCCAGAGAGGCAGATTTAAGTGGTATTTTAAACGGTTGCGATTACCAGGCTTGGTCCCCACAACAAGATCCTTGGTTGGTGGCGAATTACTCGGAGAAAAAACAAAGTTTACAAACGGGCAAAGCCAGAAATAAGCGTGCGTTACAACAACGATTATCTTTACCAGAGCAAAAGGTCGCCATGTTCGGTATGGTATGCCGCTTGACTCATCAAAAAGGCATTCAATATTTAATACCGATTCTTGAAAAGTTCTTACAACATCAGGTACAAGTTGTGATTGTGGGAACCGGCGAGGTACAACTTGCCCAGCAATTACATGACATTGAACGTTTGTATCCACATAATTTTCGCTTTGTAGAAGCGTATGATAATGAATTGGCGCACTGGGTAGAAGCTGGATCGGATTTCTTTTTGATGCCTTCAGAATTTGAACCTTGCGGTTTGAATCAAATTTACAGTTTAGCTTATGGCACTCTGCCCATCGTTCGAGCGGTTGGCGGGTTAAAAGATACCGTCGTTGATTACTTTGATGCGCCAAACTCAGCAACCGGTTTTGTGTTTCACGAGCCGACCGGAGAGGCCTTGTTACTCACACTACTTTCTGCGTTATTAGTCTATGAGCAGTTGCCTAAGGTCTTTGTCGAAATGCAGATAAGGGCGATGAATACGCGTTTTGACTGGGAGACGTCCGCTTTGTCTTATTTAGCTATGTATGAGTCGTGCTTAAAATAGGTATTAGGTGCCACAACTCTAGCATCAGTTTTACTTAGGGCATAGGCGTTTGACATTGCCAACAGATTTCAAACTGACCTTCGTTAATTTCGTGACATTTTGCACAGTGCCATGAAGGCTGAGATTGGGTTTGTTCTTCAAGCCAAGTGTCGATGTGATGCTTGGCTTTTTTTTGTTGAGCAGGATTATTAAGCCAAATCATAGGGCCATTTTCGTCATCAAGAGGGATCTCTCCAACAACGGATTGCGTGTGTCGTAAAAAGACTTGGCAGTCAATAGAGTGAGATTGCAAGTAGTGACAAAGTATTTCTATTTCAATTGGGTTAGCTAAACTGATTAATTTCATCTCAATGCTCTTTTTGTTTACTGGTACACATAATTAATAAGTAGCACAGTGTGGTATGAATGTTAACCCAGTCGTGTTGGCAGGAAGAAATAAAAAACGTATTTGCAGTAAAAAGAGCACTCTAATACTGAATTAGAGTGCTTTGGATTTAATTTAAATGAGCCAGTAGCTCTTCACGTCTTGATTGAGGGATGACGCTCCAATGCTTACCTTCTATCGCGCCTTCTAAGGCCCATAAAAGTTCAACAGTGACCTCTTCGTTGAAAGCGCGGATAGCTTTGAAGGCTTCAAGTGAACCGCGTTGTTTTAACGCTTCGACGGACTCGATTCCCGCTCTTTTCAACATTCTCTCGGTGCCAAGACGCAAGTTAGGTAAATCTTTTAAACGATCTACATGTTCGCGCTGTTGATGCACTTTGTCTGCGCGAGCTTGTGTGAGGGCTTCTTGTGCTAACTCAAAGATAGTGTCAGTTGATTGCCATTGTTCATTTTTGACAGCAAAGTACTTTGTTACAACAGGAAAGCCGCGTTTGTGATAAACATAAGGAGACATTCCTTGTTTGGTGAATAATTTGGCTTTTTGTTTATCAGCGCGTATGTGTAACTCGTCTTTTACCACGAGAGCAAACATGATGTCGCCAGAAAAAATACCAAATCCACCAAACATGGACCTTGATTTTATGTTTCCAAGTGGCTCAAATAGTTTCATTGAGTCTTTGAGTATCGGTTTATCCATGATTCTCTATTCTCGGTGTATAAAAATTAATGCCACTCTATACCCAAAGGTAGCAATAGAATCTGCGATTGAACCTCAAGCCATCGGTAACAGGTGCAACAAGAAAGATGATAAAAAGTATATAATTGACAAACTCAATACCATTTATTGTCATTGACTCTCCGTCGCACAATAGAAGACTTAATGAGATATCAAGGCAGAGACAGTTAGTCACCATTCCAATATGGCTTTTGCAGGCGTGAGATTATCGCATGTAAGTAGAAGAAAGATGTCATTGAAACGTAAAGATTTTTCTTGTTACTTAACTTCGGTAACCCCGCTACCTGTCACCTAAACTAAAGAGTAAAGGTGCTTAAGGCCGGAAGCTTTGCGTCCCATTCTTTCAAATGGTTTGCCTTTTTCGTGACACACTAAGAATACGAAATTCTCAACGAGAAGGTTTAGTTCGTGCCACAAAATGTGATACTAGTTCAAGTATAGAATGCGTTGGCGAAAAAGCGAGTTATGGATAAGGTTTTTTATGAATATCCTCTGATTTCATATGGTTAAAATCAGAGGATAAGACGTTAATTGATTTTTTTTACCGATTGACGCGTCACGATCTCTGGGTGCATCTCAAATACGCGACGCTCGTTTTGTTTGTTTTTAATTCTGGCCATCAGAATTTCAAACGCATTTTTACCGACACGGCGTTTGGGTTGGTGAACGGTTGTCAGTGGTGGTGAAAAGTATTCTGCTAATTCGATGTTGTCATAACCGATAACGGAGATATCTTCCGGTACTTTAAGACCATTTTGTTGTAAACGGCTTATAAGCCCAAGTGCCATAGTGTCATTAAAACAGAATACCGCCGTTGGCTTTTCCTTCATGGCAATAATTTTGTCGGCCGCTAGCACCGCGGTATCACATTCAAAATTGCCTTCTAAAATCCAGTTTTCATTGACAGTGAGGTTTGCTTGCGCCATGGCACGCCTAAAACCTACAATGCGCTCTTTACAAGCCAGTTTTTCAAAGTGACCACTTAAACAGGCAATTTGAGTATGCCCATTATCAATGAGGTATTTAGTGGCAAGGTAGCCGCCTTCTTCCGAGTTGTCGATAATTTTGTCAACCTGTGGGTTTTCCGGTCCCCAGTCCATGATCACTTTAGGTATGTCTTTGTGGCGATCTAACATGTCGTTCAATTCATCGGTTAAATCAGAACACATGACTAAAATACCATCAACGCGTTTCTCTGCTAGCATACGGATATAATCGCGTTGTTTTTCGTAAATGCCACCGGTGTTACACAAAATTAAGGTATAACCTTGACGGTAACAATAACTTTCCACACCATCGATGACTTCAGAAAAGAACAGGTTGGTAGATTGAGTGACCAACATACCGATGGTACGAGTTGTGTTGCATTTCAAGCTGCGAGCGACTGCACTTGGCGCATAATTTAACTCATCAACGGCCTTCATGACCTTTTCTTGCGTTCCTTCAGCAACAAAACGTGTTTTATTAATCACGTGGGAAACCGTGGTGGTTGAAACTCCGGCTAAGCGGGCAACGTCTTTAATGGTGGCCATAGGGTATCCTAATTATTATGTGTTAGAGACGCAAAACTGGCGTTTACAGTACGCGTAGGTATGTCAAATACTGCCTTTCAATACTTATTTTGTTTCATAGCAATCGTTTGCTTTGTTTTTTATCGATAATTGGTTTTGTCGATAATCGGTCAAAGCAAGTCACAGTGTATTGAGAGTCATCGAGACAGATAAAGAAAGTAAAACGTCAGTTGAAAAGCGGCAAATTATGATTAAATTTTACCGCTTTGTCTAGTCAGTGCTGATTAAAAAGCACCTTGTTCATAGAATGGTATTATAGCTCAGTTTGGCTGGCTTCGATGGTTTCTTGGTTGTGAGGCAATAAAAATTGACGCAACTGAATCCACCACAAGCCAAGCTGTTCATGCCAAAACAACTCGGTTTGTTCTAAGTAACGGCTACTGGGTAAATATCGAGTCCAAAATTGTTGTGTCTGGCGATTGGCTAAATAGTTTGTTGGTGCGGGTAGCGGAGTTAAACCGGCATTAGTGAACTCTTTCATTGCACGAGGCATATGACTCGCTGATGTGACAAGGACTAATCGCTGAGTACCCACAAATGCCGCGGCTTGTCGAGCTTCTTCCCATGTGTCTTTGGCCGTTTCTAATAATATGATGTCGCTTTTATTTACGCCGAGGGCGAGAGCGACTTTGGCCATCATGCGCGCGTGACTAATACTGGTGCCACCCGCATAGCCGGACAAAATCATTTTAGAGCCAGGATACATACGCCAAATACGGATGCCCTCTGTCAAGCGCATCAGTGCGGTTCGACTCAATTGAGATGTCGGTGGTAAACGATCATCAGTGATATGGCTGTTGCCAAGGACCATAACGTAGTCGACATTACCGGTGACCGGTAAAAACGCTGGGTATTGACGCTCAAGTGGCATGATAAGCCGACTCGAAACCGGTTGAAACGAAGCCAGAAATAAAAAGCTCAGTGAAAATAACAGCACAATACAGCCCGCCTTTTGACGGCGAGTAAACATGATCAGCAGCAGGCCGAAAAATCCGAGCAAGAGTAAGCCTGGCATTGGCATGATAAGGGCTGAAATGACTTTTTTTAGCTCAAACATAAACAAATAGTCCGAAAAAACATCACTTGAATGAAAAATTGAAATAATCGCTCTTTATTCCTACTTTTCTTGTGACAGAATAGTAACATGATTCTTTTATAAAATTGCATGACACCGTGATTGAAGACCGTAATTTCGACGATATTGCCCACAAATTTGCAAAAAACATTTATGGCTCTAACAAAGGCGATATTAGGCAAGTTATTGTTTGGGAAGATCTTGAACAAATTATAGAATCTGTCAAGGACAAAGGTTTTCCCTTGTCTATTTTTGATGCTGGTGGGGGGGTTGCACAACTATCAAGACGCCTTGCTGCTTTGGGCAATCAAGTCACCTTATGTGATCTTTCCCGTGAAATGTTGAGCCTAGCTCAGCAAGAGATTGAAAAGGACGGGCTCCTAGAGCACTATCGTTTGATCCACCAGCCAGTACAAAATGCTAGCGAATTTTTGGATAAAAAGCAGGACTTAATTTTGTTTCATGCCGTGATGGAATGGTTAGCAAAACCGGAAGCGGTGTTAAAACAATTGACAGAGCAATTGGCTGATGATGGCATAATCTCTGTGATGTTTTATAACCATCACGGCTTAGTGTATAAAAACGTACTTTGTGGCAATATTCCTCATGTACTCGAGGGAATGCCACATCGCAAGCGATTTAAATTACAACCTGCGAAGGGATTAAAGCCGGAAGACGTCTATCGTTGGCTAGAGCAATCCGGTCTAACTATTGTCGGAAAAAGTGGCATTCGATGCTTCAGCGATTACCTTCGCTCAGGGGATAATATGGGCGATTATACGCCACAAGATTTAATGGAAATGGAAAGGCAAGTTTGTCGACAAGAGCCCTATATATCAATGGGGCGTTACATCCATGTGTGGGCACAAAAGAAGCAAAGACAGGAATGATAATGAGTGAAATAACTCATGATGACAAACCCCAACCGATTGAAGAGTTGGTCGGTTGGGTCAAAGACAATCAACTTTCGCTGCAATTGACAACCGAAAAACTGTCTTTTCTTTTAGCAATGGCAGTACTCAGTCAAGAGCGGTTTGACCAAGAGTTAACCGAGGGTGAGTTACACGATGCGTTTCACATTGTGGTGAAGCTATTCGACGGCGACAGTACACCATCGGCTTTTAAAGCGAATAATGCCCTCAACGATATGGTCAAGCAGCGTTTGATCAGTCGTTTTACCAGTGAAATTAATGAAGGGGCAAGCATTTACCGTTTGACGCCTTTAGCTATAGGCTTAACCGATTATTTTGTTAGGCAAAAACAGTTCTCACAATTGAAGTTATCAATTCAGTTATCGATGGTGGCTGATGAAATGAGCAAAGCGGTCGAACTGGCAAGGCAGGGCGGTGATGTTCATTTTTGGCAGCACAAGGTTTACGGCGTCTTGAAATACTCAGTGGCTGAAATCTTTGACCAAATCGACCTAAATCAGCGAGTGATGGACGAGCAACAGCAAGGCGTCAAACAGCAAGTTGCGGATCTGCTCAATCAAGATTGGCAAGAAGCGATCTCTCAATGTGAAAAGTTATTGGGTGAAACCTCGAATACGCTTAGAGAGCTACAAGATACGCTGCAAACGGCGGGCGATGATCTACAAACTCAGATTCTCGACATCCAAGAGTTAGTTTACCATCAACCCGAACTTGAGTTTGTCGAATCTGTGCTGTTTAACCTGCAAATGAAACTCGATCGAATTGTCAGTTGGGGACAGCAATCCATTGATTTGTGGATTGGTTACGACCGCCACGTGCACAAATTTATTCGAACCGCTATCGATATGGATAAAAATCGTGCTTTCAGCACTAGACTGCGTCAATCGTGTCAAGACTATTTTGATGCGCCATGGTTTTTAACCTACGCCGATGCTGACAAACTGTTTGACTTGCGCGATGAAACCTTGTCATTACGCGATGACGAAGTGACCGGTCAAGTACCGATTGCCCTTGAGTTTGAAGAGTTTGAAGCGGTCAATAATAGTTTGTCTGAGCGTATTGCCGACATGTTAAAACTGCATAAGACTCAGGGTGTGCCAATTGATCTAGGCTCAGTACTCAAAGAGCACCTAGCGCAACACCCAGCCACACATCATTTTGATTTAGCACGCATCATCGTCGATCAAGCGGTAAGGCTCGGCTATTCAGAGTCAGATTACCGTGCCATTCAACCCGATTGGCAAGTTATTAACGAATTTGGTGCTAAGGTACAAGCGAATGTCATTGACCGATACTAATGAATTTATGTCAGAAAAGCTGGCAAAAGCAATTTCTAATCCTTTATTTCCACAGTTGGATACTTGGCTTCGTGCTGGAAAACACATAGGCACTGAAGACTTTGATAATCACGCGTTGTTGTCAGATTACCAGCTGGAATTAGCGACGTTTTACCAACGTTACAATACCGAATTGGTGAAAGCGCCTGAAGGCTTTTTTTATTTAAGACCGCGTTCAACCGCATTAATTGGACGCAGCGTGTTGTCCGAGTTAGATATGCTGGTCGGCAAGGTATTGTGTTTCTTGTTTTTAAGCCCGGAACGTTTGGCTCACGAAGGCATATTCACGCATCAAGAGTTATACGAAGAATTACTGCAACTCACTGACGAACAAAAACTGATCAAGTTAGTGACTCATCGGGCAACAGGCTCTGATCTCGACAAAGAAAAACTGTACGAGAAAGTGCTGACCTCATTGAGACGGTTGAAACGCCTTGGCATGGTGATCAATGTGGGTGAAACCAATAAGTTTCGCATTAGTGAGTCAGTATTTCGTTTTGGAGCCGATGTTCGCGTTGGCGATGATATGCGAGAAGCACAATTGAGATTGATCCGCGATGGTGAGGCGGTCGTCCACCACCAAGAGCCCAAACAAGGCTCTCTATTGGATAATGACAATCACGACCAGCTACCTCAAGAAGTAGAGGATGAAGAATTATGATTGAGCGCGGTAAATATCAATCCTTGACGATGATCAACTGGAATGGTTTTTTTGCACGGACCTTTGATATCGATGGTTTAGTGACCACTTTATCTGGGGGGAATGGTGCGGGTAAATCGACCACCATGGCGGCGTTTATTACCAGTTTGATCCCCGACCAAACGCTTTTGCATTTTCGCAACACCACGGAAGCGGGCAGTAATCAATCATCCCGTGATAAGGGGTTGTTTGGAAAATTGCAACCCGGTGTCTGTTATGCCGCCCTTGATGTGGTGAACTCTCGTCATCAACGCGTCCTTTTTGTGGTTAAGTTACAGCAGGTCGCAGGACGCGATAAAAAAGTCGACATCAAACCATTTTTAATCCAAGGCCTACCAAGCCACGTTAAGCCGACGGACATACTGATCGAAAACGTGTCTGCGCAACACGCAAAAGTACGCCCGTTTAACGATGTAAAAAGCTGTGTAGCACAGTACGAAGGTGCGCATTACAAAGCGTTTAGCTCGATTGTCGATTACCATTCACAAATGTTTGAATTTGGCGTTTTACCGAAAAAGCTACGCAACAGCAGTGATCGTTCAAAGTTCTATCGCCTCATAGAAGCGTCACTTTATGGCGGGATATCCAGTGCCATCACTCGTTCATTGCGCGATTATTTGTTGCCGCAAAACGGCGGGGTCAAAAAAGCGTTCCAAGACATGGAATCGGCACTGCGTGAAAACCGCTTAACCCTTGAAGCGATCAAAACAACCCAAGCTGATCGTGATTTGTTTAAACACCTGATCACGGAGTCAACTCAATATGTGGCGGCGGATTACATGCGCCATGCAAACGAACGACGAGGTAAACTCGAACAAGCGCTTTCGTTGCGACATGAGTTGAATACGACTAAAGACAGCTTATTAGAGCACAATCAGCGCTTAAGCTATGCAAAAGAGCAGCTTGAGCTTTTGATTGAGCAAGAATCTGGGTTAGAGCAGGATCATCAAAGTGCTCAAGATCACTTGTTATTGGTGCAAAATGCGTTGCGTCAACAAGAAAAGATAAACCGCTATCAAGACGATCTCGAGGCGTTAAATGAGCGCTTAGAAGAGCAATTGATGGTGGTTGAGGAAGCGCAAGAGCGTCTTTTTGACCGCGAAGCATTAACACAGCAAGCCGAAGAAGAAGTTGATAGTTTGAAAACACAGCTTGCCGATTATCAGCAAGCGTTGGACGTTCAGCAAACTCGCGCCTTGCAATATCAACAAGCAGTACAAGCCCTAGATAAGGCAAGACGGGTGATGGATGACCCCAGCTTAACTCAAGATTCGGTCACCGAGGTTATCAAGCAATTGACCGGCGAGCAGCAACAATTGACAGAGCGGGTACTACAGCTTAAACACAAGGTTGATATGTCTGCTGCCAGTGCCAATCAATACGATCAAGCATTGTCGCTATTAACGGACATTGTCGGCCCAGTTCATCGTCAAGACGCGGCGCCGAAAGCTCGCGAAGTGCTAAATAAAGCGCAAAATAGCCGTCATGTAGTCAGCAATGAAAATCAATGGCGAGCGCAAGCACGTGAGATTGAACGTCAGCAGCAGCAAAAGGCTCAAGCCCAGCAGGCGTTGCAAGAATATCAGCAAGCATTCGACGTTGACCTTGAGCAGCCTGAGGTATTTGAGCAGCAGCGCAACCAGCAGCAAGCCAATATTGAGCAAAGTGAAAATGAACTCGCATTGCTACGCGAACAAAGTCAGCACAATCAGCACCAACTTCAAACGCTAGACTCTGAGATTGCTCGTTACCAAGCGCAAGCGCCAAAGTGGTTTGCCGCCAATGATCAGCTTCAGTCGCTGCGAGAGCAAACGGGGTTAGCACTCGATAGTGAAGCGGATGTCGTGGCTCAAATGCAAAATGTGCTTGAAGAAGAAAAGCAACTAACTGCTGAAAAAGACGCGTTGGTTATTCAGCGCACAGCGCTTGAGCAAGAAATCGAGCACCTAGCGTCTCCTGGTGGTGCCAATGATCCAAGACTAAAAGCCCTTTCTGACAGTTTAGGTGGGGTGTTGTTGTCTGAAATCTACGATGATATCACACTTGAAGATGCACCCTATTTCAGTGCTATGTACGGGCCGGCCCGACACGCGATTGTGGTGTCTGATCTCAGTGGTGTAAAAGAGCGCTTACTGGAGTTTGACGATTGCCCAGAAGACGTTTATGTCATTGAAGGCGATGTCGATGCTTTTGATGACAGTGGCTTTAACGTTGAGGAGCTCGAAGGGGCGGTTTGTGTCCAGGTCAATGATCAGCACCTGCGCTTTTCTCGTTTCCCTGAATTACCCTTGTTTGGTCGAGCTGCTCGAGAGCAGCGATTAGAGACGTTGCGCGAAGAAAAAGAGCAAACCGTTGAACGCCATGCGAAAGTCGCTTTTGATGCACAGAAAAAGCATAGACATTATCAAGCACTTAGTCAGTTTGTGGCATCTTCTTTACACTTGGCATTCACACCAAACCCCGAAGATGAATTGGCTCAATTACGTGAGCAACGCCAGCAAGTTACGTCGCAAAAAGCGCAGTTGGAACAAGCCATTAATGCTGAACGAAAGGCTTTAGACAAAGCAAAACACGCTTTGAATCTACTCGATAAACTGAGCGCCTCGATGGCGGTTATTTGGGATGACACACTCGATGAGCGACAATCACACATTGCTCAACAATTAGCGGATCTCGATGAAGCAAAAGCATTTATTAAAGCGCATCAACAGTCGCTAGACAAGTTGGCAGAGCACGTCTCGGCGCTCGATAATGACCCAGAGTTATTTGAAGCTTTAGAAGCGTCTTATCAAGAGGCCGATCAAGATTTACAAACAGTGAAATCACAATTGTTTGCCTTGTCGGATCTTCACGAACGTCGCTCTCATTTTGCTTACCAAGATTCCTCCGACATGCTAGAGCAAAGCAGTGAGCTGAGTGAATCGTTAAAGAAAAAACTTGCAGAAGCTGAGCAAACAAGACTGAAAAGCCGTGACGCGCTTAAAGTGGAACAGGGTCAATACAACCAGTATCAACAAGTATTGGCGTCGTTGAAAAGTTCTCACCAAGCGAAAAAAGAAA
Source organism: Vibrio sp. HB236076 (assembly GCF_040957575.1). Taxonomy (NCBI): domain Bacteria; kingdom Pseudomonadati; phylum Pseudomonadota; class Gammaproteobacteria; order Vibrionales; family Vibrionaceae; genus Vibrio; species Vibrio sp. HB236076. The sequence goes on from NZ_CP162601.1 coordinate 1,343,091, forward strand.
CCTTGAGTGAATTTACTCAAGAGCTAAAAGAGTTTGGTGTTACCGCCGATCATGAAGCACTTGAGCGTGCGCAAACTCGCCGTGATGAGCTTGGACAAAGAGTGGTACAAGCTCGAGCGAATAAGAGTGAGTATGAGCGTACAATTACGGCCACTGAGCTTGAAATGACCAGCTTGAGTAAACAGCTTAAGAAGCGTCAAAAAGAGTATCGGGAGTTACGTCAATTTGTCGTGGCGGCCAAAGCGGGGTGGTGCTCAGTCATGAGGCTGGCTCGTCAACACGATGTTGAGCGACGGTTACACAAACGTGAGTATGCCTATTTGTCGTCGGCAGAGCTTCGCTCATTGTCGGATAAATCACTCGGGGCATTGCGTTTAGCGGTCGCTGATAACGAAACGTTGCGCGACTCACTGCGCTTGTCAGAAGACAATGCGCATCCGGAGCGTAAAGTATTGTTCTACATTGCGGTGTATCAGCATCTACGCGAGCGTATTCGTCAAGATATTATTCGCACCGATGACCCTGTCGAAGCGATAGAAGAGATGGAAATTGAGTTAGCGCGCTTAACGGAAGAGTTGACCTCGCGAGAGCAGCGTTTAGCCATCAGCTCTGAATCGGTTGCTAAGATCATTCGCAAAACGATTCAACGAGAGGAAAATCGCATCCGTATGCTCAACCAAGGTTTGTCGAACATCAGCTTTGGTCAAGTAAAAGGGGTACGTCTTAATGTGGCTATTCGTGAGAGTCACCAGGGATTACTCAATGGACTGGCTCAACCTTCAAGTCAGCACAAGGACTTGTTTGAGTCGTCTCGTTATACGTTTTCCGAAGCGATGGCGAAATTATTCCAACGCGTGAACCCACATATTGATATGGGACAGCGCTCTCCACAAGTACTCGGTGAAGAACTGCTTGACTATCGAAATTACTTAGAGCTCAGTGTTGAGGTCAATCGTGGGACTGATGGTTGGTTACAGGCTGAATCAGGTGCTTTGTCTACCGGTGAAGCGATTGGTACCGGCCAGTCTATCTTATTGATGGTCGTGCAAAGCTGGGAAGAAGAATCACGACGGTTGCGCAGTAAAGATATTTTGCCGTGTCGATTGTTGTTCCTCGATGAGGCTGCGCGTCTGGATGCAAAATCCATTTCGACCTTGTTTGAACTTTGTGATCGATTGGATATGCAACTATTGATTGCCGCGCCAGAGAACATCAGCCCAGAAAAAGGCACAACGTACAAACTGGTGCGCAAAGTCTTTAAAGATCACGAACACGTTCACGTTGTCGGTTTAAGAGGGTTTGGCTCTGTTCCACCGATTATTTCATCCAACGCCGTTGAGGATGTTGCGGAGTCTTTGACTTAATCATTGGTTTATTCATTTAAACGGCACGAGTTTCTCGTGCCGTTTTTGTATCCATGTCCAGATAGCATGCTTACTAGATTGTTCATCGCTCAAGCGGTAGGCCTGATAAGCTAATCAAGGATAGGACAATGTCTAACAGTAATCTGATTAAGTCGGTGACCAATGACAGGCAGGAAACAAGTGTTAGAACAAGGCAACCTATTTGCTCATAAATACAAGACAGTGAGTCGTTGTTCTACACGTTATTTTCTTAATGACGTTATCGAGTTTTTTAACCCGCTAGGGTGACCAGCTATTTAGTTAGATTGGTATAAGATGCAGGGGAGACAACAATGGCTTTACTCAAGCTTTTCTGTGCGCTTTGATCAAACATGAGAGGAAACAGAACAGCAAAGTTGAACGGTTAATGATTGGTTGTTGTTGAGAAAAATAAAGCTGCAGTGTGCGCTGCAGCTTTTTTGGTATAAAGGGTTATAACTCTGTTTCTCTTACCCCAAATTGCTCAGAGGCGTAAGCCACACGTTTTTCTGGGCTAGGCGGCGGCCAACTGTCACCGAGGTTTTCAATATGGCGCAAGCGTGGCAGTAACCCGGCCCCATTGGCAATTTGAATTGCCAAACCTGGCCTGGCGTTGAGTTCCAGTAACATGGGACCGTGCTGTTTATCCAGAACCATGTCGGTACCGAGATAACCTAGGCCTGTCATTTCCCAAGCACTGGCGGCCAGTGTTAATAATTTGTTCCAATGAGGTACTTGCAAGCTGCGAAGCGCCTTACCCGTATCTGGGTGCTCAGTGACTGGGCGATCAAATTGTACCGCGCGCACCGCTTTTCCCGTCGCAATATCAATGCCAACACCTACAGCCCCTTGGTGCAAGTTTGCCTTGCCATCTGACGCTGCGGTTGATAAGCGCATCATGGCCATGACAGGGTAGCCCTTAAAGACGATAATACGAATATCTGGTACACCTTCATAGCTAAAGCCATCAAAACAATCATCAAACTGGATGAGGTTTTCAACCACGGCAACATCGTTTTTACCGCCGAGTGAAAATAAACCGGCTAAGGCATTACTAATATGGCGTTCAACGTCTTCTTTGCCAATTTCACTGCCAGAGGGTTTGGTGTAAACACCGTCTTTGTGCGAGGTAACAACCAAGATACCTTTACCACCACTGCCTTGAGCGGGTTTTATGACAAAACCAGGCCAACCTTTCACCATCTGGTGAATGTGTTTGACATCGGCTTGGTTTTTGATGACACCAATCAAGGCAGGAACGGTACAACCAGCCCGTTCTGCAATAATTTTGGTTTTCAATTTATCATCGACCAGTGGGTATTTTGAGCGATCGTTATAGCGGCCAATGTAACTGTGGTTACGCTGGTTCATACCCATAATACCTTTGCGACTGAGTTTAAACGGCGAAGTAAATTGCGATAACATATTAATCCTCCGCGAGTGGTTTAAAACGGCGCAATTCACTCAATCGATAGCCAGTGTAAGTACCAAGCAGTAAAATGGTTGCAAGGATAATTAACTGAATGCCAATAAAGTTAAAGGTTAGGTGCTGAATGTACGGGTTGGTCATACCTAGATACACCAGTATCGAGGTAAACAAAGATCCGCCGCCTTGGATCAGAACTTGTTTAGCCCCTTCTTCTTCCCATAAAATAGACATGCGTTCAATCGTCCAAGACAGAATGATCATTGGGAAGAACGTTATCGTGAGACCTTGAGTTAAACCAATCTTAAAGGCCACAACGGTAAATAGTGAAATAATTAAAATAACCGTAATGATCACCGCTGTTATCCTCGCCACCAACAATAAGTTGAGTTTGGACAGATAACTGCGGATGATTAAACCCGTGCCAACAATCAACAAGAACCCGACAATACCGGTTAACAACTGAGTTTGCACAAAAGCGACCGCGATCAGAACGGGCATAAAAGTACCGGAGGTTTTTAAACCGATCAGTACTCGTAAGAACACAACGATTAACGCACCAATTGGGATCAGCATAATGGTCTTAAACATCGCTTGCTCTTCTAGTGGCAAACTGTGGATTGAGAAATTGATCAAACCATCGGCATCCACTTTGTTTTGGGTGGCTTGTGATGGGGAGATTTGTTGAGAAATCATTGAGAAGTGGACTTGGCTATTTTTACCGCCGACTAAATCAAGCAGGGAAACATTTGAAGCATCCCAGATCAGCAAAGGGGTCTCTTGATTGTATTGTTGCTCTGATGTCATCGAGAACAATTTCCATGCTTTGCCATCCCAAACTTGTACCATAGGTTGAATTTCTTGGCGACGTCGACCGTCTTCAAGCTCAATTACCCCAACTAATTTACTGTATAAGTTGGCGGTCGATAAGAGGTTGTGAAGAGCTTCCACAGGTTCCATCGAGTTGAGAATCAGCGCTGCATTTTGGCTGTCTTCGTCGTTGAGCTGCTTGATAAGCTCACGAGTGAATGTGGTATTGTCTGACGAACGCGAGGTCGCTTGATCAATCAGGGCAATAGCCGCAGATTGTTCTGGACTTGATAATGTCGGCTTTTCGATATCACCACTTGGCGCAGGTTGCGTGACCTTAGCTTGTGGGTCGACCAAAAACTGTGTTTTGTAATAAATGGTTTGTGGCCCTTGCGCTTGGCGAATAGACCATTCTGCTCGGCGCCCTGAATCGGTGTTGACATAAGACACGCCGTAACCAGGTGAAGAAGAGGATTCATTGATCAAGGTATAACCCGATTGCGTCATCGGTGCTGCTAATGACGCTTTTACTTCTTTGCCATTGGCATTAAATTGTATTTGCGCCTCGATATCCCAGGTTTGTTTTGTTTCACCTGGTATCCAAGGTACGCCATAAGTATCGTGACGGAACCAGCTCAAAGCGAGGCCGGCTACAATGAGTAAGACAATACTAAAATAAAAAGGGATACGAGAAGTCATCGGAATCCTTAGTTGTTAGAGTTGGGTTCAGGCTTTGCAGTTTGTACGTATTGTTTACTGACATCGACTAACGCAATATCGCGAATAAAGGCACGGCCTAATAATACAGGATGTGTCATTTGAGAGCGGTCGGCGAGAGTAAATTGGGCTTTTTCATGAATTTTCCCCACTTTTACCCACAATTGAACCACGGCACGTCTGACCGGTTCTTCAGTCGTTGCTTGACGGATTTTTACGTATCGCAAAACAGGGACTTCAATAGCAGGCTCAGTCGCTTCGCTATTGTCGGTTTTTTGCAGTTGAAACTTGACCCATTCTTTGCCATTGCGCTCAAACTCTTCAATGTTGACCGCATTGAGCGAAGACGTCGCGGCGCCGGTGTCGACGCGCGCGTCGAAGTGTTGTTTTAAGGCATCAACATAAACACTTTCAACTGAGCCTAAGACCAATTCTTGGCGAGGCTGTTGAGGAATGGCTTGAACTGCCGGCGCTGCAGCGGAGGTGGTTTTTACTTGTTGACGCTGTTTGTGTTGCTGTTTCATGGTGTCTTGAACAGCATTGACTTGGTCGCGCAATGAAATAACTTCTGATTCAAGACTGTCGATGTAATCAGATTGATTACTCAGTTGTAATTGTAAGTTATTGACTTGGTTATTCGTTTTTTCAGTCGATGCTTGGAGTTGACCGATGGCAGACAAGGTCTCTTGATGATAGCGATCGCCGTTGATAAGCGTGCACCCGGAAAGGAGCGAAATTAAAGTGAGAGGTGCCAGTTGTTTAATCATTGCTAACCTTATGATTATGCTTTTATTTCTTATTGATGAAAGTGTAGCGACTAATTCGGGGTAAATAAAGCCCCGAATCAGCATCATAAGGAGGTTATCAATGGAAGTCGTTAAAACAACGTAAAATATTAATTGGATTTGTTAGCAATTAATACTGCGCGCCGCGGGGCAGGATAGCCTTCAATGGTTTTAGTTGGATCATTAGGGTCTAAATAATCGGGCAGTGAATTGTGCGTCATCCATTGGGTAGTACGTTGCTCATCGGTCGACGTGATATTTTCATCGACGATGCGCACATTGATAAAGCCGCATAACTCTAACCAAACCTTGAGTGCTTTAGCCGAGGGGAAAAAATAGACATTGCGCATTTGTGCATAGCGAGATTGTGGAACGAGAACGGTATTTTCATCGCCTTCAACAACGAGGGTTTCTAGTACTAACTCACCTCCTACCACCAATTGATCTTTTAATTGCATTAAGTGATCAAGTGGCGAACGACGGTGATACAGAACCCCCATACTAAAGACGGTATCAAACGCTTCAAGTTTTGGCAGTTGCTCAATACCAAGGGGCAATAAATGTGCGCGCTGATCACCACCGAGCAATTTTCTGATCGCTTCAAATTGGATGAGAAATAAGTGAGAGGGATCAATACCAATACACAAGCGAGCTTGTTCACCCAACATGCGCCACATATGGTAACCATTGCCACAACCGACATCGAGCACGGTACGGTTTTTTAACGGAGAAATATGCGGTAACACCCGATCCCATTTCCAATCACTGCGCCATTCTGTGTCGATGTTTAGTCCGTGCAGTGAGTATGGTCCTTTGCGCCAAGGGTGGAAGGTTTTTAATAAGTTTTCTAATTTCTTTTGCTCACCCGGTAATAATGGCTCGGTATTTTCCACTCGAACTTGAGACTGTAACTCAATGTGATCAGGGCGATCACTTGGAATTTTTTTTAATGCTCTTAACCAACGAGGAAAGTCACCGTGTTCACTATTTTGCCAATCGGTTAATTGTTGTGGCAAGACATTCAGCCAAGCTTGTAAACGTGGCTCTTTGGCTATTAATTGGTAAATATCGGCAAAATCAAACATGATAAAACGCTCTGTAGATAAATGGGCAAAAATTATTTAATGGCAAACATTGAGCCAAAGTTAAAACACTGGAACCAGACCTCACTGTGGGCAAAGCCAATATCGGCAAACCGTTGCTGGTGGGTGGCAATACTGTCTGGACGCATCACGTTTTCAATGGCACTGCGCTTTTGGCTTATTTCAAGTTCGCTGTAACCGTTGGCACGTTTAAAATCGTGGTGAAGATCTATAAGTAACTCGTGGGCTTTGTCATCCTCAAAAATAAATTTCTCCGATAGGATCAACACACCGCCCGGTAATAAACCGCGATAAATTTTTGCCAAGAGCGCATGACGATCGTCGGGCGACAAAAATTGCAGAGTAAAATTAAGCACCACGATAGACGCATTACTAATGTCGATATCGCGAATATCCGCTTCGATGACCTCTACTGGCGTCTCTGAGCGATAGGCGTTGAGGTGTAATTGGCATTTTTCGACCATGGCTTTGGAGTTGTCAACGGCGATAATCCGACAACCCGCGACTTGGAGGTGGCGTCGAATTGAAAGGGTGGCCGCGCCTAATGAGCAGCCAAGGTCGTAAATATGGGTGTCGGGTTTGGCAAAGCGCTCCGACATCATTCCAATCGCCGAGATGATATTGCTATAGCCAGGGACCGAACGCTGGATCATATCTGGAAAGACTTCGGCCACTTTTTGATCAAAACTAAAATCGCCGATTTTCTCGATTGGAGTGGAAAAAATAGTGTCTTTATTGCTCATGATATTTGCCTTGCAAACCAAAACCGCCAAGAAATAGGGCGCGTAGTTTATGCAAAAATGAAACAAATGTCACCTGCGAAGCGTTAGTGGCCGATAAAACGGTATCAAAAACAATGTCAAAACATATTCAGTTGTGGTCGTTCAACTTGAGCGGGAAATTCAGGTAAGGGATGACACGACATCACACTGGCGAGTTGTTGGACAATGGCTTTGGCATGCCAGGGCGCTTGTTGATTGTCTGGTGTGTGAATCATGATGAGAGGCTCAATGCCTTGCTGAGTCCATTGTTGTAACGTTTTAAGCCAGGGAGAAAAGAAGGCTAAATTTTGCTCAACGCTCTGCTGGCCTATAAACCGAATCATCGGTCGTTTGGCCGTTGCGATGGCATGCACCGGTACACGAGGCTTTTTTTGTTGCGCATCTAAAGTTCCAGGGTCGCGATCTTGCGAGGCAAAAACCGGACGACTGTCCATGATGACTCTATCTATTTGGTGAGCAATCAAGAATTGATTAAGGCGTTTTTCGTCTTCGCCTTTAGCAAAAAAAGCGGGGTGTCGAACTTCTACTGCAAGTGGAAAGCCTTGCGGACATTGTTGGCAAAACTTTTCTAAGATAGGCAGTTGCTGTGGACTAAAACTGGCGGGCAATTGAATACACCACTGAATAGTCCTAGAGTGCAAAGGCGCCATTAGGGTAAAGAAATCTCGTAACAAAGATTGACTTTGCCTCAGTTGCTGTTGGTGGGTGATGGTTTTCGGCAGTTTAAAGGTAAATGAAAAATCATCGTTTGTGGCACGAGCCCATTGTGCGACGGTATTGGTCGTGGGTAAGGCATAGAAGGTTGTGTTTCCTTCCACTGTATCAAAGACTCGAGCGTATTTTTCTAGCCGTTGCTGGGGTGGTGTTCCTGGTCCAAAAAAATCGCTTTGCCACTTTGGGTGAGACCACTGTGTCAATCCCAGTTTAAATGGGTTTGGTGTGCTTTGAGATAACGATGAATCGCGCATTAAAAGAGGACTCCTAACCAGGGTGACTTTACGATTGTTGTGAGTTATGGATAATAGCCAGTCATGAACGCAAAGATAACAAACGGTCAGAGAGTGTGAAAATCACCTTCTGAGTTAATCACAAGGTAAAAAAACGGGCGAGTTTGCTTTTTTTTTCACCGATGTCGCGTTGGTAACGGCTTTTAAAGCGATTATACATCGATTTTCGTTATCTTTAAGCGTATAAAAGGAATCGTATTCTGCTAGGTTCACTTTCGCTAGCAGATTGGAATGAACAACAAACAATTGAGAAGAACTGGGAAATTCATTATGCGAACCCATTATTGTGGTCACTTGAACAAAGCTCATGCAGGGCAAACAGTAGAATTGAGCGGTTGGGTAAACCGTCGTCGCGATCTAGGTGGTTTGATTTTTATCGATATGCGCGATCGTGAAGGTATTGTTCAGGTTGTGGTTGATCCTGATATGAAAGACGTATTTGAGGTCGCGAACCAGTTGCGTAGTGAGTTTTGTATTCAATTGAGCGGTAAAGTCAATGTTCGCCCTGATAGCCAAGTCAACAAAGACATGGCGACCGGTGAAGTGGAGATTTTGGCAACGTCTTTAACGATAGTAAACCGCTCTGAGGTTCTGCCACTGGACTTTAACCAAAAGAACTCAGAAGAGCAGCGCTTGAAGTACCGCTATTTGGATTTGCGTCGTCCGGAAATGAGTGATCGCATTAAATTGCGCGCCAAAGCATCCAGCTTTGTCCGTCGTTTCTTAGACGAACATGGCTTCTTAGACATTGAAACGCCGGTACTGACCAAAGCGACGCCAGAAGGCGCACGTGATTACCTTGTGCCAAGCCGTGTTCACAAAGGCAATTTTTATGCCTTGCCTCAATCGCCTCAATTATTCAAACAGTTGTTGATGATGTCGGGCTTTGATCGCTATTATCAAATCGTTAAGTGCTTCCGCGACGAAGACTTGCGCGCTGATCGCCAACCAGAATTTACCCAGATCGATATTGAAACCTCATTCATGAGTGCTGATCAAGTTCGCGATATCACGGAAAAAATGGTGCGTGATATGTGGCAAGAATTGCTTGATGTTGATTTGGGCGCCTTCCCTGTGATGCCATTTAGCGAAGCGATACGCCGTTTTGGCTCTGACAAGCCGGATTTGCGTAACCCACTGGAATTGGTTGACGTCGCTGATATTGTTAAAGATGTCGAGTTTAAGGTTTTCTCTGGGCCGGCAAACGACGAAAAAGGTCGCGTCGCGGTTATTTGTGTCCCAGGTGGTGCGGCACTGACTCGCAAGCAAATTGATGGCTATGCTGAATTTGTTGGCATTTACGGTGCAAAAGGCTTGGCATGGATGAAAGTCAACGACCGCGCTGCCGGTGTGGATGGCATTCAGTCTCCGGTGGCTAAATTCCTGTCAGAAGCGGTGATTCAATCCTTACTTGAGCGCACGAATGCGCAATCGGGTGATATTATTTTGTTTGGGGCGGACAAAGCCAATGTCGTTTCTGAAGCCTTAGGTGCGCTGCGTCTGAAGCTAGGTAAAGATCTTGAGCTAACCGATGAAAACGCGTGGGCACCACTTTGGGTGGTTGATTTCCCAATGTTTGAAAGCGATGATGAAGGCAACTTAGCGGCCATGCACCACCCATTCACCTCGCCATTAGGTGTTAGCCCTGAAGAGTTAAAAGCTAACCCAGCTGCCGCTAACTCTAATGCCTACGACATGGTGTTAAATGGTTATGAAGTCGGCGGGGGCTCAGTACGTATTCACGATGCAGCGATGCAATCTGCGGTATTTGATATCCTCGGTATCGATGAAGAAGAGCAACAACGCAAATTTGGCTTCTTACTTGATGCATTGAAATACGGTACTCCACCGCATGCGGGTCTGGCATTTGGCTTGGATCGACTGGTCATGTTGCTCTGTGGCACCGAAAACATCCGCGATGTTATCGCGTTCCCTAAAACAACGGCGGCGGCGTGCCTATTGACCGATGCCCCAAGTGAAGCGAATCCTGCAGCGCTTGAAGAACTCGCGTTAACGGTTAATCTTGCCAAGGAAAAATCACAAAATTAACCTTTCGAACGAATGTCAATGTTCATCAATGCCCGGTAACGGGCATTTTTTTATTCTGAGGAGGAATCATGGCTGGACACAGTAAATGGGCCAATATTCGTCATCGCAAAGCGGCACAAGATGCCAAGCGCGGTAAAATTTTTACCAAATTAATTCGTGAGATTGTTGTGGCCGCTAAAGAGGGCGGTGGCGATGCCGATAGTAATCCGCGTTTACGAGCAGCGCTCGATAAGGCATTATCCAACAATATGACCCGTGATACCATCAATCGTGCTGTTGCTCGTGGTACGGGCGATGAAGATGGTGATAATGTCGAGAGTGTCACTTATGAGGGCTATGGCCCTGGTGGGACGGCTGTCATGGTTGAGTGTTTGACTGATAATCGAAACCGCACGGTTTCTGGTGTTCGTCATGCTTTTAACAAATCAGGTGGCAATCTTGGTACCGATGGCAGTGTAAATTACCTTTTCGACAAAAAAGGCGTGGTCACTTTGTCACCCGGCAATGATGAAGAAGCGGTACTCGAAGCGGTATTGGAGTTTGGCGTCGAAGACATTGAAACTTATGACGATGGCAGTATCGATGTGTTTACTACGCCAGACGCCTTTGGCGACGTCAAAGATGCCTTGGACAAGGCGGATTTTGAAGCGCGCTTTGCCGAAGTTGCGCTGATCCCGGCAACGAAAGCACAACTCGATGATGAAACCGCCCCCAAATTATTGCGTTTGATTGATATGTTGGAAGAGCTCGACGATGTACAAGAGGTATATCACAACGCACAGTTGAGTGATGAGGCGATGGAAAGTTGGTCGTAAACGATGTCGAAATTCAAGGATGGCTATGTCAATTATTTTAGGCATTGATCCTGGTTCAAGGATCACTGGATACGGTGTCATTCGTCATCAAGGGCGACATTTGCACTATTTAGGCAGCGGTTGTATTCGAATGAGTGAGAAAGAACTGCCCGGTCGATTAAAGCAGATCTATGCGGGTGTGAGTGAAATTATTACTCAATTTCAGCCTGATATCTTTGCGATTGAGCAAGTGTTTATGGCTCGAAATGCCGACTCTGCGCTTAAATTAGGTCAAGCCCGTGGCAGTGCGATTGTCGCGGCGGTCAATGCCGATCTCCCGGTGTTTGAGTACGCCGCCAGACTGATCAAACAAGCGGTTGTCGGGACTGGCGCAGCCGATAAATCTCAAGTTCAGCACATGGTTCAACAAATGTTAAAACTGACAGCGAAACCACAAGCTGACGCAGCTGACGCACTCGGGGTAGCGATTTGTCATGCAAACACCAACCGTACTTTGGTCGCCATGGCTGGTAAAGCAAGCTCGGCTCGTCGAGGGCGTTACCGCTAAACTGAAAATTGTTATAAAGAACTGGATACCTATCCAGTTCTTTATTATTCTATACCCATAATCGAACAAAAAGAGAGTAGAGTGTGATAGGTCGACTACGCGGTGTCATTTTAGAAAAGCAACCTCCTCAAGTATTAATTGAAGTTAACGGTATTGGTTATGAAGTGCAAATGCCGATGAGTTGCTTTTATGAGTTGCCAAGTCTTGGTGAAGAAGCCGTTATTTACACCCACTTTGTGGTTCGTGAAGACGCCCAATTGCTTTATGGGTTTAACCAAGTCAACGAGCGAGCACTCTTCAGAGAAGTGATTAAAGCCAATGGCGTTGGTCCCAAGTTAGGACTGGGAATTTTGTCTGGTATGAGTGCCAGTCAATTTGTCAAATGCGTCGAGAGAGATGACGTTTCTACCTTAGTTAAGTTACCTGGTGTAGGCAAAAAAACCGCTGAACGTTTACTGGTTGAAATGAAAGACAGGCTCAAGGGCTGGGGCGATCCTGATGATCTGTTCACCCCGTTCACCGATGCCGCCCCAGCAGACAGTGAGCCTACGGCAAAGGCTGTAGAAGAAGAGGCCGTTAGTGCTCTTTTGGCGTTGGGGTACAAACCCGTCCAAGCTTCAAAAGTAGTTAGCCAGGTTTATCAAGAAGGCATGAGCAGTGAAACCTTGATCCGAGAAGCATTAAAATCAATGGTTTAATGGGTAAACGAAGAGTAAAATGCGAAAAGCATGGATAATGAGTAGACATTATGATTGAAGCGGATCGATTAATTGCGGCTGAAAACCCGGCGTTTAATGACGAAGAGGTCATCGATCGCGCAATAAGACCCAAAAAATTGGCCGATTACCAAGGCCAGGATCACGTCCGTGATCAAATGGAAATCTTTATTAAAGCGGCACAGCTGCGACAAGAAGCGCTTGATCATTTGTTGATCTTTGGCCCTCCAGGCCTGGGTAAAACGACCTTGGCCAATATCGTGGCCGAAGAAATGGGCGTTAATATTCGCACTACCTCGGGACCGGTACTGGAAAAAGCTGGCGATCTGGCGGCGTTACTCACCAACTTAGAAGAAAACGACGTTTTATTTATTGACGAAATTCACCGTCTCAGCCCGGTCGTTGAAGAAGTGCTTTACCCGGCAATGGAAGATTACCAACTTGATATCATGATTGGTGAAGGTCCTGCTGCACGGTCGATAAAAATTGACTTGCCGCCTTTTACACTGATTGGTGCTACAACTAGAGCCGGCTCATTAACCTCCCCACTGCGCGATCGCTTTGGAATTACTCAACGCTTGGAGTATTACCAAGTTAAAGATTTACAGCATATTGTGATGAGAAGCGCAGGTTGCTTGAATTTGTCGATGGAAGAAGCAGGGGCTATGGAAGTGGCAAGGCGGGCAAGGGGGACGCCAAGGATTGCGAACCGTTTACTGAGACGAGTAAGGGACTTTGCTGAGGTAAAAGCCGATGGGCATATTGATGCTGCCATCGCTGACCAAGCGTTGAATATGCTCGATGTTGATGCGTTAGGTTTCGATTATATGGACCGCAAGCTTCTCTTAGCAATTATGGAAAAATTCTCCGGTGGTCCGGTTGGTTTAGACAACATGGCTGCAGCCATCGGTGAAGAAAAAGAAACCATAGAAGATGTTCTCGAACCGTATTTAATTCAGCAAGGGTATTTACAGCGCACTCCGCGTGGCAGAATTGCCACCGAGCGGGCTTATCTTCACTTTGGTCTTGATAAACCTTCGTAATGGATATCATCAAAGGTTAAATACCACCCATGGTCTTGATTGTCTTGATGCCACTCCGTTTCAGTGGCCACGCTGATCTACCGCTCACTTGAACGTAACTTATCATGTTAAAAATCCGATAGACTTTGTTTATCGGATTTTTTAATGGACTGAATTTATGACGAAACAACACCTCTATTATTTATTCATATACGGCCATCATGTCAATCAGGGTTTGTTTGATTAAGTCGAATTCATTCCAAGGGAGAAAGTGGTTTTGCTCGTTGAGATAGATGACTGTCGCACTCGGTACTTTTTGTTTAATAAACGCGGCATTTTGATGCGGGACGAGTTTATCATTGGTGCCTTGGATGACAGTTATTGGCGCTGTGATCTTATCCCATAAAGGCAACATCACTTCTAATTGCCCTTTCAGTGGCAGTATCTCTTGATTGGTAACATTGAGCGCAGCAGGAATCAATGGGCGTACCCAGTGCCAATCGGCGATGTATTGAAACCACTTGGTAAATTCTAAGCTTGGATCAACAGAGCCCGCTAAAATGAGTAATTGGTCGACGCTTTCTGGGTAGTCCATCGCTAGGCGCGCAATGACGGGGCCGCCAAATGAATGACCGACTAAAATAACTCGCTTTTCTTTTCCAATGTCTAAGATGGCTTGATGCAGCAGTGCGGCTTGCTTTGATAAGTTAACTTCCCAACGACCTGGCTGTGACTTGCCATATCCCAAGCGGTCGACCGACGCCATTAGAGCGTGGTGGCTAAGATCAGGGTCGGCAAGGTAAGAGGCAAAGGCTAACCAGTCTCCGGGGGCACCATGAACAAACACGATGGCGATATTGTGTTTCTTGTGCTCATCGATAATGGGATTGACCACATAATGCATTTTTCTATCGCTCTCTTGTACATACTCACTTTGAGGTCGCGTGGTCTCGTTAAATAATCCCAACATATGGGCCTTATCGTAGGGAGGCACATCGCAGCCGATCAGAAATAAGCAACCAAGGAGGGTGGAAACGTGATACCTAATGTTAACCGCCATTGTATTCTCAGTGTTTGGTTTGAATCGTTGAACAAAGATAGACCGGCCAAGGTCATTTTTCATTGCAAACGCAAAGGTGGTATTGACATTCGTTAAGGCCACATTGAGTTTAAAAGCGTTTGTTTTGAGGAAGTATTAACAGTTTTTGCTTTTAATTTGTGATCTTGATCGCATTTATTGATGTTTAATAGTTTAAAAAATGAGTAATGAAATGAGTCAGGATGTTATCGCTCTGTTTCACCTAATGGCGGGATAAATGACATTTTTACCCTCGTGTAACAAAAAATGTCACGAGGGATTGACTGAGATCATGGCGGGTTATAAAAGCGGCAAGATATGATGTAAAAATTGATACAAATCAAGCCGTGAAGCCGCGACTAAGTAGGTTTTGAAACACGTTAATAATGTGATTAGATGAAGACGGCAATAGGCTATTAATGCTCGCGAGTCGTCAAAGCTTAAATGACATTAACGGCTATAACTAACAATCTGTTTTACACTGTGAGTTCAATTTAGGGTGTTGAGTAGACACCGATAGGAGTTATCATGATTGATGTAGTGGACCTATCGCGATTGCAGTTTGCAATGACAGCGATGTATCACTTTCTGTTCGTGCCTTTAACTCTTGGTATGACTTTTTTATTGGCGATTATGGAATCATTATACGTAATGACCAATAAAACCATCTACAAAGACATGACCAAGTTTTGGGGAAAATTATTTGCGATAAACTTTGCGCTCGGAGTATCAACGGGCTTAACGATGGAGTTCCAATTCGGAACCAACTGGTCATTTTACTCTCATTACGTTGGTGATATTTTCGGTGCACCACTTGCCATAGAAGCCTTAGTTGCCTTTTTCTTAGAATCTACTTTTGTCGGCTTGTTTTTCTTTGGGTGGGATCGCTTATCAAAACGTCAACATTTGGCGGTGACTTGGTTAGTTGCCTTGGGATCAAACTTCTCTGCACTTTGGATTCTGATCGCTAATGGTTGGATGCAAAACCCAGTTGGCGCAGAGTTTAATTTTGAAACCATGCGCATGGAAATGGTGAGCTTTTCTGAAGTCATTTTAAACCCAGTGGCTCAGGTTAAATTTGTTCACACGGTTGCCGCTGGGTATTGTACTGGTGCCATGTTTGTTCTTGGTGTAAGCGCGTATTATTTATTGCGCGGTCGAGATCTGGCGTTTGCCAAACGTTCATTTGCTATTGCGGCTTCTTTTGGTATGGCTTCCGTCGTGTCGGTGATGTTGTTAGGTGATGAGTCAGGCTATGAGCTTGGCGATGTACAAAAAGTCAAACTGGCGGCGATTGAGTCGGAGTGGCATACCGAGCCTGCTCCTGCGGCATTCACGGCATTTGGTATACCTAATCAAGAAACCATGCAAACCGATTACGCGGTAAAGATCCCTTACTTACTGGGCATTATCGCCACGAGGTCACTCGACGGCGAAGTGAAAGGCTTACGTGATCTGCGAGAAGAACACGTCGAACGGATTCGCAATGGTATGTATGCCTACGAATTACTAGAGAAACTTCGTTCTGGCGATAACACGCCTGAGAACCAAGCGGCATTTGATCAAGTCAAACAAGATTTGGGTTATGGCTTATTGCTCAAACGCTACACTGATAAGGTTGTCGATGCCTCTGAAGCGCAAATTCAAGCGGCGGCAGATGACTCAATACCCACCGTATGGCCTTTATTTTGGTCATTCAGAATCATGGTGGCTTGTGGCATTGCGATGTTTGCTGTTTTCGGCTTGTCGTTTATCCAGACGTGTCGACAAAAAATCGGTTCGCAACCTTGGTTACTCAAAGCGGCTATGTTTGCTATCCCTCTGCCTTGGATTGCGGTTGAAGCCGGTTGGTTTGTGGCCGAATTCGGACGACAACCTTGGGCTGTAGGGGAAATATTACCGGTTAACGTGGCGGCTTCAGCATTGTCACGCGGTGAAATCCTGACCTCAATGGCGGCGATAATCGCCTTGTACACCGTCTTTTTAATTGCCGAAGTGTATTTGATGGTGAAGTTTGCTCGAAAAGGACCAAGCAGTCTAAAGACAGGGCGCTATCATTTTGAGCAAATCAGTCACTCGACCAAAGATACGGTCAATCGCCAAGTTGAAGCCTAGGTAAGGAGAAATACATGTTTGATTACGAAGTCTTGCGATTTGTATGGTGGGTATTGATTGGCGTTTTGTTGATCGGTTTCACCGTTGCTGATGGTTTCGACCTTGGGGTAGGCGCGTTAATGCCTATCCTAGGGAAAACGGATACCGAGCGTCGTGTGATGATAAACACCATCGCGCCGCACTGGGACGGTAACCAAGTTTGGCTAATTACCGCCGGTGGGGCACTTTTTGCAGCCTGGCCGCAAGTCTATGCGGTGTCATTTTCTGGCTTTTACTTTGCGATGATCCTGGCATTAGCGGCATTATGGCTAAGGCCTCTTGGCTTGGATTATCGCTCTAAAATTGAAGAACCACGCTGGAGAAAAACCTGGGACATTGCAATTTCGATCAGCGGTTTTGTCCCAGCATTGATCTTTGGTGTCGCTTTTGGAAATTTACTGCAAGGCGTTCCCTTTGAAATTAATGAGTTTTT
Source organism: Vibrio sp. HB236076 (assembly GCF_040957575.1). NCBI lineage: Bacteria > Pseudomonadati > Pseudomonadota > Gammaproteobacteria > Vibrionales > Vibrionaceae > Vibrio > Vibrio sp. HB236076. The sequence goes on from NZ_CP162601.1 coordinate 1,359,917, forward strand.
GATGGCGAGATACCAAGGTTCATTCTTTGGCTTATTGAATCCTTTTGCTCTGTTAGCTGGCGTTCTTAGTGTGAGCCTGTTTATTATGCAAGGCTCAAGTTGGCTACAGATGAAGACCCGTGGTGATTTACACAAGCGTGCTCGTGTAACTAACCAAATCGCCAGTGCGATTGCTGTATTTAGCTTTGGTCTTGCGGGTTTATGGATACAACATATCGATGGATTCGTTGTGACCAGTGTGCTTGATCATCACGCCGCTTCCGATCCATTAGCCAAAGACGTGTCAATTCAAGCGGGGGCATGGATGAAGAATTACTCCATTCACCCTGTTTTATGGGCGGCTCCGATACTCGGCCTTGTGATGCCCTTGGTGGCAATATTGGCGTCGAGAGCAGAAAAAGCAGCCATTGCCTTTATTGCGTCGAGTTTAGCCACAGCCGGTGTCATCCTCACTGCGGGTATTTCAATGTTCCCGTTTGTCATGCCATCGAGTATTCAGCCTAATGCAAGCTTGACCATGTGGGATTCCACGTCAAGTCAGTTAACGTTAGAGATTATGACGTGTGTGGCGTTCGTAATGGTGCCCATTATCTTGGCGTATACAAGCTGGTGTTATTACAAAATGTTTGGTCGTATTGATAATCAGTTTGTTGAAGATAACAAACACTCAGTCTACTAAGGAGCAATGATAATGTGGTATTTTGCTTGGATCCTAGGGGTATTATTGGCTTGTGCATTCGGCATTATCAATGCACTCTGGCTTGAACATACCGAAATGATGAATGACGATGAATGATCGTCTTTCACAACCCACTTTCCTTCGCTATTTTGATAAAGCCCTTGTTAGGGCTTTATCACTTCTGCTCGGTTTTACCCATTTAGCTTTAGTAATGTGGGACCCGCACCAATACAGCCTGCAAATCGGTGGCTTTAATGGCGTGATTTCACCCTTATTGATTTGGTCCATTTGCAGCAGTATGGTCTCGGGGGTGGGTTTTTTGCCACGTCATTGGATGTGGCAATGGGTGTTTAGTCCTTTATTCAGCCTGCCGATATTGTTCACCATCACAATGCTTTGGTTAACTTAATCCAAAACCACCTTCGAGGTGGTTTTTTACCCTTCTATGACGCTATGTGTGTTGACGGTGAAGCTTCATCTGCTTGACTCAACCAAAGCCTCCTCAAACCAATTATATAAACCAAAAGTTAATCAAAAACTGGTCCATTAATAAGTTATACCACTCTGATTAAGTATGTGATCAATGATAGCGCAGAGATCAAGCTTGAAAACACGGCAGCCTTTTCTTGTTAAGAACGGAATCTAAGTCTTTATTCTATCTGTTATTTTCTTAACGATGGTATCGAGTTTTTTAACCAGCGAGGGTGACCCGCTACTGAGTTAGGTTGGTATTAAATTATGCCTGTTCTTCTATGTAACGTTTGGAGTGCCATTGACGATGACTAAGTGGATATAAGGATTGGACTTTTCGTTGCGATATCAAAGACCTTTTTTTCCGTTTAACGACAATTTGCAAGAAATTGGCTCTCGAAATTCGATAGTGCTATTCACAAATAAAAGCTATTTCCCGTAAGTAATTGTTGCTAATAACGAGTTTATTCTGTTTTAAAAACAAGGATATGTTGTATAGTAAATAGCATCGTTTACAAGAAGGGTGATAATTAAAAATGAATGAACAAGTATTTCAATGGCCTGTCCGCGTCTATTATGAAGATACCGATGCTGGCGGAGTTGTATATCATTCAAATTATCTAAAGTTCTTTGAGCGAGCGAGAACAGAGATGTTAAGGGCATTGGGTGTCAGTCAGCAAAGCTTACTTGAACAAAATATTGGTTTTGTAGTCCGACATATGGATATCAACTTTATCGCTGGGGCGAAACTTGACGATCAATTAACAGTCAACACAGCAATTGATGAAAAAAAACGCGCTTCTATGAGTTTTTGTCAAGAGTTAGTCAATGCTGATGACAAGATATTGTGTAAAAGCATAGTTAAAGTAGCATGTATAGACAATCTTAAAATGAAACCTATTGCGATACCAAAAGCGATTTTTGGGGAGATTAAATAAAGTGAACGCCGAATTATCTATTTTAGATTTATTCCTTCAAGCGAGTTTGCTTGTCAAATTAGTGATGTTGATTCTATTGTCGATGTCAGTAATCTCATGGGCCATGATCATTAAGCGCTCTAAAGTATTGTCGGCAGCGACGCAAGAAGCCAGCGACTTCGAAGATAAATTCTGGTCTGGCGCCGATTTGAGTACTCTCTATCAGGATGCAAAAAAACGCAAAGATGACATTACCGGTAGCGAAGAAATTTTCTATGCCGGTTTTATGGAGTTTTTGCGTTTGCGAAACAATCACAACGCCTCCCCAGAATTTGTGATGGAAGGGGCTAGCCGTGCAATGCGAGTATCGGTGTCTCGCGAGGTCGAAGAGCTTGAAACTCACTTGCCTTTTTTGGCAACCGTAGGCTCGATTAGCCCTTACATTGGTCTTTTTGGTACGGTTTGGGGGATCATGAGTTCATTTATTGCTTTAGGCCAAGTAAAACAAGCAACACTGGCTATGGTTGCTCCTGGGATTGCAGAAGCGTTAGTCGCGACAGCGATGGGGTTGTTCGCAGCTATTCCTGCCGTGATGGCTTATAACCGTTTGACCAACCGCGTTAGTAAGTTGGAGCATAGCTACGCCACCTTTGCAGAAGAGTTTCACAGTATTCTTCACCGTCAAGTGATCTCATCGACCAGCAAGGATTAATTGATGATGCCAGGATATCAACGAAAAAAACGCCGCATGACGGCGGAGATCAATGTCGTTCCCTATATCGATGTGATGTTGGTGTTGTTGATCATCTTTATGGTGACATCGCCTTTTGTCACACAAGGGGTAGATGTTAACTTGCCCCAAGCATCAACGGCGAAAACAGCTCAAGAATTAATGGGGGACGATAACGCCAGTTTTGTTATCGTTGAAGTCGATAAAGAAGGGCAACTTGGTGTCAGCATCGACAATGATGACTTTGAGCGTAATTTGTCGATCGATGAAGTGATTTCTCGCGTTCAAGCGGAGCGTGAATTAAACCCTAACTCTCCAGTAGCCGTTGGTGGGGATAAAGCCACTTCTTATGAAAATATAGTTTTGGTCCTTGATCAACTCAGTCGTGCTGGTATAGCTAAAGTTGGCCTGTTAACAGATTTTAATAACGATAACTAAGTATTCATGAAAGAGCATACAACCAAACAAAAAAGTCAGCTAAAAGGGGCATTATTTGTCTCTTTAGTGGCGCATTTGCTTTTGATTGCTATTTTACTTTTGTCTTCAAACTTTGAATTTGAAGAAGAAGCCTCAAGCGGTCAAATGGTAGAAGCCGTGGTGATTGACCCCAACTTGGTTCGTCAGCAAGCTCAACAAATACGTCAACAAAAAGAAAAGGCGCAAAAACAACAGCAAGACAAGCTCGATGAGCTGAAAAAACAAGCTGAAGAATTGGAAAGAAATCGCAAAGCAGAAGAAGAGCGCGTTCGTCAGTTACAACTTGAAAAAGCGAAAGCGGAAAAGCAAGCTCGCGAAGCAAAGGAGCGCAAGCTAGAACAGGAGCGTTTAGAAAAGCAGCAAGCAGAAGAGAAAGCTGCGGCCGAGAAAGCCGCGCGTGAAAAAGCGGCGAAAGAAGCAGCCGAGAAAGCCGCGCGTGAAAAAGCGGCGAAAGAGGCAGCCGAGAAAGCCGCGCGTGAAAAAGCGGCGAAAGCTGCGGCCGAGAAAGCCGCCCGTGAAAAAGCGGCGAAAGAAGCAGCCGAGAAAGCCGCGCGTGAAAAAGCGGCGAAAGAAGCAGCCGAGAAAGCCGCGCGTGAAAAAGCGGCGAAAGAAGCAGCCGAGAAAGCCGCGCGTGAAAAAGCGGCGAAGGAGGCAGCCGAGAAAGCCGCCCGTGAAAAAGCGGCGAAAGAGGCAGCTGAGAAAGCGGCGCGTGAAAAACAAGAAACTGAACAGGCTTTGGATAATATTTTTGATGGCCTTGAAGCCGAGAACTCACAAAACAGTGCGGCAAAACAAAGGCAGGTCAATAATGAAGTGGCAAAATACTCGACGATATACAAACAATTAATCCAAAATAAATTAATTGCTCAAGATTACCTAAAAGGTAAAACTTGCCGAGTTAATATGAAGTTAATTTCTGCTGGTAGTGGCTTTGTTGTCGGTAATGTTACCGTTCTCAGTGGTGATGGTCGATTGTGCACCGCCACGAAAAGTGCCATTACTCAAGTGGCTAACTTTCCGGCGCCAAAAGATCCAGCGGTACTTAATAAGCTTAAAGATATCAATTTAACGGTAGAACTATAAGGGATGATGTTGTGATTAAACGACTGATGATTGGGTTAACATTGCTGGCAGCCTGTGCGCTTAGCCCAGCAAAAGCGGCATTGGAGCTGGTCATTACAGATGGTATTGACTCGGCGAGACCGATTGCTATTGTGCCGTTTCAGTGGCAAGGACAGGGTAAACTGCCTTCAGACATTGCTTCTGTTGTGTCATCGGATCTGCAACGCAGTGGGAAATTTAGCCCTGTAGCGGTTAATAAAATGCCGCAAACCCCACATACTGATCAGGACATTAATTTTGATGCCTGGACCAAAATGGGGGTAGATACGTTACTGACAGGCACAATTTCACAAGATGCCAATGGCCAATATGTGATTAAGTATCAACTGATTGATACGGTACGTGGCCATTTGACAGGGGGGCAGAGTAAAGGCTTGTCTGAAGATGGCCAGTTAGTGGCTTCAAATGATCACATTTTATTGTCTCGCATTGCCAAAATTGATGGCAATCGAATGCGTGAATACGCTCACCGTATTTCAGATCTGATTTATGAACAACTGACCGGTGAAAAAGGCGCGTTTTTAACGCGAATTGCTTACGTTGTCGTTGATCAAAAAGCGCGTTATCCGTATGAATTAAGAATCGCTGATTACGATGGTTATAATGAAAAGTTGGTGCTTCGTTCTAAGCAACCGTTAATGTCACCAGCGTGGTCGCCAGATGGTAAAAAACTTGCCTATGTGAGCTTTCAAAATGGCCATGCTGAAATTTTTATGATGAATATTTACCAAGGCACAACGGAGAAGTTAACCAGTTTTCCTCGTCACAATGGTGCACCGGTTTTTTCTCCTGATGGCAGTAAATTAGCATTGGTATTATCGAAGACGGGCAGCTTGCAAGTCTATGTTATGGACCTCAACACCAAGAAGATTACTCAGGTAACACAAGGTCGTTCTAACAACACGGAACCCTATTGGTACCCAGATGGTAAATCTTTGATTTTTACTTCAGATCGGGGTGGTAAACCACAAATTTATCGAGTAAATTTAGACAGCAAATCAACGCAACGTCTTACATGGCAAGGGAGCCAAAACTTAGGCGGCCAGATCACACCAGATGGCAAGTTTTTGGTAATGGTTAATCAAAGCCAAGCAGGATATCGTCTTGCAAAACAAGATTTAGAGACGGGGGCGGTGCAGGTATTGACCTCAACTCGACTTGATGAATCACCAAGCATAGCGCCAAATGGTGCAATGGTGATATACAGTTCCATGTATAACAACAAAAATGTTCTATCTATGGTTTCTATAGATGGACGATTTAAAGCTAGACTACCCGCTACCAATGGTTTGGTTCGTGCGCCAGCATGGTCTCCATTTTTGTAGTAATGAGTTTATAAACTAAGGAATATTTAAGATGCAATTGAACAAAATTTTTAAAAGCCTAATGGTCGCTTTACCTGTGATGGCGATGGCTGCATGTAGCTCTAGCGATGATGCAGCATCTGCTGCTTCAGCTGCTCAAACGAATCAAGCGGCGCAAACCGCGGATGCAAGTCAAGGGACTGTGATTTCAGCCGTTGATCAACAAGCACAGTTATCTGATCAAGAGCTTAAAGAGCAAGCGCTTCGTGAGAACCAAACTATCTTTTTCGCTTTTGACAATTCAACGATTTCCGCTGACTACGAAGATATGCTTGCAGCACACGCTGATTACCTAAGCAGCAACCCAAGTGTCAAAGTGACTATTGAAGGTTATGCTGATGAGCGTGGTACACCTGAATACAACATCGCTTTGGGTGAGCGCCGTGCTGAAGCGGTAGAAAAATATCTACAAGCACTTGGTGTTCAATCAAGCCAAATGTCTATTGTTAGCTACGGTGAAGAAAAGCCATTGGTGTTAGGTCAAAGCCAACAAGCTTACGCGAAAAACCGTCGCGCAGTCATCGTGTACTAATTTAAGGACACATTATGATGAGCAGTAACTTTAAGCGAGCCATTTCGCTGGTGTTACTGGCAAGTGCAGCAAGCCCAGTGCTTGCTGCACCAGCACCAGTATCGGATTTAAATGGCACTGTTAACTACACTTCTTCCGCTTCGACAACGGCAAATGAAACCGATGTTGAACGCCTCGAGCGCTTGCTCAAAAGTAAAAATATCCTCCAAGCTCGTATGCAGCAGCAAATTGACCAGATGTCTCAAGACATCAGTACGTTACGTGGTCAAATGGAAAAGCAAAATTACGACATGCAACAAATGGTAGAGCGTCAGCGTGATTTGTATGTTGAGCTGGATAAACTGCGCAGTGAAGTAAAAAATAGATCAACGGCATCGGTCAGTTCCGGTGACGCCGACTCCGTTGCGAATGGGACTTACAGTGCAAGCCCTGATGAGCAAAAAGCGTATCAAGACGCCGTGGATTTGATACTAAAAGAGCGAGATTACGACGGTGCAATTAACGCCTTCAATGCGTTTCAAAGTGATTACCCAAATTCGTCTTTTTCACCGAATGCTCATTATTGGTTAGGGCAACTTTACTATGCCAAAAAGCAAGATACGGATGCGGCGAAGAGTTTTGCTGCCGTGCTTAAGTTTGAGCAATCCAATAAGCGTCCCGATGCGTTGGTGAAGCTGGGTGATATTGCTGCCCGTAATAATCGTAGCGATCAAGCGAATAAATACTACCAACAGGCTGTTGATCAATATCCGGAAAGTTCATCGGCTCAAGTAGCGAAGTCAAAACTTTCTCAATAAGCATGGCATCGATGATTTTGTCGGTGGTTTTTGTATAGCTCGGAGGGTACAATACGCAGTATTCTCTGGGTTGTGCAGACATTGAGCAATGAGTCATATATTAGATAAAATAGACACCGTATATCCATTCCCTCCAAAACCAACACCGCTTTCTTCTGAGCAAAAGGACGCGTATTTGCGTTCGATTAAGTCAGCATTGAAAGAAAAAAACGCGGTTCTAATCGCCCACTACTATACCGATCCTGAAATTCAAGCCTTGGCTGAGGAAACCGGTGGTTTTGTTGGTGATTCCCTTGAGATGGCTAAGTTTGGCAATCGACATCCTGCAGAAACGCTTATTGTTGCTGGCGTGCGATTCATGGGAGAGTCGGCGAAGATCTTAACACCAGAAAAAACCATTCTTATGCCTACCCTTGACGCGGAGTGCTCCTTAGATCTCGGTTGTCCAGCCGATAAGTTTACTGAGTTTTGTGATGCTCACCCTGATCATACTGTCGTCGTATATGCCAATACTTCTGCGGCGGTCAAAGCACGTGCTGATTGGGTCGTGACGTCAAGTATTGCTTTAGAGATTGTTGAGCATCTTGATAGCGAAGGAAAAAAAATTATTTGGGGCCCGGATCGTCATTTGGGCTCTTATATTGCCAATAAAACAGGCGCGGATATGTTGTTATGGCAGGGGGAGTGTATTGTTCATGATGAGTTTTCCGCTGACGCATTACGAAAAATGAAGCACGTTTACCCTGATGCGGCAATTTTGGTACACCCTGAATCTCCGGCGAGTGTCGTTGCGTTAGCCGACGCTGTTGGTTCGACGAGTCAATTAATCAAAGCAGCAAAATCGTTGCCAAATAAACAATTGGTGGTGGCGACTGACAAAGGCATTTTTTATAAGATGCAACAACTGGTGCCAGAAAAAGAGCTGATTGAAGCTCCTACAGCGGGTAATGGCGCAACGTGTCGAAGCTGTGCTCATTGCCCTTGGATGGCCATGAACGGGCTAGAAGCGATCAATAATGCATTATCTGAAGATAATCATGAGCACGAAATTTTTGTTGATGAAGCGACCCGTGTTCGTTCTCTGATCCCACTTAATCGTATGTTAGATTTTGCTGAACGATTGAACAGCTAATTGATAACTCGATTTATCTGGTGCAGTTCAATTAATGATACCGAAGACAAAACGCCACTCAATGATATTGAGTGGCGTTTTTAGGACTAGGCAGATTTATTGCTGCTCTGCTAATTCCACACCGCGTAATGTTAAGCCACTTAACATGGTTGGAATCGCATTAAAAACTTCTTCAAACTGATCCAATCCTTCGAGCCCTTGTTCTTGTAGCGTCATTAGCGTCGTCTCAGGATCGTATAGCATTGTGATGGAAAGCAATACACCACCGAGTAATGCGTTATTTTCGCTTTGCTCTGGCATTAAGGTTTCCCAATCATCTCGAGTCAATTGCCAACCTTGTAATAACCCTTCACAAAATAGCCGTGTGTGCTCAGTAACAATGTCTTGGTCGCTGAGCTGACATTTTTCCGGCCATTGCCATGTCCCTTCGAGTAGGGCAGCGCGGCTTTCATTCCAAAGTGAAATAATGGCATCAAGGTAGATTTCAAGCTGTTCTCCGTCATTAAATGGGGCTTCTTGTTCGCCTCCCCATAAAAAGGGTAACCACTCTTGTGGTGGGAGCACGTGTGGGGCAGCTGCCATTGCGGTCACAAAACCTTGTGTATTGGCTAAACCGAGTAGCTGACCTTCTAGCTCAGGTAAAGCGAGGATCTCTTGTAGTGTCAAAATCAACTCTTGCTGTTGTGATATCAATAGATTGGATACTAGCAAGATCATATCAGACTGAAAAGGATTGACCGGAATTTTGTCTCAATGACTTGTGTTGGTTAATTTTTGAACTCATTGTGTTTTGCTGGTGATTTAGTTTGAATTTGAGAACATATTTGGAATTATAGGCTAGTTATACGAAATAAATTGGGTGCTAATTCTTAATATTTAGTGATTTAATAGCGATAAATTTTATTTGATTTTTTGTTGTAATTTGAGGGTTAAAAATGCGAGTCAATCGATCGCTTTGTGTACGGCATGCCGCGGCTGATACCTTTGCTATGGTCTTGTTTTGTTTCTTCTCCGGTATGTTGATTGAGATTTTTATATCAGGAATGACAGTGCAACAGTCATTGGCATCGAGGACTTTGTCGATCCCTGTCAATATAGCGATTGCATTGCCATACGGCTTGTTTCGAGATTGGATGATTCGGCAATCATCGCGTCTGAGTGCGGGTAAGTTGAGCAAATCGATAACGGATTTATTGGCCTACGTCATGTTTCAATCGCCGGTGTATGCCATGATTTTGTGGGTAGTGGGTGCTGATTGGGAGCAAATGATGACGGCGGTGAGCTCTAATGCAGTGATTTCTTGTGCAATGGGTGTCGTTTATGGCCGGTTTTTAGATTTTTGTCGTCGTTGTTTTCGCGTTCCTGGCTATTATCAAAAAGTATAAGCGATGGTATTTTATTCAAATGACTCAATAAGTAAGCGATTAAAACGCCAATGTAACTTTTTTATCTTGTGAGCCTTGACCCTAAAATCAATAACGATTACATTAAGCCCCGTTCGCAGCAAACGTGAATCAATTCGGTGAGTTGTCCGAGTGGCTGAAGGAGCACGCCTGGAAAGTGTGTATACGGCAACGTATCGAGAGTTCGAATCTCTCACTCACCGCCACATTCTAAAAAAGACGTCCTAGGGCGTCTTTTTTTACGCCTAAAAATTAGCATACCTGCAATGTCCTACTTCTTAAATCGATGTACGTATTAACCAGTTAATCATCGTAATAATAGCGTTCAAAACTCGTAAAGAGTAACGGGTTAGATTGTTTTTTACTTAGGCTTTCGTATCGATGATTAGCTAGATACTTCACAGGGTGGGATGAGGTAAACGTATCTCAGGGCAGGGTCTTATGTCAGAGATAGCTTATTGGCGCAAAAGGCGTTCAACAAAAAGGTAATCAGGGTAAAGAGATTGACCAATACCCTGCACTTATTTGGTACTGATTTTACTTATCGAAAGGCCATTGCACCTTTTCCCACGCCTTCGTAAGCAATGACTTGCAATGTCTCACTGGGAGAGAGCTTTTTTTTCACTTCATCAGCAATGAAGTTTGCCAGTAATTCCACTGTGGTGTCGGTTGGGAGAACCTCACTTTCTGACTTAGCAATGGCAATCTCAAATTCACCTTGCGGCGCTTGATACTTAAAACCATAATGAGTCTCGTCACTGATGTCTTGCAAGTCATGAGCAAAAGATAAATCACCTAGCGTCACTTGATCTTCTTGAGTTGCGAGGTAAATGTCATGCCAGCGCTGGGCAAAGCTCTGTTCAATCTGTGTATTTCTTTGACCATTTACTAGGATTTCGATCGGTGAACGATGGCCGTGAGCAATACGCTGGCAATTGCCATCGTGCTTTTTTAGACCGTGTGTGTAATGGTAATAGGCACCACTTATCGCTTCTGGCCTCAATGTTAATTCTAAGCCGGTGACATTACTCGGCAGGTGCTGTAGTAACAGGTTGTTAAGGTGCTCAACCACGGATGAAAGGGTAACTTCATCACTATCAATCAGGCAATAAGCTTCTTCGGGACAATGAAGATAGATTGACTTGTCAGAGCGCAATAAGTGTAACTGAGCATATCCATCAGAAGTCGGGCGATAAACCACACTTTGCTGTTGAGTGGGGATGAGCAAACGATGATCAACGCATTGATCGATAAGTTGCTTGATTTGTTTTTTTACGCGACCAAAGTCAAGGACCATACTCATTTCATTGAGTTGCCCTGATAGGCTTACATCGACAATCCAACTGTCACCGACAATGCCTCGCTGCGGACAGTAGAAAGACATATCGATTACCGTTAGATCACGTACAAATAGGTTCAAAGCCCAATTCCTCTTACTTCATAAATCTGATTTTGAGCTATAGTACCATAATCGCCAAATTCAAGGAGTAAATATCCTCTGAAAACATTTAATTGCCCAGCTAAGAACTCAAGTTATGACCCGTTTGATTGGGGTGGTGGCGCCGAAGATTCACGCACAACTAACTCGACGTCAAGAGGCTCCGGTAAGGGGCATTCTTCATGGTTGAGCCGTGCAATTAAGTACTTAGCGGCCAACAGTCCCATTTGCTCTTGTGGCGTTCTAACCGTGGTGATCTGTGGCGTTATGTTGGAGGCTAATGCCATGTCGTCGAAGCCGACAATGGAGACCTCCTTAGGTATGTTGATTCCCATTTTATTGGCTTCAAAAATAGCGCCGTAGGCAAATGGCTCTGAGCCGCAAATAATAGCCGTGGGTTTTTGCTTTGCAGACATTAACTTTCTAAAGGCTTTTCTGCCTTCAGTGACGCTAAAAGAAGTTTGGATAAAATTTGCCTCCAGTAGGGTCAAACCTTTCTGTGCTAGATTGTCTTGTACTCCTTTGTAGCGGTAGTACGCGCGATCATTCTCTTTTGTATACCCAGATATCAACGCGAATTGAGTGTGGCCTAGTTGCAATAAATACTGAGTAACTAATGACGCAGCCATGTGATTGTCAAAACCAATGCAAGGGTGTTCAAAGGTATTATCGACAGTCCAAGCCAGTACATAGGGGATTTTTTTGGCTTTGAGTAAATCATAAAGGTGCTGATCACGTGATTGACCGACTAACAGTAGCGCCTCCATGCCATGAGATACCATTTGGGTAATATGCTCAGCTTCTTTTTCAAGATTATAACTATTAGAAGCGAGCATCATATTGTAGCCCGCTGTAGAAATATGCTCTTGAAACACTTCTAAAGTTCGCCCAAACAGACTGCTGTCGAGAGAGGGCATAACAGCGCCAATCATCCGTGAACGATTTGAAGCCAGCGCTCTAGCCGCGGCATGAGGAACATAATTCAGCTTTTTGATCGCAGCATCAATTTTGGCTTGGCTGCGTGCACTCACTAGATTGCGATTGTTTAAATAGCGCGATACAGTCACTGGAGCAACGCCTGCTGCTGAGGCGACATCTCTCATGGTCGGATTTTCACTTCCATTGCTATCCGCTTTCATTAACCGATCCCTTTGTCATTTTTGGATAGTAAATTATAGAGTATTTGTAGACTTAGAAATGACGTTTCTACATATTATTATCACATATAATTGAGAAACTTATCTAGCTTACCGCTTTACTGCCCCCATAATGTGAAAAAATTGGATATTTTTTCACTTATTTTGTGCAAACCCGTTGTGCTCTCCAGTACGACAATGGGGTCAATTAGTGTGCTTTTTCATTTAATAATCTGATTCTAGTACTTTTTTAAAAAAAACACCCGTTATTGCTATTTTCGGCATTGTGTTTGCTTTTACAAAAATGGAAGCGGTTCCATTTTTGTGTATTTATTTGGAAATACCCGTCAATAATCGTTGTTGGTAAAAGGAATACAAGTGACTTGCTCTAGGAAAGACTTCTAGGGTGGGGATAAGGAGAAAGTATGAAGTCGCATTATAGAGTCGTTGTAATAGGTGGTGGTATTGGCGGTTGCAGTACACTTTACCATCTGACACGTGAGGGGTGGACCGATGTTGCCCTTGTCGAAAGGAACGAGTTGACATCTGGCACCACATGGCATTCAGCTGCGCAAGTCACTAATTTTGGTGCGGTACAAACCATGGTGGGGTTAAAAAGTCACAGTATTAAGCTTTACAAAGAATTAGCCTCTGACCCAGACAATCCAATTAATTATCACCATGCTTCTGGAGGGATTCGCCTTGCCTCCACTCAAGAGCATTTAGATGGTTATCATCACTTTGTGTCATTAGCTAAAGGGATGGGAGTGGATTTTGAAGTTATTGATGCCGAGGAATGTGCCAAGCGCCACCCTTTAATCGAAAAACATGAATTGCTCGGTGGGTTATGGGATCCACTTGACGGTGATATTGACCCTGCTCAGTTAACTCAGGCTCTTGCTCGTGAAGCTCGCAAAGCTGGGGCGGATATTTTTCGCCATAACCCCGTCGAAAATATTTATCAAAAAGCCAATGGCGAATGGGTAGTGCAAACCAAAAATGGTGATATTACTTGTGAAAAGCTAGTCAACGCTGGTGGCTATCGAGTCAATGAGATCGGAGCCATGCTGGGGATAGAATACCCAGTTATATCGATGGAGCATATGTACTTTCTAACCGAACCTTTACCTGAAGTTGAGGCTTTTGGAAAACGTGTGCCATTGCTCCGCGATCCCCTAGATGATTTTTACAGTCGACAGGAAAAGAATGGTTTGTTGGTAGGAATTTACGAGCAGCGCTGTAAAACCTGGGGAATGGATGGTATTGATCCCAATTTTGTCAATGCGTTGTGTCCAGATGATCTTGACCGATGTCTCGATAATATGGAACGAGTGTTTAAACGCATGCCTTGTCTAGAGCGCACCGGTATACACAGTATTATTAATGGGCCGATTACTTATTCAGCCGATGGCAACCCATTAGTTGGTAAAACGCCTGGATTTGACAACCTCTACTCGATCATTGGGTTGCGAGCTGGCTTAGGTGAAGGTGGGGGACATGGTAAAATATTGGCAGAAATTATCGTCCATGGTGAGTCAGAATGGGATACCTGGTGTCTTGATCCTGCTCGGTTTACGCGACATGCCAATACTGAATTTACAGCGCTAAAAGCCGTTGAAGATTATCAAAATGAATTTCGCTTTCATATGCCCCATGAAGCTCGACCTGCTGGACGCTTGGCAAAAACAACGCCAATTTACCCTGTCTTAAAAGCCCAACACGCAGAGTTTACTGTCGTTAATGGTTGGGAACGTGCGATGTTCTACAAGCCACATGCCGATTTTGAATTTAAGCACAGTTTTCGATTCAACGAAACCGAAGACATTGTTGCTGCTGAGGTCAAGGCGGTAAGTGAAAAGGTAGGCTTAATGGAAGTCAATGGCTTCACACGCTATCAAATAGAAGGACCTAAAGCGGCAGAGTGGCTGGAAAGTCTAATGTGTTCAAATGTACCGAAAAAAGTGGGTAAAGTGGGGCTTTGTTACTTCTTGACCGATAAGGGGAATGTCTTAGGTGAAGCGACAATTACAAAATTGTCTGATAACACTTTTTGGTATGGTGCCGCCGCCGCCGCCGAATATAAAGATATGGATTGGCTCCGTTCACACCTTCCAACAGAAGGCGTTGAAATAACGAATCTAACTAATTCCCATACGATTTTATCTGTCACAGGGCCTAATGCTCGAGAATTATTGTCCAGTTTGTCGCCAAGAACGAATTGGTCTAATGAAGCATTCCCTTGGCTAACAGCTCAGTCTGTATACATAGGTCACGGTCAAGCGATAGCACTTAGAGTGAGCTTTAGTGGAGAGTTGGGTTGGGAGCTTCATATTCCCAATGAACAATTGCTGTTAGTACACACCTTATTAACCGAGGCAGGGAAGCAATTTGGGTTGACCCCATTTGGTACATTAGCCCTTGAGTCAATGCGTCTTGAAAAAGGGTATAGACATTGGAAAGCTGACCTAATAACAGAATTTGATCCTTTCGAAAGCAACTTAGACCGCTTCATCAAACTCGATAAACCTCAGTTCCCGGGCAAAGCAGCGTTGATGGCAAAACAAGGTCAAGCCCATCGTAAAAAATTCGTCACTTTAACCGTCAATTGTGACATTGCGCCAGCCCATCCAGGTGATTCGATTTGTGTGGATGGCAAAGTCATTGGCACGGTGACGTCAGCGGCTTTTGGACATAGAGTCAATAAAAATATTGTTCTTGGTTTTATCGACCCGGCCTATGCCATTGAGGGCCAAGGATTAGAAGTCGAGATTATCGGTAAATCTTATTCTGCTCAAGTAACGCAAGATTGTTTATACGACGAGAAGAATGAACGAGTGAGAAGTTGATTTTTACCATTTATTGAAACAAGGAAGTGTTTTATGAAAAAGAAAATAAACGGTGTGGTGGTCACTATCTGCGCGGCAATATTGAGCAGCGCTGCTCAAGCTAGTGATTTAACGATTGGTGTACCAAGTTGGCCTTCGGCGAGTGTTACTGCCTATGTAATGAAAGACGTACTAGAGGAGAATTTAGGGCTAGAGATCAGTATGCAAACCGGTTCAAATCCAATTATCTGGGAGGCCATTGACCGAGGTACGATACAAGTACACCCAGAAGTATGGTTACCTAACCAGCAGAATCTTTACAATAAATACGTTAAAGATAAGGGAACTGCAGTAAAAAATGAGCACGGCATATTGGCAAAACAAGGGCTATGTATCACGAAAGAGATGTCTAAAAAATCCGGGATCGCTTCAATCTATGATTTGACTGACCCCGATAAAGCCGCTCTATTGGATTCTAATGGTGATGGTGTGGGGGAGATTTGGGCGGGGGCTCCGGGGGCAGCGTCTACCACGGTCGAAAAGATCCGCGCAAAAAGTTATGGCTATGATCAGACGGTAACATTGACCGAGGTTGATACACCGGTGAATTGGGCAGCATTGGACAGTGCAGAACGTCAAGGAAAACCTTATGTTTTTTCGTGTTATACCCCCCATCATGTTTTTTCTATGTATGACATTGTTTTTCTCGATGAGCCAAACCACGACCCGAACCAGTGGCACATCATTCAACCAACCGATGACCCGAACTGGTTAGAAAGTTCACAAGCGAGTACGGGGTGGCCAGCGGCCTACGTTCAGCCTGTTTATGCCAAATCGCTAGAAGGGGCGTATCCACAGGCGGCATTAATTTTGAAAAACTTCCGAGTGAGCGCCGATATATTGAGCGCATGGAGCTATGGTGTGGTCGTGGATAAGAAGTCAGCACAAGAAGTCGCTAAAGAGTGGGTCAAGGACAACAGCGATCAAATCAATCAATGGCTAGGGCTGTAATTTCCCATCGCGTCGCGCTTGCACATGTGAGCGCGGCAATCGCCAGACATAGACTCAAAGGAATGAATAGTTATGACAACGAATGTCATTCGATTAAGCCATGTATGGAAAATATTTGGTGACAATGCTCAACAAGCGATCGATGCTGTCAATAATGAGGGGCTAGATAAGGCAACAGTCTTAGAGCGTTTTGGCTGTGTAGTCGGTATTGCTGATGTCTCTTTTGAGGTCAATAAAAGCGAGATATTCTGCATAATGGGACTTTCAGGCAGTGGTAAATCAACACTGATTCGACATTTAAATCGTTTGATTGAGCCATCATTTGGCCAAGTGCAAGTACTTGAACAGGATATACCTTCATTATCTGAAAGTGAGCTTAGAGAGATGCGTGCTAAGCATATAGGTATGGTATTTCAACACATGGCCTTGTTACCACATCGTTCGGTTATCGATAATGTTGCCTTTCCTCTTGAAGTACAAAAGCTTTCAAAGTCAGACCGTTGGAAAATTTCTCAACACGCTTTGTCTTTAGTTAATTTAACGGGGTATGAATATCATTATCCGCATCAGTTATCGGGCGGGATGCAACAACGTGTTGGGTTAGCACGTGCGTTAGCTTGTGACCCAGAAGTTCTACTGATGGATGAACCATTTAGTGCTCTTGACCCCTTGATTCGTCATGAATTACAAGATCAATTTGTTGAATTAACAAAATCGCTTGAAAAAACCACCGTTTTTATTACTCACGATCTCGATGAAGCCATTCGAATTGGAGATCGCATTGCCATTATGAAAGACGGCCGTTTGATTCAAATTGGTACACCAGAAGAAATTGTTTTATCGCCAGCAGATGAGTACGTTGCTGATTTTGTGAAGGGTATTTCTAACCTTAAGTTAGTCAATGCGCATTCTATTATGGGAAGTGTGGACGAGATGAAAGCCTTATCAGAAGAGGCTATCCAACGAGCTCCAAGAGCTTTAGAGGACACCAACCTTGAAGCCCTAATCGACCTTTCTGTGTCATCTGAATTGCCAATTATTGTGACTAATACTGCTCATGAATTTTTGGGTGTGATCAGTAAAGATACGTTATTAACAGCGATCAAAGGAGGGTAATGATATGAAAGTAAATCATCGCAATGAGTATCAAGAGCTGGACGATTCATCAAAATTGATCGAAAAGTTTACTCAAAAAAACAGCAGTTATTATAAAACGGTATTTAGTAAAATTCATGCCAGTACTCAGACCACGTGGTCATTTAATTGGACAGCCGCCTTGCTTGGACCTTTGTGGGCTGCAACACGCAGTATTTGGGGTTTCTTTTGGTTGAGTAGCATGAGTTTATTAATCGCCTTAACTTTGATATGCCAAGGCAGTTGGGGAAACTTAGGCGCTGATAAATTTGCACAAGCTGAGCGTATGCAAAATAAAGCGCTTGAAATGAAAGTCAAAAGTGAGGCGGCTATCGAGCATGGCTCTGCCAATGCTCAAGCTTTGGCTCGCAATGCTGATAATCTACAAAAAGCGTCCATTAGAGCGTTATCTGCTGCCAACGAAGCATCACTAGGCGCTAAACGCCAAGTGGTCATCGGTCTTTGTTTATTGATTTTTATTATGATTACACAAGGATTTATTGCTAACCCTTTTTATGAACGACAATACTGTTTATGGCGGCAAGGTAGGATACAGCGCAGTGGTTTTAAGATGAGAAGTGGCATAGCTGGCTCAGTATTACTTGGCTTAATTTTTCCTCTCACCTTGTATCGTTTTACGGCAATAAGCCCAAAGCAATGGTTAGTTGACTTTCCCGCCGATAAGACATTATTCAATCAGACTGCTTTATGGCTGAATTCAGGCTTTGATTATTTAGCGATTTTAGGTTCAGGCTTATTTGACCAGATCACACGTTTTATAAACAATGTGTTAAGTGGCTTAGAAACCGTACTTGTTTCTATGCCGTGGCCTGTTGTCATGATGTTGATTGTATTAATGTCTTGGAAAGTGTCAGGGTATCGGGCCGCTATATTTACCGCTATCGCTTTGTCATATTTGGCTTTCTTTGGCTATTGGCAAAAAAGTATGGCCACGGTCGCATTACTTGGTACGGCTGCGATGATTTGTATTGTTATTGGGGTCCCACTTGGCATTGTGTGCGCCAAAAATAAAACCATCGATACGATGACAAAACCCGTATTGGATTTTATGCAAACGATGCCAGCTTTTGTCTATTTAATTCCGATTATTGCCTTTTTTGGTACAGGTAAACCACCAGGTGTACTTGCGACGATTGTCTTTGGTATGCCTCCAGTTGTGAGATTAACGACACTGGGGATACAACAAGTCCCTCAATCAATCGTGGAAGGGGCCGTTGCTTTTGGTTGTTCTAAACGAAAACTATTACTAGATGTCGAGATCCCATTGGCGAAGGCGAGTATTCTCGCCGGTGTTAACCAGACCATTTTAATGTGTTTATCTATGGTCGTGATTGCATCATTGATTGGTGCACAGGGATTAGGAACCGATGTTTTACAGGCGTTGCAGTTTGCTGCCAAAGGGCAAGGTTTGCTAGCGGGCCTCGCCATTTTGTTCTGTGCGATCATGATTGACAGGATTGTGCAAGGTTGTTTTAAAGTTAATTATACAACCAAGTAGCTGACTAAAAAAATCGAGAAAGTGGTTTGATTTGCGTTGAACTGATCTAATTGCTTTTATGGTGGAATGGTCTTACCCAGAAAGCTGCTTAGCACATTTTACTGCTCAAATCTGTAGAATCTTATCTATCGGGCCATCGCTATGGCTTCTAGGCTACCACTGACTCAGTTGTGTAATAAGAGTTTTTCATTTGGCAAGTTGTTCATGCCAACAACAATGTTGAACAAGGTATTAAAGGACCGATATTGTGACCGGGAAAGTGAATTTACAACAACAAATATGCGAATACGTGCTCGAAAATATACAAGCGGGTATTTTTAACTCTCAAGCCCTACCTTCAGCAAGAAAATTGGCCAGTTTACTTCAGGTGTCAAGAAATACGGTTGTACTGGCTTATCGGCAGCTTGTGTCTCGAGGTGTTCTGAGTTCTAAAGAAAGAGTTGGGTATTTTGTCAATCAAAAGACCCTCACAAAGACCGGACGTGACATCGCGAAAGCATCATCTTATGCGCCAAAAAACAAAAGTTTTGTGCCTATGAGTGAAAACCAGTGTTCAGGAGGTATTTTGCAGCAGTGGTTTAATTACTACCGACGTGCTCAAGACCTCCAGGTGTTTGAGTCATATGCAATGGGAAAATCAGTTACTGAGAATGAACGACTATTATCAAAACATCTAAAAGATCAGGTGATCCCAAATTACTGTCAACAAAAGCGCCAGTTAATTGTCACTAGAAACTTACGCAATACCATTCACTTAATAACACTTGCATTACTCAAACCAAACATGACGGTATACTTTGATGATATTAAACTACAAGCGTATTGCGATGTATTTACTTGTCTAGGTATAAAAACGGTTTTTATACCTAAAGAGTCACGAAAAAAATTATCAGAAAAACAATGGCAGCAGTGCGACCTATTTTACACATATGAGAATTTTACAGAAAAAACGATGATAGTTGACGACCCTAAGTGTTTATTCAAGGCTGCTGATCAATATAATTTTAAAATTATTGAGCAAGGCAAACGTGGGATTTTAAACCGCCATGAAACAAATACCGGGTTCAACGATTACTTAGTATCACACAAACAAGATAACCTTATTTATGTGAACAGTGTTTTTGAGTCAAATATCCCAGGTGTTGATTTGGCGTTTTGTGTGGCATGTCCCGATGTGATTAAAACACTAAAAACCTTGCAAATGATCAGTGGTCAGACACCGGGTATCTTGTTGCAAGGCGCATGGGGTCACTTTTTGAAGTCCAAACATTAGATTGTTACATTGTCACGGTCTGTAGGTGCTCGGTTTTTACAAACAGTCAGTTAGCTTACCGTTAATTGCAAAATTTTGTGTTTTACACTAAAAATCTAAGCGATTTTCGACCTGGCCGACGCCATCAATACTGACTGTAACAGTATCGCCCTGCCTAAGCGCTTGGGTTCTACCTGGTGTACCCATATAAATAAGATCACCGGGCTTTAAAGTAAAATACTGACTGAGGTAACTGACCACTTTATCGACGCTATGAATCATATTGGCGGTGGTTTCCTGCTGAACGATTTTGCCATTCAAACGTGTTGTCAGCATTAAATTATGATAATCCACACCTTGAGTTATTGTGGAGGCTATAGGGGCAAATCCATCGGCCGCTTTCGCGCGCATCCATTGCAAATCTTGGCCTTGCCAATTTCGCTCGGTCAGATCATTACCGACTGTGACGCCGAAGACGACATCATCAACCTGTTGTGGAGTGATATTGCGTGCCCGTTTACTAATGACAATCACCATTTCCCCTTCAAAGTGGACGTTAGTGGCGCCCTCTGGCACGTTTATGCGTTCTCCTGAAAGGATCAGAGAAGAGGGGAGTTTCAAAAACAGCGGTGGCGGCTGATTGGAGGGGGACGATAGGTGACTCGCAAAGTTCATTCCAACGGCAAAAATTTTTTCTGGCGTAGTGGGTAACAGGAGCTGAGTATCATTCAGTGAAATTGGGGATTCTGATAAGGTGTAATGGGTAAATACATCACCATTGACAGGGTAAATTTGGTCGTTTTTTAGCTGGCCGTAGCGCGCTTCCCCTTGATATTGGAAACGAACAAATTGCTTTATTGAAGTGTCTTTAGCCTGTATTGACGCTGCCAACGCGGCTGTGCTGATAAGCGATAGAATTGTCCATTTCATTCAAACTCCTTGTAAGCACATTTCGCGCTTGTTCGCTATCTAGTAGTAATGAAGAGATTCAACTAAAAAGTGTCGATGATTTCATCTTTAACAGTATATCTTTGATTGATTATTAAGTAAAAAATAAACAAAAAATGCGTTCAGTCAGGGTGTTTGATAAATTTTTGAGTATACTATCACTTCTTTTATTCATGCTTTATGTGCATGAGGTTAATGGTTTAATGTAAGGGGGCTAAGTTGTTGCCATTAGTCGGTCTTTTGTTTTGTATGCTGTCTCTTATCGCCCTACCTGTGTCAGCTGAGAACACGCTCAATCAAGACCAAGTTGAAATACCAGCATTTAGCAAAGCGCAATTGGGGCAAATTTTATTTTTTGATACTAATCTATCGAAAAACCGCAGCCAATCTTGCGCCACTTGTCATAATCCTGACCACGCTTTTATTGACGATCGTGATTCAAAAGTTGATGGCATGGTGTCCCAAGGTGATGATTTGACAAAGTTTGGCGATCGCAATACACCCACGGCGTCTTATGCAAACAAGATCCCTCGTATCACCCGTAGCGATACTGGTGTGTTTAAAGGTGGTTTGTTTTTTGATGGTCGTCAACGCGATCTCGCGGGTCAAGCTGGTGAGCCATTACTGAACCCAGTTGAAATGGGCATGGGAAGTAAAACTGAAGTCGTAGGACGTCTGTTAGAAAATACCTTTTATGAGCAAGCTTTTAAAGATGTGTATGGTGATGCTGTTTTTGATGACGTTGAACGTGCTTATGAAGCCATGACCGACAGCATCGCTGAATTTGAAAAAAGTGACTTCTTCTCGCCTTTTGATTCCAAATACGATCGTTATTTGCGCAATGAAGTTGAGTTTACTCGATTGGAGTCCTTAGGAGAGGCCTTGTTTTTCTCACAGCAATTTACCAACTGTAACCGTTGTCACCAGCTTAAAGCTTTCCCTAAAAGTCGTGGTGAAACATTTACCAATTACCAATATCACAACCTTGGTGTACCCAAAAATGAACGGGTAAGAGCCATGAATGGTTTAGGCGCTGATTATGTTGATCGCGGTTTACTCGAACACCCCAGAATCGATGATCCTAATCAAGCCGGTAAATTTAAAGTGTCGACATTGAGAAATGTCGCAGTGACAGGACCTTATATGCATAATGGTGTGTTTAAAGATCTGCGTACTGTGGTGTTGTTTTACGATAAATTCAATAATTCAACGCGAACCATTAACCCTGAAACCGGCAAGCCGTGGCGCAAGCCTGAAGTCGATCAAAATTTGGCTTTAGAAGAAGAAGAGTTTAAGGCTCGTGCTTTAACCGATGAACAAGTCGATGCGTTAGTTGCCTTTATGAAAACGTTAACCGATCAGCGTTATGAGCATTTAATCGATTCAAAGAAAGAACAGTAAAACAATTTTTTGAGGGTAAAGACAAATAAAGTGTTAAGCCCGTAGTACCAATCTGATGAGTCTGTGATCGGTATGTAACACAAGGCGTTTGCGCTACATGAATTTTTTTCATGTAGCATGTGAAAGATAACCATTTTTATTCACCGTTTAATCTATGTATAACATACCTATACCGCTCGTGATGTGACCGGCATTTATCGTTGTTTTTCTTTAAAATTATACGTTTATGTGGTGTCTGAAATGCGATATTCGCATTTTTTGTTCTAAAGCGAGCGAAAAGAACATGTAAGTCATACAGAAAAATTAAATGGATACCCGAATACAATGAATAATAACGCCAGCTTTACTATTAAAAGTATTGATTTTAATGAGCACTATCGCCCAGCAGAAAATACTCGTATTACGACGAATTTTGCCAATCTAGCCCGCGGTGAACAACGTGAGCAAAACTTGCGTAATACTCTGAACATGATCAATGAGCGCTTTAATAGTATGGCGGTTTGGGATAATCCTCAAGCGGACCGTTACTCTGTAGAGCTGGAAATTATTTCGGTGGATATGGATTTGGATGTCGAAGGGTATAGCCGTTCATTTCCAACGATTGAAGTGCTTAAAACGTTTATTGTTGACCACAAAACGAATCAACGCATTGAAGGTATTGTGGGTAATAATTTCTCTTCCTATGTGCGTGACTATGACTTTAGTGTCGTGTTACCAGAGCACAACAAAGGCCAATCTTCGTTTTCAATTCCGAGTGATTTCGGTGATTTACACGGCGCCATTTTCAAATCGTTTGTCAATTCGAAAACCTTTAAAGACAACTTTTCAAAACCGCCAGTTATCTGTTTGAGTGTTTCGGATAGCAAGGTATATACCCGTACTGAAAACCACCACCCTGTTCTTGGCTTTGAATATCAGCCAAACGAATCGTCGCTCACAGAACGCTATTTCAAGAAGATGGGGCTGCAAGTGCGTTATTTCATGCCACAGGGTAACGTTGCGCCGATGGCGTTCTATTTCTTTGGCGATTTGCTCAACGATTACACAAATCTTGAACTGATCAGCACGGTGAGCACGATGGAAACGTTCCAACGAATTTACCGACCTGAGATTTACAACGCGAATACGGTTGCTGGTGAGGTGTACAAGCCGGATTTGAAAAATTCCGATCATCAGTTGACCAACATCGTTTACGATCGCGAAGAGCGTACTCAACTCGCCATTGAGCAAGGAAAATTTGTTGAGGAAGTCTTCATCAAGCCTTATCAAGCGGCGTTAGAGCAATGGAAAGAAGCTGAAATGGCTTAATCCTTATCGAGCTGTGTCGGAGATCGCAGTTCGATAACCAGCGAGTTTTATCACTCGCGAATAAAGTTCGTACCCTGAGCGATGAAAAAATAAAATGGTTAACCTCAGCCAGGGTATGAATACTAACAACGTCAAGAGAAACCATTTAAAAAGAAGAATGATTGATTATGAAAAAATTACTACCCACCTCAACCGCTGGCAGTCTTCCCAAACCATCTTGGCTAGCCCAACCAGAAAAGCTCTGGTCTCCATGGAAACTGGAAGACGATATCCTTGTTGAAGGTAAACAAGATGCGTTACGTGTGGCGCTTCAGGAGCAGTATCACGGTGGAATTGACATTATTAGTGATGGTGAACAAACTCGCCAACACTTTGTCACCACTTTTATCGAACACCTCAACGGTGTTGACTTCGAAAACCGTAAAACGGTTACGATTCGCAATCGATATGAAGCCAGTGTTCCCGTTGTCGTTGGACCGGTCGAGCGTCAAAAGCCCGTGTTTGTTGAGGATGCGAAATTTTTGCGTTCGCAAACCGATCAGCCGATTAAATGGGCATTGCCAGGTCCGATGACCATGGTTGATACCCTTTTTGATGATCACTACCAAAGCCGTGAAAAGCTCGCTTGGGAATTTGCCAAAATTTTGAATGAAGAAGCAAAAGAGCTTGAAGCTGCAGGTGTCGATATTATTCAATTTGATGAGCCAGCGTTTAACGTTTTCTTTGATGAAGTTAATGAATGGGGTATCAAAACACTAGAGCGCGCGATTGAAGGCCTTAAGTGTGAAACCGCGGTACACATTTGTTATGGCTACGGCATTAAAGCCAACACAGATTGGAAAAAAACACTGGGTAATGAATGGCGCCAATACGAAGAGATCTTCCCTAAACTTCAGCAGTCCAATATCGATATTATTTCTTTAGAGTGTCAAAACTCGCGGGTACCGATGGATCTCATCGAATTGGTCCGCGGTAAAAAAGTCATGGTAGGAGCAATTGATGTTGCCAATCATGAGATTGAAACCGCGGAAGAAGTCGCTGATACCTTGCGTAAAGCGTTGCAATTTGTTGATGCAGACAAACTGTATCCTTGTACTAACTGCGGTATGGCTCCATTACCTCGCGCTATTGCAGCAGGTAAGCTAAAAGCACTCAGTGCGGGTGCGCAAATTGTTCGTGAGGAATTGGCAGCCAAATAATCTGTTTCACATTCTAAAAATGACGCGATGCCCTGGCTTTGTACCAGGGCTTTTTTGTCATCGCGTGTTCGAGAAAGGTTTAAGTTAATTGCTCTTTCCTGAGTCTAGTGATTTTGTACCTAAACCTGGCTAATCTATTTAACGTGGTTACTGTAGTTAGTATTTTTAGTGTTCATACAAAGGATAGACTGGTAAGATTTCTGGCCTGGAAAATTTTAGAAGTCCTATTATGAAAGCGATTCGTTTTATCCTCGGTAAGCTCATTTTACTGATGAGTGCTTTATTTCGCCCTCGCAGCGTTAAACGCTCCCCACAAGAACAAAAGCACGTTGATCAAAAAGCCACACACTACAAATTGTATCAGTTTGAAGCTTGTCCATTTTGCGTCAAAGTTCGCAGAGCCTTGAAGCGTCAAGCGGTCAACATTGACTTATGTGATGCCAAAAATGATCCGAAACATCGCCAAGAGTTGCTCGAAGGTGGCGGTCGAGTGACGGTACCTTGCTTGAGAATCGAAAAAGAGGGCAAGGTAGAATGGATGTATGAGTCCTCGGATATCGTTGCTTATCTGCAAAAACACTTTCCCTAAACTCTGACATTTTGTCTACCTCAGGGGCAGTGAGTTTTGCTCCTGGTTAGATGATAGAACGCTGCGCTAGAGCAGGGGGGCGCCAAGACCGTAGCGAATCCACTGTCAATATAGGCGGTATCGTTTCTTTACATCGTACTCTACTACGATGAACGCGATTATTGATCATATTGGCTCGGGACAAAAACCAAACGCTTCTCAGCACAGCGCCTGATAATGAAATCCCATGTTGCTTTGAGATCTTTAAATTGATGTAGGTCTTTACTGGTCGAGATCCACATTTCACGATGTATGACAAACTCAGGTAAAACGGCCGCTAAATCGCCGTCGCCGTACGCAACAAAATGAGGCAGTACCCCGATGCCAATACCGGTTTTGATGGCTCGGCATTGAGTGTGAATTGTGGTGGTTTTGAAGACCACTTGCAAGTTAGCAGCAATGTCATTTTGGTATTTCAGCAAAGGTGAAAAAAGCTGATCTTCGATGTAACCGACAAAAGGGTGGTTGGCTAAATCTGCCCGCTGATTGATCGGTTGACCTTGCGCCACATAATCTCGGTGAGCAAATAACGCTAAAGTGTAGTCTGTTAACTTCCTTTGAATAATGTTGACGCCCTTTTGAGGCCCGATTGTGATGCTGATGTCTACTTCGCCACTGGTCATCACAGTGAACCCCGCCAAAGAGATGAGCTCGATATCAATATCTTTATCTTTTACCCATTGCGGTAATTCGGTTGATAAAAAATAGTTACTAAACCCTTCTGTAACACCAATACGGATTTTAGAGCGCATGTTTTGGTCATTGCGATAATCTTCTTGTGCTAAACGCAATGCTCGCTCACATTTTTCAGCGTAGGGAAGTAAATGTTCGCCCGCTTTCGTAACGTGATAGCCCTTATTGCTTTTGATAAACAATTTAGTTTCCATCGTGGTTTCTAATTGCTCGATACGATTGGCGATCGTGACGTGTGTACAACCGAGCTTTTTAGCCGCAACCGATAAACGTTCATAGCGGTGAAGGGCTAAAAAATATTTCAGGTCATTCCAGTTAATATCGAGCAAATTCGGGCGTATGTTCATTGCTTTGCCAAGTTATCTCAATGTGAGGACTATTAATTTTATAACATGATTGGCAGTGAACCTGTAAATTTATTTACAGTATGTGTAATTAAACTGCTATTGCCTTTATTAAGTGATAGTTCTATTTTTTCCATAGAGCTGATGGATACATGCTCGTCTATACTTCACGGTAAACCATGGTTCGGGTCTTGTTCGGTTTCTTAAACCATGACAAGTATCGTCCACTTAATCAATAGGGAAATAATGATGAAAAAACGCTTATCAATCGCTCTCGGTATACTCATGAGTGGCTCTGTTTTTGCTGCAGAGTATAACTTCACGTTTGCCCACGTTCTGATCGACGAAACCCCTAATGGTCAGGCTGCATTGGCCTTTGCCAAAGAGGTGAATGAAAAATCAGAAGGCCGTATTAATGTAACCGTTTTACCAGCAGCCCAGTTAGGTGGCGATGTTGAAATCATCGAACAGTTACAAATGAACATGGTGCAAATAGCGATCCCTCCAACGGCAACCTTAGGCAATTTTGAGCCAAGAGTCCAAATCTTAGATTTACCTTTTTTACTGCCCTCTGAAGAAAAAATGAAAACGGTCTTAGATGGTCCTGCGGGTCGCAAAATTCTCGATACCCTTGATGGCCATGGTATGCACGCGATTAATTTTTGGGGAGCGGGCTTTCGCCATATGACCAATAATGTTCGTCCGATTGAAAAGCCCGAGGATTTAAAAGGCATTAAAATGCGCACCATGCAATCGCCAATCTTATTGAGTACCTACCGAAATTTTGAGGCCAATCCAACGGCAATGGCTTACACCGAGGTGTATAACGGTTTACAACAAAACGTGATTGAAGGGCAGGAAAACCCGATTGCCAATATTACCAGCAAACGGTTTTACGAAGTTCAAAAATACATGACGCTAACCGCTAACGCTTATCACGGTTATGCTGCGATCGTCAATGAACAAGCCTGGAATGCACTGCCTGATGATTTGAAATTAGTGATGACCGAAGCCTTTGATCATGGCCGTGATTTGGCCCGCCAACTGACCAATGAACTCGAGGCTAAGGCGCTTGAAAATATTGCTAAGCACACGCAAGTCACGGAGCTTACTGATGAACAAAGAGCCGCGTTCATTGAGGCAAGTAAACCCGTGCACGAACAATTTCGCGACACTGTCACATCTGATTTACTGGATTTGGTCTATCAAGAATTAGACAGCGAATAGGACAATAAGTATGGGCCATGCCATCAATTGGCCCATTTGCCGGTCATTGCTAGAGCGCACCATCAGTGCTGTCTTTAGGAGGACCCGTTAGCACGATTTTGCAAGGTAAAGGAATACCGACAATGTTAGAGCGCATCAATGTTAAGTTAGATCAGGTTGAAGGTTTTTTGATCGCCAGTATTTTAGCTTGCGCGACCGTACTGACGTTTACTCAAGTCGTTTTTCGCTACGGTTTTAACAACTCATTATTTTGGGCTGAAGAAGCGATTTTATACCTGATTATCTCAATGAGTTTTTTGTCGACCAGTCTTGGTATTCGCCGAGGCAGCCACATTACGGTTGATGTACTCAAAGCCGTACTCTCTGAAACTCTTCTCCCCGTATTTAAAGTAATATCGGCAGTGATTGGGGTCGTTTTTGCTATTGCACTGCTGTATTACGGCGGCAACTTATTTCTCTCTACTCTCGCAAGGGGGCAATTATCACCGGCCTTGCGAATTCCTATTGCGACGATTTACGCGTTTATTCCAGCGACTGCGTTATTACAAATCTATCGTTACTTGGCGATAATTTATGCTGAGTGTACTAAGCAGCCACAACCGAATAGCGACTGATTTCACCTTTTCTGCCACAGAAAACATTGATTTTAAAAGGCTTATTATGATTGCTTTTTTACTTCCAGTCTTCGTGATCTTGTTATTATTAGGACTGCCTATTTATGGCTCTTTGGCTTTCTCTGTTGTGGGAGCTATGGGGTTGTCTGGCTCTATGGATCCTACGATTGTACCGATGAGAATGTTCTCAGGTATGAATAACTTTTCATTGATGGCGATTCCCTTTTTTATTCTGGCCGCTGAGCTTATGAGAGTAGGGGGATTGTCCGCTCGTTTAATAACATTGGCACAAGCTTTGATTGGTTGGGCCCCGGGCGGTTTGGCGTCTGCGGCAGTACTCTCTTGCTTGTTTTTTGGTTCAATATCAGGCTCTAGCCCTGCGACCGTCGTGGCGATTGGCAGTATTATGTTTCCCGCTTTAGTCGAAGCCGGCTACAGTAAGCGATTTGCCATTGGTTTATTGACAACGGCCGGTACATTGGGCCCCATCGTTCCGCCAAGTATCGCCTTGATTATTTATGGTTCTGTTACGGCAACCAGTGTTGGCCAATTGTTTGCTGCTGGTGTGCTTCCTGCCTTGTTATTAGGTGGACTGCTTATCATCTACTGTATGATTTACGCTAAACGAGAGCAGTATCCAAGTAGCCCATTCCCTCGTTTTCAAGATGTTTTTACTGCGTTAAAAGGGGCGGCTTGGGGGTTGGGCTTACCGGTTATTTTACTTGGTGGTATCTATAGCGGTGTGTTCACTGCGACCGAGTCGGCCTCGGTAGCCTGTGTCTATGGGCTCTTTGTTGGTATGGTGATTTACAAGCAAGTGACGCCGAAAGATTTGTGGAAAATTCTAGAAAACACAGGCTTAACGTCTGGATCCTTGTTGTTGATAACCGCTGGGGCTTCTGCATTTTCTTGGCTGTTGACCATTACTGGCACGCCTTCAGCCTTAGCACAATCGGTATTGTCATTAAGTGATTCTTCATTTGCAATTACAGCTTTACTCAATCTTATCATGCTGATAGCGGGCTTCTTCCTCGACAGCGCATCAGCGATTATTGTCTTGGCTCCTTTAATGACGCCGATTGCCTCACAGGTTGGTGTTGACCCTGTTCACTTCGGAATTATTAACTTAGTCAATTACTCTGTTGGTATGATCACTCCACCAGTTGGATTAAATCTATTCGTGGCGGTGACCATCTCCAAAATGTCGCTGACCGACGTTTTTAAAGGCTGTATTCCATTTTTACTCATCTTACTGATCGGTTTAATGATCATTACTTATGTTCCCTCGATTAGCCTCGTATTGCCTAACTTATTATTTGATTACTCATGACATGGATACTGGGCTATCGAGAAGGAAAACTCGCTTTGGAAATTAATTATAACGTTTGCCAATCAGTGATGGTTGAGTGGTAACACAATGAAATAGGGATTGTTATGAAACGTAAACAGACATTAAAAGTGGCTATTATAGGCTTAGGGGCTGTCGGTGAGACCGTCGCCGTCAGTATTGAAAATGGCTTAGCGGGCAATATTGAATTGGTGTCTATCCTTTGCCGTGAGAAACAAAAATACATTGCAAAGCACGGCGATAAAACCCCTGAGTTTCGGGCACTTATCACCGATAATTACCAAACGCTGTTAGATAAAAAACCGGATATTATTGTCGAGGCGGCAGGACAAGCCACTCTAAACCGTTACGGTGTTGAGATCCTAGACCAAGGAATCGATCTTGTGGTGTCCAGCATAGGTTTGTTTACCAATGATGATATTTTTGACCGATTTGTTGCTTCGGCTGCCAAGAGTGGTGCACAGATCCTATTATCGTCAGGCGCTCTGCCGGCCATAGATTGGATGTCTGCAGCGGCGCTAGCACAAGTAAAACACGTTTCTATCTCACAAACGAAACCCACTCATTCATGGCGAGGGACCGCAGCAGAACAGTTGATTGATCTTGATGCGATAACGGAGTCGAGCTGTTTCTTTGAAGGGACGGCAAGAGAAGCCGCGAACATCTTCCCTAAAAGCAGTAATATTACCGCGATGTTGGCCTTGGCAACAGCAGGGTTGGACAGGACGACAGTGAGTCTGTTTGCCGATCCTATTAACGCGTTAATGAAAACGGAAATTGATTTTAAAAGCAATGCCGGCTCCGTTCAGGTTGGATGGCAAGGGATCCCATCAAATATCAATCCGAGTACCAGTGCTGATGTGCCTTTGGCGATAGTAAAAGCGTTAAAAAATCGAGCTTCGCCGGTACACTACGGTGCTTAACATCAACGATAAAATTATGATTTAAAAAGTAAAAACCGAGCCACGGAGTCGCTCGGTTTTTGTTTTTTTGATCAGTGTACCGATTCAATTTTACTGTAATCTAACCGGTTTTCTTTTGGAGAGCTGTCGATCTTTTTCACGGTCTGATGTTTTTTGTAAAAAATATAGCCAAGGTTTACAAAGAACAAACCAATAACTAATGCACCTACCCATTGGATTTGTAAAAAGTTCAACTTGAACAGTAGGGTTAGCAAACTCAAAATCATCAGGTGAAACACGAAGTACTTGGCTTTACCCAATCTCGCTACCGTTAGATTGAGGTTGTCACTGTAGAGTCGAATCAAAGAGTCTAATGAATTGATGACAAAAACCACACCGACAAACACCATGGCAAAGTTGCGTAGACCCGCGGTGCTTAGCCCGGCTTCATGATAGTGGTAGAGAACGCCAAACCAAAGCGCGATAGGAATCGATGGGAAAATAAGCATCGCCGCGAGCACTTGGTACGTTCTTAATCCGCCAACAAAACGGGCGGTAAATTGGCCAATCATGATACTCCAAGCAAACCACCAAAATAGGTAAAAGGCGTGGTAATCGTTCAATGGAAATAAAAAGTGATGAATATTACTAAAGTAATTTCCCAGTAATGTCAGTTCATTGACATAGCGCGATACTGAGCTGTCACCCCAAATAAAAGCACTACCAAACATAAATGCGATTAAGGCAAGAAAAACCCAACTGGTGGATATGCTCAAAATCTTGACGTACTTAATATCCGTACTTGAATAAACCGATAAGGCAATGACGGCAAAGACAACGGCATAGAAGAGTGGAATGACACTTTCTCCGTCTCCGACTTCAGGCAGATACCAAGGTAAATTGACTAACAAAAGTGAAGCGGTAAAAGCACAAGTGCCAATAATCACGACATTGTTGATAAATTTGACCCAAGGAATTTCAAAAAACTTCACTTTTGGCTCAATTACGCAGAAATAAAAGCAGGTCAGGAAATAAAATGTCCAAATAAAGAACCCCCAGAAACCAAACTCGATAGCGAGTGGGTTGCTAAATCCATATTCTGGGCTTGCGTTTATGTCTGCGTAACCTGCAAATTCAGTCAACGGGAACATGATTAACCCGACGTCTAAACCCGATGTAAATAAAATGGCAATAAAAGTAAAAGTGCGAACTGGAGTGACTCCTACGACTCTTACGTTGCCCCATTTGGCGAGGATAAAAACCACAGCCAATAAGGTAAATAAAATACCTGCACTAAGCCAAACTGTCATTGTCAGCCTCCCAATAAAAATAAAAAAACGTCATGTGTTGCTCCTAGTAAACAATGGCGCTAGCGAACCAGCGCCTGTCAATCCATAGAGAGTGAAACTCGCTATGGATAAAAAAACTTTTTCACGCAATGATCAATTGCTGACTGTGTTGCGAGAAAATGTGGTGTTAACCCAATTCCTGACTTCGCTGACGGTGTTGCCATTGTGACTCTTCAATCACTGGGACGTGCTTTTCCGGCAGCATGTCGTTGCCCAAAATGTGGTCAGCTGCTTTTTCTGCCGTCATGATTGTAGGGGCATTTAAATTACCATTTGGGATCGTAGGGAAAATCGAGGAGTCAACCACACGCAAATTGTCGATGCCATGAACCCGAGTTTCACTGTTGACAACGGCCATTTCATCTTCCCCCATCTTGCAAGAACAAGAGGGATGGTAGGCACTTTCAACCGCTTGACGGACAAAAGCATCGATCTCTTCATCACTTTGCACGTGTTCCCCTGGTTGAATTTCATTACCGCGAAACGCATCAAAGGCAGATTGATTGATGATTTCTCGCGTTAGCCGAACACAGGCGCGAAAGCCTTCAATATCATCTTGATGCTGTAAGTAGTTAAATTGAATTTTAGGTGGCACGTCAGGATCTGGGCTCGCAACATGCACAAAGCCGCGACTTTTTGGCTTATTGTGACCTATGTGAACTTGGAACCCGTGACCGTCAAAGGCACTTTTTCCATCATATCGAATGGCGGCGGGTAAGAAGTGGTATTGAAGATCTGGCCATTCCACCCCTTCTTTCGAACGAATAAAACCACATGATTCAAAATGATTCGTTGCGCCTAATCCATCTTTAAACAATAACCAGCGTGCGCCTATCATGGCCTTAGACAGTAAGCCTAACTTACCATTGAGTGTAATAGGTTGCTTGCAGCGAAATTGAAAGTAGAACTCGAGGTGATCTTGAAGGTTCTTTCCAACGCCGGGTAAGTGGTGCTGACAGTCTATCCCAGCGTTTTGTAGTACCTCTTGATCACCAATACCTGATAATTGTAACAAGTGTGGTGAACCAATCGGCCCAGCACTAAGAATGACGTCTTTAGTTGCATAAGACTCGATGGTGTCATTGTTTACCTTGTATTGAATACCAGTGGCTTTTTTTCCATCTAACAAAACTTTTTGTGCTTTGGCATGGGTCACAACGGTTAAGTTCGAACGAGACTTAACGGGATCGAGATACGCTCTGGCTGCCGAGCAGCGCTTACCGTCTTTGACTGTCATGTGCATGGCGCCAAAACCTTCTTGTTGAGCACCGTTATAGTCATCAGTGACTGGGTACCCGGCCTGCTGGCCTGCTTCAACAAAGGCCTTGTACAATGGGTTTTTCATTTCATTCCCATTGTTCGTCCCAAGGGGGCCACTCTCGCCGCGATAGTCATCACCGCCAAGATACCAATTTTCTGCACGCTGAAAGTATGGAAGACACGCTTGGTAACCCCAACCTTGTGCCCCGTGTTGTTGCCATTCGTCAAAGTCTTTCGCGTGGCCACGGACGTAGACCATACCGTTAATGCTTGAAGAGCCCCCTAGTACTTTACCGCGGGGGCAATGCATTTCTCTTTGATCTAAGTACGGCTCTGGTTGCGTGTGAAATTGCCAAGCGTATTTGTCGGTGTTCATTGGAATCGACAATGCGGTCGGCATTTGGATAAAAATACTTTTATCGCTGCCGCCGGTCTCAAGTAATAAGACTTGATGATTGGGGTTTTCACTTAATCGGTTGGCTAGGACACAGCCTGCTGAACCAGCACCGACAATAATATAATCAAACTGTTTCATGTTATCTCCTAATCGGTGAGCATTAAAATGGTGCGTCTATTTTTTGCATACCGACATAAACCGATTTCGTTTGGGTATAGTGATTTAACGTTTCGAGCCCGTTTTCTCGTCCAATACCTGAAAGCTTGTACCCACCAACCGGCATTTCGGCAGGGGAGGCGCCATAACTGTTAATCCAGCAAATCCCGGCGTTCAGTTGATGGATGACTCGGTGCGCTCGACGAATGTCCTGAGTCATCACACCCGCGGCAAGCCCGAGCTTGGTATTGTTGGCTCGGCTTATGACTTCATCCTCATCGGTGAAGGTTAATAAGCTCATCACTGGGCCAAAAATCTCTTCTTGAACAATGGTCATATCGTCTTGGCAATCATCGAATACCGTTGGAGCGACAAAGTAGCCTTTTGGCGCACTTTCAGGATGAATGGCTTCTCCACCGCACAATAAGCTTGCCCCTTCTTGCTTACCTTTATTGATGTAATCGAGCACAAGCTTTTGGTGTTTCTCGGAAATAAGAGCGCCGAGGTTAACCTTTTCATCTAGGGGGTCGCCGGCGATAATATTGTTTTCAATACGACTAAGCAGTTCATTGACAAACGCGCTTTTCACGTTTTTGTGAACAAATACACGCGTACAGTTAGTACAGACTTCGCCTTGTGTATAAAAATTGCCCAGCATGGCAGCGCTGACCGCTTCCGAGATATCGGCATCGTCAAAGACGATAAGTGGTGACTTGCCGCCGAGCTCCATAGTGACCTCTTTAAGGTTGCTGGCTGCGCTTTGCATGACCTTACGACCTGTGCCGACTTCACCAGTAAAGGATACTTTTTCGATTTCTGGTGCAGAGGTTAACCATTGCCCAACGTCGGCAGCGCCGTGTACCACATTAAAGACACCGGCAGGTACACCGGCTTCAATGAAAATCTTCGCCAATTCTGTCGCCCCTTTTGGGGTTTCTTCTGAGGGTTTAAAAATCATGGCATTGCCGCATGCAAGTGCCGGTGCTGATTTCCAACAAGCAATTTGTAATGGGTAGTTCCACGCACCAATACCGGCACACACCCCGAGTGCTTCTTTGCGGGTGTAATAAAAATCGCCGCCAAGATCTTGCTGTTGGCCAATATGACCAGGGGCGATATTGGCAAAAAATTCAATGGCGTCAGCACCGGTTACTACGTCAACGCACTCTGCTTCTTGCCAAGGTTTTCCAGTATCTAAGACTTCAATCTTAGCCAGTTCATCGTTTCTTTCGCGCAGAAGAGCGACAGCTTTTAATAAAATTCGCGAGCGCTCCATTGCGGTCATTGCAGACCATGTTAAAAAGCCTTGCTGGGCGCTTGTGATGGCGTGTTGTTGAATTTGTTCACACGCTTTTTCGACTTGATAAATGACTTCGCCTGTTGCTGGGTTAATGACATCAAAGCATTCTCCATGACTGTTGGCGACAAATTGACCATCGATAAAATTTTGTAACACAGGGTGAGACATGATTATTCTCCAAACGGTGAGATAAGAGTGTGAATGTATTGCTTACATAGATGTTGCGCCTCGGCAAAATCTTTTTGTTGACCTTTCGCCAAAACGCAGCGTAACCAAAGACCATCAATCATCGCAGCAGTCAAGGCACTGGCTTGTTGTGCGTCGTCTTCGGGCATCAATTGCCGATATGAACTTTTCAAATTACTAAACAAGCGGCGACTGTTGACTTGTTGCAAACGAAAAAGAGTCGGGTTGTGCATCGATTGAGCCCAAAAAATTAACCAGGTTCTCGTGGTGTCGTGATGTTGCTGAATGGGCGCAAAGTTCGTTTCGACAATACACATCAAACGTTGATAAGCACTGATAGATTGACCTTGAGTTTTGCGCAAAAGGTTGGCTTTCAATTGCGTGAGTATGTGGCGTACTGTCGCTTCAATCAGGGCTTCTTTACCACCAAAATAATGACTGATAATTCCAGAGGAAAGCCCAGCACGCTTGCTGATCTTGTTGATTGTTGTGGCGTCAAACCCGTGCTCGGCCACGGACTGTAAAGTGGCATCGATTAACTGCTGACGTCGAATTGGTTCCATTCCTAACTTTGGCATTTTTTATTAATTGACTGTTCAATTTAAAAAGCATACTAATGCTTTGAGTTGAAATGATCAACTTAGTTAGATAACAAACTAAATTTGATTCGTTGTCGTAAGCTGCTGAATGTTTGTTATCTAAGTAAATATCTTTTTTGCACAAAATGTCTTTATCTAATTGTTTTTTATGGCTTTATTATTGATTTTTTATTTTGTTTTCTTCTTGTTACATTTTTGTTCTAACTTTTCTTGTTAGAGTTCGAATTTTATCGGTAAAAAATACGTTTGATGTCTAATGAGTGTGATGGCGATTGCGGACCTTGGATGTTATGGAATAAGCGCTTAAGTGTATGCATTGGCTTTTGCTCGGGTGAGCAATGTTTTGTGCCCTGTGATAATAAAGACAACGAAACGGGACTTACGTTGTCTGAACGCGATAATCTGTCTACTTCCACTCTCAACATCATTTGGGGAGTGGTGCGAGGCAATGGTTAAGAAACGGTATAGTTTCAGTTTTTTGAGGGTGTTAGCTTGTAATAGCGTCAAGAATAAATACGAGTAAGGTTTGAAAAGCGACCTTCAAATTTGACATTGTTCGGTTTGGTAATAAGGTTATAAATACTGGCTAATGTTCGGTGGGCGAAACTTGATTTGGTCTTAAATGATGGAGGTATCATGGCTGAATTATCAGGTATTGAATTATCTGTTTTGAAACGTAGCTTTGAATACATAGATCAAGCCGCGGTTATAGCGAGTACAGAACGCACTATTTTGCATATAAATCGAGCCGCCGAAGTGTTGTTTGGCTATGACAGTAGCGAGCTTATTGGTCAGTTGACTCAAGTTTTGTATGCAGATGGTGATGATTTTGTGCGCATGGGACAATTGCGCTATCACGATAAAGCGAGTCCTCAACCTAAATCGGTCACTGTTAAATACCAAGACAAAACAGGAAGAGTTTTTTTTGGTATGACTCATGGCGGTGCGATTCATGATGAGAAAGAGCGCGTGATTGGTTTTGTCGCTCTGATTAATGACGAATCTGCACGCCTAGCGGTGGAGGAAGCACTCAATACCTTACACAGTATCACCTCATCAAGACATCTCGATTTTAAACAAAGGGTACAAGCAATATTACAATTAGGGACTGAGCTATTTAAGTTGCCGATAGGTATTGTCAGCAAAATTGAGGGTTCTAACTATATTGTTAAACAAGCCGTTCACCCTGAAAATAGCCTAGAAGAGGGGATCAGTTTTGATCTTGAAGGCACTTATTGTTCGCATGTTTACAAAGCCAATGACATTCAGGGCTTTCACCATGTTTCTGAGAGTGAAATCGCGACCCACCCCTGTTTTATAAATTTTGGATTGGAAGCGTATTTAGGCGCCCCTATTTTCGTTGATGGTCATCGCTATGGAACTTTGAATTTTTCTAGCCCAATACCTTCACGTCCTTTTATCCGCCAAGATTATGAGCTCGTTAAATTATTTTCAAATTGGGTTGGGCACGAGATTGCCAGAAATCGCGATATTCATGAACTTCACGATTTGAATGAAAAAATGACGTCGATGGCAAATACTGATGCCTTGACCGGGCTGAGTAACCGCCGGTTTATTACTGAACTTATGACGGAAATCTTTGACAAACCACATCATAGGCAGGAGCTGGCAGTGGCAATTATTGACTTTGACCATTTTAAACGCCTCAATGATGATTTTGGTCATAATATTGGCGATGAAGCCTTAAAGGTATTTGGCGCATTGGCTTTATCTGGTCGAAATAGTGATGTCTTTGCGCGTTGGGGAGGAGAAGAGTTTTTGATTCTTTTACCCAACACCAACCTTGACGGTGCTAGAGCCGTTTTAACTCGCCTTATGGAGAAGCTTGGTGATGTGAGGCTTTCAGCTCCGGCTCAACAGTATCGATTAACCGTTAGTATTGGGTTGACCCTAGTGCAAAGTAAGGATGGTGTTGAGTCGGTGTTACAACGGGCCGATAAACTGCTTTATCTCGCCAAGCAGCAGGGGAGAAATAGAATATGTGATGATTTGCACCAATAAAATATTTTCCCTCGTGTTGATAGGCGAAAGTTTAACACGATGTCACAAACTCGATCTTGCATTCGATAAACTGTGCACAAATTATTGATTATATTCTATAATAGTTCTAATGATAATTGTTTATGTGTGCTGATGATGAGGGATTATGCCTGAGATAAATTTTGATTCTACTTACGGTGTCATAGTCCTTAAAGATTTAGAGCCGGTGTATGTTGATGATAATTACGCGCGAATTTACGGTTATGACTCCGCTCAAGACTTATTACAGAATATAAACTCCTTTCTTGATCTAATTGACCCCAAGCACCATCAGATGGCTCGCGAAAACTATTATCGTCAAATTAGTGGAGATATTATTCCTCGCGGCAGAACGTTTAAAAATATTGATCGCTATGGTCGTTCAATAACCGTCTTTACTATTGATCACGTGATCAAATGGCATGGTGAAGACGCGATTCAAGTGACTGTGATG
Source organism: Vibrio sp. HB236076 (assembly GCF_040957575.1). Classification (NCBI taxonomy): domain Bacteria; kingdom Pseudomonadati; phylum Pseudomonadota; class Gammaproteobacteria; order Vibrionales; family Vibrionaceae; genus Vibrio; species Vibrio sp. HB236076. The sequence goes on from NZ_CP162601.1 coordinate 1,398,209, forward strand.
GATATGTCAGCCGTAGAACAAGCGCATTTGCAAATCAAAGAAAACGAGCGTAAATACAAGCAATTAATCACCACCTCTGGTCAGGGGATCAATGTTCATCGAAACTTTAAGCCTTTGATGGTCAACCAAGCTTGGGTTAATCTCATGCATGCACCTTCAATAGAGCACGTCCTACAAAAAGTTAACTTACTCGATTTTATTCCTGAACCCGAGCGTGAGAGCGCAATCAATAATTATCAAGATATCGTATCAGGTCAGGTTAAAGGGAGTTGTAACGTAGTCGAGAACATTTGTTATGACGGGGTGAGGCGGCACTTTCGCGTGTATGATAATCTAATCGATTGGGATGGTGAACCTGCAGTACAAGTGGTCATAGAAGATGTGACCGAAAAAATTGAACTGGAAAAGCAATTAGAGCGCCGTTCGATCACCGATGCCTTAACCGAGGTTTTTAACCGTCGTCAATTGGATCAGGTCCTTAACGATGAGCATGGCCGATTTATGAGATATGGTCATTCGTATTCCGTCATTTTACTCGACTTAGATCACTTTAAATCCATTAACGATAACCGAGGCCATCAAGCTGGCGATAAGACCCTCAAAATGGTAGCCCATTGGATCCAAAATAACATTCGAGACGTCGATGTTATCGGGCGTTGGGGGGGAGAGGAGTTTTTGGTTATTTGCCCAAATACCGAGCATGAACAAGGGTTAATGCTGGCGGAAAAACTGCGCCTTGGCATTGAAGGTTTAATCATCGATGGCCAGTTTCAAGTGACGACCAGTATTGGTGTTGCAACCTCAGGTGCTGAAAAAGAAGTCAATGACGTACTTCGTTTTGCCGACAAAGCCTTGTATTTAGCAAAAGCCAATGGCCGAAATCGTGTGGAAAGTGAAGTTTCCGTTACTGGCCATCTAAACTACGACGTTTAAGTGCCCATTTATACTCACAGAATAAACATTTAGTGGCAGTATTATCAATGTGACTCTTGCCAAAAAAGATTCGTTGTAACGGGCGAGTCAAAAAGCAAGTTTTGCTCAGTTATCAACTCGGTTTGCCTGAGTAAAACGTGTTTGACGAACGCGCTTATCGCAAAAACGTTCAACTTAACTGAGTGTATCACTGCCTTAACCCTCAATCACACTTCACTTTGAAGACATTACTCGTCGTGTTTTATACCGATTTCACTCAACAGCGGGTCTGCTTATCGGGTTAAAAACTCGATAACATGCTAAATCAGACTGGTATTTTTGTCTGAGTCATCGGTTTCTGTATCAGGTTATTTAAAGCGCTTTCCTTTCAAGACATTAATAAAAATAAGCACACAATGGTTCATTCCACTGTTAAAGTAAATTATTCTCATTTGTATTTGATTGATGCCGCGAATACAGGTAAATTCTTTGCACGTTTTATTGATCAACTTCACTGAGAGGGTGGGATGTTAGAGGCCAGATCACTGACCTACCAAGTCGAAAACAGAGCATTGCTACACGATTTTTCTATGCAATTTGAAGCGGGCAAGATATACGCTCTGGTGGGTCATAATGGTTCTGGTAAGTCAACGTTATTAAAACTGTTGGCTAAACAGCAGGCTCATCAACAAGGCGATGTTTTGATTGATGGCCAATCGGTGACTCGATGGTCTGACAAACACTTTGCAAAGCACGTTGCTTATTTACCACAAACCATTCCGACCAGTGACATGCTAACGTCTAAAGAAGTCGTCAGTTTTGGTCGTTACCCATGGCATGGTTTATTAGGCCGTTTAAGTCAACAAGACCACAAGTGTATCAATGAAGCGATGCAGTTAACCCATACCGATAAGTTTGGAGATCGCCGAGTGGATAGCTTGTCAGGCGGTGAGCGACAACGAGTGTGGCTAGCGATGCTGCTGGCCCAAAAAAGTCGTTTTTTACTGCTCGATGAGCCTTTGTCAGCGTTAGATATTGGTCATCAAGTTGATGTACTTACGCTTATTAAACGCTTATCAGTAGAGTTGGGAATTGGCGTTATTATTGTTATTCATGATATTAATCTGGCGGCGAGGTTTTGTGACCACATCATTGCTTTGCATCAGGGTCAAACGATTGTTAATGGTGAGACAAAAGCCGTTTTTACCGAGTCGGTCCTAAGTCAGATTTACAATGTCAATATGCGTATTTGCCAACATCCTGCGGGTTATCCAGTGGCGATGCCATGTTAAAATACTTGCGGGCTTTGGGCGGCATTTTTTGCCTTAGTTTTGCCTTTTATGTTAGCGCTAGCGTTGACATTAGTGGGCATGAAAAGCGTGTCATGTCTTTAGACTGGGCACAGACTCAAACTCTGTTAGCGCTTGGTATCGTACCTGCAGCAGCGGCAAAAGTGGACGACTATAAGCAATGGGTTGGTTATCCGGCCATCCCCGAGCAGACCGTTGATATTGGCCTTCGCAGTCAACCCAATATTGAACGTTTAATTGAATTGGATCTCGACACCATTTACTTGTCTTCGCGTTTTTTATCTCTGCGTACTCAGTTAGAAAGGATTGCTAAGGTACGGGTTTTAACGGCTCGTCAAGAAGGAAAGGTCAACTGGCAAACGGTCCGTAATTTTACGCTAGCAATGGCCCAAGATTTAGGTTTAACAGCCAAAGCACAGCAATTGATTGTCAATAGCGAGCAACGCTTATCACGGCTTGCCAATCGCCTATCAAACAATAGATCAGCGGTTCTTTTAGTGCAGTTTATGGATCGCAAGCACGTTCGAGTGTATGGCGAAAACAGCGCTTACCAAATCGCGTTAAACAAATTAGCGGTGAAAAACGCGTGGCAAAAAGAAAGCAATTATTGGGGCTATACCCTGGTAGGTATTGAACAACTGCAAGGCATCCATGGTCAAATTATCGTTATTGATCCCCTCCCTATCGGAGTAAGCGCACAGCTCGAACGCGATCCATACTGGCAATACATCATTCGCACTACCGGGCACTCGATGTTATCCCTTCCTGCCACTTGGAGTGTCGGCTCTATCCCTTCTGTGATGCGATTTGCCGAACAACTGACCCGTGCTCTCACACAAGAAAATAAAGTATGGGAAAACACAAATGAATAAATTGACACTCGGTGTTTGCCTTGCGGCCGTTGTGATGTTTATTGCCGTGATAGTACTGCAACTGTCTCCAGTGGCATCTTGGTCTTTGGTCTGGGACAGTTTATGGGAATTGGATTGGAGTAACCCTGATTCGGTCTTATTACACTTAACATGGTGGCCGAGACTATTCATCACGCTTATCGTTGGCGCTGGCTTAGCCATGGCAGGTCTGTTGATGCAAGAAGTGCTAAGAAATCCTTTAGCCTCACCGGCAACATTAGGCGTGGCTAATGGGGCAAGTTTTACCATGATGGTAACGACCTTATATTTTCCTTCCTTGATGACATTTTCTCAGCCAATGGTCGCAGTGTTTGGCGCAACCGCCACGCTTTTGGTCGTTTTGGCCTTATCTTGGCGCCGGTCTTTGTCGCCAATTGTGGTCGTTATTTCGGGCTTGGTTGTGAATCTTTATCTCGGCGCGTTAAGTACGGTTTTATTATTGCTAAATCAGGAAAAACTGGCCGGACTTATGGTATGGGGGGCAGGCTCACTTGTTCAAAGTGGTTGGCAAGATGTGAGCTATCTGACTTGGCGCTTAATTGGAGTCATACTGTTGGCGTTCTTGTTGCTCAAACCACTTAGATTACTAGCATTGAGTGAATCTGGTGCGAAAAGCCTCGGTGTCTCCATGGCTAAATTGCGCTTAATGTGTCTGACACTGTCGGTATTGATAACGGCCTGGGTCGTAGCGAAAGTCGGCGTTATTGGATTTGTCGGGCTAGCAGCCCCCGCAATGACACGTGCTATGGGGGTAAGTTCGCTTAAATCGAGAGCATTATTGTCGCTAATACTTGGCGCTTTAATGTTATCCGTCACAGATTTACTGGTTCAAATGCTGCCGGTGCAAAGCGCCGCTTTTATCTCAACCGGTATTGTCACGGCAGCACTGGGTGCGCCATTGTTATTGTGGTTATTACCTAAGCTAACACTTCAACCGCAAAATCAGGCGCCTCGTATTTCTTCAATGCCCGACAACAAGGTCGATTCGAAACACGTTTTTTTTGGTATAGCGATAACTTTAGTGGTGTTGTTGATCGTGTTTAGCACGGTTTCAAAACAATCGGGTGGTTGGCACTGGCTCGTGCTGAGTGGTGACTGGTCGTTGTTACAATGGAGAGTGCCCCGCTTGATAGCCGCAATGCTATCAGGGCTTTTACTGGCCGTGGCCGGAACCTTAATACAAAGATTGACCGCGAACCCAATGGCCAGTCCTGAGATCATGGGGATAAGCTCTGGGGTTGCTTTGGGGGCTATGGTTGCAACACTGATCACTTATGGCTCATCAAAACTGACGGTATTAGGTGGTGGTGTCATTGGCGCTTTGTTGGCTATTGCTCTTGTGGTTGTGGTAAATCGGCGATCTGGGTTTCAGCCAGAGCGCGTGTTACTCACCGGGGTATCGATTAGCGCTTTGATGAATGCCTGTCAAGCCTTTATCTTCGCCGGGGGAGATCCTCGTGCATATCAAATTTTGGCTTGGCTGTCTGGCTCGACTTACTTTGTTACTGAGTCAATACTACCGATTTTAGTACTCGTGTCATTGGTACTGACGTTATTGAGTTTTGTCACCTGTCGATGGTTGGATATTCTTCCTTTGGGAGCGAATGCCGCCTCTTCGGTTGGCATCTCTGTCGGTTTTGCAAGATTGAGCATCATCCTGCTGGTAGTACTGCTTACCGTTTCCGCTACCTTGGTGGTTGGCCCACTGAGTTTTATTGGTCTTATGGCGCCTCATATGGCAAGAGCGCTTGGTTTTTCTCGTGCGCGTGATCATTTAATCGGTGCGGCATTACTTGGTATGACGGTCATGTTGTGTGCTGACTGGATAGGACGTCAAATATTATATCCAGAAGACATCCCGGCAGGCATTGTGGCTTCATTGATTGGTGGAATGTATTTATTGTGGGGGCTCAGAAAAATCTAGTGAGTGACAGGGGGACGGTAAGCCAGCCATACATTAAGACGTGCGGACTGTTTTTGGGTAAGGTGCTTTTTCGATATGGCAATTGAATCTACAAATAAAGCCGACTGAACCCTATCATGACTGTCATCTTGGTGTGATTAAATTAAAAAAGCCCCGACGAGCGGGGCTGATTTAAAGGAGCGTTCCCAAGCATAGAACTGACTCCACAAGACACCACAACAACCAAAGTCATCATGATTTGGCTACTATAAACTACTTCAAAAGCTTATGCGAACATAATGACCGTATAAGTTTGATTTTTTTATCTATTTTGGACCTAAATAACACAATGACAGCAAAAGTAAACCATTCGACCTTGCCACAGAATTGGCGGACCATTGACTGGGTGTTAACGGATGTCGATGACACTCTGACTTACCAAGGAAGGCTACCACCCGAAACTCTTATTGCACTTTCGCAATTACAGCAAGCGGGGATCAAGGTCATCGCGGTAACGGGAGCTTGTGCTGGTTGGTGTGATCACATTGCTCAGCTTTGGCCTGTTGATGCTGTCATTGGCGAAAATGGCGCTTTTATTATGCAGAAAAAAGCGGGTACTTTGACGATATCATCGGCGGTTGATATCGACGGAATGAGACAAAAACAACAGCAATTAAAACTAGAAGTGAGCGATATTTTGTCAGAGTATTGCGAATTAGAACTCACACTTGATCAAGCGTATCGTTTGTGTGAAGTCGCCATCGATATTGGTCAAAATCGTTCGAAAGTCGATCCAGACATTGTTAAACAAGTGGTTGAAAAAATACGAGCAACCGGGGCTCATGCCACGGCCAGTTCTATCCATATCAATGCTTGGTATGGCGAGCACTCAAAAAAAGTGACGTCATTAGATTTTTTATCTCAGCAAGGGCTAAAAGACGAAGAAATTGATACGCGCTGTTGCTATATCGGGGATTCACTGAATGATCAGGCGATGTTTGCGACTTTATCGAAAACGGTAGGTGTCGCCAACATCAAAAAATATTGGTTACAACTGACGGCTCATCCTAGCGTGGTGATGCAACATTCTGGCGGTTACGGGTTTTGTGAATTCACGGAACAATTGCTGCGTTTGAAAGATGAACCTTGAATACTGATCCTGTGTTATGACATTAGGCGTAGTTGAGGATATGATTGACTATTGCCTTTAACTACCGGTGAGGCCTAGTTTTAAATTATAGAGGCCATTGCAGATAAATTAATCAGCCCAAAAGCCACTGTCTCGATAACCGGATGCAGTGGCTTTTTCGTATTATGACGGCAGTGTGTCTTGCTTAGAGGTAATACCAATTTGATTAAGTGTCTGGTCAATGATAACGCAGGGAAAAACGTGAAAAACAGGTAAGAAAAGACAGCGAGTCATTATTCTACCAGTGATTTTTTAACGAGGTTATCGAGTTTTACCCCGCTATTGAGTTAGATTGGTATATGATCACTTCGTCGATTGAGATTGCTTGAGCAATGCTTTAATTTCCGCTATCTCATGCTGCAATGCCTCCACTTGCTCGTGAGTGGCAAATTTTTGAGCGGAGGACGTAAGAGCAGTAGTATCCTTAGCGGCTTTTTTTTCGGCCTCAGCAGAGGCGTGCTCTTCTGTCATGGTTTCAATCACAACACCGATCATCATATTTAAAAAGACAAAGGCAGTTAAGAAAATAAACGTTAAATAGTAAATCCAACTTAATGGGTAAACCGCCATGGTTTCATACATGACATCAGTCCAATCTTCGAAAGTGGCAATGCGAAACAAGGTTAGCATTGAGATCGATACGTCCCCCCATAGCACTTCGTTAATGGCTGAGAAAATTAAACTGCCAATAACGGCGTAGATGTAGAAAATAATAAACATTAATACGCCGATGTAGCTCATCTTGGGTATTGCTTTAAATAACGCATTGATCAGCAGTTTCAATTGAGGTACAGCCGAGACCAAGCGCAACACTCGAAACACGCGTAGCAAGCGAGCAATCAAAATACCTTGGCCAGCACTTGGAACCAAGCTGCCTATTACTATCAGGGTATCAAACCAATTCCAGCCACTTTTAAAAAAATCGGCTTTGTTTTGATATGAAAAAAACTTAATTACAATTTCAACTAAGAAGAACACTAAGATAAATTGATCGAGCCAATATATGGTGAGGCGCACACTACTTGGTAGCTCAAACGTGTTCGCTCCAATGGACAAAGCGGCCAGTATGATCACCGAGACCGTAATCGCTTGAAAGTGTTTGTTGTTATTAATGGCGGTTAACCAAGTGTGCAATGACGAAAGCATTGATTCTCTATCCTTTTTTACCAGTGAAGCAAATTAAAGTTTGCTAGAGAATCATATAATGTCCACCGTTTTATAGCGAGTAGTCCTTGTAAGCATTTTTTTCAACTCCCGTCCTATCTAGGTCCGTTATAGAGTGAGTAGAAAGGTGAAATTGAGCTCCCATTTCGTCTACACCACGACGTTAACCGAGATGAGTCAGCACTAAGGAGTTATGTGTAGGCTTTACAACTCGTCTGCTAGGGTGAGGGCATCTGTCTGAGGGAAGTGCATATTTATCGTGCCATTTTCATGGAGTTCAAAGCGCACTTTTTCGTGAACCACTCCCTGATCCGATTTATCAGAACAGCCATGAAAAAATTGCCAATCAACGCAATAATGCAGACGAAACTTATTGTGTTCTAGCCATTCAACAAGGGTGAGTTTCGGTTGCCCTACAATGTGCGCCTCGCTGTCAATGTAAGAAAGATCAGGCAGTAATTGTTGGCTCAATTCAGGAAGCTCTTGCTCTAGGTGAATAAGCAGGTTTTGGCACAAGGTATCTTTGGATTGAGTGATGTTGTGTGGTGGAAATTTATTAAATAGTTCAGTCATTTGGAGCCATTAAGTTCGTTAACAGGTGCATCGCGGCTGGTGATAATAGGCAAACAAGGCTCAAAGAGCGGCTAGCTTGTGGTTGGTTGTCCGCGGTATCACTTTTAGTTGTACCATAAATTTCATGTCGCTGAAACATAACTGACATCCGGTTTGATTATCGTTTACACAGTCTTTGCACGCGTGTGCAATTGTTTTGTAAAAGGGAAGCGAACATGTTTAAAAAAATTGCCGTTGCAGCCAGTGTATTGGCCGCGACATCCTCATTGACTTGGGCGACAGAGTTAACTATTGCGGGGCGAGACAGCAGTTACGGCCAAGCGCTAGAGTACGTTGTTAATGCATACAAACAAGACCACCCAGACACCGACATTACGTTAGTGAAAAGACCGGGTAAGGGGTTGTATGAAAGTGTGGTGTTGTCGATGCGTGAGCAAACAGGGAATTATGATGTGATCATGATGGATGATACCTGGGCACCAGAGTTTTTCAGTCAGTCATGGCTCAGCCCATTGTCATCCTCTATGAGCAATCAAGATTTTATCGACACGACACTCGATATAGGGCGTTATCCAGATCCCAATGGCCAAGTTTACGCAGTGCCAATGGTTGGTAACGTTGCTATGTTTGCTTGGAATAAAGCCACGTTTACACAATCAGGTATCACTCAACCAAACAATTGGAGTGAGGTACTCGAGGCAGCAAAAATCATTAATGCAAAAGAAGGTCACCACGGCGTTGTCTTTCGCGGCGTGAAGGGCAACCCTATTGTGACCGGCTTTTTACCCATCTTGTGGGGATACGGTGCGGACGTTGTCGATGCCAATGGCCAATCAACACTCAATACTCCAGAGGCCTTACAGGCGTTAAAAACCTTTATTGAGTTAAAGAAATACGCCCCTAAAGGTGTGGATGTGTACAACGCTGACGAAGTTCGCAATGCGTTACAGACAAATCAAGTCGCTATGGCCATTGAAGTGTGGCCGGCTTGGATTCCAGACCTTGATAACTCGAGTGTATCGGACGTTGTTGGTGACATACAGATCATGTCACCGCCAGCAGAGACCGGTCAGCCTTCTCCTATGTTAGGGATTTGGCAGTTAGCTATCCCCAAGGATGCCAAAAATAAACCAGAAGCGGAATTATTTATTCAATTTGCTACCAGTGCCCCAATTCAAAAAGCGCTGGCGTTAGAATTTGGTATCCCACCAACCCGTCAAAGCGTTTACCTAGACGAACAAGTGGTAAATCAATACCGCTGGTACCCACAACAAGCTCAGGCATTGGCAAGTGCTAAGCCAAGGCCGCGAATTCAGAATTGGGCCCAAGTAGAAAGTATTTTAGGTGACTTTTTGCAATTAGCGATGCTTGGCCAAATGTCACCAGAGCAAGCTTTACAACAAGCAGAACGTCGTATTAATCGCTTGAAGTAAGCCCTGCTAGAAAAGGGATTTAAAAATACCAATCTGACTCAATTATTGGTTAAGAACTCGAGCACATCGTCAGGAAAATCACTGGTAGGGTAACGGTTTAAATTCTTGTCTTTAGAAGAAAAGTGGTTGCCTTATCCTCTAGCTTTTTCCAGCGCTTTCATTGACCCAATACTCAATCAGGTTGGTATTACAATCCGCAAGGCCATACGGGTTAAGCGGTTTCTATTCTGATAGCAAATAGATTGAAATTATGAAATTTAATGATGTAAAGCAGGGTTTTAGCTTGCTTATTCCTGCGTTAATGATATTGGCACTCTTGACGCTTTATCCCATTGTCTCCGTCATTTTTAACGCATTCTTCGAATATGAGCAGGGCACCTTGCACTTTAGTGGGTGGGACAATTTTTCATTGCTACTCAATGATTTTTTCTTCCTGGTTGCGATTAAAAATACGTTTGTCTTTACCCTGGTAGCATCCTGTGGGCAGGTGTTATTGGGCTTAATATTGGCGTTATTGTTTAATCAACACTTTCCCGGACGACGCTTTGCCTTACCCATTGTCATCTACCCAATGATGATATCGACGTTGGTCTGCTCTGCGATTTGGCGTTCTTGGTATCATTATGACTTTGGTTTTCTCAACGCGGTTTTAGTCAAAATAGGCCTGCCTGCACAAGAGTGGTTATTTAACCCAGATTTGGCGTTGTACGCGATTGCAGTAGTGGATACCTGGCAGTGGACACCAATGGCATTTTTGATCATTTTAGCAGGATTACAGTCTATCCCTAAGGACATAGGTGAAGCGGCCTTAGTCGATGGTGCAAACGGGTGGCGAACCACTGTGTATATCACTTTACCCCTGATCCAAAAACAAATTTTGTTGGCTTTATTATTGCGATCCATTGATACCTTTAAGCTGTTCGATAAGGTCTACGTGTTAACAGGGGGAGGGCCAGGCAATGCAACAGAGACGCTCTCCATGTTTGTCTATAAATACGGTTTTCGCTTTTTTGACTTAGGTCTAGCGAGTGCATCCTCGGTGGTGATGATTGTCATTTCTTTAGCGATGACCTTAGTTTACGCCAAACGAGTTATGGGGGGAGGTGAGCGATGAAAGCCAAAATACAGATGTTTTTTGTTTGGTTCCTTACCGGTCTTTTTTTACTGCCAGTCGTGTGGATGTTTGGTACTGCCTTTAAACCCGCAGAGGAAATTGTACAGGCAGATACCGCGTTATTGCCTTCTTCTTGGACACTTAGCGCTTTTGCTTCTCTTTGGCAGGGTGAGATGTTTACGCTGCTCAGTAATACGATTTTCATTTCGATATCGGCAACCTTATTTTCTGTCGCAGTCGCGTTTTTGGCTGCGTATGCCTTGGTACGCTACCGCTTTCCGGCGAAGTTTGATCATGTCTTTTTGCTTTTGGTTTTGATCATTAAAATGATGCCACCAATTGTTATTGCGATTCCATTGTATTCATTGATGAATCAAGCTGATTTGCTCAACAGCAAGATCGGACTTATTTTGGCCTATCAGGTCTATACATTGCCGTTTTGCATTTGGATGTTACTCGGTTTCATTCGTGATATTCCGATTGATATTGAAGAAGCGGGGATGATGGATGGTGCCAAACTCATCCCTCGTTTGTACCATATTGTTTTCCCATTGTGTGCCCCTGGGCTCGTGGCTACCTCGATTTTTGCCATGATATTGGGTTGGAACGAGTTTTTGTTTTCCTTGTTATTTATGCACACGCCAGAACAATTCACCATTCCTTTGTTTATCGCCAATTTTATTACAGAAGATGGAACCGAATGGGGGCAATTAATGGCGATTGGTTTGCTCTCCTCATTACCTATGCTGGCACTGGCCGGTTACATGCAGCGATATTTATTGCGCGGATTTTCGATGGGATTGAAGTAGGACCCTATAATGACTCAGTTACAACTTATTGATATTGAAAAGAACTATGGAAAAGGCAACGTGGTTTCGTCTGTCAATTTAACGGTGGAAAAAGGCGAGTTTGTCGTTTTTGTTGGTCCATCAGGCTGTGGTAAATCAACCCTATTGCGAATGATAGCCGGGCTTGAAAAAGTGACCAGCGGGCAACTCATACTTGAAGACACCGTGCTCAATGATTTGGCACCTAGCGAACGTGAAGTTGCCATGGTTTTTCAATCTTACGCGTTATATCCCCACATGAGTGTGGAAGAAAACATGGCTTTCCCACTTAAAATGGCGGGATTCAATAAAGAACAACGCAGGTTACAAGTTGCACAAACGGCAGATAGTTTGCAATTGACCGAGTTCTTAAATCGCTTACCAGGTGAGTTATCCGGTGGCCAAAGGCAAAGAGTGGCGATCGGGCGTGCTATTGTGCGAGAGCCAAGATTATTTTTATTCGATGAACCCTTGTCTAATTTAGATGCAAAATTGCGCACAGAAATGCGCTTATATTTGAAACAATTACATCAAAAACTCGAATCAACAATGATCTACGTGACTCATGATCAAGTCGAAGCGATGACATTAGCCGATAAAATCGTCGTTATTAATCAAGGGAAAATTGAGCAAGTAGGCAGTCCTGAGGCGCTTTATAACCAGCCCGTTAACCAATTTGTGGCGTCATTTATTGGCTCGCCAGTCATGAACTTTTTAGCGGTAGAGCAGTACTGCGCGTTAATTCAGGAGCAACAAAATCACGATGCCGCACACACAGTGGGGATTCGGCCAAATCAAGTGGTGGTTGATGCGCAAACTCCGGATACTTATATGAAGATTGATGTTGTGGAAACTCTTGGCCACGCCCGATTGTATTACGGGCAGCTTGGTGAACAAGGCTTCATTGTTGAAAGTACATTGCACTACGAGACGGGCGATCAATTACCACTTAACTTGGCGAGTTCCATCCTGCATTGGTTTGATCAACACCAAGTTCGTATTGAGCTTGATACAGATCATAAAGGTGAGGTGAGTCAGTCATGACTTTGACAGTGGACACCATAGGGGTCGGAAATGCGTATGACGGTCATAGGACCAACGCGAGTTTATTGATTAAGAAAGACGATTATCAATTGTTAATCGATTGCGGCCCAAGCGTACCTGCCGCCATTTTTCGTCGCAATATGTCTGTTGAGGAGATTGACGCGATTTACATTACCCATACGCACCCCGATCATTGCGCTGGTCTGAGTACATTACTCAACTGGTTTGACTCTTATCAGCGTCAGTCCCCTTTGATTCTTTACGTGCAACAGCAACAGCAAGCGATTATCGAGCCATTGATTCAACATGCTCATTGGCCAAAGCCTGTATTGGGGTACTCAATTAATATGATAAGCAGTGACGCACTTGACCTCATTGGTCCTTGGCAAGTTCAAACCGTCAAAACCGTTCACTCAGTATCGAATCTAGGTTTGTATATAAAAGATAATACCGGTGCGCAACTTTTGTATTCTGGTGATGGTATCTTGTCTTCTGAAGGCGAAAAATTGGCCAGTATCTGTGATTGGGTGTGGGTAGAATGTGACGATTTAATACCGAAAAGCGGTCACGGCGCATGGTGTTCTATTGAAAAATTAAAGAAAAAATCAGGCAGTGAATGGCGCTTGTATCACGCCAACCCCTTAAGGCGTGCAGAGCTCGAAGCTATAGTCGCTGAGCACAAGGGGGTTCAATTAGCTAGTGAAAATGAACGTGTCCAGTTTTGCCCAGCGCTCGATGGTTTGGGCTTCACCACGAAGACAAAGGCGGCGTTATGATGAATACGCGCTCAATGACCTTGTTAAATAAGCTTGCTGAACGGGAAATGTGCGAAGACACCTTACGGTTTGTTGATGGCTTTTTATCGATTTGTGAAGCGGCCGGACAAAAAGCGATACATTGGTACAAAAAACGTCATACTTTGTTGTTACAAAGCAAACAGCATCACGATTGGGTTTCTGAAGCCGATCGCGATGTCGAACGCTTTTTATGCCAATCACTCGAGACTTTATTACCTGGGAGTCACTTTTTTGGAGAAGAGTTTGGCGGCAGTCTTGATGCGCCGTGCTGGGTGATTGACCCGATTGATGGCACCACGAATTTTCTATATGGTCATCACGATTTTGTCATCAGTGTCGCGCTGGTTGATCAACATGGCACCTTGCTTTCCGCTGTAGTTCATCCGGTGTCTGGGAGGGTAATATATGCTGTACGCCATATGGGGGCGTATGAGAAGCAAAGTGGGTTAACGTCGCCATTAAAACCGCGATCAGTGAGCCATAATGAATTAGTGGTGGGACTTAATCTGAACTTTCAACCTGGAGTGGCTGATGTTTATCAGCAACATACACAATGGCTAATTGAGCAAGGTCATCAAATCCGAGTCAGTGGCAGTGCGGCTTGGTCACTGACACAAGTCGCGTGTGGCGAACTTGATGGCGCCTATTTAGGGCACGTTCACCTTTGGGATATCTGTGCAGCACAATTGATTTGTCAGGAGGTGAATCTGGATGTTGCGGCCGGTTTTTCTGGCAATACGTTGGCAGGAAAAATGTGGGCATGGCCGAAAGGATCACCACTAGACAAGTGGGTAAGTTAACGAACCAGTGGCAATAGACAATAAATCGGTTTGTTTTGCTGTCTGTTTTCGTAGTTAATATAACAAATAGAAAACGATGAATAAAATAAATAAAAAAAACATCACTGCCGCAGATGTTGCCAATTACGTCGGCGTTTCTCGTTCTGCGGTTTCACGTGCGTTGACACCGGGGGCCAGTATTGATGAGAAAAAGCGTCAAGCAATCATTGCGGCGGCGCACAAGTTGGGTTATCAGCCCAATCTATTTGCGCGGACATTAAGTACGCCGTTGCAATATAAACGTTCCAATTTAGTGGCTATTTTGGTCAGTGATTTTTCTAACCCCTATCAATCATTTTTGTTCGAGACTTTATCGGATACTTTACAGCAACAAGGGAAGCAGCCGGTGCTGGTGAATGTTCGTCAACATCACGATTTGGCCAGCTCCATTTTGCGTTTATCTGGTTATCAAGTCGATGGGGTCATTGCGATTGTTGGCTCCTTGCCCGTGGAGAGTTTTGAGCAGTGTTTACAACTGTCTTTACCTCTAGTAACTCTCGGCCGAGCCGATGAGAGCGGTCGAGTCCCTTCGGTGCAAACCGATAATTATCAAGCGGGTGTTATTGCAGCCAATCATCTGTTAAGTAAAGGTTTTACCGAGTTGGGGTATATCGCTGGTAGAGTTGATGGCTCGGCGTCGAATGAGCGTTGGCAAGGATTCTCTGACACAGTCAGCGCTGCAACGGGTCGTTCTCCTGATTTACTACAGGCACAGCGATACAGTTACCACGCTGGGTATGATGTTGGCAAGTTAAATGCGCCACGGTTATCTCAATGGCAAGGCGTATTTTGTGCCTCCGATGCTTTGGCACTGGGCCTGATGGATGCTTGTCGTCAAGTTCATCAAATAGCGATCCCTCAACGTCTATCGATTGTCGGTTGCGATGACATACCTCAAGCAAAGTGGTCGGGATATCAACTGACAACGGTAGCACAGCCGGTACAGGCGATCTCGTTACAAGTGATGGAAACCCTCAAACAGATGTGGTCTTCAACATCCGTCGAAGCGATCAATGCGCAAGTCAGGTTAGCGCCTGAGTTGATGATCAGGCAAACTTAGCGTTGTACTTTCATGGGGCAATTGATTGACATCGCCACCGTTCTAAAACTCGATAACAGGGTGATACCAATCTGATTCAGATGTGGTCAATGATAGCGCAGAGAAAAAGCTTGAGAACAAAGTAAGAAAAGGCAGTGAGTCGTTGTTCTACACATTATTTTCTTAACGCCATCAGTTTTTTAACCTGCTAGGGTGACCCGCTATTGAGTTAGATTGGTATTAAGCTTCTCGCCGTTAGCCCGTTGTTCTAGGTGTACTTTACATGGTTATCAAGTTTTTTCCTGATCCTTGATAACCTCCTTAACCATCAGAGTGAAACAGAAGCTTTTCCTTTTTCCAAGCGAATTAAACTTGCCGCGATAATGATCAATGCTGCCAAAATACTGTTTTTAGTTAGAGGAGTGTTCAAAAAATAGTGACTAAAAACCATGGCAAAGACAATTTCACTACTGCCAATCAACGTCGTTTGCTCTTGTCCTGCGCTTTGGCTGCCTTTTGCAAATAAATACTGAGGTACGGCAGCAGATAATCCTGCTAACAGTATAACCCAGAGCCATTCATGTCCGCTGGTTGGTAGCATTTTTATCGGTTGGAGCCAAACAATGAAAGGCAACAAAACAATGACGTTCCCAGTCAAAGATGCGGCCATTCTTACTTTGGGTTTCATCGGCTCAACAGGGTTAGAGAAATAATTGATTAAAATGGCAAAGCTTATGGGAGGCAACCATACTGCAACCCATTGCCAGTAATCTAGGGAGGAAAATGGCTCAGCATTTAAACTGATGTACATGGCGACGAGGATCAAAAATGAGCAAATAAGTCGATTACGAGTTAAGGAAGAGCCGAAAGCTAAGTACGCAATCAACATCGAAAATAGTGGGTACGAATAGTAACAAAGAATCAAGGTGGAGGCGGGTACATAATAAAATAGCGCGTAATAACATAACATACCAATGCCTGACAGTGCGCCTACCAATAGTGTTCGAAGTAATTCTGCGACTTTATATTGATTGGACAACAGCCACGGTAAACAAAGCAAGGCCGGTAATCCAAAACGAAAAAAGGCCAGAACTTCAGCACTATAGTTTTGCTGAAGTAAAATTTGAATTAAGCTTGGCGTCAGTCCAAAACCTATTGCACTGCCCAAAATATATAACTGAGGCATGAAAAAATCGCTTTATTTTTGTTTTCACATACCCTAAGTTTAAAATTAATACTTGAATAAAAATAATGAAATATTGGGTTAATCAATGAAAAAATTTCAACCATGAGGCTGGATATTAAGCATTGGCAGTTGCTCAAAGCCATCGTCGAACAGGGAACACAGAGCAAAGCGGCTGAACAGATAGGCATCAGTCAGTCTGCACTCAGTCATCGTCTTGCAGAAGCAGAGCGTCGGTTGGGCTTTCCTATTTTTATACGTGAAGGGCGTTTACTCCATCTTACACCGGCGGGAAAGGGATTGGCACAAGCGGCCAAAAGGCATTTACCAGCCTTGTCTGAAGCAGAAAGTCGATTCATTCATGTTGCGGAAAATAAAGTACCTTCCGTCAAGTTAGGGGTTGCTCATTACAGTTGTTATCACTGGGTTGCACAATTTGTGCAAGGCCTTCCTAAATCCCATCGATTGTTGAACATTGATTTTGTTACTGCGGCAATACAACAACCGCTTGAGACATTGCGAAGCGGGCGCGCAGATTTACTCCTGTATCCCGGTTATTATCAAGATAATGACATTGAAGCCGAACATTTGTTTGACGACGAGCTAATTTTGATTACTTGCCCGGGACACGAGTTATCAAGCCGTTCGTATATTGAAGCGGTCGAACTCCAAAAAGAACGCTTTCTTACATACAGCCTAACCAAGATGATGGGATTCGAATTTGAGCGTTTTTTTAAACCTGCTGATGCTGTGCCAACGACGTTGCAAGTTGTGGAAATGACCGATGCAATTATTGAATTAGTCAGTGCTGGACAGGGAGTGAGTATTCTATCGCGTTGGGCGGTTTCTAGAGCGTTAGATCAAGGCCAAGTGGTTGGTGTTCGTTTAGGATCAAAAGGGCTCTTTTTTCCTTGGCATTTATTAAAGCCACTATCCAAAATCGAAGAAAAAGGTATTGAGGTTGCGTGTCAATCACTACTCGCTCATTTTAATCAATTGAGATATCAATAACACACTCGGGTTCATTGGGTAAGTTCAGCAGATCAATACGTTCTCCATCTTCATTTTTAAATTGAACAATTTTGTCGCTCATCCAGTCGACAAATCGTCTCACTTTATCGCGGTGAAACGTCCCTTTAGGGGCACACAAGTAATAACTGAATTTCGATTTAACCGCTTTGTTTCCGATGCGAACCAATTGCCCTTGATGTAAATAGCGATAAGCCAAACTGTGTTTGACAAGGGCTACGCCTTGAGCAGACAGTGCCGCTTCCATCACAAATTGTGAGCCATCGTATTTTAATGAGGCTTGCCCACTGCAAAGGTTCATACGCTCAAACCAAAGAGGCCAAGTCATATCGGGATAAAGATCTTCGATTAACTCAGCGCGAGTTAAGTCACTGAGCGAAAATAATTGATGCTCTTCTTGGTAGCTCGGGTGACACACCGGATAAAGAATTTCATCCATCAGCCACTGGGTTTCAAGGTGAGGATAGCGGCCATCGCCATAGCGGACACAAATATCAACGGCTTCGTCCTGGAAGTTGGTCAGCGCATAGCTAGGGTCAATAAGTAAGGAAAGTTGGGGGTTTTGGGTCCTAAATTCTTTAATTCTCGGAATTAACCAATGCTGGGCAAACGTTGGGTGAGCCGATATTGCCAAACTGTTTGGCGCTGGGTCTTGGTTA
Source organism: Vibrio sp. HB236076 (assembly GCF_040957575.1). Taxonomy (NCBI): domain Bacteria; kingdom Pseudomonadati; phylum Pseudomonadota; class Gammaproteobacteria; order Vibrionales; family Vibrionaceae; genus Vibrio; species Vibrio sp. HB236076. The sequence continues at coordinate 1,416,135 of NZ_CP162601.1, forward strand.
AGATTTCGTAATGCATCGTGGATTTCTGTAAACCCCAGTTTGGTCGCACTGTACAAGCTTTGTCCCGCAGGAGTCAGTTTGACTTTTCTGTGCTCTCTGACAAACAGTTCACATTCTAAGTATCGCTCTAGCTGTCGGATTTGTTGGCTAATTGCTGCTGCGGTCACGTACAAATGTTCCGCGGCTTTTTTGAAACTGTTTTTGTCAGCCGCAATGTAAAAATAATACAAGCCTTGCAAGGGTGGGATGCGTTCTTTCACTTAAGTTTTCCTTAACTCAGTGTTAATGACTATCGTTTGTTATCAAGGATAAAAATGCTGACAATAGAGCCAACCTTGGGTTGGTTAAAAATATAGAGGTATATATGACGCAACTTATCAATGAAACAGTGATTGTTCGACATCATGTACCAATGGATTGGCACAAAAAAATCTGGTCAAGCTTAGCGATGGCCTATCAAAACTACAAAACTCGCAAACAGTTAAAGGATTTACCAGACTATTTGCTAAAAGATATTGGCTTAGACAAAGAGGCAGCATTAAGAGAAGCAAATCGTTCAAGCTTTACCCCACTTATCAAAGCACGTTACGATTGGCGCTTCAATAGTCAACAATAATAAACGTAACAATGAGTGGTGTTGGTATCACTCTTTGTCGAAAAGGTTTACGGTAATACCTAGCGGCGGTGCTCATCACACTGCCGCTTTTTTATTTGTGCAAAACGTTCAAATGGTTTTTTTGATACTTAGTCACTCAATATTTCTATATTTTAGGTAAACATGCCTTTTTTCTTTATATTCAGTTGAACTGTACAGAAGTGCTTGTTTACGGTGTTTTTAATGAGCCGACTGCTCAAAAATTGGCAATACTTATTCACTGTGTTAATTTGTATATAAACAAATAACTAGTGTGAGGTGCTGTTTTGAAAGGATTTTTTACAGCATTTAAAGTTTTGATTCTATTTTTTTTGTCTTTTGCAGTTCAAGCCTCGGATAATACTATTAAAATTGGTGCTATCTTTGCAAAGACAGGCGAAGCGGCAGAAGAAAACATGGTCTTGTTCCAAGCGGTTCGCTTTGCGGTTGATGAGGTCAATCAACTCGGTGGCATTCATGGAAGAGCCATCGAGTTACTAGAATACGATAACCACAGCAATGCAATACAGAGCCTGCAAGCCGCTCAACGCGCTGTTGCCGATGGCGTGCTTGCTGTCATTGGCGCATCGTGGAGCACCCATTCTTTAGCTATTGCGCCGTATTTGCAAAAAATGCAAACCCCCATGATTTCACCCGACTCGACCAATCCTAGATTGACCGCAATTGGTGATTATATCTTCCGTGCTTGTGTATCCGATACTTGGCAAGGAAAACTCTTGTCTAAGTTTGCTTGGAGCCAGTTACAAGGGCAAACGGCTATCATTTTACAAAATACGAACAGCGATTACAGTATCGGCTTGTCTGAGCAATTTGCTCTGGATTTTGCCAGTATGGGAGGCGAGATTAAAGCTATCATTAATTACAAATCCGATTTAAATAACCTTGATGATATCTTGTCCAAAGTTTCTGCATCATCTCCTGATATTTTATTTATTCCGGGTTATGGGGAAAGTGGAAAAATAGTAAAAAGTGCGCAAAATGCTGGAATTAAGTCTAAAGTATTAGGAGGAGATACTTGGTCTTACAAAGAGTTTTTTGTTCATGGTGGTCAAGATCTCCATGAAGGGTATTACTCTTCCCACTGGAATAAAAGCCTAACAGATACAAAGTCAGTCGATTTTGTTGAGCGCTATGGTAAGTTCTATCAAATAACGGATTATGTTGCGGGTGGTTATGATGCTGCTTGGATTTTATTTGAAGCGATGAAAAGAGCGAAGAAAATTGAACGACAAGTTATCAGAGATGAACTGGCAAATACTCGTGATTTTGATGGCGTGACAGGACGAATTTCTTTTGATTCACAAGGTGATGCGATCAAAGGTATGTTAATAATAAAAATTACTGATGGTAAAACACAAGTACTGAGCAAAATTGATCCCAGTTACTAGTCAATAAGAGTCTTGCTAAATCAAAAATCAAAAATCAAAAATGAAAAATGAAACCAGTATTCGTTACCGTATTAACCTTACCGTTATTATGACACTTTTGACGATTGGATTGGTATTTGGAACCATCCTCTTCATCTATGAGCAAACACGCCGTGACGGCACCATCAGAAAAATTGAATCATATCTCATTGAACTAACTCAAGTTCGCAGCGAAGCTCTTGGTAATGAAATGTTTTCTCGTCAGACTCTGGCTCTTAACATGTCACTAAGGCATGTGATTGATCATGTAAACCTAGATGATAACGCGCAAATTCTTGGGATTACTGCTTTTGCCCCTGATGGTGAGGTATTATCTGCTGTTGGAGAGAGTAGCCAAAATACGCCTTTTGATACTCGTTTGCCTATTGACGTAACGACGACATCAATTCATCTGGAAAATTTTAATGGGCATCCTGTGGTATGCTTTTTTAGCCCAATTATTGCCTATGGCGAATTTGTCGGTTTTTGGCGTATTGATTACTCAATCATGCTACTTGAGCAACAGATCATTAATACGATGTTTATTTATATTATGGCCATTGTGACGTTTTCAATTATGTTATTTTGGCTATTGAATCATTTACTGTTGCGCTTGGTTTTGCGTCCGCTTGATGTTCTTCAAACGACTATGAATATAATGAAAAGCGATGAAGGTCAGTTTTCACTTGCTCTAAAAGAACAACAAATTAATCAGATGCTCAGTTCATTTGAACGTTTGCCGTCATACATTTGCCCCAACGCTAAAACAAAAAATGAAATAAATGCTCTCGCTTTTTCGTTTAGAACTATGCTCATCGCATTAAAGGATAATTATGTTGGATTACGAAGAGACCCTTTAACCGGCCTGGCAAATCGAGTTTGTTTAGATGAAGCGATCGCTAAACACTTGGATCTCAATAAGCGTTACCAACAACCTTTCTCAGTTTTACTCTTGGATATTGACCATTTTAAAACAGTTAATGACCAATATGGCCACTTAGTTGGAGATGAAGTGCTGCGAGCTCTTTCTCAACGTTTACAATTTAATGTGCGCAAGTCTGATGTCGTTGGTCGCTGGGGAGGTGAAGAGTTTTTGATTATCTTACCCCGGCAGTCATTAACGACGGCTTATGATGTTGCCGAAAAATTGCGTCAACAGGTAGAAAGCCGAGATATTATCGTGAACCTTACGATTACTTTGAGTATCGGTGTTGCTGAATATCGTGCGTTTGAGCAACATAGTGACGTGATCAAGCGAGCTGATGAGGCTTTATATCTCGCAAAAGCACAAGGTCGCAACCAAGTTCAATTAAGTTTGTAAAGGACGTTTATTGGTTTGATAAATGGTTAACTCATTGATCATTCTTATTTCAGGTGAAAATTTATTGTTAAGTTTTGATAAATCGGGTCGATATGTGCTATTAATTAATTCATAAACAAAATGTTTCGATGGAGAGAGATATGACCAGTCTGCAAGGTGCGCAGCGCCGTCAATATTTTCGCTTGCGTTACCCAAAGCACGCACGCCCAGTCATCCGACTTGAAGACCGAAAGTTTTCAGTGTGTGAAAGTTCGGAAAAAGGTTTGCGTATCATGATGGGGCAAATGGCAGCCAATTTGTATTGTGGCCTACAAATGAAAGCAACCTTGTCCTTGCACGATGATAACGAGGTGGCGGTTGAAGGTTCGATACTTCGCTTTGATGATAATGAAGTCGTGGTCATTTTAGACAAAGGGCTGAGTTTTAAAGATATGGTTGCCGAGCAGCGTTATGTAAAACAGAAATTCCCCAATTTCTTTTCGGCTCAGCGTCAAAGTTTGCAATATGTAAACTGAACGTCTGATCTTCAGTGGCAGTCTGAGCAAGGCTCGTGTTGACTGCCATTCCACTCGACATTACTGACCATTTTGGTTTTTTACTCAGCGTTGAAAGTCTTACTCAATGTTGAGTGTGTTACCCAGAGGTGAGTGCTCAGCCTTATTCCATGTCCTCAACAGCGACCGTTTCACCTTGCTCTAATGACTGCTTTTCACGCTCTGCTTTAGAAATATAACGCGGTTTATTATTGCTGTGTAACTTAGCATTTTGTTTCTTTTTCTTGGCTTTTAGGATTTGATTGATTTTTTTCTTGCGGTTCATGGCTTGTGTATCCAAGGACAGTCATAGGGCAAAGAAGTGTAGGGGGTTTTAGACCAACTGGCAAATTAATTAGTACGACGTTTTATGAGTAGTACTTTGAAAAACGCTACCCCACTACAGATAGAGGCAATGAAAAAAGCACCGATTTAAAGTAAGAGCGGTACTTTAGTTATTATTTAAGTTAGCCTTATTAGGTTAGGTGATATCAATAACAACTTTGCCGATAGCTTTACCACTGGCTAAGTAATCATGTGCTTGTGCCGCTTCGGATAAGGTAAATGTTTTGCTATCAACAATCGGGGTGAGTTGTCCTTGTTCAACGATATCGGTTAATTTTGCCAAGATATCACCGTGATCTTGGCGGTTCACACTATGAATCATCGGCAGTAACATGAACACCACGTTTAGAGATAACCCTTTCATGTGTACCAAGGTTAAATCTTGTTCATGTAAAGCTAGAGTCGTCGAAATGTGTCCATTGAGTTTGGCTGCTTGGAACGAGTTGTTAAGGTTCGCCCCACCAACGGTGTCAAAAATAACATCAAAACCGGTATTACTGGTGTATTCTTCAACATAATCATCAACATTTTTTTGACGATAATCTATCGCAGTGGCGCCAAGTTTTTCGATTAATGTTGACTGAGTCTCACCAGTACCGGTGGCAAAAACATCAGCACCAAAATATCGAGCAAGTTGTATTGCCACATGACCGACACCACCAGCACCACCATGGATCAAGGCCTTGTCGTTTTGACCAATACCAGCACGAGTTAGCCCCTCGAAGGCGGTAATGCCAACCAAGGGCAAGGCTGCGGCTTCTCGCATAGACAAGTTTTTTGGCTTTAGCGCAATCAAACGTTGATCAGCGAGTATGTATTCAGCCAGTGCGCCGGGTAAATCACCAAGCCCACCTGCACAGCCATAGACCTCATCACCAACAGAAAACTGAGTAACACCTTCACCGACTTCGGTGATAACACCAGCAAAATCCATCCCTAAAACACCGGGTAAAGGGGGATGGAAAGGCAGCGCTTCGCCCATACTGCGAATCATCATATCTATCGTATTGACACTTGTATCAGCCACTTTAACGATAACATGACCAGGTTGAATGGTCGGGTTTGTTATCTCTGTTGTCTGAAACACACTTGTATCACCAAAGGCGCGAATGACATTTGCTTTCATAGCCAGTTCCTCTTGTTTGAAGTGGTTTCAGTGTATATTGTCAACATGCGATGAATAAATAGGCTAAATTTTAAATCTGTATTAACAATAACTATATAATTGCGCTGAATAAGCGCGCTATTACTAAGGAGGGCGAACACTTTGTTTTTCTTTTACTCTAAAAGGCGTTGGGATTTTGGTGGGTATTTTTTAGAAAATCTTAACAGTGTTTTGTCTTCAATCGGGATTCACCTCCGTCTTGGTGTGTATTAGTTTAACCCTCGACAACACATGTAAGAGGTATTAACTATGTCTACACCGAGCAAAACATCTCAATTAGAACGTGCACGCGCTTTGCCGCTACCTTCGCGTCAAGCGATGTTGAACCGCGAGCCATCAGTTCAAGCGTTTTGGCTATCAAATCAAACCTTGCTCGACCAAGCTTGGCAAGAATGGGAAGAACAATTAAATGACGATATTATTATTCCAGATGAAACGTTAATTGATCCACAGTTGCGTGCCGCGGTTAACCAGGCATGGCAACAACCAGATCAAGAACTTGAAGTGGAAAAGCTATTACAAGAAGTGTCACCTGGAGTGTATGAATTTCAGTTATTTGACCCTGAAAAATTGGTTGATTTACGCCGTTATTTAGATGAAGTCGCCAATGCTAACATTCCATTAAGGCCCCCTTATGGGATTGCTTTAAACCGGGGTGGGGCGATGTTAGACGAACGTTCCGAAGGGTATTTGGCGGCTCCCGGTTTTCAGGCTTTTTATCGCTTGGTGCTCGATAAATACATGCGACCCATTTCGCGTTTGATTTTTCCCGAAGTCATGGGTTATGACACACAAACCTTTGGGTTTTCAATTCAATATCAACCTGATACTGATACGTCTTTGCGACTTCATACCGATGCTTCGGCCGTGACGATGAATATTAACCTCAATTTGCCTAATGAGCATTTCGAAGGTTCGGAAATTGACTTTTACTCTACAACGAGTAATGAAATGGTGCGCTATACATTTCAGGCAGGTAAAGCCGCTATACACAGAGGTAATGTGGCCCATGCTGCTAGACCCATTACAGGCGGTAAGCGTACCAACTTTGTGCTATGGCTTTATGGCGATTATGGCCAAGTGCCATCGCCGGCACAACTGAACACGCCTGTTGATGCTCGCTTGCGTTGGGTCAATCCGGTGGTTAAAGCCGATAAAGTCGCGCCTTTTTGAGTCATTGCGGTTCAAGCACACGGCGATTTACTTAAAAATAGAAAGTTACCAAAGCGTCCTAATGGAATGAGTTGGTTGGGCGTCGTTAACCTATGGTATTGCTTAGAGCAAAGAAAAAACGACTAAGGTTTACGGCGCCGAGTTTTTTCAGTGGCTTTACACGCTCGCTGGCCCGCAGGTTTGGTTGGGCACTTTTGCGATAGCCGAATAAAGAGTGTTGATTTTGTCATGACAATCGCTCTATGATGACGATCTGTAAAATGAGAAACTCATCAAGGTGTTAAGGGTAAAACATGACTCAAAAACAAGATACCAATACGTCAATCTGGCAACAACCTATGCCAGAAGAACAATTTCGTTTCATGAAAAAAATACTTGCCTCACCATCCCCGGTTGGCTTTGAAGCAGCGATGTCTTATGGGGTGATCAAGCCTGAGTTTGAATCATTTATGCCTAAGTCGTGGGGCATTCATCAATTTAAGGCCAATGCTGGTCTTGTCTTTGATTCACACCCTGGCCGTGATGATCTTGTCAGTGTCATGATTGTTGGTCATGCCGATAAAATTCGCATGCAAGTTCGCAAAATAGATAATGATGGTAAAGTTTGGATTAATACCGACTCTTTTTTACCGACAACATTGATCGGCCATGAAGTGAAAATATTTTGTCGCGATCCATTAGAGAGTGGCAAAATGAAAGTCATAGAAGGTGCAACGGTCGAAGCACTTGGCGCGATTCACTTTTCTACCGCAGGTCAGCGCTCTGGTGATCAGGGCATTAAGCCAGAATCGATTTATCTAGAATTACACACCCACGGTGAAGAGCGTAAAAAACAAGTTGAAGCTCTGGGCATTCGCGTCGGTGACCCGATTTTGCTCGATCGCCCTATCAAACGCGGTGTTTCACCTGACACATTTTATGGTGCCTACTTAGATAATGGTTTGGGATGTTTTTCCGTGACTGAGGTCGCACGTCTTTTAGCCAATGAGTCACTAGAGAATGTCCGCGTGTTGTATACCATTGCCACTCATGAAGAAATTGGTCGTTTTGGCTCAGCTCAGTTGGTGGGTGAGTTAAAACCGGATGTGTTGATTGCGACAGACGTGAATCACGATTATGAAGCGGCACCTGGTATCGGAGCCCGCAACATGAATCCTTTAAAAATGGGAGACGGTTTTACCATAGGTCGTGGCTCGGTTGTTTCTGAATTCTTGGTTCAAGCTTTCGAGAATGCTTGTCAGAAAGATTCGATTCCTTACCAATTAGACTTTTCGGGTCGCGATATGGGCACAGACGGCATGGCTGCTGCCTTAGCGGGCGTGGACAGTGCTGCGATTACGATTGGCTACCCAATTCGCAATATGCACACGGCATCAGAATCGGCACATACTGGTGATTTACTGGCTTCAATTTATGCGACCGCACAATTATTGCGTGATTTTAATGCCATGAATGATGGTAAAGGCATTCGTCGAGATGATCTTAAAAATGGCCATGTACGCTTAGATCAAGCATAAACCCTATTTATGATCTCAAGGCCACCTTAATGAGGTGGCCTTGTTGAACCTAAAGACTCAGTACTTGTGGATTAATTGAGTAAAGAAATGACATTTGATCTCTCGGTCAGGTTTAATTTCCCTACTAAGGTATTTGCATCTACAGGGGGGGTCAGTAAAAAACCTTGACCAATTTCAAAACCTAAACTGACTAATGCGTTTTGTTGCAATTCCGTTTCTACTCCTTCAGCGATAACGGCTAGGTCGAGATCACGTCCTATTTGTAGAATATTTTTAAGCAGTAAAGTCGACGTGCGGTTTTCGGTTAACTCTGATACAAAACTGCGATCAATTTTTAACGTGTCAAACTCGAACTTTTTCAAATAAAGCAGTGAAGAGTACCCTGTACCAAAATCATCGAGAGCAACCCCAACTCCAATCTCTTTTAATGCGTTAAAAATCTCCTGAGCATATTGATCGTTTTCTAGTAAAGCCGTTTCTGTTATTTCTAACTCTATGGTGTGTGCAGGTAAGGGAAAGTCTCTAAGTATACTTTTTAGTTGCTCAAAAAAGTGGCGTTTTTTAAGGCTGTTCGCCGAAATATTTATACAGACTTTACCAAGGTTTATACCTTGTTGGTGCCAGGACTGACACTGCTTTAGCGACTTTTCAATGATTAATAAATCCAATTTGTCTATGTGACTACAAGATTCGGCGAGAGGAATAAAATGATCGGGGTAAAGCAAGCCTTTTTTCGGGTGCTGCCATCTCGTCAATACTTCCACACCGAGGATTCTTTGATCTTTCATGTGCCAAATAGGTAAGTAATGTAAAACAAACTGGTCGTTGGCAATAGCGACTTGTAATGCGCGCTCATTATCTCTTTGCAGTAACGAGCGTTGATTGAGCTCTTCTGAATAGAATTGCACGTTGTTTTTACCCAATGATTTTGCATGGTACATAGCATTATCGGCATATCGAACTAATGACTCGTGGTCATGGCCATCTGTCGGGAAAACAGAAACACCAATACTCGCCGAAATATGAGCGGTAAAGTCGTCAAATACAAAGGGGGACTCGAGTGCGGTAATTAAGTTGTTCGCGATATGGCGGGCACTTTGACTCGCTTCTTCAACACTTTTTTGGTGGCTGAGAATAACAACAAACTCATCACCGCTAATTCGAGCACAGGTGTCGGAAACACGAATGCGCCGAGTTATGCGTTTTGCAACTTCACGTAATAATTTATCCCCGGCTTCGTGCCCGTATTCATCGTTGACCGCTTTGAAATGGTCTAAATCAATGAACAATAAACTAAATGCTAAGTTTAGTCGTTCGGAGTTGATAATAGACTGGTTTAATCTATCTTTGAATAAAGTTCGATTAGGGAGGCGAGTTAAGGTATCAAAATGCGCTTTTTGATGTAGTTCTTGATTTTTAGCCTCGATGTCGGTATTAGCTTTTTTAAGTGATAAATACAATTTACGCTTGTTCGATTCGATGCGAAAAAGGTGAAAGTTGATGAAGCTGGCGATAATCACCGCAGCCACGATGAGCGACAAGCTGATGTATTGATATTGAGCCACACTACGCTCTACGTGCAGTTTGATTTGTCTCTTTAAGTCATCGGCTTGCTGGATAAAGTCTAAAAAAATCGCATCGCTAAGGATATCGACTTCACTACCGGGTGTCGATGTTGATTGTTGTGCATATCGAATGGTGTCGTAGTGGCGAAAATCAACTAAAGTTTCACGCATAGAAACGACGATGTTACGCAATTGCTCATCTTGAATTGGTTTAAACCGGCCTCGGATACTTTCCCCTCCCTCGAGAAGTGCCAGTGCGTACCAATCTGCTAAATCGAGAAAATACCACACTTCCTTGATCGATTGCGTCGTATCGCCTGATAGAACTTCCTCAAACCACACGTGGGCCATGGCGCCATTGACTTTGATCTCTTCCGCTGCCTCGATGGTTGGCATTTCTTTGACTAAGATACGGTTGCCTTGGTAAAAAAGCGCGCCAGCGAGGCTGATAACCGCTGCGGCTAAGATAATGGTTGTCGTAAAGATGCTTTTGGCGCTAAAAGAATAGGACATAGATAATCTGGATTAAAATTAATAAATGATTCACAACATTAGCCAAAAATTCGGCTATCTTGAAAGTCAGATTAATAGATAACTGTGATGTTAATATTATACCATGAGTGTTTTTTCGTTTTGCTCTTCAATTAGATTGTTCTTTCTTTATGCGGGAAAAAGAATAATGAAATGCGTTTTCGGAATTTGTATTGCCCTGTTTTGCATTCGAACTGTGATGGCGAATGATCTCATTTTGATTGATGGCTCGAGCACCGTTTATCCTATTACTTCACAAGTTGCACAAGATTTTTATCGTTCGGAAAGTGGTAAAACCAAAGTCTTGGTTGGCATTTCCGGTACCGGGGGAGGATTTAAAAAGTTTTGTCAGGGCGAACTGGATATGTCGAATGCCTCTCGCGCTATTTCTTTTAAAGAAAAAGCATTGTGTCAGAAAAACGGAATTGAATACTTTGAACTGCCGATCGCTTTAGATGCCATTACCATCGTGGTCAATAAAGACAATGACTGGGCGTCAACATTGTCGGTCGAACAACTTAAACGGGTTTGGCAAGACGACAGCGAAGGAAAAGTGACAAACTGGCGTCAAATTGACCGTGATTTTCCGCCGCGGCCATTAACCCTCTACGGGCCTGGGACTGACTCCGGTACTTACGATTATTTCATCGATGCGATTGTTAATACCCAGCGTAGTCGTCTCGATTACTATGCCAGCGAAGACGACGAAGTTCTGGCTCAAAAAGTCGCTCAAGATAGCAATGCGATGGCCTTCTTTGGGCTGTCTTATTATTTAGAGCACAAAGACACCTTAAAAGCAGTGGCTATTTCTTACGACGGTAATGAGCCCGTAATACCGAGCTTAAAGACGTTGAAACAAGGGGAGTATCAGCCGCTGTCTCGCCCGCTGTATATCTATGTCAATAAGCAGTCGGTAGACGATTTCGCTTTTGTCGACCGTTTCGTTCATTATTTCTTTCACCCTAAACGGTTAATTCACTCGATTAAAGAAGCGGGCTATGTCCCTTTGTCCGAGTATGAATACCAAAATATCTTACGACATTATTCATTGGGTGAGCCATTGTCTTTTGGTGATGACGGGCGCTCGTCTTTTAGTCCATAGAATCGCCTTTATACGCTGATTTAGTATTGCGTTTATTTCTCAAAATGGCGGAAGTGTAAATTTGACTTGGACTTTGCTAAAGTGGCGTTTTTATTCGAGTCATTGTTATGGAAAACATCGCCGTTTTTGTTGATGTTCAGAATATTTATTACACCACGCGAGATGCTTTTGGGCGCTCGTTTGACTACAACCGCTTTTGGGCTCGCGCTTGTGAGCATCGCAATATCGTTTGTGCTAACGCTTATGCCATTGCATCAGAGCACCCTAAATCTCGCCAGTTTCATCATATTTTACGCGGTATCGGTTTTGAAGTCTTACTTAAACCCTTTATTCAACGCCGTGATGGCAGTGCGAAAGGAGATTGGGATGTCGGCATCGCGCTCGATGCTTATGAAGCGGCGGCCTCTGGTGTTGATACCGTAGTATTGCTAACAGGTGATGGTGATTTTTGTCACTTAGTTGAGCGTATTCAACAACGTTTTAATACTCGTGTGGAAGTTTATGGCGTTGAAAAACTCGCAGCACAAGCTTTGATTCACGCCAGTGATGAGTATCACCCAATTGAGGGTGAGTTATTACTTTAATCCGAACGCTTAGCGTTTAGTCCTTTGCTAACCCGATTTGACCAACCCTGATGGCTTATCCAATTAAGGCGTATTGTAAAAAACTATTTCATTCGTTTGATGGTGTGAGGTGTTTTGCTAGCTGCACAGCCATGGTGTTGGCGATCCAAGGTTGAGCCTTCTCGTTGGGGTGAATGCCATCATTTCTCATCCATTCCGATTTGGTGATGATTTGCTCAAGGAAAAAAGGGAGCAAAGGAATATTGAATTGTTTGGCCGCTTGTGGAAATACTTGTTCAAATGACTGAACATAGCGTTGCCCATAGTTAGGTGGTGCCTTCGCCTGCATCAACATGGCTTTACTGCCCATTTGTTGGATGAGTGTTATCATTTGGTGGATGTTTTTTGTCACAATAGGGGCGGGAAAGCCACGCAGTCCGTCGTTGCCACCGAGTGCAATTAATACCCATTGAGGTTGGTGCTGTTCCAGCAGTTTTGGAAGTCGAGCGAGCCCATTCCCAGTCGTATCCCCAGAAATACTGGCATTAATGACGCGGTAGTCATACCCTTGTTTTTGCAATTGTTCAGGCAGTAAGCTTGGCCAACTCTGTTCAATTTCCATCTGATAACCTGCACTTAAGCTATCACCCAAAATCAAAAGTGTGTTACTACTAACAGAACAAGAAATAAAAACGAAAAGCAAACCAAAGAGTCTTATCATGTCAAAATCCGTTATTCGTGCAGAATCTATTCGCAAACTAGTTTCTACTAATCAAGAGGATTTAACAATCCTTGATAAGGTAAATTTTTCTATTCAACAGGGAGAGACGGTGGCGATAGTCGGGGCTTCTGGGGCTGGAAAATCGACACTAATGACCTTGTTGGCGGGGCTAGATACTGCCTCAGAAGGAGATGTGTACCTCTTTGATAAGCCTTTATCTCGTTTAGATGATGAACAGCGAGCGCAATTAAGAGGTCAGTATTTAGGATTTGTATTTCAAAGTTTTTTGTTAATTGAGAGTTTAACCGCTTTAGAAAATGTCACTCTTCCTTGCTTGTTAGCCGGTAAAGAAGAGGACAACAAAAGAGCGGTTTCTCTTCTCGAATCAGTTGGTTTAGGCCATCGCCTGCATCATACCCCGGCACAGCTTTCGGGCGGCGAACAACAGCGGGTCGCGATTGCACGAGCGTTTATGACGCAACCCAAAGTATTGTTTGCTGATGAACCTACCGGGAACTTGGACCAAAATACGGCTCAAAACATTGTGGATTTACTGTTTGCATTAAATGTTGAGCACGGTACTACCTTGGTATTGGTCACACATGACCCCAAACTAGCGCAGCGATGTCAGCGGTGCTTTGAGATGACCAATGGTCAGATCAAGGAGGTGTAAAATGTTCAATCGCGCAGTGAAGTTACAACGTTTGTGGGTGTGGAGTTGGCGTGAAATACGGCGTGGTAAGTTGTGGCCTATCACTATTGCACTGAGCTTAATTATCGGATGTGTTTTTGCACTTTCTGCACTCTCCATTCGTCTAGAGCAAGTTGTGGTAAAGCAGGGTAAAGAGGCGCTAACCGCCGATTTGGTTTTTTCTTCGGCAAACCCGATCCCGGAGGCTTTAAGAGAAGCAACGAAGGGCAATAACTTAACCAGTGCAATACAAATTCGCTATAGGACTATGGCTTTTAGCCAAGAGCAAATGCAGTTAGTCACGGTTCGGGCCGTTAGTGAAAATTACCCTTTACGGGGTGAGTTGCGGTTAGAAGGGCAAAAGGGGATGTTCGACCGCGTCCAGCCCGGAGAGCTATGGCTTGATGGTAGAGTCATGGCTGCTCTGGATGTAAAAGTCGGTGATACTGTCTCTGTTGGTGATGCCGATTTCACTGTCTCGGGGCGTGTCATTCAAGAGCCTGGGGTGAGTTTTAATCCCTTCCAGCAAATGCCAGCTGTGTATATCAATCAAAATGATGTCGTTAAAACAGGCGCATTACAACAAGGCAGTAGGGTGCGCTATCAGTGGTATATTAACGGTTCAACATCCGAACTCACTTCACTCAAGCAATCAATAAATTTAACCCCCAGTGATAGATGGATCGACGAACAAAGTCCATCTCGTCGACAAGGTATTTTTGAAAGAACAACCCAATACCTTTCTTTAACGGCGGTCATTGTCATTATGATGGCAGCCACAACCTTAGTGTTGACTTGTCAGCATTATGTTTCTACTCGGACTCAAACGGTTGCGATGTTGAAAAGTTTGGGGGCAAGTAAATGGTGGCTTAAACAATGGCTCTTAATACAAGTTTGTTTTTTACTGCTCTTGGGGTCATTAATCGGTTTTTCCGTTGGTATGGGACTTGAATGGCTATTAAGGTTGCCGTTAGCGGGATTATTGCCGACGCCGTTACCTAGCTATGGTAGTGGGCCATTTGTCGCCGCTTTACTGACCTGTATATCAATCGGTATTCCAGCGTTAGGGATACCGTTGACCAAGCTAATCAATACGTCTGCTGTCGCTGTTTTACAACCTCAGGATAATTCATTTTCAATGTCACTATCTCAGTGGACAATGTTGTCTGTTCCGTTGCTGGGCCTTGGGATGTTTTATGCGAACAATGCTTTGGTCTGGGCTATATTGGCCGGTATTTTGGCACTGCTTTTTGTGTTAGGTACTATGGGGATATTCCTTTCTAAGCTATTGGCGAAAATACCGCTTGGCGTAGCGATGAAATTGGCTGTGAGCCGAATCAATCGCTCTCGTTTTGTCAGCGGTTTACAATTTGCTGCTTTGGGGTTGTCACTGATGTTGTTGGCCCTAATTTGGTTAGTAAGAACCGACTTATTGGCTGACTGGCAAAGAGCATTACCCGACGGTGCTCCCAATGTCTTTGCGATTAATATTGCTCCATACGAGCGAGATAATTATTTATTGATGTTAGAACAAGCCGATATTGCACATTCACTCACCTATCCTATTACTCGCGGGCGAGTGAGTGAAATTAATGGGGTTGATGCCAAGTCAGCACCGGGGATTGATCCGCAAGATGATGTCTTTCGACGAGAGATAAATTTTACTTATCTAGAGCAACTCCCCCAGAGTAATCAACTGATATCCGGCCAATGGGGGCAAAGCGGAGGGGTGTCCGTTGAAGAGGAGGTGGCTAAGGCAATGGCAGTTAAGGTCGGAGATAAACTGTCTTTTGTGATTAATGGCCAACAAGTTGACGCGACCGTGAATTCGATTCGCTCAGTGGAATGGCGTGAAATGAAGCCCAATTTCTACTTTATCTTCACACCTGATGTTTTGTCTGAGCTGCCCGTTACGTGGATGCTGAGTTATCGAATCGATCAGGATCAAGAATCGATTCTGAATCAATTGACGCGTCAGTTTCCGACGGTGAGTACATTGGATATTCGTCAGTTAGCCACTAACCTTGAGGCAATATTGACTCAGATTATCTGGTCGATCACCGTATTAGCGGCACTTGGTTTAGCGGCAGGGACTTTATTGATTGTGACGTTGATGCGCTTAAGTTTGAGTCAAAGAAAAAATGAAATTCGTCTTTATCGTACCCTTGGTAGCAGTAAAAAAAGCTTGTCTTTAACACTTTGGTCTGAATATGGGCTCTTAGCCATTATAGCAAGTTCGGTGGCAGCCTTAGGCGCGGAGTTAAGTGTGGCACTGGTATTGGGCATTGGTTTTGATGTTGAACCGCGATTACACCCATTGTTGTGGGTTGTCTTGCCATCAGTCACGATGTTGTTACTGGCGTTGACTTTGCAAAGCTCCATTAAGCAACTGTTGGTGCCATTGACGACTAAAAAGTAATCGCTTGAGCAAATCCTTGTCTGTGGAGGGGGAAGTGTCACTGCAGACAAGCTTCTCAGGTGGTTCGATGGTTTATTTTTTATTGTCCATTTAAAGTGTGTTCGGTGCAATTATCCGTTCAAAAACGTGGTTTACGTTGTCTATGGAACAAAAGCGATGAAAGCGATTGAGGTCGTAAGTTGCATCTCGACGTTGAAACTTTCATAATAATGGCAAATCATTCGAGTTGTAATTAAATTTCATTGAAAGATTAACTTAAAAAACATAGCTTGGCGGTTTTTGTTATGCAAATAATGTTTAAACTTTTGATTTTTAATGTATTTAATTTTTCTTTGCTGTTTGTTTTTATTTGAACTCAAATAAGTTGACTTCTAGCTACTTTGTTGAGTGTTCAGCGGGTTCATATCCATTGTAATAGGGCACGTGCCGGCAAGGTAATCGCATTCAGTTGACAATGTGTATGACTCGGTTTAACGCCAAATCATTGCTTATTAACGATGATGTTTTCACTTTAAATAGGATAAATGATGACTGATATGTCTTCTTCGCCACAAAAAAAACACGAAAAGTGCTCAGTGTTTGGGCGACTTTTTTCAATTGCGCACGACGATCCAACACTCAATGAGAGCACCTGGTCTCAAATACAACCTTGTAAAACCTATCGTTTGGGCAGCAAGTCCATTTTTATTACTCAACCGAGTTCAAGCTTTTGGGTGTACTTTTTAGGTCTTGTCACTTGTTTACTTGGTGTTTTTTTATTGTTCGATCACCAAGAGCAACTGTCTCGCGTTTGGTGGGGAATTTCTTTGTTGCTATGGGGGATTGGCGCATTGATTGCTGGTACGAGTTATCAAGCATTTGGCTATCAATTGAAATGCCAAGGGAGAAAGAGAGTAGCCTGGACCAGCTGGTGGGAAGTCATCTACCTCATATTCCAACAAGTTAGTGTGAATGCTATGTTAGTCGGCGTGGCTTACTCCACCTTGTCGCCCAGTGGTATTCAAATCAGTCTTTATGTCGCCAGTTTGGTCTCGGTTGCTTATGTCCTTTTCATTGCCTATGGCGCATTTAAGCCAGTAAAATCTTTTATTACTTTTGAAATGATGTGCTGGTGGTGTACGCCTTTTATTGTCTTCATGACAATACTAAATACCTGGAGTTTCTGGCAGACGGGCGCAGAGTTACAATTAAGTTTGATTGGAGTATGGGGTGGCTTATATTTAACTATGTATTTGTATTGGATCTATTACCGAGCTGATCTAACCGCTAAATTGTGGCAAAAAAAGCGCTGGTTTTCCGAAAATGACGTTTTGCATGTTGCCCTAATCATTTGGGTTGCTTACTTAGCTTGGTTCGTTGAACCGTTGATTTTAGATCTGAAGTAATCGAGCGAGTATGATGGCTACATTTTGAGTGACAGTGTAAATATATAGTCAATTACATTAAGTTTTTGCAAAGATAGACAGGCGAGCATGGCAATGCCCAATAAAGCTGTTAACGTTGATTCAATACAGTGATTATTTGGAGTTATTTATGCGTAAATCGTTTGTCTTTTTTGTGCTTTCTGGTTTGTTTGTTAGTGCAAATGTCAGTGCTCAAGGTTGTGAACCTGGTAAGCATTGTCAACAGCAGCAAGTAGGAAAATCTGGCCACGGCCATCAGCAAGCAAACCATAATTCTTCGTTTAAAAAACAAGCCAACGCAAGCAACCGCAATCAAGCTCATCAAAGTAGTGCAAAGCAAACATCGAAGTCATCTCATTCGCAACACAAGTCACCAGCGAAACAAAAAGTGTATAAGCACCCTAATGCCAAGTCTAAAGGAACTTATTATGTTTCGGCGAACCGATTAAATGTTCGTGGCGCACCCGGTAAAGGAGGCAAAGTGAAAGGCCATTTTACTAAAGGACAAGCATTAGCCGTTTATGCCGTTGTCGATGGTTGGGCAAAAGTGTATTTTAATGGTCAGTATCTCTGGGTCAGCAACCAATATTTACATATTAAGCTTTAAATAAAAAAAGCCTTTGTTTGATAAAACAAAGGCTTTTTAATTTAATGTAGAGCAGTGTTATTTGGTTGAGGCAGCCTCATAACACTATCAAAGACCGTCTAGATTTGTTTCCAAGCGTTTTTTGCTCTGTTACTTTATAGGTTGTTCTTACGGTTTTAATTAATCGTGATCTGGAATCAATACAAATTTACCCATATGCGTTTTTTCAACAAATAGCTTTTGCGCCTCGACAATGGATTGCAATGGGAATTGCTTTGAGAGTAGCGGTTTGATTTCCCCTTTTTCGATATAACTGACCAAATTGCCAAATACCGGTTCTTCCCAAGCGGTAGTGCCGATAAGTTGAATGTCTTTTAGGTACATATCGCGCATGTCAAGATCGACAATCGGACCTGCGATGGCACCAGAGGTGACCAAACGCCCGCCGCGCTTGAGGACTTTTAACATGGCAGGGAAGTTTTGTCCGCCGACATTATCGACTACCAAGTCAACTGATTTTTCGCCCAATTCTTTAACAATATCATCATTGCGATCAAGCAATACATCGGCACCGAGTGGTTCAAGTAGCGCGTGTTTGCTCTTACTTGCTATTGCCACTACGCGTGCACCACGACGTTTGGCTAATTGAATCGTGGCAGAGCCCACTCCCCCAGAGGCGCCGGGAATTAATACGGTTTCGCCCGCTTTTAAATCGGCACGGTGCAGCATATTTTCAGAAGTACCATAAGCGCATGGGATTGTGCCTAATTCGGCATCCGACCAGTCAGAAGTAATTGGAAAAGCTTCACTTGATTTGATTTTGACGTATTGGGCAAAAGCGCCATCGTAGTCAGAACCCATCCAAATATTTTCAAAGGTTTGGTAATTATCAGTACTGTTACAAGGACGCAATAACACGCGTTTACCCACCAAGCTTTTATCGTTATCATCTGCACAGTCAACTACTTGACCACAACAGTCTGTACCTTGAATAAAAGGAAAAGGGGTACTTTCATTCCAGCCGCCATCGGCTTTTTCTGTCGGATTTTCTTCATTGATGTCGGCGGTTTGGTTGGTCGAATCTGTCACTGAAGAGGAATACCAACCTAATCGCGTATTGATTTCGGTATTATTCATACCGGCAGCTAACACTTTGACCAAGACTTCACCGGGTTCAAGCGTGGGTACGGGCACATCTTTGTACACCAGTTTATCGTAACCGCCATTGCCGGTGGTTACGATTGCTTTCATAGTTTTTTCGGTCATTGTGAACTCCATAATTGTATAACCTTACAATGAGATGATACTCATTGTTGAAAAATCAAGGGTTGAAACTTATTTATCAGAAAAAATTTCTGCGACTTTGTCTTTTTCTAGTGTCCCGGTGAGTTCGCCTTTGTCGTTTACAACGGGCAGCGAATAGTCTGATGACAAGGTTTCTGTTAGCACTTGCTCAATTGCTACATCTGGCGCGACAACGGGGACATCTTCATAAGTGGATTGGTCGATGTTTTCTGAAGACTTGCAATCTGCAGCTTCTAAGCTTTCTTGAGTTAAAACACCTTGGTAGCCTTCCGGAGTAACGTGATAGCCGTAGTCTTGATTTTTACTACGCATTTGTTTCAGGGCATCTTCAATGGTCGTCGCTGTGATACGCAATGACGGCTTTTGCATGACGGTTTCAACGGTAAGTGCACGAGCTCGATTGACGTCTTTAACAAAGGCTTCCACGTAGTCTGTTGCTGGGTTAAGTAAGATTTCATCCGGAGTACCTTGTTGGACTAGCTCACCGTCTTTAAGGATGGCAATTCTATCGCCTAGCCTCAAGGCTTCGTCCAAATCATGAGTAATAAAGATAATGGTTTTTTGCAATTTATCTTGAAGCTCGATCAGTTGATCTTGCATCTCACTTCGGATTAATGGATCGAGTGCAGAAAAAGCTTCATCCATTAGCAAAATTTCAGCATCGGTGCACAGTGCACGAGCTAGACCCACCCTTTGTTGTTGTCCGCCAGACAGTTGAGAAGGGTACTGATCTTCATACCCTTTGAGACCTACCGTATCGAGCCATTGTTGTGAGCGCTCATAGCGTTTGGTCTTCTCAATGCCTTGAATCTCAAGTCCGTAAGCCACGTTATCGAGAACTTTTCGGTGAGGTAACAAGCCAAAGCGTTGGAACACCATAGACATTTTGTGACGTCGAAAAGTCTCGAGTTCTTTTGGATTGTTAAGCATGATATCGGTCCCTTCAACGTCAATTTTCCCTTCAGTCGGGTCAATAAGGCGGTTAAAGTGACGAATCATGGTTGATTTACCTGAACCTGAAAGGCCCATAATGACAAAGATTTCACCTTTATGAATTTCAAGATTAATATCTTTGAGGCCAACAGTATGCCCTGTTTTTTCTAGAACTTCTTCTTTAGATGCACCTGATTTGACCATAGGCAGAACGCTTTGTGGGTTATCTCCAAAAATTTTATACAGCCCAGAAATAGAGATTAAAGGTTTAGTCATTTTTGTTGTCCCCTAAATGCGCTTGTGTACGTTTTGCATAAGATTGTGATGCTCGGTCAATTAAAATCGCCAAGGCGACAATGGCAAAGCCATTGAGAAGACCTAAAGTGAAATATTGGTTAGTGATGGCTTTTAGCACCGGCTGCCCGAGGCCTTTCACCCCAATCATCGACGCAATCACGACCATAGAAAGCGCCATCATAATAGTTTGGTTGATACCGGCCATAATCGTTGGCATCGCGAGAGGAAGCTGCACGCCAAACAAACGTTGTTTTGAACTTGCGCCAAAGGCCGTGGCTGCCTCGAGTACTTCTTTATCAACTAACCTTATCCCTAAATTGGTCAAACGAATGACTGGCGGGATAGCATAGATGATAACGGCAATCAATCCGGGCACTTTACCAATACCCAATAACATCACAACCGGTATCAAGTATACGAAGGCGGGCATGGTTTGCATAATATCGAGAAATGGCGTCACAATAGATTGCATCCGGTTAGAGCGGGCCATGGCGATACCAATAGGAATGCCCAGTACGATGGCGAGTAAGGTACAAACCGTAATGATACTGAGGGTTCTCATCGTATCTTCCCACATGCCAAAATAGCCAATGAGCAGCATAGAAATAACGGTTGCGGCAGATAACTTGACCGAGCGACTGGCAAAATAGACCAAGCCTGTTAACGCAATCAAGACGAGCCACCAAGGGGTACTCAAAAGTAATTTCTCAAACCAAACAAGAAAAGACAAAAGGGGATTAAATAGGGATTCGATTAAGTCACCATATTCACGAGAAAACCCTTTATAGGCACCATCAAGCGTTTGACGAATTACTCTTAATGTTGAACGATCCATCTCAGGGAAGCTGGTTAACCAACTGCTATCGAACATTGTATTATCCTTTGAATTAAAAAGAGTAACTGGCATCAGTCACTCTTTATTTAGTAATGTAACTATTGCGAAAATTTTGTGTATAGCACCTTTAAACTAAGGTATTAAAGCTCTGCGCTAATTTTTTCTGCTGCTTCTTTTGACACCCACTTTTTCCAAATGTCGGGATGCGTATCCAAGAAGTAAAACATCGCATCTTCTGAAGTGGCTTGCTCTCCTTCCATCCAGGCAAGAATGCTATTGAGTTCATCATTCGTGAAACCACGGTGCGATAAGTATTCCATCACCTTAGGATGAGCATTAGCAAATGTACTCGCCACTAAAGTACTGACTGGGCTTGGTGGGTACATGGTTACTTTAGGGTCAGCACAATTTTCTTGCGTGGTACAAGTTGTGAATTCTTCTTCATCGACACCAGAACCAAGATCGACAAGTGTCATATCGTATTTACCCAAAATAGCAGTCGGGGCCCAATAGTAACCAAACCAACCTTCACCGCGCTCATAAGCTTTGGCAATAGAACCGGATAAGCCAGCACTTGAGCCTGGATCAACTAATTGGAATCCAGCGTCTTGCAAATGGAGTGCTTTAAAAAGATTACCGCTAGAGATTTGACAGTTCCAACCTGCTGGACAGCCATAAAAACCGCCTACGCTGGGGTCTTCTGGGTGTTTAAATAATTCGGGGTGTTTTTTGATACCTTCGATAGTGCTTAGTTCTGGATGTTTTTCCAACATATAGGTCGGGATCCAAAAACCCTCTTGTCCGCCGTCGGTTAGTGACGGGCCTGCATTGATCAGTCGTTTTTCTTCTACGCCTTTTTCAATGGCTTCTTTTGCTGAATTTGTCCAAAGTTCAGGGGCAATATCAGGCTCACCTTTTTCGATCATGGACGTCGTGGTCGGCATGGTATCGCCTGGGACCAATTCCGCATCACATCCATAACCATATTCTAAAATGAATTTGTCGACGTTAGCGATAAAGCTTGCTGAATTCCAGTTCATGTCGGCAATAGTAACTCGTCCACAATCATCAGCGTAGGCTGATGTAGAGGCTGCGGTGAGCAATAGTGCGGAGAGAGTGATTTTCCTGTTCATAGTCTATCCTCGATTGTTTTTCTTCCGTAAACATTTTTTACTATAGCGCAATTTAATTAGAACTCAAATAGTTAGTGGTGTATTAACTGGCTTTGGATTTTATTTTGGTGTCGAATTAAATAAGTTGTTGATTTTAAATTAAAAATATAATTTTACATAACATGCGTGATGTTAGGTTTTGGGTAGTTATTTATAATAATATAAATCATAAATATATGATTTTATGTGATTTTTTCTTTTTTGCAATTTACAAGAAACAGTAAGAGAAAATGTAAACTAGATCACAAAAAGGAATGAGTTGTAAATATTTATTAGGCTTAAGTAAGGAGAGCAAAAAGTGTTCTTTGTATGATTTTATGTCGTGGTTATATTCGTAGAATATATTGAGATATCGTTCTGTTTTTTCATCTGATAAGTCATTGTAATTAAAGGAACTATGATGATGTAAAGCCTATGGCTATTACGATTTTTTGTTTAACTGCATGATTAGTAAAGCTTATGGCTTGTTTTTGAGATTCGATCTTACTGTGTTCAACATCATAATTTTGAATAGGGATAAGTGATCTAATTAGCATTTCTTTAATTGATCAGTACTCAACCTTTAAGTAATACAATAGTATAAGTTTATTGATTGCTTGAATCAGTATCACAATAATTTCAAGGCTTAAAAGTATGAAGTCACATCTAGACATTGCCAAGCAGGCGGTTGAGCTTGTTATGCCGTCATTAAACAAGTTATTTGAACGTACTAATCGAAAAGAATTACACATCGTCATTATGGATCCGAGGGTAAAACCTTGGGAATGTGAATTTGAGCAAGGTGTATTGTTCGAAACCTCGATTGGCTCACCAGAACAATGGACGATTCCTTTTGATCAATTTGCTCGAAAAAAAGCCCAGCAAGCTTGGCGGCATTCATGTGCCAATATCCATTTGCAAACTTCATCTACTTCCGCTTTGAGAGAAGACGACATTCTTTTTTATGGGTCATTTGTCTATGGTCAAGTGGTTGTGGCTTGTAGCGGTGTCGAGCAATGGTATGACATGTTAATCAGTGGTTGGATTGCGGTCGCTTTTGAGCAGTTGTGTATGGCCGAATATCAAAGTAACAAAGTGAATAATCCGACACAAACTTTACGGGAATAATTTACGCAAATTGCAAGACATTGAGTGTGACAACAAGTATTACTCAGTGTTTTTGTGAAGGCAGATATCGTTATTTAACTTTATGATTTAATTCGGTATTTGCCATTTAGTTAATAATAAGAGCAGTTTACTAATTTAATACGTGATAAACAAAAAAGGTCTATATGATGAATAAATTACTCAAATCTTTGTTAGTTAGTGCTGGAATTTTGATGTCGACTTCTGCGTTGGCTGCGGACTACCCAAGCAAAAATATCCGTTTAGTTGTGCCGTTTGGTGCTGGGGGCGGAACAGATGCTGTTGGTCGGACTTTAGCTAATTCTGCAAAAGACATCTTGGGCAAAAACATTACTGTGATGAATCGTACAGGTGGTGCCGGTGCGGTTGGCATGAGTTTTGGTGCACAGCAGCGTCCCGATGGTTATACATTGACGGTTGTGACTCGTGAAATTGCTTCATTACCACAAATGGGTTTGATGCAACACGATGTCAATGACTTTCGCTTAATTCGCATGGTTAACCTTGATCCTGCTGTTGTGCTTGTATCAAGTGATAGTCCCTATAATTCGATTAATGATCTCATCGAAGCGGCGAAAAATAACGAAAGCGGCATCAAGTTCGCATCGACGGCTGCGCCAAACTTCTATCTAATGGCTTTGGAGAAATCTCAAAACATTAAACTCAATGCTATCCCATACAATGGTGCTGCAGAAGCCATACCCGCAGTACTAGGTAAACACACTGATGTCACTATGGTTACCCCGGGTGAAGCTATCTCTCAATTGCGTTCAGGTCAATTAAAAGCGCTAGGTGTTATGTCTAATGAGCGTATCTCTTACATCCCTGATGTTCCAACGCTTAAAGAGCAGGGGATTGATGTTGTGACAGGAACTTGGCGTGGTATCGGTGCCCCTAAAGGCACACCCGATGAAGTGATTGAAACTTTAGGGTCTGCTTTTGATAAAGCAATGGCTAGTGATGAGTTCAAAGCGTTTATGGAGAAAGGTGCAATGACAATTCACAATATGAACGCACAAGAGTTCACTGACTTTGTGGTTCAAGATACAAAAACATTAGGTCAACTAATTAATAATTAAAAACTTTTCTTAGGGGGCGTTGCCCCCTTTTTTCTATTGGGGGAAGTATTGTGAACCATAGAATGTCGATTTTTTTGTCGCTCGTCATTGCCGCTTGTTCGTGTGTTCTTTTTTTAGTTACACAATTTGAACAACCTCGTTTTCAAGATGCCAGTGTTGATGCCAAATTCTTTCCATCGATGGTTGCTATCGGCCAAATAATTCTCTGTGTGATTTTATTACTTCAGAACAAATGGCAAAAGCGTACTTCAGATGGCGAAGCCGATATTTTTAGTAAAATGTCTGCACTTGGTGTTATGTATATAGTTTCTTATGTTTTATTGATCAATCTACTTGGTTACTTACTGGCGACTTTAGCTGCATTTACCGTTTATCTTTTTGCCCTTCACATCAGAAAAATCTCCTATTACTTAGTAGCTTGGAGCTTTGTTGCTGTGGTTTATTATTTATTTGGCGAAGTGTTTTATATCGCTCTTCCTGAAGGACTTATGTACTAGAGGTGGTTATGTTGGAACATTTGTTCACTGGGCTAGTATCTGCGTTTAGCCCAAGTGTATTTCCTGTCCTTGTGTTTGGTGTTATCGGCGGTGTGATTTTAGGGGCTATGCCTGGGTTGACCGCAACCATGGGGGTTGCGATTCTATTGCCTTTTACTTTCGGAATGGATGCGACACCGGCACTTGTGATGTTGATAGGTGTTTATATTGGGGGGATATATGGTGGTTCGATTTCCGCGATCTTACTAAAAACGCCCGGCACGCCAGCATCCGCTGCGACGGTTCTCGATGGCCATACGCTTGCCGCCAAAGGGCAAGCGGCGAGAGCGTTGAGTATTTCTGCGGTGGCATCGTTTGTCGGTGGTTTGATCAGTACGGTGATCCTTATTGCGATCGCGCCTATTTTGGCTAACTTTGCTCTTCGTTTTAATGCACCTGAGTATTTTGCTCTAGCACTTTTTGGCTTAACCATCATTGCGAGTGTCTCGTCTGATAATATCATCAAGGGGTTGATCGCAGGTGGTATAGGTCTTTTAGTGTCTACGATAGGATTGGATCCGATCAGCAGTGTACCGAGATTTACTTTTGGGGTGATGGATGTTTACAGTGGCATTAATGTGATCCCAGTGTTAATTGGTCTGTTCGCGTTGTCTGAGGCGCTTAACCAATTAGAAAAACTCGTTAAAGAAAACAAAGTTAAACCAATAAAATTTGACCATCATATACTGACAAAATCTGACTTAAAAACCATGATGCCAACAGCAGTCAAAAGTGGTTTACTAGGCACCTCTATCGGTTCTGTACCTGGAGCCGGTGCCGATATTTCAGCTTTTGTTTGCTATAACGAAGCCAAACGAGTATCCAAAAAACCGCAAGAATTTGGTCAAGGTTCGGTACAAGGTTTAGCGGCCGCTGAGGCGGGAAATAATGGCGTGACTGGGGGTTCTTTAGTACCTTTGTTAACACTGGGAGTACCTGGTGATGCGGTGGCCGCTGTCTTACTTGGCGCGTTAATTGTACAAGGTTTGACACCAGGTCCACTCTTGTTTACCCAGAGCCCCGATGTGGTCTATGGTGTATTTAGCTCTATGCTGGTGGCCAATATTGTCATGTTG
This sequence comes from Vibrio sp. HB236076, assembly GCF_040957575.1. Lineage (NCBI taxonomy): Bacteria > Pseudomonadati > Pseudomonadota > Gammaproteobacteria > Vibrionales > Vibrionaceae > Vibrio > Vibrio sp. HB236076. The sequence goes on from NZ_CP162601.1 coordinate 1,442,189, forward strand.
ATCGTCGGTTTAGTGGGGATTCGCTTCTTTTGCCGAATTATTGAAATACCCAAAGTACTGCTCATTCCAATGATCGTTTCGTTGTCGATTGTCGGTGCATTTGCCATCAATAACTCGATGTTCGATGTTGGGTTAGCGGTTGGTTTTGGTGTTTTGGGTTTTATTCTTGGTAAACTCACGATTCCTACTTCACCCATTCTACTGGCCATTATCTTAGGCCCTATGGCAGAGACCAACTTGCGCAAAGCGTTATTGATGTATGACAATTCATGGTCATTCTTATACGATAGGCCAATCGCACTGGCGTTTGTTTTGTTAGCTGTTTTTTCTGCCTACTCAACGATCCGTATGAAAAAACGACAACGTCAAGCAGAAATGGCTGAAAAAGAATGATAATGTACTGTTTTGCCTAGAGGAGATTTAAACATTGTCTCTTCGGTTGAATAGCCTTTGATAGCGCTTAATCATACTTTGGTTACCAATAAGCCCCCCTTGATGGATATACAAGAGGGGCTTTTTTATTTCACGGTGTTGTAAAAGCGCCTGCCACATAAATGGGTCATATAATAGGTCAAACTCGACACCGGTATTTTGGTGTAGTGATTGCCATAGTTGATAAGCTTCGCTATCAAGTTGACCAAAAGGTAAAGCACGGTTTCTATTGAGTACAATAGGTTGCGGTCCATGTGCATCTAATGCCTGCCACTGTTTTCTCAGAGTGTGTTCATTGCCAACACATGGCGTCGTCACAACATCGATAGCGTAAGGGGCTAAGACTTGCTGTAGAAAAAAAGAGGTGGTACCGGTTCCTGATGGCAGAGCAACCGTCAGTGAATAAATCCGTTGAGAGTGTGCCCAAGACAGAATTTCCTGCGCTAATTGTTTAACACCGTGCTTGGCTTGAGGCCAAAAACCTCCTTCAGGGATCACACAATTTGTAGGTAGGCTTTGCTTTTTATTCATCATCTCTTTGGGGTGGTATGGATGAGTGGCGATCACTTTTGCTCCGAGTTGAATAGCTTGCCAGTAATTCCCAAAGGTAACGTCATTTAGCCAAGGGGGTATATGTGAGACAAAAAACTCGAGTTGCCAGCCTTTGTATTGGCAGATAGCGGCCAATGAAACTAATGCATTCGACTGTACAGAGCCATAACTTGTAATAGTTGAAAATGCATCTTTGTCTTGTTCGAGTAACCAAGCAAACTTTCGAGCTTTATTTCCAGATAATAAAGGGTGTGATAGCTGATCTTGTTTCAGATAAAAATCGATTCCCGCAAAGTGGTGAGATGTTATTGGAGTGGGTAAATTGAGTTGAAGAGATGAAGTGTTTGTCATTGCGAAAGTTATTTCCAAGCCAAAATCATAGCATGCCAAGCTCATAAGTGCTGGTGGCATGCTATACCGAAATCAGATACGCTTATTTAACGATGAGCTTTGATGGTCGTTTTGATTTGTTGTGCTTGCGAGGTTTCTCACCGCCAAGCCCTGGTTGTGATTTAGAGTGTTTGGTCGCAAAGCGATGTGCACCATGTCGGCCAGATTTACGCCTTTGTGCTGGGGTCGATTTTTCAGTATCTTCACTCGGAATTAAGCAGCCGGGTTTATCGCCAATTAAATGCGCTTTACCCATGTTCTTTAACGCTTCTCGCAGCATTGGCCAGTTTGCCGGATCGTGGTATCGCAACAAGGCTTTGTGTAATCGACGTTGTCTTTCGCCCTTGGCCACGGGTAAGTCCTCACGCTTTTTGTATTTTACTCGTTTAAGCGGGTTGGTTTCCGAGTAATACATGGACGTCGCATTACACATAGGCGATGGGTAAAAGTTTTGTACCTGGTCACATTCAAAATCATTGCTTTTAAGCCACAGTGCGAGGTTGAGCATATCTTCGTCTTCGGTACCCGGGTGTGCAGAGATAAAGTAGGGAATCAAATATTGCTTCTTGCCCGCTTCTTTGCTGTACTTTTCAAACATCTCTTTAAATTTATCATACGTGCCCATACCGGGTTTCATCATTAAATCTAAGGGGCCTTTTTCAGTGTGTTCAGGAGCAATTTTTAAGTAGCCACCAACATGATGAGTCACCAATTCTTTGACGTACTCTGGAGATTCAATGGCAAGATCGTAACGGACGCCTGATGCAACCATTACCTTTTTTACCCCTTCGACATTTCTGGCAGCGCGATACAGATCGATTGTATGCTTGTGATCGGTATTGAGTTTGTTACAAATGCCAGGAAAGACACAAGATGGTCGACGACAGTTTGCTTCGGCCTTAGGGTCTTTACAACCAAGACGATACATATTGGCAGTTGGACCACCAAGATCAGAGATGGTACCGGTAAAGCCTGGGACTTTGTCGCGAATCGATTCCATTTCATTGATGATGGATTCTTGTGAACGGTTTTGAATAATACGACCTTCGTGCTCAGTAATAGAACAGAATGAACAACCGCCGAAACAACCACGCATGATGTTGACTGATGTTTTTATCATCTCATACGCTGGGATTTTTTCTTTTCCATATTTAGGGTGTGGAACACGGGCATAGGGAAGATCGTAGACAAAGTCCATTTCTTCTGTAGTTAGTGGGATCGGGGCTTGGTTGACCCACAAATCGCGTTCGCCGTGTTTTTGGACCAGTGCTCGGCCTGAGTAAGGGTTGGTTTCTAAATGCATAACGCGACTTGCGTGGGCGTATAAGATGCGATCGTTTTGCAGTTTTTCATATGAGGGCAATCGAACGACAGAATTGGCCGCATCGTGTCGAGATGGTCTAATTGAAATAGGGATAGCGCTGTTTGTGTCTTGCTTCTTGGTATCACAAGCACTTTCCGTTTGATATGGATTAGGGGGAATAAAGGCTTCTTTGCGCGGCTTTTCAATTCGAGAAGAGTCGACGACGGTAAAGTTTTCAGGGATCGCTTTACGAATGATGGCTGTACCGCGTATATCAGTCATTGATTGAATGGATTCGCCCATGGCAAGTCTGTGAGCGACATCCACAAGAGCACGCTCTGCATTACCAAAAAGCAGTATGTCGGCTTTAGCATCAAAGATAATTGAGCGACGAACTTTGTCTGACCAATAGTCATAATGAGCAATACGACGAAGGCTTGCTTCTATCCCGCCGAGCACGATAGGCACATCTTTATAAGCTTCTTTACAGCGTTGAGAATACACTAAGGTAGCACGATCAGGTCGTTTACCGGCTGTGTTACCCGCGGTATAAGCGTCGTCTTTACGAAGTTTTTTATCCGCTGTGTAACGGTTGATCATGGAATCCATGTTACCGGCAGTGATACCAAAAAAGAGATTGGGCTCGCCTAATGCCATAAAGTCGTCTTTGTTATGCCATTGTGGTTGGCTAATAATACCGACTCTAAAGCCTTGAGACTCAAGTAAACGGCCAATGATCGCCATACCAAAACTTGGGTGATCGACGTAGGCATCTCCGGTTACAATGATGATATCACAACTGTCCCAACCTAATTGATCCATTTCTGCTCTGGATGTCGGTAGGAAAGGGGCAGTACCAAAACACTCTGCCCAATATTTGGGGTAATCAAAAATATTTTTTGTATTCATCTTGGAAACTCGAAGGTTGACCGTTTTGATTGCTCAATAAATGGCTAAACATTGGTTTGAGCGTAGGATTATTTAATCATCTTTTTGTCAAAAGCGCCTCTTTATTGAACAACTTCTAGCCGGTGCAGCCCAGTTTAAGTTTTGCAAAGGTTTGATTGATGTTTGTATTGATAACCGGTAGTGATGGTTTTTGGACGTGACAAAAAGAGGCGTGATGTTAGCATAAAAACACGGATAGGACACTAATAACTCACCTTTAGCAAGGTGAGATTGACTCTCAACTCTTCTATTATTGAGGATTCTAAATAAGTCATGAATTGAAAAAGACTAAGCCAAACCAAAACAGGGAGTGTTGGTCGCTTAGTCTTTTAGGCACATAGTGGTCAAAACGTTAGCGGATTAAACCTTAAAGTGTTTCAACATAGAATCAACACTTTGTCCTGATTTTGCCAGAGACTGGCTTATCGATTGTGATTTTTCAACAATTTTGTTTATTTCGTTAACCATCTCTTGAATTGAATATATATTTTGCGTGATCTCTTCAGAAACCGCACTTTGTTCTTCTGCGGCCGCAGCAGTTTGAATACCCATATCATTGATGGTATCAACAGCTTGTCTGACGTCCGCTAACCGTTCTTGAATTTGCGATGAGTCTTGTACGGTTTTTTGTGCACGACCTTGACTGTTTTCCATGGTTCTGACCGCATCTTTGACCCCAGATTGCAAAGTGGTCAACATTTCGTTGATCTCTTGTGTACTGTCTTGGGTACGTTTGGCCAGTGAACGAACTTCATCAGCAACCACAGCAAAACCACGCCCTTGTTCACCTGCTCGAGCGGCTTCAATGGCTGCATTGAGAGCCAATAAATTGGTTTGTTCGGCAATTCCACCAATCACGTCGATAACCGTTGTTATCTTGGCCGTGTGTGTACTTAAGGTTTCTATCGCATTGGAGGTTTCGTTGACATCCCCCACGAGTTCATTAATGGTCGTGATGGCTTGTGTAAGCTCAATTTGAGTGGAATCAATTTGCTCCGTTGCCCTGCTGATTGCGTCTGACGTTGCGGTTGTATTGTTGGCAACCTCTCTTGACGTTGCAGACATTTCTGTAACTGCAGTCACAAGCTTTTCTGTCTCCTGTGAATGGGACTGCATCGTTGAGACTGTCTGTAAAGTCTGAGAGTCAATCGCTTGTGCTGCTTGAACCACTTCATGACTGGATTCTTTGGTATTGGCAATAATCGGTTGGAGTTTGTCCATGAACTGATTAAAAGCATTACCCAACTGAGCAATGTCATCCTTACCCTTTACTTCAAGTCTACCAGTTAAGTCTCCATTGCCTTGAGCAATTTCATTGAGCCTTGAAACCATACTCGATAGAGGTTTGATTGCTTTAGTAATGACCATACTCACAATTGCAATCACGGCGATAAGACCTAAAAGCGTCAAGATGAATGAATAGCCAATATTGGCCATGATGGCCTCTTTACGTTCTAGGGTGTATTTGTTTACCGCATGATCAATGTCGTCAATGTAAATACCGGTACCTAATATCCAATCCCATTTTTCAAGGTATTGTGAATAACCGAGTTTGGGCGCTGGGGCGTTGATGGAAGGCTTGTTCCAAGAAAAGTACATGAACCCATCACCGGTTTTAGCGGCATCAATAATGCCAGAAATAACCGAAACCCCATTACTGTCTTTGAGGTTGTAAAGGTTTTTGCCTTCGAGTTCAGGTTTAATCGCATGAAGTGTATTTATGCCTTTTGAGTCATAAGCATAAAAGTATCCATCTTCGGCAAACCTCATGTTAGCCAAGATTTGTTTTGCTTTTTGCTGATTGTCGTTACCACTGTCAGATTGATATAAATCTTCAATCGCAGTCGTTGCCATCTTGAGGTGAGCTTTGAGCTCTTCTTTTTTAATCGTAAGTAAGTCGTTTCTGTAGGTATCTTCTTGAACTTGTAAATCTTTAATACCGTTTAAATAAAAAATTAACGTAATTAGTAGTGACAGAGTTACCAGTGGGACTAAAACTAAGGTAAGAAGTTTACTGCGACTGCTCATTTGCATAAGTACATCTCTTTATGAACCAAAAAACATAACCTTAAAATGATAATGTAAATGTGTTTTTTAAATTGTGATGATGACGTAGTTTTATTGATTCAGTCAGCAGTAAAAATAATTATACGATGAAGGTCACAATCTTAAGTATGAATGTTTAGATTTTCTGGCTTAAAAATAGTAACTAGACAGTATTTAAAGAACAAATTGATAAATATGCTGTCTCAGTTAGACAACCTTGTGATCCAAAAGTGTTGTAATAGGGTACTTTGATTGAATGTTGGTTTATATATTTTGTTGTTTATTTAAGTACTTGTCTATCGGTGCATGGTATTCAACAAACTAGGGAACTTATAGGGAAACGGCGATCGCTTGTTGTCATGTCGCTGTTTAACATTTTTGAAGGAGAAAACAATGTCAGAACTAACAACGTCAGAAAGTCATTTTATGGAGAGAGACATACCTCAAGAAGCCTTTGATTGGTATGATGAGTACGCTCATGGTGTGATTGATAGACGAGAGTTTATGTCTAGGCTGTCAGGCTTAGTTGCCCTTGGGTTTACTATGACGACATTAACCAGCGCTTTGATCCCAAATTACGCACAAGCAGAGCAAATATCGTTTAACGATCCAGATATTGTTGCGACTTATGAAAAGTTTAAGTCTCCAAAGGGACATGGAGAGTGTCAAGGGTATTTAGTGGTACCAAAAGGACTTCAAGGTAAAGCACCAGTCGTCTTGGTTATTCATGAAAATCGCGGTTTAAACCCCTACGTTAAAGATGTTGCCAGACGCTTAGCAAAAATGAATTTTATTGCCTTTGCCCCTGATGCACTTTTTCCACTCGGTGGCTACCCCGGAAATGATGACGAGGGACGAGCCATGCAAAAAAGTATGGATCCTGCTAAGTTAGAAGAAGATTTTTTAGCAGCGGCGGACTTTATAAAAAACCATGACAATAGCACGGGAAAGTTAGGCGCTGTCGGATTTTGCTATGGTGGTTATATTGTCAATATGCTGGCGGCAACCATTCCGGATAAACTTGATGCGGGTGTTCCTTACTACGGTACGCCGGCCGCAGAAGCATTACGCGCAAATGTTAAAGGCCCGCTTATGATCCAACTTGCCAGTTTAGATGCGAGAGTCAATGCAACCTGGCCGGACTATGAGAAAGCACTAAAAGCCAATAATGCCGATTATGTGCAATATATGTATGAAGGGGTCAATCACGGTTTTCACAATGACTCAACCGGGCGCTACGCAGAAAAAGAAGCTGAGTTATCTTGGCAGCGAACGATCGAGTTTTTTAAGCAACATTTGAGTTGATATAGAGACTTGTTTGACAGTCAAATCTGGAGTCAAGACTCAATTACTTGGCTCCATTTTATTGTGTTCGAGAAGGATACTTACGGCTAGTTTATGGGCCAAATCAAAATCATAATTGCTGATACAGTCAATTAATTGTTTTATATTTGTAGTATGCTCGTGATGCTTTAAAACGCTGAGTTCATCTATTACGGCGGCATCAGAGTTTTCGAGCAGAGGAATAATTTTTTCTAGCAGGCTCAACAAGCTTTGTTGGTGGTTTTCGATCTTGATACGAAGGGTTTGATTGTTTAGCCCCGTCAAAAAGAACGTCCCCTGTTGGTGAGTTAATAATGCGCACTCAATAGATAGCTGTAAATGCTCTGTAATAAGAGTCATTTCACTTTTATTCGATAACTGCTCTAAATCAAATAAGCATTGTGCTAATTTGTATGCGCCTATGGTTGAAGCGCTGCCACGTAGCTTATGTGCAATTTGTCTGAGTTCATCGGTTTTACTACTGGATAGACATTCTTTTGCATAATCTTGGAAGTGAATAATATCTTGCAAAAAATGCTCTAGAAGTTTACTCAGTAACACTGAGTCATTGTTTAATCGGCTTAGTGCACGATCAACATCGAGAATCTCTCTATTTTCCATATGTTGAATTTGTTTCATATCGGCAGTATTGGTATTATCTTTCGCTGTTAACCACTCCGCTATGGTTTGTTTCAAGTCATCTGGGTCTATCGGTTTACTTATGTGGCCGTTCATACCACAACTGAGACTATCAGCCACTTCGTTTTTAAGAGCCTGTGCTGAGAGGGCGATGATCGGTGTTTGTATTTTTAGATCGTGTCGAATGATTTTGGTTGCAGTCAAACCATCCATTTTGGGCATTTGAATATCCATAAGAATTAAGTCAAAGTGTTGATCTTTTAATACTGTTATGGCTTCTAATCCATTCTCACAGCATTTGACATCAATATGATCTGATTCAAGTATTTTTTTTGTGACGCTAGTATTTATAGGATTGTCTTCAACTAATAAAATTGTTTTTTTATCATGAAATTGTGTTGTTTCAGGGGCAGTGTGATTAACAAATCGACTTTCTGAACTCAAGATATAATTTAATTCACTACTGATTTTTTCTATACTTAAAGAATGGTCAAGGTTGTATGTTTTCATGTTGTTTGGTAAAAGTTCTAATTGTCGACTAGAGCGTTTATGTTCAAAAAAAACAAATATTATTTTTTTATTACTAGGCGCATTAGAGAGTTTTTTAATTGTTTTTTCTTGACTAAATAAAGAACATGATGATGGAAAGAAAAATAAAAAAACATTATTCTTTGCTATTAGTTCATTTTCCATATCAACATTTCCAATCGTCTTATAAGGAAGGTTAAGCTTTCGCATAATACTTTCTGAATGTAAATCATTATCAGAAATGTAAATGTTAAATATAGATCTAAATGTTTTGTCTTTATTTTTCAATGTTAAATTAGGTGTGTAAATAGGGATTTCAAGTTGAAAGGTGCTTCCATTATTTAATTCACTTTTTACAGATAGTCTTCCTTGCATAAGTTCAGATAATTGTTTCGATATACTTAACCCAAGGCCAGTGCCACCATATTTACGTGTTGTACTAGAGTCTTCCTGAGTAAAGGGTTCAAAGAGTCTTTCTAATTTCGAAGGTTTAATTCCGATTCCGGTGTCAATAACTTTTATTTTTAAAAAGTCATTTTTATTACTAATTTTCTCAGAGCTAATATTTATATGAACAAAGCCATGTTCAGTGAATTTAATGGCATTACTAACGAGGTTGTTTAATATTTGCTCTAGGCGGTTGGGGTCTCCGATTAAAAAATTACACAAGGATATTTGTTTGGTGAATTTTAATTGAATCGATTTTTCTGATGCAGAAATATAATTTGTATCATGAATGCATTTCAGTACATCATCAATATGAAATGGTATGTTTTCAATTGACAATTTTCCAGACTCAATTTTTGAGCTGTCCAATATATCATTTATTATATTAAGTAACTTATTTGTCGACTTTTCAATTTTCTCTAATATATTTTCTTGTTCATCGTTCAAACGTGTTTTTCTTAGTAAATAGTTTAAACCAATAATTCCATTCATTGGAGTTCGAATTTCATGACTCATGTTAGCCAAGAATTGACTTTTTATCTTTACGGCAAGATTTGCTTGATTTAAAGCTGTGTTTAGTTCTTGGTTTGTTGTGTCTATTTTTGCCGACATTTTATTGAACGCTAAGTATACGTCTCTAAATTCATCTTTCGTTGTAATAGTAAGTTTTTGTTTATAGTTACCATTTTGTATTGCTTTAGCGTTACGAATGAGCTCTTGAAGAGGGTTTATTAACAATTTTCTATTCCACCAAGTGTAAAAAATTAAAATAAACATGGCAGTAAATACAGTTAATATTCGGTGTGATGTTATTTGGTCATCGATATTCTGTAGTTTATCTTCTATGCTGAATTGGTATATTAGTTTTCCAACTTTTTTATTGTTCCAAAAAATGCTTCTGTTGATGGTTTTTAATTCTAAGCTGTCAACTTCATGAGGTGCCATTTTCCCTAATGGATAGATAACAATGTTATCTTTATTTAGTATGTGAAATCTATTTTTACTGGTTTGATTTGTGAAGTGCTCTTGGCGATTCATGATACTGTATATTTTGCTTATGTCACCGGATGCGATCTCTTCAGCAATGATTGGTCCGAGTATATTCATTTGAGCACTTTCGGTTTCAATGATCAGATCGGTTTGCTTGCTTTTAAAATAGGGAAATACTGCAATTTCATTTATTGCGATAAGTAAAATTAGAAAGAATAAAATTGGAGTGATGATCTTTGTTCTTATTTTCATAAAGACATTACTCTTGATAATATTGTTCTAAACTAAGGCTTCGAACATCATCATAATCTTCATCTTTTGCAGCGCCAATGATTGAGAAAGGTACGCGAGCTAGCAATTCTTGTGTGGTATTGTTATTTTTCATGGATAAAATAGCCATTTTGAACTTATTAATAACTTCTTTATCTAGTTTTTTGTTTGCGGTTAGTGGGTGAGGAGTGACTGTTTTTGTTTTTAGCAATATTTTTAATCTTTCTTTTATTTCATTGGGCTGCTGATTAAATGTTTTTTGAACGCCACCACCAGCTGGAAGTAAGCCAATCGCAACGTTGAGATAGCTCGATGAATGTGTGTTTACGTATTTTGGGGTAAAATTAATCCCATATACTTTGTCAAGTTCAGAGCGGATCATCAATGATGCCCCTAGTGCGTTGGGGGCTGGAAAAGCAATTACTTTGCCATCTAGTTGCTGAGGAGAGAGAATATCACTACTTTTATTGACAGTTAGTATACCGTATAACATTCTACCGTGATCGCGTGCAATTGCTGTATATTGGTCAGCTTTGGTAAAGTGATAAGGATTCATATAGGCAAAGTCGAACTTCCCAGCCGAAAGGCTTTTTTCAAAAGTCGGTATGTCAGGTGTACCAACCAGCTTAAACTTGAGTCCTGTTTTATGACTAATAACAAGAAGAATGGGTTCCCATATTTTATGTAAAGTCTCAATGTCAAATTGAGGTACAATCCCTACTGTATATATTTTTTGATTACTTGCATGGCTTTGTGTAGATATAAGAAGTAATAGAAACAACCAGCTTATTTTTTTCATAGTTCAGTTACTCTCATCGCTGTAAGTATTGACGATATCAATAAACGTCTGCTCTATTCTCAAAAAGGCCTCTACGATAACAGGGTCGAAGTGTTGGCCCTTGCCTTTGATAATGATTTCACGAGCTTGTTGATGAGAAAATGCTGGCTTATAAACTCGTTTTGAGATTAATGCATCATAAACATCGGCAACGGCCATTAATCGTGCTGATAGAGGAATTTGCTCTTTTTTTAAGCCAAATGGGTAACCACTGCCATCCCATTTTTCATGATGATAAAGCGCGATTTCTCGTGCGTAACGCAAGAATGAACTCTGACTATCGCCAAGTTGTTTTTCAGCCGATTGAATCGCATCGGCGCCTAATTTTGCATGGGTTTGCATAATTGAAAATTCTTCTTGATCGAGTTTTCCAGCTTTTAATAAAATACTGTCTGGGATACCTACTTTTCCTATATCGTGAAGTGGTGCTGATTTATAAAGTAACTCAATACTTTCTGGTGCTAGTTCATCAAGGTGTAAGTGATTCGCGACCAGGTCTTGTGCCAGAGCTTTGACATAATATTGCGTTCTTTTTATATGACTACCGGTTTCGTTGTCTCGTGTTTCCGCTAAAGTCGCTAGTGCTAAAATAGAAGTATTTTGCGTATTGATTAATTCACAGGTTCTTTGTTCAATTGCTTCTTCAAGTATTTGATTGTGATTAAGTAAATTGTCTTGAGCTTGTTTTAGCTGTATGTGATTGCGTACTCTTGCCAGGACGATTGGTGCGGAAATCGGCTTAGTAATATAGTCTACAGCGCCTAGTTCAAAGCCTTTCATTTCATCCGTTTCATTACACATAGCGGTTACAAATATAATTGGGATATGTTTGGTTGCAGTGTCTTCTTTCAACACTTTACAAACCTCATAGCCGCTGATTACTGGCATCATCACATCAAGCAATATGATATCAGGTTGCTTTTGAGCAATGGCAATGGCTTGCTGTCCGGTTTTCGCCACCACAACTTGATAATCAGCTTTTAGGATATTTGACAACACAGATATGTTAATAGGGTCATCATCAACGACTAAAATAGTTTTTTGGCAATTTTTTTTCATACGTATTCCCAACCCAATGTTCGATAGTTTTCTTTGGGATAATCTAAGTATAGACAAGTGGAATACTAAAGGCGCTTCAAATTCATTTACTTAGCGATAAGGTGTGGTTTGTGTGATGAATCGCACTGATAAAGGTTTTTATTTTGAGTATTACATCAAAGGCGTGTAGATAAAGTCACGTGAAGCTCAGAAAACGTAGTAATAAACGATGCTAAATGGGACCGATACAGATTGTCGTTAATAAATTTCTTTTTAAAATCACTGCGATTGGCTCAGGTGTTACTGAGCCAATAATTTGTGTGTATTGACGCCCGTTGCTTTAATCAGAAAAAGCAGTTACCCGATTGTTTGGCAATCTGCCTATCGTCACTATTCTTTTGTCAGTAAAGTTACTGTTCTAACACTTCCCTAGATAGCGATTGCGTAGGTGATTTTGGAAATGTATAGGATCCAGTGTCATATCTGTTGCTTGTTTAACGAGGTCATCGGTTGTTAACAAGCTTCCTTTGCTCCAAATATTATTATTTAACCAATTGAAAATGGGTGAAAGGTCACCGGTTTGAATCGCACTATCAACGTCGATAGTTTCTTTCATAGAAGCCATAAATTGCGCGGCATACATTGCCCCTAGTGTGTAACTTGGGAAATACCCGAAGCTTCCATCTGTCCAATGAATGTCTTGCATACAACCATTGTTATCTTTACCCAGGGTGGATAAACCCAAGTAGGTTTGCATTTTACTATTCCAAATTTCTGGAACATCGCGATGTGATAGTTTGCCGTTGATCAAATCTCGCTCTATTTCGTAGCGCAAAATAACATGGCAAGGGTAGGTCAATTCATCAGCATCGACTCTAATCAAGCTTTTCTCCACTTTGTTGTACAAAGCAGCTAAAGCGTGTGGTTCGAATTCTGGGCCATCAAAGAATCGTTTTGCATGCTGAGATACGTGTTGCAAAAAGAGGGGATGTCTACCGAGTTGCATTTCGAAAAATAAGGATTGAGATTCGTGAATTCCCATAGAGCGAGCTTGGCCTGCCGGTTGGGCTGACCAATCTTTTGGTAAATTTTGTTCGTAACGCGCGTGCCCAGTTTCGTGAATAATGCCCATTAGCGATTGGGCAAAATCATTGTTCGTGTATCGGGTGGTAATACGAGTGTCACTAGGGACGCCACCGCAAAAAGGATGAACACTTTCGTCAAGCCGACCACGTTCAAAATCAAATTGCATCAACTTCATGATCTCAAGACCAAGTCCTTTTTGCTGGTGAGTGCCATATTGCCCACTTGGAGGGCTAACAGATGGTTGTGTTTCAATAACTTGATCGATTAAGTTTGGAAGCCAAGTTAATGTTTGTCCAAAAATTTTATCGAGCTTTTGTTCGCTCATACCGGGCTCATAAAGATCAAGCATTGCCTCATAAGGTGTTAGCTGGTGATGTTGAGATCGAATCTGCGCTTCTTCTTGAGATAAACTGACGACTTGGGCCCAATTTTTTTCAAATCCAGGCCAGTCATTTCGCGGCCGTTGTTGACGCCAAGCATGCTCACATTTCGCACCTGCTAGAGATTTGGCCTTAACCAACTTTTCCGGTAATACACTGTGTTGTAAAACTTGTCGTTCTATTTCTCTTAAGTTGGCAAATTGATGATCTGTTAAAGGTTGTTCTTTTGCGGCTTCTATCCAATCCGTTAATTGTGGGGCAGTATATAATTGATGAATATGAACGGACAGCTGTGCCATGGCTTGAGCTCGTGATTCTTGCCCGCCGCTTGCCATCATCGTTGCCTGATCCCAACCTAAAATTGCCGCCATATGTTGGTACTGATGAATAGTATCAAAGTGTTTTTCTAAAGCCTGATATGAAGACATGGTTAATCCTTATAATTTATCTTAGCCTGCGGTATTACTACCCTTTGAGAAAACAAAAAATTGTACTGGTTAATCGCGTTAAACCGCGTTAATTTATCGTCATGATTTACAACAATAGGGATATATGATGAGCATTGTCAATTTGGAATCATTTTTAATTGCGATCACGATACTCACATTAACACCAGGTTTAGATACTGCGCTCGTGATTCGTAATACCTCTCGTTCAGGCCTTACTGGAGGGTGTATGACAAGCTTAGGGATTTGTCTGGGTCTATTTGTTCACGCGACCTTTTCCGCGGTTGGCATTGCAACAATTCTTTCTCAATCAGCACAGTTATTTCAGTGGGTTAAGATGGCTGGGGCTTTATATCTGATTTATCTTGGTATTAGTGGCTTTAGAGCACTATTAAGCCCTCAAACATCTCTTAACCTCAAAAGTTACGGGCTTGTTTCAGAAAACCGCGTAAAGTCTTTACGTGAAGGTTTCTTGTCCAATGTTCTCAACCCGAAAACCGCGGTATTTTACTTGGCTTTTTTGCCACAGTTTGTCGATCCTAAAGGCTCTGCGCTGTTGCAATCTTTAACCATGGCCGGTATTCACTTTTTGATTGCCATGGTTTGGCAATGTGGACTGGCAAGCGTGCTTAGCAAAGCAAAATCATTGCTCTCAAGCCCGGTTTTTATGCGTTGGATGGAAGGGACAACCAGTTTGGTCTTGGTGGTATTAGGGGTTAAATTAATGCTCGAAAAACCACAAGTTTAACCTACTAAGACAAAATTATGCTCACCAAGGCGGTGAGCATAAAGGTAGAAATATCGAATATCATTTTCCTCGTTAATGGGATCTGCGATAGCTTCGTAAAAGATTGTTCAATGCATACCGGTTACCATCGATTCAGTGACATTCTTACGTCATCAAGCGTTGTAAATTTTCTCATCAAGTTCATCTTCGCTTTTACCAATTAATACGGCGACCATAATATCACCGCATACATTGATAGTGGTACGCGCCATATCTAAGATACGATCGATACCTGCCACGATCGCTAGACCTTCCATCGGTAACCCAACGGTACTTAACACCAGCGACAACATGATTAGTCCAGCGCCTGGTACTCCAGCGGTTCCTACAGAAGCTAATGTTGCTGTCAAAATAATGGTGATGTAATCACTCGTCGTCAAATCAATACCAAAAGCTTGTGCGATAAAAAGGGCACAAACACCTTGATAAAGAGCAGTACCATCCATATTGATGGTTGTGCCTAAGGGTAAAACAAAACCAGAAACGCCTTTGGATACTCCGAGCTCTTCACGTGCCGCTTTAATGCTTGCCGGTAAAGTGCCAGAACTACTTGAAGTGGTAAAGGCAACGGCTGCTGGGTTTGTGATGCCTTTAAGGTATTTAATGGGATTTAATCGACCGATTAAACTTAAAACGCCAGTATAAAATACCGCAACGTGAAGTAAGGCTCCCACATAGACTGCGGCAACCACTTTGATTAAAGGTAAAAGGACATCAGCGCCATAAGTCCCTGAAACCCAAGCCATAAGGCCAAAGATACCATACGGGGCTAGCTTCATAACAATTTCGGTTAGCTTGTACATCGCTTCAGCAAGGCTGTTAAAGACTTTCACCGCAGGCTCACTTTTCTCGCCAATCATGACCAGTGACACACCCAACCCAACTGCGAAAAAGATAATTTGAAGTATATTTCCAGCAGCCAAAGCTTCCACTGGGTTTTTAGGGATAATGTTAATTAAGGTTTGTATCAAAGAGGGGGCTTCTTGTGCCGATGTTACTGGTTGGGTTACCGACATATTTAACCCAGAACCTGGCTGTACAATGGCTGAAATCCCAAGTCCGATTGCAATGGCAACAGCCGTAGTGAGCAAATACAAAAAGATGGCTTTAACCCCAATTCGTCCCATTTTTTGCGTATCTTTCATTGAGGTGATACCAACGATTAACGAGCAAAATACCAATGGGACAATCAGCATTTTAATCGCGTTAATAAAAAGGGTACCTAATGGTTTTAACAGTAGAGCCTCTTTGCCCATGATTGAGCCGACCACGACCCCGAGTATCATACCAATAATGATTTTCTTCCATAGCGCCAATCGAGACCACAGGCCGAGTAGGCCACTCTTTTGGTGTTGATCCATGAGTCATTTTCCTTTTCTTTTACCAATGTATTACGTCGATGTACTCACGATTTAATGATATTTAACCAAGTTATTTATTCGTAAGTAATGTGAATTTATGCAAACAAATGCTCTTTTTATGCTTTGTTTGTCAGAGCAAGCGTTCGATTACACAATAAAAATAAAGAGAGGTAAAGAGGTGAAATGGATTAGAGTAGAATTTTATTCCACAAAAATGGCAAAAAATAAAAATATATCAGATTTGAATAAAAAAGCGCCAAATTGGCGCTTTTGACAGTTCTTTATTGACACTTCTCTAGGCGCTGTGTGAAGTTTTTGTCTTTTGGGGTACACATCGGTCAAAGTACATCTTTGTTTCATGGATAACCACTTGCCTTAAAGCGATTAAGCCTATCAGGTTTGGTACTGCCATTAGCCCGTTAACAATATCAGCGATGACCCAAATGAGATCTAAGTGTAAAAAAGCACCTGAGGCCACCAAACACAAGAAGATAACTTTGTATGGCATGACGGCACGCGTTCCAAATAAAAAGACAACGCAACGTTCACCGTAATAGTTCCAACCTAAAATCGTGGTAAAAGCAAAGAACATTAAGCCAACAGAGACCAATAGAGGGCCATAAACAGCGGCATCCAAACCGAGAGCAAAAGCGTGCGTCGTCATGGCAGCACCCGCGAAATCACTTTGCCACGCACCAGTTAAAATTAAGGTTAACCCAGTCATGGTACAAATGACGATAGTATCGATAAAGGTACCTGTCATGGAAATCAGGCCCTGTTTAACACAAGAGTCCGTTTTTGCTGCTGCGGCTGCCATCGGTGCACTACCTAGGCCAGATTCATTCGAAAATACCCCGCGCGCGATGCCCGATTGTATCGCCAACATGATACTAGCCCCTAAAAAGCCCCCCGTAGCCGCGGAAGGGGTAAATGCTGAAACAAAAACCAATTCAATTGCAGAGAAAATCTTATCGCTGTTAAGGAAAAGTACACTGAAACACGCCAAGACATAAACCAAGGCCATTGTCGGCACGACTTTACTGGCCACTTTGGCAATAGACTGTATTCCTCCTAACGTCACCATCGCCACAATGACAGTTAAGGTAACGGCAGAAATTTCCCTAGAAATGCCAAAAGAAATCTCGCTGGCATCTAGAATCGCGTTGACTTGAGGGAAAGTACCAATGCCAAAGCAGGCCACACCAAGGGCGAACGTTGCAAATAAAGTAGCTAACCATTTTGAACCCACTCCATCTCGTAAGTAATACATTGGACCACCAACCATTTGACCGTTTTGATCAACTTGGCGATATTTTACCGCTAATAAGCATTCAGCGTATTTCGTCGCCATGCCAAACAAAGCGGCTAACCACATCCAAAACAATGCACCAGGTCCGCCTAATTTAATGGCAGTGGCAACCCCGACAATGTTACCAGTACCAATAGTGGCTGATAGAGCAGTACACAATGCAGAAAAACTAGATACATCCCCAGCTTGCTGGTTTTTATTGGGGGTGAAGAGTAGGCGTATTGCAGTAGGTAAATGCCTAAATTGCAAGAAACCAAGACGAAAACTAAAGTAGGCACCAGTTCCAACCAGCAAGATAAGCAGTGGTGGGCCCCATACCCATTGGTCAATTGTCGTGAGTAAAGTTTGTAGAAATTGCATAAGATTCCCCTTAAAAACAACGAAATAATAAGGAGAAGAGGGAAGAGATCGAGATGATCTTTACCTAAACAGTAAATGATATTGTGTCTGTACTTCCACTCCTCTGTCCTTTTGCCTGAGAGTTTCATTTTCTTGAGAAAACTTGCTCCTTCGGCGTCCGATTAAACGGCTCTCTCCAGAGATTCCTCCAATTGCAGTCCTCACTTTATTCTTAGAATAAAGAACCTGAAAGATTTACTTCTTCGGTAGGTATTACTTGTCATCATTCGATATTTAGGTAAATACCACTCTCCTGCAATTTTCAACGGAACAAAAATCTGACGTGATTTTTGGTGGCGGCTATACTAGTGCAAAAGTGTCACTGTGTCACGCAAATGTGATGATTAAGTTCAATAAACCATGGTGAAAATACGCCTTAGAAAAAGTGAGCTATAATTAAGGTAAACAATTAACTTTGCCTTGATACTGTTTGACTCATTGAGAGTTATGTTTAGTATCAGTACCTTGATGATTAAGAGCAACAAAAAGGAAACCAAATGGTTAGAATTGTTTTTATTGTGATTATTTTGACCATTCTTTATTTATTGATTCGCAATCGGCTCAATATAAAGTTACAGACCTACTTGGTTTTTGCTGTTCTGGCTTCGTTTATCGTCTATGTTACATCCGTTTTAGTGGTCGAATTAATACATTGATTTATGAGGTTGCCAGTCATGGTTCATGATGATGAAGACAAAGAGAATGTCGTCGTAATCCAGCAAAGAGATAAAAAAAACATTATGTATATCATTGCGGCGTTGTTGTTGGGGGCGAGTACGGGAGGCGCTTTAGGTGCTTTGGTGACAACGAAACACTGGCAGGAAACTTATCAAGCGTTGGAAGTCAAGTATCAGGAAAACAGAGAAGCAAACTCTCAGCTAATCGCACAAGTCAATGAAAAAGAGCTCGAACTTGATAAGAGCTTAGAGGACAAGGTGCAATCGGCATTGGATAAGCAAAATGAAGCCTACAAAGCAAAAGTAAAGAGCTTACAAGAAAAAATCGTTGCACTTGAAACTAAAAACGAAACGCTCAATTCACAACTTGATTCGGAAAAGCAATCATTGGGGCATCTGCAAAAGAAAAATCAACAACTTGAACAAACTAAGTCAATTCAAGCCAGTGTCTTTGAACGTTCGCGTGAAGTATTTCAAAAAGAGTTAACGATTAAGCAAGAACTCGAAAAACTAGAGAGTGAAAAAGAGTCTCTCAACACAAAAATCAGTAAGTTAAAAAAAGCGTGTGATCTGTATTTAGCCGGCACTTCATGGGATGCAACTTCTGACAGTTGTGATAAACAAGATCAAGCGACTTCACGTTTGAGTCAAGTTAATCAAATGATTTCGGTTCATAAAATGGACTTACAAGACATTAAAATTATGACAGAAAAATTAGGGCTGGAATGAAAACCAACCCTTGTATTTTAGTGTAGGTAGCGTAGGTAAAAAAGTAAGGTAAGCCTGATGTCGTGTGGTTTTACTTTACGAGTTAATGGCAATGTCCGTCTTTACATAAAAACTCTGCCCGCCACTCAATTTCATCTTGGCTTTCCATTGCTTCGAGCAATTGTTTGCCATTCATTTGTGGGTAAGTGACCATGACCTTGGTGAGATTTTGGTGCAAGGCATATTTATCATACCCACGGATATGGGTGAAGGTTGAGCTTTGGTTGCTAACAACAACTTGCGTGTTGAGACAAATTCCTAAGGGATCACGTTTCATGGGTTCTATCCTTTGAGTTTTGCCACTTTTGATTGTCATTGTGTGTGGTCGTAAGTAACGTCAGCGTTTGTTTCTCGCAACAAAATTATAGGTTAAAAATTATTCGCAGGATAATTTTTCGCCAGGGTTGTGATAAAAGTCTAGCAGGGTTCAAATATTAAATGTAAAAAGAGCCTGTTTCATGCAGGCTCTTTGATGTTGACCGGTATCACAACTGAGTGTTAATGCTTTCTTTATCTGAGCTCTTTTAGATTCTCGGTGTTCTAGAGTTCAATCTTTAGGTTAACTTCCCAGATGCGCTCTTCCCCGTACCAGCAATTGGTTTCGTCATAACAAGTGTAATACTCTTTATTAAACAGATTGTTGGCACTGAGGCGAGTTGATATCCCATTAAACTCTGGGCTTAATGCCGACAAGTCATAATCGACAGAAAGGTCAACTAAGGTGTAACTTGGCACTTTACCCTGTGTATTCGTTGCGTCTTTTTGCATACTTCCCACGTAACGTACCCCTGTGTCGATATTGAGCCCCTTAAAGCCTAGGTAGCTGGCCCAAAGTTTGGCACTGTGCTTAGGGCTGTAAATCGGTGTTGTACCTTCTAGGTCGTAGGCGCTATCTTGGGTAATTTCTACATCGCTGTATGTATAGCTGGTGTTTAAGTGCCAATCTTGATTCGGTTGCCAAGCGATTTGTAATTCAACACCTTGAGAGGTGATTTCGCCGACTTGTAATTCTGGATCAATATAATCTTCATAGTTGGTCACTAAGGCATCTTTTTTTACAATTTGATAAACAGCAATAGAACCATGTAAGGCACGGTTTGGAGATTGGTATTTGAAGCCTGTTTCCCATTGGCTTGAGGTTTCAGGTTTATAAGCCTCACCGGTATCGGCATCTGTTCCTGTTGTCGGCTCAAAGCTGGTGGCATAACTTAAGTAAGGTGAGACACCATTGTTGAATTCATACAAAGCCCCAACGCGATAAGAGATATTGTGTTGATCCGTGCTGGAGTTGCTAGCATCATCAATCGAAGACGCCTTGTAATGATCCCAGCGCAGACCAGTTAAAAATACCCATTGATCCCAGCGCATTTGATCTTGCAGGTATATGCCCAACTGTTTGAGCGAAATATCATAAGTATTGTCATAGACAGTGCTTAGGGTACTAGTATCAAGCAAATCATTATTAGGTGACTGAACATTAAAAGTGTAAAAATCACTGTCGCTGGTTGAATATTCTTTGTAATTTGATTTGCCAGATAGCTTTTGATAATCGACACCAAGTAGTAAGTTGTGCTCGACTTGGCCAGTGATGGCAAACCCGGTGAATTGATTATCGACCACAAGGCCATGAGAAGATTCTTCTGTGCTGTAAATATTACGCGATAATGTGCCTGTCGATTCATCATACCCGCAATAATAGGTACCTGAATAGGTATAACATGAGTGGTAAGTGTTCTTTTGTTTTAAGGAAGCGTCTAAGTAACGAACGTTTTGTAAAAATGACCACTGGTCGTTGAAGTCGTGATTGACCTTGTAACCAAGCAAGACAAAATCACGCTGAAATTGACTCCAGTTTACATCACCAACGGAGGTTGAACTCGAAGTACCGTCTAAGGTCGGTAGTGAAGAGTTTATTCCCATGGCTGGATCAGTCTGATAGTAGGCATTGAAGTTAATCAAGGTTTGATCTGACACTTGCCAATCTAACGACGGTGCGATGAGGTACCTTTCCTCTTCTGCGTAATCGATTTGACTGTCTCTTTTTTTGGCGGATGCAATCAGACGATAGCGCAAATTACCATCACCAATTGGGCCGGTTGTATCGATAGCGACCTTTTTCAAATTGCGATTTCCGACTGAAAAGTCAAACTCGGTATGGGCTACATCTTGTGGCGATTTAGCGATCATATTGACCATGCCACCCGGAGGCATGGAACCGTATAATACCGATGTTGGGCCTTTAAATATTTCGACTTGCTCAAGGGCAAATGGATCAATTTGTGGTTGTAAATTCCAGCCCGTTAAATACTGAAGCACCAAGCCATCGTAAAAACTTTGATAAGAAGAAAACCCCCGAATAGTGTAGTTGTCATACATAGTGACAGAGCCGCCCTTATTTTCGGTCGTGATACCGGGGGCATAACGCAAAATTTGATTGAGTGAGGTAGCGCTTCGAGATTCTATTTCATTGCTTGAAATTGTGGTAACAGCCTGCGGGGTTTCTTCAGGTGTTAATGACGTCTTGGTTGCGGTGTTGCGATAAGCTTTTCCAAACACAGTGACGGTATCTGGGTCTATGGTGCCTGTTTCTGCAAATGAAATAGGGCTGAATAAAATGGCAGCAACTGAACAAGCAATTGTGGTTTTATTGAAGTAACACGGATGATGCATGATGTCCTCATTGATATTGATAATCCTTCTCACTCGCATTTTAGTTGTAATCAAAACGAAAAGTTAACACTTTGGGGCATGAAGTGGATTTAAGTTATCACATTCACATGAGGAATTAATTCAGTGTATGCATATGCTTGCTTTGTTAAATCAATAGGAGATGGGTAACCAATATTCCACGTAGTGAGGTTTCTCTGCATCTGGTGTGACAGGGTAGATTTCGAGCTCATAACCATCAACCCCTTGGAAACCAGAAGTTGGAAGCCAATGAGTAATTAACCAAAGTACTAAATTAGGCAATTGACTTAGTTCACCTTTGTGGACTGCAACCACATAAGTTTGCTCGGGAATTGATAACCTTTGATGAGAGTCGGGGAATAAGCGCTCTGTCTGATTGTTGAATGGTAAACCGGCCCAATAAGTAAGGGTACCGGTTTCACTGTGACTTGAAACATCGATAACGCCCATACAGTGTGATGGTAACGGTGTTTCCCCTAAGGTTGAGCGCCAAGTTTTCCAAAGTTGGGGGACTTGGACGTCAAAATCCGGATGCTGTGCTAACACGCCTTGGATTGGCACTTGGATCCCCTGTAAATCAAAAGCATCACGAGTTGTCACTTTGATTTCGACAAAAGTATCGTCAAAATGAGGGAGCCTTTGTGAGGGGAAATTTTTATCGCGTTGCAATAAAGGGTAGGTCAAGTCGATAAGTTTACCGCGTTGCCGATACTCTCGGGGTGAAACTGAGAAATGATGTTTGAAAGCGCGACTGAATGCGTTTTCTGAGTTGAAGCCAGTATTGAAAGCAATATCGATAATACGGAGTTTGGTTGACACGAGTTGGACCGCGGCATGGCTCAATTTTCTTTGTCTGACATATTGAGCTAGCCCCTTGTTGGTATAAAGGGAGAACACTCGTTGTAGTTGCCAACGTGACCAGCAACTTAACTTAGCGAGTGTATCAACTTGCAATGGCTGCTCTAGGTGCTCTTCTATATGTTCTAATAAAGTTGCAATTTGTTGCTTCGCCATTGGCAGCTTGCTCATTTTATCAATACCATCTCAGTCAAAGATAAATTGTCCCAGAATTTTGCTGCGACAACAAACGAAAAACAGGTGCTTTTTTTGTGATGAATAATAAGTTTCTAGCTATGAGTTAGAACCAGTTGTTATCAAGTCTATATCATTATCTCCTTGTTTTATGCGAATAATATTGCTATCAATAGAAATTAATACAGTCGTTTGTATTGAATTTTATCATCTCGCCACCATATCAAAACAAACTTGATGTGTGTCACGTTGTCGTAGACAATAGTTGGCAATGCCAGTCAGATTCAATCAACACATTTTTGGCTACAGATAAGACTTGTACCTAGAGTTAATCTAGGTAGGATAGTTTATCGTTTTTTGCCCATGTTCGTGTTTGTAACACAACAAACCAAGAAGACGTATTAAAAAGCGTCTCGATTCAAAGGGAAAGATGATGGTTATACCTGAAAATAGCAGCATCGTAATTTTTGGTGCTTCCGGTGATCTTACATATCGTAAGCTGATCCCTGCGTTGTATCATTTGTACGCGAATAATCAACTGCCTAAATCATTTGCAATTCTCGGGGTAAGTCGTACCGAATACAGCGATGACGCTTACCGCGAAAAGTTAAAAAAATCGATGCTTGAGCTGGAGAAAACTGAGCCAGAGACATTGGACTCATTTTGTAAGCACCTTCATTATCAAGCAATTAACACTGCCGACAGTGACGATTACAGTAAACTAAAAGATCGCCTCGAAGTCGTCGCTAGCGATTACGGTTTTGAACAACGCAATACTTTATTTTATTTAGCAACACCGCCAAGCCTTTACAGTGTCATTCCGGAAAGTCTTGCAGCTCATGGTCTAAACACTGAAGACGATGGTTGGAAGCGTCTCATCATTGAAAAACCATTTGGTTATGACCTCGCATCAGCACAAAAGCTCGATAAGCAAATTCACGAGCACTTCCAAGAACATCAAATTTACCGTATCGACCATTACCTCGGTAAAGAGACAGTGCAAAACTTATTGGTCTTTCGTTTTTCTAATGCGATGTTTGAGCCGCTTTGGAATCGCAATTTCATTGATTATGTCGAAATCACCGGCGCGGAATTTCTCGGCGTAGAAGGGCGTGGAGGTTACTACGATGGTTCTGGCGCAACACGTGACATGTTCCAAAACCACTTACTGCAAGTGTTAGCCATGGTCGCTATGGAGCCGCCAGCACAAATCAATGCCGATGCGATGCGTGATGAAGTTGCCAAGGCGCTGCAATGCTTACGTCCATTGACAGATCAAGACTTGAAAGAAAATCTCGTGCTGGGACAATACACAGAATCTGACGTTCGCGGGCAGTTTTTGCCCGGATATCGCAATGAGCCTGGTGTTGCTGAAGAGTCGCGAACTGAAACTTATGTTGGCTTGAAAATGTTTATCAATAACTGGCGTTGGAACGGTGTTCCATTTTACGTTCGCTCTGGTAAACGCTTACCGACCCGTGTGACTGAAGTCGTACTTCACTTTAAGAAAACACCTCACCCTGTATTCGGTCAAGAACAAAATGTTCCTGAAAACAAACTCATCCTTCGTATACAGCCTGATGAAGGTATCCAAATTAGCTTTGGATTAAAAGAGCCAGGAGCTGGGTTTAATGCAAAAGAAGTCAAAATGGATTTTCATTATACTTCTTTACAAGAAACGCAAATGTTAACCGCCTACGAACGCTTATTGCTAGACGCATTAAATGGCGATGCAACCCTGTTTGCACGCAGCGATGCTGTTGAAGCGGCATGGCAATTTGTTCAGCCTATTCTTGATTACAAAGAAAACCCTGAAGCACTGTACGGTTACGCTTGTGGTACTTGGGGGCCAAAAGAATCTGATCAATTACTGGCGAATGATGGCCGCCAATGGCGTTTCCCATGTAAAAACCTCACCGATACGGATTATTGTGAATTATGATCAACCATAAAATTTTTGATAGTGCTGACGACGTTGTTCAAAGCTTGGCTAGAGATTTCAAAGCGTTCGCCGATATGGGGCGACCTATTCATATCTCCCTTTCTGGTGGTAGCACACCGAAGAAGCTTTTTGCTTATTTAGCTGCAGAATGTGCAGAAGAAATTAATTGGCAAAACCTTCATTTTTGGTGGGGAGACGAACGCTGCGTTGCGCCTGAGGATGCTGAAAGTAACTTCGGTGAAGCAAACGGGTTATTGTTTTCAAAAATAGACATCCCTAGTGACAACATACATCGCATCTTGGGTGAAAATAATCCTGAGCAAGAAGCTGAGCGTTTTGCTGATGAAATGCAACAAGTAATCCCATGTGAGCAAGGCGTTCCCGTCTTTGATTGGGTCTTGTTGGGTGTAGGAGGCGATGGGCATACTGCATCTTTGTTCCCTGGTCACACGAATTACGATGAAGAAAAACTCGCCATCGTTGCTTCACACCCAGAATCAGGACAACAGCGAGTTTCTAAGTCAGCTCGAGTATTACGTGCAGCCAAACGATTGAGTTATTTAGTGTTAGGAGCAGGGAAAGAAGAGATAGTGTATGAAATACACACAACGCCCGCTCGTGATTTACCTTATCCAGCAGCAAATGTTGAGTCGGTCAATGGCTTGACAGAATGGTACCTGGATGCCGCAGCAGCAAAGAAAATTGCCTAGACAGTAAGAATATGGAGAAACAAAAAATGAAAGGTGATATCGGTGTAATTGGCCTAGCAGTAATGGGTCAAAACCTTATCCTTAATATGAATGACAATGGCTTCAAAGTTGTTGCGCATAACCGTACCGCCGCGAAAGTGGACGAGTTTTTAGAAGGCCCAGCAAAAGGCACTAACATCATCGGCGCTTACAGCTTGGAAGAGTTAGTTGAAAAGCTAGAAAAGCCTCGCAAAGTGATGCTGATGGTACGTGCGGGCTCTGTGGTTGATACCTTCATTGACAACCTCATCCCGCTTTTGGATGAAGGTGATATCATCATTGATGGTGGTAATACTAACTATCCTGATACTAACCGCCGTGTTGCTCATTGCCGTGAGCAAGGTATTCACTTCATTGGCACCGGTGTTTCTGGTGGTGAAGAAGGCGCGCGTTTTGGCCCTTCAATCATGCCAGGTGGTGCGCCAGAGGCATGGGAAGCTGTTAAACCGATTTTCCAAGGTATTTCTGCGAAAACTGAAGCTGGTGAACCTTGTTGTGATTGGGTGGGTAACGATGGTGCAGGCCACTTTGTTAAAATGGTTCACAATGGTATTGAATACGGTGATATGCAGCTTATCACTGAAGCTTACCAGTTCATGAAAGACGGTCTTGGTCTTTCTTCTGATGAAATGCAAAAAGTATTTTCAGAGTGGAATAAAACAGAGCTGGATAGCTACTTGGTTGAAATTACGGCTGATATCTTAGGCTATAAAGACGAAGATGGTGAGCCATTAGTCGAAAAAATCTTAGATACAGCGGGCCAAAAAGGCACAGGTAAGTGGACGGGTATCAATGCGCTTGATTTGGGTATCCCACTTACCTTAATCTCTGAGTCTGTGTTCTCTCGTTGTCTGTCTGCATTAAAAGACCAACGTGTTGAAGCTGAGAAATTATTCGGTAAAACGATTACACCTGTTGAGGGTGACAAGCAAGAGTGGGTTGATGCCCTTCGTCAAGCCCTATTGGCGTCTAAGATCATTTCTTACGCGCAAGGCTTTATGCTGATGCGTGAAGCTTCAGATGAAAATGGTTGGGATCTCAACTATGGTAATGTCGCGTTAATGTGGCGTGGTGGTTGTATTATTCGTTCTGCATTCTTGGGTAATATCCGTGATGCTTATGAATCAAACCCAGATATCGCATTCTTGGGCTCAGATGAATACTTTAAGAACATTTTACAAAACAGCCTAGCGGCATGGCGTAAAGTGGCTGCAAAATCGTTAGAAGCAGGTATCCCTATGCCATGTACGATTTCTGCATTGTCATTCTTAGACGGTTACACGACTGCGCGTTTACCGGCTAACTTGCTTCAAGCACAACGTGACTACTTTGGTGCTCACACTTATGAGCGACTAGATCGTGAACGCGGTGAATTCTTCCATACTAACTGGACTGGTACTGGCGGTAACACTGCGTCTACTACCTACGACGTTTAATCCATTTTTTGGTTTAGATAAAAAGGACGCCATGGCGTCCTTTTTTACATTGTTCTCTTTTTAAAATGTTTTCTGGCGATTAGAATCAATGTACAACTTATTTATGTGTAAGTCTTGATGAAGAAAACACCAATTTCAATTACTCCTGCCAGACTATCTGATTTATCCAGTCTCAATGAGTTGATGTATCAATTACATGATGAACATCATAAAGCGCTACCCGACACAATTAAAACTGCAGACCAAATCCAACAAGAGAAAAGTATTGCGAGATACTTAGATGAGCCTGATTGCTTGGTGTTTGTGGCAAGAGTCAAAGGTGAAGTGGTTGGTTTAGTCACAGGGCAGTTTTGCGAGTTGATTTCGCCGATCAGTCAACCATTAATGATGGGCAGTATTGATGAACTGTATATTCTGCCTGAGTATCGGCGTTTGGATATAGGCAGTATGTTAATCACGACACTGGAAGAGGTATTTAGTGACTATGGTGTTAAAGAAGTCTTTGTCGAAGTGTGGGAGTTTAATCAATCTGCATTAACTTTCTATTATGAGAGAGGCTTTGAGCGCCATATACATTGGCTAAGGCGCTCATTAACAGATCCGTCTGTTTAATTTTTATTGATAATAAATTGTTCTATCACTTTAGCGACACCGTCATTTTCATTACTATCCGTAATAAAGTCAGCGATCGCTTTAGTTTGTGGCATCGCATTATCCATCGCAACGCCTAATCCAGCGTACTCGATCATGTGATGGTCATTTTCTGCGTCACCTAGGCAGATCACTTCACTTGCATCAAAGCCCAATTTTTGACAAATTGCTGCAACACCAACGCCTTTGTTACTTTCAGGGTTTAAGAACTCGAGGAAAAATGGGGCACTTTGTACGACGGTATATGTACTTTTAAAATCAGTTGGTACTTGAGTGATGATGTTCTTTAAATTGTCTTCACTGGCGACAATCATAGTTTTAATGATAGGGTGATCATCGGACAGAGTCTCAAAGTCCATTTCGGTGATAGTGAGTTGATTTATTGTGGCCTCGATATCAGTGTAGGGGTTTTTTTCTGGTGTAATTAATCCATGCTCTAGGCTGAAAGCATGAACGTAGCCCCCAAGTTGTGCTGCTAATTTAGCGACACATTTGGCATCCTTACCAGTTAAAATGGCTTGGTGAACAACTTCACCCGTTGCGACGTTTTCCACAATTGAGCCATTGTAATGAATTAGGTAATCCTCTTGGCTGGTTAACTGAAGTTCTTCTAAATATTTCTGCATACCTGGCCTTGGCCTCCCTGACGCTAAGACAACTCGAACCCCCAGATCTTTTGCTGCAAATAGAGCCTGTTTTGTTCTCTCGGTGATTTCCTTATTGGGGTTGAGCAATGTGCCATCCATATCGATTGCAACAAGTTTGTACATAGTAACTCCAGTCATTACTGACATTGTAGTGGTAGAATTAAAAAATAAAATTGAATAAATACACGGTTTAAATTGACCTAGGTGCGTTCGTCCTTTAAGGTTTTCGGCCTAGATTTTTTAATGAGCAGAGTCCGACATTGTACAAAGTAAATGAAATGTTTGAAACCATCCAAGGCGAGGGGGTTTTTACCGGAGTGCCTGCTGTGTTTATTCGATTACAAGTATGCCCTGTGGGATGTGCTTGGTGTGACACAAAGCAAACTTGGGATGCGAATGATGATGATCAAAGAGACTTTGGCACCATTATCATAAAGACATCCGACAGTCCTACGTGGTGCTTGGCAGATGCAGCGCAGATAATAGAACAATATTATGAACAAGGCTTTACAGCGAAGCATATTGTTATCACGGGTGGCGAGCCATGTATTTATGATCTCAAACCATTAACTGAGCAATTTGAAGCGATAGGTTGTCAGTGCCAAATTGAAACCAGCGGTACTTTTGAAGTCAAAACGTCACAGCGCACTTGGGTGACGGTTTCTCCTAAAATCGCGATGAAAGGAAAACTCGATATCATCTCGAGTGCGATTGCAAGAGCCAATGAAATTAAACATCCAGTCGGTACCGAAAAAGACATTGAAAACTTGCACCAATTATTGAATGACATGCCACATGAAAAAGATTTAGTCATAGCACTACAGCCGATAAGCCAAAAGTCTCGAGCGACTCAACTGTGCATTGACACCTGTATTAAATACAATTGGCGTCTTTCGATTCAAACCCATAAATATTTGAATATTGCTTGAGGAAATATGATGAAAAAAGCTGTCGTGGTTTTTAGTGGTGGTCAAGATTCGACAACGTGTTTAGTCCAAGCGTTTAAGGATTTTGACGAAGTACATGCGATTACTTTTGACTATGGGCAAAGGCATAAGTTAGAAATCGAAATTGCTCAGAAACTTGGTCAGCAGTTAGGCGTTGCGGCCCATAAAATCATGGATGTTGGGCTGCTTAACGAACTGGCGGTAAGCTCGTTAACACGCGAAAGTATCCCAGTTTCTAATGAACTGCAACAAAATGGTTTGCCAAACTCGTTTGTGCCTGGTCGAAATATATTGTTTTTAACGCTTGCCGGTATTTATGCTTATCAAGTTGGTGCTGATACATTGATTACGGGTGTGTGTGAAACGGATTTTTCTGGTTATCCAGATTGTCGTCATGAATTTATTCAATCCATTGAGCGTTCTTTAGTGCTTGGTATGGATAAACCATTGCAGATCCAAACGCCATTAATGTGGCTTAATAAGGCAGAAACTTGGGCTCTCGCAGATTCTTTAGGCGCTTTAGATCTAATCAAAGAGAACACACTGACATGTTACAATGGCAAAATCGGCGCGGGATGTGGGGAATGCCCAGCGTGCTTACTAAGGCAACAAGGACTTGATGATTACCTGTCGAACAAGCAAGAAATACTGAATAAAATCAAATCTATTAGCTAAAGGTAACAGAAAAAAGCTAGAGCTTGACAAAGTAAACGCTCTAGCTGTGATTTTAGTTACTGAGTAAACAGTTCGGCCATTTCTTTGGCGCTCAACTCTTTACCTTCTAATTGATCGTTCCAATTAGGACCAATCAAAACCTGATCTTCATCGAGAGTGATTAACCAGTCCTCAACAAAAATATCAAGTGGAATCTCTAATACGTCAAAGTCAGACCACTCATCAACGTTATGAGCTTGAGCATCAGATTGATTTGACCAAAACGGCATAACTTCGGTATCTTCAAATTCAGTTGATTCACAAGCTAACCAGCCTTCATCATTTTTTAAGCCCCAAACCTTTTGGTTTTCGAGGGCTTGCTTTACAAAAAGCGCCAAATTAGCTTCTATATCAGTTGTTAGCGTCGACATACTGCTCACTTTAATCGATTGAAATTATTTTCATTCTATCATCTATCGCGGTGAAAATAGAGAACTACTTGTGTTCGCTATCAGTTGATTCGCTTTTTGGGTAATGTCGTGAAAATTGTCCATTCCTTTTCGACTTCTCCTTTAAAGCCGACGACGGATGCAATCACTTTTCGCTCGAGAGCACTGTCTTGTTTAGAGACGACCTGTTGCTTTGTAGAACCGTATCCGATGTAGTTGACCCGCTTAGGTGCAATGCCATAATTTATCAATGCTTTTTTTACATTGGCAGCGCGTCTTTTCGAAAGATCGATATTATGTTCCGCTCGACCTTCAGGGCTTGCGTAGCCTTTTAAATCAATAGTAGTTGAAGGGTAAGCTCTCAAAAAATCAGACATTTCTTTGATTTGACTCAAAAACAAAGGCGGAATTTCATCAGAGTCGTTGGCAAACAAAATTTTAAGTTGTTTTTGTTGAGACTTTTCAGATATCGTTTCACAACCATCATTGTCAATTTCAGCCCCTTTTGGAGTTTCAGCACATAAATCACGAGCATTGATTACGCCGTCATTATCATCGTCCATCAGATCAGCAATTTGATTGGCATTGGGCGTAGGAATATAGGCAACATCATCCGGTGAATGACTGCAAGCGGTTAGAGTAATACACAGTGTTAGGGACAGGATTTTTAAGTTTGTCATATTAATACTCCACCTCTTTATTCCATTCCTCTGGTGTATCAACTCTAAGTGTATCGAGTAACTGGCCTGTAGCATTTAGTACTCGGTATTTAGCGTATTGTTCTGAAAATTGTGCTTCTACGTAAGAGCGACGAGCTTCAAAAAGTTCATCTTCGGTGTTCAATAAGTCGAGCAATGTGCGCTTGCCAATCCGGTATTGTT
Source organism: Vibrio sp. HB236076 (assembly GCF_040957575.1). Lineage (NCBI taxonomy): Bacteria > Pseudomonadati > Pseudomonadota > Gammaproteobacteria > Vibrionales > Vibrionaceae > Vibrio > Vibrio sp. HB236076. Next base: position 1,473,222 of record NZ_CP162601.1, read on the forward strand.
TATCATACGCAATTACGGTTTCTGATGCATAATCAACTTGGTCAGCAAGAAAGTCTTTCTGCTGAGAGGTTAAATCCAAAGCACTCCAAGATAAGCTAAGGCCTTGTTTTACCTGTCTATATGCACTCTCGAGTAAATCTTTTGATTTATTAAGTTGATAAGCTGAACTTTTGGCGTTTGCCATATCAGTACCACCATTATAGAGGTTATAGCGCATTCTAAGCATCGCGCTGAGCTCTGTACTACTGCCGACATCGCCACTTGCATCATCAAGCCAAGAGTTTGACGCTTCAAAGGTGAAAGTGGGGTAGTAACCACTTTTAGACTGTTTATATTGATAATGGGCGGCATCGATATCGCTTTGAGCCACTTTGATTACAGGATGGTGTTGATAGGCGATTTCGGTGGCTTCATGATTAGAATGAGGGATTTTTGTTTGATCTACTCTCGGATAACGCAAACCCCTTGGTTCAACACCGACTAAATTTTGATATTCAGTATGGGCATCGAAAAGATTATTTTGCGCTGCAAGTAAATTTGCATGTGCTTTGGATACTCGAGTTTCAATTTGAGTTAAATCAGCCGTTGAACCCAGTCCAGACTCGACTCTTCTTTTAATGTCTTTATAAATATCTTTGTGTGTTGCAAGGTTACTCTCAGTTAAGAATAACACTTGCTGAGCTTGTACGGCATCTAGATAGGCTTTGGTTACCTGCAGCGCCATATCTTGGGCATCTGCAATGAGTTGGTACCGTTGAGCTTCAGCTTCTGCGGCCGTTCGCCCCTTATCATTGATTGTATTAGAGCCATCCCAAATCAACTGCGTTAAAGAAACGGTTGCATCTTTACGAGTTAAGTTGGTTCTTTCGTCACCAGAGCTCGTGGTGGGGTCAATAATCTCTCTTCCAATCCCCGCTTCCAAATCAATCTTGGGTAAATACGCACCATCTGCAGCACGGTGGTCATAACGCATGCTTTCAAATTGGTTAAAAGTGCTTTTGAGCTCTGGATTTGTTGCCAGTGCCATCGATACGGCCTGTTCAAGTGTTTGGCTGTAACTTGGCAGAGTCCAAATTGCGCACGAGCAAAAGATCGCTAATGGTTTCCATTTCACAGAGTTTCTCCTAAGAATATCTCGATTCAGCGAGTTTGATCATAATTTTTGACACCGTCAATTTTTTAACGGACATAATAGGAAATATTTTGTCAAAATCAGACGCAGGTAATAGTTTACATAAATTAGAATACATGTTGAGACTAAAGCTACTGTCATAACTCTTTAATTTATCAGTGTATTGACAAAAAAATGACATAGATATCATTTTGACATAAATAATTGTGCCATTACTTTCTAAAATACATTTAACTGCTAGTATAGTGGTAATAACAAACTTAGTCGCATAGTGTTTGTAAACATTAATCAACGCTTTATCTGAGGTATATAATGGATTTAACAACAATTCCCCCTTTGTCTGAAGGTCAAATGCTGGTCATTGATGCGAATGGCAATATAAAAGTCTTAGATAAAAGTGACAGTTTGCAGCCTGGAGAGCTCATTGTTAGTTTAGGTGATGGACAACAAATTGAACACGTTGATATCGTTTCACCTCAAGGTCATCCCCAAGATGTAACCGATGATGTTGCGCAAATACTAGCAGCTTTAGAACAAGGTATTGATCCGACCGCCCTTGGTGATGAGTTCGCTACAGCTGCAGGTGAAGGGGCCACTGCCGATGGCTCAAGCCTTGCTCCAGCTACATCCATTGATCGTACCGGTGATGAGCAGTTGGCTGCGACAGAGTTTAATACTTCAGCACAGAGCTCTACATTTACCACACCACAGATTTTTACACTTGCTGATCTTAACAGTTCCTCTGTTGAAACCTTTGATACCTCATTTAGCTTTACCGATGATACCGACAACAATGGTGAAGTGAATGCGGATGAAACAGTGACTTTGTCCGGAACCTTACCGGATGAAAACTCGGAACTGGAAAGTCTCACCATTACCGATGGAACCAATACTTTGGTCATCGACATTGAGCAAGTTAGCATTAATGAAGATGGTACATTTACCGTCACCAACGTCGATGTCAGCAGCTTAGAAGACGGTACTATAACTGCGATAATGGTAGCTTCAGATAACAATGGCGATACAACAGAACTGAGCTCTGAACTTGTCAAAGATACTGTCTATGGCGACGATGCTGAGACTGATACTCCAAGCGTGTCACTGACTGACAGTGATGATGACGGTGTGATCGATGCTGACGATACCGCAACGATCAGCGGCACGATTGGTGAATTTGGCGCGTCTTTAGATAGTTTGGTGATTTCTGATGGTACTAATGAGATCGTGATTTCTGTCGATGACATTACCATTGCCGATGGTGGCTCTTACACCATTACTGGTATTGACGTTAGTAGCCTCAATGATGGTGAACTGACCGTGACAGCGCAGAGCACCGACGAAGAGGGTAACACGGCTTCGACCACCGATACGGTCAATAAAGACACGGTTTACGGTGACGATGCTGAGACTGATACTCCAAGTGTGTCATTGACTGACAGTGATGATGACGGCGTGATCGATGCTGACGATACCGCAACGATCAGCGGTACGATTGGCGAATTTGGCGAGACTTTAGATAGCCTAGTGATTTCCGATGGCACCAACGAAATTGTCGTGCCAGTTGATGACATCACCATTGCTGAAGACGGTTCTTACAGCGTTGAAGGCATTGATGTCAGCAGCCTTGATGATGGTGAGTTGACCGTAACGGCTCAGAGCACCGACGAAGACGGCAACACCGCTTCCACCACCGACACGGTTAACAAAGACACCGTCTACGGCGACGATGCTGAGACTGATACTCCAAGCGTGTCACTGACTGACAGTGATGATGACGGCGTGATCGATGCTGACGATACCGCAACGATCAGCGGTACGATTGGCGAATTTGGCGAGACTTTAGATAGCCTAGTGATTTCCGATGGCACCAACGAAATTGTCGTGCCAGTTGATGACATCACCATTTCAGAAGACGGTTCTTACAGCGTTGAAGGCATTGATGTCAGCGGCCTTGATGATGGTGAGCTGACCGTAACGGCGCAGAGCACCGACGAAGACGGCAACACCGCTTCGACCACCGATACGGTCAACAAAGACACGGTTTACGGTGACAATGCTGAGACTGATACCCCAAGCGTGTCACTGACTGACAGCGATGATGACGGGGTGATCAACGCCGACGATACCGCAACGATCAGCGGCACGATTGGCGAATTTGGCGAGACTTTAGATAGCCTAGTGATTTCCGATGGTACCAACGAAATTGTCGTGCCAGTTGATGACATCACCATTTCAGAAGACGGTTCTTACAGCGTTGAAGGCATTGATGTCAGCAGCCTTGATGATGGTGAGTTGACCGTAACGGCGCAGAGCACCGACGAAGACGGCAACACCGCTTCGACCACCGATACGGTTAACAAAGACACGGTTTACGGTGACAATGCTGAGACTGATACCCCAAGCGTGTCACTGACTGACAGCGATGATGATGGAGTGATCAACGCCGACGATACCGCAACGATCAGCGGCACGATTGGCGAATTTGGCGAGACTTTAGATAGCCTAGTGATTTCCGATGGCACCAACGAAGTTGTCGTGGCAGTTGATGACATCACCATTTCAGAAGACGGTTCTTACAGCGTTGAAGGCATTGATGTGAGCAGTCTCAACGATGGCGAATTGACGGTTACTGCTGAGAGCACCGACGAAGACGGCAACACGGCTTCCACCACCGATACGGTCAACAAAGATACCGTCTACGGTGAGAATGCTGAGACTGATACCCCAAGCGTGTCACTGACTGACAGCGATGATGACGGGGTGATCAACGCTGACGATACCGCAACGATCAGCGGCACGATTGGCGAATTTGGCGAGACTTTAGATAGCCTAGTGATTTCCGATGGCACCAACGAAATTGTCGTGCCAGTTGATAACATCACCATTTCAGAAGACGGTTCTTACAGCGTTGAAGGCATTGATGTCAGCGGCCTTGATGATGGTGAGCTGACCGTAACGGCGCAGAGCACCGACGAAGAGGGTAATACAGCTTCGACCACCGATACGGTTAACAAAGACACGGTTTATGGTGAAGACGAAACAACCGATACTCCAAGCGTGTCACTGACTGACAACAACGGCGAAGAAGTCATTAATGGCGAAGGCGAGACGGCAACCATTAGCGGCACCATTGGTGCGTTTGGCGAGTCGCTGGACAGCCTAGTGATCTCTGATGGCAGCAACGAAGTTGTTGTACCCGTTGATGACATCACCATTGCTGAAGACGGCTCTTACACCGTTGAAGGCATTGATGTGAGCAGTCTCAATGATGGCGAGTTGACCGTCACTGCTGAGAGTACCGACGAAGACGGCAACACGGCGTCGACGACCGATACGGTTAACAAAGACACCGTCTACGGTGAAGACGAAACAACCGATACTCCAAGCGTGTCACTGACTGACAATAATGGCGAAGAAGTCATTAATGGCGAAGGCGAGACTGCAACTATCAGCGGCACCATTGGTGCGTTCGGCGAGACGCTGGACAGCCTAGTGATCTCTGATGGTACGAATTCAATTACTGTTCCAGTGACCGGTGTTGTCATTGGTGACGATGGGTCTTACACCATCACTGGCATTGACGTTAGTAGCCTTAATGATGGCGAACTGACGGTTACCGCTGAGAGTACCGACGAAGACGGCAACACGGCGTCGACCACCGATACGGTCAACAAAGATACCGTCTACGGTGACAATGCTGAGACTGATACCCCAAGTGTGTCATTGACTGACAACAACGGCGAAGAAGTCATTAATGGCGAAGGCGAGACCGCAACCATCAGAGGCACCATTGGTGCGTTTGGCGAGTCGCTGGACAGCCTAGTGATCTCTGACGGTACGAATTCGATTACTGTTCCATTGACGGGCGTTGTGATCGGTGACGATGGTGCTTACACCATCACTGGCGTGGATGTTAGCAGCTTGGCGGACGGCACTTTGACTGTCACCGCAGAGAGCACCGACGAAGACGGCAACACGGCGTCGACCACTGATACGGTTAACAAAGACACCGTCTACGGTGAAGACGAAACTACCGATACTCCAAGCGTGTCACTGACCGACAACAACGGCGAAGAAGTCATTAATGGCGAAGGCGAGACGGCGACCATCAGTGGCACCATTGGTGCGTTCGGCGAGACGCTGGACAGCCTAGTGATCTCTGACGGTACCAACGAGGTTGTTGTACCCGTTGATGACATCACCATTGCTGAAGACGGCTCTTATACCGTTGAAGGCATTGATGTGAGCAGTCTCAACGATGGCGAATTGACGGTTACTGCTGAGAGCACCGACGAAGACGGCAACACGGCGTCGACCACTGATACGGTTAACAAAGACACCGTCTACGGTGAAGACGAAACTACCGATACTCCAAGCGTGTCACTGACCGACAACAACGGCGAAGAAGTCATTAATGGCGAAGGCGAAACCGCGACCATCAGTGGCACCATTGGTGCGTTTGGCGAGACGCTGGACAGCCTAGTGATCTCTGATGGTACCAACGAAATTGTTGTACCCGTTGATGACATCACCATTGCTGAAGACGGCTCTTACACCATTACTGGCATTGACGTTAGTAGCCTCAACGATGGCGAATTGACGGTTACTGCAGAGAGTACCGACGAAGACGGCAACACGGCTTCGACCACCGACACGGTCAACAAAGACACCGTCTACGGTGAAGACGAAACTACCGATACCCCAAGTGTGTCACTGACTGACAACAACGGTGAAGAAGTCATTAATGGCGAAGGCGAAACCGCGACCATTAGCGGCACCATTGGTGCGTTTGGCGAGACGCTGGACAGCCTGGTGATCTCTGACGGTACGAATTCAATTACCGTTCCAGTGACAGGTGTTGTCATTGGTGACGATGGGTCTTACACCATCACTGGTGTGGATGTCAGCAGCTTGGCAGACGGCACCTTGACTGTCACCGCTGAGAGCACCGACGAAGAGGGTAATACAGCTTCGACCACCGACACGGTCAACAAAGACACCGTCTACGGTGAGAATGCTGAGAACGATACTCCAAGCGTGTCACTGACTGACAACAACGGCGAAGAAGTCATTAATGGCGAAGGCGAAACCGCGACCATTAGCGGCACCATTGGTGCGTTCGGCGAGACGCTGGATAGCCTAGTGATCTCTGATGGTACCAACGAGGTTGTTGTACCCGTTGATGGCATCACCATTGCCGAAGACGGCTCTTACACCGTTGAAGGCATTGATGTCAGCGGCCTTGATGATGGTGAGTTGACCGTAACGGCGCAGAGCACCGACGAAGACGGCAACACGGCGTCGACCACCGACACGGTCAACAAGGACACCGTCTACGGTGACAATGCTGAGACCGATACTCCAAGCGTGTCACTGACTGACAACAACGGCGAAGAAGTCATTAATGGCGAAGGCGAGACCGCGACCATCAGCGGCACCATTGGTGCGTTTGGCGAGACGCTAGATAGCCTAGTGATCTCTGATGGTACGAATTCGATTACTGTTCCATTGACGGACGTTGTGATCGGTGACGATGGGTCTTACACCATCACCGGCGTGGATGTCAGCAGCTTGGCGGACGGCACCTTGACTGTCACCGCTGAGAGCACCGACGAAGACGGCAACACGGCTTCGACCACCGACACGGTTAACAAAGACACGGTTTACGGTGACAATGCTGAGACTGATACCCCAAGCGTGTCACTGACTGACAACAACGGTGAAGAAGTCATTAATGGCGAAGGCGAGACGGCAACCATCAGCGGCACCATTGGTGCGTTCGGCGAGACGCTGGACAGCCTAGTGATCTCTGATGGTACGAATTCAATTACTGTTCCATTGACGGACGTTGTGATTGGTGACGATGGGGCTTACACCATCACAGGTATTGACGTTAGTAGCCTTAATGATGGCGAGCTGATCGTCACTGCTGAGAGCACCGACGAAGAGGGTAATACAGCTTCGACCACCGATACGGTTAACAAAGACACGGTCTACGGTGAGAATGCTGAGACCGATACCCCAAGCGTGTCACTGACCGACAACAATGGCGAAGAAGTCATTAATGGTGAAGGCGAGACTGCGACCATCAGTGGCACCATTGGTGCGTTCGGTGAGACGCTAGACAGCCTAGTGATCTCTGATGGTACAACTTCAATTACTGTTCCATTGACGGACGTTGTGATCGGTGACGATGGGGCTTACACCATCACTGGCATTGACGTTAGTAGCCTCAACGATGGCGAATTGACGGTTACTGCTGAGAGCACCGACGAAGACGGCAACACGGCTTCGACCACCGATACGGTCAACAAAGACACCGTCTACGGTGAAGACGAAACAACCGATACTCCAAGCGTGTCACTGACTGACAACAGCGGCGAAGAAGTCATTAATGGTGAAGGCGAGACGGCAACCATCAGCGGCACCATTGGTGCGTTTGGCGAGACGCTAGACAGCCTAGTGATCTCTGACGGCAGCAACGAAGTTGTTGTACCAGTGACAGACGTTGTGATTGGTGACGATGGGGCTTACACCATCACTGGTGTGGATGTCAGCAGCTTGGCGGACGGCACTTTGACGGTCACCGCTGAGAGCACCGACGAAGAGGGCAACACGGCGTCGACCACCGACACGGTTAACAAAGACACCGTCTACGGTGAGAATGCTGAGACCGATACCCCAAGCGTGTCACTGACCGACAACAATGGCGAAGAAGTCATTAATGGTGAAGGCGAGACTGCGACCATCAATGGCACCATTGGTGCGTTCGGTGAGACGCTAGATAGCCTGGTGATCTCTGATGGCAGCAACGAGGTTGTTGTACCCGTTGATGACATCACCATTGCTGAAGACGGCTCTTACACCGTTGAAGGCATTGATGTGAGCAGTCTCAATGATGGCGAGTTGACCGTCACCGCTGAGAGCACCGACGAAGACGGCAACACGGCTTCCACCACGGACACGGTCAACAAAGACACCGTCTACGGTGAGAATGCTGAGACTGATACCCCAAGCGTGTCATTGACTGACAACAACGGTGAAGAAGTCATTAATGGCGAAGGTGAGACCGCGACCATCAGTGGCACCATTGGTGCGTTCGGCGAGACGCTGGACAGCCTAGTGATCTCTGATGGCAGCAACGAAGTTGTTGTACCCATTGATGACATCACCATTGCTGAAGACGGCTCTTACACCGTTGAAGGCATTGATGTGAGCAGTCTCAACGATGGCGAATTGACGGTTACTGCTGAGAGCACCGACGAAGACGGCAACACGGCTTCGACCACCGATACGGTCAACAAAGACACCGTCTACGGTGAAGACGAAACTACCGATACCCCAAGCGTGTCACTGACTGACAACAGCGGCGAAGAAGTCATTAATGGTGAAGGCGAGACGGCAACCATCAGCGGCAACGTTGGTGCGTTTGGCGAGTCGCTAGATAGCTTGATTATTTCAGACGGCACTAACGAAATTGTTGTACCAGTAACAGGCGTTGTCATTGGTGACGATGGGGCTTACACCATCACTGGCGTGGATGTCAGCAGCTTGGCGGACGGTACCTTGACTGTCACCGCTGAGAGTACCGACGAAGACGGCAATACGGCTTCGACGACCGATACGGTCAACAAAGACACCGTCTACGGTGAAGACGAAACAACCGATACTCCAAGCGTGTCATTGACTGACAACAACGGCGAAGAAGTCATTAATGGCGAAGGCGAGACTGCAACCATTAGCGGCACCATTGGTGCGTTTGGCGAGACGCTGGACAGCCTAGTGATCTCTGATGGCAGCAACGAAGTTGTTGTACCCGTTGATGACATCACCATTGCTGAAGACGGCTCTTACACCGTTGAAGGCATTGATGTGAGTAGTCTCAATGATGGCGAGTTGACCGTCACTGCTGAGAGTACCGACGAAGACGGCAACACGGCTTCGACCACCGACACGGTCAACAAAGACACCGTCTACGGTGAAGACGAAACTACCGATACCCCAAGCGTGTCACTGACCGACAACAACGGTGAAGAAGTCATTAATGGCGAAGGCGAGACTGCGACCATCAGTGGCACCATTGGTGCGTTCGGTGAGACGCTGGACAGCCTAGTGATCTCTGACGGCAGCAACGAAGTTGTTGTACCAGTGACAGACGTTGTGATTGGTGACGATGGGGCTTACACCATCACTGGTGTGGATGTCAGCAGCTTGGCGGACGGCACTTTGACGGTCACCGCTGAGAGCACCGACGAAGACGGCAACACGGCTTCGACCACTGATACGGTTAACAAAGACACCGTCTACGGTGAAGACGAAACAACCGATACTCCAAGCGTGTCACTGACTGACAACAACGGTGAAGAAGTCATTAATGGCGAAGGTGAGACCGCGACCATCAGTGGCACCATTGGTGCGTTCGGCGAGACGCTGGACAGCCTAGTGATCTCTGATGGCAGCAACGAAGTTGTTGTACCCATTGATGACATCACCATTGCTGAAGACGGCTCTTACACCGTTGAAGGCATTGATGTGAGCAGTCTAAACGATGGCGAATTGACGGTTACTGCTGAGAGCACCGACGAAGACGGCAACACGGCTTCGACCACTGATACGGTTAACAAAGACACCGTCTACGGTGAAGACGAAACAACCGATACTCCAAGCGTGTCACTGACTGACAACAACGGTGAAGAAGTCATTAATGGCGAAGGTGAGACCGCGACCATCAGTGGCACCATTGGTGCGTTCGGCGAGACGCTGGACAGCCTAGTGATCTCTGATGGCAGCAACGAAGTTGTTGTACCCATTGATGACATCACCATTGCTGAAGACGGCTCTTACACCGTTGAAGGCATTGATGTGAGCAGTCTAAACGATGGCGAATTGACGGTTACTGCTGAGAGCACCGACGAAGACGGCAACACGGCTTCGACCACCGATACGGTCAACAAAGACACCGTCTACGGTGAAGACGAAACTACCGATACCCCAAGCGTGTCACTGACTGACAACAGCGGCGAAGAAGTCATTAATGGTGAAGGTGAGACGGCAACCATCAGCGGCACCATTGGTGCGTTTGGCGAGACGCTAGACAGCCTAGTGATCTCTGACGGTACCAACGAGGTTGTTGTACCCGTTGATGACATCACTATTGCTGAAGACGGCTCTTACACCGTTGAAGGCATTGATGTGAGCAGCCTCAACGATGGTGAGTTGACCGTGACGGCAGATAGCACCGACGAAGACGGCAACACGGCGTCGACCACCGACACGGTCAACAAAGACACCGTCTACGGTGAAGACGAAACAACCGATACTCCAAGCGTGTCATTGACTGACAACAACGGCGAAGAAGTCATTAATGGCGAAGGCGAAACCGCGACCATTAGCGGCACCATTGGTGCGTTTGGCGAGTCGCTAGATAGCCTAGTGATCTCTGATGGTACCAACGAGATTGTTGTACCCGTTGATGGTATCACCATTGCTGAAGACGGCTCTTACACGGTTGAAGGCATTGATGTGAGCAGCCTCAACGATGGTGAGTTGACCGTGACGGCAGATAGCACCGACGAAGACGGCAACACGGCTTCGACCACCGACACGGTTAACAAAGACACCGTCTACGGTGAGAATACTGAGACCGATACCCCAAGCGTGTCATTGACTGACAATAATGGCGAAGAAGTCATTAATGGCGAAGGCGAGACCGCGACCATCAGTGGCACCATTGGTGCGTTCGGTGAGACGCTGGACAGCCTAGTGATCTCTGATGGTACGAATTCAATTACTGTTCCATTGGCGGACGTTGTGATCGGTGATGATGGGTCTTATACCATCACTGGCGTGGATGTCAGCAGCTTGGCGGACGGTACCTTGACGGTTACCGCAGAGAGCACCGACGAAGACGGCAATACGGCGTCGACCACCGACACGGTCAACAAAGACACCGTCTACGGTGAAGACGAAACTACCGATACCCCAAGCGTGTCATTGACTGACAACAACGGCGAAGAAGTCATTAATGGCGAAGGCGAGACTGCGACCATCAGTGGCACCATTGGTGCGTTTGGTGAGACGCTAGACAGCCTAGTGATCTCTGATGGTACCAACGAGGTTGTTGTACCCGTTGATGACATCACCATTGCTGAAGACGGCTCTTACACCGTTGAAGGCATTGATGTCAGCGGCCTTGATGATGGTGAGTTGACGGTTACTGCTGAGAGTACCGACGAAGACGGCAACACGGCGTCGACCACGGACACGGTTAACAAAGACACAGCCTACGGTGACAATGCTGAGACCGATACCCCAAGCGTGTCACTGACTGACAACAACGGCGAAGAAGTCATTAATGGCGAAGGCGAGACTGCGACCATCAGTGGCACCATTGGTGCGTTCGGTGAGACGCTAGACAGCCTGGTGATCTCTGATGGTACGAATTCAATTACCGTTCCAGTGACGGACGTTGTGATCGTTGACGATGGGGCTTATACCATCACTGGCGTAGATGTCAGCAGCTTAGCGGACGGCACTTTGACTGTCACCGCTGAGAGCACCGACGAAGACGGCAACACGGCGTCGACCACCGACACGGTCAACAAGGACACCGTCTACGGTGACAATGCTGAGACCGATACTCCAAGCGTGTCACTGACTGACAACAACGGCGAAGAAGTCATTAATGGCGAAGGCGAGACCGCGACCATCAGCGGCACCATTGGTGCGTTTGGCGAGACGCTAGATAGCCTAGTGATCTCTGATGGTACGAATTCAATTACTGTTCCATTGACGGACGTTGTGATTGGTGACGATGGTGCTTACACCATCACAGGCATTGACGTTAGTAGCCTCAACGATGGCGAGCTGATCGTCACTGCTGAGAGTACCGACGAAGACGGCAACACGGCCTCGACCACCGACACGGTCAACAAAGACACCGTCTACGGTGAAGACGAAACTACCGATACTCCAAGCGTGTCACTGACTGACAACAACGGTGAAGAAGTTATTAATGGCGAAGGCGAAACCGCGACTATCAGTGGCACCATCGGTGCGTTTGGCGAGACGCTGGACAGCCTAGTGATCTCTGATGGCAGCAACGAGGTTGTTGTACCCGTTGATGACATCACCATTGCTGAAGACGGCTCTTACACCGTTGAAGGCATTGATGTGAGCAGTCTCAACGACGGTGAATTGACGGTTACTGCTGAGAGCACCGACGAAGACGGCAACACGGCTTCGACCACCGATACGGTCAACAAAGACACCGTCTACGGTGAAGACGAAACTACCGATACCCCAAGCGTGTCACTGACCGACAACAACGGTGAAGAAGTCATTAATGGCGAAGGCGAGACTGCGACCATCAATGGCACCATTGGTGCGTTCGGTGAGACGCTAGACAGCCTAGTGATCTCTGATGGTACGAATTCAATTACTGTTCCATTGGCGGACGTTGTGATCGGTGATGATGGGTCTTATACCATCACTGACGTGGATGTCAGCAGCTTGGCGGACGGTACCTTGACTGTCACCGCAGAGAGCACCGACGAAGACGGCAACATGGCTTCGACCACCGACACGGTTAACAAAGATACCGTCTACGGTGAGAATGCTGAGACTGATACCCCAAGCGTGTCACTGACTGACAACAACGGCGAAGAAGTCATTAATGGTGAAGGCGAGACCGCGACCATCAGTGGCACCATTGGTGCGTTTGGTGAGACGCTGGACAGCCTAGTGATCTCTGATGGTACCAACGAGGTTGTTGTACCCGTTGATGACATCACCATTGCTGAAGACGGCTCTTACACCGTTGAAGGCATTGATGTCAGCGGCCTTGATGATGGTGAGTTGACGGTTACTGCTGAGAGCACCGACGAAGACGGCAACACGGCCTCGACCACCGACACGGTCAACAAAGACACCGTCTACGGTGAGAATGCTGAGACCGATACCCCAAGTGTGTCACTGACTGACAACAATGGCGAAGAAGTCATTAATGGTGAAGGCGAGACGGCAACCATTAGTGGCACCATTGGTGCGTTCGGTGAGACGCTGGACAGCCTAGTGATCTCTGATGGTTCGAATTCGATTACTGTTCCATTGACGGACGTTATGATCGGTGACGATGGGTCTTACACCATCACTGGCATTGACGTTAGTAGCCTCAACGACGGTGAGTTGACCGTGACGGCAGAGAGCACCGACGAAGAGGGTAATACAGCTTCGACCACCGACACGGTCACAAAAGACACGGCCTACGGTGACAATGCTGAGACCGATACTCCAAGTGTGTCACTGACTGACAACAACGGCGAAGAAGTCATTAATGGCGAAGGCGAGACTGCGACCATCAGTGGCACCATTGGTGCGTTTGGCGAGTCGCTGGACAGCCTAGTGATCTCTGATGGTACCAACGAGGTTGTTGTACCCGTTGATGACATCACCATTGCTGAAGACGGCTCTTACACCGTTGAAGGCATTGATGTCAGCGGCCTTGATGATGGTGAGTTGACGGTTACTGCAGAGAGTACCGACGAAGACGGCAACACGGCTTCCACGACTGACACGGTCAACAAAGACACCGTCTACGGTGAAGACGAAACAACCGATACTCCAAGCGTGTCATTGACTGACAACAACGGCGAAGAAGTCATTAATGGCGAAGGCGAGACGGCAACCATTAGCGGCACCATTGGTGCGTTCGGCGAGACGCTGGACAGCCTAGTGATCTCTGACGGTACCAACGAAGTTGTTGTACCAGTGACAGGCGTTGTCATTGGTGACGATGGGGCTTACACCATCACTGGCATTGACGTTAGTAGCCTCAACGATGGCGAATTGACGGTTACTGCTGAGAGTACCGACGAAGACGGCAACACGGCTTCGACCACCGATACGGTCAACAAAGACACCGTCTACGGTGAGAATGCTGAGACCGATACTCCAAGCGTGTCACTGACTGACAACAACGGCGAAGAAGTCATTAATGGCGAAGGCGAGACGGCAACCATCAGTGGCACCATTGGTGCGTTTGGTGAGACGCTGGACAGCCTAGTGATCTCTGATGGTACCAACGAGGTTGTTGTACCCGTTGATGACATCACCATTGCTGAAGACGGCTCTTACACGGTTGAAGGCATTGATGTGAGCAGCCTCAACGATGGTGAGTTGACCGTGACGGCAGATAGCACCGACGAAGACGGCAACACGGCTTCGACCACCGACACGGTCAACAAAGACACGGCCTACGGTGACAATGCTGAGACCGATACCCCAAGTGTGTCACTGACTGACAACAACGGCGAAGAAGTCATTAATGGCGAAGGCGAAACCGCGACCATTAGCGGCACCATTGGTGCGTTCGGCGAGACGCTAGACAGCCTAGTGATCTCTGATGGTACCAACGAGGTTGTTGTACCCGTTGATGGTATCACCATTGCTGAAGACGGCTCTTACACCGTTGAAGGCATTGATGTGAGCAGTCTCAACGATGGCGAATTGACGGTTACTGCAGAGAGTACCGACGAAGACGGCAACACGGCGTCGACCACCGACACGGTTAACAAAGACACCGTCTACGGTGAGAATGCTGAGACCGATACCCCAAGCGTGTCACTGACCGACAACAACGGCGAAGAAGTCATTAATGGCGAAGGCGAAACCGCGACCATTAGCGGCACCATTGGTGCGTTCGGCGAGACGCTGGATAGCCTAGTGATCTCTGATGGTACCAACGAGGTTGTTGTACCCGTTGATGGTATCACCATTGCTGAAGACGGCTCTTACACCGTTGAAGGCATTGATGTGAGCAGTCTCAACGATGGCGAATTGACGGTTACTGCAGAGAGTACCGACGAAGACGGCAACACGGCGTCGACGACCGATACGGTTAACAAAGACACCGTCTACGGTGAAGACGAAACAACCGATACTCCAAGCGTGTCATTGACTGACAACAACGGCGAAGAAGTCATTAATGGCGAAGGCGAAACCGCGACCATTAGCGGCACCATTGGTGCGTTCGGTGAGACGCTAGACAGCCTGGTGATCTCTGATGGTACGAATTCAATTACCGTTCCAGTGACGGACGTTGTGATCGGTGACGATGGGGCTTATACCATCACTGGCGTAGATGTCAGCAGCTTAGCGGACGGCACTTTGACTGTCACCGCTGAGAGCACCGACGAAGACGGCAACACGGCGTCGACCACCGACACGGTCAACAAAGACACCGTCTACGGTGACAATGCTGAGACCGATACTCCAAGCGTGTCACTGACTGACAACAACGGCGAAGAAGTCATTAATAGCGAAGGCGAGACCGCGACCATCAGCGGCACCATTGGTGCGTTTGGCGAGACGCTAGACAGCCTAGTGATCTCTGATGGTACGAATTCGATTACTGTTCCATTGACGGACGTTGTGATCGGTGACGATGGGTCTTACATCATCACCGGCGTGGATGTCAGCAGCTTGGCGGACGGCACCTTGACTGTCACCGCTGAGAGCACCGACGAAGACGGCAACACGGCTTCGACCACCGACACGGTTAACAAAGACACGGTTTACGGTGACAATGCTGAGACTGATACCCCAAGCGTGTCACTGACTGACAACAACGGTGAAGAAGTCATTAATGGCGAAGGCGAGACGGCAACTATCAGCGGCACCATTGGTGCGTTCGGCGAGACGCTGGACAGCCTAGTGATCTCTGATGGTACGAATTCAATTACTGTTCCATTGGCGGACGTTGTGATCGGTGATGATGGGTCTTATACCATCACTGGCGTGGATGTCAGCAGCTTGGCGGACGGTACCTTGACGGTTACCGCAGAGAGCACCGACGAAGACGGCAACACAGCTTCGACCACCGACACGGTCAACAAAGACACGGCCTACGGTGAAGACGAAACTACCGATACTCCAAGCGTGTCATTGACTGACAACAACGGCGAAGAAGTCATTAATGGCGAAGGCGAAACCGCGACCATTAGCGGCACCATTGGTGCGTTCGGCGAGACGCTGGACAGCCTAGTGATCTCTGATGGTACCAACGAGGTTGTTGTAACCGTTGATGGTATCACCATTGCTGAAGACGGCTCTTACACCGTTGAAGGCATTGATGTGAGCAGTCTCAACGATGGCGAATTGACGGTTACTGCAGAGAGTACCGACGAAGACGGCAACACGGCGTCGACCACCGACACGGTTAACAAAGACACCGTTTACGGTGAGAATGCTGAGACTGATACCCCAAGCGTGTCATTGACTGACAACAACGGCGAAGAAGTTATTAATGGCGAAGGAGAGACCGCGACCATTAGCGGCACCATTGGTGCGTTTGGCGAGTCGCTAGATAGCTTGATTATTTCAGACGGCACTAACGAAATTGTTGTACCAGTAACAGGCGTTGTCATTGGTGACGATGGGTCTTACACCGTTGAAGGCATTGATGTGAGCAGTCTCAACGATGGCGAATTGACGGTTACTGCTGAGAGCACCGACGAAGAGGGTAATACAGCTTCGACCACCGATACGGCCAATAAAGACACGGCCTACGGTGAAGACGAAACAACCGATACTCCAAGCGTGTCACTGACTGACAACAATGGCGAAGAAGTTATTAATGGTGAAGGCGAGACTGCAACCATTAGCGGCACCATTGGTGCGTTTGGCGAGTCGCTAGACAGCCTAGTGATCTCTGATGGTACGAATTCAATTACTGTTCCATTGACGGACGTTGTGATTGGTGACGATGGGATTTACACCATCACTGGCGTGGATGTCAGCAACTTAGCGGACGGCACTTTGACGGTTACCGCTGAGAGCACCGACGAAGACGGCAACACGGCGTCGACCACTGATACGGTTAACAAAGACACCGTCTACGGTGAAGACGAAACTACCGATACTCCAAGCGTGTCACTGACCGACAACAACGGCGAAGAAGTCATTAATGGCGAAGGCGAGACGGCGACCATCAGTGGCACCATTGGTGCGTTCGGCGAGACGCTGGACAGCCTAGTGATCTCTGACGGTACCAACGAGGTTGTTATACCCGTTGATGACATCACCATTGCTGAAGACGGCTCTTACACCGTTGAAGGCATTGATGTCAGCGGCCTTGATGATGGTGAGTTGACGGTTACTGCTGAGAGTACCGACGAAGACGGCAACACGGCTTCGACCACGGACACGGTTAACAAAGACACAGCCTACGGTGACAATGCTGAGACCGATACCCCAAGCGTGTCACTGACTGACAACAACGGCGAAGAAGTCATTAATGGTGAAGGCGAGACCGCGACCATCAGTGGCACCATTGGTGCGTTCGGCGAGACGTTGGACAGCCTAGTGATCTCTGACGGTACCAACGAGGTTGTTGTACCCGTTGATGACATCACCATTGCTGAAGACGGCTCTTACACCGTTGAAGGCATTGATGTGAGCAGCCTCAATGATGGTGAGTTGACCGTGACGGCAGAGAGCACCGACGAAGACGGCAACACGGCTTCGACCACTGACACGGTCAACAAAGACACCGTCTACGGTGAAGACGAAACAACCGATACCCCAAGCGTGTCACTGACTGACAACAACGGCGAAGAAGTCATTAATGGCGAAGGCGAGACCGCGACCATCAGTGGCACCATTGGTGCGTTTGGCGAGACGCTGGACAGCCTAGTGATCTCTGACGGTACCAACGAAGTTGTTGTACCAGTGACAGGCGTTGTCATTGGTGACGATGGGGCTTACACCATCACTGGCATTGATGTTAGTAGCCTCAACGATGGCGAATTGACGGTTACCGCTGAGAGCACCGACGAAGACGGCAACACGGCGTCGACCACTGACACGGTTAACAAAGACACGGCCTACGGTGAGAATGCTGAGACTGATATCCCAAGCGTGTCACTGACTGACAACAACGGCGAAGAAGTCATTAATGGCGAAGGCGAGACGGCGACCATCAGTGGCACCATTGGTGCGTTCGGTGAGACGCTGGACAGCCTAGTGATCTCTGATGGTACCAATGAGGTTGTTGTATCCGTTGATGACATCACCATTGCTGAAGACGGTTCTTACAGCGTTGAAGGCATTGATGTCAGCAGCCTTGATGATGGTGAGTTGACCGTAACGGCGCAGAGCACCGACGAAGACGGCAACACGGCTTCCACCACCGACACGGTTAACAAAGACACGGCCTACGGTGAGAATGCTGAGACTGATACCCCAAGCGTGTCACTGACTGACAACAACGGCGAAGAAGTCATTAATGGCGAAGGCGAGACGGCGACCATCAGTGGCACCATTGGTGCGTTCGGTGAGACGCTGGATAGCCTAGTGATCTCTGACGGTACGAATTCGATTACTGTTCCATTGACGGACGTTGTGATCGGTGATGATGGGTCTTATACCATCACTGACGTGGATGTCAGCAGCTTGGCGGACGGCACCTTGACGGTTACCGCAGAGAGCACCGACGAAGACGGCAACACGGCGTCGACCACCGATACGGTCAACAAAGACACCGTCTACGGTGAAGACGAAACTACCGATACCCCAAGTGTGTCACTGACTGACAACAATGGCGAAGAAGTCATTAATGGCGAAGGCGAGACGGCGACCATCAGTGGCACCATTGGTGCGTTCGGTGAGACGCTGGACAGCCTAGTGATCTCTGACGGTACGAATTCGATTACTGTTCCATTGACGGGCGTTGTGATTGGTGACGATGGTGCTTACACCATCACTGGCATTGACGTTAGTAGCCTTAATGATGGCGAACTGACGGTTACTGCTGAGAGCACCGACGAAGACGGTAACACGGCTTCGACCACCGATACGGTGAGTAAAGATACAGAGGCTCAGCAAGGCACAGTCATAGTAGATAATATTACCGCTGATGATGTTGTGAATGTTAATGAATCACAATCTGTTATTACAGTTACTGGCTCGGCTATAGGTGGGGATATTTCTGAAGGTGACATTGTCACATTGGTGATTAATAATATTACCTATACTGGAGAAGTTGACTCACAGGGCAATTGGTCTGTAAACGTCAGTGGTTCGGATCTTGCTAATGATACTAACTTTATTGCTTCAGTTCAGTCTTCTGATGCAGCAGGCAATACAGTCATTAGTACGGGTGAATCTATCCATACGGTTAATGTCGCTCCAGATGCGATAAATGATAGTCCTGGAACTGAAACGGTTCTCTTCACTGAATCATTTGAAAACATGGCTGATCCTGCACGCTTCACCATCATCGATGAAGATCCTACAGGCGTTTGGGACTTCTCAAATCAGCTAGAAATTCAGCGAGATGAATTTATAGCTGATGCGACGGATGGTGAATTTTATGCTGAACTCGATCCTAATGAAAATACAACCATAACAACGACCATCAATACTTCAGGTCAAGATACGGTTCGGGTCGAGTTTGACTATATCCCGCGTCAAGACAATAGCTCTTCTGACATGACCTTCTCACTCGGTGATACAACCGTGTATGTAGATCATGATGGTAATGTTACATCCAGTGATGATGCGGTAACGGTTACTATCGAAGGGCCTGACGATTCTGGTTGGTTCCATGTTTCTGCGGAGTTCGATATAGAGGATGTTGATAGTACGACACTGAGCTTCAGTGGCGATGGTCCATCGAATAGCTTCGGTGCATTTATCGATGACATTGTTGTGACGGGTATTATAGATGACTCATTAACTGTTGATGAAGATCAGACTTTGACGATTGCGCCTGATGTATTACTTGCTAATGACAGCGACCTTGATGGCGATGATATTAGCATCCAATCAGTGACATCGACATCGGATACCAATGGTACTGTCTCTCTAGATAGCGATGGCAATGTATCATTTACACCCGATGCTGACTTTAATGGTACGGTGAGTTTTGAATACACCATTGTTGATGAGTTTGGCAATACCGATACCGCGACAGTGAGTGTGGATGTTCTGGCTGTGAATGATGGCCCGGTAATCGATGTTGTCGCTGCAGATGCGTTTAATGAAAACGATGCCGTAGAAGGCACCGTAGTTGCCAACTTCACCGCGAGTGATAAAGAAGATTCTTCACCGGTAGTCAGCTTTACTCCAAACACGAATACCAATGGTTACTACAAAATTAGTGGTACTGCGATTGTGCTAACTTTAGCCGGTGTTGAAGCGGTTAATGCAGGGCAAGAATTGCCAGCTGTGAGTTTAACTGTTACCGATAATGAAGGGGCTTCTTCTAGTGACAGTGATACCCCGACCTACATAGCACAAAACGATGCACCAGTGGCGGTCAATGACACCGCGTCTACCAATGAAGACACCGCGGTTACGATTGATGTGTTGGCCAACGACAGCGACATTGATGGTGATACGCTCACCATCACTAATGCAACGGTTTCAGAAGAGCAAGGCACAGTTGAAATCGTTGATGGCAAACTTCAGTTCACACCGGCGGAGAACTTCAACGGTGAGGCAACCATCAGCTACACCATCAGCGATGGCACTACCACTGATACGGCGAACGTGAAAGTGACCGTGAATGCGGTGAACGACGGCCCAGTGGCGGTCGATGACACCGCGTCTACCGATGAAGACACTGCGGTTACGATTGATGTGTTGGCCAACGACAGCGATGTGGATGGCGACACCTTAACCATCACTGAAGCAACAGTCCCAGCAGAGCAAGGTACGGTAGCGATCGTTGACGGCAAACTTCAGTTCACACCGGCGGAGAACTTCAACGGTGACGCAACCATCAGCTACACCATCAGCGATGGTACAACGACTGATACGGCGAACGTGAATGTGACCGTGAATGCGGTGAACGACGGCCCAGTGGCGGTCGATGACACCGCGTCTACCGATGAAGACACCGCGGTCACGATTGATGTGTTGGCTAACGACAGCGATGTGGATGGTGACACCTTAACCATCACTGAAGCAACAGTCCCAGCAGAGCAAGGTACGGTAGCGATCGTTGACGGCAAACTTCAGTTCACACCGGCGGAGAACTTCAACGGTGAGGCAACCATCAGTTACACCATCAGCGATGGTACAACGACTGATACGGCGAACGTGAAAGTGACTGTGAATGCGGTGAACGACGGCCCAGTGGCGGTCGATGATACCGTGTCTACCGATGAAGACACCGCGGTCACGATTGATGTGTTGGCCAACGACAGCGATGTGGATGGCGACACCTTAACCATCACTGAAGCAACAGTCCCAGCAGAGCAAGGTACGGTAGCGATCGTTGACGGCAAACTTCAGTTCACACCGGCGGAGAACTTCAACGGTGAGGCAACCATCAGCTACACCATCAGCGATGGCACTACCACTGATACGGCGAACGTGAAAGTGACCGTGAATGCGGTGAACGACGGCCCAGTGGCGGTCGATGACACCGCGTCTACCGATGAAGACACCGCGGTCACGATTGATGTGTTGGCCAACGACAGCGATGTGGATGGTGACACCTTAACCATCACTGAAGCAACAGTCCCAGCAGAGCAAGGTACGGTAGCGATCGTTGACGGCAAACTTCAGTTCACACCGGCGGAGAACTTCAACGGTGAGGCAACCATCAGCTACACCATCAGCGATGGCACGATGACCGATTCTGCAGAAGTAGCGGTGACGGTCAATGCGGTCAACGACGCGCCAGTCGCTGAAGCGGCGACCGATACCGTGACTGAAGATGCGACTATCTCAGGGACTATCAGTGCTTCTGATGTTGACTTGGCAGACGACGCCAGCTTGGTGTTCACCACAACGTCAACTCAAGAAGGTTTGACCTTGAACTCGGATGGCAGCTACACGTTTGATGCGTCGTCCTACGACAGCTTAGAAGCGGGTGAAGAACTGGTTCTAACCATTCCAGTTACTGTCACTGACGACCAGGGTGCAACGGACGAGACTACGCTAACGATTACCGTCACCGGTACTAACGATGCGCCAGTCGCTGAAGCGGCCACCGATAGAGTGACTGAAGATGCGACCATCTCAGGTACTATTAGTGCTTCCGATGTGGATCTTGCAGACGGTGCGAGCTTGGTGTTTACGACTTCTTCCACTGCCGAAGGTTTGACCCTGAACGCCGACGGCAGCTACACCTTTGATGCCTCGTCGTACGACAGCCTCGAAGAAGGTGAAGAGCTGGTTATTAAAATCCCAGTGACCGTCACTGACGTTCAGAATGCGACTGATACAACGACGTTAACCATCACGGTTACCGGCACCAATGATACTCCAACCATTACTATTGCTGATGACAGTCAAGCGGTGGTTGTCTCTGAAGAAGGGTTGGCAAATGCAAATGCAGACTCAACAGGGACCAGTGATGAGACTGATAGTGTTATTGCCAAAGGTAAATTTAGTGTTGCCGATGTAGATGGTGATGAGCTTACCGTGGCTTTAGTCGCACCAAGTGAAACATTGACTTCAGGAGGTGTTGAGCTCAATTGGGAAGCCCAAGATGATGGCTCACTCATCGCAACGGCGAATGGCGAACAAGTGTTAACCATTAAGTTAGCGGATAACGGTGATGGTAATTTTGGTTACACGGTTACGCTAGATGCTCCATTAGACCATGAATCGCAAGATGTCGAAGATACGTTAGGTTTTGAAGTGGGTATTTCTGTCTCCGATGATGAATCAACAGTCGTTGACAGCTTCAAAGTGACGGTTGAAGACGACTCACCTGAGAGTACGTCAACTGAAGATACTCTGACGCTCAATTATGTAGATGTGCCAGCGAGTGTTTCTGTTACTTCAATCACAGGGGGCTTTACTGACTACACAGCTTCGGTCGGTAATCATCAAGTTGTAGAAGAGAATACCGATACTGACAGCTTAACGGATAAACTGTCTTGGGGTAAAAACCGTGACGGTTATTCTAAAACCTCGATTGAACTTGTCGATTCAGCGAGTCAAGAGGTCAATACTGAGTCTGCGGCTCTGATTAATCTGGGTAATTTTACCCATGTTAATACAGGTGTGCTTTCGAGCTTAACTTCAGTAGAAAGTGCGGATTTAAGCTATGAGTTTGATGTAGAGATTGATGGTGAAACGGTTAGCGTTAGTCTCAATGCCAAGGCGATCTACGATGCTACCTACAATAGCAGTACTAATCCAGATGATACGATAGTACTCGAATTTGGCGACGATGCGACTACCCAAGTTGAGGTGAATGGTGTTATTTACACTATTTCCATTGCTGGTTTCCTCAACGAAGATGGCAGTGTTGTCACATCGATGACAACCGATGAGTATGATACTCAAACCTTACCTCTCGTTGCCTCAATTGAAGCACAACCGGTTGAGTTTGCTATCATGCAAGGCAATGTGTCTCTCGATAGCGACCCTGGTGCCGATGGCGGTTCAGTGGTTGCTGAGACGATTGAATCTGATGATGGTACTTTGGTGATTTCATCTGATGGTTCTTATACGTTTGAAGCCAGTGATCAATTTATTGACCAGTTAGAATCAGGGGAAAGAGAACAGACAGAGTTTACCTATCAAGTTGTGGATGGTGACGGTGATACGGTGAATAACACTCTCACGCTTAATTTTGACAGCAGTGAAATCAACCCCACTGCTCAAGATGACAATACCATGGTTTATGAGACCGGTATTCGTCTTGATGAAGCGCCGCAATATGGCACCATGGAAGTTCTTGATGAAAATGGCAATTGGACAGAGATGGAAGTCGGTGTTACTTACGATGCCGATAGTGAGGTTCGCTTTATTCCAAACACCGCTGAGATTGATGAAGCTCTTGAATTTGAAGTGGGTTCATTTGGGGAAACGGTTAATGGTCAAAGTGGAACTTTTAATGCCGTTGCTAAAGTCTCTGATTGGGGCGAAGTCATTAATGGACAAGCTGTCAAAACATTTGATGAGAACGGCGATGGCACGACTGAACTGACGGTGACGACGTCTGTATCAACAGGTACTCTTCATGCTTGGAACGGGACCACGCATGTTGGTTACGGAATTGGTAACGATTCTCGACAAGGGTTAAATAAAGGTGAAAGTTTAATTGTCTATGTTGATTCAAATGACATTTCAATCAATAAGGTTTCATTCACATTAAGTGGATTGGGAGGCTATTTCGACGAAACCAGCAATCAAGCCACTGAAGTACTCATCACGGCGTATTTTGCTGATGGCTCGTCAGAATCTATGTCGGGTTACCGTCAAAGTGGTACTTACGAAGATACTTATTCATTTATTACTGATAAAGCAGTTGAATATTTTGAATTGACAACACAAGGTGGTAACGGCACATATGTCGTACAAAACATGACAGTGTCACAAACTATTTCTGATGAAGTGACATTGACTACATTGCAAGCAGATGGCAGTGAGTCGACAAATACCGTTATTTTTGACCCAAGTGATGTTGGTGATGATGGCACCTTGTCAATGAGTGAACAATTCCCCGATATCGATGCTTCTTTGACGGAAGGGGATATCATAACTGACATTAATACACCGGTTACCATTGATGTACTGGCTAACGACTTTGACTTTGATGGTGAAATTGATCCGACAACAGTTGAAATAAGTCGCGAACCGGCGAATGGTACTTTGTTTATTGATCCTGTAACTGGTGAAATTACTTATACACCGAATGAGGGGTACGCGGGAGCAGACAGCTTTACCTACACGGTTCAAGATGATGATGGTTTAACTTCCAATGCCGCCACCGTGAGTTTAACGGTAGAGCAAGTGGAAGATGATAATCCGTCATTAACTCTGATTGGTACCGATGGTAATGATGAGTTAACCGGTGGTGAGGGTGATGATCAACTCATTGGCGGTTTAGGCAATGACATTTTAACTGGCGGGGAAGGTGCTGATGATTTCATTTGGCAAGAATTTGATGACGGCGCTACTGATGAAGTTACCGATTTTAATGCCAGTGAAGATACCATTGACATTGCCGATTTGTTCTCAGATCTCAGTGTAGACAGTGTCAATGAATTGCTTAATGAGTTGTCAGACGCTAATAAAGATGGAGATTATTTTGCGCAAACTACCGATGAGTCCGGTAATACTGTGATAATTAAAGTTGAAGAAGACAGTCACTCTGATACAACCAGTGTTGCCATTAAAACATCGGATGAAGGAAGCATGTCAATTGATTTTGGTGGTGTGTCTGCCAGTGATATCGCTTCAAGTTTGGTAGATAACCTTAAAAATGCCAACAGCGGAGAATAAATGACGATAGTAAGCTGAATAGAAAAAACCTCACTTCAAATTGAAGTGAGGTTTTTTATTGTTATTGATTTTTCACGAAACTGATACTTGAGAAAAGTCTACTCGATTTTTTGTCTTAATAAACATGGCAAGCAAAGCCTTTAAGATAAAAACCTTCTGGGTAGGCACTGTCGATAGGGTGATCGCTTGCCTGTTCAAAACGCTCAATGATTTTTACCTGTTTACCTGCATCGAGTGCGGCGTCGGCAATGATCTTTTGAAATAAGTCTTGTCCCATCAGACCTGAGCAAGAGTAGGTCAAGAGCGTTCCGCCTGGTTTTAGTATTTGCATGGCGAGCATATTAATGTCTTTATAGCCACGGCAGGCACCGTCGAGTTGATTCTTGGTTTCGGCAAATTTAGGCGGGTCCATCACCACGACATCAAATTGAGTGCCTTGGTCGCGGTATTCTCTGAGTAGCTTAAACACATCAGCATTAAGAAAAACGGCTTTTTTCTTTGATATATCAAAGCCATTTAATTGGGCATTGGCTTTGGCATTGTCTAAAGCGGCTTGAGATACATCGGCATTGATCACACGTTCTGCGTTTGCCTTCATGGCATAAAGGCCAAACCCTCCCGTGTAGCTAAAGCAATTGAGTACTTGTTTACCGGCCATATATTTCATCGCTTGACGACGACTGTCCCTCTGATCGAGGTAAAAGCCTGTTTTGTGCCCGGCTTTAATATCAACATTTATTTTGATATCGTTTTCTTCAATCACAACATGCTCAGGAGGAAGGTCACCGGCAAGAACCCCAGTCGTCATTTCAAGCCCTTCTTTCTTGCGAATGGCCACGTCGGAGCGCTCGTAAATATGATAACTTGGATACAGGTGTTGCAAAGCCGCGACTAAGAGTGACTTATTGTATTCAGCACCGGCGCTTAGCAACTGACAAACCAAATAGTTATCATAACAATCAATAGTAATACCAGGTAAACCATCGGACTCCGCGGCGACTAAGCGATAACCGGTTAACCCATCTCTTTCTATTATAGGGTTACGCAGTGCTTGCGCAGCTTGCAATCGGGTAACAAAGAAATCGACATCGATCTCTGTTTTGTCAAACGACCACACACGAGCACGAATTTGCGATTGTGGCGAATAAGCCGCCTTAGCTAACCATTGCCCAGAATGAGAAAATACATCGACGGTTTGCCCCAAGCTTGGTTCTCCTTGCACGCGATCAATACCACGTGAAAAAATCCAAGGATGGCGACGCTTTAGCGATTTTTCTCGACCTTTAACTAAATACACAGCAGGGGACATAACACAGTTCTCTTTCATTTTTCATTGCGCGGTATTGTCGTGAATGTAACATGGAAAAGCAAACATAAATCGAAAACCTCAACTTTCTGTTAATTATTTATTGAGGTCAATGTTGTTTATAGTGAACAAAAGGAAGGAAAAAATGCGTTGTGTATTGATGATCGTTTCAGGACGAGTACAAGGCGTTGGTTATCGTTATTTTTGCCAGAGTTGGGCTAAAAAATTAGGTTTAACCGGTTATGTGAAAAATTTAACAACCGGTGAAGTGGAAACCTGTGTCTGCGGCCTAGCAGAGCAAATTGAAGACTATTATCAACAACTACGACAAGGCCCGCCTTTTGCTCGAATTGATCACATTGAGATAAAAGAGGCGGAGCCGAGCAATGAGCCTTTTTTCCAAATTCTTTATTAAGCCTTAAATAAAGAATAAACAGGCAGCAAAGATTGAAAAAATAAAGCCGGTATTGAGTTACAAACACTTTGCCGGTTTGGGTAAGCCGGCGAGTTTGGTGGCTTGTTTCGCTGGGCCTTCTTTAAATAATTTAAACAAGTACTTACTGCTGCCCTTTTCGGGCCCATATTGTTTTGCCATGGCCTTGACCAGCATACGAATTGCCGGTGAGGTATTAAATTCAACGTAAAAGTTGCGAACAAAATGAATGACCTCGAGGTGAGATGGGGTGAGTTCAATTCCTTCTGTTTGAGCTAATACCTCTATCAATTCTGGGTGCCACTGAGTGTGGTCTAATAAATAACCTTCAGAATCAGTTTCTATTATTTTACCTTTGTATTCTATCATCATTTATGGCGTCGTTAGAGAGAAGTTAATGCGATAGTAGTCGATCTATAGAAAAGGTTTCAAGTGTGAGTGATTGATCGACTTGTATTTAATAACGTAAAAGCCTGAAAATATAGAGCAATTAGAAGGGAATAAGGAATGAAAACGATGCGCCTTATCTTGGGTGATCAGCTCAACGGCTCTCATTCGTGGTTTCAAGAATATGATTCAGAGTGTATTTACGTTATGTTAGAGCTCTCTCAAGAGCAATACTATGTCAAGCATCATAAACAAAAGATAGCTGCTTTTTTTTTGGCCATGCGAGATTTTTGTCGAGTATTGAAAAGCGATGGTCATCACGTCAGTTATTGGACGTTAGAAGAGACGCAACATTGGTCAAACTTAAAAGCCGCACTGAGCCAAATTATCGAAGAACACGGTATAGAACACTTTGAATACCAACGACCTGATGAATACCGTTTAATCGAGCAGTTGCGAGGGTTGAAATTTGACCAAGTCACCGTAACCGAAGTGGATACGGAACATTTCTTATTGCCATTTGATGAGATAAGCCTTGCCTATACTAACTATCAAGGTAAACAAATGGAGTACTTTTATCGCGATATGCGCAAAAAGTATCAAGTCCTCATCGATGAGCAGGGTAAACCTCAGGGTGGAAAATGGAATTTTGACAAAAATAACCGTGGTCACTTGAAGTCGGCTAAAAATCAAGAGCTGATTTCAAATCCTCTTTTATTCAACAACTCAGCTCAAGATATTTATACCTTGCTAGATAAACTGGCTGTTCCATGCTTTGGTGAGGCTTTATCACCTTTAATATGGCCCATTAATCGCTCACAAGCTCAAACTTTGCTAGCCCACTTTTGCCGTGAAAACTTACCTTATTTTGGCCAATATCAAGATGCAATGTTGACCCAACACAAAAGTAAATGGAGTCTTTTTCATTCACGGCTTTCATTTGCTATCAATGTGAAGTTATTGCATCCCATGGAGGTGATCGACGCGGTGGTCACTGCAGGTCAGCACAACCCTAACATTGATATTGCCCAGGTGGAAGGCTTTGTTCGCCAAATCCTCGGCTGGCGTGAGTATGTCAGAATGATATATTGGGCTTTGATGCCAGAGTACGGTCGTCGGAATAGTTTACACTCCCATCGTCCGCTGCCTGGCTATTTTTGGCATGGCAAAACTAAAATGCAATGTGTGAAGCAATCCATATCACAATCGCTTGATTATGCTTATGCTCATCACATTCAACGCTTGATGATTATTGGCAATTGGAGTTTGTTAACCGGGTTAGATACCCAAGAAGTTGAGCAATGGTATTTAGGCGTGTATGTCGACGCACTGGAGTGGGTGGAAATGCCCAATACCAAAGGGATGGCATTGTTTGCCGATAATGCAACGATCGCAACAAAACCTTATGCCTCAAGCGGTGCTTATATCAATAAAATGAGTGATTATTGTAAACACTGTCATTACAAGGTTAAAGAGAGCATTAGTGAGCAAGCCTGTCCTTTTAATAGCCTCTATTGGCATTTTATCGACCGAAACCAAGCCGTGTTTAGGGATAATCATCGGATGAAAATGATGTATCACCAATGGGATAAAAAAGAGGCTGAATTGAAACAAGCCCTACTGGACAAAGCGGAGCGGTTGTTGAGCGACATTGAAGACTTGTGAAGCGCCATAATACTCACTCGACTGATTTGCCTATCTTACTAGTTGCTCCTTAATAATCGTCTTAGCTCATTATCAAGCCAATATAAAAAAGCCCTCATTGATGAGGGCTGTGAAAATCGTATGCACCCATCAATGAGTCATTAATCGTCGTTCATGACACCGAGAATACTCAGTAAACTAATGAATAAGTTGTAAATGGATACGTAGAGCGAAATGGTCGCAGAGATGTAGTTTGTCTCACCACCACGAACGATTTGTTGCGTCGTTAATAGAATCACACCGGTTGAAAATAGCACAAACATACCGCTCATCGCGAGTTGTAACATAGGCATCTGTAGAAAGATGTTCGCTACCATACCGACGAGCAATACGACAAATCCAGCCATCAACACGCCACCTAAGAAAGAAAGATCACGCTTTGTTGTTAATGCATAGGCTGAAGACGCCATAAAGGTCAGCGCCGTGCCGCCGAGAGCGGTGACGACCACATCACCCATACCAGCGCCAATATAAGCGTTTAGAATAGGGCCAAGCGTATAACCCAGAAAGCCGGTGAATAGGAAGGTAAACACTAGACCCATGCTGTTGTTGCGGTTTTTCTCTGTAAGGAAGAGTAAACCGTAAAAACCAACCAGCATAATAATAATGCCAGGTGAAGGTAAGTTCATCGCCATTGATACGCCCGCGACAACGGCAGACCAGATCAATGTCATAGAAAGTAGGGCGTAAGTATTGCGAAGTACTTTATTGGTTTGCAGTGCACTTTCTTGGGTAGTTGCACGACCAAACATTGGACTGTTCATAAGTAAACCTCGTGGTTATTTCTTTATTAGTTAGTACATTAATGGGGGTGAAAGTTCATAATTCAACCGCCGATAATGAATTTATCTCTAATAAATATTAAATGAAATCAGTATTTAAAACAGGGTTAAGTTGTAACACGATATGAAAAAAGGCGCCGTAAAGCGCCTTAGTGAAATTAGTGTTGCAGGATTTGTGATAAGAAATTTTGGGTTCGATCTGATTGAGGATTTTCAAAGAAGTCTTTGGGGTTATTTTCCTCAATAATCTCTCCCGCATCCATGAAGATCACTCGGTCTGCTACCTCTTTGGCAAAGCCCATTTCATGGGTTACACAAAGCATAGTCATCCCTTCTTCAGCTAGCTCAACCATAACATCGAGAACTTCGCGGACCATTTCTGGATCGAGTGCTGAAGTGGGTTCGTCAAACAACATAACTTGTGGGTTCATGCACAAGGAGCGAGCAATGGCGACACGTTGTTGCTGACCACCTGAAAGTTGACCTGGGTATTTCTGAGCTTGGTGCGGAATTTTAACGCGCTCTAGATATTTCATCGCAATCGCTTCTGCTTCTTGTTTGGGCATTTTTTTAACCCAAATCGGCGCTAGAGTGCAGTTTTCTAGTACCGTTAGGTGAGGGAAGAGATTAAAGTGTTGAAAACACATGCCAACTTCACGACGCACAGCTTCAATATTTTTAAGATCTTCAGTTAAGGTGTTACCGCACACAACGATCTCGCCCTTTTGATGCTCTTCTAGGCGGTTGATACAACGGATCATCGTTGATTTTCCAGACCCCGATGGGCCACAGATCACGATACGTTCACCTTTGGTCACTTCTAAATTGATGTTTTTCAGTACGTGAAAGTCACCGTACCACTTGTTCATATTTTTAATTTGAATCATTTGATTATCTAGTTGCGTCATAATACGTCCTTGAATGCAAAATTATCGTTTGTGGCCGGTGTTGAGTTTGCCTTCGAGCCAAATGGAATATCGAGACATACCAAAACAAAATATCCAGAACACTAACGCGACAAATACATAACTTTCCGTGGCAAAACCTAACCATTCAGGGTCGGTGTTGGCCGCTTGCCCAATACCCAATACATCAAACATACCAATAATGAGAACGAGACTGGTGTCTTTAAACAAACCAATGAAGGTGTTAACAATCGATGGAATTGTGATTTTGAGTGCTTGAGGAAGTACGATAAGGTTCATTTTCTTCCAATAGCTTAACCCCAGTGCATCCGCTGCTTCATATTGGCCTTTTGGTATGGCCTGCAGACCGCCGCGAATCACTTCTGCCATGTATGCAGAGCTGAACATCACGACACCAATCAGAGCGCGCATTAACTTGTTGGCATCGGTTCCGTGAGACAAAAACAGTGGCAGCATGACCGAAGCCATAAATAAAACTGTGATCAGTGGAACGCCACGCCAGACTTCAATGTATATCGTACTTAAACTCTTAATGATGGGCATTTCAGAGCGTCGACCGAGAGCCAGTAACACCCCAATTGGCAGAGATACCACAATACCAACTAACGCAATCACAAGTGTGATTAATAAACCACCCCATTGATGTGTTGAGACTACTTCAAGCCCTAGATAGCCACCGTAAAGTAAACCAGTAATAAATACGGGATATACAGTAACAAACAATGCCCAAATCAAGCCTTTTTTCGGTGTTTTTTCATAAGCTAATAACGCGATGAAAATAGCTAAGGTCAAAAAGAAAAGTTTGGGACGCCACAGTTCGGCTTCTGGGTAGAAACCAAACATAAATTGATCCCAGCGCACACTAATAAAGACCCAACAAGCGCCATTACGAGTACAAGCATCTCGGGTTTCTCCAACCCAGTCTGCATTGATAAATGCCCAATTAATGACATCCCACAAAGCCCCAAAAATAAAGTAGGCCAGTAGCAGGGTGACGATAGAGTTGACTGGGCCATTGAACAGGTTTTTCCGGCACCAATTCACAGGGCCTACCGTGTTACTCGGTGGGGGTAAGTCTGGTTGAAATTGATGTTCTTTCATAATTATCTCTCCACCAATGCCATTTTTTTGTTATAGATATTCATCAATAACGAAGTTAATAAACTCAAGGTCAAATACACGCCCATGGTCATTGCTATGATTTCAATGGCTTGTCCTGTTTGGTTTAAGGTTGTACCGGCAAAGACAGACACTAAGTCAGGGTAACCAATCGCCATTGCTAGCGAGGAGTTTTTGGTTAAATTCAAATATTGACTGGTGAGAGGAGGGATGATGATGCGCATTGCTTGAGGAATGATTACCAATTTAAGTGTTTTACTTTTTGGCAAGCCCAAAGACATCGCTGCTTCAGATTGTCCGTGATTGACTGCGTTAATCCCCGAACGAACGATCTCAGCAATAAAGGCCGCGGTGTAAATGGAAAGCGCAAGTAAAAGAGCAGCCAGTTCTGGCAGGATGTCAATTCCACCTCTAAAGTTAAAGCCTTTTAGCTCGGGATAATCCAAGCTTATCGGCGAACCTGAAAGTAAGAACACGACAGTAGGTAAAGCAATGATGAGGCCTAAGGCATAAGCCCAAACCGGTGTTTGTTGACCGGTCAACTTTTGCTTGTTTTTGGCCCAACGCGCAATACAAATTGTGGCAATAATACCAATAATCAAGCTTGCGACAGTCAATCCACTGCCTGCTTCCATCACAGGGCCTGGCATGTAAAAGCCACGTACATTTAAGAAAAAGGTATCGGCAAAGCTCAAACTTTGTCTCGGTGACGGCAACGCTTGCAAGACAGCGAAGTACCAAAAGAGAATCTGTAATAATAAAGGGATATTGCGGAAAATCTCAATGTACACTGCAGCAAATCGACTGATCAACCAGTTAGAAGATAATCTGGCGATCCCCATGATGAAGCCAAGAATAGTGGCAAAAATAATTCCCAAAAAAGAGACCAGTGCCGTGTTTAACAAACCAACGACAAAGGTTCTACCATAGGAATATGTTTCATTGTAATCAATTAAGGTTAAGCCGATGCCAAAGCCTGCTTCTTGGTCGAGAAAATCAAAACCAGTTGAAATTCCTCGCGCTTCTAGGTTGGTAAAGGCGTTGTTAATGATGCTGTAGAAAAAATAGCCAAGGAGTAAGATGGTGAGTGTCTGAAACGCAACCGCACGAAAAGTCGGATTGTAAATAAGACTGGTGAGTGTCAGTGAAGAGTTCGGTGCTTCACTGGATATTTTTTTATTTGAGTCCATACCGCTACAACCTCAAAATCCATTTAGTAAAAAGGGCGGCAAATACCGCCCAATAAAGTTTTACTATAAAAATAGTGAATAATTGGATTAGCGAAGTGGTGGTGCGTACATAAAGCCGCCAGCATTCCACAACGCGTTCACGCCGCGTGAAATTTGTAGAGGAGAGCCTTTACCGACGGTTTTCTCAAATACTTCACCGTAGTTACCAACTTGTTTAATAACTTGGTAGCCCCAGTCATCACTGATACCTAGGCCTTTACCTTTTGGACCATCTTGACCAAGGATACGACGAATGTTTGGATCGTTGGATTTGAGCATGTCGTCTGCATTGGCTGAAGTAATGCCATACTCTTCAGCGTTGATCATAGCGAAGAGTGTCCATTTCGCGATGTTAAACCATTGGTCATCACCTTGACGTACAACAGGGCCTAGAGGCTCTTTTGAGATAATCTCAGGCAGAACCATCGCAGAGCTAGGATCAGCAAGGTTAAGGCGCAGTGCATACAAACCAGATTGGTCAGTGGTCAACACGTCACAACGACCGGAGTCAAAGCCTTTAGATGTTTGAGGTGCTGTATCAAAAACAACAGGTTTGTAACTCATACCATTGACGCGGAAGTAGTCAGCGAGGTTAAGCTCTGTTGTGGTACCTGACTGAACGCAGATAGACGCGCCATCAAGCTCTTTAGCACTTTTAATCCCCAACTCTTTTTTGACCATAAAACCTTGGCCATCGTAGTAGTTAACACCAACAAAGTTTAAGCCAAGAGCGGTATCGCGTTGAAGTGTCCATGTCGTGTTGCGCGACAGCACATCAATCTCACCAGATTGTAGGGCAGTGAAACGCTCTTTCGCCGTCAGTGGTACGTATTTGACTTTGGTTTTGTCTCCCAAGACAGCTGCAGCAACTGCTTGGCAGTATTCAACATCAATACCTTCCCATTCACCTTTTGAGTTAGGGTTTGAGAAACCTGGTAAACCTGCACTCACACCGCAAGATAAGTAGCCTTGCTTTTGAACTTTTGCTAAGGTTTCGCTATCCGCTGCGAACGTTTGCGCTGTAAAGAGAGTGGCAGTGGATGCAATAACGATTGAGGCAAGAGCAGTAAGTTTATTTTTCATGAGTATCCTTCCTGTATGATCCATAGAGAATCAAGTCATACTTAATTCAATTTGCTCGAAAAATCGTGGTGACATTCTTAAAAGTAAAAATGGTTTTCGTCGTGTTATTAGTATGTCATGTCGTTAAAAGGTATGAGACGGACGTTGTAGGCTCAACGTTGGAAGCGAATCCGTTAAATTTGCTTTTTGTCTGCACCAATTTAGGACAAGAACAAAACAAGAATGACTAATTGATAATAATAAGTAAATAGTGCAGATAATGCCCAAAGTTGGGCATCAGTTAACTCAAGCGATAATATTTGCTTTTTCTAGTTTTTATGGCGAGATTGATGGTTAAGTTGAAGCTTATGACTGTCAGCAGGGTTATATTTAGTTGAATATTCTTTGTGATCGAGGTAACAAACCAAAATGGTGCACCATTTTGAAACGAGATAACTCTTAATAATAAGGTTGAATATAAATGGAATACTTTCCAATCTTTATTGATTTGAAAATGAAACCCGTGTTAGTGATTGGCGGGGGAGAGGTGGCATGCCGTAAAGTCGAGTCATTGTTAAAAGCTCACGCCGCTGTCACCATTATTGCTCCAGAGTTGGCGCCGTATTTGTCGACGCTCGCTCAAGAAGGGAAAATCAAGTGGGTTCAAGGTGTGTATCAGCCGTGTTACTTGAATGAACAGCAATGGGTTCAAGTGTGGGTGACAACCGACAACCCAAACGTAAACCACCAAGTGTATCAAGAAGCCAAAACCTATAATTATTTAGTTAATGTTGTCGATGATAAGCCGTATTGCGATTTTATCACCCCAGCAATGATAAACCGAGGCGATATTCAAATTGCAATTTCTAGTGGCGGCGCCGCCCCGGTACTGATACGCAATTTGCGTGAGTCCATTGAATCGATACTGCCGCAAAATTTGGGATTATTGGCTGACTTTGCTAATGCTCAGAGAGATAGAATTAAGCGTTCTCGTCCAGATGTTGATACCCGTCGTCGCTTTTGGGAACGCTTTTTTGCTGATCCAAATGTTCAAGTTGCCAGTGATGAACAAAGCTTAGAAGAGGCATTTCAACGTTATTTAGCGGGAAAAGATGATCAAACAGGGTCAGTAACTTGGATAACTTGTCATCCTGATGTGGAATTGTTACCCATCAAAGCATTGAGGTACATGCAGCGTGCAGAATTGGTGTTCTTTACCAATACGGTAGCCGCAGGGCATTTTGAAATGGTACGCCGCGATGCAGAAAGGGAAGAAGTACTTGATGAGCGGCACTTAGTTGAGAAACTGTCATCAGTTCGCAGTGACAATGTAAGAGTGGTGATATTACATACTGAGGACCAGTCTAATTGGATCCAACATCGACAAGCGGCAGATTTAATCATAGGCTAAATGTCAAAGTCGACATCATTGCGCGTTATAAAAAGTGAGCAAGGGCAAGGAATACATAGTGGCCTTGCTCAACGTTATTTGTGTCGGTGTGGTGATTGAAAGTGCTGGGTTAATCTCGAAAGTTATTGTATTGAAAAGGCTGACCAAAATCGCCTTCTTTAATCAGGGCGATTACCGCTTGCAGGTCATCGCGTTTTTTCCCCGTGACTCGTAATTTCTCACCTTGAATACTGGTTTGTACCTTCATTTTGGCATCTTTAATTGCTTTGACGAGCTTTTTCGCAGTTGCGGTGTCAATACCCTGGCTAAACAACACAGTTTGGTGCCATTTCTTACCACTTTGTTCTGGTGTTTGGGCATCCATCGCATTGACATCGACATTGCGTTTGGTCAAATGTCCACGCAAAATATCGCGCATTTGTTTGAGTTGAAAATCACCTTCCGAAGAAAGCTTGACGGTTTCATCATTAAATGTGAATGAAGCATCAACATTGCGAAAATCAAAACGAGTCGACAGTTCACGGTTAGCATTATCGACTGCATGGCGAAGTTCCACCATATCAATTTCTGAAACAACATCAAAAGAGGGCATTATATTTTCCTTGTGGCAGTTTGTTACATGGTAACGTGATTTAATAACAATGAAAAGAGCTCGGTTACTAGGTGACAATACTTGTTGGTCTTGAACCTATTTCACATTGATAGGTACTTGTTCTATGTCAACAATTTTTGAGCGATTGAGAATGACTTTCCATCGGTAGTAAACAGGCTCACCATCGTGGTTATCTTCTTTGATAACAAGGTTTATAAGATGCCTTTTGTCAACGTTTTCTCGGGTCACTTGGCCATCTTTAATTTTGTAAACCTTGTTGGTACCTTTGTCCATTAAACGCATTAAACTGCGAAAATTAATGCACAATGTTTCACGAGTTTGTTCATAACCACTCATAAAGTGACTGGTAGCCATTACGGTTTTTGAATGGTAATGAAGAATGGACTCTTCTCTTTGTACGACGCGACGCTTGCGAATGGTTTTAATCGTATCAGGCAAGCGGTCGTAAAGCGCATAATCAAACCATTCGTCTTTCTTACCCACCGGTTGATTGGTGCTAGGATCATAAAACTGTTTACGCCAACGTGGTTTACCACGGCGAATCCATTTCCAAAGCATATCTTTGAATTCGTCTTTGAAAATTTCCCTTAATGCATAAATAAACGCCATCGCAAGAATAAAGGAAGCGGAAATTTCTCCTAGATAATCTCGGGCTAATAAAATGGTTATAGTGACAAAGATCATGATAAATCCGGTCGCGCCGCCTTTGATCGCACGCTTGACGTTTTTACCCAATGATAGGTGTTTTTCCTTAAGGACGATCGGATGCTCGATAAGTCGTCGTAATAAGCGCATTTTATTGCTCAACCGAGTCATGTCGTCTTGCACTCTGATTGAGTTATATCGATTGAGGTTACGATGAGCAGCTTCGCGTTCACATAAGGTTAAAAGTCGAGATTTTATTGTTTTGTACTCACCTTGTCTGGGTAAGTGTGCAATGAGTGACAAAAACCGTTGTTCAGTATACCAAGATAAGTAGTTATCGATATTGACGTAGTACCGTTTGAGGTTTTCATCAAATGGAATACCGCGTCGTAATCGCTTGAGGATATCGAGTGCTAATTCAATCACTTCATCGACATCGTCTGCTTTCACGTCTTCGCCTTGTTGTTTGTTGAGTTTATTAATCGCATTATCGAGAGCGATAACATATTGGTAAGCAAACAAACTCAAGCTAACTCGATATTGATTAGAACTCAGCTTACCTCGTTTGGCTAGCCGTGAATGAACCAATGGCAATAAGGTCTTATCACTGTAGTATACGCGCTTTTGCGAAATGCTATTGAGATAAAAGTCCGCTTCGGGCAACACCTGGGCATTCGCATTCAACTCTTTAGGAATAAACAAGTAAATATCGAGATCGAGCACCTGGGTATTGGCCATAGCATGGCTGATTTTTAAAGTGATTGAATCTTGTTTTCCTACGTTAATCAAACTTGCGAATGCCTATGTCGGTAATATTGTTAACAAAGAATACCAG
This sequence comes from Vibrio sp. HB236076, assembly GCF_040957575.1. Taxonomy (NCBI): domain Bacteria; kingdom Pseudomonadati; phylum Pseudomonadota; class Gammaproteobacteria; order Vibrionales; family Vibrionaceae; genus Vibrio; species Vibrio sp. HB236076. Next base: position 1,511,058 of record NZ_CP162601.1, read on the forward strand.
AGTTCGAGTATAATAACTGTAAATTCTTAGTGAGACAAAACAATGGTATATGTAGGTCAAAGTAACCGCCTAAACGTGGTATCTGAAACCAGTTTTGGGTATTTTCTCGATGGTGAATCATTCGGCAAAGTCTTATTGGCAAAAAAACACGTCAGTGATGAGTTGCGTATAGGCGAAAGCGTTGATGTTTTTTTGTATTTTAATGGAGAAAGCGAACTGGTCGCGACCTGTGAAAAACCTCTCGCAGAAGTGGGCCAGTGGGCATTGATGACAGTGGAAAGTACCAATTCTACTGGTGCCTTTGTCAATTGGGGGATCAAAGAAAAAGATTTGCTGATCCCGTTTAGTGAACAGCGCACTCGCCTTAAAGAAGGACAGTCTATTCTCGTTTATGTGTATCTGAATCAAGCGTCCGGTCTTTTGGTTGGCACGACCAAATTTAACAAGTGGTTAGATAAAACACCAGCCCAATACGCAGTCAATCAACAGGTTGAACTGCTGGTGGCTGAAAAAAGTGAACTGGGACTTAAGGTCATTATTAACCAATCTCATTGGGGCATGCTGTTTTCATCCGACGTGTTTGGCAAAATTTTTGTTGGTAAGCAGCTCAAAGGTTACATAAAGCAAATCCGAGAAGATGGCAAAATTGACGTGAGTTTACAAAAAGTTGGCGTTGAAAAAATGGATGATTTAGGGTTGAAAATCCTCCAACTTCTGGATAAAAAAGGCGGTTTTTTACCCTTGAATGATAAATCATCGCCAGAGGCCATTTTTGATGTATTTCGCGCAAGTAAAGGGACGTTCAAAAAATCAATTGGTCAGCTTTATAAACAACAAAAGATTACCATCAAAAGCGATGGCATTTACTTAAATAAAAAATAAAATCAGCGTTATACCTCAGTGTTTTACATTGAGGTGTAATATTTTTCTCCCTTTCTCCCTTTCTCCCTTTCTTCTATTTTTTAGTATTCTCTTTACCTTTGGTTTTATATTTTAACATATTGGTTAATAATAGGTTCGTTTGTGATTTTAAGCTTTAAGAGTTTATTTTATTTATTCATTTTTTGAATTTATTTTTCTTTGGTGTTTTTATTTTTGATACTTATCCATGTGACTTTCTTCTTGAATTTCTTGTTTGTCTTTTATTTCAACAGCCTATATTGATAGTTGTGTGTGTTTCATTTTAAGTGCTTAAAATTCAATTGCTTACATTATGTATTGTTGTTTTTGTGTGTAATCTTAATGTGTTTTGTGTAAGCAATGTCATAAAAAAACACAAGATTTTAAAATATATTTGAAATGTCACAATAAAGGTTTAGTTTGGAATGAAGACGCTAATTAGTGTTGGAAGAGAGTTAATCAAACGGTTAATTTTTGGATGTAATTCAAATTATCATGGATGGAGCATAAATGAATAAAATCGCTTTGATCACAGGGTCTAAAGGTGGTATCGGCTCATCAATTACGACGTCATTAGTTGAAAAAGGCTATCGAGTTATTGCCACTTATTTCACTGGCGCTTATGAATGTGCTCGAGAATGGTTTGATAGCAATCAATTCACAGAACAACAAGTTAGACTGTTAGAACTCGATGTGACAGACACGGAGCAATGTCAGCAACGTTTAACAGAAATTTTGACTGAAGAAGGCTCTATTGATGTTGTTGTTAACAATGCTGGCATCACAAGAGATGGGCAGTTTAAAAAAATGTCATCAGAAAACTGGCATGATGTCATTAACACAAATCTAAATAGCATATTTAATGTCACTCAGCCTTTGTTTGCCGCGATGTGCGAGAAAGGATTTGGCAGAGTAATCAATATTTCTTCTGTCAATGGCATTAAAGGTCAGTTTGGCCAAACCAATTATTCTGCAGCTAAAGCTGGCATGATTGGCTTTACTAAAGCCTTAGCAGCGGAAGGGGCCCGTTTTGGTGTCACGGTTAACGCCGTCGCTCCTGGGTATACTGCCACACCGATGGTGGAAGAGATGAAGCCAGAAGTACTGGAATCCATTGTAAACCAAGTTCCGATGAAACGCTTGGCAAAAACCAAAGAAATTGCCAATGCAGTTGTCTATCTCGCTAGTGATGATGCGGCTTATATTACGGGAGAAACACTGTCCGTCAATGGCGGCTTACACATGCACTAAGGAGAGGTGAATAATGGAAAAAGTGTATATTGTATCGGCAAAGCGTTCCGCAATAGGTGCTTTTGGTGGCAGTCTAAAAAATGTCAATTGTGGTCAATTGGGGGCGCAAGTCATAAAAAGTGCGTTAGAAAGTGGCAACATACAGCCTCAGTGGGTTGATGAAGTCATTTTCGGTAATGTTATTTCAGCAGCACAAGGTATGGGTGTTGCTCGCCAGGCAGCGATCTATGCTGGTATTCCCAACACCGTTCCTGCTTACAGCGTTAATATGGTTTGTGGCAGTGGTATGAAATCCGTTATGGATGCAGTGAGTCATATTCAGTCCTCACAAGCCGATCTTGTTGTGGCTGGTGGCGTGGAAGTCATGTCGCAAATCCCATTTGCGATGCCAAGCCATCTTCGTGATGGCCAAAAAATGGGGGCGGTTTCATGTGAAGATTTATTGATTCACGATGGGTTAACCGATGTCTTTAACCAATATCACATGGGAGTGACCGCTGAGAACATCGCTGAAAAATATAAAATTTCACGTAATGAACAAGATGAGTACGCGCTCAACAGTCAAAATAAAGCACTTGCTGCAATCGAGCGTGGTCACTTCGATAATGAGATCGCCCCTATTGAGGTGAAAACGCGCAGAGACACTCATATCTTCGACCAAGATGAATACCCTAAAGCTAATTCAGATTTAGAAAAGCTAGCTCGTCTGAGACCTGCTTTTATCAAAGAGGGTACGGTCACTGCCGGTAATGCTTCTGGGCTTAATGATGGCGCGAGTGTGACGATCTTAGCTTCCGCTTCCGCCGTCGAGAAATATCAACTTACGCCAATGGCTGAAATTGTCAGTGTTGCACAAGCCGGTGTCGACCCTTCTGTCATGGGGTTAGGGCCGGTACCCGCAAGTGCTCTCGCTTTACAAAGAGCGGGCTTATCTCTGAAAGACATTAATTTACTTGAGCTTAATGAGGCGTTTGCTGCTCAAGCTTTAGGGGTCGTCAAAGGGCTCTCGCTTGAGCATGGTGAGTCAGAAAGTGACATTTTAAAGCGCACTAACTGTAATGGTGGTGCGATTGCACTCGGTCACCCGTTGGGGGCATCAGGTAATCGCATTTTAGTGACGTTATTGTATCAGTTGAAAAATAAAGAACTCGACTATGGCCTTGCCTCACTGTGTGTTGGTGGTGGTATGGGCACAGCCGTAATTGTTAAAACTTGTTAGTCAATCCTCTAGGAGAATATCATTATGTATACGGACTTTTTTAAAACATTTGCTGACCAAACTGAAAAACAGCTGGCACCTTTTGTTAAATTTAACCAGTTAATGGCGAAAAATGTAGAACAGTTGACAGAGCTGCAACTCAATGCGGTAAAAACATACTCGGAGCTTGGCTTAAGCCAAATTAAAGCCGCCTCTGAAGTGAAAGATGTTAGTAGCTTTACCTCTTACAGCTCTCAACAAATGAGCACACTGGCGAAGCTTTCTGAACAAGTGTCATCAGATAGCGAGAAGTTTCAATCAATTGCTAAAGAATTCAAAGAAGAAGTTGAAAAGATGACTTCTGAAAATCTTAGCACTGTAACTCCTGCATAAGCTGAGTGAATGATGCCGCCGCTCATGGTAGAGCGGCGCTTTTTCAGTGAATAGGAGTCCAATATGTTTCAAAATTTCTTCAGTGATTATTTGAGTCAGATTCAACAAGTGAACCAACAGTGGTGGCAGGATTTTGATCAAAATTCCTCTTCAATGTCCACATCATTTAACAAGGCGATGCAAGATGTGACCATTGAAGACACGACTGAACTGTTTAACAAAGCCAGTCAACAACCTGGTAATTTATTGAAAGTTCAGCAGCAGTGGTGGGAGCAACAACTCAAAATTTGGCAGAGTATTTTACCGGGTGAGCAATCACCAGATGTGATAGAGCCTGAAGTCGGTGATCGCCGCTTTCAAGACCAATCTTGGCAAAGCGATCCTTATTTTAAATGCATACAACAGTCCTATCTCTTGTTTAGTCAAAGCTTCTTATCCACTATTGAAGCGGTTGAGGGGCTGGATGATAAAGTCAAAGAGCGATTGACGTTTTTTTCGCGTCAAGCCATCAACGCACTGTCTCCGAGTAATTTTATTGCGACTAACCCTGAACTACTGAAAATTACCCTTGATAATCAAGGGGAAAATTTAGTTAAAGGAATGGAAGCATTTAAGCAAGACGTCGAGCAAAGCGCAGATGTGTTAAAAATTCGCATGACTAACCAACAAGCTTTTGACATTGGCACCGATGTTGCCAGTACGGCTGGTGACGTGGTTTATAAAAACGATTTAATTGAGTTAATCCAATATAAGCCTAAGTGTGAAAAAACGCTCAGTACACCGCTTCTAATCGTCCCGCCATTTATTAACAAGTACTATATTCTCGATCTGCGTGAAAAAAACTCAATGGTGAATTGGTTACTTGAGCAGGGCCACAGTGTCTTTATGATTTCTTGGCGCAACCCAGGAAAAGCGCAGGCTAATGTCAATTTTGAGGATTATGTCCTCGATGGCGTCGTCAAGGCCGTTAGTGCTATAGAAGAGATCACTGGGCAAGAGCAGATCAATGCTGCGGGGTACTGTATAGGTGGTACCGTATTGGCTATGACGATCGCTTATTATGCGGCGAAAAGAATGAAACGTCGTATTAAGTCGGCTACTTTTTTCACGACCTTACTTGATTATAGTCAACCCGGTGAAGTTGGGGCCTATATTAATGATCCCGTGATACATGCTATCGAACAGCAAAATAACGCACTGGGCTACATGGATGGCCGTTCACTGAGTGTGACGTTTAGCTTATTGAGAGAAAATAGTCTCTATTGGAACTATTACATCGATAATTACCTCAAGGGACAAAGGCCGATGGATTTTGATCTCTTGTACTGGAACAGCGACAGTACCAATGTTTCTGCAGCCACTCACAATTTCTTGTTGAGAAAATTGTACTTAGAGAATGCTTTAGTACAAGACAAAGGTGTTAAAATTGGTGGTGTGTGGATTGATTTGAATAAGATTAAAGTCCCTAGTTACTTTATTTCTACCAAAGATGATCACATCGCTCTGTGGCAAGGTACTTACCGAGGGGCATTAAAAACCGGGGGGAATAAGGTTTTTGTATTAGGGCAATCTGGCCATATCGCTGGCATAGTCAATCACCCTGATAAAAATAAATACGGCTATTGGGTTAATGATTCTCTTGAGGAAAATGCTGACGAGTGGTTAGGTCAGGCGGATTATCAGTCGGGGTCTTGGTGGCTTCATTGGCACCAGTGGTTACTTGGCTTTAACCAAGCCGAATGGGTTGAACACTTTCCGACAGGGAATGAAAACTACCCAGTACTTGGTCCCGCTCCCGGAGATTACGTAAAGCAAACCTTGCCTATAGAAGAATGAACCACCTATATTATACAGGCTATGCAACACAAATAAGGGGACAGTCAGTCCCCTTATTATTATTGTCGAGTCGTGCAATAGCTCGTTAATATCAGGTTGGTTATGGACCGCTTTAGAAAAGATTATTATCGCGAACTAATTCCCTTGGTAAGCCATTTTTAATTCGATTACTTACCCATTTACCCAGTCCAAGAACCATACCTTGGTAAGTCACAAGTACCTCACCTTTACCCGTTATGGCAGGGCGAACATCTCGGCCCATAAACCATTCACGCGCTTCTTCTGTCGACAACTCACAACAATGTGAAGGTGCGATATGATGACCAAGGCAGGTTGCCAACTGATGCTTCCAGCGAACGCCTTTGTTGTAGGTCTCCGCTATTTTAATTCCAATACGAGAAAAGCGAACTTTGTTGAGTAGTGGATTTATTGAGCTTGGAAAGAGCCACACTTCTTTGTCTCTGAACCACAGTTCTAGATGTTCGGGCAACGTTAATTCAAAATCGCGTTGAAGTTGCTCTGAAATAGCCTGTTTTTGACCACGAGTGGCTTGAGTGAAGGGAAGTTTACCTTTCTTCGTTTTGTTGGTGCCGGTCATGGTTGAAGTGTTTTTTGTAAATCGAGCTATGAAAAAACCTTCACTATCAAAAGTTTGTGGAAAAACGTGCAAGTATCCCTCTTTGGTCAGTGCATTTTCACATTGCGGGAAAAGCGATGTGAGAGGATCAATAGAAACCGCATCTCCAAATACCTCTAATAAATATTGGCAAATCTGTTGGTTTTCTTCAGGGCTTAAAGTGCAAGTTGAATACACTAATCGACCACCTGGTTTTAGGGCGTGAAATGCACTTTCAATCAGTTGCTTTTGAGTCTCAGCAATAGAGAGACATGATGCCTGAGACCAGTTTTTCAACGCATCGGCATCTTTGCGTACCGTGCCTTCACCGGAGCAGGGCGCGTCGAGTAATACCGCATCGAAGGCCTCAGGTAGCCAGTCTTTAAAAATACTGGCATCAAAGTGTGTGAGAGCGGTGTTGACAACGCCACAGCGCTCGATGTTCGAGTGCAGGACTTTTAACCGACTGGCAGAATATTCGTTGGCGATTAAGAGGCCTTGATTATTCATTTGCGCGGCTATTTGCGTTGTCTTTGAGCCAGGGGCTGCTGCACAATCGAGTATCGTTTGGTAATTGTTCTGATTTTGAAACAGTGCCGTGACTGGTAGCATGGAGCTGGCTTCTTGAATATAAAACCACCCTGACATATGCTCTGCGCTGTTGCCTAGTGGTGTTTGATTTTGTTCTTCAATCCAGAAACCGTGTTCGCACCAAGGGATTGGATCTAAATGCCAGCCTTTTTGTTTTGCACGCTCGATAAATTGTGACGGGGTCACTTTTAGTGTGTTGATCCGAATACTTTTTCTTAAAGGGCGCTGGCTCACTTCCAGAAAGCGATTGAATTCATTTGCATCTGGCAGCAGTGCCGCCATCTTATCAAGAAAAAGGGGGGGAAATTGGATACTCGGATTCAAAGTGCTATCTCATTATTAAAACGATAAGCTTATCAAATTGTCGATTGGCTTCCCAGTCACAAGAGAAGATAAAAAGTTCTGAATGTACACTTTGAATGGGTGGGGAAGGATTGGAAGTGACAAAGAATCACACCGAGTCGCGAATAAACGTCTCGGTGCGATTGAGTGAACAACTCAGCGAAAAATCACGGCTTAGTTTGGGTTGGGAATCGCGGTTTGCCAAGTTAACCAAGCCTCTTGGACGTGTTCATGCAGTAAAAATGAACGACCAGATTGCGCCTGTGGCTGTAAGGACTCTTCGGGGGTTGAGAAAGCGATCCCTCCTTTTAGCACACTATCGAGGGTTCCGGCCCGAATTTGTGCGCCACTCAGACCAAGAGAAATATCAATCCCTGAGGCATTCCAAAACACGCTGTTTTCTCTGATCAGATACGCGTATTCTCGTTGGACCTCGATGGTCGATATAATTCGGTCTGATAAATGTCCTAGTTGTATTTGGCTAACGCGCCCGACTTGAATACCTCGATAAAGTACAGGTGTACCGACTGAAAGTGAGCCTTTATTAGCACTTTGTAAGGTAAACGTTGCGGAGCCTTCTAAAGGTTGCGTGGTGAGCAATGCAAAACGCGTTTGTTTCGCATTTTTGTCCGTCACTGAGGGAGAAGCATTGATGTAAGGCTGGATAATTGCGTCCACATTTTTTATCCCTTGAATGCCAATTTCAGGCTTTGCCAACCAATATTGGGTGCCTTGTGTGGTAAATAAGGCAGAGAATTTAGGGAAAATACGCGCGTTCGCAATGGTTTTTCCTTGCTGAAAGTCTGGGGTCAATTCTGTAATACGACCAATCGTGATCCCTTGCGAGCGAATATCCATACCGACACTCACTTGTTGTTGGGCGGTAACGATAAAGCTGACGTTCGTACCGTAATCTTTAGCGGCCTGTTGATCGTTGTATAACTTCCAGGCGTTGTCGGTCTTATTTTCAATATCTGGAAGAGTATCAAATTCGATCCCTCCTTTGAGTAACGCTTGTAGCGGTGACGCTTTGAGAGAAACACCAGCGGCAGAAGCATTAAATTCCAATCCTGAACGCGCCCAAAAAACGGTATTATCATTGATTAAGTGGCGATAGGCATTGTCAATTTTTATATCAATGTTGACGCCGTTGGCAGTCAGTTGGTACTGATCAACACGCCCAACAGCAATGTTCTTGTAGAGAATAGGACTGCCCACCTGGATACTTGGCAGCGTTTTCGCTTCAAGTGTGAAATGGCTAAAACCGCTTTGTTCTTGTTTGGCAAGCTTAGACTGAAGTTCGCTTTGAAAGAGGTGATACTGAGTTTGATTGCTGATTTTGCCTTCGCTGGTGAAGCTTATTGTGCCAACCACCAATTGGCGCAATGGCGGCATAGAAAGACTTAAGCCGCCATCGTCAATCGCAGCGTTAATATTATTCGTGACAAAAAAGCGGTTGTCGGTTTTAAGTAATGGCGTGTATTCACTATTAATGAGAACGCGGATCTCCACGTTGCGAGCAGGGCTGGTCTTATTCAGTGATAGTTTCACAACTTGGCCGACTTTTATCCCTTTGTACAAGACATTGGCGCCATTTTCTATGCCGTAAGTATTTTCCGCACTGAGGGTAACAATACGGCTGCCAGGTTGCTTTTCGAGGTAATCGGCTTTTCGTAAAGCGATAAAATCTCGGCTGTTGTCGTTATTTTTTCCAGGTATCACACTGATGTAGTTACCGCGTAACAAATTGCCGAGATTTTTTACTCCTGAAAGGGAAACTTCCGCTTCTTCTAAGACAAACTGACTGTCACTGGATAAAAGATCTGTAAAGGCAGGTTGGATCGCTGCAGAAGCCAGGGTTTGATTACCATCAAGTGTTACATCGGTAATTTCGCCGACTTCAATGCCTTTATACATGATCGGAGCGCCACTACTGTTGATGCCGTGTTCAGATGGCAAATTAATGTGGATAGGAATACCACGCCCAGCTGTTCGCAAGTCGGGAAATAACGTAAAAACAGGGTACTTTTCATGCTCGGTTCCGTGATCAGGTGAATCAACCGCGATGGCCCCTGAAATTAAGCCACTAATACTTTGCATCTGTACGTTAATACCACTAAGACCGATTTCTGTACTTATGCCGCTCATATTCCAAAAACGGCTTTTATCATTGATGAGGTGGCGATACTTGTTGTCGATACTGGCTTGTAAAATAACCGAGTTATCTTGCTCATCAAGTTGATAGCTGTAGACTTCACCAATGGGGATTTTTTTGTAGTAAACTTTTGAGCCAACGGCTAAGCCACCTAAATCCTCAGCTTTGAGTGAAATGTTTAAACCTTGTGAAGCTTCGATGTCTTTTGGTGCTTGGGTTAAGGCTTTAAACATTTGGGGAAAATCTTCTGATGCTTCTCCTGGGTAAATCGAAATGTAATTGCCTGATACTAAAGCATCTAAACCAGAAATACCGGATAAGCTTGCCGTGGGCTTAACTAACCAAAACTTAGTATTCTCACCGAGTAACTGGGTGGCTTCCGGATAGATATCGACATCGGCATAAATACTACCGAGGTCATTAGACAGATTAATTGAGCGCACCATGCCTACTTCTAGGCCTTGATATTTAACGGGCGTTCTACCCGCCACAAGTCCTTGTGCTTCGGTAAAGTTAATTTGAATGCGTTCGCCGGCGTCGTGGATTGATTGATAAATTAACCAAACAGCGAGACCGAGTGCGACTAAAGGCAGTAACCATAATGGGGATAACGGGATCCCTTTTCGCACTTGAGGTGAGTAGTGTGAGCTCATTTTGCGATTATTTTCCGTGTTGAGTGTTAGTTTGTGAGTAGCCCCAAATGACTCTTGGATCAAAACTTTCAGCTGCCAGCATAGTAAAAATAACGACGAACGCAAAGGCGACCGCTCCTATCCCTGGCATAAAATTTAAAATTTGACCGCGATCAATCAAAGTCATCATTATCGAGATAACGAATAAGTCCATAACAGACCACTTACCAATCCATTTGACAACAAAATAAATCGCCATGCGTTCTTTTTGCCAAAGGTGCGGCCAGCAGTGGGTTACAATCAAAATAAACAATAAACCGATAACTTTTGCTACGGGGACCGCGATGGATGCAATAAATATGATAGCGGCAATGCCGTAAAAGCCATTGCCGACCAGTGTTGTAATTCCAGAAAAAATAGTGTCTTCAGCGCGCTGTCCATTAGTGGTAAACACCGAAATAGCAAGATAGTTTGCAGGGATTAGGGCAAACAAAGCCGTCAATAAATATGCCCATGTATGACTAAACACATTCGGTTTGATTTTGTGTTGCGCCGCGTGGCAACGCGCACAATGGCTACCTGTTGGTTGGGATAAATTGCACTCTAAGCAATGGTAGTCAAATTGTTCGAATTGATAGTTGCGCTCGTGTTTCCAATGCTGCCAATACTGGCTTGGCCTTGCTCTTATGATTAATAAAATCGTGAGGATTTGTAGTAAAACCAAGCAGTAAAGGGCTGGGCCAATAAAGATATCAGCATAATCTCGAAGTTTAAAACAGGCAATGGCAACACTCACCAAATAGACATCGATCATCATCCAATGTTTCATGTGCTTGAGAGCCGTCATCGAGTTTCTTAAAAGTCGAAAACTGCGTTTGTGAAAAGCATAGTGCGCAGTGATCACCGATGCACAAACGATCAAAGGTGCAATAAGGCTGCAAAATAAGACGACGATGGCTAAGAAGTCAAAATCGGCTTTAAACATCCCCCAAATACCAGTGAGTAAGGTGGCTTTAATATCCATACCCAACAGATGTATGTGAATGAAATGGTAGTAACAACTTGGCAAAAAAAGCATCAGACAGGTAATGGCAATGGCTAGATTACCATCAAGCGATGCTTCACCACCGCGATACAGTAAGCTTCGACATCGAGGGCAAATAGCAGATTGGCCATTTTTTAATTTTGGTTGAGTCACGGGCAGGTGGCAGCCGTGACAATGCTTGTGAATTGATGTCGTGTGTTTTAAATCTGACACTCAAGTTTCCTGTATCGGCGTTGAAAAAAACAACCTATTGACCATTGCCGCGCTGCTTTCTTTGATCAAATTAAGCACAGAAAAGGCGTTGAGGCTGAGTGTTTTTTCAGCGAGTGGAAATAAAAAAGACTTTAACATTACTTTTCACTGTACACCATGTCTGTTTACGGTGATAGTATGAGGTTTTATTGTACATGATTTAGCGTAATAATAGGTTTTTAAATGACTTTTGAGCAATACCAATCTCTGACTAAACAAGCCGTCGCTTTGATTGATGGTGAGAGTAACTTGATTGCAAACCTCTCAAACATCAGTGCTTTGTTATCGATGAGCTTGGATAATCTTAATTGGGTTGGGTTTTATTTACTCGACGGTGAAGAACAATTAGTACTGGGGCCTTTTCAAGGAAAACCCGCTTGTGTACGCATTCCCGTTGGCAAAGGCGTTTGTGGTACTGCCGTGGCTAATCAACGTGTTGAGCGTGTCGAAAACGTCCACGACTTTGTAGGACACATCGCTTGTGATGCACAGAGTAACGCCGAAATCGTGATACCGTTTTCTCTTAATGGTAAAATTGCAGGCGTACTTGATATTGATAGCCCTGTGATCGGTCGCTTTTCCGACGTAGATGAGCAAGGGTTGACTTATCTGATGACAGAAATCGAGAAATTGCTTAATTCGCACACGAATGCCGCATAATTCCGCGTCTTGTTGTGGTTTTTCATAATTTGGCCATTATAATACTTCAATATTTTTCATCCTCTGCGGACTAGCCGCAACAATCAGGAACCCTCATGACTGAAAAGTTAAAAAACAGCAAAGAAATCATTGCCTATATTGCTGAACTATTCCCTCAATGCTTTACTCTAGAAGGTGAAGCGAAGCCTTTAAAAATAGGTATCTTTCAAGATCTTGCTGAACGCCTTGCTGACGATGAAAAAGTCAGTAAAACTCAACTTCGCGCGGCTTTGCGTCAGTACACGTCTTCTTGGCGATACCTGCACGGTGTAAAACCAGGGGCGGTTCGTGTTGATCTTGATGGCCAACCGAGTGGGGAGCTTGAAGAAGAGCACGTTGAACATGCGAAAGCAACGCTTGCCGAGAGTAAAGCCAAAGCGGCTGCTCGTCGTAAAGAAAAAAACAATCAAGCGCGTGAAGAAGCTAAATCTAAACCGCGTAAAGATATTCCTGCTCGTCGTAGCAAACCGAAGTCGCAAAAGCCGTCTCCTAAGCCCGTTGAAACTCGTGCACTTGCCTCTGATGAACTAGAAAATGGCAAAGCTGTCAATGTCAATGTAGGCAAGGGAAATATGGCCGCGACGATAGTCGAAATTAACAAGGATGATGTGCGTGTTCAGCTCGCCAATGGCCTACAAATGGTTGTTAAAGCGGAGCATCTACGTGCATAACGGAGAATCTCCTACGCATGAAATGCCTTTCTAAAATTACATTTATTGCTGCCAGTATTGCGCTGGCAGCCACAGCTCAAGCTGTTGAGCCAACGCTTAGCCTAAAAGACATACCTACTTTGCAGGCTGAACCCCAGCACGAAGTTGCCAGTAAAAGAGTGACGTCGCGTTTTACCCGCTCGCATTATAAACATTTCCAGCTCAACGATGAATTTTCGACATCGATTTTCGAGCGATACATGGAAATGCTGGACTACAACCACAACCTTTTCACGCAAAAAGAAATTGAAGGCTTTCAACCTTGGTCAATTGAACTTGATGATCAGCTCAAGTCCGGGGAAACCAGCATCGCTTTTGACTTATATAACTTGTCGATGAAAAAGCGTTATCAACAATTGTCGTATTTCTTGAGTCTACTCGATACGCCAATGACTTTTGAAACTGATGAAAGTATTGAAATTGATCGCAGTGACGAAGCGTGGCCTACAGATCAAAACGCAATTGAGAATTTGTGGCGTAAAAGAGTTAAGTATGACGCGTTAAATTTAAAACTGACTGGTAAAGAGTGGCCAGAGATTAAAACGACGTTGGCCAAACGCTACAACAGTGCGATAAAACGTTTGAGTCAGACACACAGTGAGGATGTCTTTCAGCTTTACATGAATGCATTTGCTCGTTCTGTCGATCCTCATACCAGTTATTTATCACCTCGCAGTGCAGAGCAGTTTCAATCCGAGATGAGTTTGTCACTTGAGGGCATTGGTGCCGTCTTACAAAGTGATGATGACTACACCGTCATTCGATCTTTAGTTGCTGGTGGCCCTGCAGACAAAAGTAATCAACTGAATGAAGGTGATAAAATTGTCGGAGTGGGACAAGAAGGGGAAAAAATCCAAGATATTATTGGTTGGCGTTTAGATGATGTTGTTGAGCAAATTAAAGGCCCGAAAGGATCTAAGGTTTACTTACAAGTGGTTCCGCAAGGGAAAGGCGCTAAAAGTCACGTTGTCACTATTGTCCGAGATACAATTCGTTTAGAAGACCGAGCTGTCAAATCAAAAGTCATCGATAAAGAAGGAAAAAAAATAGGTGTCCTTGAGGTCCCTAGTTTTTATGTCGGACTTTCTGAAGATACTGATAAATTGTTAACTGAGCTGAAACAGAAAAACGTTGACGGTATTATTGTCGATTTGCGTAACAATGGTGGCGGCGCATTATCTGAAGCTACGGCACTGTCTGGGTTATTTATCACTGAAGGGCCGATTGTTCAGGTTCGCGATAGTTATGGGCGGATCAATGTCAACCGCGATACTGATGGCAAAGTGAGTTACTCTGGGCCAATGACAGTATTGATCAATCGCTATAGCGCTTCTGCGTCCGAAATCTTTGCCGCAGCAATGCAAGATTATGGCCGAGCGATTATCCTTGGTGAGAATTCATTTGGCAAAGGCACGGTTCAACAACATCGCTCACTCAATCACATATATGATTTGTCCGATATCGATTTAGGTTACGTGCAATATACGATACAGAAATTCTATCGAATCAACGGTGGTAGTACTCAAAACAAAGGGGTGATCCCTGATGTTTCCTATCCAACGGCGATAGATCCTAAAGATACCGGTGAAAGTGTTGAAGACAATGCATTGCCATGGGATCAGATAAAACAAGCGGAATATTTGCCCTTGGCTGATGAACGCAGTGAAATTGCCTACTTGAACAAGCAGCATCAGCAACGGGTCGGTCAGGACATGGAGTTTTCTTTTATTCTTCAAGACATAAAAGAATACCAAGACAATACTGAAAACAACTTTATTTCTTTGAACGAGAAAACCCGTTTGGCTGAAACAGAGCAAGATGACAACAAACAATTACAGCGTGTTAATCTTCGTCGCCAACAGTCCGGAGAGTCAATTTATCCCGATGTTGAGTCGATTCCTAAGGACTATCAAGCGCCAGATGCTTATTTAGATGAGTCGGTTGATGTGATGATAGACATGCTCAATTGGCAATCAAAATAGCAATGAATATTCTCGTTATCACAAGCCCTTCCTCGTGAAGGGTTTTTTTATGGCTATTATTTGGATTATGCCTGATAGAAGACTAAGCTTTAAGTAACTAAGGAGGCGTATGATGAAAACGCTTGTCTGTCGTCAAATTATTGTTGGTATCCTCGCTTCGTTTTTTATCTCAAGCCCGGTCCGTGCCTTTGAAGACCCCTCACTGTTTCCGCAACCTTTTTTATTAGGTGATTGGAATTTTTATTCTAAGTCGCGTGAGCACCCAGTTTCCTTCGAACGCTTACAGTTAACTTTAGATTCTGATTACCAATTTAGATTTCTTGTTTATCAATCTGACCAAAGTGTGAGAGAGTGGCGCGGTGTTTATCAAGCCGATCGTGCTAATTTAATACTGGGTGCGAACTCTTCAACACCGCAAACGTATCACTATCAATTCAGTCACAACCAATTGGTATTAGATGGCGTTCATTTTACAAAAAAATTGCCTTCACCATTGGCAGGAGTATGGAGCAGCAATTCACTAACGGATAATAAAGGGCATCCAACTTGGCTTACTCAGCTTGATCTAAGACTTCAACCAGATTTTCTTTTTTCAATGACGCTTCGTGGCTCTGGCGGTGAACATCAAACCCGAACGGGTATTTTTTATATCGACAAACAGTACTTAGTATTTCTATATGAATTAGGTGAAGAAAGCAGTCGTTATCAAGTTCGTCGTAATCAGCTTGAGTTGATCAGCGAAAGTGGTGATGTGGTGGCAAAATTAAAAAGACAAGTCTTAAGGTAAAGATGAGTAACCCTGTTAGCGAAAATTAAATACTGTATATAAATACAGTATTCATGTTCTGTTCGTTATTATTATAAAACAAGTTCAATATCAACTGTGTTTTTTGCTGATTCTTGCAAGCTGATATAAAGTAGAAGGGTATAAACTATAACAAGGACTTAACTATGTCTGAGCTTCCACAAGCCAAATATCGTCATGATTACACACCGCCTTCACACCTTATCTCACAGATAGCATTAACGATTGAACTCGATGATCATCAAACTCACATTGAGGCGGTCTCTACCGTTTCACAGCATGGAAGTGACAATCGTTTATTGCTCGATGGCGAAGATTTGCATCTCCAAACCGTCGAAATTAACGGTAAGCCTTGGAGCCATTATCAAGAGCGCAAAGGACAACTGGTACTTGAACAATTACCAGAACATTTTGAGATGCGCATTGTGACGACAATCGATCCTGTTAATAACACCGCATTAGAAGGACTCTACAAATCCGATGGTGCGTTTTGTACTCAGTGTGAAGCCGAGGGGTTTCGTCGTATTACCTATTACCTGGATCGGCCCGATGTGCTTGCGGTGTTTACGACGACGATTATTGCTGAACAACATTCTTACCCTTATCTACTTAGCAATGGTAACTGTGAGGCAAAAGGGGAGCTTGACAATGGCCGTCATTGGGTACGTTGGTCTGACCCTTACCCTAAACCTGCGTATTTATTCGCTTTGGTAGCCGGCGATTTTGACGTGTTAAAAGACACTTTCATGACTCGTTCTGGCCGTAAAGTTGCGTTGGAAATCTTTGTTGACAAAGGAAACTTGGATCGCGCTGAGCATGCAATGAATTCGCTTATTGCCTCTATGGCTTGGGATGAACAGCGTTTTGGCCTTGAGTACGATCTCGATATTTATATGATAGTGGCGGTTGATTTTTTCAAGAATAAATCCACATTTGGTAAAACTTCGTTGAGCGGCTCTGAAGCCTTATTATATAATGGCTCGCGGTGTTTAACTACGTGGAAAGATAATAGTGATAACAGCTTATTCTTACTTACGTCTCTCAACCAAGGAGCAAATAAAAGGGGATGGTGTACGCCGTCAAATGGAAGCCACTGAGAAGGCTTGCAAGGAAAACGGCTGGCAACTCTCAAAGACAACATTTCGTGATTTAGGGCGTTCTGCTTATCACGGCCATCACCTCAAGCATGGTGACTTCGGTACAATTCTACAACTCATAAAAGAAGGTGTTATAGCTTCAGGTAGTGTTCTCATTCTAGAGAACGTAGACCGTATGAGTCGTCAAGATCCTCAAGAATCTGTCTACATGATGCTCGATATTATTCGTGCAGGTGTGAAGATATACACGTTACACGATAAGCGTCTCCACGAGAGAGAAGGTAACGATAACTTCATGAACCTCATGGTATGGGCGTTAGCTGCTGAACGTGCTCACGATGAATCACGTGTGAAATCTGAACGTGTTCGTCAAGCTAAAGCAGAAAGACGCAGACAGGCTCGTGAAGAAGGTAAGGCAATTGTTGGCCGAGTACCTTCATGGATACGCAAGGTGACTCCAAAAGACGGTGAGCCATATTACGAACTTGATGAAGAACGCGCACAAGTTGTCCGTTTAATCTTCCAGTTAAAGCTGGATGGTCATGGTTTAGGTGCGATAACCAATGAGCTAGTTAAACGAGGTATCCCACCAATGGGAAACCGTAATGTTCGTAAAGACCTAGCTCCGAAATGGCAAGTTAGTACGATTCGTAAGTGGCTGTCCTCCCCAACGGTTTACGGTCAATATCAACCGCATATCCGTGTAGACGGTAAGAAAGTACCTGAAGGAGATCCAATTGATAACTTCTATCCTGCTGCGGTAGGCCGCGAGACTTTCTTGAAGGTTCAGAGCATCTTAGGTAAGCACTCTAGAGGCCGCACAGCTGAAGAGGGGGAGAATGTCCTTAGAGGTCTTCTACGTTGTGCTTGTGGAGGTAACTTGAGCCTTCACATCACGAAGAAAGGAGACAGGCGCTATAAATACCTCCGCTGTAACCACGACTTTATGGACTCGTGTCAAAGTAAACGTTTTGATTACGATGGTGTTGAATCCCTTCTATTAAGGGCGGTGCATTCAATTGATTGGGTAGATGTCCTGAACGTTCAATCAGGTAAAAACAAGGACTCGATCAAGACTCTTAAAGAGCGTAGGGATGTTCTAGAGGCAGACTTAGAAGAAACCCACAAGCGTATGCTTAACCTCTCTAACCAGTTGGAGCTAATGGACGAGCCTTCTGCTTTCCTCCTGAACCGTTTAAGCGAGCTAGAGAAAGGTGCTAAAGAGAAGAAGGCTGCTTTAGAAGAAGTAGAGAGAGAACTACGCTCTTTAGATCGCGTAGAGGAAGAGGCGAATAGCAAGTTTAGAAGTAGTTTCGAGATTGTTGAGTTGATCGGGTTTAATACCACTCAGATTGATAAAGAGGACTTGGTCAAGAAGCGAGTGAAAATGAACGCTGTCCTGCGGAGGGAGATAGACCATATTTTAGTGACTAAGGTTGACGGTCAGGATTGGTGGGTTTGGTCGGCTGTCACTACAAGCGGTATGCCTCTTTTTGACTTAAAGGTTAACGCTAAGGCTACTAGGGGGCTTATTGAAAGCGAATTCTCCACTATGCCTGAGCTAAGCTACTATAAGGTCGATAGGAGAAAGTACAACAAGGCAAATAGAAAACAATCAGGTTTAGTTGACAATGCGGAACTAAAATCATAAATTTATGCCGATATAAACGTTAAGGTAAAGGCTATGAAACCAACCAATATAAGACTATTTGAGCTTGTTTGTAAGTCAGCTAAAGCAACCTACATCCAATCTATTAATGATCACCTTGGGGCTCAGTTCTGGTCATACATCCAAGATGAGTTGAAGTCCAATGTGAGGCGTTTGAAGGCTCTTTTAGATGCTCAAGAAGACTTACCCTCTACGGAAAAACTTGAGGATCTCTTGAAGGTGTCAGAGAAGGCTTACTCTACAGAGAATAGGCAGTTATTGGTTGGTCACTTGGAATACATACACGAGACACTTGAAGATATTCAAAGTGATTGGATTAAAAAATAACCTCCCTTCGTATAAGAATAACTTAGGGGTATCTATATGAGTTCTACTATTTCAATTGAAGTTTCACCAAAAGAAGCACATCTACATTTAATCCAACGTCAACGAGAAGAAGAAGCTAAAGCTTATGCTCGTAAGAAGGCGAGGGAGAGGCAGCAGCAATTGGCGTCTATGGGAATGTATGGTGATCTAGACGGTTCACGTAAAGAGGTTCAATCGCAGTTAGATAAGGCAATCGAAGGTTTTGAGAAGTTTTTGGAAGGTAAGTATCACTCGTTAAGTAAAACAGCGAAGCTACTACCAATTTTAAAAACAATACCTAAGAAAGACCGTGAGGCGCTTATATCTGATGCTTTAGACGTAATGTTAAACTCAGTGGACAATGTGAGTCTTACTGGTGTGGTTCACCGCTTAGGTGATCTTGTAGAGGTCTCAGTGAACTTCATACGGGAACGAGAAGCAAACAGTAAGCTGACTTCTAAATTAAAACGAGCTCTGGAGCAACAGTCTAGCGCAGCAGGACGCATGAGGGCGATTCAATACTCTCTTAGAGTTAATCACCAAACATGGGAAGAGTGGAGTCCTGATGTAAAAGTGGTCTTAGGTCAGATAATTCTTCACGTTCTAATGGAATCAACTGACTTGTTCGAGACTGAAACACGTGAGGTTAACGCATCTAGTTATTTCTAAAAGTTCATCATTGTTGTTTGTTGCAACATATAAACTAAATATTTAAAATTAAGCATCGAGGGTTTATAGCCTTCGGTGCTTTTTTTGTTATGAGGTGAGGAAATGAAAAGAATCGACACTTTCTTAAAGTTATCTCCTAAAGCTGCTGAGAGAATCAATAAACACGCAGAAGCAGTAATCGCAACGGCTAACTGCCGTCTTCCTATGGTTGTACCTCCTGTAGAGTGGAAAATGGGTATGACTGATGGTGGTGCATACCTTACTTCATACAGTCCACTTTCACTCTTTAAGACTCGCAACAGAGAACTACTAAAGCAGATACGCGAAGTTAAGAGCCCCGAGTTCGTTCATTTTCTTGATGGTCATAATGTTGCTTCACGTACAGGTCATTGCATTGACGTTGAGACGCTTAACCTATTAAAGATGATCGTTAAGCAGCCTCGTAAGTTTGCCAAGCTACCTAGCTTCAACGATGAAGAGGAAGAAATACCATTAATGGAAGCAGACCTACGAACTGCTCAAATGATCTTGGAGAGTAAGCCTAAGAGCATCTCAAATAACGAATACCTAAAGCGTCTAGACGGTGAGCACAAGGTAATCGTGAAGGCTCTAATTGATTGGCGTAAGAAGAAGCAGAAAGCGCGTCAAAAGGCGGTAGAGAAAGCAGGTGCGAGAAGTAACCTCCTACGTACCATAGAGATCGCTGAGAGTCTAAAGCATTACTCATCAATATATTTTCCTACACAGTCTGATGATCGCGGTCGTGTTTACTACGCAACACCTCTTTTAAACCCTCAAGGTGCAGACCATGAGAAGGCTCTTATCTTGTTCGATGAGTCTAAGGAAGTAGGTAAAACAGGTTGGGACTGGATGCGAATCAACGTAGCTAACCTGATGGGCTACGACAAGGCTAACTTCAAGAAACGTATTGCTTACGTAGAGGCTCATAGAGAAATGATTGAGTCGTGCGTAACGAACCCTATGAGTGATTTCCGTTGGGAAGACACAGATAAACCTTTCCAGTTCCTACAAGCTGCTCGTGAGCTAGTTAAAGCTTGGTCTATGGAAGACCCTACCAAGTTCAAGAGCCGTGTTGGTATCGCTTGTGATGCGTCTTGTTCTGGTCTTCAGATTCTAGGCACGCTGACTCGCTGCGAATCCTCAATGAAGTTCACTAACTGCCTACCTGCTGAGGTAGATGAGAACGGTGAAGAGTTCATGCAGGACATTTACGGTGAAGCTGCTCGTATTGCTTCTGACTTGATGCGTAAAGTTGCTAAGGGTGAGAAAGAGGCTCGTAAGTACCGTGAAGCAGACTATGAGATTAAAGGAAGACCTCTTAAAGACCCTCAGAAAGAAGCTGAACGTGTAGCTAAACAGTTAGCCAAAATCGAAGAACAAATTGCTAAAGATGAAGAGCAACGTAAAGCTGACCGTGAACATGCTGAGAAGCTCTTAAACTGGTCTTACGCAATGAAGGATGAACACAGCTTTACTCGTAACTGGCTGAAGCGTAACACCATGACGTTCTTCTATGGTTCTGCTCAATTCGGTATGCGTGATCAGCTTATCGTTGACCATCTAGAGCCTGAGTACAACAAGGCAATCGAGGTGGTAGGCAAAGAGGGCGATCCTACTTCTCTAGGTTTCCCTTGGGCTACTCTAAAGGATGCGAAAGACGCGGCAACTGTGGCAGGTAACATCAATTACGATGCTATTTGTGCAATGGCTGAACGTCCTTCAAGAGTGATGCAGTCATTACAGCGTTATGCTGAGTTAATCGCCAAGTCAGGTAAGAAGATGCGCTGGACAACACCTCTAGGTCTAATTGTCGAGCAACGCTATGAAAAAGTAGAGAAGTATAAAATCGACTCTATGATTACTGGTCAGAAGCGTATGCAGACAACAACGCAACGTTTAACAGGGGAGGTTGATGTTAACGGTCAGAAAAATGGTGCAGCTCCTAACTGGGTTCATTCTCTGGACGCCTCTTTGTTACTGAAGGTTCTTTCATTGGGTTATAAAGAGCATGGCCTCAAACACTGGCGAGTAGTTCATGATTCTTTCGCTGTCCACGCTGCGGATACCGAGACGATGGTTACTCTACTAAAAAACACTATGGCAGATATGCTTGATAGAGACCTCCTAAAGCGAACTGCTAAAGAGCTAGAAGAACAGATTGATGAAGAGTATCACAAGGACATTATCCCGTTCCCTGAGCTTGGTGATGAAGCACTTATTGATAAGCTACGTTTAGCACAATATCCATTCTGTTGATTATGAAACCCATTTAAATGTAAGGGATGCCGTATGGTGTCCCTTTTTTTATGCTTAATTTCAGATTAGAAAAACTTATGTGAATCTTTAAAAAAAATCAAATAGTACACCTTCGTGTTTTGTTCACTATGCTGAACTAAATTAATAAAATTGTCATTAGTTGCCTCTGGTTGTGATCCCCTTACTTCTAAGCATGTAACGACACGTGCGCCTTACGTCATTTCTCAGAGGCAATCACCTAAATCGTCCGCTCCAAATACCTCCCTTCCTTTAGGAGTGATGGCGATTCCTCCTTAGAGATTTCTTAAAGACTAACGTTAAGGTGAACGAAATGACTAAAACTACTATGACTGTTGCTATTGCGGATATTACTTTCGAACGTGCTCTTCAATTCCGTACCTACACAGACGCAACACACGTAGCGGATCTAGCTTCAGTTTGGGAAACAGACGGTAAATTCCAAGACCGTCCTGTTCTTTCTCGTGTAGTAGACGAAAAAGGTGACGTTAAGTATTACGTTAAGGACGGTACTCATCGAATCCTTGGTGCTAAAGAAGCAGGTGCAGAAGAGATTGAGGTTGATGTAATAGAAGTAGAGGACTTCGAAGGTGCTCTCTTTGAGGCTATCGACGTAAACACCCGTCATGGTAAGGCTGCTACTGTTGATGATCTGAAGCTTATCATCCGAGCAGTTAAAGATTCGTCACGTGTACATGAGTTCAAGAAGTCTCGCTTCGCATGGGACAAGAATAAACTTCGTGCTCTCCTGAAGTGCTCTCCACGAAAATTTGAACGTGCAATCGTAGATACTAACGCTGAGTTCGACTTGGAGCGTGACTACGAGATCCAGAAGCTACATGAAGCAGGGGAAAGTAACTCTGCTATCGCACGTATCACTGAGTGTCCACGTACAACTGTTATCCGTGTTATTGCAGCTTACGAAGAATCTAAGACTGTCCATTCTAGCCAAATGGCTAATTTGGACACCTCAGAAGATGAACTGGGTGGTCAACCTGTCCAATCTAGCCAAATGGCTAATTTGGACACCCCTAACGAAGACCTAGAAAATCAACCTGCTACTTTTAGCCAAATGGCGGAAAAGAGCACCCCTTGGGATGACGATGTGATCGAACTGACAGACGACTACGACTTCGAAGATGATGTAGCAGAAGACGTTGATAACCTGATTAGCTCTCTATGTCGTCAAGAGGAGTTAAATGTAGTGAAACACACGGCAACTCCTAAAGTGGATATTGAGCAGTGGGCTGCTATGTTCTTCTCCATGTCTTCGGAGGAGCAAACAAAAGCTCTATCTGCAATTAATGTTATCAAATAGTTCACCATCGTTATTGATTCTTATGTGTGAACTTTGTGGCCGTCCTTCGGGGCGGTCTTTTTTTGCTTCCCTTCCTATTAGGTACAAACAAAGGAGGTTCTATGTTTTCAGGTACAGATCCATCCAAGCACCCTAAGTATGACCGAGCCTTGAAGGTCTTAAAGCTAATGGGAGAGGGAATGGAAGCTCATCAAATGGCTAAAGTGCTAGGTCGGCCACTTAGCACCATTTACAAACACATCACTGCTTTCCGTCACTTGACGGGAAAAGAAGGCATTCATAAACAAAACGTAGCGTTTAACGCTTTGTTCTTTGTCCGTATGGGTATGTCACAGCGAGAAGTAGCGCGATCACCTCTGTTTTCCATTGATCACAAGTTTATTTCTGACTTATGCGCTATGGATTGGGCTATTCGAACCCTCATGGGAAACATCAACGTTGAAGCTATCAGTGCAATGGTCGAGCTAGGTCTAAAAGCTCAGCAACGGGATCTTGAATCTGTCCGTGAACCTATCGCTGCTCTCTCTGATGCCTTTGACACTTTCTTGTGTTGTCTCCCTAACGATATTTCTCCTCACCTAGAGGACTCGATTACAGATCTAACGGAAGCCGTAATAGAGCTAGAAGACCGAGTGAGCTAGTCCCTTCCTATTAGATTGAATTACAAGGATTTTATAATGAGAACACAATATTACATTGATGAGTATGGTGTTGTTCACTCATCAAACCCTCGCAAAGAAGTTGAAAACAATAACAACCAAAAGGAGTAGATACTTAATGCCATTTAAGATCGTTTACGCAAAGAAAGAACTAGCAGGTATCACACTTACAGGTTACGTGAATATCGGTAAGCCTGATACTTACGATCCAGATAAACCAACCTTTAAGTTCGCTACTGAATTGAACGGTGAGTTGGCCGAAAAGCTTATTAGTGCTATCGACTCAACACTTGAAGAACAAGCGCGTGAACTTGGTGCTAAGCCGTCCCCTAAGCGTCCTTACAAGCGCCTTGACGATGGTTCTGTAGAGTTCAATTTTAAGGTTCGTCAGTTCGAGGAAGGTGAGTATCCTTTCAAAGTATGGGACATGAAAATGAACCCTGTAGTTGAAGTCCCAAACCTAACAGCTGGTACGGTTCTAAATCTGAACTTTGCGTTTTATGTATCAGAGTTCCGAGGTAAGGCTTTCATTCAGCTTCAACCTACACATATTCAGATCAAAGAAGCCAAGATCTACGAAGGTGGCGGTAACGCACCAACATTTGGTGCAGGTGAAGGTTATGCAGTAGAAGATGGAGAAGGTGCAGCTCCAAGCTTCGGTGGTCGTTCTGAGGCTCAAGACGACGAAGATTATGGTGACTTCTAATTGGTAGATCGCTTTAGCGTTCGTATTAAGCCACTGTCCACCAATGAAATGCACTTAGGCCGTAAGGTGGACAGTGCTAAATACCGAAAATGGAGCGCACAAGTCTGTAGACTTCTCCCGCCTGTCAAAACGCTCCAAGTTGACTTTACAAAACCTATCGCAATCCACGTTGATGCTATTTTCCGTAACCGCCTCTCTGATTTAGACAATATTTGGAAGCCTCTGCTAGACGCTATGCAGAAGGCATACCCTGAGTTTAATGACAACAAAGTCGTGGTTATGTCTGCAACCAAGTACATCACGAAGGATGAAGACGAATTAGGTTACGACATCAAGCTTTTCAATACGAAAGAACCTTAAAGGTATCCGTCAATGGCTCAAGAAAGTAATTTCTTACGTAAAGAGCCATGTCCTGAATGTGGCTCAAAAGATAACTTAGCTCGTTATGATGACGGTCACGCTCATTGCTTTACGAATGGTTGTAAGTATTACGAGCCTCCAACCAATGAGCAAAACAAGAAATCAAACAAGCAAAGTAAACCTAAAGAACCTTCAACGAATCAGCGTAAGGAATTTAAACCTCTAGATGGTGAGGTACGTGCCTTAACTAAGCGAGGAATCCGCGAGGATACCTGCAAGAAGTACGGCTACAAGATTGGTCGTATGAGTGGCGGTGAGTGGGTTCAATACGTTGAGGTTCGAGATCCTTTCACTCGTGAATTAGTAGCTCAGAAGATCCGCACCGAGGACAAGAAGTTTCTCGTTAAGGGTAAGCTGACAGGTGAGTTGATAGGTTCTCATTTGTTTTCAGGAGGTCGCAAGTTAATCATCACTGAAGGTGAGATTGATATGCTGACCGTCTCACAGGTGCAATCTAACAAGTATCCTGTGGTTTCCCTTCCTAATGGTATCAATTCTGTTAAGAAAACCATTATGAAGAACCTAGATTATCTAGGTAACTTTGAAGAAATCGTTATCTGTTTCGATATGGACGAAGTTGGGCGTGAAGGAGCTATTGAGGCTGCTGAGCTGCTCATTGACCATAACGTCAAGATAATGAACTTACCGCTCAAAGACGCCAACGAAATGCTTTTGGCTGGTCGTACAGAAGAATTGGTTAACTCTATCTGGAACGCTCAAGAGCATCGCCCTGATGGTCTATTGCCAGTTGAAGATCTCGTTGAGGCTGCTCTTAAACCCTTACCTAAAGGCTTACCTTGGATTTACAACGGCATGAACGATTCTAGTAATGGTCGTCATTTCGGAGAGATCCATACAGTAGGCGCAGGTACAGGGGTAGGTAAGACAGACTTCTTATGTGCTCAGGCTGACTTCGATATTAGACACTTACACCAAAAAGTAGGTTTGTTCTTTATGGAGAATGACCCAACAGAAATACTTCAATATCTTGGAGGTAAGGCGGATAAGCGTCTCTATTATGAAGCAGGGCATCCAGATCAATTAGATTTAGAGGCGCAAAGAAAAGCATATAAGAAATACGCTGGCCGCTGCTTTATCTATGACAACTTCGGTCTTTGTGATTGGCAGAAGGTTAAAGTAAAGATTCTTTATCTAATCGGTAAAGGTTATCGGATCTTCTACATTGACCATCTTACTGCATTAGCTACAGGTGGAGATAAAGACGAGAAGAAAGAACTAGAAGATATTATGGCTGATATTGCAACCTTTGCGAAACGTCATAGTGTTCTATTTCATTTGGTCTCTCACTTATCAACGCCTGAAGGTAAATCACACGAAGAAGGTCAGCGTGTAAGTATTAAACACTTCAAAGGTTCACGAGCTATTGGTTTCTGGTCACACGCAATGTATGGCTTTGAGCGAGACCAACAAGCAGACGATATTAATATTCGAAGCATTACAACAATACGCCAATTAAAGCGAAGAAAGTTTGGTAAAGGGGTAGGTAAAGTTACCCGTATTAAATATGACCCAACAAACGGTATTGCTTCAGAAGTAGGTGAAACTTACCAAAACTCTCAATCAGAAGATTTCTAATGAATGAAAGACTTTGTTATGACATTGAGACGGACGGATTAATTGAAGAAGTAACTAAACTTCACTGTATTGCAATTATTAACGTAGATACTTTAGAAGAGGCTTTATATGCTGATTCTTTAGTGATGATGACTCAAGGCACAATTAAAGACGGCCTTGAACGTTTAAATAAAGCCAGCCTAACTTTAGGTCATAATATTATTAAATATGACCATCCAGTAATTAAAAAATTAACTGGCTGTGAACTTCCTAAAGATAAATCTTTCGATACTTTAGTTGCAAGCCGTCTCGTATTTTCAAATATAAAAGACATTGACCAACGTAATTCTGGCAAATACACGCTAGGTAAATCATTTGGTTCTCACTCCCTAGAGGCATGGGGTATCCGCTTAGGTGGACAACAGAAGATGGAATACGCTCCTGTTATAGACCCTGCTCAACCTGTCTATGACCCCAAGGTCAAACCTAAAGACGCTAAGAAAGACCCTCGATGGAAAGGCAGTATATTTACGCCAATGATGGGCGATTACTGTATGCAAGACGTTCGAGTTAACGTTGAGCTGTTCCTTCGATTAGAACGAAAAATACGTCAACTAGGTTATGAGCGTTCAATGCTTCTAGAACATGAAGCTGCTTGGGTTCTAGCTCAACAAGAGCGTAACGGGTTCAAGTTTGATGAAGATAAAGCAATCAAGCTCTTAGGCCGCTTAGCTGGACGCAGAGAGTATCTATACAACAAACTCATAGAGACCTTTGGGGGGTGGTGGGTATCTGATGGTGTGCTTGTTCCATCACGTACACTTAACTATAAAGATCCAACTAAAGCATCACGTGTTCAAGGTGCTCCCTTCACAAAGGTGAAGTGGGTTGATTTCAACCCGTCCTCTCGTAGACACATCATTAAAGTTCTTACTGATCGTGGATGGACTCCACAAGAGTTTACTCCAAGCGGTGAAGCTAAGGTTGATGAAACGATTCTAAAAGAGCTGGACTTCCCTGAAGCCCGTCTCATGGCTGAATGGTTTCTCGTTCAAAAGCGTTTGGGTCAGCTTGCCGATGGTAATCAAGCCTGGTTGAACACGGTACATCCTGACGGTTTCATTCGTGGCTCAGTTAACCCTAACGGAGCTGTAACAGGGCGAGCAACACATAGCTTTCCTAACGTGGCTCAAGTGCCGTCATGTAGTGCTGAATATGGGGCTGAGTGCCGTGAATTGTTCACTGTCCCTGATGGTTGGTGCTTATTGGGTTCGGACGCTTCAGGCTTAGAGCTACGCTGTTTGGCTAACTTCATGGCTCGTTATGATGACGGTAAGTACATTGATGTTGTACTTAACGGTGACATCCATTGGTCTAATGCTCAAGCAGCAGGCTTTATACCTAAAGGCACTATCAGAGATCCCCACAACCCAATCCACGAGGAGGCTAGACGGAAAGCAAAAACATTTATCTACGCCTTTTTGTATGGCTGCGGTGCTGAACTAACTGGTCAGCAAGTGGGATGGACTGAAGAAGAATATCTCAACTGGAAAGCTAAAGGTGCTCACAAGCCGATTATTAACAGATTCAAGCGTCAAGGTAAGCCTTGGACTAGAGAGAAGATCTGCAACATTTTGAAAGGTGAAGAAGTACAGAAGAACTTTATGAAAGGTCTTCCTGCTTTAAAGAACCTAATTGATGAATGTAAAGAGCTCCATAAAGAGCAAGGGCACATTGAAGGCATTGATGGCCGTCGTATTTATACACGCTCTGCTCACGCAAGTTTAAATACCTTATTACAAGGTGCAGGTGCTTTAGTTTGTAAAGCTTGGATTGTTGAAATTGAGAAATTAGCAATTGCTGAAGGATTTAAACACGGTATTGACGGTGACTTTATGTATTGCGCATGGGTACACGATGAAGTCCAAATAGCGTGTAGAACAAAAGAAATAGCTGAACATATTGGTCAATTATGCCAAGCGGCTATGACCAAGGTTGAGAAGGATTTTGGTTTTGTTTGCCGTCTGGATGCTGATTTCGATATAGGTAAATCATGGAAAGAAACACACTAGAGGTTAATTAAATATGTTTGGTTTTTTTGACCGAAAGAAAAAAGAACGGAAGCGTAGAGAGTCAAATAACGGGAGTTTGAAGACTCTTTATTGGCGGAATGAAATGAGCCATTTAGATGTTGAAAGTTTTAGTGGAGGAAGTTCTATTCGTAGTTCTTCCTCTTCATCTTTCTGCTCATCGTTTTCAGATTCTTCCTCTTCATCTTTCTGCTCATCGTTTTCAGATTCTTCGTCTTCAGATTCTTCGTCTTCAGGTGGCTTCTCAGATTAAGAAGTCACTTCAACCTAATTCAAATTAAAAACAAATAGAGAGGTATTGAATAATGTTTGGTCTATTCAAGAAGAAAGCGAAAGCAGCACAAGTAACACTTCACAAAGTAGAAAACCGTGATCTGATGGAAGCTATCGTAGCAGCTGCTGTCTTGGTTGCTCATGCTGATGGTGACTGCTCTACGGCAGAGCTAGAGAAACTAGACAACATTATCTCTGCGAACGACAACTTAGCTCATTTTGGCTCAGAGATCGGCAAGACCATCGACAAGTACGCTGCTATGTATGAAGCGGGTGCGCGTCTAGCCAAGATGAAACTAATGAAAGAGATCCGTGACGTTGACAATGACGAAGCTCAGAAAGAAGAAGCATTCATTATCGCTATCGAGATTGCAGATGCAGATGGGGAGATTGATGAAGCTGAACTAAGCGTTTTACGTGAGATCGGTAAAGCATTAGGTCTAAACCCTGATAATTATATTTAAGCTCAATGAAGTACCTTAACTCCTTATTCCTTTTAGCGTTATCAACGCTTTTATTTTCCATTCTTGTAAACACCGTGACTCTTTTATTAGGTCTTAGTTTATATATCGCAATTACTCTAGGTGTTTATTTCGTTTACAAAATTTATACACGTGGTTTTTATAAATGAAAGAGTGCGTTCGTATTTCGGGAGGAATGACTCCTATAGTAACTGATTATAAATTATTAGACGGAGGTAAGAGGGCTCTTTGCTTAACAGAAAACAACATTGTTCTACTTGCTGAAGTTCGATACTGGATTTGGAGATCTATTGAAGAAACTGAAAAATACTTCAAAAGCTGCTCAGAAGCTCTTTGGGCTTTTAATACCTTAAAGGAGACTTTCGGTGAGTAAGATACCTAAATTGGGACTATTTGATTTAGATATATTTGCGTTTCAGGCGAATGCGTCTTCTATGGAAGAGGTTTATCTCCAAAACGGTGACGAGTATGTCTGTTTAATGACCAACATGACTCAGGCTTTCGATAGTGTCAAAAGACGCATCGAAGAGTTGCGAAAGGAGTTGAAGTTGGATGTTGTGATCATGTGTTTAACGGATAGTGTTAATTGGCGTAAAACCGTCCTACCTAGCTACAAAGAAAACCGCAAAGATGTTCGAAAGCCTGTTGGTTTACAGGAGCTAAAGAAGCGCCTTAGTGAACATTATGAGACATACATTAGGCCAACATTGGAGGCTGATGATGTTATGGGAATTCTAGCAACTTGGGATCAGTTCTATCCTGACCATCGCAAGATAATTATCAGTGAAGACAAGGATATGAAGACTCTGCCAGCATGGATTTATAACCCAGCTAAAGACTTTGAACCTTGGTTCAACTCTCCAGAAGAAGCCGATCATTTCCACTTATGCCAGACCTTAGCAGGTGACGTTACTGATGGATATTCAGGGTGTCCTTCTATTGGAATGGAGACTGCCAATCAGCTGCTCAAAGAAAACCTAATGTTTGAGTCTTATGAGCATGTGTTCAAGTCAGGTTCTCGTAAAGGGCTCAGTGAGTCTAGATGGAGAAAGGTCGAAAGTCCTTCTAAATGGGCTACGGTTGTTTCTTGCTTCAAGAAAGCTGGCCTTAACGAATCTGCTGCGTTACAGCAAGCACAGGTCGCACGTATCTGTCGAGCAAGTGATTATGATTTTAAGAACAAAAAGGTGAAGTTATGGCATCCGAACTAAACATTGAATGTCTGGGAAGCTTTGTGCTTCGTCATTGGTGGGGCAATCCGAAAGGTTTGGAGGTGGGTAAACGTTATGTCTTATTCAGACCTTCTTCTAGCTCAGTCAATAAACATGAACCGTATTTTTTAGATGACAATGGAGTTCCCAGATCAGTCTACAACGGAGATTGGTGTAAACGTGAAGAGGTTAAGACTGTTTCACTAAAGTCAGCCGAAAAGATTATCAAACATTATGAAAATGGAGAATTCAACATGAACGAGAGCATGTCAGAGCAGCCATCCCCGAAATTAACATTAACGTCTCAGGCTGTGATCCCAGAAGTGATGAAAGACCTTACAGATCGTTTAGCAAAAGGAATGGATACCTATGGCGTCCCTTTAATGAGTAATAACGGCCGAGACGCTCTTAAAGATCTATACGAAGAGTTATTAGATGCTGCTTGTTACGTTAAGCAGGTAATGATGGAAAAGCAGGAGGTTTAATGGTGTCTTTTATTCTTAAAGGCTTATTGAATTTCATTATACGAGCTTTGATGAAAGAGGCTGCTAGTGAGTTAAATAAAGCACTCAAAACAGAAGAACAGGTTTCAAAGCTTGAAAGCAAAATTGAAGCTACACGTAAAAAAGTAGCGGAAAAAACAGATAAGGCAGCTCAGGTTCAAAACCTAGTTAATAAACTGAAAACCGCTACAGAAAGCGTAAATTTGAACGAAATTCGTGAACAAAAGGTGAATCAAGAAGAGGGTAAGTAAATGCGTCCTTCTTATTTTAAAAAGCGCGAGCGTTTTGATGATATGGAAGAGCTTGATAGAAAGAAAAACAAGAGAAAGCGTAGAGATCGTCAATTTGCACGTGAGGTAAAGCGTATGTTTTAAAGGAGATAAAGTTGTACATTGCCATTGAAGGTAATATTGGGGCGGGAAAGTCTACTGTCCTAAAGCCTCTAGCTGATCTATTGGGCTTTGAAATTATCCAAGAAGGTATTGAAACCGATAAGGGTTTCCAAGAATGTTTAGCTGCCTTTTATGCCTCTGGTTCTAAGAAAGACTTCGATGATATGCAGGTTTATTTGGCGAATTATAGAGCGGGTTTGGTTAAGAACCTCGACCCAAATAAGAACTACATTATGGAGCGAAGCCTCCAAGGAGCAGTTCTATTCTGCTTGGCTGAGAACCATACTGATACTGCAACATGGACTCTTCAAAACTTCAAGCATGTTCCCCAACCGTTTCATTACTTATACCTAGATTGTCCTGCTGAGACTTGCCTTGAGCGTATCGCAGTGCGTGGTAGAGAGTGTGAACAATCAATCCCACTTGAATACTTAAAGAGAGTTGAGAAATCACATCGAGATTGGGCTTACATGGGCGAATGGGCTGGCAAAGTCACTGTTGTTGATTCTAGCAAACAAGTAGACCTTGAGGCATTAGCAGAGACCGTAAAGACTGTTATCAAAATCAAAAGGCTATCTAATGCCTGACTACTGGAATGCAAATGAGGAAGGCTTGCTGTTCTCTTCTCTGAACCACGGGCAGCTCGCTTTAAAGTCCCTCCAGCGTTGTCACTTATCTCACTCACACCCACAAGCAAAGATCGCAATAAAGAAATTACATGAGGCTAATTTGCTTGTGGAGCGTGTGCTGCGAGATCCTTTCAACAAACAAGGAAAACAGAATGATTTTTAAGGTACATACTTTAGTTAAACTCATTGTTAATCGTAAATTAGAAGGCTTTAAAATTATCTCTGATGAAGAGAAGGTTAAATCAGGTAAAACTTTTAATACCTTGGTGTTTCAGTTCGAAGGGAAGCTTTACCGCGTAGATTACCAAGACGTATATTGGCGTTCTTATACTGTTGGTCTTTTAGGTGCTGAAGGTACAAAGATTGATTGTCCAGTTGTTTACCCAACGGAACGCACAGAGATTATTTATCTAACTGAAGAAGAGATGAAGAACCGTTAATGCCATATATTACCCTTGAAGGTAACGTTGGGGTAGGTAAGTCAACTTTACTTCACCGTCTCGCTGACGAACTTGGATGGGAGGCGGTGGAGGAAGGCATTGAGTTTGATGCTGGCTTCCAATCGTTACTAAAGGAACGTTATGAAAATCCTACGCCTGATAACGTAGCAAGGCTACAGCTGTATGTTGCCAACTTTATGGCAGATCGTATAAACCAACTAGACCGCGATAAGTATCATGTAGTTGAACGCTCAGTATTCGCAACGGAGTTATTTAGTTTGGCCGCAAACCGTCCAGATATTATTGATGCTCTAGCTGGTCATGTTCTACGTGTTCCTGCGCCTGAATTCTACTTGTATCTGTCAGCTCCTCCACGTCTTTGTCTTGAGCGCATTCGAAAACGAGACCGCACAGGCGAGGGTGAAGGGGTTACGTTAGAGTACCTTCAGACTCTCCATGATATTCACGAACGTTGGTTTAACATGATGCACTTGCTAGGCCGAGCTCAGAAAGTAGATGCTTTCGATTATCCAGACGTGAAGAAATTGGCGGAGGCAGTGAGAGCGAGGGTTTATACTAAGTTCTGATTTCCTTCCAGAATAAGCCTCAAAGAAGCTCAAAAAGTAACCTCCCTTCGTATTAGAGAGGACGTAAAGGTTATTAGGTATTCCTATATAAACACCCACGTTCTTAAACAGTCAATTAAGGAGGTTATTAATGAATATCACGTTAAGAGACCTTCTTCCTATCGTTATCGTTCCAGTTGCTACTTGGATGATGTCTACGTACTCCTTCACGGAAATCATGAAGGAGCGTATGGATTTAGCCACTAAAGAGCGTCAAGAGATAAGCCAGAAGGTAGATAAGGTCGTTACGCTTCAGGGTGATCAAGAGGTTCGTATCCGTTTGCTAGAAGACGGTCAAGGTGAGCTAGAACTCAAGGTAGACAAGATCGAGAACAAAGTGTTTTCAAAGGAGTATAAAACTACAACTAATAACCAATAAGGAGGAGGTACAAGGTGAAAGTTAAGAATAAACAAGGGATGGTCTTTGAGGTATCTGAGGAGCACTACGAAACCTATAAGCAATTCCTTGAGCCAGTAGGCGATAAGCCTAAGAAGCAAGTAAAGAAGAAAGTAGCGAACACACGTAAGACTAAACCTGCTACTGATACAGCTACTAAAGAGGAAGCTGAAGATTAACCTTCATTTTAATATGGGGGCTTACTTCTACAGCTTTGACTCAAACCAATGAAAAAGGTATGTGCATCGGTAGGATGCAAGAAAGTTACCACGTCACGTTACTGCAACAGCTGCAAGATACAAGAAGAAAACAGACGTAAAGAAAACGCTAAGAGCAGGGCAAGGTCTTCTGCTGAGCGTTACGATGATAAGTATAAGAAGTTCTACGGTTCATCCAAATGGAAAGAACTGCGCACTAACAAACTTAAAAAAGACCCGCTATGTGAGGATTGTAAGTCCAATGGGTTCATTCGCGCAGGCATGGACGTAGATCATATCGTTGAGATTAAGGACGACTTTTCTAGAAGATTAGACATGACAAACTTAAAGACGCTTTGTCGTTCATGTCACGTAGCGAAAACCTCAAGAGCTCGTAGAACAAGAATTAAAAATAGTAGCTCGAATGAAAATCGCTGGATCTGAAAGAGGGCGGAAAAACAGCACTTTTAGGTTTTCCTTAGATTTTAAGTCTGATGATCGTTATAGAAACTTTTAGAACTTTTTACTTGCAACTCTAGGCCGACTTGATCTCGGTCTTTCTTCTGTCTTGGAGCTGTGCGGTAACGTGGCGGAGGTCTAAGTGATTCAAGCCTCTAAGTTTTAATATAGAGGCTTTAACTCCCTGTTTCTACAGACGAAATCGTCTCATAGTGGGCTGTCTTGGAGGAACTACGAGAAAAAATGATCTCATAGTTATCTGAATGGCTTCTCTAAGCCTCTCTAAGATTCTTTAAAGGATTAACTAGTACCGTCCTATTAGTTAATCACTTAAAGCGTCTTATATGGCTTTACAGAAAGAATCTGATACACACGCCAACGCTATTCTAAACCCCTGATTCTAGGGCGTGTATCGCTGCGTGTTGGTCTTGGTGGTGGGAGGTGGGCGCAAGGTATAGCCTTGTGATCAAGACCGTTAGAAGGGCTTACAGGCTCTTAGCGAGGTAAACGCTAGAAACGAAAAAAGCGTCCACAAGGGACGCCTTTAATTAATTCTTTGTGATGATCTCTATGAGTTTCTTTATTGCTTGTCCTTTAGGTGCTTTGACCTCAAGGTCACGATAGATAGCAAGCTCAAGACCGTTATCAACTGTTACAACTACCATTACAGAACAACCTCCATTTTGAACATGCTCACAGCATCAACAGGAGAGATCCAACGGTTAACGATGTTCCCTAGCTTGTTACATTCGAAAATCTTCGTTTCGATCTGCGCACGTTTTTCGCGTGTGAAGTTTTCTCGGAAGTGGTTCAAGCATTGCTCAATACTTGTGAAATCTCTTCTAACATCCCACAGTTCACCATTAAGTTTTGTCTCAATGATAAAGCTGTTTGCGTCTTTAGGGATTACGAAAATATCAGCCATAAGCCATGTATAAGCATCGTTAGCTTCTACAATGTCCAGACGCTTAACAAGCTGGTTAACGTTCTCAGTGTGTAGGCGTAGACCCTTTACAGAAAGAAACTCATTGATAGCGTCTTTTGTGTGTCCGTATTCGCTTACAGGAAGGACAACAGGATCATTTTGGCCGTGTAGTGTCAGGCGGATTTCTTGAGTGTTGTGAAAAGTTTTAATGTTTAGTGTGTAACGCATGATTAACGTTCCCTTTGTGTGTGTGTGTTTTGATGTGTATGAGATTAATTTATCTCAATGGTTAAATCAATACTATTATGAGACCTTTTTGTCTAAGTGATCATTTAATGTCCATCACTTTCTCAATGAGCTCTGCTTGCTTCTTAACCTTATTCATTTTTGATTTGAGCGTGTTGTGCTTCTGATTAAACAGTTGCTCAACCTTGTACACTGGGACAGGCTCAGAGAACGCAGTGATCAGGGCATTCTGAACAGTTTCATCGCTGTATAAAGCTTTTATAAGTCTTTTGAGTTGTGCGCTGTTTAGTTTCATAAAGTCCTCATAATGGGAGGCTCTGCGCCTCCCTGTGTGGTTTCTTAGTTATGGAAAGCGTAGTAAATGCGCTCCATGTTCTCGATTCGTCCAGAATCAACAAATGTAAAATCAAAGGCTAGATCACGGCCAAACTTTTCAAAGTCGAAATAGTTCCTTAGTGTTTCTGGGAGCTCTTCAAGTAATCCTGTTTGCTCTGCGTAGTGTTCAGCAAATGAAGTTGCTTCGTCTCTGTTCATGTAGGTACTTAAAGAGACTCCGAACTCACCAAAATAGCGATCCTCAAGCTCTGATAGCTCAATCCCGTTCTCAAGAGCAGCAACGGCAAGCTCTTTGTTTAGATCAGCTTCTAGCGCTTCTTTGAGGCCGTCCCAGTTCATGTATCCCCAGCCGTGTGCGTATGATGTAAAGCAACCCACAAGGCCGCCTTCATCGTCAACCACACAGGTATCACGGCCTAGAATGATGTCAGCTTCTTTCTCTGCTTCTTCTTCTGAGAAGCCTGCGGTTTGAAGCGCCTCAGAGATCCACTTTTCAAGGCTGTTGTCGTAGTCCTCAACGATTTCTTGAGCGTCTAGCCAAAAATCCCAACCCTCAGCAACACCATAGAAACGAATGCAGATTGTCTTCTCGTTCATTGCTTCAGATGCTGTCTCTAGTGCTTTGATGATTTGGTTAGTGTTCATTTGTTGTTTCCTTTTTGTGTGTGTGTTTTATCAAAAAGCTCATGAGGTTGATGGCCTCAGAAGCTCGTTCGTTTTGATGGGCATGAGATTAATTTGTCTCAATGATCCTGTCAACAGGTATGAGACGATTTTTTCTCATTTTTTTTGAAATTATTTTTTGGAGGGCGTTTTTATGGTGCTGAATGTCGAACTTTTAGACGGTGCAACAGTAGAGCATGACGGTGTTTTCT
The DNA here is from genome assembly GCF_040957575.1 of Vibrio sp. HB236076. Taxonomy (NCBI): domain Bacteria; kingdom Pseudomonadati; phylum Pseudomonadota; class Gammaproteobacteria; order Vibrionales; family Vibrionaceae; genus Vibrio; species Vibrio sp. HB236076. The sequence goes on from NZ_CP162601.1 coordinate 1,547,299, forward strand.
ACCTGTTACGCTACGAAGATGGGCGCGTCACTATTACAGAACTTTTCACTGGGCTGCGCTGTGCTAATAGCGAGATAGAGAAGGAAGTGATGAGAACAATCGTTTCTCAAGTCAGTAAGACGGTTAATGATTAACCTCCCTTACCAATAGAGAGGGCAAACAGCGCTACCTCTCTGCATCCCTTAGAGATTTCTATTAAAAATCACACAGATACACGCACCGAGCCCGCTGGGTGGGTGCTCCCTCAACTGAAAATCAATCAAAAGCCTTTTTAATCAACCACTTAGACCAAGGGGGGAGGGTGGGAGCTCCTTTGTGCTCTCCACGATTGCGGCTCGGAGTGATTTTTACACAAAACGTCGTTTACTTTTCGTCAAATTTTCAATCAACCAAATCAAGCATTTAGGAGATAGCTAATGTTTTTATTACATCGAAAACCTTACTACGTTTGGTTAGGTCGCCGTATTGGGTTGACCAAGCTACAGACAGCAAGTGTTTTCAGACTACAGCGTAGTTTCGTTGAGCATTATTGGGGATCTACTCCACCTAAAAGTGCTCGTGATGTCTTGATTGAAGAGTTTGTGTTTGGGTGTATTGAGGCTGTTTTAGAAGGGGAAGTCATTGAGGATATATACCACAAGGTGCAGTCAGGCTTTTACCGTCAACGTACCGTAAAGGATATTGAGGGAGACCTAGATAGAAAGCTAATGATGATTTCTGATGAAGCAGAAGCACGACTTCAAGGACTAAGCATGAAGTGTTTGCAGAAACTTACCGATGCCCGTCAAAGACTCTCTAAGCAAAAAAAGGAGGTAATAAATGGGTAGACCCTCAAAACCTATACATGAATTGAAAGCTAACGGGACGTATAGACCTTCCGTACATGGAAGTGAAGAAGACCGTCCACAACTACCTATTGAAGCTCCAGAAACCCCACGATTTCTAAATGAAGAAGCTTTGGTCTACTTCCAAGAGATCGTTGGTTATGGAATTGATATGGACATTATCACTAAAGCTGATGCTGTCATTGTTGGTCTTCTCTCGAACGAACTAGGAGAGTGGGCTGAACTGAACCAAGCGGTACGCGAAGAGGGCGTGATGGTTAAGCTCCCAACCGCTACAGGATTCATGCAGGACGTAGTGAACCCAAAACTCAAGATTCGAGATGACAAAACCAAGGTTATCTTAAAGATGCTTGGTGAGTTGGGTATGAGTCCTGCTGCACGTTCAAAAGTGCAAGTAAACGAAAAGAACAAACAAGAGAAAACGGCTCTAGGTGAGTTCCTAGCGGCAGTAAACAACAATAAAGGAGGGCAGTCCCATTAATTACTACACATTATTAGTGCTGTACATTGCAGCTTCGGTGCTATCTCAAGCTTTAACATCACAGCCTATCCACTTGTTTAATATTGCAAGTGTACCTATTTGGATGCCTTTATCTGCTTTGACACTTGTACCATTAGTGGATGTGCTGCGCTCGTTTACTCAGGCTCAATCGGAGGTAGAGAAACGTTCATTCAGGAAAGTTAGCTTTCAAATGTTAGGTGGCTCTTTTCTGGTAGCTGGTCTTTGTGTGGCCTTCTTAGGTCTGCCTTTACCTATCTTCGTGGGTGTTCTGTTAGCAGTAACACTTGGTGGCCTTGCTGATGTACTCGTGTTTAAACGCATGGGTGAGTTCTTTACGTCTCCCGTTAAGCGTATGGCAGTGAGTAACGCTGCTGCTACTTTGCTAGGTTCGGGGATTGTGTTCTTAGTGGCTTTCACAGACCTAGTCTTCCCAAACAACGAACTAGCTAAACCCTATCTACACGCTGTCACTGGGTGGTTAACTCAATCGACATTCATTTGGGCTTCAAGCCTTGTGATTGCGTCAACACTTAACAAATTTAAACGTAAACAATAAAGGCTCGTTATGACTCTTCAAGAACTGGTACTAGAACAATTCCCTTCACTAGAAATGGACGGTATCCGTCATTTGCCTCTATGTGACATTTTCACGATCACTTACAAGGGGCATTTGGTAGGTTACTTCAATCCAAGGCACAACGAATTACGCCTAGACCGCAATGAAATCAACAAGCTAACAGGAGGTAACAACAGTGTGTAAATGCTCTGCTCTTTGTTCTTGTGAGTGCCTGTGCGGTGCTTGGGATGACGTACCATGTTCTTGTTGGGATTTTGAAGACCTCTATGCGGATGAGAGTGATGATTTAGAAGAATAAGGAGGTCTATGAATCCAACTAAAGCTCAAATTGAGCGTGTCCGTAAAGAGTTGGTAAACCATAACCTCACTGATAATGATCAAACCTACGAACAAGTCCACAAATATGCTGATGATATTCTTTCGGGAAAAATCAAAGCATGTAAGCAGGTGAAAAAAGCCGCTGAACGTCATTTCAAAGATATGTATCGGTCACTCTATGACCCTTCCTATCCATATCGTTTTGACCCCTTAAAGGCTCAACGAGTCATTGACTTCTACAAGTTCATTAAACACACGAAAGGTAAACTTGCACGTACTGTCATGAAGCTCATGCCTTGGCAGCAATTTTGTGTAGGTTCGATCATTGGGTGGGTTTACAAAGATACAGGCTTTAGACGTTTCAAACAGGCTAACATTTGGGTAGCCCGTAAGAATGGTAAGTCAACTCTCGCTTCAGGACTCGCATTGTATTTCCTCATTGGTGACGGTGAGACAGGTGCGGAAATCTACTCAATCGCTGTTAAGAAAGACCAGGCTAAGATCGTCTTTGATGATGCTGTCAGGATGCTCTCAATGTCTGAACTGAAGGAAGTCCTTACAGTAAAGCGTGATTCTATCGCGTTCGAGGCTGAGTTTGCGAAGTTCGTACCTCTAGCTTCTGACTCTAACTCGCTTGATGGCCTTAACACGCATTGCTTCATTGCAGACGAACTTCATTCATGGAAAGACCGTAACCTTTGGGGCGTAATGGAGACCTCAACGGGTGCTCGTGAGCAGCCTATGGCGTTCTCTATTAGTACGGCAGGCTGGATCTTAGACGGCATCGGTAAGGAACTGTTTGATGATGGTGTAACCATCCTTGAGAACTACGGTCTAGAAGAGAACGTCTTCAGCATGAACTACACGTTAGATGACGGTGATAAGTTCAATGATCGTAATTGCTGGATAAAAGCAAACCCTTGTCTTGGTGTTTCCGTTAAGGAAGAAGATATTGAGCGTCTATGTCGTAAGGCTGAACGCATGTCTTCCGAACGAGCAAACTTCCTAACCAAGCGTTTGAACGTATGGGTAAACAACGCTGAAGCATGGCTAAACCTCGATAAGCTCTACCAATGTGCAGATGAGAGCGCACGTTTAGAGGACTTTGAAGGTCGTGATTGCATTATCGGTGTGGACTTTGCTGATTACCTTGACTTGACCTCCGTTTGTTATCTATTCGTCAACAATGACGGTACGTTTAACGTCTTCTATGAGAATTTCTTACCTCATTCCGCAATGGATAAGGTATCTGAGCAAATGAGACAGCGTTACTTACGTCTCGATGATGAAGGTTATCTGAATATCCTCAACGTTGAATCAATGGACTATACAACGCTTGCAAGTGTTCTAACTGAAGCGTCCAAAAGGTTCAACGTCCAGACAATCGCCTATGACCCTTACCATATGACCGCTATTGCTACTCAGTTAGAAAAGCAGCGTCTTCCTATGGTTTCTATCACTCAATCTAAAGCCAACCTCTCGGAAGCATCCAAGCTCCTAGAGCGTTATATCTATGACGGTTCTTTCATTTATAACGGTGATAAAACCTTTGAATGGGCTGCGTCTTGTGCGGTGGTTAAAACAGATGACCGTTCGAATATTCAGGTGTTCCGTGAAAATCACAACACACAAAAGATAGACCCTGTGATTGCTACGATCATTGCTCTCTCAATGGCTGAGATTCAAGAGAAACCTAAGAAGTCTCCGTACTCAGGTAGAAGCGGAAGAGGTCTAATTGTACTTGGCTAAGGAGGTTTAATGGGTTTATTCAGCAAGCTCTTTAAGGGTTCGCCTAAACCAGAAAGTAAGTCCGTTAATCCCTATATTGATGCGCAGTTAAGAACTGATGGTTCGCGTCATGCAGGAGTTAACGTTACTTATACAAGTGCCATGAGACAAGCTGATGTTTATACGTGTGTCCGTATTCTCAGTGAATCAATTGGCATGATCCCAATGAAGCTTTACAAGCAAAAAAATGGAGTGTTTGAAGAAATTTCACATAACACTCGTGATTACAGAATATTTTGTCAAAACCCTAATGGGTATATGACTTCTCAGGAGCTAAACGAGCATTTAGTTACTGCTTTGATGCTTAGAGGCCATGCTTTTCTGGAGGTCGTTCGTAACTCTCTGAATGGCGTTAGTGAGCTTTTACCGATGCGTTATCTCGATCAAGTTAACCTCAGTATGACTAATGAGGGTATTCCTGTTGCTAGGTGGGTTGATCATAAAGGTAACGGAAAGGTCTCAAACGCTCCGTTTAATGAAGGAGGGTTGCTAGACGTTAAGCTTCAGTCTTTAAATGGCTTCCAAGGTATCTCTCCAATTTCTCTTATGGCTGAACAAATCGGTACGGCTATAGCAGCACAACGCCACGAGGCGAAAATCTTTGAGAATGGTACGCGCCTAAGCGGTGTTCTTTCTACTGAAGACTCTTTAGATGATGAGGCTATTGAGCGTCTTCAAGCGAGTTGGAACGGTGCTTATGGTGGTACGGACAACGCAGGTAAGGTGGCCGTGTTAGAACATGGTCTGACTTATACAAACATCACCATGACTAACCAAGATGCTCAGCTTTTAGAAATGCTTGAATTCAGTCGTGAACAGATTGCTGCTGCGTTCCGTGTTCCTGTCCATATGCTCAATGACACTTCAGCACAGACTATGAATAACGTTGAGCAGAATAACCTTCAGTTCTTGAAGAACACCTTAGTGCCGATCATCACCAAGCTAGAAAATGCTTATAACAAGATCTTACCTTCGAACACGGTCGTTCGTTTCGACACTCGGCAGTTCGTAAGGGGTGATATTCGGACTCAAGCTGAAGTAGCGGAGATCTTAATCAAGAACCGCATCATTAGTCATGAAGAGTCTCGTGAAATGTTTGACTTAGCTCCTGCAAATGAGAAGGAACTGTTCGTTATCCAGTCGAACAACTACGTGTGGGGCACTAGAGAAGACTCACAGCAGTTAACCGAAAGGTTAATGAACCCTCCTAAAGAACAACCAAAACAACAAGAAGAAACAGAAGGAGTTAATACCAGTGCTGAAGAAGAGCAAGGTAAAGACTCTTCAGTTTGATGTTGATGAATTAAGTAACGAAGGTGTTATTTCTGGTGTTTTGAATTACTTCGGTAATAAAGACCATGCAGGTGACATTACTCTCAAAGGTGCGTTTAAGCACAGTATCAAGACGATTGAAGAGAGTGGTCGTAGCCTTGTAATGCTATGGCAACATGATCCAGAAAAACCTATTGGCATTTGGAAAAATCTTCGTGAAACCTCACGAGGCCTTGAGGGCGAAGGTCATATCAACCTTGAGACTGAACTAGGTCGTGAAGCTTATGCTTTAGCCAAGCAGGGCGCACTTTCGGGTATTAGCATCGGATATTGGGTAATTGATGAAGAATACGACTCGAAGACAAAAACAAACTATCTAAAAGAACTAGAACTTCGTGAAACTTCTCTAGTTACCTTCCCTTGTAATGAATTAGCACGAATTGAAGAGGTGAAGAAGATGAAATTAGACGAGAAGGGTTTACCTAGTGACGAAGAACTAAAGTCGTTCCTAGTTAGCTGCGGTACAAGTGAAGAATTAGCTATGGCAATCGTAGCTAAGTACATGCCTGATTATGTCTCTCCTGAAGAAGAAGCCCAGCGTAAAGCTGCGGCTAAAGAAGAAGTAAAAACTACTCTAGAAAGCTTGTGTGAAAAACACGGCTTGTCCCTTAAAGAAGCTCTAGACGCGATTGAAGGTGTTGATGAGGTTCGTGACTCAGACGTTATTGCTAAAGAAGAACAAGAAGAAGAGCAAGAACAGAAAGAAGGCGAACCAGAAGAAGATACTGAACAAAAGAGCGATTCACTAGAAGATTTCTTTACTAAATAAACCTCCCTTCCCATAGGAAGGAAATCCTCACTTGGTGCTCTTTCAGGAGAGCGCTAAGGGATTCTTATAACTATAACAAGAGGACAGAATTTATATGAAATTTGATATTAAATCTATCGAGGAAATCACCAACACAGCTGAAATGAAGCAGGTAATGACTGAGCTTGCTCATGCTTTGGCGGACGTTGAAACGAAAGCTCGTGCTGCTAAACCTACTGAGCAATTAGAAGCTGAGAAGAAGGCAGAACGACGTGAGGCCGTCCGTAAATTCTTAAACTCTGCTCCTGCGAAAGCAAGCCTAGATACTTACGTTAAGCAGCTTGATCTGACCTCTGCGGCAAACACCATTGAAGAGGAAATGTCTAAAGAGATCATCAAGCTCGCAGTTGAAAATGATGTTTTCCTATCTGAAATTGGTTCTCAAACTGTATCAAGCACAGACTTCCGTCAGCTTGTATTGAATAGCCGTCCTGATGTTCAACAAACAGGTGAGCAAGATGGTGTTACAACTCCAGTCTCAGTAACTAACACCCAAACCTATGTAGAGGTGTCTGCGTTGTTCGCTAAGATCTACGCAATGCCAGTAATGACTCACGAGATCCTACGAGATTCTCACATTGACGTAGAAGGTGAGTTGATGAGCTTGATTGCTGAAGAGTGGACTTTCAAGTTAATTGACATGCTCTTGAATGGTGACGGTCAGAAGGCTAACGGCATTCAGAATCTTCGCGGCCTCCTGAACTTCCGTGTAGACCGTGCAAACTCCTTCGCTGAGTCTCTAAAAGCAGACGGTGATCGTAGTCCTGATTACTATCAAGTAATTAAGACAGGTGTTGAGGGTGGTTTCGGTGCAACAACTGAAGCAATCGAGGACTACTTCATTGACCTACAAGCGTCCTTACCTCAGAAGTATCAATCAGCTGCTAAATGGTACATGAGCTTGAAGACTTTTAGTGAGTTGAAGAAGCTCCGTACTGAGCAAGGCTTCCCGATTATCGAGTTCGGTAAGTTCTCTGTATCAGGTGCAGCTTGGGGCGAAGGGTACATTCTTCTAGGTCGTCCTATTGTGATCGTTGATCAGTTACCTGTGTCTGGCGCTAATGCTACGCCAGTAATTTATGGTGATCTGAAGGCCGCATTCAAGCTAGTTCCTCTGGCTGGTTCTGAGCACTTCCTGATTGACGACATCACTACTAAAGGTGCTCGTACAATTTACCTAGATCAGCGCTTTGGTGAGATTGTAGGTAACTCAGACGCTATTCGTATTGCGCTACAAGCTGTTTAATTAAAAGGAGGCGGTTATGGATTACATAGTTCTTAACCGCTCTTATGAGGATGTTGTTACTTATGAAGAAGCAGCGGCTCATTTACGCATTTGGGACGAAGAAGAAAAAGCATATGTTGAGTCCCTTATTGCAGCTGCAATTGGTTCTGCTGAGGCTTACATGAAGCGCTTTATTGGAGTTACGGAAGTAGCTTTCAGCATTCCAGTCTTTAACGCAGTTTTACCTTTCCCTGATTTACTCTCGCTAAATAATATTATGTATGTAGATCCAGACACGGGTGCTGAAATCACTCTTGATGGCTCTACAGATTATAAGCTTGATCGCTACAAGAAAAAGGTAACGTTCACTCAAGGTGTGATTCCTTCGCGTGTTCAGCGTTTGGATGTAAATGCTTCTTTTGGATGGGGAGGGGCAAATGTTCCTCCCAATGTAAAACATGCAGTTTTAATGTTAGTAGCAACTCTTTATGAGATGCGAGAAGACGCAACAGTGGGTCAGGGTGTCACTGTGACTAAAGTACCAATCACTCATAAGTACCTTCTAAACCCTTATCGTTTCTATTCGATATAAAGCGAGGTGTTTATGCGAAGAGGAGCTTTTAAGCATCGTTTAAGTCTCTATGCGCCAGCCTCCTATATTTTTGGAAGTGAGGTTGAGAGTTGGACTCTCATTGGTAAAGCCTTTGCCTCAATCAGTGTCTTGGAGGCAACTGAAGGAGAAAGCGGTGTACGTAGACAAGCTGTTGAGTTGCTGGAGTTTACGATTCCTTATTCTCGAACTCTATCCGAAAACCCTACAGATATTGTCATTGTTTATAGAGACGTTGAGTATGAAGTGCTTGGTATCCGTAACATTGATTACAGAAACAAGGAGCTAAAAATACAAGCTAAACGATATGAAGGCTCTAAGAGAGTCCTTGATGTCTAAAGGTCTTTTAGCTGTATCACTCTCGTTCAATGGTCAAGACAGCCTTTCTGCAATTGAGTCTGAAATGGTTAGTCTTTTTGGTGAGGTTGGAGCCGCTTATAAAAAGAAAACCAACCATTCAATTAAAGTTATTAAAGACGCTCTCAAAGAAGCTAATCAAGTTATCTACAAGGAGTGCCTAGTTAAAGCTCCTGTTATTAGGCCAGCAATTTTAGCTAGAGAATCTAAAGCAACTAGAGACATCCACATAGGTGATCCTCGGTACATGGTTGAACGTTCTTCTCATGGTAAAAAATGGTTGAAGGACGGTATCGTTGCCAGACGGATCGTTACCTTCAAATCCCCAGTTTCATCTTACGCAGCTGCCCTAGAGTATGGTCGAGGGGAGTTCCTACAAGTCGTTCGAAAAGCTCCTTATGGAATCACAAAAGGAGAAACTGACTTTTGGTTAAGGAAGGTAGGAGCAATGGAAGCTCAGCCTTTCTTATTACCTTCTCAACGCAACAAAGCTGACAAGGCTATGGTTGTGTTTGCTTCCTCTCTAAGTTCTCGCTGGCTAAAGGTTCTCAAGAAGCTTGAGCGAAAAGGAAAAATTTAGGGGGTCTCATTGGAATTAGAGATTATCACTTTATTAAGTTCTGAGCTTGGTGGGATTGATGGTTTTATTTCGCAGAAACCTGAAGGCATTTCTCTACCTGCTTTTGTGGTTGAGTGCCGTCAAGGGCGCGGAGAATCTCTTTATGGAAACCAAGGTAAACCACTAGGTTATGACTATGAATTACAAGTAAACATTTTGGATTCAAGGTATGTAGCTATAAGAAATAAACGTGAGTTAGTTATCGAGTTGCTTGATGGTTTTACAGGTTTAATTGGCGATTTAGATGTTATTGATTGCCGCCTGTCAGACACTACTTTAGGTATGAATTTAGATAAAAGCTATGAGTGCGTCCTGTTCTTCACAATAAAAACAAAATAAGGAGAAACGCATGTCAGGCATTGGTCGTGGTACTCGCGGTATTGATACTAAACTTCTTTATAGCCTTGATTCGGGACAGAAAACTGCTTCTAGTTTTACTCTAGAGGTCGGTGACATTACAAGTATTGGTGAGCTGAGTGATTCAGCGAGTACCTCAGAAGTTTCTGTTTATGGTCAAGGCTATACAAACACATTTACCACTGTGAAAAATGTAGGTCAGCTTGAGTTGGAGTTTTTGGCTAACTCTGATGATTCTGGTCAGGTTGCATTAGAGTCACTTTATGAGAGTCAAGATACTGCATCTTTCGACATCCGTCTTATTCAAGGTGATCGTCAAACAGATTATATGTTCGATGGTCAGGTAAGTAAGTTTAGTGTTAACCCTTCAGCTGACGATATTGTTCGTTATTCAGTGTCTTTAGTTGTACACGGTAAAGTTACTAAAGAAAACAAATCAGAAGCTTAACTTTACAACTATTTTTGAACAATAAGGGCTACTTAATGTAGTCCTTTTTTATATGAATTTAAGGAGTTTTTATGGATAGAAAAGCACTGCTGAAAAAACTAACTAATAAGCCTGTTGAGTTCGAAGTTGAAGGCTATGGCCGTTACTTTGTGAAGGGTATGAATACTATGGACTATTTATTCTCTGCTTCACAGAGTGAATTAAGTGATGACGGCGAGGTAAACCAAGAAGGCTATTTTGCTGCGTTAGTTGTTCGGTGCGTGTTAGATGAGAACAAACAGCGTTTATTCAAGGATGAAGACCTAGAAACGCTAAAAGAGGCTGATATTGCGTTTGTTCTCCCGTTAGCTCTCAAAGTTCAAGAGCTCTCCAACCTTGGAAAAGAGGTGGATGTAAAAAAGAAATAAACGATCTAAAGAGAGATACCTTTGAGGTTTTCTGTTTAGAGTTAATGGTTTTCTGGGGACTGACCTATGAGCAGTTTCACGCCCAACCCTTCGCTTTGATTTATAGGTTGTTTCTCCTAAACCAAATAAAGCCTTTTCTTCCGAGTAATTCATGGGTTCAGTCTGGGACTATTGCAGCAGCCTCATACAATGCTTCTATGGGAAGGAAGGGCAAGACATTAGGGTACGATGATATTTACCCATTTATGAAAGAGGACTCCATTAACCCCAATGGATACGACGAGGAGTCTCAGAAACGTTTACATAAACAGCTAAACGCAATGTTTGGCTAATTTTCAGGAGGTGCTATGGCAGGAAGGAACGTTACTATCGGTAACGTTAATATAGCCATGAGTGCCAATGCAGCAAAGCTAATCCAGCAAACACAACAAGCAGAAAAAAACTTCAAAACATCCCTCAAAAATATGAAGAGCTACATTGCTTCTTTCAATAAAAAGATTGAATCAGCAGGTAGTTCGGTTAGTAGTCTGGTTAGTTCTGTTTCAAAACTTTCTGTTGTAGGTGGAGGTACGGCAGCTGCTTTAGGCACTCTTGGTTATAAACTATATGAAAACCAACGCGATCTTCAGCGTATGGCAACCACAGCAGGTTTGAGTGTTTCAGAATACTCGAAACTCAAATATGCAACGGGCAGCTTGGGTCTTGAAAGTGAATACTTGGCTGATGCTTTGAAAGATTTAAATGTTAGGGTCGTAGACGCTGCTTCAGGAGGAGGTTCGTTGGTGGACTTCTTTACTGCAATCGGAGAAAGCGCAGAAGATTGGTTAGAGCTAGATCCTGTTGAGAAGTTTTCAAGGTTTCAACAAGTCCTCTCAGGTCTTGATCCTAGTTCTGCTCGATTCTGGGCTGACGAAGTGAACGATAGTATGTATCGCCTATACACAACAATGGATAGAAGCGGTAAGACCTTACAGGAATACTACAGCACAGCTGAGAGTCTGGGCGCAGGTACTAGCGGCACTTTAATAAATAGAATTAATGATATGTACACTTCCTTTCATCAATTGAAAATCATTGTAGAGGAGGTGACTTACACAACATTAGCCTTGTTCAGTACATCCTTTAAAAATACATTTGATTCTCTAGTTGAGAGGTTTAAAGGCATTGTCAAAGAAGGAGAATCAACAGGTAGTGCCATCTTTGAGATTAGTAAAACTATTGCGGTTAACGTCCTAAAGATAATCCAAGATACTGCAATTAGAATCGAGAAGTTTATTTACAAAGTTCTGACTCTCTTAGGTAAGTTTAATAGTTCATTCCTTGATGGCCTCACGGATAACACAGTGCTTCAGCTCATTGAGGTCGAGGGACAAATCACAAAAATCCAAAAGAAGATTCAAGAGGGTGAAAAGGTATCTAAGGGCGCTGCTAAGTTTTTCATGGGCGTTGATCTAGATGAGTTAAAGTTAAAACTAGAGGAGTTAGAAAAGAAACAAGAAGCTTTAAAAGCTGAAACATCGACAGGTTTTATATCTAACCTAGTCGATGAGATTTCTAAAGTTGAATACACTCCTTCTAAAGCAAACCAGGGCTCAATCACCTCCACAAATCAAGAGACGAAAGCTAGAGTTGTCCTTAATGATGCGATCAAAGAGGGCTTGGATTACATTGATGAAATCCTCTTAGCAAACAAAGAAAACACCTCCGTTGCTTTACGAGAGCTTGCTGTTCAGAAGCAGAAAATCAAAGCAGCGAAAGAATATTACGAATCATTAAAACTCACCGATAAGAATCGCCAACAAATAACCCAACGACTATCTGATGCTGAAAAGGCATTAACTTACCTTGCTAAGTCAGAACAGGAATTGCGGGATAAAATCGCTCAGAAACGAAAGGAAGAAGAGGACGCTGAAGCAGAAGAGCGTCTTAAAAGAGAGCGTGAGTATTATAACGCACGTCTTCAAATCGCCAGTGATTTTTACAAGGATTCTTCTCAAATAGCCAAGTACAGCTTCCAGACCCAAAAGGCTGAGTATGATGAGATGCTAAAGCAAAACTACATTACGAGTGAAGAGCACAGTGCTCTCATGGAGGACTTAACAAGGCAGAGAGTGTTTGAAGAGATCTCTCTAGAAGCTCAGAAGTATTCTGAAGTGCTTAGTGGGATGAGCTTTTTCTTTAATCAGAGTAAGAGCATGGCTGTAGCAGCTTTCGCGCTAACTAAAGGTGTTGCTTTAAGCGAAACTTTAATATCTCAGTACCAAGCGGTAGCTAAAGTATGGGCTGGCGATGGCACTTGGTATGAAAAAGTTGCACGGTCAGTTCAAGCTGCTGCTGCTGTAGGTTCTGCTTTATCGGGGATTCAGAGCGTACAAGGCCAGTTCCACAATGGAGGTCAAATCCCAAGAGACGGTACTTACTACATGGAAGGTGGTGAGGTCGTTATCCCTAAAGATAAAGTTGGGGAGTACATAGAAGCTGTGAAAAATCAGAACGAATCCACAGGAGGAGGCGGAACAGTTATCAACTCAACTATTAATATGGGAGCGAACTTGGTTGATGAGTCAGTTATGGCTCAAGCACTTTCAAAACAGCAATCTACAATTGCCGCTTTAGTTCGTAAGGAGCAGAAAAAGCGTCCTTTAAGATCATCATAGGGAGGTTCTAAATGGGGAATAAATTCCCTTCTCAATTATTTATTTCTGATGTCTCTATTACCAATTACCACCGTGTTTACTCTACTGAATCAATTTCAGGTATTCAGTACCGAAGGGATTCAGGCATTCAATGGTACAAAGGAGAGATCACACTAAACGCTTATGGCTATGAGAATGTAAAGCGTCTGAACGGTTTTCTAGCTGGTTTAAAAGGTAAATTAAACTCTTTTGAGCTCCCTTTAGGGGGAGCTTATTCAAATCCAGACCTTCCCCAGAATCCCTATCTTCAAGGCACACATGGTGTTGGAAGCAATACTATTAGTGTTTATTACTCAGGGGTAACTATCCCTCAAGGATCTGTATTCACTGTACCCAATGAGACAAAGCTCTATACCGTCCTAGAAGATATTGTAGGGGATGGAGTCTATTCAATAACACCTTCATTACGGATCGAGCATGTGAATTTAGAAGAGATTAATTTCATTAGTCCAGTTATTACAGCCCTGCTTGATGAAAATGAAACAACAATAACGCATGAAGGTAACGGTAAACTTGCCTCTGCTTCGCTCTCGTGGACAGAGGCTCTATAGAAGGAGTATGAATGTCACAGCAGCAAATATTACTTTTAGAACTTCGCTACAAAGATCACAGTACGGGAGAAGTCACGCCGATACGTCTCACAAGCGCTCCCCATAACGTAATACATGCAGGTGTTACATGGACTGCTGCGGGTGATCTTCTTGAAGTAGGAGAGACAGAAAGCACTTATGAGCTGATAACAGACGGTCTCGAAATAAAGTTATCTGGTATCAATAGGGCTTACCAAGCCATCATTGATCGGCAAGGTTTCCGTTATGCTCCTGTTGATGTTCTCTTAGCAACACTTCCTCAAGGCTCTAATGAAGTGAGCTCCGCAAAGTATTATCACCGAGGTTTTGCTCTGACGCCAGTTACAGAGTTTGATGAGACGACAGGGTCTATCACCATCTTATTTGAGACACAATCGGCTTTTCGAGACTTAGACAGAAAAAGCCAATTAATGACTACGTCATTAGCTCACCACCAAGCACTCCATCCCAATGATATGTTCTTCCAATATACAGCAGATACCTCGTTTGGGGATGAAAACTGGAGGGACTAAATGTTTGATTACTTTCGAGAAACAATCGAAGCATATAAAGGCCAAAAGCACGTTAGGGGTAAAGTGGACTGTAATTTACTGGTCTTGAAGCTCTTTGACTTGGATAACCACGAAAAAATGTTCGGAAGATATACCACTATTCGGGGAGGTGTAAGGGTCTCTAGAAAGGTCTATGGGGTGTCTTCTATCTATGAGTATTTACAGAAAAATGAAGACTTTAGAGAAGTACCTAAAGGTTTTCAAAGACCGTTTGACGTTATTGCTTTTAAGGATACTCATAACGTTTATGTGTGCTTAGGAAAGTATTGGTTCGGTGTTGGCGAAGATGACATTTTCAGTTTTGTTTCTCCTTCAAATTATAAAAAGGAGGACTATGTAGTTTATAGAAAGGAGTTAAATTAGTGGGATTAGAAGTTTCAACTATTGCGCTAATCACGGCAGCTGTCTCTGTAGGGGCTACCGCGTACATGATGATGAACATGCCAGAAGCGTCAACATCATCAAGTGCTGGTACTAGTATCACTAAAACGGGTACTCAAGCTTCCAGAAACCGAGTTTATGGGACAGCAATTGTTGGCTGTTCATCGGTTTATTCAAATGTTTACGATAAGAATTCTTCATACCGATTGGATGTTTTTGCTGTTGGTGGAGTGGGTACGCTAACACTTCACAATGTATGGATTGAAGACGTTAAGATGTTTGAAGATAACATCACGTATGTGTCAAATCCCTATGTTGCAGCCGATAGGATTTTCGATTCTAGTGAAATGAAGAGTCGTTACCAAAAATCTTCAGAATTTAAGATGCAGTTTCGCTCAGGTCACGAAGATCAAGTTGCTGCTCAATTGGCAATTGATTATGGCGATGGTGAATGGACTACAGAGCATAAAGGAGCTCTAGTTCCTCATATTGTGATCATGGCTGATTACTCTTTAAATCAGGATTACGTATTTTTCAGTGATCGCTACACAATTAAAGCTCTAGTCTCAGGGAGTGAAGTCTTCGATCCGCGCTTGGAAACCAACATATTTGAAGACGCTGAAACTTGGAGCGGGTCTAGTTCCAATGTTGCTTTGGCAGTCTTAGATTACCTCACCTCAACATACTATGGGTTAGGTATTAGCTTAGACTATATTGATGTTGATTCTTTCGGTTATGCCGCAACATTCTGTGAGACAAACGGGTTGGAAATTAACTCAGCTATTAATGCAGATGACTCGTTTGCTGAAGTCCTTCAAAACATGCTTGTGTGTTGTGGCGGCTCACTAACAGTAGTCAACGGTAAGATCAAGTTTGCGGTAGAAGAAAAGGAGTTAACAGCTGTCTATGATTTTGATGATTCAACCATAATCAAAGATAGCTTAAAAGTGAGTCCATCTTCTTCTTCAGATTACTACAATGCAGTTAGTACCACGTTTAAATCTGTCATTAATAGTGATAATGAAGACGATTACATCATCCCTGCTGACGTAACTTCGGATGCTAGGATTTTACAAGATGGAGAGGTCATAACAAAAGATATTGATATGCCTTATGCAAGGGACGCTTACGATGAAAATGGAGCAACTAGGTGTGTAAAGTACATTACTAACCTTGTGTACAACAAATCACTGTTCCAAACGAGTGTCACTTTTGATGTTGACCTGCATGATTACCCTCTAATAGAACCCCTTAGCGTTATCTCAATTACCAATGACATTTATGGCTTTGAAAAAAAGAAATTCAGAGTAGTTTCTCTTGGTATTTCGGCCAACGCTGATAGTTTCAATATAGCAACAGTAACAGCGATTGAATACGATGACTCCGTCTATGAACAGCAAGACGGCAGCCTTACATCCAAACCAATTACAAAGAGTTATGAGGAAATTCTTCCTCCTTCGGATCTGAGCTTCTCCGTTCTTTCTTTTTCTACAGGCGGTACTGGTACTTTAACGTGGAAACCTAATTGGTATAACGCAAGCGTTGCTTACGACATTGAGTACAAATTAAGTTCAGAAAGCGAATGGGATCGTTATGTTTCTTCGTATAGGGATAGTTCACTTACTCTATACAATTTAAAGAAAAGTGCTTATGACTTCAGGGTGCGTACACACGATATAGTCTTAGGTACATCAACATGGGTAGAGTTAGTTAATGTAGAAGTTGCGCCAACATATACATTACCTTCTGTTACTGGCCTTAAATGTGACACAACAGGTAATGATTTTCGCTTCACGTGGGATGATATGGAAGGTTACGAACTGGATAACTCACCTTCAGCTTCATCTCCCTCTAGTGCAGGTTCTACAGGTACGCTATCTGATATTTTTAAGTGCTATAAAGTCCTGATTTCTGTTGATAACCAAGTTGTAAAAAGTGATACGGTAACTTCGAATCAGTATGTTTTGTACCTTGAAGATAATAAGGCTCTCTTTGATGGTAGTCCAACTAGAAGTGTCTTGATAACTGTTTCAGTTCAGGACATATACGGTGTTTCATCAAGTTTAGTAAGTCTTCAAGCTACTAATGCTCAAATTAGTGCTCCTAGCGATGTCAAAGTCACAAATACCAACGGAAGTTCAAAGGTAGAATGGCAGCCTCGTTCTGAGTCAGACTTTGAGGGGACGTTAGTTTATGTATCTAATACTAGTGGTTTCGTCCCAAATGAATCTAACCTCCACACTGTGTTGGGGAAAGAGTCTTTCTATGTGTATGACTTTGAGGAGAGTAGAGACGACTGTTACATGGTCTTGGCTCATTTTGATTCTTTTGGCCAAAGCTCTTTGAACTTTAGCGATGAAATAAAGCTATCATACAACGGTATTGAGGGAGCAAAATTAGTCAGGCTCATAGCTGACTCTCAAGTTTTCGTAACAGATAAAAACGGTAATACTTCACCTTCAACAATCAACTTGTCTGTTTCGACTCAGAATACGGAGGGTGAAGTTTCATGGTCAACAGAACCTAATGTACCTTTAAACAGCGGTAATGAAAGTAACGAATACTCGATTAGTTACTCCTCAATGGGAGCAGCTAAACAAGTTACAGTAACCGTGACCTGTGACGGTGTCACAGATAAAGTAACAGTTTATTCGGTACAAGACGGTCTTGACGGTAAAGACGGTATAAATGGAGTTGATGGTAAAGATGGGGTTGATGGTAAAGATGGTACTGATGGTAATACAATTTACGAACAGTATCGCTATGGTCAAGTCATAGCTCCAGATGCTTCTTGGACTCAGTGGGGAGCAGACATGCGCTCAACTGATATTTACCGTCAAACAAGACTAGTCGTTAATGGCGTCCCCAATGATGGTGGGACTGTCCACAGGATCTCAGGTGTTGACGGTTTAGATGGGGCAGATGGTGAAAGGTTGTTTGTGCTTTACCACACTAACCCTGTAGGTACAGCTAATAGACCATCCACACCTACGGACAATTGGGAGTCTGAAGGTTGGTCTGAAAGTGCCGAGGATGCTCATTGGATGAGTCAGAAGTTAGCAACAAGTATAGATGAGCCTCTAACGTTTTGGTCTTTCCCTATAGCTATGTCAGGTCAAGATGGGGTCGTGGATTATAATGAAGTAGATTCACGTATTAACTCTGCTACAACAACGGTTGAATCAACAGTCAAGACATACGCAGACTCTGTGGCCTCAAGTGCCGAGTCAAACGCTAAGACCTACGCGCAGTCTGTATCTTCGAGTGCTGAAACTAGCGCTAAGACTTACGCTGATGATAAGGCTTCAACAGCTGAGTCAAATGCTAAGACCTACGCAGAGTCTGTATCTTCAAGTGCTGAGTCTAATGCTAAAACTTATGCTGATGGTAAGGCTTCAACAGCCGAGTCAAACGCTAAGACCTACGCGGAGTCAGTAGCTTCAAGTGCTGAAACTAGCGCTAAGACTTATGCTGATGGTAAGGCTTCAACGGCTGAGTCAAATGCTAAGACCTACGCGCAGTCTGTATCTTCAAGTGCTGAGTCTAATGCTAAAACTTACGCTGATGGCAAGGCGTCAACAGCTGAGTCAAACGCTAAGACCTACGCGCAGTCTGTATCTTCGAGTGCAGAGTCTAATGCTAAGACTTACGCTGATGAGAAAGCCACTGAGACCATTCTATTTTCAGAAGCTATGGAAGCGGCTGTTCCTAGCAGATATGAGGCAGAAGAAATATGGAGCGGTAAAGGAAGCTATCCAGCGAACTTTCCAAACCTAAAAGCTTATTCGGACTCAAGTGTAACTGAACTGACTTACTCTGAAGCTGTTGCTTATGCTGACTCAATAGGTGCTCGCTTGCCTACACTTTACGAGGTCAGAAACCAAGCAGTTAAGGGCTCTGGAGCAGGATATGACGCTGAGATTGTCTGGACTCAAACTAAGGCAGGTGTGGGTAAGCGTTGGGTAATTATAGGTACTGGCTACGGAGAGCCTACTGCTTTGGATGAGGGTTCAACAGCCTACCTGCGTATGGTCGCTGAGATAGACCATAGTGAACCAACCTTGGCAGCTAACCGTCAGATGGTAGTGAATGCCGAGTCAAACGCTAAGACTTACGCAGATGGTAAGGCGTCAACGGCCGAGTCAAACGCTAAGACCTACGCAGACGGTAAGGCGTCAACGGCCGAGTCAAACGCTAAGACCTACGCAGATGGTAAGGCGTCAACGGCTGAATCAAATGCTAAGACCTACGCAGACGGTAAGGCTTTAACTGCCGAGTCAAATGCTAAGACTTATGCTGATGACGTTGCTCTCAGTGCTACGAACTATGCCGAAGGGCTGGTAGATGCGATTAGTCTAGGCGGCCTTAATGTAGTAGACGGCACAAAAGATGCCTCTGCAAACGCAAAGGCAAATTACAACACTGAAGACACTTATAACGGCTTTACAATTACAAAGGGTTCAATACCAGAAAGCGGTTATGTTGACTTCTATCATGTAGGGGCTACAAGCTTATCAGCTGAGACTTCTTACACTTTGTCTTTCTATGCGAGATCTGATGTTGAAGGCGCATGGCTAAGATCATATTTTTACTCTGGAGACGGTACAACTCTATCTGCTAAAACAAGTAGCGGTAGTAGTAACACAAATGCTGATGGGAGCACTGTTACTTACCTCTCAACAGAATGGAAACGCTACAGTGTAACTTGGACTGTTTCAGAAGGGACTACTGTTAAGGCTCTTATTGTGGGTAGACAGTTCAGTAATTCGGTGTCTGAAGCTTACGTTTGTGGCGTTAAATTAGAAGCAGGGAACAAGCCTACTGCTTGGTCTCCCTCAAGCGGTGATCTTGAGCTTTATTCGCAGGCTCAGGCCGAGTTAGCCGAAACCCAAGCGAAAGCTTACGCTGATGGTGTAGTTGATGCGGAAGAGCAAAGAGCTATAGCTGACGCTCAGGCTAAAGCTGACGCTGCTGAAGCCAATGCTAAGAGCTATACTGATGTCAGCTCCAACACCCTTAAAGACTCTTTAGAGATTGTTAATGCTTTTAATAAATGGAAGTTTAGTCTATTTCAGGACTTAACCTCTTCATCGACCCCCACCATTGATGTGTTAACAGGAGAATCTCCAACAGATGAATACTTCGTCGATGATGGCGTGTCACTAATACACAACATTGGTAGTAACTATCTTGGTCTTTTGGAAACAAAAGTTTATGTTTCTGAAGTTAAAACGGTTAGTTATACAATGACCCATGACGATGGCTGTTCAGTGTATGTTAACGGTGAAAGTGTTTACAGCTCAGGTAAATATACAGTAGGAGGTCAGGTTTCTTATACCTTGAGCAAAGGGTGGAATCGTGTCTCCTACCTATATAGAGAAGTTCAAGGTGGTGACGGTGTTTGGAACATTAGTGTGCCGCTTTCTCAGCTAGTGGACAAGTTAGGCGTCCTCGATCTGTCTGTCTCAGTAGCAACCGAGACTTATGCTGATGACAAAGCCTCCACAGCAGAAACAAACGCTAAAGGTTATGCTGATTCAGTGGGAGAGAATGTTTCAGACGAAATTGTTAAACGGTCAGGCGTTAATTTACTCCCTATTGTTTACAGCGACCTAAAATCGGCTTCCTCTTTCCCTTATAGACTTGGTGGTTCAGGAGGTACTGGAAGTCCTGAAGTAGTAAGTGGCACATTTGGTGATCGGTCTTGCACAGCAATCCGCTTTGGGCTTGGTTCTAGTGGAGGTGAGCGTTATTTGGGCTTTACCTCTTCATGGGCTGATTACAACATCAAGCGTCCAGCAGGTGCTTCTATTATCATAAGCGCATGGGTTATGTATGACTCTGTTACTAAGGGCACTGTTCAGCTATACATGAGGGACTCTACAGGGAAGTACACAGGAAAAAGCTACTCGCTTTCAGCTTCTGAGAATGAGTGGCAAAGGGTCTCTGGAAGGTTTAACCCAACGGATGATGCCGATAGCTTCTTGGTTCGTATTGATGCCGATAGCTGTACAAACGGAGGGTATTTCTACATTTCTGATGTAATGGTAGAAGCCTACGAAGGCGGTGAGAGTAGTCCTACACCTTCGGTTTATAGCCCTTCTGTATTGATGCCCGATCAAGGTAGTTATATTCAAAACCTGAACGCAGACAATATCACTTCTGGTCAAATATCAGCTCAATACGTACAAGCTGATGTCTACAACGGTACTTTAGTTAACGCTTCAAACATCAACGTTGGTCAGTTAAATGCTGACTACATCAACACGCGCTCCTTTACAGGTGACAGTGCGATCTTTGATGCTGATGTTTATGGTGGTACTTTTACAGGCGCTACAATACGGACTGCCGATACTGGAGCGCGAGCTGAAATGAATCAGACTGGCTACCGTTTTGCTGCTTATAACACTAACAACAAACCTACTTTCTATGTTGACGAAAATGGTGATGTTGTAATGAACTCTGGAACAATCAGCGCAGACCTTTTAAGTGAATCTAGCCGTAACTCAAATATAGTGACTTGGGTGGGTGAAGCTGGGCAAGGCGGTAATGCTACCGTAGATTACTCTGCGGCCTTAACTACCGACCTAAACTACTTCACTATCACTAACGACATGC
The DNA here is from genome assembly GCF_040957575.1 of Vibrio sp. HB236076. NCBI lineage: Bacteria > Pseudomonadati > Pseudomonadota > Gammaproteobacteria > Vibrionales > Vibrionaceae > Vibrio > Vibrio sp. HB236076. Next base: position 1,568,328 of record NZ_CP162601.1, read on the forward strand.
TCACCACAGGAGAGGACGGAACGCTTACTGTAACGTTCTGTGTTTCAAATGGTTATCTCTTCCAGAACGACACTTCAGGTGCAGGTGAAGCTGCTCCAGAACAGTCCACACTTCCTTCAGATGCCGCACCTACAGTTTACTTTGTAGATAGTGATAACAATGTTGTCAGTACAGTTTATAGGATGGGAATATCCTATACGACTCAGTCTGCTGATGGGGAGGCTGCTTCAAAAACAAGCACTGCTACTAACGGTTGGCGTAAAACCTACGCTCACTTCCGTATTGATGGTATTAGCATGAGCCCAGACTTGGATGAGTGGACGAACCTTAATGGATACAAAATTTGTGTCAGTCTTTTGGATTCGTCTGAAAGAGTTGGTTTGAAAGCTCTGAGCCAGTCCTTGGATAGCTTGGAGTATATTGAAGAAAGTGTAGGAGGTCGTTATCTCCCTCACTCATACAAAGTTGTATGGGAGGGCTATTCCAAGACTGTTACAAATGAGTGGGGAGCTGGTTTATACGCTGTCATTGGTATGGACAAAGGTACTTGGCGGCGCTGGGGCTTAGTCTATGTATGTGACGTTAATGAGAACGAAGGTTTATATGCGTACGAAGATGAAACTAGAGCGATCTTCGGTACTTATAGCGGAGCATATGTGGAGTATGACTACAGTTCCTCTATCTTCAAAAACTCCGAGGGATATGTATGTAAGATTTTAAAGATTACTGGGAGGTAATAAATGAATGATGCGTATGGGCTTCTAAAAACTAAAGAAGTCCATACCGTCTACTTCAGAAAAAGTAACCTTATGGAGTACCAAATTTTTCCTGCTCCAAAAGATTTAGAGAATTGGTATCTCTATGAAACTAATGATCTAAGCGAAGTAGGCGGTATGATGTATGACCCCTCAACGGGCACTTTGGTGTCAACCCCAACCCCTACAGAGGACACTTTGCGTTGGCGTAAAGAAGCATACCAACAAGAAGCAGATCCTCTTTATCTCGATGCTCAATTCGATATAGCTACAGGCCGAAAGACTGCGGAAGAGGCGCTACAGCCTTGGATCGCTAAAGTGGCCGAAATCAAAGAAAGATTCCCTCTACCAAACGAATAATAAAAGGAGGTCGTCTTGTATTACGACAACGTTTCTTATCAAGTTCAGGTAACTAACGATTGTTTCTTGGCTTGTGACTACTGTATGACAGCAGAAACCAACACGAGAAAGCAGGTTGCTTCAACGGATACCGTTAAGATACTTCTTAATGCCTCACGTGGTTTCCGATCTGTTTACATGGTGTTTCTAGGTGGAGAACCCTTAATGGCTGGTAAAGGGTGGTTCGAAGAAGCCTTCTCACACATCAACCATCAAGAACACCTTTTGGTCAACTCTCGAATCTATACGAATGGGCTTCTTTTAGATGATGAGTGGGTTGATCTATTTAAGCGAAATAAATGCCAGATTGTCTTTAGTTATGACGGTCTGGGTAACGGTAAGAAAGGCAGCAAGCGAGCATTAGAGAAGCTTACTACTTACTCTGATGCAATCACGTATGCCTCTATGACAATGAGTGATAGTAATTATAAGAGCCTCATTGATTGCTATAAGCAGGTCTCAGAAGCAGGTGTTAAACGCTTTGCTGTCCAATTCGATATTTACGCGAACAGCGAGCTAATGACTTTGTTTGGTCGTGAGGTTTGTAAGCTGTTTGAGTACATTGAGTCTAACCCTAACGGTGCTAAGTTCTCTACTTACAATGACGCTCGTTTCGTTATGACAGGTAAAGGAAGACCTCTCTCCAACGAGTTTGACCTCACCGTCATTAACAACGATTACTGCATCAATGCAGACGGTAACATCACATTAGGTGTTCCTGATTGTTTAGACCCAGAATGGCAGCTAGGTAACGTGAAGGACTTAAAGCACGTTAACGATCTGCTTTTCAGTGACGTTATGCGTCAAGTTAATCGTGACTATGTAGAATCACTAAACCTCATTGGTGATCTCGCTAAGGTGAATCACTTGACTCATGGGGGCGGTTTCTTCTTCGATAAGAAAGGAATCATGCCTATGAATCGCCCAAACATCCCTAAGCTTCATTGCTATCGTGAAATCCTTAAATACTTTGGGGAGGTCTGATGGCAAGTCTACTAGCTGTTCGTCAGTTTCAAGAGGGTCAGGCTATTGGTAGTGACTGGTTGAGCAAGGACTATCGAGTTGAATTGGCTACGGAAACTGATCTTGAAACTGCTGATTCACTTTACGAATCAGTGAAGAATCTACCTATGGGAGAGAGTTATTTTAGGGATTACGTTAGTAACGTTCAGAGTATTAGTGAAGAGCAATATTGTGACGTTAAGTATCTCATAAAGAAATCCGATGGAAGTATCGTAGGTTACTTGGGTCTTGATACCAACAAGAGAACCATCAATGATTTCGCTCATATCCCTCTCATAGAAGACTATGATCCACTAATCACTTTATACATTAAGCAGTGGCTAAAGATTCATCCAGACTACGACAAGGTTTATTTTGTCATGCGCTACGGGCGAGTAAAGACTTCACCGATAGATAAACACTTAGGAGTAGTTATGGTGGGCTGTATCAACCCAGATGCTCCAGATGAGCACTCTAGTCACTGTTATTTCATGCGTACAGAATAACGCTAAGGAGGTTTATGTCTCGTTGGAAAAACTTTTCTGATGATGAATTGAATTGCCGTTGTGGTTGCGGTCAATCCAACCCAAACCCTGAATTCATCGAACTAATGAACATCATCCAATTCATGAGGGATTATCTCAAAGTTCCTCTTCCAGTCACTTCAGCTTACCGCTGCGAAAACCATCCAGTCGAGAAAAAGAAAGAAAAAGCAGGCTGGCATAGTAAAGCAGCGATTGATCTTCAAGTATCTCGTGGGGTTGCTCACGAGGTCTTGGAGCTGGCGATTAAACTAGGTATCAAAGGTATCGGAGTGAATCAAAAAGGCGATCACCGATTTATTCATTTGGATATGCGTCCTGAACGTATGGTTTGGTCTTATTGAGCTAGTGACCATCGTCAACGTGCTTCTGTTTTCGCTCATCATCAGTGTATTTCTGTTATTTTATACTGACATATAGCTGCTCAGGTTGATTCTAGGCAAGACCTCTAATTTACTAACATAATAAGGTGTATTTGATATGAACAAAGATAGCTCACAACAAGCCTACTCATTGATAAAATTCTTCACCGAAGAAGAGCATTACAAAAGCTTCTTAGAGGGGACAAACCTATTCCGTACACCTCATTACTACCGTAAATGTGAAGATACTGGAAGAGGAGATCGCCATGAATCTTGTATCTATAACTGGGATGAGAATACGGGTAGACCTAAGCCTAAGTTTAACCATCCAGATATAAAAGATAGTTTTAAAAGTGTCTTGATTTACCCTGCTAATGAGCAAAAAGATTCTTGGATACAGTCTTGGGCTATTATAGGAAACGTAAATGGCTTCGAAAATTCGTTTGAGCAGCTCCAAGAAGAGTTTGGTCGTTTTTTTGTATTGTTGCCTTTTAATAAAATTGAGGCATACAAACGTTTATTAGAGAAAGCCAGCGGCTTAAAAGTTAATTGTTGTGCATTGGGTTACTCTGATGACCCAACAAAACGCTCATTGACGGTTAAAGACAGTAAGTTTAGCTATCAAAAAGAATTTAGGTTTTTCATCGGAGAGTGTGGCAAAGATGAGTTAAAAGACAAGTGGTTGGAAACACCTAAGATTAAAAAGTTACTTATGGATGCTAAAAGTATAAAACTCACATCACCAAACGGTGTTATTAGATATTACACCGTTGGGGGATCGAAAGTTGTCACCTCAATTCCCACTTATGCCAAACACCTTACTCAAGGTAAAATGTAGCCTAATCCTCTAGGCTACATCATATAAGGTCAGGCTCTGATTTCTTTGAGTCTTCTACATACCGTTGACTGGCTGATGCCTAACTCCCTAGCGATCAAACGTTGGGACATTCCAGACTCAGCCAGCTCACGAATCCTATTACCTTCTTGATTGACTGATTCAGTCTCAACGACTCTCTCAGTTTTCGACTCGATCACTTCTTCATATTCCCTCACAGATTGTTCTTTCTTAAACTCCATCGACAAGAGGAAGAAAGCACACACATCAACCACTACAGCAATCAAGATATAAAGGCAGTTACTGGCCGCAACGATACTCACCCCAGTAACCTGAGAGATTGTCTGTACCATCCCATAAGAGGCACTTAGGGTAGGTTTCTCTAGCATCAATAAGTCACGCTGTAACGTTTCAATTTCATCGTTAAGAGTAAGAGACTTGGTGATGTATCCTTCAGAGATATAAGCCGTTCTAGCAGCTTCTAGAGCCTCTATGTTACTCGTTAAGGTCTTCACCTTGTTCTCGTATTGTTCAACAGTATTTTGCGTGTCTTGCATACCGTTCTGAAGAGAACCAATTGATGCAGCGATTGATAGAACGCTAAGAACAACGCAAAGGAAAGCTCCTGTGATTGTCTTAGAGAGGAACGCTGAGTATTTCGTTACCTCTATGACCAATGCAGTTAGGCCGAACACAACAGCCATGTATCCGTGGCCTAATGAAGACAATATTAGAACGGATAACACAACAGAAATCATGCAGGCTAGGGCAGATGTCATTTTGATGATCATAATGAATCTTCTCCATAGCCGTCCTCCCCGTAGAAGCTCATTGGGATGCCGTTTTCAGCTAACATTTCGTTTATAGCTAGGTCATGGGCGAAAGACTCTTCAGAAGTGATCTCCATGCCTTCTTCAGCGTTCTCCACAGGCTCTTTTCCTGCGTTTACAGCGATATTAAGGAACTTTTGGAATACTGCTTTAACTTTCTCACAAGCCTTTGTAGAAGCGTCTAGAGAGGCTTTACGTAGCTCTTCTAGTTTGTCTAGGTTTACGTAGTAAAGGTTCGCGCCTTTGAAGCCTTGGTTGTAAGCAATTGAGATTAAACCTAGTGATTCCAGCTTACGTAGAGCGTTTTGGATGGTACGTCGAGTGTATCCTTGCTTATCTGCAAAGAAGTTAATGAACTGCTGGATAGATTGGCTAAAGCACTCTAGACCAAACTTAGTCTTAAAGTGGTTATCTAGGAATTGAATTTGTTCAAATACTGCTGATTCTGATGGTGTTAGTTGTGTCAAGCGCATGGTGTGTGTCCCATAACGAAGAAAGGCACTGACTAGGGGTATCTCAATCAGAGTCACACACACGCAACTCTCCGTGGTATTGGCTATTTCCACGTGTCACCCTAATACAGTGCCTTTCAGAAATCCCACTACAAACAGATTGATCGTCTGTGTGTAGATAAATTTCTTAGCTTTCGTGCTTGAGCTTGATGACTCAAACACTGCGTGTGTGTCTTTTTGATGTAGTCAATTATAAGAAAAAGAAGAGAAAAAACAAGAGATAAACCTGTTCCTAATTAAAAAATTATATGTTTGTTTTTTTCTTTTATGTTTTACAGTTTATTTTTAAGGGGCGCAATTTGAAGAAAACCGATGTGTGGTTGGTTAACGATGGTAAACTTAATCAACCTTATTCAAGAAATACCCACAGGGTTATACACAACTTTACCCACAGCGTCATTTAAAGTGAGGTAAATCACACTCCAGTGAGTAAATTTATGTAAAGTTATGTCAAATTTATGTCATCATATGGCTCTTAATGTGACCTTGATCACATTTCAATGAGTTGTTTATGCTTTTTTAATCAATTATCATTTTTCGAAAAGATCAGTTGGACTTGTTTTTAAAGGTTTATTGATGTTAAATAATGACGTAACGGAACTAGTTTTTGATACCATTCTGCCTCTGTGTGAAGATGAAATGTTCATCGGTAAAGAGTCTGTTGATTCAGTTAACTATTGGTTTCTAGTTCCTAATAATTTGAGATCGTTTTTGGTAGATCTGTGGCAGCTTGGTTCAGTTGAAAGTCTTATCTTCTTTAACGGCTCTTTATTTGCAGGTTTCTCCGAAAGGAAGCTCAACAGGTTTGATTTAAAAGGGCAACAAGATGCAAGTAGAATTAAAAAGAGGATTGAATTTGGCGAATGTACTTAGAGAATACATTCCAGACTCAACCCCTAACGGTTTTGCTATATTTATCGTCATAGCTCAGAATGAAGGCTTAGCAGCAGGTGATTTAACAGTTAAGCTAGACATGCCCAAATCTACTATAAGCCGTAACCTAAGAAAGCTAGGTGAGCGGTTCTCACCACAACAGGCAGGTTTAGACTTAATAAAACTTGAACACGATGAAAGTGACTACAGAGTAAGAAGGGCTTTCCTCACTGATAGAGGTAGACAGTTCTTATCAAAAATAAAAGAAGCATTAGCTTAAAATCTTTACATTAAGAGGAGATCGTATGGTCTCCTCTTTTTTATTTGGAAGCATTTATTATGGAAAAAAACACTCCCAAGGCACTCTACCGCAAAGACTACAAAGAGTCTGACTATTTCATTAAAGATGTTGACCTTTTGTTTGATATTTATGATGACCATACAGTAGTTGTAGCTACGCTAAGAGTCGAGGCAAACAAAAAAGTAAATAACGCAAGAGTTCCTCTAGTTCTCGATGGTGAAGGTCTTGAGTTAATCTCTGTTTCAGTTGATGACCGCGAACTGGAAGACTTTGAGTTTCAAGTCAATGAGACCAGTTTAACTATTTACCCAGAAACGGACTCATTCGAACTTGAGACAGTTGTTCATATAGACCCTAAAGCAAACACTAGTCTCGATGGTATGTATTACGCTGAGGGTGTTTTCCTGACTCAATGTGAGGCTCAAGGTTTCCATAAGATAACTTACTTCCTTGATCGTCCAGATATTCTCTCTACATATAGCTGTACAATCATGGCCGATGAAGAGAAGTGTCCTGTGCTGCTATCTAACGGAACTCCTTTTAGTGCTTCTAATGTAGATGAGGGAAGACATAAAGTTTCATACAGAGATCCTGTTAAAAAACCTTGCTACCTCTTTGCGTTAGTCGCTGGAGATTTAGAGTGCCTCGAAGATTCTTTTACTACAATGAGTGGCCGTGAAGTAACCCTAAAAATCTTTGGTACGGAACAAAACATAGAGCGTAGTGATTACGCTATGTCTCGTTTAAAAGCTGCTATGAAGTGGGATGAAGAGAGGTTTGGTCTTGAGTATGATCTCGATACCTATTTTTTACTAATTGTAGATTTTTTCAATATGGGAGCGATGGAGAATAAAGGTTTAAATATCTTTAACTCTAAATATGTATTAGCTAATGAAAAAACAGCTACGGATAAAGATTATCACGGTATTGAAGCCGTTATAGGGCATGAGTACTTTCACAACTGGACGGGGAATCGAGTGACTTGTCGAGATTGGTTTCAGTTGAGTTTGAAAGAGGGATTAACGGTATTTAGAGACCAAGAGTTTTCTTCCGATCTCGGTTCGAGAGTCGTTAACCGCATTAACAATGTCCGTATTATCCGCGGCCCTCAATTTGCTGAAGATGCAAGTCCCATGTCTCATCCCATTCGCCCTGAAAAAGTGATTGAGATGAATAACTTTTACACTTTGACCGTCTATGAAAAAGGCAGTGAAGTGATCCGTATGTTGCATACATTACTCGGTGAGACGCGCTTTCAACAGGGGGTAAAAACGTATCTTCAGCGCCATGATGGTACGGCAGCGACTTGCGATGACTTTATCTGTGCGATGGAAGAGGCGAGTGGAATAGATTTGACCCAATTTCGCCGTTGGTATTCACAGTCGGGTACCCCAGTATTAACCGTAAAAAGTACGTATTTTGCCGAGCGAAAACAATTGCAGCTTGACGTTTGGCAATACACACCCGCGACGCAAGACCAATCTGAAAAATCCCCTTTACACATACCGTTAGACATTGAGCTTTACGCACCGGACGGCAGTGTCTTGCCTTTGTTTATCCAAGGTCAAGGGGTAGATAATGTGCTAAACATTACCGAGTCACATCAAACGTTTGTTTTTGACAATCTCGACGTAAAGCCTGTGGTGTCTTTACTGCGAGAATTCTCAGCACCGGTAAAATTGGAATATGACTATACTGATCAAGAGTTGATATTCTTAACCCGTTTCGCTCGTAATGCTTTTTCTCGCTGGGATGCCAGTCAAATGCTAGTGGCTAAATACCTGAAAAACATGATTGATGGCCGATACGAAGGAATATCCCCATTGCCAGATCAAGCAATTAATGCTTTTAGAGACACGCTGGTGGATAAAGATCTCGACCCGGCTTTTGTTGCTCAGGTTCTTACCTTACCTTCAGAAAATGACGTTGCTGGTTGGTATCAACGCATTGATGTAGAAGGCGTATGCCGCGCTGTCAACGCTGTGAAAAAACAACTTGCTACTGCCTTGCATCATGAACTTTTCGAGACTTATCAAAGGTTAGAGCAATCTGATTATCAGATCACAGCACAAGCGATGGGTAAGCGTGCATTGAGAAATCAATGTCTGACCTTATTAGCTTTGACGAAAAAAGGTGAGGCACTGCCGCAAACCCATTACCAGAGGGCAAGTAACATGACGGATAGCATGGCGGCATTACAAGCGGCGAATCAGGCGCAACTCGCTTGTCGAGATTGGATGATGGATGAGTTCAGTCGACAATGGCAAGGCGATGGTTTAGTGATGGACAAATGGTTTCATTTACAAGGGACCAACCCTAGTGAGAACGTGTTGAGTGATATTCAATCTGCGATGACACACCCGGATTTTTCGATGAAAAACCCAAATCGTATTCGCAACCTTATCGGGGCTTTTGTCATGCAAAACTTTGCCCATTTTCATCATCATTCGGGTTCGGGTTACCGCTTTGCTGGCGAGACAATAACCCAACTAAATCAGGTTAACCCTCAATTGGCGTCGAGCTTGATTGATCCATTACTTAAATTCAAACGCTATGATGAACATCGGCAGGCCATGATGAAGGCTGAATTGGAGCAATTGGCCGAGCAAGATCTTGCTAAAGATTTGTATGAAAAAGTGTCTAGTGCGCTAGCGCAATAAACAAATATTCACAGGTGGGCGAGTCCTGCCTGTGAACTCAGGTTTAACTTATCATGTTACGACTATGAACCATCGCTATTACTTTTTTTCTGTTCGGCTTACATATCAAGAATTTTTACATTATTACCAGGGGAATGTGTCGCATGTACAAGTTCGATTAACTACGGGCCAACAACTTCAATTACCCGCGGCCAGGTTACGACCCTTTCTTAGCCATAGTGGGATCAACGGACAATTTCGCCTTACAACAGATGAAAGAAACAAATTCATTCGTTTAGAGCGTTTGTAAAAACAAGTAACTCAATAGTCAAAAGTGGTAATCAAATCACACTATTGAGCTTTGATAGGGATTCGGCCTCATTCTTTATTAACCTTTTATTAATAGAGCCTTTACAATGGGGCCGAAACTTAGACTTGTTGAACATTTACCTTGTTGAACAACAAGATGCATCTTCATTTCATATCATTGGAGTTAATTTATGACCGTGCGTGATCATGTAGTGCCGGTTGTGCTTGAAAAAGTGTATCAACTTATTCAAGACAAGCTAGAGACAGCGATGCAGGTGACTGTGAAAGACTTGGCCCAGCATCTTTTCAGTAACGTATCTTATGACGATTTATACCAACGAAAGGACTCCGACCTTTATGGGGCCATCTTAAGCCTCTGGCATCACATTAACCACTCTAATCCCAGTAAAACATCCGTCCAAGTATTTAACCCCACCATTCGCCAACACGGCTGGCAATCGACCCATACCATCATTGAGATCGTAATGACAGACAGTCCCTTTCAAGTGGACTCGATCAAAATGGCATTGTCACGCTTAGGGCTGTCATCTCATTTAATGCTGAACTCTCCGACTATGGTGGAGCGTGCCAAAGACAATCGCATTGTCAGCATTAACCAAGACAAAGGTACACTGACTTCACTGTTTCACATAGAAATCGACCGCCTCAGTGATGAAACCAGTATGCAGGCGTTAAAAGATGAGCTGTTAGACATCCTTAGCGACACATTGCTGGTGGTGAATGATTGGCAAGCCATGTCGAGTAAGCTCGCGCAAGTTGTTGAAGAGTTAGAGCAAAATCAAGCTGTGATCCCTATGGATGAGAAGCGCTTCGAGGAAACGATTGCCTTCTTAAAATGGGCTCTTCGCCATAACTTCACCTTTATGGGATATAAAGAATACGATTTGCAGTCAGTCAATGCCGATATAAAACTTATCCCGACCGAAGAGCCAGGCTTGGGATTGTTTGCTCGTCCGGAACACGTTCATACGGTTTCTCTCTCTGAGCTTTCTGAATTGGCGAAGCAAGAAGCGCGCAAACCTTATGCTTTGATTACGACCAAAGGCAACAGGCCATCTAGAATTCACCGCCCAGCCTATAACGACTATATCGGTATCAAAAAATTTAACCAGCAAGGTGAAGTGGTTGGTGAGCATCGCTTTACCGGACTGTATACTTCTGCGGTTTACAATCAAACCGTATCCAGTATTCCATTAATTCGTGACAAAGTTGAACGAACACTAGAAGCGAGCCGTTATCTAAAAGGGTCATACGCTTATAAAGCGATGCACAATATCTTGGAAAATTACCCAAGAGATGAACTATTACAAGCCAGTGAAGAAGAGCTACTAGAAGTGGGTATGGGTGTCGTACAAATGCAAGACCGCGATTTGTTGCGATTGTTTGTGCGTAAAGACCCATTTGGTCGATTCTTCAGTTGTATGGTCTACGTAACGAAAGACCGATACAACACCGAGCTAAGGCGCCATACACAACGACTGTTTAAGTCCTATTTCAAGTCTACACAAGATGTTGAATTCACGACTTATTTCTCAGAGAGCTCACTGGCTCGTACCCATTATATTGTTCGTGTAGAAGACAATAACTTCGACATAGACATTAAAGAAATTGAGCATAACCTCATGGAAGTATCTTCAACTTGGGACGATAGGCTATCTTCGTCACTCATTTCCCATTACGGTGAAAGCCAAGGCCTGCCTTTGGCTAAATCTTATGCGATGGCTTTTCCGCGTTCATACAAAGAAGATATTTTGCCAACCTCAGCGGTAGATGATATTCAACGCTTAGAACACCTTGATGACGATAACAAATTGGGCATGTTGTTTTATCGACCGCAAGAGTTAGGTTCGAATTCACAGGCAGTTCGTCTAAAACTCTATCATCGCGATGAGCCGATACACCTTTCTGATGTTATGCCTATGCTCGAAAATTTAGGTTTACGAGTCATAGGGGAGTCGCCTTATGAAGTCCACAAAGCGAACGGTCAGACGTTTTGGATTTTAGATTTTTCCATGCTGCATAAAGGCAGTGCCAGTATTGATTTCGCGCATGCCCAAGAGCGTTTTCAACAAGCCTTTGCCGATATATGGAGCGGAAAGCTTGAAAGTGATGGTTTTAATAAATTATTGCTAGGCGCTTCTATATCTGGCCGAGATATTGCTATTTTACGTGCCTACGCGCGTTATATGCGTCAATTGGGTTTCCCGTTCAGCCAACAATACATCGAAGAAACGCTGAATCATTACCCCGAAGTGTCAAGTAATCTAGTGGCTTTATTCCACCGCCGCTTCGAGCCTAAATACAAAGGCTCGGCGAAAGGACAGCAGCAACTGACACAACAAATTAATCAGCAACTTGAATCGGTTGATAGCCTGGATGACGATCGAATCATTCGTCGTTACATGGAGATGATAGAAGCGACGGTACGTACCAACTACTTCCAAAGTTTACCGAGTGGTGAGTTCAAACCGACGATTGCATTTAAAATGACTCCGAGAGTGTTGGCTGATATCCCACAACCGGTCCCAGAGTTTGAGATTTTTGTTTACTCGCCTGATATTGAAGGGGTGCATTTACGCGGTGGTAAAGTCGCGCGCGGTGGTTTGCGCTGGTCTGATCGTCAAGAAGATTTTCGCACCGAAATACTCGGCCTTGTTAAAGCTCAACAAGTGAAAAACACGGTGATCGTTCCTGTGGGGGCAAAAGGGGGCTTTGTTTGTAAAAAGCAACCTGGCTTAACGCAACGCGATGAGATCTTAGCTGAGGGTAAGCGGTGTTACCAATTGTTTATCCGATCTTTACTTGATGTGACTGATAATATTGTCGAATCAAACATTGTGGCACCAAAACAAACGATTCGCCATGACGAAGACGATCCATACTTAGTCGTTGCGGCAGACAAGGGAACGGCTACGTTTTCTGATTTGGCTAATGGTGTTGCGCAAGAATTTAATTTTTGGCTTGGTGATGCCTTTGCTTCAGGTGGCTCGAACGGGTATGACCACAAAGCGATGGGGATCACAGCGAAAGGTGGTTGGGAATCGGTTAAACGCCATTTCCGCGAAATGGGCATTGATTGCCAAAATACTGACTTTACCGTTATTGGTGTTGGTGACATGGCTGGCGATGTCTTTGGTAATGGCATGCTGCTTTCCAAGCACATTCGTCTGCAAGCGGCCTTTAACCATCTGCATATCTTCATTGATCCTAACCCTGATGCAGCGACTAGTTGGCAAGAGCGACAACGGCTGTTTGAATTGCCGCGCTCTAGTTGGGAGGACTACAACAGTGAATTGATATCCCAAGGCGGGGGCGTTTTTTCTCGCCGGGCAAAATCCATTACCTTGAGCACTGAAATGCAGAAAATGCTCAATACCAAACGTCAGAAGATGTCACCGAATGAGTTGATCCAAAAGATCTTGATGATGGAGGCGGATCTTTTGTGGAATGGCGGCATCGGCACCTACGTCAAGTCGTCAAAAGAGACTCACAGTGATGTGGGTGATCGCGCCAACGACGTGTTGCGCGTTGACGGTAAGGATCTGAATGTTAAAGTTGTCGGCGAAGGCGGTAACCTAGGGCTGACTCAACTTGGTCGTGTAGAGTTTGCTTTAAACGGCGGTAGAGTAAATACCGATTTTGTCGATAACGTTGGCGGAGTCGATTGCTCTGATAACGAAGTAAATATCAAAATCTTATTAAATACATTGGTTTCTGAAGGCGAATTGACCATTAAAAAACGCAATCAAATTCTTGAATCAATGGAAGATGAGGTTGGTGAAATTGTTTTGGAAGACGCTTATCAGCAATCTGAGTCGATTTCTGTCACCGAGCAATTAGGGACCTCAACCGTGAAAGAGCAAATCCGCTTTATTCACAACTTAGAAAAACAAAACTTTCTCGATCGCGCATTGGAAAACTTACCAGATGACGAAGCATTACTAGAAAGAGAAAAGTTGGGGATGGGATTAACACGCCCAGAGTTGTCCGTACTGGTGGCTTACAGCAAAATGCTCCTCAAGCAGCAGTTGTGTTGTGATGACATTGCCAGTGATGCACATTATCAATCTTTGTTGAGCGACTATTTTCCGACGGTATTGCAACAAACTTATCCGGCTGCGATTCAATCCCATCCGTTGAAAAATGAAATCATTGCTACGGTATTGGCCAATCAAATTGTCAATATCATGGGCTTTACTTTTGTTGCACGTCTGCATGAAGAAACCGGCGCCAGTATTGTCGATATTGCTAAAGCGTATTCGGCTGCGTTGAGTATTTTTGGTTTTGACGATATCTTAACCTCGACAAGGGCACTGGATAATAAAGCGAAAACACACGCTCAATATCAAGTTTTTTATCAATCTCGTCGTACACTCAGACGCTTGACGCGTTGGTTATTGAGAAATCGCAATGAACAAGCGACAGTGCAGCAAACGGTTGATGTATATAAATCAGACGTTACTTTAATGACCACTGGGTTGGATGAGGTTATCGCGGCGGATGAAGTGGCAGAGCATAATGAATATGCCGAGCTCTGGATTGAGCAAGGGATAGAATCGAGCTTAGCTCATCGAGTTTCTCGCTTGTCTTCATTGCAATCGGCACTAGATGTGTCTGAAATCGCGAAGCAGTCAAATGTCGATGTGGCTCAAACTGCAAAATTGTATTTCCACTTAGGTCATCAATTGTCTTTGCACTGGTTCCTCAACCAAATTAATCGACAACCCGTAGAGAATTATTGGCAAGCATTAGCGCGCTCAGCGTTTAGAGAGGACTTAGATTGGCAACAGCGTCTGTTAACTACTCAAGTGTTACAAGGTCACGAAAGTGGTAACGTGTTAGACGATTTTGATCGTTGGCTTGATAACAATCAAGTATCGATTGAGCGTTGGAACAATATCTTAAATGAATTTAAAGTCGGCAATACTCATGAGTTTGCTAAGTTCTCGGTTGCATTACGTGAACTGGCACTGTTAAATTTAAATTGTACGAGAAATACGTAATAATAACGCCCCGTATATCGGGGCATTTTTTCGGAGGCACAATGCTTTACCGTTTAGCCAGAACTGGCTTATTTCAACTTGATGCCGAAAAGGCACACGAGCTTACCATTAATAATCTGAAATGGATAAATGGTACGCCACTTGATCTGGTATATCGCCAGCAATTACCTCAGCGAAGTGTAGAATGCATGGGGTTAACTTTCCGTAACCCTGTTGGACTAGCAGCGGGATTAGATAAGAATGGTGAATGTATCGAAGCGTTCGATGCGATGGGCTTTGGTTTTGTCGAAGTGGGTACGGTAACGCCTAAACCACAACCGGGTAATGACAAGCCGAGATTGTTCCGTTTAGTCGATTCAGAGGGGATCATCAACCGTATGGGGTTTAATAACCTCGGTGTCGATAACTTGGTTGAAAATGTAAAGAATGCAAATTACCAATGTATCTTGGGGATCAATATTGGCAAGAACAAAGATACGCCTGTTGAAGAGGGAACGCAGGATTATCTGATTTGTATGGAAAAAGTGTACCCTTATGCCGATTATATTGCTGCGAATATTTCCTCGCCGAACACGCCAGGATTAAGATCGTTACAATACGGTGAAGCTCTCGATGAATTACTGGCTGCCCTTAAAAACAAGCAAAAAGAGTTAGAGCAACAACACCAACGTTATGTACCCTTGGCCCTTAAGATTGCTCCTGATTTGGATGATAGTGAAATCCAACAGATTTGTGACTCGTTACGCCGTCACGAAATTGATGGGGTTATAGCTACCAACACGACGCTTGATCGCAGTTTAGTTGAAGGGCAAAAGTACAGCCAAGAAGCGGGTGGTTTAAGCGGTCGCCCTGTTCAATTAAAAAGTACTCGTGTGGTAGAAAAGCTGTCGCATTATTTACAAGGCGAAATTCCTATTGTTGGTGTAGGGGGGATCGATAGTTACTGTGCGGCAAAAGAAAAAATGCAAGCAGGCGCTTCGTTGGTTCAAGTTTATTCCGGTTTTATTTATCACGGGCCTAAACTTGTTAGTCAAATTGTAAAAAATATCTCTTAATTAGTTTATATACTATCGCATGATAAAAGAGGGAGCTTAAGTTTCCTCTTTTTTTTTGATTTAACCTCTGTAAGAATTTTATTAATTCAATCTCACTAATTCAGTTTGCATTATAAAAGGACTTTACATGTTAAAACCAAGCGATCAATGGCATTGGTATTACGATACTGAGCTGGACAGGTTAATGCTTAATCTGGGTGAAGATATGTTATTTAAAACACAATTGGCTAAGAAATATTTAGTAAATTGTGCTCTTCATGAAAATGAATTCACTGTCGATGATGCCAGTGCCTATCAAACCTTTAAAGAATCTTGTGACTTGCTTGATTTAAACCCTTACCGAAAAACAGAATTGACCTTGTATTGTCTAGCGTCCATGCGCTTTCATAAACCGGTACAACCCAAAAGTTGGTTCTTCATACCACAGTTTTCAACTTTGACACCACAAGAAGCTGACATCGTGTGTTTAGAGACGGAAATCGATAAAAGTTTATTCATTGTGTTAGAAGTAGGTGATAGCTCAAGCCTATGTGCCTGTGTTGATATTGATGGCTGTCTGCTCAACGAGACGAAATCATTGGCGTTTGGAGAAACCATTAAAGTGATGCATGACAGAATGTTACTCGCTCAATTTAGTCAGGGTGTACAGCCTGTGGCATTGGTGGGCTAAACAAACCAAACAATCACCCGTTCGAATCTTCATATATCCTCTCCTCGTTTCCATATCTTGAAGCCTTATCGGCGATTTGTGGCATTAAAAAGAGCCCTAATCATCACCCACTTTCTCTTGTTCATACCCTAGCTATAGCGCCTCACTTCCCGTATTGAGCTTTTTCCTATCGTTAGATTGAGTGATAGATAGGTGTATTACTTCAAATAAAGCACAAAAAATAAGTTAATTCTTTGTCATGACAACTTAAGTGAGTAAATAATCACTTGCCTTCAAAGTTATATGTTTCCTCTATTCTTCTGTGTTTCACAAGGATTTATGTACCTTCTTGTTTTCTGGTATACACCAATTTTTGTGTGAATATTTATTCAGCGTCTAGGTTTGTTGTGCTCAATATGCAATCAAGCAATTCGTCAAAAAATGTGATAAAGGAGGCGATTTCGTGTTATTTCAGTTACAATGAGCCCTATTTTTCAATTGATTAAGTGAATTATGAATCAGTATCTAGCCGTGACCTCTAACGGAATGGAAAACCTTGTGGTTGAGGAGCTTAAACGCTTCGGGATCAATGACCCCAAACCTGTTCAAGCAGGTGTGAAATTTAAAGCCAGTCTTGAGCAAATTTACCGTTGTTGTCTATGGAGCCGTTTGGCTTCACGCTTTGTCAGAATACTGAGTGAGTTTCAGTGTCAGAACGATATGGATCTGTATCTGGCCACTCATGCGGTTGCTTGGCCTGATCAATTTCACAGTGGTACTAAGCTGGTGGTGGATTTCAATGGTACTAACCGAGAAATCCGTAACAGTCAGTATGGGGCTTTGAAAGTTAAAGATGCCATTGTCGATGCCTTTGAAAAGAAAGGCTTTTCAAGACCTTCAATCAGTAAAGACAATCCTGATGTACGCGTCCATGTGCGCTTATTTAAAGACCAAGCGATTCTGGGTATCGATATGGTCGGTGGCGGCTTGCATTTTCGCGGTTATCGCCCTCAAAGTGGCAGCGCACCACTTCGTGAAACCTTGGCGGCGGCGATTGTGATGCGCAGCCAATGGGATGAGACGAAAACGTTGCTTGATCCAATGTGCGGTTCTGGAACGCTCTTGATTGAAGCAGCGATGATTGCCGCAAATATTGCTCCGGGTTTAAAGAGAAAACAGTGGTGTTTTGAAGGCTTAAAAGACTTTGATCACGCTTTGTGGATGGAGATAAAATCTGAGGCCAATGTGATTGCTAGACGCTCTGTCAATAAAATTGACAGTGCCAAAATGTTTGGTTTTGACCTTGATGAGAAAGTGATTTCGATTGCCAAAGAGAACGCCCGACGTGCTGGTGTCGCTAATTTAGTGCAATTTTCACAAGGCGATGCGACCACGATTGAAAATCCGATAACCAATGGCGAGCCTGGAGTGATTGTTTGTAACCCTCCCTATGGTGAAAGACTGAGTACAGAACCTGGTCTTATAGCGCTATACACTGCGTTTGGTGCTCAATTAAAAGCACAATTTACCAACTGGAGTGCTTCGATCTTTTCTAGCTCCGATGAGTTATTAAGTTGTTTGAGAATGCGTGCAGACAAACAGTTTAAGCTCAATAATGGGGCATTGCCTTGTGTTCAAAAAAACTATGTCATCTCTAGTAAACCCCAGCGTCAAGGTGACTCTGATTCAAACTCGCAAGAGACGCTGGTAGCCCCAGATTTTGCTAATCGTCTTAAGAAAAATCACCAAAAACTCTCAAAGTGGGCAAAAAAAGAGCAGTTGGATTGTTTTCGTCTCTATGACGCGGATTTACCTGAATATAACGTTGCGATTGATAAGTACTGTGATCATGTAGTGGTTCAAGAGTATGCGGCGCCGAAAAACATTCCTGAAGAAAAAGCCAAACGTCGTTTAACCGATGTGATTCGAGCCACCATTCAAGTGTTGGGTATCGATGCTAACAAAGTGATCATTAAAGTTCGTCAAAAACAGAAAGGTCAGCGCCAGTATCAAAAATTAGCTGAAAAAGCGCAGCACATGATTGTCAATGAGTACGGCGTACAGTTGAAAGTGAACTTAACCGATTATCTTGATACGGGTTTGTTTCTCGATCACAAACTGACTCGCAAAATGGTTGGGGAGATGAGCCAAGGTAAAGATTTCCTCAATCTGTTTGCTTATACCGGCTCGGCGACAGTTCACGCCGCAGTCGGTCAGGCTCGTTCGACCACAACGGTTGATATGTCTAACACGTATTTGGATTGGGCCAAGGAAAATATGCAGCTCAATGGTCGAATTGGTCGTCAGCATCAGTTCATTCAAGCCGATTGCTTACAGTGGTTAGAGCAAGAAAATAAGCAATACGACCTTATTTTTATTGATCCACCAACGTTTTCAAATTCGAAGCGAATGGATAAAACATTTGATGTACAGCGCGATCATATAGACGTGATGACTCATTTAAAACGCATCTTAAAGCCCGATGGGGTTATTGTTTTCTCAAATAATAAACGCCACTTTAAAATGGATATGAATGCACTTATTAAATTAGATCTTACAGCAAGTAATATTTCAGATAAAACCTTGCCGTTGGATTTTTTAAGAAATAAACATATTCATAACTGCTGGTTAGTTACACATTCAAAATAATGATAATACAAAACACCTCACCAATATATTTGGTGGGGTTTAAAGGATAGATATTATGGCACTTCTTACTATCCATGGTGGTCAATTAGCTTATGGCGATCACCCTTTATTGGATAAAGCAGATTTTAGTTTACAAACTAACGAACGGGTTTGTTTAGTCGGTCGTAACGGCGCAGGTAAATCTACGCTAATGAAAATTATTGCCGGTGATATTCTTCTGGATGATGGCCGCTTACAGGTTACGCAAGATGTTGTTGTTTCTCGTTTAGAGCAAGATCCACCGCGAAATGAGTCAGGTACCGTGTACGATTATGTTGCAGGTGGATTGGCAGAAGTCGGGAAAATGCTCAAGGAGTACCATGAACTGCTTGATCGCATTGCCAGCGACCCACAAGAAAAACTGTTTAACCGTTTAGCAAAGGTTCAAGAGCAGCTCGACCATGCCAATGCGTGGCGGTTTGATGATCGCGTTAATAATGTGCTAACAGCATTAAGCTTAACGCCTCAAACACCATTAACGGATTTGTCCGGTGGTTGGCAGCGTAAAGCCGCTTTGGCAAGAGCACTGGTTTGCGATCCCGATGTACTCTTACTCGATGAACCAACTAACCACTTAGATGTCAGTACGATCGAATGGTTAGAAGGCTTTTTAAAAGACTTTCGTGGCTCGATAATCTTTATTTCACACGACCGAGCATTTATTCAATCGATGGCCACACGCATTGTCGACCTTGATCGCGGCCAACTCAACTCTTTTCCAGGAAACTATCAACAATACCTAGAAGCAAAAGAAGAGATGTTGCGTGTCGAAGAAATGCAAAATGCCGAATTCGACAAAAAACTGGCTCAAGAAGAAGCTTGGATTCGCCAAGGTATTAAAGCTCGTCGAACCCGAAACGAAGGACGTGTTCGAGCTCTAAAAGCTCTGCGTGTAGAGAGGCAGAACCGACGTGATGTTCAAGGTAAAGTCACCCTAAATATCGATGATGCTAATCGCTCAGGCAAAATTGTCTTCGAAGCAGAAAATATCAACTTTGCTTTTGAGAACAAAACCATCGTCAATGATTTTTCATTCAGTATTATGCGCGGTGATCGCATTGCATTGATCGGCCCTAATGGTTGTGGCAAAAGTACTTTGCTAAAAATGCTACTCGGTCAACTCAATCCTGACAGCGGCCGCTTACACTGCGGTACTAAGCTTGAAGTGGCATACTTTGACCAATATCGTGAAATATTAGATCCTGAAAAATCCGTCATAGACAATTTGGCTGACGGCAAACAAGAGGTGATGGTCGGCGGGCGTGAACGCCATGCTCTTAGTTATCTTCAAGACTTCTTATTCTCACCTAAACGTGCTCGTACGCCGGTTAAAGCGCTTTCGGGGGGAGAAAAAAACCGCTTATTGCTCGCGCGTATTTTTCTAAAGTCGAACAATTTATTGATCCTCGATGAGCCAACGAACGATTTAGATATCGAAACATTGGAACTTTTAGAAGAATTACTTGCCAATTATCAGGGGACTCTACTTCTTGTCAGTCATGACCGTCAGTTTGTTGACAATACAGTGACGACCAGTTGGATATTTGATGGTAAAGGTAACATCGAAGAGTTCGTTGGTGGTTATCACGATGCTCAGCAACAAAAATCTCAGGTTGAAGCTGTTCGTCAGCAATTCAATTCGAGCGCTCATAAAGAAGACCGCCAACAACCCGAAAAGGTGAGTAACCAACCCGCGCCGGCCAAGACAAAAGCCACAAAAAAGCTCTCTTACAAGTTGCAAAAAGAGCTTGATGACTTACCGGCGTTACTTGAGCAGCTCGAGCAAGAGATTGAAGATCTTCAACAAACTGTTAATTCAGCGGATTTCTTTAACCAAGAGGTGAACGTTACTCAACCAATTTTAGATCAACTAGCGCACACAGAGCAGCGATTAGAGACGGCCTTTGAGCGTTGGGAAACTTTAGAAGCGATGCAACAGGATAATTCTTAACCATGGGAAAAAATTCAGGTTTTAAACTCAGTGCCGTTGCACTGTTAGTTGCCAGCAGTTTTCATACACAAGCCGCCTTGTACCGAGTGATCGAGGTGGAGACACCATCGACACTAGAAGAAGGCTCGGACGGTGATTATCAATCAAGCTATGGCACCGCTATTCAAGCCTCAGATGCCGATGATGGCAGTTGTTTCACTTCTGATACCGTTGGTGGTGTAAACTGTGATGCCTTCGTTCTTGGTGGTGAAACACGGATTGAAGAGCCGTTTGCTGGTCGCCCTGTTGACGGTTTCGAATACCGTGAAGAAGCTTTTTTTGGCTCTAGCCCAAGTTTTTATTACGCCCAAGACTCTGATGATTCAGATTATTTTCAATCTTTTTGTTCATCTCGATTTGGTTATGCTACGTGTGACACTTGGGGGGACTTGTTCTTCGACGAGTGGGACCGTGAACTATCCGGCGATACCACTACCAACGCCTACGCGTTTTATACCACGGGTGCCTCTGAGATAAGCGATGGCGATACCGATGACAGCGCTGTGCTATACAACGACAATGCTGGGACCAATGTGGTGTGGAACTCAATCACCAGTGATGTCTCTGGCGATAGTGGGTTAGTGGGGATTGAGTTCTCAACCGGTGATGAACGCGCAACGGTGTCGTCGATATCACCAACCAGCCCGGATTCATCAACGGATGAAGATGCGTTTGATTACTCAAGAGCTTGGAAAACCGATGGTACTTATACCGTCGGCAGTGTTGGTTACGAGCAAGATAATTATTACGGGACTTTCTATTATACCAAAGCGGCCATTTGGGATGCGACCGGTAGTGTCACCACGCTTTATTGGAACAATAACGATGAAGACTTTTATGGTATCGATGACAACGATGATGATAACAAGTTATTAGCCCAAGCCAGTATCCGTGATTTTACCATTACTGATGCGGGTGAGATCTACGCGGTCGGCTTTAATACCTATGACGATGATGATTATTTTCAAGAAGCCACTATCTTTAGTGTCAGTGAAGATGATTACGCAACGGCGAGTAACTGGACTGAAACTCGAATTAGCGATGCCAGAGTCGATGATGACTATGATTACTACAATACCAAGTTAACAGGAATTAACAGTAATTTAGTCGCGATTGGTGAAGCTAAGCGTGGCTCACTACAAAATGGTGCTTACCCAAATCGACCTTTCCTCGTTGCTGATGCTAGTGCTAGCTCACCATCGGCAACGTACTTCGGTTCAGAAATTACCGCGTCATCTGCAGGTGGAACGGCGAGTGCAATCAACGATTACAACGAAATCGTTGGTCAAATTGACACCAATGTCACTACGCGTGAATACAATGGTAAACCGCGTACCAAACGAGCTTATATCTACCCATACGACGGTACCGGTAGTGATAGTGATCGTATGGATATCTTCAATAATCAAGCATGGCTACTGGATGACTTAACCAACGGCGGCGATTATTCTGATGCGAATAATGCTTATCGAATTCTCGATGCGACTGGGATTAATAATGCCGGTGTCATTTCCGCAACGGCTATCAAGTGTAGTGGTGGTTATGATTCGACAGATGAAGACGCAACCTGTGGTGAAGGTGAACAAGACGAAACTTGGGTTGCCGTAAAACTAGTGCCTATCAACGGTGCGACTTCGGACGATATTAGTGCCCGTGGTGAATCAACAACGTCGGTTTCAAGAAGCGGTGGGTCTTTAGGCGTATTTACCATGCTTTCGATGGGCTTGTTAGCCTTGGTAAGACGAAAAAGAAAAGCGTAAATCTGTGCATGAGATTCCATTTATTGTTTAATTCATTAATGCGTGCTTGAAAAAGCGTCAATTTGACCCATAATTTAATGGTAGCGTCATTAAAATGCTACCGTTAATTCACAGTGAAGTGTTAATACCATATCTGTAGAGGTTACAATGATGAAGAGACAAAAACGCGACCGCCTAGAAAGAGCTCAATCACAAGGCTATAAAGCGGGTATCAATGGAAGGTCTCAAGAGGCTTGTCCTTATCAACAAATGGATGCTCGTTCTTATTGGCTAGGTGGATGGCGAGATGCCAGGGAAGACAAAAACATGGGACTCTACAAGTAGCAACTCATCATCAACAATTTGATTTATTTCAACAGCAAGATGCTGTGCTTAAGGCTCCATATGGGGCCTTTTTTGCGATAAGCGTTTTTATTGGTCGGTTTGTCATGTAAGTATTGAATTAAACTCCCAAGCTAAAGCACTATAACTAAAGTGTGTGAGTAAAAATAAAGTGGCATAAAGCCACTTCATAAAAAGTCAACGCTTAAAATTTAGATGTGTCTTGAAAAAGGCCAACTTTCAAATCTTTAGCTACGTAAATCTCTTTGCCGTCAACCAGAACACGGCCATCAGCTAGGCCCATAACCAGTTTACGGTTTACGACGCGCTTCATATGGATTTCATAAGTCACTTTTTTTGCTGTCGGCAAGATTTGACCCGTAAATTTCACTTCGCCAACACCGAGTGCACGTCCTTTGCCTTTACCTCCGACCCAGCCAAGAAAGAAACCGACTAATTGCCACATGGCATCTAGGCCGAGACAGCCAGGCATTACAGGATCACCAGGGAAGTGACAATCGAAGAACCAAAGATCAGGGGTGATATCGAGCTCTGCTAAGATGAGTCCTTTGCCAAAATCACCTTCAGTTTCGGACATTTTCGTTACTCGGTCCATCATTAGCATATTTGGCGCTGGAAGTTGAGGGTAACCAGGACCAAACAATTCGCCTTGACTAGACGCTAGTAAATCTTCTTTATTGTATGAATCGCGCTTATTTTGCATTTTGAGTCGCTCCATTGATTAATAGGGGGCATAGTAGTGAACAGCTGTACGCCAAACAAGTCCGATCAGTATCTTATCAGCTTGTTTTTGAATTGTTGCCACAAGGTTTTAGGGGGCTCATGACGAGCGAAGGTATCAATTTTTTGAGCAATTTTTTCCAAAATATGGCTTTCACCCGTTCTAAAAGGCTGCCCCATAAGCAATGGGATAGCTTGGTCAACATGATCAACCGCCCAAATGTGAAATTCATCGTTTTTCATACTATCAATAATGTCATCGCTTAGCGTTAAGTGTTTTACATTGCTTTTAGGCAGGATAACGCCTTGTTCACCACTAAGACCTCGATGACAACAAACGCGATAAAAACCTTCAATTTTATCGTTTAGCCCCCCTACAGCTTGCACACGCCCGAATTGGTCAACGGCGCCTGTCACTGCGATAGATTGTTTTAGCGGCGTTTCAGATAAAGCACTGACCAATGAACAAAGTTCTGCCAAAGAGGCGCTATCACCATCGACTTCACTATAAGATTGTTCAAATACAATTGATGCCGAAAAAGGCAGTGGTTCTTCTAACTTTAATGCGCTACTCAAGAAGGCTTGCATAATCATCATCCCTTTGGCATGCAGGTTGCCGCCAAGTTCGGCTTTGCGCTCAACATCAGAAACATCGCCATCACCAAAATGAATCACACACGAAATTCGCGCAGGCTCACCATAAGGTAGTGGGTGGCCGGCAACATCAATCACGGTTAATCCGTTGATTTGACCAATGCGTTCGCCGTCTGTTTCGATAATGACTTGTCCATCTAAGATGTCATTAATCGCTCGTTGCGGTAAATAAGAGGCGACATCATTAATTTGGTGATAGACAGATTGAATGGTTGCCTTGTTAATTTGTTCTGTTTGTTGCGAGGCGATAGACAGTAAACGTTGGTGCCACAACAAACCAAGAGGCAAATATTGCTGGTCTTCAGTCTCACGTGTGCCGTATGTACACATTTGTTCTATGCCATCTAAAGTTAATGATTGGTAACCAAATTCACTAACTAACCATTTTAAATAACACAAGTACTGAGTGAGGCTCTGTGAGGTAATCTTTAATTCCGTTTCTAGCTCGGTAAAAAGAGTGAGTCCAGAGCTTAAATCAGAATCAAAATATTCAAGTTCAGACCATTGTTCGAGATCACCAACAATAACCAATTTAATGTCATAGCTAAAAGTGACCACGTCACTCATTACTTGCTTGGTGTCCCAAGGAATAGGGCAGGTATCACATCCTTGTAGTGCACTTTTTAGGTTAATCCATAACGCCGGACACATCATTAATGATTGGGCACTAATAATGAGATAGCCATGGTTGGCTTTATCTAGCAGTCCCGGGGTCACTTTCCCCTGAGTATCGATACGCGGAAATAACGCGGTTAGATCTCGCGTTTCTGTGTGTACCACAGCAATATTCTCACCCGTTTTGCGTTGTAAATCCGCTTGGATTAATGAGCGATATAACGTGTTATCTGGCCCACAAATTCTCAATATTTTGCTTATGGTTTTGGGCAACATAAACTGTTGACAGGCAGATTGATATCTTGGCTGAAGCTCTAAAAATGACGCCGGCTCTAATGTTGGGTATTGGGAAAGTATGGCTTTAAAGCTTGCCATTTGCAAAGTTACATCGGTCCAATCTACTTTTGTCATTTAATCCAGTCTTAATAAATTTATACGGAGAGTAAATCGTTTGAGTATAACGGAAAACAGGTAGAGAATGTAGTGATATAACGTCGTTCAAAGAGTAGGGAGTCTAGTCACAGACACCGTGATTGAGGTGTGATAACTTTCTTATTGATTGAGTTTTTATCTATTCAGGGTTACCCTGTCACTACAGGTGAGTTTTAGGTATAT
The DNA here is from genome assembly GCF_040957575.1 of Vibrio sp. HB236076. NCBI lineage: Bacteria > Pseudomonadati > Pseudomonadota > Gammaproteobacteria > Vibrionales > Vibrionaceae > Vibrio > Vibrio sp. HB236076. Next base: position 1,593,799 of record NZ_CP162601.1, read on the forward strand.
TACAGCATGAAATATCAACAACTTGAGAATTTAGAGTGTGGCTGGAAATGGCAATACTTAGTAAAAAAAGTCCGAGAAGGTGTGAAAGTCACTCGTTATATCGACGAGAGTGAAGCCAACCATGCCATTAAAGCGTTAATCGCTATCGAAAATCAGCCTGTTGAAGTGCTTGAATGGATTAACCATCATATGGATGAAGCCCTTGATATTAAGCTCAAACAGGCGATTCGGGCGAAGCGTAAAAGGCATTTTAATGCTGAACAGAAACACACAAAAAAGAAATCTATTGATTTGGATTATCGCGTTTGGGAAAAGTTATCTGAAAAAGCGAACGAGTTAGGTTGCACTCTATCTGATGCTATCGAGTACCTGGTATCTGAAGCGTCAAAAAGTGAAGTGGCGAGCCAAAAGGTATCGAGCCTTAAACAAGATTTGAGTCAGCTTTTAAAACAAGACTAATCATCTATATTTATAGATATACCTGTACATACGCCAGAAATATCATGCCAATAACACCACTTATTTACGATAAACAGTATAATCCTGAGGCAATTGAAGCCGCTAGGCAAATCAGCAACGAAGTGCATCAGCGTCACTATAAATGGCTTGTCAGTAGCAAGTTTTTACTCAACCAAGCATCGGTAGACTCAACCTTAAGCTTACAGGGCAAGTTTTGCGAAGACGTTATCTTCGACGAGTCAGAAAGAGTCACACGAAATCAACGTATATTACTTTTGTGTGAGCAAGAAAAAGTAAAAGAAAAACGGCAAAAAATAGACCATCAACAACAGACGATTGGGCGAGTAGTGAATGTTGTTAATCGCCATGCAGAGCGCTTAATGACTCAGTTTTTCACTGAAACCCCAATTGAAAAGCTGTTCCACGGTGGCATTCCTTTATTTGATCATTTTTCTTCTTTTGCTTATTCACCCTCGTTATCTTTGTCAAAACTCCACTCGTTGACCACATTAAGTCATCATTTATCAACACAAGTCATTGATTTAACTAATGACCCTATGTTTTGTGAAAGGATGGGACACCGAGTTAGGGTTGTCCAGGATCCCAAAGTGGCGACCTCTCAAATCGGCGTTGAAAATGCGCGTTTGTTATTTCCGGTCTTAATGGCTCGCTCGATGCTAAAATGGTCGGATAACAACACAAAAGTCATGGTGCCTAAACTTTGGCAACACATGATAATAACAGCGAACGCCACTCGATTGCGCCTAGAGAATGCCGGCGTGAAAGATCCTGAATGCGGTGTTTTGATTGGCGTGTTACGCACCGTCAGTCAGTTTTTAATTGCCAATCATTTCAGTCATTTATTTGATGATGCCTTGATTGCTGTCATGTTGAAATTTAGAGAGCAAGATCGCCGTGAAGAATACTACGCGTGCTCGGAAGTTTTACCATCATTGGCTTTCCTGCCAGAAGTGTTAGCAAAGACAGAAATACTGTTAACCGACAAACTGATTAATCACTTTACCGATTGGCCAACCAATGCCACCCATATACGACAAGCGGTGCAAGAAGATGTTCTTAACCAGCCATTAGAGCAGAGAAGTATATACGGTGTCGCTTTAGCGCAAGCAAAGGCATTTTCTATTTACGAAAACATGTCACAGAGCCAAATTTTTATTGATAAGCACAAGCCGTATTGGTTTGCTAACGTCAAATTAGCGGGAACAGATTTAAAAGAACTCCAAAGCCGTAAACTAGGTCGTTTTTTACTGAATCTTTAATTGGGTAATTTTAGCTTGTTGAGCAAGTCTGGTTCAAAGCCAAAGCTCGGTTTAAAAGAGTCTTTGATAAGGTTCAAGACTCGACAATAAACATTTAGAAGCCAAAACTCGTAGCTCAGATATTCCAACGACATAAACCATGGTTTTAAATCGTTATGAGTGGATCAAAACGGCCATTGAGTTGACGTTAACAAACTAACTCTAAGTGCGCATTATGTATATTATGTTAAATAAAGCCTTGTTGAGCGGATTAAATTAATGATAACCTCCCTGTTCTGGGTACTTATCTTCAAAAAAGTGTTATGTATTGAACATAACTGAATTTACCATAAAATACCTAATAATGACTTAATTAATCACAGATTATTAAGTCATTATTAGAATGTAACCTTAAACAACCCGAAAGTTGTCGCTGTGGTAAATTCGATCGCTCAAAAACTCATAGAGATTGACTATATGTTTTTGGCTTTGAGCGACAAGGCAATCTGCAAACAGGTTTATCTACTCAGCTCGAATTTTACTGCCGGCTCTTGTTCAAACATAAGCGTTATTGTTTCTGTCTGATCACCAGTGATGATCCATTGATTCACGTCAAGCTGCACTATTTTCTGCGCTCCTTTCGCTTGAACACGCCAGCGCGCCTTTTCCGATAACTTGGTATCAAAGACCCTCAATTGCCACTGGTCTTGTCGCACATTCCTTAACTCACCCTGACTGTCTTTATCGTGGAATTGACACGTTTTACTCGGCTGGCATTCAAGTAGTATCGGCGCTGCGTCGGTTGGATTAAAGGTGCGCCAAAAGAAAGCCGTCGATAATACTAAAAGGACAATGATAAGGTGAATCACTCTTGCTGGAGTCAGTTTTTGAGCTGGCATAGTAAGCATTTTTTTAGAATTAATGGTGAAATTATAACAAAAATTCCCCTTAACGAGTCGTTAATTTCACGCAGTAACGTTTTGATTAAAAGTAATCAACCATTAACATGGTTACCTATTTTATTGACACAGATCAAAAGCAGTGACGTTAGAGCCTTCTCTTTTATTTCTTGGTGTATCAGCCAGTGCTATCATCTCTGTAGCACAAAAAATAGGAAGGTAGCCTTATTATGATTGCAGATAAACGAACCAGCGCTTCTCATTGCAGCGCGATACATTGTCAAAATTGCAGTATCAGTCAACTCTGCATTCCTTTTAGTCTCAATGACTCAGAGTTAGATCAACTTGACCAAATTATTGAACGCAAAAAACCGATTCAAAAAGGTCAAGAGTTGTTTAAAGCTGGAGAGACTCTTAAATCGCTCTATGCGATTCGTTCCGGCACGGTAAAAAGTTACACCATCACAGAACAAGGTGATGAACAAATTACCGCGTTTCATCTTGCCGGTGACCTTATTGGTTTCGATGCCATCAATGAAGACATGCACCCGAGTTTCGCACAAGCACTTGAAACCTCTATGGTATGTGAAATCCCATACGAGATCCTTGATGACTTATCAGGAAAAATGCCCAAGCTCAGACAACAAATCATGCGGTTAATGAGTAATGAGATCAAAGGCGATCAGGATATGATTTTATTGCTTTCTAAAAAAAATGCTGAGGAGCGATTGGCTGCTTTTATTTACAGTCTGTCTTACCGTTTCGCCCAGCGCGGTTTTAGCCCTCGAGAGTTTCGACTAACCATGACCCGTGGTGATATCGGCAACTATTTGGGCTTAACCGTAGAAACGATCAGTCGCCTACTCGGTCGCTTTCAAAAAACAGACATCCTTGAAGTTAAAGGTAAATACATTACCATTTTAGACAGTGAAGAACTAAAACGACTCGCGGGACTAAGCGATTAGGCCTGGCGATTGTTTTAATTTAAAGTTTGATGTCGAACGTCAATGACATCAAACTTTTTCAAATTCTTGGTGTTAATCCCTTAATTTATCTACTAAAGTAAAAATATACCTAAGTGATAAACTTACTGCCATTTATGATACTGCCCCTCTATTCTGCGATTGAAAAACTTGATCCGGCCTACATCGAGGCAGCACGCGACCTAGGGGCAAACCGTTTTCAAGTTATTCGTCGAATAATACTACCGCTTACCACCCCTGGTATTATTGCGGGTTGTTTATTAGTGTTACTGCCTGCGCTTGGTATGTTTTATATTTCAGATCTATTAGGTGGAGCCAAAAACCTATTAATTGGTAACGTCATTAAAAGCCAAGTACTCAATGCTCGTGATTGGCCATTCGGTTCTGCAACCAGTATCGCTCTCACCTTCTTAATGGCGCTGTTACTCTATATTTATTACCGTACGGGAAAACTTCTCAATCGTAAAATGGAGGATTTATCATGAAGGCATTGCGATTGAGTTTTATGTCTCTGGTGTATCTATTTTTGTACTTACCGATTATTGTTCTAATAGTAAATGCCTTTAATTTAAATCGATTTGGTATGCGTTGGGATGGCTTTACCCTTAAATGGTTTGAAGCATTAACTGGCAACGATAGTTTGATTCAAGCGGCTTGGCATTCATTGGTCATCTCTTTATTTTCAGCAACCGCTGCGACGTTAATTGGCGCATTGACTGCAGTGGCTTTATTTCGCTACCAATTTAAAGGGAAGTCAATGGTTAATGGGCTATTGTTCATCGTGATGATGTCACCTGATATCGTCATGGCAATTGCTTTTCTAGCGTTATTTTTGGTTCTTGGCTTCCAACTGGGCTTTTTTACTTTGCTCATTGCCCATATTACTTTTTGCTTGCCATTTGTCGTAGTCACGGTGTATAGCAGACTGAATGGATTTGATGTCAAAATGTTGGAAGCCGCTAAAGACTTGGGAGCAAGTGAGTGGGTTATTTTAAATAAAATTATATTTCCGCTTGCTAAACCTGCCATTGCAGCCGGATGGTTATTAAGTTTTACACTCTCTCTCGATGATGTCATTATTAGTTCTTTCGTGACTGGGCCGACCTATGAAATATTACCATTAAAAATATATTCGATGGTCAGGGTCGGAATTTCACCAGAAGTAAACGCGCTTGCGACGGTGATGCTGGTCGTGTCTTTGTTGTTAGTTATGGCCTCCCAGTGGGTCGGCCGTGATAAGTCACAGTAACAATAAAGACTCATTACGTTACGTTGGGAACCTTTTCCCAACGTAATGAACTCAAGCCTGAATAATATGGATGGAACACCATGAAAAAGTCATTTCTTTTTGGGGCATTGGCCTCACTGAGTGTATTTTCAAATGTTGTCTTAGCTGATGATGACGAATTGTATTTTTACAATTGGTCAGAATACATCCCTAGTGAAGTTCTAGAAGCCTTTACCAAAGAAACCGGGATCAAGGTGATCTACTCCACCTATGAATCTAACGAGACCATGTACGCCAAGCTCAAAACTCAAGGTCAAGGCTATGATTTGGTTGTGCCCTCCACTTACTTTGTGTCTAAAATGCGCAAAGAAGGTATGTTACAAAAGATCGACAAGTCAAAACTGACTCACTTTGCCGATTTAGACCCCAACTACATCAATAAGCCTTTTGATCCAAACAACGACTACTCTATTCCCTATATTTGGGGAGCAACGGGTATAGGGGTCAATAAAGATATGATTGATGCATCAGACATTAAAAACTGGGCAGATTTATGGGATCCCAAATGGCAGGGACAATTAATGATGATGGATGACTCAAGAGAAGTCTTTCATATCGCGTTGGTTAAATTGGGTTACTCACCGAACACCACCGACCCTAAAGAAATCAAACAAGCCTATGAGGAACTAAAGAAACTGATGCCAAACGTATTGGTATTTAATTCTGATTACCCGGCCAACCCTTACCTGGCTGGCGAAACCCCTCTTGGTATGCTATGGAATGGCTCAGCTCACACCGCTCGCGCCGAAGGGGCAAATATCCAAATGATATGGCCGGAGAAAGGCACGATTTTTTGGATGGACAGCTTAGCCATACCCAGTGGCGCTGAGCACGTAGATAACGCATTGAAAATGATTGATTTTTTATTACGTCCTGAAAACGCAGCAAAAATTGCTCTCGATATTGGCTATCCGACTCCAGTCAAAGCGGCTTACCCATTATTGCCTAAATCTTTTATTGAAGATACCAATATCTATCCCCCACAAAAGGCCATCGAAAATGGCGCTTGGCAAGATGAAGTGGGTGAAGCCAGCACGTTATACGAAGAGTACTTTCAAAAACTCAAAGTACAAAACTAACCGATTCGAATTTATCTATAATGACAAGCAGGGCTTATTAAGCTCTGCTTTTTTTATTGAATGAAATGACTCTATATTTACTCAACTATTACAATGCTGCGATGCTTTTATGCCATAGTATTAAGCATAAATTACTTATCTTATTAAATACTTGGTCTCCTTTGCCAGTTGAAATACTGCAAGGCGTTATTGATCAATTTCTTATCGAGAGGATGCCAACTGGGCGTCTTTTAATCAGTATCATCATTGATGAGATATTTAATCAGGTTAGTATCATTTTTATTTGCCTTTTTACTTATTACGCTTGTAGGACTGATCAAGTTCTATCGCGATAATGCTGTTTGTTTTCACCCACATCGCCCAGTAGCAATAAGGTAAATGACTATCGTATTTACATGATAAAAATAGAGGATTTCTATGCATATTAATCGTTATCTCAAAGCCCTGTTACTTTCTGTTTCTTTAATCACCGTAACTGTACCAGCGCTCGCAGCTGATACGTCGGAATGGAAAGCACAGGCTCAAGATACGTGGATTTCCAGTAAAATCGAGGCAAAATTGTTATTCGATAGCAATTTGAGCAGTTTAGACATTCATTCTGATGTCGAAAATGGCATTGTTACCCTAACAGGACAAGCGCCTAACCGATTAGACAAGCGTCTAGCCGAAGAAGTGGTTAAACGCATTGACGGTGTGAAAAGCGTCAATAACCAAATAGAGGTCACTAGCGGTGAAAAAACCACACAGCAAAAACTCACTCAAAGCGTGCTTGATGCGAAAATTGCCACTGTGGTTAAGTCGACCCTATTGATAGACCAAGATATTGATGGCACGGACATTAAGGTCTCTGTCGATGATGGCGTTGTCACTCTATCGGGTGAAGTCTCTTCAGCATCAATGAGTGAATTGGCCGCGATTATTGCCGGTGATCAAAATGATGTTAAAAAGGTCATCAACCAAATAACAGTAAAAAAATAACCTCCCCTGATGGCGATAAAACCATCAGAACTCACGAGTCAATGAACGCGAATGGGCTAGCTCATTCGCGTTGTTATTTCTATTCTATCCATGCTTTTTTAAGCTGGTTTGGTAAGCCGGTCTTTGCGTGTTTTTTTCAATATACGCCGTAATAAATGGGTACGCATCGGTACCAAACCGCTGTTGATAAAATTGTAAGGGGATCATCATTTGTACATCGGCTGCACTAAAGTCGGCGCCGGTAAAATAAGCCTGCTGGCTCAAGTGCGTTTCAATCATATCAAGTTGAGGCTTTAAGCGCGGCGCAATAAACAATCGCTGTAAGCCCATAACGAATTTCTTAATGATCGGCTTTACCAACCAAGGTACGCCTTTATCAAGGGCGATGTGGTGAACATACCCCATGATCAAAAGTGGCATCAACGACCCTTCACTAAAGTGAAGCCAATAGAGATAGTCTTGCTTCTTAGGATAGCTACTTGGTCTAAACTGCTGATTTGAATCGTAATGATCGAGTAAATACTCAATAATTGCCCCAGATTCGGCCAGGCAAACGTCTCCATCGGTTAAAATTGGGGTTTTCCCTAAAGGGTGAATATTTTTTAATTTGGGATCGGCTTCTTTTGTGACAGGGTCACGACGATAATTCTCAATGTGATAAGTTAGACCCAACTCTTCGAGTAACCAAATAATTCGATTTGAGCGGGTATCGGGAATGTGATGAAGAGTAATCATAGGCAATGGGTTTCCTTTGCTGCGTTCGTTAAGGTTCAATCAATTCATTCACCAGAAGCGGTACTTCAACACTGGCTTTGCCATAGCGTTTTTCATGAAATTCACTTTGTAAAGCACTTGGCTCCAAATTGACTTCAATCGTATGGGCGCCAACGTGATTTGCTTCATGAACAAAGCCAGCCGCGGGATAGACCACACCTGAGGTGCCGATAGCAATGAACAAGTCGCACTGACTGATTTTGTGGTATATTTCGTCCATCCTAAGCGGCATTTCACCAAACCAAACAATATGAGGTCGCATAGGGCTGGGGATCTGGCAACAATGGCAATGCGTATCAATGTCTAGATCACTTTCGCAATCAACGACCTGTTCACTTTCTGGACAACGCGCTTTTAAAAGCTCACCATGCATATGTATGACACGATCAACCCCACCTCGTTCGTGTAAATTATCGATATTTTGTGTCACTAGGGTCAGTTCAATGTTTGGGTGATTTGCTAATAGACTCAATGCTTGATGAGCCGCATTAGGTGTGACGTTGTCACTAAGAAGTTGTTGTCGTCTCTTATTATAAAAGTCTTGTACTAATATTGGATCGTTAAGGTAGCCTTCGGGGGTGGCGACATCCTCGATTCGATGACTTTCCCATAAGCCATCGCTGCTGCGGAACGTATTAATTCCAGATTCAGCGGAGATACCGGCCCCTGTTAGAATGACGATGTTTTTGTATTTCATAATGGCCTTTTTTATGTTTTTATTGTGTTTATCTTGTTTAGATGATTATTTTTATGAGCAATAAATTTTGTTATAGTGCGTTAGACCGTGTAACTTGGCTTATTTTGGCCGGCGGTATGGGGTCGAGAATGCACGGTAAAGATAAAGGCTTACTGAAAAGATCTGGCCGATATATGACCGATTACCTTGTGCAGCAGTTGCATGAATTAGGCTTTCGACATTGCTTGATCAGTGCAAATCGCAACATCGCCATTCACCAACAATTCGCCCCTGTGATCACCGATCAATATCAAGGTTATCAAGGCCCTCTTGCCGGTATACACGCCGCAAGCGCGCGCATCTGCACCCCCTACCTAGCCACTCTCCCCTGCGATATTCCAGAACTTCCCTTACCCTTTATTCAGCAAGTGATCGAACGTGTGTGCCTATCTACGTCTGAGGATGCCATGAGTTATATTGCTTTTGATGGCGAGCGATTGCAACCAACCTTTGGTCTACTTCACCAAAGTGATACCTTGATCTTAAAAACGATGCTCAATAACAACGAACGGAAAATGACGTCATTTTTTTCTCGTATTAACGCCACTCGCTTACCGCCTTTGCCAAAGCAGTGTTTCGTCAACTTAAATTCGCCGAGTGACCTGCTGATATATAATGACATTATTGAAAAATAAAGGCACACTTGCTACTGAGCCAACAATGAGAAAATAGACCACAATATGTCGAGAACCATACTTTACACTTACCAAGGCATTGAGAAATCTCTGACCTTTTCTTATCAAGAATTTCGTAACATTCATGAAGCCGTTGCCGCCTATGAAGGCATCGACATTACTGCGTACTTAAAAATGGAACAACAAATCGAAGCCGTATCTGACACAAAAGCAGTGAGAAACTATCGAGATAACCATTTTCGCAAATTGGGCTTCACCGCTATTACGTTAAAACCGAAACAGCAACTCGGTATCGGTGAAAAAGCGAAGAGTTAACCGTCTTCGCTCACAACTCGCCCACTGTGTCTTTGGTAGTGGGCTGAAAACAAGCGCAGTTGCTCGCGTTCAATATTGCCCCTTCCTTGCGAACGACTCAACAAGTAACTTTCCCGAAAGACAGCAAACCAATGCTGAAGGCATTGTGCCTGTTTTTCTTCGCCAAACCACTCCAAACACAAACTGGCCACTTCAACGGTTGAGAGATGGTTTAAATTGTCAGATTTACGCATTTGATATTGTGATATTTGCTGTGGGGTAAATGACAACAAAGGTAAATCGTGTAAATAGGGTGATTGGTGATACATGCGCCTCGCTTCACGCCAACTGCCATCCAGTAAGATAAATAAAGGCTTTTTGTGACGTGGTAACTCATTTTTAACGGCTAACTTCATCGAGTTTGATTTTTGTGCGTAATGATCGGGAAAAATCAACACAGGAAAAAAGTCTGAATGATTCAGTACATCAAGTAATGCCTGGGGGGCTTGGGTGCGTTGCCACTGAAAGTACTGACTATTAGGAAAAATATCCCCGATAAGTCGCCCGGTATTGCTCGGCTTAAACACTTCATTTTGGGATAATAACACCATAAAGCGCGCTTCACTTCCGATGACCACTTTATACTGGCAAAGACAAAATTGAAGTGCCACAGCACATTTCGCGCAACGTTGAACTTTTGAACCTCGTGCATTAAAAGGTTTCGTAGATTGGTCAAGGCGCAATTTATAAACGCTTTGAAAAGAATGGACCGACATGAACTCTATTTTTAAAATCAAAATTCAATTGTACTTGAGTTTACTGGTAATACCAATCCCAGGGGTAACCCTCATTTATTGAGGGTATTCAGAACTCTGTACCCGCTAATTGGGGCTCGCCCCGTGTACCATCGAGCTCCATACCTGCCCTTTTTGGCGAGGCATACCGTTATAACGAGTATTTCTCCAACATGGTATTTTGGTCACTGGCCACCTGAGTGACGGTTTTAGTGTTGGCAACCATATCGCGCACATGCTGCTGAGTTTCTTGGCCCAAGGTCGAAATGGTTCTGATTGAGCTCACCACATCCGATGTGGCTCTCTCTTGCTCTTCGGTGGCTAATGAGACTTGCTCAACACGCTCTTTAATATTGCCAACCGAATGCTCAATCTCTTTAAAGACCGCTTTAACTTCGCTACTCGAAGTGAGTGCAATATGCATTTCTTCTCTGAGGTTATCGACCGATTGTTTTGAACGTTCTGCGGCATCCACCAGCGTTTGCATCATAGTGCGAATACTGTTGGTTTGCTCTGTGGTATCTGTCGCGAGTTTGCGCACTTCATCAGCAACAACAGCAAAACCACGCCCTTGCTCACCCGCTCTAGCCGCTTCTATCGCCGCATTTAACGCCAGTAAATTGGTGTTATCTGCAATGCCACTAATCAATTCAACAACTTGACTGATTTTACATACTTGCATATCAAGCGCCTCCATGTCGGTTTGATTTTGGCTCAATGACGATTCTAGTTTGGACAAACGACGTTGATTGGTCTCAACTACTTGCTCTCCTTGCTGACTACACTCTGTCGCTTGATGAGCCTCGAGTAGAGACTGACTAGAAATAGTCGCAATCTCGCTTATTGAAGACTCTAGCTGATGAACGGTGTCCATTAAAGTGTCAATCGCGGTGTTTTGCGAGAGTAAGCTGTCTTCAGATAAACGAGCCACTTCACGGTTAGTCAAAGACGTATTCAGTAATGTTTTACCGTTTTGTTTAACAGCGGTTAACGATGTTTGTGTCGATGTCACTACGCGGTTCAGTGATTGGGCTAAGTTTTGAAATTCTTTAGGGCCTTTGAGTAACACCATAGCGCTAAAATTGTGATGGGCAATGCTTTCCATCTCGCGCGCTAAATTGACCAACCCGCGGTTTAACCAAATACGCAATCCCTGCCAGGCCAAAATCACCGTAACCAAAATAAAACCACTGCAGAAGATCAAGGTAATACTCAAGTGATCGATCGTTTTCGTCACTTGTGCTTGGCTTAGGTTGATCAAATGAGAGATTTGTTCAGAAATAATATTGAGTGTGTCAATCGCTTGATTTGCCACCTGGCTAGCTTGCGCAATTTGTGTCGATTGTTGTGACTGAATACCTCGCTGCACAATGACATTTTTTAACAGGCCTTGTTCAGAAAATCCCTGTCGAACAAGCTCTAACGGTGCCGTTAAGCTGGTAAAGTCTTCTACATCCGGGTGGAGTTCACTAAAATCACTGTAAGCCAAATCCAAGCCGGAAATTCGAGTCAACAATTCTTTGTACAGTCGCTTTGCTTTATCGATTCGTCTCTCCATCATCAACGCAATAAAAGTCCGCTCCATCGTAGCAGACGCAGCAACAAAACGATTTGCCGCATCCATAGCTTCAGGATCATCGGTGGCAAGAAAAGAAGCAATACGACTCATTTCAGTCCCAATCGATTGAATGCCATAGCGAAAACTGTCACTTTGCTGGCTGATCTTGTGCTCAAGATCAAGGGCTTGTTGCTGTAAATCGAGAACTTGATAACCCAGAGCCGAAAATTCACTCGTCAGTGCATGTAAATCATCAATGGCTTTTTTTTCCACAAAACTGGGGACGCGCTGCGCAACCACCGTCACCTGCTCAATTTGCTGATTGCTGGTTTTAATATCTTGCTGCAATTGTTGTTTTATCTCTACCAACTGCTCCGAAGATTGGGTTTGACTCCCAGCATTGAGCAACTTGACTTGTTTCAGCACATTTTGCGTGAGATCCGCATTGTTAAACGCCAAGGGTAAAACATCATGAGAAAGTGATTGAAAGCGCTGGGCAATATTATTGGTACCTTGATAACTGGTTAAAGCCAGCCCCATAACCATCGTTAACAAACAAAGAAAGACAAGTGAAATGGCGAGTATTAAAGAGAAAGAAAAAGGCGTTTTAGACGTGGTTTTCATTAGCTTGCCAACAAAGTGAGAGTTCGATTCCAAATTTAGCCACAGAGTATGGGCTTAATGTTAAAGAATTATTTCACTTTGTTGTCTACTAGATGACAAAACAACTTATTAATCAATAAGTTGCTTAATAGATTCATTCATTTAATCGTATTTGGCCACAGCGGTGTCAAATAAGTTTTTGACTAAGCTGACATATTCATCGAGAAAATTAATTTGCTCTACCGTGGCTTTCTTTGACCATACACCAGCGAGTACTTCGCTTAAATCCGCCACAACCGAATCAACTTCTTTGAGCAGGGTAAACCTCACGCTGGAATGCAGCTCAGGGTTCTGTTCAAACAACGCCATGATATTAGACGCAATCATATCTGTGACAATATCTTCCACGGTTTCTAACCCCGTATCGCCGCTTTCATCGGCAAAGACATCGAGATTCAGCGCCAAGTGTTCAATCAATGCCAAATAGCCATCCGTATCTACAACCACAGTGTTCTCCAAGGTCATCTGTTAAATGTGTCGCATAGTTACTGATATTATATACTAATTAGCCAGTTACTACACTAATAGACCAAGGGCGGTTTATTTTTTTTGCGCTAGGGAAACTTGGTTCTTGCCGTTTCTTTTCGATTGATACAAAGCAAAGTCTACAGAGCTTAGCCAATCGGTATAGTCTTCAAAAATATCCGAAGACAGGCTGACGCCAACACTAATGGTAAACGAAAGACGGGCACCTTCAAAATACACCACCGACTCTTCAACCCGTCTTCGCAAACGATCAGCAAAATACTTTGCTTGATCTAAGGTCGTATCGGGCAATAAAACCGTAAATTCTTCACCACCATAGCGACCGCAAATATCACTTTTGCGAGCCGTTTTTAATAATAGCTGACTGACATGTCTAATGACTTCGTCCCCCGCTGGGTGACCATAAGTATCATTGATTACTTTAAAGTTATCGATGTCAAACATCACTAAAGTACAAATCTTCTTTGCCACTCGACAATAGTTAAATTGATTTTTTAACGTCTCTTCCCAATAAGCCCGATTAAACAACCCACTTAAGCCGTCTCGTCGACTGAGTTCTGTCAATGCCTGATTGTTTTTTCTCAGCAAAATTTTACTGTGGGCACTTTCAGACACATCGTTTATTTGTATCGCTGTATGACTCACCTCACCTTTTAAATCTATAATCGGGGTGAAAATAATGTCTTGATACATATATTGGTGATGATGTGACATTGGAGAGAAATTTCGAAACTTAAACAAGTAAGGTTGATATTCCCAACTAGAGAAGCAACGCGTCTTTAGCACGGATGCCGTTTTAATTTTGTTGTTTAACCAAGACCAAGGTATGTCAGGAAAAAAGTCCATCAATCGCTTACCGATAATGTCTGATGCTTCTATCCCGCTGTAGGACTGCATAAAACCATTCCAAGCACAGACCTCGTGTTTACTATCGAGTACCACCAACCCTGAATCTAAAGAGTCAAGGACTTGCATCAACCAATGATGAGCTTGATTTTGGTTATTCTCGTTCAAGATTGCCACCTCTCAATAATTGATAAAGCTTGTCGAGAGAAAACTGGTCAATACAGACAACCACCTTGATATGTAAGGCATCTATCGTGTACTCAAAGCTAATGGCAAAGAGTTGGCTATTGTCGGTTTCAATATTAATTGGGCCTGAATAGATCTCAGGTTGTCGCAATGAAAAAGGTTGACTAAGCAATTGACCAAAATGTTTCACAAACGTCGATATTAATAGGTTTGACAAGTTGAGTAAGGTTTCATTTTTCGATGTATACTCTTCGTTATAGCCCATCTTTTCAGCAAAATCTTCAAGACCTTCACCACTGACACAAACCAAGGCTTCACCGTGAATTTTACCACCGACGAAACGCTGAGAGACTCGATGAGAATTATTGTGATCAGGGAGCGCAATCGCTTCTTCAAGAAAATCATCAACCTCAAATGAAAACACACTTGGTACAGGCATGGAAATCCACTGACCAAGGTGCTCAGCAAGTAATGCGGTACTTTTACCTAAAACAATATTACAGCCTTCTAACAAGGTTTCTTCATGACTGGCATGCTGTTCAAGGCTTGGAGTAATCGTATTGATACAGGACTCAAAACCAACCTGTGAAAAGGCGTTTTTGAGCTGTTGAAAAACAAAGGGTTTACTCAAGAAGGTATTGGCCCCGAGCGCAAGGCACTTTTTGATGGCTTCTTTTTGAATATCGCCTGAGATAACGATGATTTTTGGCCGGTATGAAATGGCATTATCTCGATGAATCGCATTGAGTACTTGGTAGCCATCGAACTTTGGCATAGTCAAATCAAGCAATACCAAATCAAACTCTTCTTTTTTAAGTACTGACATCGCTTGTAAGCCATCACTTGTCTCACTAATGTCGACCTCATTAGAGGAAGTCAAGTGACTAATTATGGCTTTACGCGCAACCGCTGAATCATCGCAGACAAGAATTTTCATTGAGTAATTTTTGGAATAAAGATCAAAAAAACAGTGTAACTTGAACTTAATTGTAGTACTACGAGTTACATGACAAAAAAGTGAATGAATCCCCCAAAAATTTGACCTTTTTAATTAAAACTTGCCCAAGATCACACTAAATTGAGTCATCAAACATGAGGTCTGATTCTTGTACTATGCTTTGGTCAGTTGACAACAGTATTTTTCTGGAGAAGAGAAAATGTGGCAGTCAATCGCTGAACAAATATCCCATTCTTTGGGCTATCAGACTCACATAGAGAGCAAAACCAAATTCGACAAACTCGGCTTGTTTGATCACTACCGGCTTACTTTACAAAACGGCCAATGTCTCTATCTCAAACTGACAGACAAATCCAATCGCCACCTTCTCGAATCAGAGTTCGATACCTGCCAAACTCTGGCCAACACCCAAACCCTCATCCCTCCTGAAGCCATCTCCCTTGGTCAGTGCAAAGAAGGGTATTTTTTGTATTACCCCTGGCAGACAGAACAGCCTCTCTGCATAAAAAGTAGCAGCCAATTGGGCATACAACTGGCTAAATTACACAACTGGGGCGAACAAAAACAATTTGGCTTCGACTCCGACAACTACATCGTATCGACTTTGCAACCCAACCGCTGGACAGACAAATGGGCCGACTTCTTCGCTGAGCAGCGCATTGGATGGTTGCTCGCTTTACTGGCCGAGCAAGGATTGTATTTTGGTCAGGTAGACGATTTTGTCGAACAAACCAAGCAAAGATTAAAACACCATCAACCAGTGCCATCTCTCATTCATGGTCATTTATGCCCTGAAAACATTAAACTCACCCCTCAAGGACCTCGGTGCATTCAACCGGCCTGCTACTGGGGCGACGCAGAGTGCGATCTTGCCATGTTAGAATTTAACTCCCCGCTACCGGATAGTTTCTATCAAGCTTACTTGGCTTATCGGCCTTTGGCGCATGGCTATGAAGAGCGCCGCCACCTTTATCGTTTGTATTACCGTTTGTTGTTGCTGTTGCAATACGGTGGACAGCACCTTGAAAGTACGCAACAAGAACTCTATGAGCTGTTTCAATAATACGCTTAACAACGACACAAGGAGTCAGTCATGACATTGATCTCTCACAAAAACATTACTTGTCCACATTGTGGGCACCACTACCGACTTACGCTGGACACTAGTGAAGGTGATCAAGATTATTACGAAGATTGCGTCGCTTGTTGTCACCCGATTCATTTGACCTTATCTGTCGATCACATACACGAACGAGTTGCCTTGCAGTTAGATGCTGATGATGAACAAATTTTTTAACCGGTTTGGTTAAGCGATCTAGCACATCAACATGGTTTAACTTAGGCAATCAATCGTCGCGTATTATTTTGCCGCTAAAACTCGTTGCACAGTATCAACGATAGCTTGAGTTTGACTGTCTATTTCCAAATTGACCTTATCGCCGATTTCAATACGACCAAACAAAGTTCTCGATAGGGTTTCAGGGATCAAATGAACGCTGAACTGGTTTTCTTCAACTTTTCCTACCGTCAAGGAACAGCCATTGAGGCCGATAAAGCCCTTTTCAAGTACATAGGCTTGATAAGCCTTAGGCAGTTCAAACCACAAAGTGCAATTGTTGTCGCTTAATACTTTATCGAGCAAAGCCACCTGAGTCATGATGTGTCCAGACATGACATGACCACCAATTTCATCACCAAAGCGCGCCGCACGCTCAATATTGACGTCCTCTCCCAAAGACAATTGCCCAAGATTGGTTTTATCTAACGTCTCTGCCATCAAGTCAAATTGAACTTGTTGTCCCTCAATGTGTGTAACCGTTAAGCAGCATCCGTTGTGAGCCACCGACGCGCCAATCTCTAACCCTTCTAACCAAGCTTGAGGAAAGGTCAATGTGTGTGTATTCAATCCGACTTTTTTATCAATCGCCGTCACCGGCGCAACCCCTTGTACAATCCCAGTAAACATATTCACCTTTTTTAATATTTCTGACTTAGATATTCATAGCCTAGTAAGTGGCATTCTATTATGATGCTGTGGTTTCTCTGTTTCAATTCTTCTTCACTATTAATCGTTACGTAACCAAGGAAAGATTGTGCCATCGAATAAGCAAGAAATTATCGCTCTCTTAAAACTCTCTTCTCCGGTTTTTATTGCCTCTGTAGCCCAAACTGGTATGGGGGTGGTGGATACGCTTATGGCCGGTGGTGTGAGTGCCAACGACATGGCCGCCGTATCAATAGCCGCCAGTTTGTGGTTGCCGACCATCTTATTTGGCGTTGGCTTACTGATGGCGCAAATCCCGGTGATCGCTTCTTTATTTGGCGCAGAGCAAGAACAAAGTGTGGCTAACACAACACAACAAGGTATTTATATGGCCTTGTTATTGTCTGTCCCCATCATTGGTGTTTTATTATTCACGCCACAAGTCCTCCTCTTCATGCAAGTTGACGAGACCATAGCGACGATCACCAACGGCTATATGTATGCCATTTTATTTTCTGTCCCCGCATTTTTGCTCTTCCAAGCGCTGCGTAACCTCACTGATGGCGCTTCGCTAACCAAACCCGCAATGGTGATTGGTTTTATCGGCTTATTGCTCAACATTCCCCTTAATGGGCTCTTTGTTTACGGTTTTATGGGCGTTGAAGGCCTGGGAGGAATAGGTTGTGGTATTGCCACTGCCATCGTCTACTGGGTAATGTTATTTCTCCTGTTTGGGTATATTTGTTACTCGCGGTATTTTAAACAACTGCACATATTTTCTAAGTTGCACCCCATCCTTGCTCAACAACAATGGCAACTTTTTGCTTTAGGCGTCCCTGTCGCCGCTGCGATCTTTTTCGAAGTCACCTTATTTGCCGTGGTCTCTTTACTCATTGCTCCTCTGGGAGCCATCGCGGTGGCGGCCCATCAAATTGCCATAAACTTCTCGACCATGGTTTTTATGTTGCCAATGAGTATTGGTGCCGCAGCCAGTATCCGCGTCGGCCATCACTTAGGTGCCAAACGACACCACTTAGCCATCACCTCGGCTAAAATGAGCCTGATGTTAGCCATTATGACGGCCGTGCTAACCGCAGCCACGACGATTTTCACTCGCCAATCCATCGCAGCAGCCTATACCGACAATCAAACGGTCATCGATTTGGCAACTCAGTTGTTGATTTTGGCTGGGGTATATCAATGCATGGACGCCATTCAAGTGGTGAGTGCGGGGGCATTAAAGGGTCACAAAGACACCAAAGCGATTTTTTATCGCACCTTTTTCTCTTTTTGGGTGGTCGGCTTGCCCATTGGTTACGTATTGGCATTAACCGATTGGGTCATCCCCGCGCTGGGAGCGAAAGGCTTTTGGTACGGGTTCATTTTAGGCCTTTCCTCTGCAGCGTTTTTACTGGCAAAACGTTTAATTTACGTCCATAAAACATTGTCAGATACCCATACTAGTGCAAAACAATACACGCCAATGTCTTTGTAAGCATTGTCCCATACTAATTGGGAAACTTGGTTTACAACCCGACACTTGGCTTGAGAATAAAGTGCAGCGTACGGCACCTGTTACGATGAGGAGAAACGGTCATGTCTTTTTTATTCAACGTCTCCCCAGTCAAGCGAATAGAGTGTGCTTCATTAGTAATAGCAAAAAAATTACTACGCGTATTACTGGTTGTGGTGGCAAGCGGTTTACTTAGCGCCTGCCAGTGGCACAGCCCTGAAGATGACTTTATCGAATATGCCGCGCGCTTATCGAGAGTATTGACTGTGACGTCGCCCGAGGCACCTCAAGAACAAGATAGCGCTCTGCCCTCAAAGCGCCACCTCATTTTAACCATTCCAAGACGAAGTATGGGACTGATTGACAGTTACGCATTAAGAGCCTGTGGCTTATTTCAAATCATTGCGCAAAAAAATGCGTCATTAGGGAAAGTACAAGACCCATTTCGCGACTTTGATTATCAAACCGAGTTTTTATTCACGTTGAATCAGTGTCAAAAATCAAGTTCACTAAGCCAAGCGCAATACCATCTGCTCGATGAGATAAAACAACAAAAGTATGAGGATATGATGGCTCATTTTCACAACCTTCTCTTAGGCAGTGAGGCAATGAGGCACCAGTTAATGGCGTCACTCTGGTTTAGCGATAGCCAAGAGTATTATTTTGACGACGTTAAGCAGGCATGGCAGGCCTTAACTGCGCTGCACACTCTCATTATCAAGGCGCAGTTCGACCAAATAAAGCCCACAAAATTGGTTCACTTTCAAGAAGCGCTTGAAAAGTCTGAGTTGATTGGCCGACTCACCTACTCATTACAACGCAGTGCACTTTGGCTCGACACCAGCAGCCACATATTGCGCTCGAATCAAGACAAAATTCCCTGTGGCGCGCAACGAGATAAGACCCGAGTGACCCGCTTGAACAATGTGTTACACCACTATTATGCCCCGACCATTCAAAGCTATACCGCCTCGTTAAACCGTGCATACCTAAATCTGTCGCCCTTTCTAGAGCCAGTACGGTACGCGCTAAATCAAGTTCAGCACCAACTGGCTCTTGACCACGCCTTTCAACAATTTAAACAAGCCAATCTTGCTCATGTTAATGCATGGCAAAGCATTCAGCGTCGTTGTCTGCCTCAACCCTAGCTATGGTGGCAATTAACAGCACTAAGGCGGTATCACAGTGGTAACCCGTTGATGTTCCCTTGAAGCATAACGCCAAAATCGAGCAAACCGAGGAAGCCCATTGTCAGTAACCCCATTGTGGCGAATCGTGATGACACTGCCAATTTCGGGCGGCATTTGTCGTAAATCATCGCTTAAACCGCTGCCCACTCTAAGAACTAAGCCAGAGGATGTACGGGTGATCAAAGCGCCAACTTTTCCTTTTAAGCGCCCTTTTCCTTCCGCATAACCAATGACCGTCACTTCGCTGTCTTGATACGCTTTTACCTTGAGAAAGCCATGGCTTCGGCCAGGTTGATATGAGTTGTGCCAATTTCTCAGCATGACCCCTTCACCTTGAGCAGCAGTAATGTTATCAAGCGTATCAGCAAGGTGCTTTTTGTCGTAAACGGGCTGATACGCGGCTAACAAAAGATGCGAAGAAGACTGATGTTGAAACCAAGCAGACAACTCGGCGTAGCGTTGTGAAAAGGGCGTGTTACGCTGTGGCATATCAAATAACACAAAACGGATCTGACGCCAAGCTTTGAGGTTGGGCTGATGATCAAACACGGTCTGTTGAACAGTAGAAAAGTGGTTGCGGCCAGCCCACAATTCGCCTTCGACGGGCCAAGGTGGCAAGTCAGCATACCATTTAGGTGGCAATGTAATAATGTGCCCATGTCGAGTCCGCATCTGTTTGCCATCCCAATAACCGCGAACCCCATCGTATTTTTCACTCCACCAATAATCTTGCCAGTTAAGCTCTTGCCCGTGCTGGTAAGTCGATGCCAATGCCAGTGGCGGCATTGAAAAATGAGTAGCAACAAGCAAAGACTCTTGATTCGCTTGTCCCGGACTGGGGGACGACCACAATGCCAACAACGCCAAGGCAATCACTGTTTTTTGCATTTTCATTCCTCGCTAAACGATCGATAGCGAAAGGAAAAATAAACGTGAAGGTATCGCATTAACCCCATCGCCAAGAGACGGCAATATTAGCAAGCCCCCTGGCCTGAAATTGCCTCGGTATTTCTCGAGTGTGACGATACCAACAAGGATTACGACTTATAGAACAAAACCCAACAGCCATCATCACTACACTGTTCACAAATAATGACTGTTCACAAAAACACGGTCAGCAATCACAATTATTGCTGGACTTCTTGCCAGCGCTTTTTCATCTTTCTCATCGTTTCAGGGGGAACATCGTGAATGGATTGGAATTGTTGACGACAGACCAGGATGTCAAGCTCAACCTTTAATTGCTTCGCCAGACGTAAATACGGTTTTAACTCCCAATACTCGACAAAGGTATTACTGACGATAACACTCTTACCCTCGCTTAAGGCTTGGTTCGCCTGGTCAAAGCACCATTGATGAGCTTGAGATAGCAGAAAGGGCTTAAAACAATACTCACCGCTTTGATTGATGAAGTACATATCCGCTTCAATATGAAAGGCGTTCGATGTTTGTTGTAACTGTTTGGCCAAGGTACTTTTCCCTGAACCGGGCAAGCCGCGAATTAAAGTCAATTGTTGCATGGCATTTATCGTTGCGTTCTTGTTGCAAAAACTTACTGTACCACAGTTTCCCATCGACGTATGACGCCTTGTCGACACGGGGCTCGGGTTCACGTTGCTTTTTCTTTTGCCCATTATGGTAAGAAAAAAAGCCCCCAAACCGTTGGAGGCTGTATTTCACTGTATTATGCCAACATAGGGAAGTCGGCTTAAAAATCCCAATCTTCGTCTTCTGTGGCCACCGCCTGACCGATGACATAAGAAGAACCCGAGCCAGAAAAGAAATCGTGATTCTCATCGGCGTTGGGCGACAGCGATGCCATGATAGCGGGGTTAACTTGGCACAACTCATCGGGAAACAAGCCTTCAAATCCCAAATTCATCAATGCTTTATTAGCATTATAGTGCAAAAAGGTTTTCACCTCTTCGGTTAAGCCCATGCCATCGTAAAGGCTTTGTGCATATTCACTTTCAATGGCATAAAGATCGAACATCAAATCAAAGGCAAAACTTTTCAGTGTTTCTTGCTCAGACTCTGGCAAAGCTTGATATTGCTTTTGGAATTTATAACCGATGTAGTAACCGTGTACTGCCTCATCGCGAATGATCAAACGGATCAAATCGGCGGTATTGGTTAACTTGCCGCGGCTAGACCAATACATAGGTAAATAAAAGCCCGAATAAAACAAAAAGCTCTCTAGGAAAACACTGGCAATTTTTTTCTTCAGTGGTGATTCCGTCGCTTGGTATTCATTGAGGATCAAGGACGCTTTTTGTTGCAAATGCTCATTTTCTTCAGACCAGCGAAACGCTTCATCTATTTGGCGCGTGGTACACAATGTAGAGAACACCGAAGAGTAGCTACGCGCATGCACCGCTTCCATAAAAGCGATGTTGGTTAACACCGCTTCTTCATGAGGCGTTTGTGCATCCGGCATCAAAGAAGGCGCCCCCACCGTGTTTTGAATGGTGTCTAACAGGGTCAGACCGGTAAAGACACGGATAGTCAACTCCTGCTCTTGCTCAGTTAACTGTTGCCACGTTGGAATATCATTTGACAAAGGCACCTTTTCGGGTAACCAAAAATTCACGGTTAAACGGTTCCAAATTTCCAAGTCTTTATCGTCTTGTAAACGGTTCCAGTTGATCGCTTTAGATATTTTCGCCGTGATTGGTTGCTCTACAGACTGCATGATACACATCCCTCGATTTGCGTGCCTTCTAACGCTTGTTGTCTTAAACGAATGTAATAAATGGTTTTAATGCCCTTGGTCCAAGCATAAATTTGTGCCTTGTTGATATCGCGCGTGGTCACGGTATCTTTAAAGAACAAAGTGAGCGATAAACCTTGGTCGACGTAACGACTGGCAACGGCATAAGTATCAATGATCGCCTTAGCACCAATGTCGTAAGCGTCTTGATAATACTCAAGGTTGTCTTGAGACATATACGGCGCAGGGTAATAAACTCGCCCTATTTTACCTTCTTTACGAATTTCGATTTTCGCGGTGATCGGATGAATTGACGCCGTTGAGTTATTGATATAGCTGATCGAACCCGTCGGTGGCACGGCTTGTAAGTTGCGGTTAAATAAACCGTGTGCTTGTACCGATTCTGCTAGCGCTTGCCATTGCTCGGTTGTTGGCACCTCAAACTGAAATGTACTGAGCAAGGTGCGAACTTTCTCGGTCTTGGCCTCAATCGGTTCACTGACATAAGAGTGGAAAAATTCACCGCTGGCATAGGTCGACTCAGAAAAACCTTTAAAACTCTCACCGCGTTCTATGGCCAATTGATTTGAAGCGCGCAAACAATGAAACAAGACCGTGGCAAAATAGACATTGGTAAAATCTAAGGCCTCATCACTGCCATAATGCATACGCTCACGAGCTAAAAAGCCATGTAAGTTCATTTGGCCAAGACCAATGGCATGGCTATCGTCATTGCCTTTGCGCACCGAGGGGACACTGTCAATTGCGCTCATTTCCGAAACGGCGGTCAACGCGCGAATCGCGCACTCTACCGATTGGGCAATATTGTTACCATCCATCACTTTCGCAATGTTTAATGAACCGAGATTACAAGAGATGTCACTGCCGAGATGACGATAAGACAAATCATCTTCAAAGGTTGACGCTTCATTGACCTGTAGAATTTCCGAACACAAGTTTGACATCGAAATTCGACCGGCGATCGGATTGGCTTTGTTCACCGTATCTTCGAACATCAAATATGGGTAGCCAGATTCAAATTGAACTTCAGCCAAATTCTGGAAGAACTGACGGGCATTGATTTTTTTCTTGCGGATACGCGAGTCATCCACCAAGCTCTCGTAATGTTCCGTCACGGAGATTTCCGACATCGGCTTACCGTAAATACGCTCAACATCGTACGGCGAAAACAGATACATATCTTTATTTTGCTTGGCTAGTTCAAACGTTACATCAGGGATCACGACCCCTAAGCTCAACGTTTTAATGCGGATTTTTTCATCGGCATTTTCGCGCTTGGTATCGAGAAAGGTCAAAATGTCTGGGTGGTGAGCGTTGAGGTACACCGCACCGGCCCCTTGACGCGCACCGAGTTGATTGGCATAAGAGAAACTGTCCTCGAGTAACTTCATGACCGGTACAACCCCAGAAGATTGATTTTCAACCCCTTTGATTGGTGCACCTTGCTCACGTAAGTTCGTCAAACACAAAGCGACCCCACCGCCGCGTCGAGACAATTGTAAAGACGAGTTGATTGCTCGGCCTATGCTTTCCATGTTGTCTTCGATGCGCAACAAGAAACACGAGATCAATTCACCGCGACTTTTCTTACCAGCATTGATAAAGGTTGGGGTCGCCGGCTGGAAGCGACCGGATAGAATTTCTTCCACCAGGTGCAGAGCAAAATCGGTGTTGCCACGTGCCAACGTCAGTGACGTCATCACCACTCGGTCTTCAAAGCGCTCTAAGTATCGCTTGCCATCCCACGTTTTTAGCGCATAAGAGGTGTAAAACTTATACGCCCCCAAAAAAGTGGTAAAGCGAAATTTTCGCTCGTAAGCGGTCGCCCAAATTGATTCAATATCCTGCCATTGATATTGCTCGAGTACCGAGTGATCGTAGTAATTTTCTTCAACTAAGTAGTCGATTTTTTCTTTGAGGTTATGAAAGAAAACCGTATTTTGGTTAACGTGCTGTAAGAAATACTGACGCACTGATTGCTTGTCCGCCTCGAATTGAATTTGCCCATTCGAATCCAATAGGTTGAGCATGGCATTGAGAGCGTGATAATCCAGCGCGTCGGAGGTAAAACTGTGTTTATTCATTATTGTGTTCCCAAAAGCGTGTTAAGCCTTGTTTAACTCGTGTGACATCATTGTCGGTACCGGCAAGCTCAAAGCGGTACAATACCGGCACCTGACATTTTTCAGCAATAATATCGCCAGCACGAGCAAACCAAACTCCAAAGTTGCGATTGCCACTGCCTATCACCCCCCTTAACCATTGTCTATTTTGTGGCTGATTAAGAAAGTGGATCACAGACTTAGGGACGGCGCCGCGGCCTTGACCGTCGGCGTAACTAGGACAAACCAAGACAAAGGGTTTGGCCATAAGAGGCGTTTGTGCATGCGCCTCGATCGGCAGGCGCATTGCATCGAGGTTCAATCGTTCGACAAAACGTTGAGTATTTCCAGATTGACTGGAAAAGTAGACCAAATCTGCCATGGTGTGACCGCAGCGATTAAGATAACGCGTTGATCAAGTCGGGACGAAAGCCTGACCAATGCTGCTCGCCGGCCAAAACGACGGGGACTTGACGATACCCTTGCGCTTGTACCCACTGAGTGGCTTCTTGATCCTTTGTTAAGTCAACAACCTCATGTACAATCCCTTTTTTATCTAGCGCTTTACTGGTTGCAACGCACTGAACACAACCGGGTTTTGAATAAAGAACGACTTTCATGACACTCCCCAAAAACGTGTTTAATGATAATATCTCTCATTATCATATCTATATGTAGTATGTAATTTCAAGTTAAAAATCTATATATTGTGTTCTTTACGTGAATTAAGAATTAATATCAATAAAGTTTTACCTATCAATACAAGAGGGATGATAGGTAAAAACCACACTAAATCCACGGTTGAAATTAAAACTATAAAGACTATCATTGTCGTAATTAGAAGGAGAAAGCCATGGTAGAACAACACAAATCAGAAGATTCCGTTGCTGAGTTCTCACCAACAGATAATCAATGGCAAGGTATAACCCTAACCGAAGCAGCCGCTAAGCGAGTTAACGAGCTTACCGATGAGGGTCAGTGGATTCGCATGTCAGTGAAATCCTCTGGTTGTACCGGTTATGCTTATGTATTAGGCATGGCCGATGAGATAACGGCAAACGACCTCGTTTATCAATCTCACGGTGCAAGCCTGTTGGTGGCAGCAGAAGCAATGCCATTTATCGATGGCACTGAAGTCGATTTTGTACAACAAGGTTTAAACCAAACCTTTGTTTACAACAATCCCAATGTAACAGCCGAATGCGGTTGCGGAGAGAGTTTTGGTGTGTAATGAGTGATGTAAATATTCAAGAAGATGTGCAAGAAGCATTGAAACGCGAGAAATATCGCGAAGGTTTCTATACACAACTAGACAATGATACTTTAGAGCACGGTATCAACGAAGACGTAGTCAGAGCCATTTCTGCCAAGCGTAACGAACCTGAATGGATGTTAGAATTCCGTTTGGAAGCGTATCGCCTGTGGACGGAGATGGAAGAGCCACATTGGTTAAAAGCCGATTACCCTGAGCTTAATTATCAAGACTACAGTTACTACTCTGCCCCAACTTGTGGCAAGTGCGAAGGCGATGCGGCAGACGACGGCAGTAACGAGTTCTTAACCAAAGAAGTCGAAGATGCATTTGAGCAACTCGGCGTTCCTGTTCGCGAAGGCCAAGAAATTGCGGTTGATGCAATCTTTGACTCGGTTTCGGTTACCACAACCTACCGCGAGTCCCTAAAAGAACAAGGCATTATTTTCTGTTCATTTAGCGAAGCCATTCAAGAATACCCAGAACTGGTGAAAAAGTACCTAGGTACTGTGGTTCCGCCAAAAGACAACTTCTTCGCAGCACTCAACGCAGCTGTCGCCTCAGATGGATCGTTTATCTACGTACCACCTGGTGTGCGCTGTCCGCGTGAGCTGTCTACTTATTTCCGCATTAACCAAGCGAAAACCGGTCAGTTCGAACGCACGATTTTAGTTGCCGATGAAGGCGCTTATGTCAGCTATATCGAAGGGTGTTCGGCTCCGGTTCGCGACAGTTATCAGTTGCACGCCGCCGTGGTTGAAGTCATTGTCCACAAAGATGCGGAAGTAAAATACTCAACCGTACAAAACTGGTTCTCAGGTGAAGAAGGCAGCAAAGGCGGCATTCTCAACTTTGTGACCAAACGCGCCTTGTGTGAAGGCAGCAACAGCAAGATGTCTTGGACCCAATCCGAAACGGGCTCAGCGATCACTTGGAAATACCCAAGCGTGATCCTCAAAGGTGATAACTCGGTCGGCGAGTTCTACTCTGTGGCTCTGACCAGTGGCGATCAACGCGCCGATACCGGCACAAAAATGATTCATATTGGTAAAAATACCCGTTCGACCATTATCTCTAAAGGGATCTCCGCTGGTAAAAGTGAAAACAGCTACCGTGGCTTGGTGAAAGTCTTGCCAACAGCGGAAGGCGCTCGTAACTTTACTCAGTGTGATTCTATGTTGATCGGTGGTGAGTGTGGTGCGCATACTTTCCCATATGTCGAAGTGAAACACCCTTCTGCTCATATTGAACACGAAGCGACGACATCGCGCATTGGCGAAGATCAACTTTTTTACTGTGTTCAACGTGGCATTTCAGAAGAAGATGCGATTTCAATGATCGTCAATGGCTTCTGTAAAGACGTCTTTTCTGAGCTCCCACTTGAGTTCGCCGTTGAAGCACAAAAACTTCTTTCTATCAGTCTTGAACATAGCGTAGGTTAATATCATCATGCTAACTATCGAAAATTTACATACCAGTGTCGACGATAACGACATCCTAAAAGGCATTAACCTGACGGTAAAACCAGGCGAAGTCCACGCCATCATGGGGCCAAACGGCTCTGGTAAAAGTACTCTATCTGCCACACTAGCCGGTAAAGAAGACTACGAAATCACGGCTGGCAGCATTGAATTTAACGGCAAAGACCTCGCTGAACTCGATGCGGATGAACGTGCTGGCGAAGGCGTTTTCTTGGCATTTCAATACCCAGTAGAAATCCCTGGTGTCAGCAACAAGCTGTTCTTAAACACCGCGCTAAACGGCATTCGCGAATACCAAGGCAAAGGCCCTATCGACCGTTTTGACTTTGAAGATCTATTAGAAGAAAAAGCCCAGCTGCTGAAAATGCCAGCAAAACTTCTAGACCGCTCAGTCAACGAAGGCTTTTCTGGTGGTGAGAAAAAACGCAACGACATTCTGCAAATGGCGGTCCTAGAGCCTAAACTGTGCATTCTCGATGAAACCGACTCCGGCCTAGATATCGATGCATTGAAAGCCGTGTCTGAGGGTGTCAACGCACTGAGAAATGAAGATCGTTCATTCATCATTGTCACTCACTACCAAAGAATTCTTGACTACATCCAACCTGATTACGTCCATGTTCTTTACCAAGGTAAAATCATCAAATCAGGCGATCACACACTAGCTCATGAGTTGGAGAAAAAAGGTTATGGTTGGATCATCGGTGAAGAATAACACAAGCACGGCATTAGAACGTTTGCAACAGCTCGTGCCTGAATCACCAAGACAACAATCGTTTTGGCAACAATTCAGCGAGATGGAGTTGCCTCACGTCAAGCACGAAGATTGGAAGTACACCCCGGTTGCTCCTTTTTACGATCAGGCATTCACAGCGCCAGTCAAAGAAGCAGGCGACCCACAGACGATTGAAATCATTAATCAATTAGCACTCAAACTTGACGATGCTTACCGATTGATCTTCATCAATGGTCAATTTTGTGTTCGTTACTCAGATTGGATTCCTAAAATCACGGTGAGCCAACACGGCAGTGAAGACGCCCTTGCTTTGCCTGACAGTGTCAACACAGAAGCCATGGCAACCTTGACGGAAGCCATTAGCAACGAAAGCGTTACTATTGATGTACCTGCGCGTCATGTGGTGGACAAACCTATCTACGTGATCAACTTAAACAGTGGCCAGCAAGGCGATATTAGCACCCTACGCGTACACGTACGTTTAGGACAACAGGCTGAAGCGTGCCTTGTCGAGCATCATGTTGCTCAATCAGATGCACAAGGCGTTACCTTGTCACGTATTACGTTTGACTGCCAAGATGCCGCGCATTTAGAGCACATTAAGGTGATTGAGCAAGCCAGTCATCAACAACATTATGCGCACAACGACATGCGCGCCGCTCGTGATGCGAATGCGAAATCGACCACCTTGCTGCTCAACGCGCAGATTGCTCGTCATCAAACCAGTTCAATTTTAACTGGCAATAATGGTGAGGTGAACATGAACAGCCTTGCTCTGCCCGTTGAAGATAAAGTATTTGACACACGGACTTTCTTGCGTCATCAATCCCCACACTGCCAAAGCTATCAGTTGCACAAAGTCATTAGTAACGACAAAGCAACCGGTGTTTTTGACGGTATGATCTACGTTGATGTCGGCGCAGAAAAGACTGACGGCCAGATGGATAACCACAACTTGCTGCTCAGCGACAACGCTAGCGTAAACAGTAAGCCAAAATTGGAAATCTATACTGACGACGTAAAATGCAGTCACGGTGCGACAACAGGTCAGCTCGACAAAGATCAAATTTTCTACTTGCAAGCTCGTGGTATTCCAAAAGCACAAGCAGAAAAAATCATTACTTTTGCGTTTGCGGCTGAAGTAACGGAAACCATAGGAAATGATGTGATCAAGTCACTGTTATCGCAAAAAGTTGAGCAGTACCTAGCGGAGCAACTATGAGCAAAATAAGCAGTCCTTGGCGACAAGACTTTCCGATGACAAACCAAACGGTTCACAACAAACCTTTGGTTTATCTCGATACCGCAGCCAGTGCCTTAACCCCGCAATGCGTGATTGATAAAATCGATAAATTTTATCAACAAGGTTACGCTAACGTGCATCGCGGTATTCATCACTTGAGCTCGCAAGCGACTCAAGCGATGGAGCAAGTGCGTCATGATTGTGCTCAATTTTTGTCGGCAGCCAGTGAGAAGAACATCATTTTCACCTCTGGCACCACCGCGTCGATCAATCATATTGCGCAAAGCTTTGTGCAAAGTCAGTGTCAAGCCGGTGATGAGATCATCATCACCGAGCTCGAGCATCACGCCAATATTGTTCCTTGGCAGATGATGGCAGAGATGGCGGGTATTGAAATCAAGGTATGGCCTATCAATGCTGAGGGTGAACTTAAACTCGAGCAGCTCAAGCCACTACTGAGCAGTAAAACCAAATTACTCGCAATGAGCCAGCTGTCTAATGTTCTCGGAGTGCACACTCCTGTTAAAGAAGCCATTGCACTGGCAAAGAGCGTCAAGGCAGCAACGTTAATCGACGGTGCTCAAGGCGCCCTGCACCACGCAGTGGACGTCAGTGAACTCGACTGCGATTTTTATGTATTTTCTGGTCACAAACTCTACGGACCGACCGGTATTGGTGTTCTGTACATGCACCAGCGTTGGTTTGACGCTCTGCCTCCTTGGCACGGCGGCGGTGCCATGATTGATAAAGTGTGCTTACCTACCGGTACCACGTATCAAGATGCGCCGTGGAAGTTTGAGACGGGAACGCCACATGTCGCAGGGATACTTGGACTGGGTGCGGCACTCGAATACATCCGTCAATGCGGTTGGTCTGCCATTGAAGCCCATCAAACGCGCTTGATGAACTATGCCCTAGAGCAACTAAAAAATATCGACCAAATAACCATTTACGGTCCCCAGAACACGGCACCTTCTGGTATGATATCGTTTAACCTAGGCTCTCATCACGCTTTTGATGTCGGCAGCTTCTTAGATCGTTATGGCGTAGCGATCCGTACGGGTCACCACTGCGCTATGCCGCTGTTGCAACGGTTAGAAGTTCCAGCGGTTTGTCGAGCATCTTTTGGTATATACAATGATCAACAAGATGTCGATGTCTTAGTCGATAGCCTAAAACGAACGCTGACTTTATTAGGATGATCATGACTCCAGACAAATTGAAAAAGAATTTTTCGCGTTGCCCGGATTGGGAAGAAAAATATTTATATCTGATTGAACTCGGTGACCGCTTTGCCACTTTAGATGAAGCATTTCATACTGAAGAATACTTAGTTCCTGGTTGCCAGAGCCAAGTTTGGGTTACTCTGTCTGTCGAGGATGAAAAAATCGTACTCAACGCCTCGAGTGACGCGGCAATTGTACGTGGCTTATTGGCTTTACTTGTCATTGCTTTTGATGGTCAACCACTGTCTGATGCGCGAGCTTTTGATCTCAAAGGCTGGTTTGCTGAGTTGGACTTAGAGTCTCATTTAACGCCGACTCGTACCATGGGATTAAATGCCATCGTCAACCACGTAAAAGCCTTGACCGACCAGCACAGTTAATCTTTTTCAGTTAACATCGATTCAAAGCGGCGTGAGGTGTCCTCCTCACGCCGCTTTTTTCTGCTTAAATCCTGACCCTACTACCCCATTGATTCAACCTTGAGCGATGAATCTCAGTCCGTATTGAAAGCGCTAGCTATGACGTTGCGTTTATTTGCCGCTCTCTTATTCTGCGCACGTGAACAAGGCCCGCTAAATTAATCATCGGCTTAATCAGCAATTGGGCACTGCCGACAATAAATAGCCAAGTACCGCTTGTCACTAACTGATCGCTGAGAAAGAAAAAACTGCCAATCAAAAACCAAATCGCAATCAATAAGTCATTGACACTTGAAAAAAACGAATAGCGCTGCTGAATAATAAAGTGTTCATGACCAAGATCAAATTCCAAACGCGTTGAAGATTTCACAGACTCTCCTTGTTCGTCGTCACTGTGCTAATTTTGTCTCTACTCAGGACCAAGTAAAAAGAGAGTACAAAATAGCGTTAAGAGGTTCGACTAAATTACCATTGTCAAAGTGACTAAGTAAATGATGTTATTATCTTAAAATCCAGTTAAAACCACCTACTTTAACCACACGGATTTCGCACAGTGGACTTATGTCTTACCTTCTGTGGTTAACGGTATTTGCGTTTGCCAATCCGCGATATAAGGATAAAGCCATTTGTCTTGTTGCAATAGCCACCAGAGTCGTTCTTGCATAATGACTTGGGGGCGTGAGAACAACACCGTTTGTAGATGTTCACGGTAGCCGACTTTGGTTCTTACACTGATGTTCAACACCCACCCTTGATGGCTTTGTTGAGCGGTGAGAGTCAAGTGGCAATTTGGAAGGACGGAGTTTGTCAGCGATGAAGAGGTCAACGAAGCCGCTTTGTGTTTTTCAGACTTAACGAGTCTTTCACGCGGTGACCAGTGAATGGTTCTATTAACCGTCATCGCACGTTGTTGAAACGCTCGCTTAAAGGCCGTTATTTCTGCCTGTATGTTTTTCGAATCCAATAACTTATCAGAGCGAAATACCCTAACTTTACTCTCGTCGCCGGGTATCGCCAACCACAAGGTTTCCATTCCTATCTTGGGTGCGAACGGCAAGGTAATGAGACCGGTCGCGATATTCAATCCGTACAAGCCGACTTTATCTCGCCACGTGAGCTTTGAAAGTGGTGCCGAACTCTCGGTAAGCTGGGCCAGTTGTCGCACTCTCGTATTCACCTCACCAACCGCGTAATGGTGAGTAAAAACCAACAGGGTAAACATTAGAAATAACCCTAACAGACGGCTCAAAATGTGCTTGTGTTGTGAAAAATGGTAAGGGAGTACAATCACACACAAACCGGTAAACAACAAGGCGCTGTAAAAGGCCTCGAAGACCAATAGCCACAAAACCGCCAAGACCAACACGCTAAAGACCAACCAAAACGGTAACGACACTAACTTTATATACATAAGTAACTCTCTGTTTACTTTGGTATTTAAAGCATAGCAGTCAATAGCGTTTTCGGTAGGTATCCATAACTTTTTTATGGCGTTGTCACTGTTGCCTTGATAGCTGTTAAGCTTTGCAGCTTTGTTAAAGCGCACAGCAAGTTTGATTTCGCCCTGAGTGCTTAGCTTGGTACAAGGCCCTATCAACCCGGCTTATCCAGTTTTCTAATGATTCACCATTTTGGTATTGCCCTAAACCAACACTAATGGTAACGGCGGGTGAAAAAGACATGGCCTCAACGGATGCCCTTAAACGCTCAGCCAACACTTGCGCTTTAGCCTGCTCACAGCCTGGTACAATAACACTGAACTCTTCACCACCAATACGATACACATGCTCTTCGCCGCGCAATTGTTGTTTAAGAATAGACGCAAGCTTAATAAGACACTGGTCACCAACCTGGTGTCCATGCTGATCATTAATTGCTTTGAAGTGATCAATATCAAGTATAATTAGACTTAACGGCTGGCCACGTTGCGCTGCACTAACCTGCTGCTTTAAATGCTCATCCCATTGGTGACGATTGTATATTTGAGTAAGCTTATCCAAGGTCGCCAATTGAATAAGTTGTGTTTCTATTGCTTTTCGAGAGGTAATTTCAACGGATAAACGATGCATCAGCGTGCGCAAATCGCGTTCTAGCTCGGCTAAATCATCGTTACACTCAAGTTTGTCATCAAGGCCAAGAGGGTCATGACTCTCACTACTAATCACCTTATTCTTATCAATCGCTTGATATAAATGTCCGACTTTCCATTTGAGGCGACCAATACGCGTTTTTATTAAAGCAATGACCGAAAAGGTCAAATATAACCCCGACAGAAATGCGGCGATGCCTAGTAATCCGTTGACCCAAATAAATTGATGCTCCTGCTTGAACGTGTTGAGTGCCGCATCTTGGGTAAATTGCTGAATCGCGTTGAGTAACCGCTTTGCCTCTTGATCTAACCTTTGCGCTCTTTGCTCAAGCTCAATTAACCGCGCCTCGCTCGGTTGTCGGCTTTTAATGGTATCGATCAGCAAATCTTCAAATTGTAATGACTTGCGTTGATATTCCGAGAGCTCCCTCATGACATTACGGTGCAACTTTGCATCAATGGTGACCTTTTCTTCAGCCAGTTTTTGCCGAATCATACCAATGGCCTGCTGCAGCAACAGTTTAATTTGATGCTTTTGCCATAACGCTTGCTTAGTTTGATCGTCCAAATGGGCATCGCTCAGTTGATGCTTTTCAAACAAAAGATGCTGACGCAACTGAATCATTTCAACTTGAGTCACCAAGTGACTGATGGGGATATCTAATGTTGAAATCTGCCTGATTTCTTTATCAATAGTGTTCAAACGAACCATTGAATAGAGAATCACAACAAAAAGGAAACTGAGAAGAAGGATAAACAAGCCGCTAATTTTTCGGTTTATCGAGGCATTAAACCACTGTCTGATAATCATACTCATTTTATGTATCAATTTTCTCAAATCCTACCACATTTCAATTGTTTTGGATTTAGCTTGATTAAGCTCAGTATAAGCCTTTACTATTTAAACTTATTTTAGCCTTATCAATCAAGGAGATCACCATGCATTGTCCGGCTTGTGAGCAAACAATTGACTGGGCGTTTTTACAAGATGACGACATTGAAGCAAACCAACTTTTTGAGTGCCCGCATTGTGAAGAGGCGCTGCGTTATCAAATCGATGAAGGCACTTATTTAGGCGCGCAACATATCACCATTGAGGTCGTGGATGAGTAATACCAAAGGTCACTAAACGCCATGGCGCTGATGTCAAGCATGCTCAGGCAAACGACGCCAGGGTATCAGAATAAGTGAGTTCGCCTTAAAGAAATGCTAAGTAACTCATACGACTCTCACTCATCGGTTGAGCAGGAAATTCTCATTCACAGGGCGGAGACAGATGAATAAAAGAACATTCCTCCTAATACACCACTTTCAGACGCTGCCAATGCTTCAACCAAGATTTTGCTTGCACTCTTTGATCAAAAATTTCCTTTGAGCGTTTCGGGTTATGCGTTAGCTCTAAATTAAAGAGCGAATCAAAACCAAAAGCTGCAACACATTCAAAACTATCACTATTTATCATTCTGATTGCTATGGCAGTTTCTTTTTCAGGCCAGTAGCTCATCGCATCAAGTGAACTTTTGTATGGTTTATCACCATTTCTCGAATGCATATAGGCTTGATTCCGCACTTGCCAATTTATGCTCGGCATTGCATTTGTTAATATCTGCTCATAATATTTATATGCATCAAGATTCTCTTCTGATGTGTCAAAATATATAATATCAACATCGTTCAGTGGCGTTGGCTCTGTGAAGCCGTGTAGAGAGTCCCAAACCAAATTCCTAACAAAACCAGCAGCAACATAGCAATCTGGTAAGTTCAACTGAGAGGTATGAAACAGCACTTGTTTTCTAATGCTGTCAGCTTGTATCAGGTCAATGATCTTTTCCAATACTTCCTCTTTTTTAAAAACATTTAGTCAAGATGATCAGGTGTGTGGAGATTTGTCCCACACACTTCGCATTTATAGTCACCAATAGGCTCACCAGACATTAGTATTCCTGAAATAGAGGTAAGCAATCCAGAAAAGAAACCTTTTACTTCGTTATCTTGTGGTTCTTCTGGTTTAGAAAAGCTCTCATACTGATGTAATGTAACTTTTTTACAGTTACAGCAAAATGCTTTTGTTTTTTCCGAACCGTAGGTTTGTGGCATTCACAACGCTCCTTAAAACTACTTGCTATGTATCCTGTTCTTCAATTGTATAACTGCGTTTAACATTGGTTGTGATTTTCCCCCAATCAGATCTGCTAACCCTTGTTTGGTGATGCTCAAATGCGATCTTATCTGTAAACTCTTCGTATACGCTAAATCTCGTTGGAATCTCACTCTGAATAACATCAAAGACCAAACACCCTTTTTCGTTTCGAGTTAATTCAATGTGCTTAACAAGAGCATTTTTGACCACTTCTAATTCATTATCAGGGATTTCAATGTATCCAGACAGAACTACTTTACCCATTTACTCACCTATACATTCACATTGTATGTTAGGTCTTGAACATCATCACCTGTCATACCACGAAAACCCCAGCAATGAGGTGGTTGCTCTTTAAGTGTGATTTCAATATCAACAGGGGAAACACCAAGTTGATCTTCAATGTTCAAAAATAGCGCCTTAATCAGTGCCTTTTTAGTTTCTACTTTTCGTCCTGCCATCATATTAATTTCAATGACAGTATAAGCATCGCTTCTACCCGATGGGTAATAAAAGTCCGATTTATCAAGCGGAACAATTCGATGAGCACGCTTGCTCTCTGGTAGTGCCAAAACTTGTGTCATAGATGCTTGAATTACATCTGATAGTTGAGCCTTGATCGGGTTTAAATGCTCTTTGATTCCATAAATTACTATCATTGTTCCTCCTTTGAACGTTTAACTGTTGCCCGCAATACAGTGATTCACCCTTGTTAAACAAATAACATAGCTTGTCTCTTAACACTATCAGCTTGTATTGTAATAATAAATTGTTAAATCACATGATCTTAAAGGAATAAAATTCATGAGTGAGTATTGGAATCCGATGGTTCCTGAGCTATCAGTCAGCAACTTTGAAAAATCCCTTTCGTTCTACTTGGATATTCTCGGTTTTTCAGTTCGCATAAAGCGTGAAAACCCTGATTTCGTCTACCTTGAACAAGAACAAGTTCAAATTATGTTAGAACAAATCAATGATGAAGGATGGGTAACTGGTGAACTCATTGCTCCATTAGGAAGAGGGATTAATTTTCAAATCGAACTAACAAATTTGGACCCGTTGATAAAGCGTCTTCAACATCACGAAGTTAAACTGTTCCGTGAGCTGAAAGAATCATGGTATGACATTGGAGATAGATTATCAGGAGAGCGAGAATTACTTGTCCAAGACCCTGACGGTTATCTTTTGAGGTTTACTCAACATCTTGGTGAGAAAGCAAAAGAATAAAATGAGAATTAATGATACAGGGAGTAATTAATGGACGAAAATCAAAAGCTATGGCGAGAATACTACCAAAAAGCTTTATCACGACCTCACCTCAAACGGACTGAGTTTGCGATTAAGCTAAACCAATCAAAGATCAATATCGCTACTGATTGTGGATGTGGTACTGGTAGTGATATTGATTATTTAGAGCAACAGGGCTATCAAGTTCACGGCTTTGATATTAACCCTGACTCTATCGGTATCTGTAATGAAAGATTTAGCTCAAAGTCTCTGATCGGCATTTCACAATCTTCATTTGAATCATACGATTACCCACAAACAGGCGTTCTCATTGCCAATTCAAGCTTATTTTTTGCTAATCCAGAAGAGTTTGCTGAGACTTGGCGCAAAATTGAAGCATCAATTGCGATTGGTGGTATCTTTGCTGGCGATTTTATGGGGTTCAAAGATAGTTGGGCGAATAACTACCGCAGCCCAACAACGCCACTGTCAGAAAGTCAGGTAAGAACGTTATTCGACAATTTTGAAATCATCAGATTTGTTGAACGTGATGAAGATTCCGAAACAGCTTTGGGTGTAATGAAGCATTGGCATACCTTTTCGGTGGTGGCTCGAAAGATTAGGTCAAATGGACGATAGAACAAAGGAGTTGTTATGACATTACGAGTAGTGCCAGAACTGTATTGTTTAGATATCAATGCCAGTAAATTTTTCTTTGTCGATCTATTGGGGTTCTCTGTTAAATATGAACGTCCCGAAGAAGAATTTGCTTATCTAACACTGGACGGTGTTGATTTGATGCTTGAAGGTATTTCAGGCGATAGCCGAAAGTGGATCACTGGTGAGCTTGAACATCCATTGGGTAGAGGTGTCAATTTTCAATGGGATGTGGTTAATATTGACTCTCTATACCAGAAAGTAGAAAACCATAGTCCTGATTCAATTTATCTGGCAATGGAAGCAAAATCATACAAATGTGGTGATTCAACTATCACTCAAAAGCAGTTCATCGTTCAGTCACCAGATGGTTATCTATTTAGATTTTGCCAAGATATAGGGTAAGCGTGGTTCGCTGACAATTTGATAGTAATAAATCGCTTATAATAGTGAGGTCAGCAGTAGGGGTAACTTTCGATGATAGAGTGTAAGTCGAATTTTAAATCGATATTTTTGACTAAACATTCATATAAATATGTGCTTTTATAAGTATAACGGTTAACGAAAAAAGACAAGGAAAGTTATATGCACATAACAAAAGCGACATTGGAAGACCTTGATAGCCTAATTCCATTGTTTGATTTATATCGTCAATTTTACGGGCAAAGCTCTGATCTAATTAAAGCATCAGCATTCATCACTGAAAGATTGCAAAATTTAGACTCTACACTTTTCATTGCATTTGATGACACAAATGCGCCTATCGGGTTTGTGCAACTCTATCCATCATTCTCATCTGTCGCAATGAAGCGAATGTGGTATCTCAATGATTTATTTGTTATCCAGTCAGCCCGAAAACAAGGAGTTGCTAAGGCTTTACTGAATAAGGTTAAAGAGTATGCCGAAACAACCAATGCACTTACAGTTAAGTTAGCTACTGCATCAGATAATTTTGTAGCCAAGAAACTATATGAGTCCGAAGGTTATTCAAAAGTAGTTGCGTTTGAACACTATACACAACGAGTTGAGTAATTGCTTGATTAAAGGTGTATATCAAGAACTCGTATTACTCGGACTGGAAAGAATAGGTAAAGAAAAAACAAATGGAAGTTATAGTCATTGAAGAACACATCTCCCACTACCCAAATCCATTAGATCTTAAAGCTGGTGAACAGCTTAAATTAGGTCGTATAGATGACGAATACCCTAACTGGATTTTTGCTACAACACAATCAGGAGTGAAGGGATGGGTCCCTGTTCAGTATGTCGAGAGAGTTAAACAATCAAGTGTAGGTTTACTTACGCAAGATTATGATGCTTATGAATTGAATACAATTCTCAATGAAAAATTGCAGGTTTTGTTTGAGTTAAACTCATGGTATCGAGTAAGTCGCTCTAACGGTGAAATTGGTTGGATTCCAGTACATAGCGTACAAGAAGTATAGTTATAAAAAGAAAGCCGTAAATTCTCACTTACGGCTTAATGACTTTAAGTTATTGATTTAACTTTGAAATTGGGTTTTATTACAATTTGTTAATCAAGTGGTTTATTGACACAGGTTGATCAACGCAAGCCCACCCAGTGACGTTTCGCGATATTTACGATTGATGTCTTTTCCCGTTTGGTACATTACCTCAATTACTTTATCAAGTGAGACAATAGCCGAGCTAGTCCTTTTCATCGCCATACGAGCGGCATTCACCGCTTTCATGGCTCCCATGCCATTGCGCTCAATACAAGGGACTTGAACCAACCCCATCATAGGATCACAAGTCATGCCCAATGAATGTTCCATGGCAATTTCGGCAGCGATGCAGACCTGATCGTTAGTACCACCAAATAAAGCCGTTAAACCGGCCGCTGCCATCGAAGAGGAAACGCCGATCTCACCTTGACAGCCAACTTCTGCCCCCGATATCGAGGCATTGGTTTTGTACAAAATACCAATAGCGCCACAAACCGCAAAAAACGCTTTGATCTGTTCCTCTTCTAAAGGTTTTACCCTCTGATGGTAGTACATCAACACGGCGGGAATCACCCCCGCCGCGCCATTGGTTGGTGAGGTGACAACCTTGCCCCCCGCCGCATTTTCCTCACTCACAGCAAAGGCAAATGCACTGATCCAATCCATTTCTGCTAACGGGTCTTGGCTTTGCTCATCGGCCGTCAACGATTGATACAGTGAAGGTGCCCGCCTTGTCACATTAAGCCCCCCATCCAGTACACCTTCGGTATCGAGACCGCGCTGGATACACGTTTGTAACGTTTGCCAGAGTGCATTGACTTGTTGATCAATGTGCGATTGGCTGCGAAATGTCTTCTCGTTGGTCAACACCAACTCGGCAATGGATAATTGATGCGCCTTAGCTTGTTCTAATAAGGTTTGCGCCGAATCAAAGGGCAAAGGGACCGAATCCCCAATAGAAGGCTCACGGTATGCTTGCTGCCATTGCGACTCGCTCACAATAAAGCCCCCGCCCGTCGAATAATAGGTTTCTTGTTGCAATGATTTATTCGCATCATCAAAAGCATGAATCGCCATTCCATTTTCATGACGATCTAATGATGTGTCGTGAAACACCAAATCACGCTCCGGGTCAAAGCGAATCGTTTGGATTTGATCTAAACACAGATGGCGATGTTGCAAAGCCATATCGAGTGATTGATTGGCATTGCCAATATCAATCGTATCAGGCTTGTAGCCCATCAACCCCATCATGCAAGCTCTGTCGGTGTGATGTCCTTTTCCAGTTAACGACAAGGATCCGTATAACTCAATGCGTATTCGTGAAACTTGAGCCATCTGGGGTTTGAGCTGTTGAACAAAAAGGTATGCCGCCAACATTGGCCCATTGGTATGAGAGCTCGAGGGGCCAACGCCCACTTTAAAAATATCGAACATAGAAAGCATGATCGTTCCTTATTCGCGGTTTAAGTGACACGGTCACAACTGTGAGTCCAGTATCGTTAATCGTCGCCAGGTTGAGGGGCACCAGCGACATTAAAAGCTTGCATATGATTGATAATACACCGTTTCATCGCATTGACAGAAGCACCATGAGCGCGGCCACGCCGCACCACCATATCCACCTTGGTATCCAATGAATGCATGCCCTCAATATCAATCGCCTTAAACAATCCCTGGCGAAGCTCTTTCGCAATACACACGGTAGGCAATACCGTGGCACCTAAGCCCGCTTCGACGTAATTTTTGACAACATCAAAGGAGTTACACTCCAGCGCGATTTTAATTCGGGCACCTTGCCTGACACTGTAGAGATCCAACGCTCGGCGAATACTAAAGGTTTGATTCAACACCGCCAAAGGAATATCAGACAGTTGCGAAGCCGTGCATTGAGGCCAATGAGCCCATTGACTTTGATTGGGGATCACCAAGCTAAGCGCCTGAAATAAACAAGAGTGAATAACTTCAATTCTCGAGTCACACTGCGCATTGAGCAATACACCAATATCCGCTTCATCATGCAAAATACTGTCGATGACTTCATCACCGCCACCAACATTTAATACCAGTTTTACCCCGGGGTATAAACGGCTAAATTCACTCACGACACCATGGGTAAAATCTGAAATAAACCCGCCGCCAATCGACATTCTCAAGGTACCGGTTTTTAGGTTATCCAGCTCTGACAACTTAGTCAGTAAGGCATTTTGCCTTTGGTTGATATCTTGAATAAAAGCAAATAATTGACTGCCAGCTTCGGTGAGTTTAATCCCCCGCCCGACTCGCTCAACTAAGGAAATATCGAGTTGTGCCTCGAGTTGAGCTACCTTGCGACTGATGGCGGAAGGCGAAACGTGCAACACTTCTGATGCGGCGCGAATGCTTCCTGTTTTGTACACCACTTCAAAGTATTTTAGTGCGCGTTCGTCCATGTTTCTTTCTCTCAATGTGGGTGACGTACCTGTCCTTATCTTGAGCGCACTCTTTTAGCCCTATTGATCGATATTGACCGTGGGTGACGACAATAAGCGCTTGACAAGCTTGAGCCAAAAGTTAGTGCCGTGGGGAATGATCGCATCATTAAAGTCGAAATGGGGATGATGTAAATTATAGCCATGACTGTCATCACCACTCCCCAACCAGATATAAGCGCCAGGGCATTGCTCAAGCATAAAAGCAAAGTCTTCTCCCCCCATACTCGCCGGTGGGTCCAATAACACCTGTGAGATTTCAGCCATGTCAGACAGTACGGCAAAACACTGCTTTGCTTGTTTGGCGTGGTTCACGGTTGCTGGGTACCGCCTGGTATAGGTTAACGACGCCTGACACCCTTGCGCCTTAGCAATGTGCTCAACTATCTCCGTCATACGTTGTTCGAGTTGATCGCGAACCTCAGGGCAAAAAGAGCGCGTCGTACCTTTTAAACTGACCGAATCTGGAATGACATTATAGGCGTGCCCGGCGTTGATCTGGGTGACACTCACCACACCGGCTTTTTGCGGGTCTAAGTTACGGCTAACAATGCTTTGCAGTGCGTTGACTATCAAGCTTGCAGCATAAATGGGGTCGACGGTTTGATTGGGCATGGCGCCATGGCCACCTTCCCCTTTAACGATTAAATCGAAAGTATCAAACGCCGCCATCACGGGCCCAGTATGCACCGCCGCTTGCCCAACAGGCAGCGCTGGCCAGTTGTGTAAACCATAGACGGCTTTCATGGGAAAACGCTCGAATAAGCCATCCTTAATCATGGCTTTGGCGCCAGCTTCATTTTCTTCTGCTGGCTGAAAAATACAGTGCACTTTGCCATAAAACTGTCGAGACTTCGCAAGGCAGATGGCCGCCCCTAGCAACATAACAGTATGACCATCATGCCCACAAGCGTGCATTTTTCCGGGGTAATTCGAGCAATACTCGAATTGATTGAGTTCACTGATATCCAAAGCATCCATATCGGCGCGCAATCCAATTGCATCGCCGTCGCCCAATTCACCATGTATGGTTGCAATGACTCCGGTCCCCGCTAATCCTTGCGTCAACTCAACATCATATTCACTGAGCACTTGTGTGATAAAGTTCGCCGTTCTTATTTCTTGATACGCCGTCTCAGGATGGGCGTGGAGATCACGACGCCACGATGTAAGATCCAAATGAAAATCAGAGTTTTCTTGTACATAATCAAGCATGAAATAACGCTTCCTTGTTGTTAAAAGGCAACCCAAGCACACAGGTTGCCCTGTCAAGTCTCATTGGTATTAAAGTAAAGCCGAGACCCTTTTATAATAAGGTATTCGCCACAATTGCAGATCCAATATAAGTCCCAGTAAAGACTAAGACTGCAATAATAACAATCTTTATCCCTGCTGACTTAAAGGTCGTTATCTCTTTTTTACTGATAGCCAATCCTGCATAGGCCAATACCGGACTCACTAAACTCAAAAATGAAATATTACTCAAGTGCTGCAAAATCCACGGAGCCAGTGGTGAGACCGGTAAGGTAAGGCCAACACTAATCACTGATAACCAGGCTACAGAAGGTAAATAAAACGGCATCACTTTCGCGACGATCAAACTGATCACAACCATCGAGAACAAGATCAACATACCAGGCAGTGCTGACCAGGGCGCAATGCCCGTACCAGACCAGTTACTCAATAAGGAAACCAAACACACAATCGCCAACACTTGGGTATAATCGGTTAAGTTAATGGCACTATTGGGGTTATTTTTGCTCGTTAATTCAGACATAAGTGTTACTCCGCCGTCGCTTTTGTTGAGGTTGTATTAAGAGATGAGCACCAAGAATACAGCTTTTCAGCTAAGGGCAGCGCAATAAATAGCCCAACAAATAAACCACTGGCATTGGTCAATAAATTGCTCGCGCCTGCCAAGGCGAGAATGTCATTTTTCAACTCAGGGACCACTTCGCCAAGTGATGCAGAGCAAGCTGCCGTCATACTTCCACTACCCACACCACACGCCATCGCTAACGCACGAATATCAAACCAACCTGTTGATGCCAAAAAAGAAGCGAGCAACGTAAAATACAAGGTACCAAACATGGTGCCCATGACGTAGATCCCCATAACGCCGATCCCTTCAGGGCTTTTTAGACCGTATTTGTCTGAGATAAGGGCGATATTGGGCTCACGAGCAATCGAAAAGCAAGCGCCTATAGACTCTCTTCCCATTTTTAAAACTAAAATAGCAATAGGCATGGCTATCAATAAAGTGCCTAGGTTACCGAGTTCTTGAAAAATCATGGCAGGCCCAACGGCGAGGATTTTATCTAACGAAGGCCCGATTAAAGTGCCAAACTTGGCTAAAAATGGCAGAACAGAAATGATAATTATCGGGGTTGCCTTGCTCGATTGCTCTGTGCTCAGTACTGCCCTAGCTTTATTAACGACATTCGGGTTAAGTAATAAACCGAAGATAAAAGCGTAAAAAAGCGGCAACAAGACAATAACAATGCCACTGAATAAGGGAATTTTCAAAACGCCAATTTGCTCAGCGAGTACCGACATACCGATCACCAAGAGGTGAAGTTTCCAGTTGACTAACTGGTTTTTTAAACCGTCCATAGTTTTGCATCCTTTTGATTGCCCCACTACCGCGCAATATAACGTGGCAGGGGTAAGCTTATTGATCCTTTTTAGTGACAGGCTTGGTGACATGGCACAGCATATTTAATCTGTTAATGCCAACACAATAAACATCACTAAATTTGATTAAATCACAACCAATGACGGCAAAAAAGTGCTTTATAACCAACAAACCGTTCTAAAAAGTGCAACGATAATAAAAACGTCAGGGGCGGAGTGAAGCGAGGGAACCGAAGATAATTAAAGCGGGCTCGGCGACAAGACTCACAAAAGACAAGCGGAGTTTCGCCATCAAGGTCATCGTTGTAGGCAGAGCAAGAAGGCAGTGATGTCGAAATTCAATCGGCAAGCATCACAAAAACGACAATCCCCCAGACGCAGTCGAGCGCCGAGGGCATGGTCATTTATCGCGATGGTCTAAGCAGCATCTACATTGGAGATGACTCAGGCATCTGAGCGTAAACGAGAGGCAAAAGTCTGTTTAAATTTAGCGAGTTTTGGAGCAACGACTAAAGAACAGTACTGATTTTGTGGATTATTTTTAAAATAATCTTGATGATAATCTTCCGCTGGGTAGTAATTGTTGATCGCCACCACTTCCGTGACAACAGGATCCGGCCAAATCTTCTCTTGACTCATTTCGGCAATGATCGCTTCAGCAGCCGCTTTTTGTTGGTCGTCGTGATAAAAAATCGCACTGCGGTATTGGGTGCCAACGTCATTGCCTTGGCGATTTAATTGGGTCGGGTTGTGGAGCGCAAAAAAGATTTCTAGCACTTCTCGATAACGGATCAATTCCGCGTCAAAAGTCACCTGCA
The DNA here is from genome assembly GCF_040957575.1 of Vibrio sp. HB236076. Classification (NCBI taxonomy): domain Bacteria; kingdom Pseudomonadati; phylum Pseudomonadota; class Gammaproteobacteria; order Vibrionales; family Vibrionaceae; genus Vibrio; species Vibrio sp. HB236076. The sequence continues at coordinate 1,638,053 of NZ_CP162601.1, forward strand.
CCACTTCCGCATGACCGGTCTGGCCAGTACACACTTGCTCATAAGTCGGGTCTGGAGTCTCTCCACCTGCGTAGCCAGAAACCGCACTAATTACCCCTTCAACTGTATTAAACGCAGACTCGATACACCAAAAACAGCCGCCTGCCAATGTTGCCACTTGTAAATTTGACATTGTCATTCCTCTTTTCTTTAACCGCTTAATTGTGGAGGCAAAATTTGGCGAACACAAGTCATCCAAATCGTTTTTTTTATCGTAAAAAAACATATCTAATTTAAGTTTAGTGACACAAAGCCTCAATCAATCACGAGTGTTCAACCACACTTAACACCACGATTTTCAAACAGCCATGAGATAGAATGATGATTATATTTTACGACGGTGCCTGTCCGCTCTGCCTCGCTGAAATGCGCCATTTAAAAAAGCGCGATAAGCAGCAAAGATTAACTCTGGTTGATATTCAATCCGCTGAGTTTCATCGCGATTACCCCAATCTTGATTGGCATCAACTCAACGCCAGAATTCATGCATTACTTGATAACGGAACGCTCATCAGTGGCTTGGATGTCACACACCAAGCGTGGAAAGCCGTTGGGCTGGGCTGGATTTATGCCCCACTGCGCTGGCCCCTTATTCGAGTGGTTGCCGATGGTGGTTATCGGTTTTTTGCTAAGCACAGGTACGCTATTTCATACTTGCTGACGGGGAAAAAACGTCAGTGTCAAACCTGCCAACCGCCCAAACAACCTGCCAATTTGAGTAAACAAAAGTAACAAACTGAATAATGGGTAAGTCGAGTTCATTGCACTATGCTCAATGAACTCAATGTATTGGAGAAGGTAAGCCAAGATAGCGCGTCACCTCAAAAGAGCACAGATTCTACAAGCCACTTGATTGGCCTTATATCGGTCGTGTTAATCAATGATTATTTCCATCCCTGCTGCCACTGACTGGCATTTTTTAATACGCGCCAATCAATGTCGAATTGACGGCCAGAATAGACGGCTTCGAGAACACAGTGTTCAACGCTTCCTTGCTCAGTAAAAGTCACCTCACAAACGATAAAATGCTTTTCCCGTTGTAAAGGCGTGATTGCGGTCCACTTGCTGTGATAAAGCTTATTGGGGTTGAATCGATTCATGACAATGTTTCCAAAAAATGCACAACTTGGGTTTATTACGTCGCCATGGTCATTAAGTTCAATGAGCTCCTTTTTAAGCAAAGGGGCGTTCGCTATAGCAGTAGAGTAAGCCGCACACTTTTCTTTGGCTTAATGAATCGATTTTAGTATCCAAGGCCCAATCTTTTCTGATGCCTCCAGTAAGATTGAGAAATGATTTTCACCCTCAATCATCACCGTTTCTTCTTGTACACTGACATTGTAATGGCGCTTGCTAAACTCAATCACCTTTTTTGCATCAAACGCTTCATCTTGACGGCCGATCCAAAGCCCTACACGCTTTAATCCTGATAACTGTTCCCCAGGGGCATAAGGTGTCACGGCGTTGGACATGGCAACCGTATTAAAAGTCACTATTTCTGGGTGTTGCTCCAGCACGTGAGCTGGGTAATGAAAATAAACCGCTTTCGAATGTGAAAACAACCAACCGCCACTTATGGCATGTAAGATGAAGCGACTGACCTTAACCGTCGAAAATTGATAACGCTCGTCATGGTCATGGCTCGTTTTTGATCGATACCCCCAATATGGCGCCAAAAACACATACCCCTCAACGGCTAACTTGTGCTCCCAACTCGAATAATTGAGGGCTAATCCTGCACCGGCCGAATGGCCACCAACAAAAATCGGCACCTTGGGATAGCGCGTTTTTATCTGATTAACCATGGTATTAATGTCAGACCAGACTTGTTCTTTACTCGGCGTATCTCCCCGCTCTCCTTGTGAAAAACCATGGCCTCTTATATCGGGCATATACACCCCAATTGAAAAGCGATCGCGCAGCCCGACGCCAATATGCTGATATGACAGACCACTGTGAGCGCCAGCGCCGTGATAAAATATCACAATAGCGCTGGGCTCTTGAGGCAGATAAGCGCGAAATGCCAACTCGACACCATCGGTAGCCGTCATCGTTTCGATAGGCATCAACGCTTTTTTAGGGGCCTCTTGCAGCGCTTTTAGTGAGAAGAAGTCTTCAGGTTGATGAGAGGGCTCTGTGGCACTTGTTGGCAACGCAAACAAAACCAGCAATGCAAAAGACGATACCAGTAAGTTGATGTACTTTATTCTTTTTATCATTGGTTTTTACAAGGTGAGTTGAGAGTGGTAATTATAGCGTGACCTTGTTAAAACCGTCCAAAAAACAAGCCGCCATCGTGAGCAAACTCACCCATTGCTACTGTCGTATTATGGGGTCATGAGTTAGAAAATGGATATGAGGTGACAAAAGCGTATCAGATACAAAAAAGCCCGCTGTTAAAGCGGGCTTTTTAGGCTCAAAGAGCGAAATTTGGTGGGTCCGGGCGAACTCGAATCGCCGACCCCTACCATGTCAAGGTAGTACTCTAACCAACTGAGCTACGGACCCAAATTTTCACTTATCGTTAGACGTGGTGCGTCTGAGTGGACTCGAACCACCGACCCCCGCCATGTCAAGGCGGTACTCTAACCAGCTGAGCTACAGACGCATAACCGATAAGTACTGCTCTCAAGAAAGATGGTGCGTCTGAGTGGACTCGAACCACCGACCCCCGCCATGTCAAGGCGATACTCTAACCAGCTGAGCTACAGACGCTCTCTTGGGAACGAGGCTGATATTACCCACTGCAACGCACTGGTGCAAGAGAAAATTTCATTTTTTGGTGAGTTTGCTTCTAGAATGAACACTTTGCTTCGATTTTGAGCAAACACATCGCTAAGCACATGATCAATCGCACAAAAACTTACTCTTGCCACAAATCATCCACATCCACTTGGCGATTTTCACGCTCACTTTCATACACCACGTTGTAGTTCTCGGTGTAACGGCAATGAGGTTGACGACTGCAAGTAAAAAATCGGCGACCTTTGAACTCACCTTGTGAAGCAACACGGATAACCATTGGACTGCCACACTTTTTACAAAAGCGAATCTCTTTGTCCTCTTCAATCAGATCAATGTGCGCGGCCAATAACCGGCGTAACCGAGAAACTTGGTAACTGTGTTTCACCGAGGCTCCGATCAAAGGCAAGTTTGCTGACTTACAGACTTTTATCAATACCGTTTCGCGTTCTACTTTTTGCTTATCTAGCGGCTTACCATTATCAAGCTCAATCACCACACGAGGTTGTAAAGTGCGGGGATCACAAACCAAAAAATCAAAATACAAACGAGAAATACGGTTTGTGGCAATAAAACGTTGCTTTTTATTCGCAGTTTCATTGGCATTAACGACATTGAGCATGTTCACCTTAGCCAAAATGACCGCTTGCTCGCCAACGGCAGCTTTTAGTGCATTGAGAAACGCCACTTCATTTGGATTGAGGATCGCTTTATTCAATCGATACCGATGAGAGCCATCTTCCTCGGTTTTGAGGACATAGCGTTGAATCAAGAAAAAAAAGCCGACTAGCACAATGAGAACAATAAAAATGTTTACCATCCAAGCCACTCTAAAATATTGTTAACTTTCGATTTATGAATAGTAAGCACAAAGTATGACCAGCGCAAACACTCTTCATTGACTCTGGATGAACTGTGCAAAATTAGCCCCAATCACCTATCGACATCACAAAAAAAATGCAGTAACTTATAGATGTTTAGACGTCCAGAAGTAAATAGCAACGGAGAAGCTTGTGCCAATACGTATACCCGATCAACTTCCTGCCACCGATATTTTGCGCAAGGAAAACATCTTCACCATGAACGAAAGCCGTGCGGCAAGTCAGGAAATACGTCCATTGAGGGTATTGATCCTTAACCTAATGCCGAAAAAAATTGAAACAGAAACTCAATTTTTGCGCTTGCTGTCCAACAGTCCACTGCAGGTAGACGTTGAGTTACTACGTATTGACAATCGACCGAGTAAAAATACCCCAGAAGAGCATCTCAATAACTTTTACCGCCAATTTGAAGCCGTACAAAACCGTAACTTTGACGGGCTGATCATAACAGGTGCGCCACTTGGCTTAGTGCAATTTGAAGACGTCGTTTATTGGGACCACCTTGAAACCATCCTCAACTGGGCTAAAAATCACGTCACATCGACGCTGTATGTGTGCTGGGCAGCACAGGCGGGATTAAAATTGCTCTACGATTTGCCTAAACGTACTCGCAAAGAAAAACTGTCTGGCGTTTACGAACACGACAACCTAGAGCCGTACCACTTACTCATGCGAGGCTTTGATGATTGTTTCTTAGCGCCGCACTCACGTTATGCCGATTTCTCTAGTGAGTACTTAAAAAACAACACCGACCTCGACATTCTGGCCACTTCAGATCAAGCCGGTGTCTATCTGGCTTCAACGAAAGACAAGCGTCACGTTTTTGTGACTGGGCACCCAGAGTATGACGCGACGACGTTACACAACGAGTACGTCCGAGATAAAGGCGAAGGTCAAGACCCCACGATTCCCGTGAATTATTACCCCAACAACGATCCTCAACAGCCACCTCGAGCAAGTTGGCGCAGTCATGGGCATTTATTATTCTCAAATTGGCTCAACTATTGTGTTTATCAACAAACGCCTTATGACTTGGATCATTTTAGTGAAGAGGCTTTCACAAAAGACGATTAAAGCGGTGGATTTTATCGCGCCTAGCTCACACAAGGCGCGATAAATTTCTCGCTTTATACGACCGCTCTTCCAATTTTCAACGACAAATCTCCCACTTGGTCAAACTTTGCTAACGTTAAAAGATGACAACGAACCAAGTGACTTGTAATGAAAAAAATACTCTTTTTATCTCTACTCATTTCTGCCTGCAGTCACCAGCCAAATTCAGCTACGTCTTTGAACCTTGAGGCGACAACACAAACGCATTTCGCTTTAATAGACCAATATCTGAAAAACAACCAACCACAACGCGCATGGCAACACCTCAAAAAGTTCGATCCTAAAAACAACAGTCAAATTATGTGGTTTCACGCCCGTTACGCGCTAAAAACCGGTCACAGTCGGCGCGCGAAGGAGTGGTTTGAAAAAGCGTTTTTACAAGACCCTCACCTGCCAGGGCTCAAAAATCACTACGCCAGTGTACTTTGTCTTCAAGGTGACATCTCACAGGCGCTCACCCTCTGGGCAGCGCCGCCGTTTGCGTTAGAAAGTAGGCAGTTTCAAGTAGAGTTAGAAAACGCGGCGTTGTGCGCCTTATCCGACCAACGCTGGGGGCATGCCAAAAAAGTGCTCACCGAATTGATCGAATTTGCTCCGCTCAATACTCGTGCTCACCTTAACCTCGCGATGATTGCAGTTCGAGAACAACAATGGCAAAGTGCCGACCACCACCTGACTTTGCTCGAGCAAAACTTTGGCCATAATCGCGCCACGGCCAAACTGCGTGCACAAATACCTGATAGTTTTCACCAAGGTCAGTCTGCTATCCCCTCACTGGTACGTATTGAAGGTCCAGGTTAAGCCCCCAGTGGAAACGTTCCTCATCATAATGAACGTCCCTGTAAACAAGTCACTTTAATCCCTTCTCAAGCTAGGGTATCATTTCGCCTTCAACCACATCGATACCCAATGAAAGTCTAATCATGAAACGAGTTGTACTCTACATCAAAGACAAATGCCCTCACTGTAAAGATGCCCAACGATATCTTGATGCCAAGGGGATAAGCTATCGTTTGTGCAATGCCAAAATGCAACGCGGTCGCAAGGAACTCGATGCGCTAGGGGCGCGCTCAGTACCGGTACTAAAAATTGGCGATCAACTGATGATTGGCTGGCAGCCCAAAAAATTTGATACGTTATACAAGCGTTAATTATTCAAAGTACAACACCACGCCTCTTTCTCTGATGATAAGGCATTGCAACGGTTAGCCCTTTTTGTGTTCTGCGCTTATTGATACTTATCAACCCACTCTTTGACAAAATCAATAAAAGCTCGGTCGGCCAAAGACAAATAACCATCGGTGCGCCATGCCAATGCCAAATCTACCGGCACAGCGTGCTCAAATGGGATTGCGGCCAGATCGGGTTCATTATCAGTCACTAATTTTAATAACGCCGTAATAGCTTGCTCTGCTTTGACTAACGTTAAAATAACCGCAAGCAAATTGGTTTCAAACTCCAGGTGAGCGTGATACTGATAACGCTTAGCAATGCGATCCAAGTAATCGCGATGAAAATAACCCGGTTTGAACATCACATGTGGGTAAGAGAAAAAATCGTCAAAACTCACACTTTTTTGCTTGGCCAAAGGATGATTTGACGACGTAACCGCCACCATAGGTGACGAAAAAAGTCGGTCGGTAACCAGTTTATCGGACACCTCTTCATCGATAATGACACCAAGATCTAACTCCCCGTCCAATAACATTTGTCGTATAGATTGGGTACCGGCGTCGAGCAGAGAAATTTTCAAATCCGGGTAGCGCTGTTTGAACGCCATGATAAGAGGCGGTAAAAAGTAGCTCCCCATCATACTCGGCGCACCTAACCGAACTTCTCCCTTCTTCAGCCCCTTCATTTCGTCGATCGCCCACTTCGCATCTTGCAACTGCTGGCACACTCTTTTCGCATGAGGCAGTAACACTTGCCCTTCTTGCGTCAAAGAAAGGGTTTTATCGTGACGGCGAAATAGATTAACGCCTAAACTTTTTTCCAATTTTTGAATGGAAATACTCAATGCCGGTTGAGCAATGTGCAGCACTTTGGCCGCTTGAGTCACACTGCCTTGTTCGACGACCTGTACAAAATGTCGTAATGCTTTACTTTCCATCGGCGATCCTTTTTCCATCCGGTTGTGAACGCGAAACGACGCCATTCACCGAACACAAATCCATATATAAAATATATTTTGGTTATAGTTTTAATATATTTTTTAAATTACTTTTGGACCGCTACACTGATCACAAGGTTAGGGTTTTATCCGCTGACACTGATATTGCCAATGCGTTGAAAGGCATGGGTAAACTCAAATTGACAAGGCAACTCAGCCTATCATCGCTCTCCATGACAGGAAACACACATGATTTCTTATGCCAGCCCTCGCTATCGCAGCCTTGTCATCGCGCTTGCGATTGGCTCTTTTGTTGTCTTCGCTAATTTGTATTTGTTTCAACCCATGCTGCCTTTTTACGCTCAACATTTCGCCATCAGTGAAACGCAAGTCAATCTGTTATTTGCCGCGACTGCACTCGGGCTCTCAATGGCCTTAATTCCCATGGCATTGCTTTCGGAAAAATACAGTCGTCGCCGCATGATGCACTATGGGCTACTGGCTATTCCATTTACGGCATTAGGCGTATTATTGAGCGAAGCGTTTTACACCTTAGTCTTTTGGCGAGCCATCATGGGAATAAGTTTGGCCGCATTTGCTTCTGTTGCGGTTGCTTACATGGCAGAAGAGCTCGATAGCAATGCGTTTGCCCATGCGATGGGGAGCTACGTAGCCGCCAATGCTTTTGGTGGGATCATGGGACGCTTGTGTGGTGGCCTACTAACCCAATATTTCAACCCTGAAACGGCGATAGCAACGCTGTTGATTCTCTCTTTATTTGGTGTACTCCTAGTCTGGAAACTATTACCAGAACAAGAACACACCACTCTCAAAACGCCCCGTTTTTCACACCACATCGCCATTGTTATCCAACATTTTCGCCAACCGAACTTATGGTTTGCCATGCTCATCGGCGGAGTTAATTTTGCACTCTTTGTCAATTTGTACTCGGTTGTCGGGTTTCGCTTGGTCAGCGCTCCTTATTCACTCCCCATAGGACTCGCTTCACTGATTTTCCTCGGTTATTTGGGTGGGACGTTCAGCGCCAGAATGACCGGCCGTTGGCAACGCTATTTCACCTCACCACAAGGAATGAGACTGGGTTGTCTTATCAGTGTTATTGGGCTTGCCGCTTGCAGTTTTGACCCACTTTTCTCGCTTGCCATCGGCTTGCTCTTGATCAGTGGCGGCGCGTTTTTTACCCACGCACTGGCCTACGCTTGGGTTGGTCGCTGGGCCGAACAAGGTAAGGCTACGGCTTCGGCCTTGTATTTGGTTCACTATTACATCGGTGGCAGCCTCGGTGGCTTTTTATTGCTTTGGGCATGGCAACACGGTGGCTGGTTTGACGTCACCCTAGTTGCCTCATTGCTTTATCTGATGCTTTTTGCTCTCACTTACACGTTGAGCCCACCAGAGCGTGTTGCCATCACGGGCACTGCCAGCGATTAAATAACGGCCTGATTTTACAAAAATCGCGGCCTTGGCAAATATAAACGGCAATTCAGTGTCAAACGGCGAGACAATCGACGAGGAAAGCAACGCACGATGAAAAAATTTGTTATGATAAGACTTTGTCGTTTAACTAGGTAACACCATGGCTCATATTGACAGCGAGCTTGTCCATCAGCAAATTAGCACTTGGCTTAATCAAGTGGTCATTGGTCTTAACTTGTGCCCCTTTGCCGCTAAACCTCAACGAAACGGTCAAATTCATATTGAGGTCAGTCAAGCGACGGATGAAAAACGCTTACTTGACGATATCCTAATTCAATTAAAGCAATTAGATGAACTTAGCTCCACCGAGCGTGACACGACTTTAGTTGTAGTGCCCGGCTTACTAAGTGACTTTTGGATGTACAACCAATTTATTGAGTGGATAGAGCGCCTTATTATCAATGAAGGTTGGGAAGGCGTGTATCAATTAGCCACATTTCACCCTGATTATCAATTTGCTGGCACAGACGCCAACGACGATGAAAATCTCACCAACCGCTCTCCCTACCCTGTTTTTCACTTGATCCGTGAAGACAGTATGGAGAAAGTGCTCAAACACTATCCGGATCCAGAGGCGATCCCCGAAAGAAATATTGAACGAGTGACGCAACTGTCCGATGCCGAGCGCGAGCAGTTATTCCCGTACTTGTTCAAACCACAATAATTCACGATTTTAATGGATATCACCATGAAACTGACTCTTTTAACTCCTGAGCTGTTCGACCACTTATACCAGTCGATCAGTGAGTTTCGCCACACTTTTGATTTGCCCGTCAACCAACCAGACTCACTCGATGAAAACGCCGATACATTACATACTTCACTGGCGATTGAAGAGTTAACCGAACTGGCTGAAGCCGACAACAAAGTTGAACAAGCCGATGCCATTATCGACACCGTTTATGTATTGATGGGGAGACTGGTTCACTTAGGCCACAGCCAGCGCGAAGATAATCTCGCCATCAGTTACGTGATCGACTTACTGTTGCACGTAGCGAAAAACCGCGCGATTGATTTTCTGCCATGTTGGGACGAAGTCCACAGCAGTAACATGAGTAAAGTATGTCGCAACCTCGATGAGTACCAAGAAACGCACGCCTTTTATCAACAGCAAGGCATCGAAGTAGAAGCGATAGAAAAAGGCCAATATCTCATCGTTAAGTGCGCTCAAGACCACCTTAGCGACGAAAAAACGATCCGCGCTGGTAAAGTGCTAAAATCTGTCTATTACCGACCCGCTGATTTAGCGCAGCTGATGGATGCCTAATACCAATCTGCACTAAGCCTGTGGTCTATGAGAGCGCGGGAAAAACGTGAGAACAAGGCATCCCCTTTTCTTATCATTAAATTGGTATAAAGCCCGCGTTGTCATGCCCTCCCGTCATTGACAACCACAAAGCCGCAAGACCATTGGTGTTGTCGGCTTTGTGCGCGAATTGAGCCACACATTCCTCTTTGACTTCAACTAGGTTCAGTTTTCTGAGCTGGATAAAGTAAGTAAGCCTGCTGCTCATGGGTAATTCGAACCACCTCGGTATCGTACAACGCCGATAGCGCTGGTGCCGTCATTTGTTGCTCACTCGCTCCTAATGCCTGAAGCTTGCCTTGTTTCAACATCAATACCCAATGCCCTTGGTATAAAGCGCGATTTAAATCGTGATTGGCAACGATCACGCCAATACCTTGATCAGCCATCGATTGTATCAACTGATGACATTGATTGGCATGGGCAACATCCAACGGCGCCGCCGGTTCATCGAGTAGCCACAAACAGGCATCGGGATTCAAACTGGGCCACACTTGTAGCGCACTGCCCGCAAGGCGTACTCGTTGCCACTCTCCACCCGATAACTGAGTGACGGCTTGCCCCAACTTATCGGCTAAGGACAACGCCTCGACTACCTGATTCATTGCCTCTTCACACTTCGCTCGCGAGGCATTTGAAGGGCAGCTCAAGTGCAAATAGTGATAGACAGGCACGGCAAAACTCGGCATTGATTGCTGACTCAAATAAGCGCGATAACGAGCTTGCTCTTTCACGGTAACATCGAGTAAAGACAACGCCCTCTCAGAGGAGGCCGATGGGGCCTTATTGACATCGAGATAAGCCGAACTGGGGGCATTTATCAACACTTTACCTTGGCTCGATGCGGTTAACTCTCCGGACAACAATTTTAATAACGTGCTCTTTCCACACCCATTCGGACCTATCACATGCAAGACTTTTCCCAAGGGCAAGCTAAAGTCCAGCGGTTCTAAACGCGGTGCTAAACCCAATTGATTAACGGTGATCATAGTGTTTCATCAACATCCAAATAAAGACCGGCGCACCAAGTGACGTTGTCACAACCCCCAGTGGCAATTCGGCACTCTCAAGTAAGGTACGCGCCCCCAGATCAGATAGCCCAACCAAAAGCGCGCCACCTAATGCAGAGCACAGCAAAACAAAACGATGCTGTGCGCCACACAGCAAACGCACTAAATGAGGAACAATCAAACCAACAAAACTGACAATACCGGCAATGGCGACCGCCCCTCCGACTAAAACCGCGACGGCAATAATCAAGCGCCAACGCAAACGGTCTGTCGCCAAGCCAAGTTGTCGGGCATGTTGCTCGCCCATGGTCCATTGATCCAAGGCGTGTCCTTGACACAACAGCCAACACAGCGCGGGGAACATGAGCAACGAGACCCACAAATACGACCAACTACTGCCACTCAAGCTGCCCATTAGCCAATATATCAGCTGTCTTAAACTGTGTTGGTCGCTAAAATAAAACCCCCATGTCATCCCAGCGCTAGACAAAATACCCAGCGCAACGCCAACCAGCAGTAAGCGTGACGTTGACATGCGGTATCGGCGGCTAATACCAAGCAAGATTAAGGTAAACAGCAACGCCCCAAGCACGGCGCACATCATTAATGCCCATGGTTGATTAAATTGTGGAAAGCACAGCATCACCATCACCATAAGCACACTCGCACCGCCAGAGATACCCAGCACACCAGGCTCTGCAAGGGCATTGCCCAACAGGACCTGTAAACACGCACCACTCACTGCAAGGCTGGCCCCGACCAACAATGCCGACAGTAAACGCGGTAAGCGAATCTCCCAGAGCAGTGTTTCTGCTAAACCGGTTGTGTTTTGAGAGTGAAGGACAGAAAACGGTGATACCCACACTTCGCCACTCGCCAAATACAAGTACATCATCGCCAAAACCAGCACGCTGATCACACACAAGAATTGACGCTGGCGACGGCGATGTCGTTGAGCAAAGTAATCGATACTCAGCATATTGACGTTCAAAATTGAAATAACCTTTGTTGTAGAATGGTAAAAGACTAACCACTGCCAGAGTAAATGTCTATCGAGACAGGAAATTTCCTGTTTACCTCTGCGTCTATTACAGTAAAATTGACTCATTCGTTTTGTGGCGCACGCAGTTGCGCTTTAGATGGCTGACCGTCTAAACACACAAACAACGCGTTTTATATTTCATTAAGGGGTTGATTTGGATAATAACCGAGCGCCATCTCCAGCGGATAACCGCGAGCAAAAGCCAACATTTTTTGTTTTTGATTACGAAACATGGGGCACCAGTCCCGCCAAAGACAGGCCGAGTCAGTTTGCGGGGATCAGAACCGATGAAGACTTTAACATCATTGGCGAGCCTGTTGTGCTGTATTGCAAACTACCCAGCGATTATTTGCCCAACCCAGAAGCGGCCTTGATCACCGGTATTACGCCGCAAAAAGCCCAACAAGAGGGCCTTATCGAAAGCGAGTTTATTGCTCGTATTCATCAAGAGCTTTCGACGCCCAATACCACCAGCTTTGGCTACAACAATATTCGTTTTGACGATGAAGTCACTCGCTATACGTGTTATCGCAATTTTATCGACCCCTATGCATGGAGCTGGCAAAATGGCAATTCTCGTTGGGATTTACTTGACGTGCTGCGCGCTTGTCATGCCTTGCGTCCTGAAGGGATAGAATGGCCAGAAAACGACGATGGCTTTACCAGTTTTAAACTCGAGCACCTTTCCGTTGCCAACGGCATTGAGCACGCGAATGCCCACGATGCCCTCGCCGATGTCATCGCCACGATAGAAATGGCCAAAAAAGTCAAAACGGCTCAACCTAAATTATTTGATTACTTTTTATCTATGCGCCACAAACGCAAGCTCAATGGTTTAGTCGACATCGTTAACATGACCCCCCTCATGCACGTGTCCGGCATGTTGGGCAGAGAATGTCAATACACCAGTTGGGTTGTGCCTATCGCGTGGCACCCAACCAATAACAACGCGGTCATCGTGGCCGACTTGGCTAAAGACCCATCGCCTTTACTTGAACTCGATGCACAGCAACTCGCCGAGCGACTTTACACCAAGCGCGATCAATTGGGCGATAAGTCACCTGTGCCGCTCAAATTGATCCACCTAAATAAGTGCCCGATTCTCGCCCCGGCCAAAACCTTGACCGCTGACAATGCCGCGCATATTGGCATCGATAGGCAGCAGTGTCTTGATAACTTAGCCCAGCTTCGCAAACACGCTGAATTGGTCAATAAAGTCGTTGACCTCTATTCAAACCAACCCGATTTTGCCGCTGATGATGACGTTGATAGTCAACTCTACCAAGGCTTTTTCTCCTCTGCAGACAAAGCGGCAATGTCGGTGGTTCGCACAACCCAACCTGAAAATTTAGAGGGCTTAGACATTCAATTTAGCGACCCGCGTTTAACACCTTTGTTGTTTCGCTATCGAGCGCGTAATTACCCAGCGAGCTTAAACCAGCAAGAACAAGAAAAGTGGGCCGAACACTGCCGTGAGCATTTTACTCATGCGTTACCGGATCACTTAGCGCGAATCGAACAATTAGTTCAGCAACACCACGATGACGAAAACAAGTTGGCGATCCTCAAATCCGTGTATCGCTATACCGAATCCATTGCATCGTAATACCGGTCTCACTACGTCGTTATGTCGCGACTTGGGTTTAAACATCCGATAACCGCGTTGAGAAAATCGCTTGTAGAATAACGCTTTACACTCTTTTTTATAAGAACACACAGCCGTCGTTCTCAAGCTTTTTTCAACGTTAGCATCAATGCTATACTCAGGGCGGTTTTTGCTTTGTTGAGTGCGCTAATGTTAAACGTTTGAGTCCATTATCCACTCTTTTTATCCAGAGGTTTGCTTCATCATGAGTCCTTATCGTCAAACCGCGTTGACTTTCATGCAATTTACCCGCTCCCTTGCGCTGATTTACGCCGCACTGGCGGTTGGCAATACCCTACAAACCTTGAGTAGTGTGGCTATTCCTGGCAGTGTTTTAGGGATGATCTTTTTGTTTGGGTTACTGGTCAGTGGCGTAGTACCGGTAGAGTGGGTCAAACCGGCAGCCAGCCTTTTCATTCGCTATATGGTGGTCTTGTTTATTCCCATTAGTGTCGGTCTTATCGATCACTTGCCCTTGTTACTCAACAATGCGGTGGGTATTTTAGCCAGCGCTGTGGGCGGCAGTGCCATTGTTATGGTGGTGTTGAGTCGCTTAGTTGATCACCTTCTTAAACAAAGGGCCTAAACATGTGGTTAATTGCAACCCTCCTCTGCTTTTGGCTCACTCGCGCTATTGCACAAAAAGTCAACCACCCGCTTACTAACCCGCTACTGCTGTCGTTGATCATCCTGATTAGCGCCTTGATGATCACTGCGACCGATTACAGTGTGTATCTGGCACAAAACCATTGGCTAGGAGACTTACTGCAACCCGCTGTGGTTGCTTTGGCTTACCCTCTATACGAACAGCTCAATCAAATCAAAGCTCAGTGGCGGATAATTTTGCTAACTTGTGCCCTTGGCAGCCTCCTTTCCATGCTCACTTCGCTGGTCATCGGTTTGTTGTTCCATTTAGATCTGTCTTTGATCGCGGCTTTATTGGGCAAATCGGTTACTACGCCGATCGCCATGGCGGTGGTGGGTGACCTTGGCGGAGAGCCCTCGATTGCCGCTATCCTTGTTGTGATTGTCGGTTTATTTGGCGCTGTTCTCGGTTACCCTATATATCGTCTGATCGGGATCCGCCACAGTCTGTCCCGGGGCTTGACCATGGGCAACGTCTCCCATGCGCTTGGCACAGCCACTTGCGCAGAAAAGAAACCGCAAGATGCGGCCTTCTCGTCACTGGCTTTGGTGCTATGCGGCATTATCACCTCGATTTTGGCGCCAAGTTTGTTTGCTTTTACGCTCTGGCTTGCACCATGGTTTGGTTATTAGCGTGACTTAATTCAAACTTTTTGTGTAACTACTGTAATTTAAATATTTTTTTGTGACCAGTTTCAATAAAAATATCGATGGGTTTTCTACAATGTAGTCATGTAATCGATAGGATGACGACATGACAGAACGATTTGATCACGCTTTACAACAAGCCAGCCCAGAACTTGCCGACGCACTAAGCCCAATCGTGAACGCGAAGAGTTTTGCCGGCGTCATAACCGCTCAACAATTTCAACAATTGAAACAAGCGACGAATCTCACCGACAGCGAGTTAACATTATCACTACTCCCTTTTGCCGCCATTGCCTCAAAACCGCCTATTTCTGATTTTAAAGTTGGCGCAATAGCAACCGGTGGCAGCGGTAATCTCTACTTTGGCGGAAACTTAGAGTTTGTCACTCAACAACTGGTCCAGACGGTTCACGCCGAGCAATCTGCCATTAGCCACGCTTGGATGAAGGGTGAAACGGACATTACTCATATTACCGTCAACTACACCCCTTGCGGCCACTGCCGACAGTTTATGAATGAACTCACCAGTGCCGCTCACTTAACGATACAACTGCCCAATAAACCCAAAGCCAGTTTACACACTTACTTACCTGATGCTTTTGGCCCCAATGATCTCAATATTAAGGCGCCTCTACTGTCGCCTATCGATCACGGTTATCAATTGCCTCAAGGTTCAGAGGTCGAGCAAGCGGCACTGCAAGCCTTTAACCGCAGTTATGCTCCCTATAGTGACAACATCAGTGGCGTCGCCATAGAGCTTGATGATGGGAGTATTTTCCAAGGTGCCTATGCAGAAAATGCGGCCTTTAACCCGAGCTTGGCACCACTGCAAATCGCGATAAACTTGCTTTGGCTGGCTGGTAAAGATGAAACGAAGATCAAAACTTGGTGTTTAATCGAAAGCGCTCAAGGGAAGATCCGCCATCAACAGGCCGCTCAACATACAATGGCTGCCATCAATACGCGATGTGAGTTTATTTATCACAGCTTGTGATTACACGGCAGGCTTTATTCGAAAATAGAGAAATGCGCCAGTTTGGCCTCTGGCGCTGATGGTTTTTAAGGGAGCTCAACCCGTCACTTATTCCAACCTAACTCGCTAACTGGCCCCCCTACTAGCGAGTTAAAAACTCGATAAAAAGGGATTACCCCTCAATCAACCACACGGTTTCAAACATAGACGTCAGTTGATTGGCTATGGCTTTTTTATCACTATTCACCCGGTCGTATTCGGCAAGTTTAGTAACTGTTTGCCCTTTAAAAAGCTTGCCGATTTCGGATTCGCCCACACTAAATGGCGGGCCATCCATTTGAGATTGTGGGTAATCTAAGCTTATCAACAGCACTTTCCCGCCTGGTTTTAACCAACGAAGCAGCGTTTGGCTATATTGCTGCCTTTGTTGTTCATCGAGTGCAATCAGCGCCGCTCGATCATAGATCAAATCAACGGGCTCAGTTGGAGCGGTGAAAAAATCGCCTTGGATCAATTCCACTTCGTCAAAGTGATACTTTTCGTGTTGGCCACTCAAGCTGTATACCATCGGAGTGTAAAACCGCTCAGCAAAATAGGCTCGTACCGCGATTTTGGTCAGTTCAACGCCAATCACTCGCTGATGACGCTCAGCTAACCAGTCGATATCTTCAGACTTACCACAAAGAGGAACCAACACGGTTTGCTCATACTCTGGCTCTAAGGCAGACCAATGTTGTGTTAATAGTGGGTTTGGGTCGGGCAAGTGAAAACCAATCTGATTACTGGCCCACTTTTCTTGCCAAAACGCATCATTCTGACTCATTTTTTACTCTCTGCTTACTTTGAAATACGCAAAAATGGTAAAACGTTCATATCAGAAAGACAATCGATAATCACGATGTAGATTGACGAAAATAATCAAGCTTGATGTGTTGTTACTTTAGCGTCCCCATTTAATCAACAACACCTAAGGAGAAGAAATGAGTGTATTTCTTCGACACAGCTTACTCTTGATGCTTGCCATGAGTGGTGGGAGCTTAGCATCGACTCCTCATATTCTTCCATCCAGTGTGACTCACGCACCGGGTGTGACACAGGGAGCAAGCCGCGGGCAACACACCGCAGTCACTCGACCAAGTTTAACCGCCCAACAAAGTCGACATTTTCAACAATCATTAAAAGCCCTCTACCGAATCGGCTACAATGATGGCCATACCTCACACGCCGGTGGGCAACTAGCAATAAGTTCGCAACACCAACCGGTCGAGACTTTAGACGCGTTGATGTCACTGGCGCCAACAGCACAAGATGAACTTGAGGGGCTGTTACTCGTTGTGTCACAACAAGCCAGAGTGAGTGCGATGATGGCGCCGATCAAAACATCACAACGCGCGCAGCAAAAAATCTCAGACAAATTACAAGGTGAAGCTCGAGGACTCACCGACATTGTCCGTGGCAGTTTAATCGCCAATTCCATTCCCGAGTTGGTGGCTAGTTTTGACGCCTTGTCGCAGCGCGCACAACTGGTTCAAATAAAAAACCGCTTTAAAAACCCCAAGCCATCGGGATATCGTGATATAAACCTACTGTTGCGCTTGCCTAGCAGTGACCTTATTGTTGAAGTACAGCTGCACTTAAACAAAATTTCTGCAATAAAAAATGGCCCAGAGCACGATGGCTATCAGAACATTCAGCGCATAGAGCGTACTGCTCGCGCAGAGAACCGTGCTCTGTCCATTCAAGAGCAAAATCAAATTGCTCAATATCGAAGCGGATCAGCGTCTTTATACCAAAAGGCTTGGCAAGGTTATTTGTCTGCCCCCTTGATGTTTTTGCTCGAAACGCCTCGATTACACGCGTCTACATCATAGGTGTGGGTTGCCAAACCTCAGGTTGCATGAGCCCTAAGCACGGCTCTGGGCACTCACATACGCTGGCAATAAGCACACCGAAATTGCCACCGAAGCGCTTCCATACAGCCTCGGTGGGCAGAAGCAAACCCGATTATTAAAAAGCACAAAGGCCACCTACATGGTGGCCTTTGTGTTATTCGTCAAGACTTTCAATTTGTTCAACCCGCGCTTTGAGCTTCTGCCCAGGCCTAAAAGTCACCACACGTCGTGCGCTTATCGGGATGTCTTCCCCTGTTTTAGGGTTACGTCCTGGTCTTTCGCTTTTGTCTCTTAAATCGAAATTACCAAAACCAGATAATTTAACCTGCTCGCCACTTTCCAATGCTTTTCGAATTTCCTCAAAAAACACCTCTACTGTATCCTTGGCGTCTCGCTTGCTTAATCCAAGCTTTTCAAACAGGTTCTCCGCCAAATCGGCTTTTGTGAGCGCCATAAACTTTCCTCAAAGCTGTGTTATACCAAGCTACTTTCAACAGTAGCGAAAACAGAAATACTTGCACAATCAATTAGATAAACATGTACAAAACCAAGTTTAAGCCAAGCTATTCATTATCGCCAACTTTTTCTTTGTGTTTTTGTGCGCACAGTCAGAAAAACACCTTTAAAATCGACCAGTTACTGATGATTTATACCAATATCACACAGTGCGAACACAAATTATACAGATAAAAAACCAGATATTTAAAAAATTACAGTATTAAATACCGTTTTAAATAATTGCTAATTTTTCTGACTTTATGACAAAAAAGTTATAATAACACGTTAATTTAGTTACAAAAAAAGCCCAGAGACAACTCTGAGCTTCAAACAATGAAATTCGCCTTGAGATGAGATTAATCTCTCAACTGGGCACCAAAGGCTTCTTTCGCGGCGAGGACAATCGCCTCGACGCTGTCGTTTATGTCGCTTTCTTCTAAGGTTTTGTCAACCGATTGCAAAGTCAGAGCAATCGCTAAACTCTTTTTACCTTCTCCAACCCCTTGACCGACATAGACATCAAATAAGTTAGCGTCTTTTAGCCATTGACCACCGGCTTCAAGGCAAGTGTTAACCACATCGCCAGATGGCACATTGTCATCAACCACAAGCGCTATGTCACGGCGGTTAGCGGGGAACTTAGAAACGGCAACCGCTTCAGGGATATCTCTATTATCGATGGCTTGCCATTCAATTTCAAAGGCAATCGTACGACCGTTAAGCCCGAGTTTGCGCTCCAATTCAGGGTGAACGGTGCCGATGATACCGACAGGCTCGCCATCTAACGTGATCATAGCGCATTGACCTGGGTGTAAAGCTGGGTGACTTGATGCCACGAATTCAAAGTCTTGACCACGTCCAGTCAGCTCAAGCACCGCTTCTAGATCGCCTTTAAGATCAAAGAAGTCAACGGTTTGGCTTTCTAACGTCCAATGCTCAGCACTGCGCTGGCCTGAAATGACCCCCGCCAGCATTGGCATTTGACTCATGCCATTTTCCGCTTCGTCACTGGGCACAAAACGCAAACCATACTCAAATAAACGCACACGGGATTGTTGGCGTTTTTGGTTGTGAACCACGGTGGTTAACAAACCTTGCAATAAGGTCAAACGCATTGCCGACATCTCGACAGAAATTGGATTTGGCAGTACCAGCGGCTCTACATCCGGCACAAACGCTTTTTGCAATTCTGGTTCAACAAAGCTGTAAGTAATGGCTTCGTGGTAACCGCGGTCAACCAATAAATCGCGTACGCGCTTTAATGGTAATTGACGCTCTTGATGAGGGTTCATTGAAAGCCCAGCCAAAGGCGCTTGATTCGGAATGTTGTCGTAACCGTAAATACGGCCCACTTCTTCGATCAAATCTTGCTCAATGGCAATGTCGAAACGCCAACTTGGGGCTGTCGCCTGCCAACCTTGCTCAGTGCTTTCTACAGTCAGACCAAGGCGCTGTAAAATCTCGACGACGTCGTGATCGGCAATGGCGTGGCCCAACAAGTCGTCCAATTTCTCACGACGCAGCGTGACCGTGTTCGCGACCGGTAAATCCGACGCAGATTCAACCCCAACCACAGGGCCGACTTCACCGCCACAAATGGACACCAACAAGGCCGTTGCACGCTCCATCGCTTGATGTTGCAACGTAAAATCAACGCCGCGCTCGTAGCGCATTGACGCATCGGTATGTAAGCCATAGCTGCGCGCGCGGCCGCGAATGGCATCCGGGCTAAAGAAGGCACACTCGAGTAGGATGTGTTGACTGTCTTGAGTCACACCTGAATGCTCGCCGCCAAAAATACCAGCTAAAGCCAAAGGCTGCTGCTGATCCGCGATCACCAAGGTCTCTTGGTTTAAGGTTACCTCATTGCCATCGAGCAACGTCAAGGTTTCGGCTTCTTTCGCCATACGTACGACAATATCGCCGTTGATTTTATCTAAGTCAAACGCATGCATCGGTTGACCCTGTTCGAGCAACACGTAATTGGTCACATCAACGACGGGGTCAATTGAGCGAATACCACAACGGCGGAGCTTTTCTTGCATCCACAATGGCGTTTGGGCTTTGACATTAACGTTTTTGATCACTCGGCCTAGGTAGCGAGGACAAGCATTGGCTGCTTGAACATCGATGTTTACCGCATCGTCGATACTCGTTGACACTGACTGGGTTTCTGGCTCAGTAACATCAAGGCGGTTAAGGACTCCCACTTCACGTGCAAGACCGCGAATGCTAAAGCAGTCTGCTCGGTTTGAGGTCAAATCGACATCGATGGTGACATCATCAAGCTTTAAAAAAGTACGTAGGTCTTGGCCAATCGGCGCATCTTGTGGCAATTCTAAAATTCCATCAGATTCGACATCAATACCAAGCTCAGTAAACGAGCACAACATACCGTGTGATGGCTGACCGCGCAATTTGGCCTTTTTGATTTTAAAGTCGCCCGGTAACACCGCCCCAACGGTTGCCACAGCAACCACTAGGCCTTGACGACAATTCGATGCCCCACACACAATATCAAGTAATTCGGCTTCGCCAACATCGACTTTAGTCACGCGCAATTTGTCTGCGTCTGGGTGTTGGCCGCACTCAACCACTTTACCGACTTTAACGCCGCTAAACTGACCCGCAACAGCAAGCACGTCATCAACTTCTAAACCTGCCATGGTAATTTGATGGGCTAACTGGTCAGTATTTACTTCAGGGTTGACCCACTCACGCAGCCAATTTTCACTGAATTTCATTAGTCTACCTCTGGATTACTTGAATTGTTTAAGGAAACGAAGATCGTTTTCGAAGAAAGCACGCAAATCGTTCACGCCATAACGCAACATCGTCAAACGCTCTACGCCCATACCGAAGGCAAAACCAGAGTATTTTTCTGGATCAATCCCAACACTGCGCAATACGTTCGGGTGTACCATGCCACAACCCAAGACTTCTAGCCACTTGCCATTTTTACCTTTCACATCAACTTCTGCCGATGGCTCAGTAAACGGGAAGTAAGAAGGGCGGAAACGCACTTCGAGATCTTCCTCGAAGAAGTTGCACAAAAAGTCATTTAAGATACCTTTCAACTGAGCAAAGTTGACTTTTTCTGCCACTAACATCCCTTCTACTTGATGGAACATTGGCGTATGAGTTTGATCGTAATCATTGCGGTAAACACGCCCAGGCGCAATAAAGCGCAGCGGCGGTTGACGCTCTTCTAAGGTTCGAATTTGCACCCCAGACGTATGCGTTCTAAGCATCAGCTTAGGGTTAAAGAAGAAGGTATCGTGATCGGTACGCGCCGGGTGGTCATCGGCAATGTTCAAGGCGTCAAAGTTGTGAAAGTCATCTTCAATCTCAGGCCCGGCTTCAACGGTAAAGCCTAGCTCACCAAAAAAGCTTTCGATGCGTTCAATGGTGCGAGTGACCGGGTGTAAACCACCGTTTTCCATGCGGCGACCTGCCAAGGTAACATCGATGGACTCTGCAGCCAGTTTTGCTTCTAATTCAGCGCGTTGCAACGCCTCTTTGCGCACGGCAATCGCTTGTTGTACCGCCCCTTTTGCTTTGTTGATTTCTTGGCCAGCAGTGCGGCGCTCTTCGGGTGGGAGTTTACCTAGGTTTTGCAATAGCGCGGTGAGCTCACCTTTTTTACCTAAGTATTGTACACGTACTTCATCAAGTGCTGTCAGTGAATCCGCCGCGTCGATGGCTGCGGTTGCACTCGCAATGATCTCTTCTAGATTTTGCATCATTTCCTCATCTACCTAGGGGTAGTGTCCATAAGGGATTTTACGGGTATTTTATTGGCACATATAGTAATAAAACCCGCCGCTAAAGCCAAATTGAATTGTTGTTAAAGGCACTTATTGGTGATAAATACAGCGAATCAGCTCGATTTTAATAGAAATCGAGTTCGTCAAACGCCGTAAAATGGCCTAGCGCATCGTTTGCAAGCGGATTTCACAAAAAGGCGTGGCTGCGGTGGGATTATTTTTTATACGCAATAAATCGAATTCTCATGTAATCGGCCTGCCAACCCAAGGTCGGTGAATATAATTGCGGCTTGAGCATAGCTTCAATTTGATCGAGAAAGGCCTCTCGGTCTGGCACAGGGATCAACACAAGCGCATCACTGGCAAACACGTTTAACCACGCTCGCATCCCCGCTTTGATCAACGTCGGCCTTGCGAGCAGTTCACAGCGCTCAACGATAAAGCCATGAGCAACTAAAAGTTGATAAAATTGCTCTTGCGTTGGGAAAAACCAAGGGGATTGATATTGACCCAACCCGGGGTTGAGGGTAAAAAAAGCGCGTATAGCGTCTTCGACCACGGCCAGGTTACCAACACCGCCAAGTTCCCCCACAAAGCGACCACCGGGTTTTAAACTCCGATAAACCCCGGATAACGCCGCGTGATAATTTGGCATGAAGTGCAGAGAAGCGTGGCTAAATACCGCGTCAAATTGGGACTGAAAATTCAAGGATTGACCATCCTGATGAAACACTTCAATGCCCTTTTCACATGCGGCCTCAACCATGGCAAGGTTGTTATCGACGCCGACGACCTTGGCGCCATATTGTTCAATCTGGTGACTTAACTGGCCATCACCACAACCCAAATCTAAAATCGTTTCCTGCGGTTGTGGGGCGAGCGCATCAATAACCTGTGTGCCGAGTTGACTAAATAATGTCAAGGTCTGAGGCTGATGTTGACCTTGTTGCCAAGCCTGCGAGTCAATTTTGCACATATAAAACCCCTAGCATAAAAACAGGCATTTAAACTAGCAAACATCGACGTATATTGCACGTAACACTAGGCCGTTGATGAATGATCGCTGAGTTTTTGACCACAGTCATGAGTTTGCTCAATAATAGTCAGAAGAGAGATATCTTAATTGGTATGATTGTTACCCTGATGATAGATTATCGGCACTCTCGCTGCGGTTTCATTAATCTACCTAGTTAACCGACGCTGAACTAACTGGTTAAGTAATACAAAGGGAAGCATCACTATCAGTTACCTACCCCAAGTGAATAAACTCAATAGACTTGGGGCACATTAGCCAAGGTAAACCACCGGCAAACAAGATCATTCAATCAAGGCTTGGATCCGCTCTTTCGATTGTTTGGGGTAGATTAATTGCTCGCTGGCAAAGCCCAGCTTTTCGGCTTGTTGGCGAAATCGCTCAAGTAAACTTTCGGGTACGGTCGGGGTTCGAGATAACAACCACAAGTAGTCGTGATTAGGACCAGAAACAAAAGCGTATTGATAATCTTCTCTATCGAGTTCAAACACAATATAAGAGCCGTAGAACGGCCCAAAGAACGAGACTTTAAGATGGCCATCGTGCTCTTGGTTGACAAAATACGCTTTGCCTGTGGCTTGCTTCCACTCTTGCTCATTGCGATCATAGCCACGATTGATTACCTGAAGACCACCGTCTTCACGAACTTGATACTCGGCGGTCACATAATCAAGGCCGCGTTCAAAGCTGTGATCCAGCCGAGCAATCTCATACCACTGCCCGACATAACGCTCTGTATCTATGTGTTTGACGGGCTCCACTTTTTCAGGGATCCCAGTACAAGCTTGCAACCATAACGCCAACAAGGTGATGGTGAAAATTTTTTTCATCGTAAGCGCTCCTTTTAAAATCAAAGTTAGCATAACATTGTTTTGTGACAGTGCGATATGTGGCAATGACCAACCGACGTGGTAAGCATGCCGAAACGACAAGCTGGTGTTAAAGTATCTTTAAAGCCAGCATCGCCAAATTGTGCGCGTCAACATACGCGCTGTGTTGTCGACCTTGCCACTCGATACCCAGAGACTCTTGCGCCTGACGATGGCCGATGCGCTTTTCTTTGCTCCGTTGCTTGATCAAAAACAGCACTGATAAGTTGAGATACTCAACAAACGGCAAATCAATCCCTTTTTGCTGACACTCTTGTTGCAAAATCAAATCATCACGTCCCCAACAAGCAAAAATTTTATTGGCACCACCAAAGTTTTTGACCACCGATTGGATCACCGCTGCCAATGGCCGCCCTTGCTTTGCCACCGTTTTTGGTGTGATCCCCGTTAATTGAGTACAAAATGGTGAAATAGGGTCTTGTTCAGGTTTGACGTAATATTGTGCTCTTTTCACGATTTTTTCGTTGACTAAATCAATTTCTGCTAAGCCAAACTCAATGATTTCTCCTGTTGTTCCTTTGCCATTTTCGTTCCAGCAACACATTTCGAGATCAAAACAAACGATGCGAGTATGGTTCATGATTGAGAGTTTCGCTTTATTTAAAAACAGCAAATGCTAGCCCAATCGCATCCCGTTGTATAGTCTCAGTGCTTGCATCGCATCCCCTTGCTCAAGATAGCATCAACGCTAAACAATAAAGTTCGCCCTTTTAACCCTCACAATGAACAAATAAGCAGCGAAGCGGATAAACTAGCACCAGTTATGTCATAAAAATTACAGCCTTAGTGATTCTCTATGCTAGAATTTTGGCAAAATTGAATTTGATAACCGTTGCCTTCGCGACGGTACCTACTTTTATGACGGGAATGATTTTATGAATGTTGATCTGCAATTAATGCCCACAACGTTTGATCTCTTACACGCGATTTTAACCGCGCTCACAGTGTTCGCCGTGTTAGCACTAATACTAAAACGCCCGAAAACCATTGAAACCGTGGTTGAGAAGCCGGTTGAGAAAGTGGTCGAACGACAAGTTGAAGTCCCGGTTGAAAAAATAGTCGAAGTCGAAAAAATAGTCGAAGTTGAAAAAGTGGTTGAAAAGGTCGTGGAAGTGCCGAGCAATGTGACCACGACTAACAGTGACTCCGCTTTGCAACTGCTGAGTTTACTGCAAAAAGAAGCGCGTTTTGTTGACTTTTTACAAGACAGTGTTGATGGCTTTAGTGATGAAGAAGTCGGCGCAGCAGCTCGAGTTATCCATGCCGGAGGCCAAAAAGTGCTCAAGCAATACTTTACCTTAGTGCCAATTCGCCAAGAAGACGAAGAAACCCGCATCACTGTCGAAGCTGGCTTTAACCCACAAGCCATAGCGCTTTCAGGTCAATTACACGGTGAGCCGCCATTTAACGGCACCTTAATTCACAAGGGCTGGCAAGTTGAAAACGTAACATTACCACAACTGACGGCCAGTTATGATACTCGTATCTTGGCGCCAGCAGAGGTTGAATTATAATGTCTGAACATGTTTACACGGTTGGTATTGACCTTGGCACCACCCACAGTGTGGTCTCTTATATCGACAACCAAAGCGACGATAAGCAAGTCCACATCTTGCCTATTACGCAATTAAGTGCCCCTGGTCAAATCGAGCAGCGCTCACAACTCGGGTCGTTTCTTTATCAAGCTCACGACAGTGAAATCGATCCTCAAGCACGCCAATTGCCCTGGTCAGAACATTCACCATTGGTTGGTGCGATCGCTCGCAATATGGGCACTAAAACGCCGCTTCGCTTGATCAGCAGTGCCAAATCTTGGCTTTGCCACGCCGGCGTCAATCGGCGTGATCCTTTACTTCCTGTTGGGGCAAGTGAAGATATTGACAAAGTGTCCCCCCTCAAAGCGACCGAACTTTACCTTGCTCACCTCGTGGCGGCCTGGTCTCATCAGTTTCCACAACACCCCCTGAGTGAGCAATCCGTCACGATCACCGTACCGGCCTCATTTGATCCGGCGGCACGAGATCTCACCGCCGAAGCCGCTCGTAATGTTGGCTTGACTCAATTTACGTTACTGGAAGAACCGCAAGCTGCGCTCTATCGCTGGATTGAACAAAGTGGTGACGACTGGCGCGCTCAACTTGAACTTGGCGATACTGTATTAGTGGTCGATATTGGTGGCGGGACCACCGACTTATCCTTGGTTCAAGTCAGTGAAGATGAGGGCAATTTACAACTCGATCGCATTGCGGTTGGCGAACATATTTTGCTCGGTGGCGACAATATGGATCTCGCCTTAGCCTATCGCCTCAAAGCAAAATTGGCACAAGAAGGCAAAGCTCTGCAGCCTTGGCAAATCCAAGCTATGACTCACGCCTGTCGCGATGCCAAAGAAGCGCTTTTGATCAACACAGAGCAACACAGTGTGCCCATTGTGGTCCCAAGCCGTGGCTCTAAGTTACTCGGGGCAGCGTTAAAAACTGAATTAACTCGAGACGAGGTAACACAAACCCTTGTGGAAGGCTTTTTCCCCCAAGTGTCGGTCAGTGAGCAACCACAGCAGCGCCCGCGCGGGGCATTGACTCAAATTGGTTTACCTTATGCACAAGATGCGGGGATAACTCGCCACATTGCCGCTTTCCTCACCAAACAAGGTCAATCCGATACTGAAGACCCAATGGCGGCCTTTGCCAACTTCCCTGGTATGGATGATGGCGCGGCGCACAGCGTCGACTTTATGAAACCAACGGCCATTTTGTTCAACGGCGGTGTACTCAAAGCACCAATTCTAGCGCAGCGGTTGCTGTCGGTGATCAACCAATGGTTAACCGACAGTCAAGCTCCAGAACTCAAAGTGTTATCTGGCAACGATCTTGACCTTGCTGTCGCCGGTGGCGCCGCGTATTACGGCCAAGTCCGCCAAGGCCAAGGTGTTCGCATTCGCGGCGGACTGGCCTCGAGTTACTACGTGGGTATTGAGAGCTCTCAACCGGCGGTACCGGGTTTACCAGCCCCACTAGAAGCCATGTGTATTGCACCATTTGGACTTGAAGAAGGCAGTGCCATCGAAATAACCTCGCAACCTTTTGGTTTGATCATTGGCGAACCGGTGTCTTTTCAATTTTTTGCATCGACCACTCGTCAAGCGGATCACGCAGGAGATCATCTAATGGATTGGCAAGACGACGAATTAGTCGAAATGCCGAGCTTACAAGTGACGCTGCCTACCGGTGAAGGTCGAGTCCAAGGTCAAATTGTACCTGTAACGTTGGCAACCAGTATCACCGAACTTGGCACCTTAAAACTCGAGGCCATTGCCAGTGACAATCAACAACGTTGGCAAGTTGAATTTGAAGTGCGCGACACGGGTTCAGCGACTCAAGCATAACCATTATCGGCATCTTAGGATGCCGTTTTTTTAGGAGGCTCTATGGCTCGTTTTTTGGTTGGCATCGATTTAGGTACGACAAATATCGTTGTCGCCTACAGTGAGATCACCGCTGATTTACGTCACTCAGCGGTGAACCTATTTCCCATTGATCAATCCATCGGTCCAGGTGAAGTGGTAAGACGCCCCCATCTGCCCGCTTTTCGCTATCACCCTGCAGCGCAACAATTTCATCCAGATCACCTCGCCCTACCCTGGTCACAAACAAGATTAGAGGGCGATCTTGAACAAGTGATCATCGGAGAATGGGCCCGTGAGCTTGGCAGTAAAAGTGAGGGGCGCTTAGTGGCCAGTGCAAAAAGTTGGCTTTCGCACGATGCCATTGACCGTCAAGCTGACGTACTGCCATGGGGAAGTGATGAATCGATCGCTAAGACCTCACCAGTAACCGCTACGGCAAGCTACTTACACCACATTCGAATGGCGTGGAACTTTCATCACCCAAGCGAACCTCTTGAGCAACAAGAGTTAGTGATCACCGTACCCGCCTCCTTTGATGAAACCGCTCGAGCTTTGACCATAGAAGCGGCTCAACGCGCTGGGCTTAAGGACATTATCTTACTCGAAGAACCCCAAGCGGCATGCTATCACTGGGTAGAGCAACATCAAGACCAAGCCGGTGATTTACTCAAAGACGTACCATTAACACTCGTGGTCGATGTTGGTGGTGGGACCACGGATTTCAGTTTGATCCGCGCCTCATTTGGTCAAGGACAACTCGCCATTGATCGCATCGGGGTTGGCGATCACCTCATGCTTGGCGGTGACAATATCGATTTGGCGCTGGCTCACTTTGTCGAACGCGACAACCCCAAACGCGGTCAGTTAACCGCGGCAGCCCTCACCCGTTTGATCCAGCAAACCCGCCGAGCCAAAGAAAACTTGTTGCAATCGCAAGCGATCCAACACACCAAAGTGACAACCCTTGGCAACAGCTCTAAATTGCTTGGCGGCAGCAAAAGTGTGACACTGTCACAAGAGGACGTAAAGAAAATCGCCCTCGACGGTTTTTTTCCTTTCATTGAGCTCAGCGAACAACCCACTCAAAAGCGCAATGCCGTGGTTGAATTTGGCTTGCCTTTTGCTCACGACCCTTGTATCAGCAAACACATTGCCGCCTTTATTCAGCAGCATCAATCCGCTTGTCAACACGCCCTTGGTACCGATCAACCCTCCGAACAAGATCCCGTGATCCCAATGGGACTGTTACTCAATGGTGGCGTATTCAACAGCCCATTGATTGCAAAGCGCGTCGAGCAGCAATTAGCGATATGGCGACAAGGCCCTATTACCATTTTACACAATGATCACCCCGATCACGCAGTGGCACTGGGTGCCGTCTCTTTCGCTAAAGCGAGACGCGGTGCGCAATTGAAGATTGGCGGCGGCGCGCCGCGATCTTATTTTTTGCACCTACCGAGTAAAAAGGGCCTTGGCCAAGCGGTTTGCGTATTGGCCAAAGGCACTGAAGAAGGTCAAGCACATCGCCTGTCACAGCGTCGTTTCGCCCTGACCCTTGACCAACCCGTGCGCTTTAATATCCTGACCTCGACCAAAGATGACATAGACAATAAGCCGATTCAAACGGGTGCCTTGTTTGAGGTTAGCCCTGGTGAATTCCAACCTCTTCCCCCCTATGTCCTTGAGCTTGAAGCACAACAAAAAATGGTCAAGCAGGTCAATCAAAAACATCGCGAACAGGTTATCTTGTCCACCCAACTCACCGAAGTTGGCAGTTTGACGTTGAGTTGTATTCAAGTTGAACCGCCGCATCAAGAGTGGCAGCTCAATTTTGAGATCCGAAAACAAACGGAACAAACCTTTGCGCCTACTCACCAAACCCCGGGATTAGACAGCGCACTCGAGCAAATTATCACCTTCTACAGCGGCAATAAAAAAAGCATCGATGCTAAACAAGTCAAAGGGTTAAGTAAGTTTCTGGATAAATCACTTGGCGATAAAGAACAATGGGACAGTACAACGCTGCGGGCGATCACTGATGCTCTATTACAAGGTAAAAAACGTCGTCGCCGCTCAGATCCTCATGAAAAACAATGGTTGCGATTGGTAGGCTTTGGGTTACGCCCTGGTTTTGGCGATCAACTCGACCCTTGGCGCGTCGAGCAGTTATGGGCACTTTACCCGCAAGGGCTACAGTTTGCCGATCAACAAGGATGGAGTGATTGGTGGAATTTATGGCGCCGTGTCAGTGGAGGATTAGATCAGGAGCAACAAGAACAGATACTCGCCGACCTCGCTCCCTATCTTCACCCCGGCGCCGTTAACCATAGCAGTGGCAGTCAAAAATCTCACCAGCGCGGTTATGAAGCTATGGTAAGACTGGCTGCGTCTCTAGAACAACTCGAGGTTGAAGACAAGACATTACTTGCCACTTGGTTTTTTAAACGCGCTACCAATATGAACCAATTCCAACAGGCACACTGGTGGGCATTTGGGCGATTGGCCACACGCCACCCGTTATACGCCAGCCAGCATAAAGTCATCGCTGCCAAGCACGTGGAGCAATGGCTATCCGTCTTACTCAACCAAGATTGGTCAACAGAACCCATGATGGCTTACGCTGCTGTCATGGCCTGTAGGCCACTTGGCGATCGCAGTTTAGACGTTAGCGCCACGCTCCTCGACCAAGTGTCGAGTAAGCTCAAACAACACAAAGTGCCGCAAAGTTGGCATACCTTGTTAATGACCCAAGGAAAACTGTCCTCGCAGGAGTCACAAAAGCTTTATGGCGATAGCCTACCGGCAGGGTTAATTTTGATTGATTAAGCTAAAATGATGAGCGGCAGAAATAATTTGATTAATTTTTTGTGCCGCTCTTCACAGATTTGCTAAAAAGAGCGACAATATCGGCTCTTTTTCTCAATATGAACGACCATGACTTCAACTCAAACCGCCACGGCGTCACCTTCTCGTCAGCAACAATACCTACAAGTGTTAATGCTGGCATTCAGTGCGTTTATTTTTAACACGACGGAGTTTGTCCCCGTCGGTCTGTTAACCGATATTGCCAGTGATTTTGCCATTACCCCGGCTCAAGCGGGCTGGATGTTATCCATTTATGCTTGGATTGTGGCGGGTTTATCACTACCGCTGATGTTGTTAACCAGCAAAGTCGAGCGTAAGACCTTACTCTTATCGATTTTTACCCTGTTTACTCTCAGCCATGTTCTTTCGGTATTTGCCTGGAATTTCACCGTGTTGATCATCAGTCGCACTGGTATTGCCATTGCGCACGCGATTTTTTGGTCTATTACAGCTTCCATTGTTCTGAGAGTCGCGCCAGCGGATAAAAAAACATTCGCTCTTTCTGCTTTGGCTACGGGTACCTCATTAGCCATGATATTGGGTGTGCCTCTTGGCCGCTTTGTCGGCCAATGGCTCGGATGGCGATTTACTTTTGCAGCGATTGCCGTGATTGCCTTAGTGATTTTATTGGCTTTGTACAAGTTGCTGCCAAAATTACCAAGCCTGTTTAATGGCTCAGTAAAAACCGTTCCTCAGATATTCAAAAACAGACAGTTGCTCGGTTTGTATTTATTTATCTTTATTTTATTTACTGCCCACTACCAAAGTTACAGCTATATCGAACCTTTTCTAAATCAAGTCGCCAACATCAGTAACAATAGCACCACTTTTTTACTCTTGATGTTTGGTATTGCGGGTATTGGTGGTAGCGTGTTGTTTAACTTTTTTGGTGAGCGACACAACACGCGCTTGCTGATGATCTCGATCGTCATTTTATGTCTCTCGACTGGCCTTTACCTGGTCAGTGCAACTCATTTTAGCAGCCTAATTGTGATTTCTATGGTCTGGGGCACGTCACTGATGACCATACTGTTAACCATGCAAAGCAAGGTCTTGGCCATTAACCCCAAGGCGGCAGACTTTATCATGTCGATGTTTTCTGGGATCATCAATTTGGGCATCGGTGCAGGGGCTTTTATTGGTGCACAAGTATTGCAATACCAAGATGTGAGTATGATCGGCTATGTGAGTGCCGCGATTGGGTTTATCGGTTTGGTGCAACTCAGCGCGCTTTTATATCGCCACCCTTCACTGCGTTAATAATGCATGCAAACCAAGAGCAAGGAGACAACGAGCGTATAAAATAGCGGGTTGATGGGCTCTGGTATTAAGCCCGCTGTGCCATTTTCACTGATTTATTTACCTTCCTGTCTCATCCTCTTCGCACCAACGAAAAAAAGCCGCTCAATCAATGAGCGGCTTTATCATTTTTACACGGTGAACGCGAATGAAACCATTCAGTCGCCACGTTCACTCAACACATTAGTGAAGGTATGCGTTGAGCATCCAAAGCAACTTTTCTTGCTCGCGGATGTAGTCACCCATTTGCGCTGCTGTGCCTTCGTCGTCAGCTTCGCCTGCTAGACCAAGAATAACACGCTCTTTTTGAATTAAGGTAGAAAAGCCTTCAACTAGACCTTTGACACACTCTTTACCGTTAGAGACGTTAATTGCTTCTTTAATTTCGCTCACTTCAACGTAACGCGTGAAAGCGTGGTCAGGCACGTGGCCAAGCGTCAATATGCGCTCTGCGATTTCATCAACTTGAGTGAGGAGATCGGTGTAGATTTCTTCAAACTTCGCGTGCAATTCAAAAAATTGCTCACCTTTAACGTTCCAGTGGTAACCACGAGTGTTCATGTACTGCACTTGGTACAATGCCAATAAGTGATTAAGCTCTTTTGCCAAAACGTTCACTTTTTCTTGGTCAAGACCAATCATGTTTGATTCACTGCTCATTTAGCCCCCTATTTAAGAACAATAAGTTATTCATTTATTTTGAAAAACATTATATCTAATATGGTTTTTTTACCACAGATGGTTATAGCTATCACAATAATAGATTCTGACAATCAGGCAAGTGATTATTGTCAATTTTTGTTTAACCTTCGTGCGACCGCTTAGCAAACCACCGATTTATTTCTGATGATACTCAATTCGTGTCGCCGTCATAACGACATTCTCCCTTACGGAAAATATCATACGTTAAGATAGCCGCTGCTGATCATCAACTGAATGGCAATCACCCCAAGAGCGCAGGTCCCTGCTAACCATAAACTGAACTTACCGCCTTTGACCTGGTAAACATCTTGATGTGTTGTTCTTTGGACGAGCACATTTTTACTGTAGCGCACTCGATAGACCATAATAACAGGAAAGATCACCGCTAATAGAGCCAGCGCAATGGCGGCATACCCCAACGCACGAATAAAACCTTGCGGGTAATACAGCGCAAAAAAGCAAGGAGGAGCGAAAGTGATCAAGAGCGGCATCAGTTTCGAAGCCCTGGTTTGTCCACGCCGTAAACTGTCCTGAATATATTCAAATAAACCCAGACTCACGCCCAAAAACGATGTCAATAACGCCACATCGGCAAACAAAGACACCAACTGTTGTAGGCGATGGGTACCCACTTGCTGAGTAAGTTTCGCAATAAAAGCGCTTAATTGGCTTTGTTCCACTATGGTGGCTTGCGAGACAGCGCCCAATGTTACCCCTTGCCACAGCACATAAAGCAGCAATGGAATCGCGGAGCCGAATACCATGACTCGGCGTAAAGCCGCGGTATTGCCCTCTAAGTATTTGACCACGGCGGGTATGCTGCCGTGAAAACCAAATGAGGTAAATAGCACAGGGATCGCGCTGATCACTAAACCTTGCTCTACCGGCATTGAAAATAAATACTGGCTATGTACGTCGGGTAATAATGCCCAGACCACGACCGACAACAGCACTAATTTGAGCCCGAATAACACCCGGTTGATTTTGTCAACCATGGCGGTACCAAGTAAAATCATCCCCGCAACACACGCCGTAAACAACACGGTAATACTGGTTTTTGACCCAAAGTCAAATCCCCATTCAAGCCATTTTGTCTGCAGTTGTTCACTGCCCCCGGAAATATAAGCGGCACACAAAGCGTAAAACAGCATCAACATGGTCAAAGACACCACTTTTTGCCCCTGACGTCCTAAAAACAAACCGGCTAATTGATGTAACGTCGCATTGATATCCGCATGTTGGTGCAATTCAATCATCAAACAAGCGCTAAAAAGCATTAATAACCAAAGACACAACAGCATCAAAGTTGCGGTGGTAAATCCCATAGCCGCTGAGGCCAATGGCAGTGCAAGCATACCGGCTCCGACCGTGGTGCCAGCGATGATTAACGTGCTGCCAAGCACTTTAGACTTAAACATAAATGTACACTAATTTTTACACACGCTCTGTGCAATACAAAAGAAAGGCGCCATTATAGGGTTGATCGTCACTAACTCAAGGCGTATCAGCATTTATTTTTTACACGATTGTTCATTTTTTCTTACAACTCGATTCTACTCGGCAGCACCTTAAGTCACCCAGTGCATTGACCGACCATAGGTTGCTGCTCGCCTTGTCTTTGATGGTTTTATCAATCGCTGTAATAGTGACAAAGCATTAGCTGTTGAGCCAATCATTTGTTTTCATAAGGACAACAATTTTGATTGATGAGGTGTATGGTGACTAAGCAAGCGTTAGTGGTTGAAGGCGGGGCAATGAGAGGCGTTTTTGCCAGTGGCGTGTTGGACAGCTTTTTAGAACACGATTATGACCCGTTTGATTTTTACATGGGTGTGTCTGCTGGTGCTTCAAACTTAATTGGCTATCTCGCCAACCAACCCAAACGCAGCATCAATATTATTACTCAGCTTGCCACTGACAAACAGTTTTATAACCCAACGCGATTTTTACGGGGTGGCGATTTAACCGACGTGCATTGGTTAGTGGAGCAGTCTTTTCAACAATATCCGATTGACCTGCACTGCTTCAATCAAAAATCTCCTCTGTATGCCACCACCACCAATGTTCAAACCGGTTTGGCTGAATACCATAGAGTCAATGCCGACAATCTGCAACAAACCATAGAGGCCACCAGCGCCCTGCCCATTGCCTATAAGACCCTACCTGCCCTTAACGGTCAATGCTACAGCGACGGCGGGGTGGCCGACTCGATTCCAGTACAAGAAGCCTACCGGCGCGGCGCCAAATCCATCACAGTGATATTATCGCGTCCGCAAACGGGTAAAAAACCCAGCGCAAGTAATCCTTGGTTGTGGCGCCGTCTATTTCATCGCTATCCGGAGTTAGCGACGGCCATGATCAACCGTGCAAAACGCTATCAAGAGTCTTTAGATTTCATTCAGTCCCCCCCTAAAGACTGCCAGATCAAGGTGATTTCACCAAACAGTGATTTCAAAGTGAAGCGTTTAACTATGAAGACCGCTTTACTAGAACGCGGTTATCAACAAGGATTGCAACGCGGCTTGGCCTATTTAGATTCATAATCTTGCCAAGAAAAGTCCTTATTAAATTTAGGTGTTTTGCCCAGATAAAAGCAGGTATAATATCGCCCTTATTTTTTTTGTCCTTACCTGATAGGTTTTACCATGCAATATGTTGTTTGTGCACTGTATAAGTTTGTAGCACTCCCTGATTTCGAATCGATCCGTCCTACGCTGACTGAATTGATGGAGACGCACGCCATTCGCGGTACCTTGCTGCTTGCCAACGAAGGGATCAACGGTACAGTGGCAGCAACAGGAGACGGTATTGATGCATTATTGGCTTGGTTTAAACAAGATGAGCGTCTTAAAGATACCGTGTACAAACTGTCGTACAGTGAGAGCCAACCGTTTAACCGTACCAAGGTGAAACTGAAAAAAGAAATCGTCACCATGGGGGTAGAAGGCATCGATCCTCGTCATGTGGTCGGGACTTATGTCAAACCTGAGCAGTGGAATGATCTTATTTCCGATCCTGATGTCGTGCTCGTTGATACCCGTAACGACTATGAAATTGAGCTTGGCACTTTCAAAAATGCCATCAATCCTCACACTGAGACGTTTCGCGAGTTTCCCGAGTACGTTAAAAATGAGCTCAATCCCAAACAGCACAAAAAAGTAGCCATGTTTTGCACTGGTGGGATCCGCTGTGAAAAATCCACGGCCTACCTTAAAGAGCAAGGTTTTGAAGAGGTTTATCACCTTGAAGGCGGCATCTTGAAATACCTTGAAGAAGTTCCACAAGAAGAGAGCCTTTGGCAGGGGGATTGTTATGTCTTTGATGGTCGCGTTGCCGTCAACCACCAATTAGAAGCCAGTGATTATCGCATTTGTAATGCTTGTCGTCTGCCGATCACTGAAGCCGATACACAGTCTGATCGCTACGAACAAGGCGTGTCGTGCCCTAAGTGTCATGGCACCCACTCTGAGGAGCAAATTCAACGCTTCCGAGAGCGTGAAAAACAAATTCAATTGGCACGACAACGCGGTGAAGAACACGTTGGTGGTGATATAAACACCATCAATGAGCAACGACGCCAACAAAAGATCGCCCAAAAAAATAGCCAACGCAAAAAAACACAATAAGCGCCGGGCTGTAGATAATGTCTTATTATGCCGGGCTCGTTAGTGGCCCGGTATCTTCCTTCTCACATGTAGATGCGCTATGTAAGATCAAAGCGATGCCCAAATACCCACATATTGTTCACTGTCATGTGCATCTTTACGGCTTAAGTCGTGATAGCAATTGGCATCATTAGCGCGCAATGTCTAATGTCTGACCCACGCCATTAACGCGAAACCAACCCGCAATACTGTACCTTTCGTGACGACAAGGTAACACTTCATGGGGAAAACGTTCAGAGAAAAAGCACACCAAGCGCCCTGCCATTGGTGTAATCGACTCAAGAACCTGATCTTGCTCATCGTACATCACCAATTCCCCACCCCAATCGGCTTGCCATAAACCATTTAAATACAATACCGTGGTTAAGCGGCGGTTGCTACGGCCAATAAAGGCATCTAAGTGCTTTTTATAAAAGCCCCCTTCTGGGTAATAGGCAAAGTGGGCTTCATATTCAAATAAGCCGAGAAAGAAGTGGCGGTTGACCTGCTGACGTAAAGCTTCCATCTGCTCGAGATAATGATCCACGCCATGGCCCATTTCTGGGTGTAACCACAAGGTTTTATCGCGGCGAATATCGCTGCGCGTCTGCTTTAACTGCTCTCTTCCTATCGCCGCGGGCTGCCAACTGCCCTGCATTGAATCAAATAAGTCATGAACTTGTTGCGCAGACAAGAAATTGTCCATCACGGCATAACCGCGCTGCTCTAACTGGGTTAAAATCTGATCCATATCAAGTGCCAAAAAAAGGAAAGATTTTATTCTGGGTACGAAATTGTTCAATTCTATTTTTTAGTCTTAAAGATAAATATCTTTTATCTTGATGGAGATAGGTAAATAGATAGACAAATTAACCTGCTAATTTTAATCCGAATAAACACAACCTCTGTCAGTTTATTGATATAACACCAATGGTTATGCACCTAATTTTATTAATAATATGACGCTTTAAATTGAAAATAATTGTGTTATGGTATTGTCATAATGTGATCGTATAACGTCAGTGTGTCGCGAATTTCGCACTCAGATAACAACAATAATTTTTATTTACTCGGCTTTTTATAGGTCATTTTCAATGCATAATGTTTCATTTTTACCTTCTGGACAATTTAATGCCGCAACCAGTTTGGCAACAGAAGAGTTACATCTATTTGATCATGTATTAAATCAAATTTTGTTCAGTTTTGACCAACAACACAACATCGAGTTTTTTTGCGACTTCACTCAATGCCAACTGGTGACAATGGAAAGTAAATTGCCTTTGTCTCAGTGGCTATTGCACCTACACTCCGATGACCGCGAAAACATTTACCACCTACTGACCACCTTTCATACCCGCACCTTAAGCCACGAAACCACTCGCTTTTGCTTTCGTTGGCAAAACGCACAGGGCGGACATACTTGGTATCACGGCAAAGTTAAAAGCCGCTATTATCAACAACAACTTTGGCTAGTAGGCAGTTTTGAGCCAATACAAAGCGCGATGTTACCCTCGCCATCGTTGCCGTCTCTTAAGCACGTTCAAAACACCGACACGCCTTATGCCGAACTGAACCTTTATCCCTACTCCCAAGTAACCATTGATCTCAATCAAGCCCTTAACAGTCATGAATTGCATGTGATACACCTGCACTTTAATCAACTCGATGAGCATATTCGCGCCCAAGAACTCACTCGCAGTGATGAGTATTACGCCCTATTTTCGAAGGCGTTAAGTACGGTTTTCAAACTTGAATTGAAACTGTATTTGTTGCGAGAAGGCGATATCGTGATTTTACTGCCCGACCTGGTCAACCAATCGGTTCTCGATACCTTGTTAGAACGTTTGCATTTCGAGTTTAAACATGCGTTGCCCGATAAAGATCGGGTGCAAAAAAACCTCTTTAGTGTGGGGGTTTACCCACATTGTCAAGGCACCCATAGCCCAGAACACGTTTTGCAAAAGGCCGCTAATGCCTGTTATTACAACAGCCAAGTAACGTCATTAGTGACTTATTATCAAGATAAAAGCGCAGCCTTGGTTGAGCGTTACTGCTACGTTAAGCACAGTTTAAAACAAGCCATCGCCCATAAGGATTTGTACGTCAAATTTCAACCTATTTTTTGTTCTCAAAGTGAAAGCGTGTGCAGTTTTGAAACCTTAGTCCGCTGGCGAAGTGATCAACACGGTGAAATCTACCCCGATGAATTTATTGGGGAAGCGGAGCGACAAGGCTTAATTAGCCCACTGGGGGAATTTGTATTTCAGCAGGCGTGTCGATTTTTGCAATCCTATCGACAACGGCACTCGAAAGTGACGAGAGTCAATGTCAACGTCTCCGTTCTTCAATTACTCAATTCACAACTGCCAACCCAGTTTTATCAACTTTGCCAACAACATCACCTAACACCAAGTGACTTTGTATTGGAAATTACCGAGAGTGTCTCTCTTGATCATTATCCGGCGGCCATTGAACAATTGGGCTATTTAGCCACGTTGGGCTTTCAACTCTCACTCGACGACTTTGGTGCCGGACTGAGCTCCATCAACAGTTTTTTCGATTTGCCTTTTCACCAACTAAAAGTCGACAAAGAGTTTGCTGAAAAAGCGTTAAATAACTCGATGTCATCCAGTTATTTACACTCTCTTATTAACCTCTGCCATCAACATCAAGTCCAAGTGGTGGTCGAAGGCATCGAAAATGCCAAAATGAAATTGTTTTACCAAAAGCTGGGAGCCAACTATTTGCAAGGGTATTGGTTTTCTAAGCCGTTATCGATGGCCAGCGCCAGTGGTTACGACCTGTAACCACTGACGCCTTCTCTAATACTCATATCATTTAGACTAACTACGCATCATAACTATGGCGTGGAGAGCACAGCAGCAGATTAATTCAGAACCAGATGTATTATTGCCACTTTACTTCGTGATTGAACCGGTCATTTTCTCCACGGGATGATTGCGATATGTTACCGGCTTAAGTGAGCCGCGATTGAGCGAGATAGAGAGTGTACAAGGCAAAAAAACTCTCATCGCAGAGCAATAGAGTTTTTTAAGGCGCGTCACCCGCTAACTGCGATGGCCTAACTTGACGCTGCCATCGGTGTGAAACCACAACGCTTGATCACGACGTCGCCCGAGCAATATCGGCCCATCGTCGTAAAACAAAAAGTTTTTCCAATGCTGTTTAAACACCGACCACTTGGTTTCAATCACATTGTATTTTTCATAACAAAAATACACGGTGACATCGTCTTGCCAATCAATGAACTCGAGAATACTGGCCGGTAACGGTGACTCATCGCTCTCCCATTCAGGCATCCAATCAAGGTGATGTAACCAACTTGAGGTTTGCATTGCCCAATCTTTATCACTAAGACGCTCGGCATCTGGGCTAACGGCACTGATATTTTCCTTCCAAAACTGAGCGGCGCGTTGTGCGGTCATCGGTTTGATTAACGCCAATTGGTCAGGCGAAATTGGCAGTGATGCATGGCGAAAAATCCACGCTCGCGGATAGTCTTCTAACGGAATATAAGACATGATTACCTCAAAAAATTAATCGTTGTATATTGTGCGTGTGCGGCTTTGCCATTGATGATTCGTCAAAGCGAGTAAACGATGGTCTTGCCACTGACCGTCGATGAGCAAATACGCTTTTGCCAGTCCCTCATACTCGAAACCACAACGCTCTAACACCGCTTGACTCGCGACATTATTGGGCATGTGAGCCGCTTGAATGCGGTGCAAATTTTGTTGGTTAAATAAATAATCGCATACCTTTTTCACGCATGTCGTCATGATACCTTGGCCTTGAAACTCAGGGTCAAGTGAGTAGCCTAGTGAGCCAGCGTGAAAAGGAAAGCGGGTTATTTGTCCAAAAGACAGCGTGCCAATCACTTTATCTTGTAACGGATGACAAATAATAAAATAAAACCCCAACGACAGCCGGTGCAACTCGGCGAGTTTGACCAACTTCTGTCGCCAATGATTCACCTGGTAAAAACCGGCTTCTCGTTCAGGCTCCCAAGGTTTTAAATAGGCTTTATTGCGAGCAAAGTATTGGCAAATGGGTTCGGCATCCCAAAGTTCGGCGCTACGCAATTGCCAATCCTTATGCTCGTATAAGCTGATCAAGGGCTGATTTGACATGCTTTAATCCACTTTTTTAATGTTGTATTCACGCAATTTGTTAGCAATAGACGTATGTGAGACATTCAAGCGCTTCGCTAACTTACGACTGGAAGGAAAGTTTTGGTACAGCGAGTGTAAGATTTGCGCTTCGTAGCTTTTCATGATCTCATCGAGACCACCATCAAGATCCTTGATGACAAATTGGGAGGGCTCAGATTGTTGCACTTGAGGCAAGTGAAAGTGTTCGCAGCTCAATACCCCTTCTTCGACTTGAGTCAGCGCCCGCAAGACCATGTTATCCAACTGGCGCATATTACCAGGCCATGGATAAGCCATCAAAGTGTCGAGGAGTTCGGGGTGATACGTCGGCACTGCCATAGACAGTTTTTGACTGTGTTTATTGACAAATAAATCCAATAACGGCGAAATGTCATTGGGGCGAGTACGCAGAGGGGGAATACTGATACTCAATACGTTCAGGCGATAGTACAGATCTTCGCGAAAGTTATCCCCTTCAGCCAGCAGAGCAAGATTGTGTTTCGTCGAGGCAATGATGCGCACATCCACTTCAATCTCTTTTTCTTCACCAACACGACGAAACTTACCGTCTTGTAAAAAACGCAGTAACTTGATTTGTAAATGTGGGCTCATCTCGCCAATTTCATCAAGGTAAACCGTGCCGCCATCCGCCAATTCAAAAATACCTTTATGGCCTTTTTCATGGTTAAACGAGCCTGGAGCATGACCAAATAACTCCGTTTCTGCCACATCGTCAGGCATCGACGCACAACTGACCACTAAAAATGGCTGTGAGCCTCGCTCTGAACGGTGATGACACGCTTTGGCCAACATTTCCTTACCGGTACCGGTTTCTCCCTCAATCAGCAAGGGCTGTTCAAGCACGGCGAGTTTTTTGGCTTGGTTGACCAGGGCCTTATGTCGATTCGAAATACCGACAAAGTGTTCAAACCCCAGCGACGGAGGATAAACAGGTGCGCGGGGTGAGACACTGGTCACTTGGGTTCGTATTGTCAGCAAAGTACTGGCAAAAGTGCGCTGTTGGTGATCGTTCTCAATATGAACGGGCATTAATTCAACGACGTAATCTATCCCCTGTAACACAATGTTTTCTCGAGTGCGACTCTCTGGCGCTTCTAACCAACTGCCATACTCGATTTGCGGTAAAGCGTGCTGAACGGGCATGCCTTTTAACTCGAGTTCGGACTTTTTTAACAGCGCACAAGCGGCCAAGTTGGCCATATCAATGTGGCCTTTGATATCGATGGCGAGTACCGGCTCGGGCAAGTGATTTACCAAGGCGAGCAATTCGTGATTATGGCGTTCGACGGGCATAAACTGAATTTTTCTCACGTCTTTTACCCCGTCAATGCGACGAATATCTCCCATCAAAGCACTGAAGCTATCAAAATCGATATCAGGGCAATTTAGATAAATAATCCCAACTTGATCGATTTCAATACCTCTCAGATCAATGGCACGAGCAACGAGAAGATCGAGCAACTCACGAGTTAAGCCCAGTCTATCTTCACATATGACTTCTAAGCGCACATTCTATCCTATTAAACTGTCACGAAAAGTTGACAGTAGTGTCTATCAAGGATCTCATTGGGTCAAGCGAGATTAAGCATTATCTGGTGTTTTTGACCCTCGATACAGGCGAATCACGTGAGATAACACTGCCTGACGGATTTTTTTTAAGGTCAAAACACGCTGTTCATTGGCTTTGATTGGACGAGTTAACGACACCGCTTGAATGCCTACTCGCGCGGTTAGCAAACCAATGCCTATTCCTTGACTTGCTCTGGCTGACAGTTTGGCACTGGCACTGACCGACAAGGCATCGAACCCATTGTCAATCATCCATTCACTGGCGCCGGCTGAGGCCATATTCATTGCAATGTGCTTTAATAATCGCCAGCGTGACAATTGCCCTAGCCTCACTCCGTACAAGGCACTGAGTTTATCGATCATGACCACATTTCGCCATGCGACCAAAAGCATGTCCGCACTGGCAAAAGGGCTGATGGCAACTAAGGCTGCAGAATCTGCGGCGTACTTGGCGATTAACTGGCTGGCTTTGTGATCCAATGGAGCCAACACCGTTTGCTCAAACAAATTCAGTACGTCTCGATCATTGTGGTGGCTCGAGACTTGACTGACGAAGACTTGATAGTGATCGCCATCTTGATATTGAGGCGACAATTGACTGAGCCGTTGGCACAAAGGCAAAGCGTTGCCAAGCCCTGCTTGCTGTCTGAGTTGCTCTGCTTGTCGCTGCCAATCTTGGTGCTGTTGCCAAACCCGCCAGCGCAACAAGACGCGTGACACGGCGATGAATAACACTATCGAGACACTTAAGCCAAAACCTTGCCAAAAGATTGCCGACCACAAACGTTCGCTGATGGCTTGGTAAAGTTGGTAACCATTTAAAGCCATAAAAGAGACTAACAACACCAAAAGACCGACGAGCCAGCGTGGCGTTCTTTCCACAAGGTGCTCGGCATGGTCGTCAGCCATCAACTCGTTTTCAGAAATGTCAAAGTCAATACTTTGTTCATCAAACACTTGCTTGCCTTGCAAGGGGGTTTGTTGTTTCTCGTCACCTGCCAAAACAAAGTCGTCTTGTTCAAAAGGCTGCCTGTCGCGATTTTGACTCATTTTAATTTATCTCCCAACAAAAAATGCAAAACCTGATCCATATTTAGATGCGCCAACGCTTGATCTGGTTCACTTGGCAGAGGTAAAAAAGGTTCAAACTGAAATGACTGTTGTTGCCAAAACGATTTTTCTGGCAAACGCGTTGGCACTTGACCGGGAAACAGCGTCTGTGGTTGTCCATGTAAGTCTAAGCCTTGCAGTGCCGCGACGTTTTGCCCACCTTGTTGGACGTGGCCATAGCGAGTCGATTTGATCGACGACATGGTCATACACTCCATCTCCACTGGGTGAAACGCCGTATGTTGCCAAGCAGGATGGATCATTTGTTGCAGTAGCGTTAATAAAGCAGGGTGCTGCTCTGGCGTAATATGACAAGACTTACTGGCTGCGAACAACAGTTTGTCAATCTTAGCCCCAAATAAACGTTGTAACACCCCGCTTTTACCATAGTGAAAGTTTTTCAAGATCGCTTCCAATGCCAATCTCATATCCCAAAAGGCATCATAGCCACGATTTAACGGCCCAAGCACATCGACAAGGACAATTTGACGATCAAATTTGGCAAAATAATCGCGGTAAAAACGCCTGACCACTTGTTGCTTGTATTGCTCAAATCGGGCATTGAGCAATTCAAGTTGACTGCCCTTTTGAGTCGGTTGTTCAAACGCGCTCAAAGCGACCGGAAAAAATTGCAAGACTGGCGCACCGGCCAAATCACCCGGCAAGATAAAACGACCTGGTTGAACCCAGGAAAATCCTTCGGCTTTTAATTCAGTTAAGTATTGGCTGTAGCGATTGGCAATCTGCTCCAATTGATTTTCATCGGCGTTGGCCTTAGGGTCGAGTTCGTCCAATGCGTCATGCCACCCGCCAGCCAAGGCTTGCTTATCCGCCGATTGATGTTGCCAATAGGACTCACACCACTGCTGATAGGTCATTTCCAACATGGGTAAATCGAGTAACCACTCGCCGGGGTAATCAATGAGATCAATATACAAGGTGGCGGTTTCGTTCAACAAACGTCGAGTGCGACTGGCCACTCGGTATTTAAGTGCCAGACGAATTTCACTGACGTCTTTGGTCGGTAATGGCCACTGCGATGGACTGGCGTGCAATTGGCTCATTGCCGCGTCATAGCCAAAACGCGGCACCATGAGATTGGTTTGTGGCAATCGTTTTGCCGCCACGATTCGACCTTGGCGAACCGCCTCGAACATGGGCAGCGTAGCCGGGCTGGCATGGATCAATTGATTGACAAAGGAGGTGATAAAGGCCGTTTTCCCCGCTCGTGACAAACCGGTAACGGCGATGCTGATTTGATTATTAAGACCGCGTTGTAAAAAATCGTGAACTTCTCTCGATAGCGTGACCATACCACCTCATTGTCTTTGAAAAAACTCTAATCCCCATTGCGACGCATTGGCAAGTCTACCGCTCTATCGTTGACACCCCCCGTACCTAACCGTGACGAAAAGGACCTCAGCGACAAAAACGTCGTTTAATAGCCAAGGGGATCAATCTAAACCGCTTCGTCGTTAATCGTCAATGGTCAACTGGTAGATCACCCAAAGCGATATCTCGAGTAATAAGGTTAAAACCGCGCTGATGATCACGTATTTATCGTTAAACATGGTGACACCGCGCAAGAAAAAATCGTAGACAAAAAAACACCCAATGACGGCGAGGAGGATCAATTGCAACGATTTGATAAATTTAGCCATATTTATTCCTTGTCTTCTCACTTTGCACTGATAAGTAAAAAGCCTCACGCGAGCCGTGAGGCTTGGCAAGCGGTTTGTTCTCACCCAGAGCGCAAACAAACCGAATGCTCAGATGCCAAAACCCTGACTACTGGGTTTGCGCTTCGGCAATTTTAACTTTCCAAGTATCTGGGCCAATTTGGTGAGC
The DNA here is from genome assembly GCF_040957575.1 of Vibrio sp. HB236076. Lineage (NCBI taxonomy): Bacteria > Pseudomonadati > Pseudomonadota > Gammaproteobacteria > Vibrionales > Vibrionaceae > Vibrio > Vibrio sp. HB236076. Next base: position 1,682,420 of record NZ_CP162601.1, read on the forward strand.
ATTGACACCGTTGGAGTCGACCGCGACGGTCACCGGCATATCTTCCACTTCAAATTCATATATCGCTTCCATACCCAGCTCTTCAAAGGCGATGACTTTGGCTTTTTTGATCGCTTTAGACACCAAGTAGGCCGCACCGCCAACTGCCATCAAATACACTGATTTGTGTTTTTTGATCGCCTCAACCGTATCCGGGCCGCGCTCTGCTTTCCCTATCATACCTGCAATACCGGTTTGCTCTAGCATCATATCGGTAAATTTATCCATGCGTGTCGATGTCGTCGGGCCGGCAGGGCCTACCACTTCATCACCCACTGCATCGACCGGGCCGACGTAGTAAATAAATTTGCCTTTAAAGTCCACTTCTTTTGGCAAACCTTCACCGCTTTCCAGTAGCGCCTGAATTTTTTTATGCGCTGCATCACGGCCGGTGAGAATTTTGCCCGACAATAATACGGTTTCGCCGGTTTTCCAACTTTCAATCTCGGCTTGAGTTACCGTATCGAGATTCACTCGACGAGTATTTTCTCCCGCTTGCCAAGTGATGTCTGGCCAGTCTTCGAGTTTTGGTGGCTCTAATTGCGCCGGGCCATTGCCATCTAAGGTAAAGTGAACATGTCGAGTCGCCGCGCAATTAGGGATCAAACAAACCGGCTTTGACGCGGCGTGAGTCGGCGCAGATTTGATTTTTACATCGACGACTGTGGTCAGGCCACCAAGCCCTTGTGCGCCGATCCCCAATTTGTTGACTCGCTCAAAAATGTCTAAACGCAAGGCTTCTTCTGCATTTTGGGGGCCGCGGTCGATGAGCTCTTGAATATCGATGTGTTCCATTAATGACTCTTTGGCCAGCACTGCCGCCTTTTCAGCGGTACCGCCAATGCCAATACCCAACATGCCAGGTGGGCACCAGCCTGCCCCCATGGTCGGCAAGGTTTTTTCAACCCAAGCGGCAATATCATCGGATGGGTTGAGCATCGCCATCTTGGTTTTGTTTTCTGAACCGCCACCTTTCGCCGCAATTTGAATGTCGACTTTATCACCGGGTACCATGTTGATATGAACGACTGCCGGTGTGTTGTCTTTGGTGTTGATACGTTTGCCGGCGGGATCCATTAAAATTGAAGCACGCAGCGGGTTATCCGGATTAGTGTAGGCTTGTCTTACCCCTTCATCCACCATCTGTTGCACCGTCATGTCACTGCTGTCCCACTGCACTTGCATACCAATATTGACAAAACAGGTCACAATACCCGTGTCCTGACAAATCGGTCGACGCCCTTGAGCTGACATGCGTGAGTTAATTAAAATTTGCGCCATCGCGTCTTTAGCCGCCTGGCTTTCTTCTTTGTGGTACGCTTTTTCCAGTGCTTGGATAAAATCAAGTGGATGGTAATAAGAAATGTATTGTAATGCGTCTGCGACACTCGAAATCACATCCTGCTTGCGAATAACTGTCATTGCTCGCCTCATTCGTTCTGTACTGACAAAGTCACAGCTAATCGGTGTTGTAATTGATTATGTTTAGCTGCTGCGAAGTTTTACCGCTTTATGATACTCTTGCTTTACCCGACATGCTATGCACACATGTCACTCTTTTATAACAAATAAAACAAATATTATGCATAACCTGACCCAGATTGATTACTTAGAGCATACCTACAGCCCCCAACTCGCGAGTCAATTGTTTGCCAAAATTGAGTCTCAACCTTGGGCGATGTTATTGCGCTCTGCCGCCACCGACCACCCCAATAGCCGCTTTGACATTTTAGTGGCTAAACCCAAAGTTACGCTTGAAACTCAGGGACAACAAACCAAAATCAGCCGCGGAAAAGACATCTTATGGTCCACAGCCGATCCGTTTAGCCTTATCGAGCAGTACTTGGCTGAGCATTTACCCAACATGGCCTGTGATCTTGACGTGCCGTTTATCGGCGGTGCATTGGGGTATTTTTCTTACGATCTTGGTCGTCGGGTTGAGTCTATTCCAGAGAGGGCGAAACGAGATATCGAGGCACCAGACATGGCCATTGGGTTGTATTCTTGGGCATTGATTGTCGATCATAAACTCGAAAAGGCCTACTGGGTGGGCACCGATTGTCGCTCGGCCCGTCACTGGCTGTTGCATTGCAAGGCGCCAGAGCCCTTAGCAAGTTTTGCGCTGCAAAGTGACTGGCAGTCCAACACCACTGAACAAGACTACCATCAAAAGTTGGCCCGTATTCAAGACTACCTTACTGAAGGTGATTGTTATCAAATCAATTTTGCCCAGCGGTTTGACGCTCAGTATCAAGGCAGTGAATGGCAGGCCTATCAGCACTTAGAACGTACCAATCAAGCGCCATTTTCTGCATTTATTCGCTTGGCATCTCATGCCGTGCTCAGTGTCTCACCAGAGCGTTTTGTACAATTGCGCGAACAACAGATTGAAACCAAACCCATTAAAGGCACCCGCCCACGCAGTCAAGACCCGGTTCAAGATCAAGCGCTCAAACGTGACCTGATGCAAGCGCAAAAAGATCAATCGGAAAACTTAATGATCGTCGATTTGCTCAGAAACGATATTGGCCGCGTTGCCGCCCCTGGGAGTGTCAGTGTCCCACACTTGTTCGCCATCGAAAGTTTTCCCGCCGTACACCATATGGTCAGTACCATTACAGCGCGCCTTGCCCCGCAACAAAATGCCACCGATTTACTGCGCGCTTGTTTTCCTGGTGGCTCCATTACCGGGGCTCCGAAAGTGCGTGCCATGGCTATTATCGAAGAGCTGGAACCGCACAGGCGCAGCGTTTACTGCGGTTCGATCGGCTACCTAAGCCGCGATGGTCAACTCGACACTAACATCGCCATTCGTACCCTCATCAGTCAACAGCAGCGCCTTTATGCTTGGGCGGGCGGTGGCATCGTTGCCGACAGTCAAAGTGAACTTGAATACCAGGAAACATTTGACAAACTCGGCAAAATTCTTCCAGTATTGAGTGATATATAAACACGATATACGCCGTTTGTGCCCAATTGAACTGGTATTGAGTTGGGCACTTCACCTAAGCAAACAACCGTGACTGCAAGGCATTACCGTTCGCTTCATGGCAACCGATGAACTGGTAAACCACTCATAAGTTGCTCTACCTTAGAGACACCGAGCGATCACGATAATGCCAAACAAGGTCGTTATACATGGAGAAAACGGGTAATGAAACAATGGAGTAAACAACGACTGCTTTGTCAATATCAAATGAAACCGCTGCACTCCGCGCTTCCCTCGGCGCCAACTCTGGCAAACACTCGCTCTGCGGCCGTACTGATAGGTTTGGTTTCACGCCCCAATGGCATTCACGTTTTACTGACCAAAAGAGCGGAGCACCTTCGCCACCACCCCAATCAAGTCAGTTTTCCCGGAGGTAAACAAGACCCACAAGACAAAAACCTCTACCACACCGCGCTGCGAGAAACGCACGAAGAAATCGGGATTCACGCCGAGCAAGTGGAATTGATTGGCGCGCTACCCTCGCTCGAAACCATCAGCCGCTTTCACGTCACCCCTTACCTGGCTTGGGTATCTTGCCATTACACCTCCAGGATTAATCAAGATGAAGTGGCCGAGCTTTTTGAAGTGCCATTAAATGTACTACTCGAACCAAACAATTATTTTCAATACCCGATTAAAACTCGCCATTACTCACGTCAAATCACAGCGACGTTTCAATCTTCTCACCTCATCTGGGGCGTCACCGCGCAAATACTGCAGCAGTTACAACAACATTTAACCCATCCTTGAAACCGAGCTCAATCAGTCAATCACACTATTATAAATAAATATTGTTAAATTTTGTCCTGTCGATACTGATTTTTATAGTGAATTAGATAAAAGTTAGGTAAGCTCTCGCCCTATTGATAATCGTGAAATTAATGAGCTGATGCATTTGTTCCCTCTCATTGATACCTCTTATTTTGTTGTGGTTGAGTATTATGATCAGTGTTTTTGACCTGTTTAAAATTGGAATCGGGCCTTCGAGCTCTCACACGGTTGGGCCTATGGTGGCGGCCAAACAATTTATCGAACACTTAGCAGAGCAATCGCAGTTGCCTTTGGTCACTCGTCTACAAGCGCAAGTCTTCGGATCTTTATCACTGACTGGTAAAGGCCATCAAACCGATATCGCGATCGTATTAGGCCTGTGTGGTCACGCCCCTGATAGCGTTGACATTGAACAGATCCCCGCTTTGATCGAAAAGGTGCGACACTCACAACAACTCAATGTGTACAACGGTCAATACCAAATAGATTTTTGCGCGCAAGAGGGCATCATTTTCCATCGCCACGCGCTACCAAAGCACGAAAATGGCATGACCTTAACCGCTTGGTTTGACGACCAAACCTCGGTCAGCAAAACCTACTACTCAATCGGCGGCGGCTTTGTCGTCGACGATGATGCCTTTGACTTAGTACTGGCAGATGAAAGTGAGGTTCCCTACCCCTTTGACAGTGCAGAACAATTATTGCAACAGTGCAGCGACACCGGGTTATCGATATCGGCCATTGTGATGGCAAATGAAGCGCATTTACACGGCCGAGCACACACGGAACAATACCTCGACAATATCTGGCAGACCATGCGAGCGTGTATTGTCAAGGGAATGGAACGCGAGGGCTTGTTACCGGGCCCACTGCGGGTGCCACGTCGAGCCGCGGCGTTAAAACACTTGCTGCTCGCCCAAGAAAAACACGCACAAGATCCTATGTCTGCTCTCGATTGGGTAAACATGTTTGCCTTTGCCGTCAACGAAGAAAATGCCGCTGGCGGACGCGTTGTTACCGCGCCGACAAATGGGGCTTGTGGCATTGTTCCGGCCGTTTTAGCTTACTTCGACAAATTTATCCGCCCTGTCGGCAGCCAAGAACGGGAACGCTATTTACTCACCACTAGTGCGATTGGCGGTTTGTACAAGCGCAACGCGTCCATTTCCGGTGCCGAAGTCGGTTGCCAAGGCGAAGTCGGAGTCGCCTGTTCAATGGCCGCCGCCGGGCTTGCTGAATTATTCGGAGCCAGTCCCGCTCAAGTCTGCATCGCGGCGGAAATTGCCATGGAGCACAACCTAGGACTAACCTGCGACCCTGTCGCGGGGCAAGTACAGGTCCCTTGTATCGAGCGAAATGGTATGGCAGCGGTCAAAGCTATCAACGCCTGTCGCATGGCGATGCAACGCACCTCAGCACCTCGCGTTTCACTCGACAAAGTGATTGAGACCATGTTAGAAACCGGTAAAGATATGAACGCAAAATACCGCGAGACCTCACAAGGCGGCCTTGCCATCAAGGTGATCTGCTAACCAAGCGGCCTCTCTCTTTTCGCCGCAAAGGCGTTTATCACTCGGCCCGTCGTCATTCGTTAAGGCGGAACAATGGGTCAAGTGATAATAAAAGGTCGCTCGACCTTGCTTATGACGGTCAACTGGGCAATTTGCAACCGAAATCTGTCGATAAAAGGTTGAAGCTAGAAATTAGCTAGGTAATATTGTCACTTCGATTAATGAACATTGGCCATGTAACCGATAAGATTCAATACCAATGTTTGCAAAGTTCTTACGGAGAGACAATTAAAAATGACTTACGTGCCTGTAAAAGACGTATTGGGCGGAAAAATCTCAGTCGACAGCGAAGTGACTGTCAAAGGCTGGATCCGCACACGTCGCGATTCTAAAGCTGGGATCTCGTTTCTTGCTGTTTATGACGGCTCATGTTTCAATCCTATCCAGGCGGTTGTCCCCAATGAACTGAATAATTACCAAGATGAAGTGTTAAAGCTCACCACAGGCTGCTCTGTTGAAGTCACTGGGACGGTAGTGGCTTCACCGGCCAAGGGCCAAGATTTTGAACTGGCCGCGACCCAGGTCAACGTGGTTGGTTGGGTGGACGATGCCGACACCTACCCAATGGCCAAAACTCGCCATTCTATCGAATATTTACGCGAAGTGGCGCACCTGCGTCCAAGAACCAACGTGATCGGTGCCGTAGCTCGCGTTCGTCATTGTTTATCGCAAGCCATTCATCGCTTCTATCACGAGCAAGGTTACTACTGGCTATCAGCGCCATTGATCACCGCATCCGATGCCGAAGGCGCAGGTGAAATGTTTCGCGTCTCAACCCTAGATTTAGCGAACCTACCAACCACAGAGCAAGGTGATGTTGACTTTAACCAAGACTTTTTTGGCAAGGAAACCTTTTTGACGGTATCAGGCCAGCTCAACGCAGAAACCTATGCCTGTGCCCTGAGCAAAGTCTACACCTTTGGTCCGACCTTCCGCGCAGAAAACTCTAACACCAGTCGTCACCTCGCGGAGTTTTGGATGGTTGAGCCTGAAGTTGCCTTTGCCGATCTCGACGACGTCGCCAAACTGTCAGAAGACATGCTTAAGTACGTCTTTAAAGCCGTGCTCGACGAGCGCCGCGACGATCTTGAGTTCTTCGCCCAGCGCATCGATAAAGAAGCGGTTAGCCGTCTTGAGAAATTTGTTGAATCGGACTTTGCTCAAGTCGACTACACCGATGCTATCGACATTTTACAAAAGTCTGGGAAAACCTTCGAGTTTGACGTTGAATGGGGCATCGATCTCGCTTCTGAGCACGAACGTTACTTGGCTGAAGAGCACTTCAAAGCACCGGTCATTGTGAAAAACTACCCGAAGGACATCAAAGCCTTCTACATGCGTCTTAATGAAGACGGTAAAACAGTGGCAGCGATGGACGTTTTGGCACCTGGTATTGGTGAAATCATTGGTGGTTCTCAACGCGAAGAGCGCCTTGACGTACTCGACGCTCGCATGCGTGAGATGAACATCGATCCAGAGCACATGAACTGGTATCGCGATTTGCGTCGTTACGGCACCGTGCCTCACGCTGGATTTGGTTTGGGATTTGAACGCTTAGTCTCTTACGTTACTGGTATGGGGAATGTTCGCGACGTGATCCCGTTCCCACGTACGCCGCGCAGCGCTAACTTCTAAAGTGCCTCTAAAATCGAAAGCCTTATCCCCGTGATAAGGCTTTTTTATTTTCCCGACTTTTACACCATCGACAGCGCAAATTGACATCGCGGTAAAGCATCGAGTTGCAAAGTTAATCCGACAGTTGTCAGCACGCTTACATCAGGGTATAAATAGCGTCATACCCTCCCTTAAATCAAAACACGGATGATTGTTCACTATGTTTGAAAATGTTGTTGCCGCGCCCGCGGATCCCATTCTAGGTTTGACCGAAGAGTTTAAACAAGACACTCGCACGGATAAAATTAACCTTGGCGTTGGTATTTATAAAAATGAACAAGGTGAAACCCCTGTCCTCAACACCGTCAAAAAGGCCGAAGCGTCTTTGGTTGAAAACGAAAAAACCAAATCTTACTTGACCATTGAGGGGACGAGCGACTACGCCCTTGTGGTTCAGCAGTTATTGTTTGGCAAAGACGCCGACATCATTGCTAAGCAGCGTGCAAAAACCGCTCAAGCCCCTGGTGGTACCGGTGCGTTGCGTATTGCAGGCGAGTTCATCAAGCGTCAACTCAACGCTGATGCCACCATTTGGTTAAGCAACCCAACTTGGGCTAACCACAATGGTGTCTTTACGGCCGCGGGAATCAAAACAGCGCAATACACTTACTACAACGCACAAACCAAGGATAAAGACTTCGACGCCTTGCTCGCCAGCCTTGCCGATGCCAAAGCCGGTGACGTTGTTTTGTTCCACGGCTGTTGTCACAACCCTACGGGCATTGACCCTACCGCGGAAGAATGGGAGCAACTGGCCAAACTTACGGCTGAAAAATCGCTGCTGCCATTGTTTGATTTTGCATACCAAGGCTTTGCCAAAGGCGTTGAGGAAGACGCACAAGGTTTGCGTATTTTTACTCAGTATCACCGCGAAATTTTAGTCGCGAGCTCATTTTCGAAAAACTTTGGTTTGTACAATGAGCGTGTTGGGGCATTTACCTTAGTCGCCGAAAACACCGACATCGCCACCACCGCTTTTTCTCAAATCAAAGCCATCATTCGCTCTATCTATTCTAACCCACCCGCTCACGGCAGTGCCGTTGTCACCCACATCTTAAAAGACGACGCGTTGCGTGCCGAGTGGGAAAACGAAGTGGCTGAAATGCGCGATCGCATTCAAGAGATGCGCGATTTGTTTGTTGAGACCCTCAAAGCACAAGGCGTTGATCAAGACTTTAGCTTTATCGCCCGTCAAAATGGTATGTTCTCATTCTCTGGTTTGTCCAAAGAACAAGTTGAGCGCCTTAAAACAGAATTTGCCATCTACATCGTTGGCTCTGGCCGTATCAGTGTCGCTGGCATGACCAAATCAAACATGCTGCCACTGTGCCAAGGAATTGCGGCGGTTCTCTAACTCAACGGCTCAGATCAGCGTTACCGCAACATCACATAAAGCCAGTACCAGCAGTGAGTTAATTCACTGCTGGTCTTTTCAACAACAAGTCATTCACAGCATTGGTATTCTTACCACTCTGAGTTATTATGCGCTATTATTCATTCGTTATAGGCGCGTTGTATGGATGCCGAACTGCTCGAGATTTACAACTTTCTCTCTCAACACCCTCCGTTTCAAGAACTGCCTGAAGACGTCATTCATCACGTTGCTAAACACATCGAAATTTCCTATTACCGACAAGATACGCCCGTCATTCACTTTGGTGATCACCTGCACGATTTGTACATGGTTCGCAGTGGTGTGGTCGAGCTCTATCGTCGCAAAGGTGAACTGTACAACCGCCTCGACGAAGGCGCCTTATTTGGCCAAATGGGCTTATTGACCAATAACCGCGTTTTGTTTCCAGTCAAAGCGATTGAAGATACGCTGTTGTACTGCATTCCCGAGTCCGTTTTTCAAATGCTGTATGACGAATATGACTCTTTTGCCGATTTTGTCGAGGTCGAAGACAATGCACGTCTTCGCCAAGCCGTGAATGAAAACAAAGATGCCAATGACCTGACGACGTCAAAGGTCACCACCCTATTGAATCGCGAAGCCCCCTTGATAGAAAAAAGCGAAACGATTCAAAGCGCGGCACAAAAAATGGCAGAAGACAATATATCCGCCCTGCTGATCATTGACCCTGAGCTCGCCCCGGATGACGAAGCCAACCAAGGTTCACAGGTGGTTGGCATTATTACCGATCGCGACCTATGTACTCGCGTTCTCGCCAAAGCCCTATCACCTCTTGAGCCGGTCAGTGAAGTGATGACCACCGAAGTGATTAAGCTAGATGAAGATGCTTACGTCTATGAGGCCATGTTGACCATGCTGCGCTATCACGCTCATCATTTACCGGTATTTAAAGACGGTCAGCCCATTGGTATCATTGAAGAAACCGATATTGTTCGTTACGAATCGCAAAACTCCTTGCTGATCGTCAGCAATATTTTTCAACAAAACAGTATCGAAGATCTCGCAACCGTCGCTGAACAAGTAAAAGACAGCTTCGTGCGTATGGTGAACGAAGACGCCAACGCCCACATGGTCGGCACTGCGATGTCCGTGATTGGCCGCAGCTTCAAGCAGCGCTTAGTCGAATTGGCTGAGGACGCTTTAGGGCCCCCACCGGTACCTTATTGCTTTCTCGCTCTTGGCTCGATGGGCCGCGATGAGCAGTTACTGGTGACCGATCAAGATAACGCGCTTATTTTGGACGACAGCTATAACCCAGAAAAACACGCGCACTACTTTGAACAACTGGCCAAGTTTGTCTGTGATGGTCTCAATGCCTGTGGTTATAAATATTGCAGTGGTGGCATCATGTCGACCAATCCAATGTGGCGGCTGACCCGTCGAGAATGGGAGGCCTGCTTCGCTGATTGGATTGACAACCCCAACCCCAAATCCTTGCTAAATGCGTCGATTTTCTTTGATCTCGATGGCGTTTACGGCCGCTTAAAATGGGCAGAGCAGCTCAACGGCTTTATTGTGCGTCGCGCCCGTCGCAACAATCGCTTTTTAGCTTGTTTGGCACGTAACTCCCTCAATCGCACCCCACCACTGGGCTTTTTTAAAGATTTTGTGATGGAAAAAGACGGTCGTCACAATAATTCAATTAACCTAAAACGCCGAGGGACTGCTCCTTTGGCAGACTTGATCCGCGTTCATGCTCTTGCGGTTGGCTCTCGGGCGCGCAATTCCTTTGAACGCCTTGACGACATCATTGATGCCGGTATTTTACCCAAAGGACGCGCTCAAGATCTCAAAGATGCGATGGAGTTTATTTCCATGGTACGCATTCGACATCAAGCTTATGACGTCGACAATGAAATTGAACCCGACAACAACATTGAGCCAGAGAACTTAACCGACTTTGAACGCCGCAATTTAAAAGACGCGTTTCAAATTCTCAGCAAAGCGCAAAACTTTCTCAAGTTTCGCTATCAAGCCCACAATAACTTTAAGTAGGTCGCCCGATGATCCCATCTTTCTTCAAGCCGCCTATGGTGCAATGGCCGTTAAAGTTCGAGCAAAAACTCATGCGAACCCAATCGCCCATGTTGCGTGCGTTTTATCAAACGCCACTGCCAAACGCGACCACGCCTTTGGCAGAAGTGCCGTTTGTCGCTCTTGATTTTGAAACAACCGGCCTTGACCCGCGCAAAGACGACATCATTACCATTGGGCTGGTCCCTTTTGATCTCAACCGCATTTACCTCAATCAGGCACGGCATTGGACCTTGCGCCCTAGCCGTAATCTCGATGAGAAATCGATTGTCATTCATGGAATTACCCATAGTGATATTCAAGACGCGCCAGATTTAATCGAAGTTTTACCCACGTTGTTAAACGCGCTAGCAGGTAAAATTACCGTGGTCCACTATCGCCGTATTGAACGTGAATTTTTGAATAATGCGGTGAAAAATCGCATTGGGGAAGGGATTGAATTTCCCGTGCTCGATACGTTAGACATTGAGCAGCGCATTCAAGAGAAACTAACCGGCGGTTTGTGGAATCAACTCAAAGGCAAGAAGCCGGCTTCAGTGCGCTTAGGACAAAGTCGCCAACGCTACGGGCTGCCTTATTATTCACCGCACCACGCCCTTACCGATGCCATTGCTACCGCTGAATTGCTGCAAGCGCAAATTGCTCACTTTTACAAAGCGGCCAAACCAGTCGGCGAGCTGTGGCGCTAGTTTTTTACGCCCAAAGGTGCGTTTACAGACAGACCTTCAAACTCACACTGCCATCGTCTCTCGTTGAACTGAAAAAAAGATAAGCTCTATCGGCTTATCTTTTTATCGTTACTCAGTCGATATTCTACCCCTAACGCTCTTAACAACGTTATTGAGTTAGACTGGCATTAAATCTTAAAGCGCTTAATTTCACTTTCTAAACGCTGCGAGAGCGATGACAACTCAGCGGCTTGCTGCGCCGCCTCTTGCGCTTCACTGGCAAGCTCGGTTGACACATCTCGGATCCCTTGTGTATTGCGCGTGATCTCTGAGGTCACTGACGCTTGCTCTTCCGCCGCTGAAGCGATTTGCGTCGCCATATCACTGATGGTGGCAACCGCCTGGTGGATCTCGTTTAAGTGAGCCGCCGCGCTGTTGGCATCATCGACGCTGGTTGTCGCTAGCAATTGACCATCGCCCATGATGCCGACCGCCCTGCCCGTGGTGGTTTGCAACATTTCTATCATTTGCTGGATTTCTTTGGTCGACGCGTGAGTACGCTGGCTAAGTACTCTGACTTCATCGGCAACCACCGCAAAACCTCGGCCTTGTTCACCCGCCCTCGCCGCTTCAATCGCCGCATTGAGCGCCAATAAGTTGGTTTGCTCAGCGATGCCTTGAATGGTCGACAAGATGGTATTAATTGCATGGCCGTGAGTCTCTAACTCGCCAATCACATCGGTGGCCTGTTGTACCTCTTGGGCGAGGTTTTGGATTGAATTTTGCGTTTGCGACACTTGTTGCGCACCGCTTTGACTCGCCTTAACCGCATGTTCCGAATTGAGCGCGGTTTGCTCTGCATTACCGGCAATTTCCTGTGTCGCCGCCGCCATTTCATTGACCGCAGTCGCCACCATGTTGATTTCATCTTGTTGCTGGTGAATGCGTTCGCTGCGCAACTTCGCGTGCTCTGCCGTGTCGTGTGCCTGACCTGATAACGCGCTCGCCACCCCGTTTAAACGGGTCACCATTTGATGCATGTTATCGACAAAGCGGTTAAAGTTATGCGCCAATTGGCCCACTTCGTCGTTGCTACGCGGCGTCAACCTTTGCGTCAGATCCCCTTCTCCAGAGGCAATCGCCTCCAGCGCGTTAGATACCCGGCTCAGGTCGTTAAACAGCCAACCGATAAACCATGATAACGTCGCAATCACCAACCCGGTGATCACTAACGAAGTCATAATGAGCTTTGTCACCATACTCGTGAGATTTTCGTGCTCGGTTTTTTCATCCAACTCGAGGGCAAACACCCAAGGTGTATTCGCAATTGATTTAAAATACACTCGTTTTGTTTGACCTTTTACATCCACACTCAACGCCTTATTCTCTTGCGACAAACGATCAATCGTTGCCGTGTCGAGGTTTTTATAATAGCTGCTGATATTTTTTCTTACGCTATCTTTGCTCGGGTGAGCTAAGAAAGTGTCATCGTTTAAATCGATCAACATCGCATGAGCATTCTTACCAGCGTCAATTTGATCAACACTTTTCACTAGTTGATCAATGGTTAAATCTGCACCAATCACCCCTTTCAATTGCGAATTGACAAAGACAGGTTCTGCAATGGTGATCAATAACGATTGAGTGACAGCATCAACATACGTTGCGGTGATAATCGGGTTTTGTTGCGATATCGCTTGCTTGTACCACGGCCTCACTCTCGGGTCGTAACCTTCAACACTCCGGGTTGGCTGTGAACGATACATTGCACCACTTGGCGTGGCAAAATACATAAGATCAAATTGACCAGCTTGTTCAGCCATTTTTAAGTATGACACTTTTTCTTCCCGGCCAACGTGTTCAGCGAAGGAATGGACCACACTTTGCCTAGCCGCTAACCAATTTTGTATATTTTCTCCTGCCATACTGGCCAGACTGTCTAAACGACTTTGTATTGATTGTTCTGTTTGTTGAGAAAGTCGCTGTGAGGCTACCCAAGTTAACGCCGTAGACATCACCAGTACACTGATGAGTGAGACAAAGATAAGTTTCTGTTTTAATGTTATTTTCATAGTAAAATTATCGGCAAAAATCGCTGGCGCTAATGTAACAACTTTTTTCTAATATGCAAATTAAAGCGCAATAAGATTTTATGACACGGCTTTGTTAAACAAAAAAACCGAGCTTGTTACCGCTCGGTTTATTAACACTAACGTACGGGTTGCCGAGGAAAGAAATCATCGACAATTATATTAAGCTTAGATCTTAAAGCGCTTGATTTCACTTTCTAAACGCTGTGAGAGCGATGACAACTCAGCGGCTTGCTGCGCCGCGTCTTGCGCTTCACTGGCCAGCTCGGTTGACACATCTCGGATCCCTTGTGTATTGCGCGTGATCTCTGAGGTCACTGACGCTTGCTCTTCCGCCGCTGAAGCGATTTGCGTCGCCATATCACTGATGGTGGCAACCGCCTGGTGGATCTCGTTTAAGTGAGCCGCCGCGCTGTTGGCATCATCGACGCTGGTTGTCGCTAGCAATTGACCATCGCCCATGATGCCGACCGCCCTGCCCGTGGTGGTTTGCAACATTTCTATCATTTGCTGGATTTCTTTGGTCGACGCGTGAGTACGCTGGCTAAGTACTCTGACTTCATCGGCAACCACCGCAAAACCTCGGCCTTGTTCTCCCGCCCTCGCCGCTTCAATCGCCGCATTGAGCGCCAATAAGTTGGTTTGCTCAGCGATGCCTTGAATGGTCGACAAGATGGTATTAATCGCGTGGCCGTGAGTCTCTAACTCGCCAATCACATCGGTGGCTTGTTGCACCTCTTGGGCGAGGTTTTGGATTGAATTTTGCGTTTGCGACACTTGTTGCGCACCGCTCTGACTCGCCTTAACCGCATGTTCCGAATTGAGCGCGGTTTGCTCTGCATTACCGGCAATTTCCTGTGTCGCCGCCGCCATTTCATTGACCGCAGTCGCCACCATGTTGATTTCATCTTGTTGCTGGTGAATGCGTTCGCTGCGCAACTTCGCGTGCTCTGCCGTGTCGTGTGCCTGACCTGATAACGCGCTCGCCACCCCGTTTAAACGGGTCACCATTTGATGCATGTTATCGACAAAACGGTTAAAGTTGTGCGCCAATTGGCCCACTTCGTCGTTACTACGCGGCGTCAACCTTTGCGTCAGATCCCCTTCTCCAGAGGCAATCGCCTCCAGCGCGTTAGATACCCGGCTCAGGTCGTTAAACAGCCAGTTGATGATCAGTGAAATCAACACCATCACCACCAAGGTGATCACCAGCGCAGTAATCAGCAAATTAAACAACAACGCATTAAAGTGCTGATGCTCGGTATTACTGTCTAACTCGATGGCAAATACCCAAGGCGTATTTGCAATACGGGTGAATTTGACCAACTTGTCCTGACCATTAATCGTTAGGCTTGTCAAACCGGTTTGCTGACTAAGTGACAAAACTTTTTGCACGGTCAGATCTTGAGCATAATCAGAAACGGGCTTTAAATTAAACTCGCTATCAGAGTGAGCGAGAAACTGACCATTCGTGCTGTCAATGAGCATCGTTTGGCTATTCGTACCCGCTTCTATCGAGGTAATGCTGTTGACCAATTGCTCGATCAACACATCAGCACCAATCACGCCAAACAATTGATTATTTCGATAAACCGGCTCTGCAATCGTCACCATCAAAGCGCCCGTGGAAGCGCCAACGTAAGCCGAAGTAATCATTTGCTGTTTGGCTGCCACCGCCGCTTTATACCAGCCACGTACTCGTGGATCGTAACCTGGCTTGGTTCTTTCTGGGTAAGAACGATGCATGCCACCATTCACATCGCCAAGATAAATCTCATCAAAGCCACCCGCTTCACGCGTCAGCACGAACAAATCATGTCTGTCTTCGCGACTGGCAAAGGGTTCAAATGCTTGGGCCACCTTTTTCTTGCCGTCAATCCAGCTCGAAATACTGTCTTGTGCCACAAGAGTGATACCTTGTGCCCTATCTGCCAAGGCTTTACTGGTTTGTTTGTCGAGTTGATACACCGCAATTGCAGTCAGTATTGTCCCCATAACGACACAGGCCACTAAGCTCAGGGCTATTAATTTGTGTTTTAAACTCAGATTCATCTTTCCATTTACTCTCGCCAATCCTATTGACAAGAATCTAACAAGCCCAGTGATAAAAATCACCTTATTTTAATGCCAAAATGACAAAAAAAAGCGCAAGCCATCAGGCTTGCGCATATCATTAAAATGGACTTGTTTACGGTTTGGTCAATCAGTATTGATGACGCTGCTCGGTTCTTAACCCCATTAACAAGCTGACACACATCAGCAAAAGTACAAAGGTAAATGGCAAGGCTGTAGAAATCGCTCCCGCCTGCAACGCCTGAATCGCTTCCGTACCGCCAATCCAAAGTAAAGCAATCGCAATCGCGCCTTCAACGGTCGCCCAAAATACGCGCTGAGGAACCGGGGCATCCATCTTACCGCCTGCAGTAATGCTGTCGATCACTAAAGAGCCGGAATCCGATGACGTGACAAAGAAAACCAAGACCAACACCACACCAACGATGGATAACACATTGCTCATTGGCAATTGATCAAACATTTGGAACATCGCCAAGGAAACATCCGTCAAGCCTTTGCTGCCTAAGTCACCGACTTGGTTAATCACTTGATCAATGGCCAAGCCGCCAAACACCGACATCCAAATCACGGTCACCGCAGTCGGGACCAAAAGCACTGCCGTCATAAATTGACGTATCGTACGTCCGCGTGACACACGAGCGATAAACATACCGACAAATGGCGACCAAGAAATCCACCAAGACCAGTAAAACACCGTCCAACCTTGGAACCAAGCTTCGTCAGGTCGGTTGTGCGGGTTGCTCAATGGGATAAAGTTTTCGACATATGACCCTAACGTAGCGGGAATAGCCCCTAAGCCTACCGTACCACCGATAATGGCAACGGCCACCAACAAAACAAAGGCAATTAACATGTTGAGGTTACTGATGACTTTCACACCGCCATCGATACCGCGCATAACCGAAATAACCGCTAACAAAGTGACAAAAATAATAATGCCGATTTGCAAGCCAATAGAACCATCTAAACCAAAAACGTGGTGAATACCACTGGCCGCTTGTTGGGCCCCAAGACCCAGTGACGTAGCCAAACCGAACAAAGTGGCAACTACGGCTAAGATATCGATGATATGACCAGCCCATCCCCAAGCTCGATCGCCAAGTAAGGGGAAGAAAATCGAACGAATCGACAAAGGCAGGCCTTTATTATAGGCGAAGAAAGCCAAAGACAGCGCAACGACACCATAAATACTCCAAGGATGAAGTCCCCAGTGGTACATAGTCGCGCCCAAGGCCAATTTGGCGGCTTCAGGTGAGTTCGCTTCCACGTTAAGTGGTGTGTGATACCACCCAGTAAAATAAGCGACTGGCTCAGCGACACTCCAAAACATCAAGCCAATCCCCATCCCTGCGGCAAACAGCATGGCTAGCCAAGACAGTACCGAATAATCGGCAACGGCGTCTTTACCACCCAAACGTATTTTGCCAAATGGAGACAAAATCATCGCGATACAGAAAATCACAAAAAGGTTACCGGACCAAATAAATAGCCAGTCAAAAGAGCCGATGATTTTCCACTTTATCCCATCAAGCGCATCCTTGGCCGTCTGGGGATCCACTAATAAGGTGGCGAGTAAAAAAATTATGATCAGTCCAGCGCTGATGCCGAACACCTGATTGTGGATATCAAATCCCCACTTTTGTACATTATCTTGCCCGACGGTATAGTCGGTATTGTCGATACTGTACTTATCGATATCTTTGGTCATATTGCCTCTCAGCGTCAATATATTTAGAGCTACAAGAGATGTATTTAGCCGAGTCTTCCATTTTTACTCAATAAAAAACTTCGTACTCATAACATTTGCATCTCTTATTCACACAGGAAAGTGTAACATACATCACAAATATTTCTATATTCCATCGTCTACATAGCAAAAAATACGGTTTAATTTAACAAAGCGATCAAAAAAGCCATCACCACACCGCCTTAATAGTTTGTGTACAAATCATAAGTCTATAAAGGATTTATTGCGAAAGATGAAAATCTGCATAAATTATGCTATGATCACTGTTGTTTCGTAATCACAATTTTATGCAGCTACCCCCTTTTCATTACGCTTGATTTGGGGTAGTTTGCGCCCTTCAATTATTGACAATGCAAATGGTAAACACTTTGGAAAAGCATGAAGAAGTCTTGATCTCAATTCGCCAAATTATCCGAGCGATTGATCTGCATTCAAAAAAACTGAGTAAAGAGTCAGGGTTAACCGGTCCGCAATTGATATTGATGCGTGCCATTGTTGAACTTGGCGATGTCACCATCAAGCAACTTTCCAATCATACCAACATGAGCCAAGCAACGGCGACGACCATTTTAGACCGCCTTGAGCGCAATGGTTATGTCGACCGTGTGCGTAGTGTTACGGATAAACGCAAAGTACACGCCGTGCTCACCGATGCTGGGCGCGAAGTGTTCAATAATGCGCCTAAACCTTTGCAAGAGCATTTTATTCACCGCTTTCAAAAATTAGATGAGTGGGAACAAACCCTGTTGTTGTCTTCGGTTCAACGCATTTCGACCATGATGAATGCCGAAGATTACGACGTAGCTCCGATGTTGGAAATCGGCAGTATTACTCAATAACAGGTGGTTTGACTCGACTCGAACTGCGATAACGCCCTCAAACACCCTGTTTGGGGGCTTTTTATATCCCGTTCTCAAAGCACAATCGCAATAACTACGAGTGCACCAAATGCCCTCTCACTTGCCATAGGCCGTGCGTGATAATAGCCATCACCGCATCAGGTCAGACAAGGCTTTCAATCGATAACCACTTGGTTTGCGATAATGAAAAACGGCAGCCCCTTCGCAGTGGCTGCCGTTTTCTATCGTCTATGTGGTGAGCCGTTCTCCCCACACCTAGAGCGTTTTACTTAAGCTTGTAAATAACCTTATTACCGGATAAGGCAACACGCTCAACTTTCTGTTCTTCAAGCAATTTTTTTAATGCGCCCGTGGCCCATGACGCCGCTTTGCTGTCTTCTTGACCGGCCTCTAAACCAATGCCTTTTGGATTGATTCCGTCTGCATGGGCAGCAACGATATCGAGCACTTGTTGTTGTTTGGGAGTCAAAGAGCTCGACGGTAATGTCACCACGCTATCGGCTTGTTTTTTGACAGACTCGACCACTTTGGCCTTCACTTGTGGTGCTGTCTTGGTTATTTGTGATGTGATAACCTGAAGTCGTTTGTTTAGCTTAGTTTGCACTTTACGTTTATGCGCAAGTCTCATGGATAATTCCCCAAAATGCTGCCAGAAGCAGGGTTCAAAAATTGAAAGCGGCTTTTATACCAAAAAACCATTTCTTTTTGTAGCTTTTCCCACCCTGAGACGTAAAACAAGCTTAAAAAAGGCGCTTGGGGGTCAAAAGTGCTGACAATTCCGTCACTATCATCACGATAACAACGATTGAAATCGTTACGACTGGAGGGCATCATGTCACCTATCTGCTTACCTACATTGCATTTACGCGTACATGAATTTGTGTGGTTACAACGCTACCAACGTGTGATCCTCGCACTGGTTACTCTGTTATTTTCCGTTTGGATTATGACAGCGCCCACCATAGGGCACGCTATTCTCGCCGCACTTGCCTGTGGGGGGGGAGCTTTTTGCTCTTGGTACCTGTATCGCCGCTCTCAAGTCGGTTACACCTTAACCGCCACACATTTTCAGCAGCATTTATTTAAAGGCGGCTGGGCAATGCAATGGAAAAATATCCAACGTTTGGGACAATGTCACTACCGCGACCGCGAAGGCTGGTCACACCCCGTGCCCTGGATAGGCTTTAAATTGGTCGACTATGAACCCTTTATTGACGCCATTTGCCCAAGAGTGGCTTCGGAAATGTTGATTAACCAACGAGGTTTATTGTACTTAGCGCTGCGAGGTAACCTCGATCCACGCATTGAAGACAAGCTGTTTGATACGGCTCGTTATACCAGTAAATCGGGCAGGCAGTTTCGCGGTTTACAGGCCATGCTGGCACAAAGAATGCGATACCAACGCGAGTGTTACGGGTATGATATTTTTATTTCTACTGCCGACCTCGACCGAGATATCGACAGTTTTATTGGTTTGCTAAGACGCTATAAAGCGGGGGCAATAACGTAAACAATTGGATTTTTTTACGTTTTCAATCACCTAAGTTCGCGATGTCGGCAATACTAGCAAAACGGCCAACGTGCGAACAAGGTGGGCTAATTTGGACATTGCTTGTCATGGTACTCGGCATGAATTACACGCTGGCAATTCCATTCCACCGCGTCCCCCCTGCCGAGATAAAGCAAAGGCGATTTAACCGGCTAACATCGTAAGACTAACCGCGGTTTGCCAGTACGTGATCGGCAACATACGCATTACTTTTACGCTCAGTGGCAAAGTCCGATTCAGGGCCATGGCCCGCGACAAAGTGAATGTCTTCACCCAATGGCCATAATTTTGTCACCACGGAATTGATTAGATCAGACATACTGCCTTGGGGAAAATCGGTACGCCCCACACTGCCGCTAAACAACACATCACCCACAAAGGCCAACTTTGATTCTGCTTGGAAAAAAATAATGTGACCCGGAGTATGACCTGGAGTGTGATAAACCGCCAGCGCACACTCGCCCACCATAACGGACTCGCCCTCTTCTAACCATTGTTCTGGCAAAAATGAGCGCGTCTCAGGAAAACCAAACATCTGACATTGTTGTTCGATGCTTTGCAACCAAAATGTATCGGCGCGATGTGGGCCAATGATTGGCACATTGGCCAACTGAGCCTGCAGCGCTTTTGCGCCACCAACGTGATCCAGATGTCCATGAGTGAGCAAAATTTTCGTCACGGTGACATCGAGCTTTTGTAATTGCGCTAGCAAGGTTTCAACGTCACCCCCAGGGTCAACCACCGCCGCCTGGCGAGTTTTTTCACACCAAATGATTGAGCAGTTTTGTTGAAATGGGGTCACAGGGACAACTTGATAACCTAAAGACATAAATCGCATTTCCTAATCTTATGAATGTCAAAACAGTGTAACACATTGGCTTTCTCTGGCCAGATACTAAAGAGCAACGACAATGTGACCCCCCTTGTGCATACACTAACTCAAGCGAATTCTTTGCCAGTGATTGTCCCACAGCACATTGGAGTGATAACGCGATAAGGTGGCAGCGCGTTGATGGATCACGTCGCCACTGCCAGAGCTTAAATAAAAGCCCTCTTTCGTCGCCACTACACCCGATGCATCGGCTAAGGAATGTAAACTCAGTAATTCAAGCGTGTGTTTGTCCCACACACCGTAACAATTTCCTGGTGGTGACGTCGCAATAATCCTGTGTTCATCGGCGGCTATACTGGCAATGTAATGGTTAAAACGCGCCCATTGATCGGCTCGAGCTTTCAGCGTGCGTAACGGTTGACCTGCTTTGTGAATGGCGATCAGCGCTGGGTAATCATCGGGGGTGCCGCGATACTGCTGACCACACAACACCGCGCCTTGACCGTCTTGGGCCAAATGTCGAATACTCAACTTTGCATCCGCGAGGTGTTGTTGGTCGAGTAATGCCCCCTCGCCGGACAAGTAACACAAGCTCGGTGACATTGAATCTAAATTCAAAGGCGTCCGTCCTTGTGTGTGCACGCCGCCGACACCAACGACCAAGCGACCGTCGTCAAGTTGAATGATCTCATGGGGGCCAATGCCAAAACCGCTAAACTCAGCCACTTTGCGATAGCCTTGTTCAACCGAATAAACGCCGATAATACCTTGGCTGGTTCGCTTTTCACCCTCAGTGACGTAAAGCCATTGCTGATCGAATGAATAAACGCCATGACCGTAAAAATATCGCTTGCCGCTGGCCGCTATCATTTTGATCATTTGCCCAGTGCGATAATCCAGTACCATCATGTAATCGCCCGGTCGACGCGCAAACACCGTTGCATGACCATTACCAGCACTGGCGACGCCATGGCCGCGTGCAGGCAGCTCTAATCGATGAATCGGAATGCCTTGACGGTCTGCCACTATAGCTTGGTAACCACGCCTGCCATTTAATGCACAACCTATCAAACCAGGCTGACGCTCAGCGACACTGGTACAAGCGGGAATAAAGGGCAAGGCGGTTAATGCCAGCGCCTGCTTTAACAGTTGCCGCCTTTGCTGATCAATCGCCATCGGTTGCATTAAACCCAACAATAACGCCAAGTGCGACCGCGGCTTCATCGTGTAACAAATAGTGCAGCTGCTCTAATTTGTTTTTTTGCAACAACACAGCACGGTACCCCTCACGACTGGAAATATCGGTAAAGAGGGTCAGATCCTCAGGCCATGTTTGCATTATCAATTGGAACTCATTCACCATTCTATCTGCAATATCGGCGTGCCCGCTCGCTCTTAGGTCGTGATCTAGGCCATGACCATCGGCCATATAGAGTTGAAATAACGCACTAACGTTGGCTTTAATATTGGCCATTGACTGCCCCGAACGCCAAGATTCGGCAAAATATGGTCTGGGTTTGCCGATCTCCGCCAAAGGGCGATTTAGCTTACTCACGCTAAATTCCAGTTGATTGCTCAACAAAGCCACGTATTCATTGCGCCAAGTGTTGGCATCAAGTTCTTGCCACGGGTTTTGTTGCCACGCTTTAGCAATTGCTTGGCTTTGCACGTACAAGTTTTCGCTGATGGTTTCACCCAAGTGGCACGCTGCTGACGTCTCGATGGGTGACGCAGAATCGTAAAGCAACCACTCTAACGCCCCAATCCCTTGCGTCGCGACGCTGCCAGCACCAATTTGCGCCACCGTCACCGGCTCGGATTGGCGTAATAAAGCCGACATTTGACGCCCTGTGGTATTTTTCTTATCCGGCCAAAATTGGATCTGCCAACTTTTTTCAATTGCTTGTGCCGGGCCTCGTTGTTGCCCCTGCAACGCCATCCAAGCTCGCGCGGTTTGTTGCCACTGTAAACGAACCGACTCCAGGGTTTGTTTACCCTGACAAGCGTGCTGAAAGCCTTGATGTAAAGCCTTTGATTCCTGTGCCAATTGATGGGCAAATTGCGCTTCGATTTGATAAACCGGTTGACTCAACGCCTCAGTCTGCTGATAAATAGCAGCATTCTCTGAGTTTACGGAGTCCGTCGCTTGACAGCCCGTCAATAGACCGGTGGTCACTAGCGTCGATAATATAAAAACCTTATTCACTGCAATACCTTGGTGTTTAGTGTTTAATCGTAACGGTGCTCGCAACAACGCCTTGATTTACAAAGATTGAAGAAAAGCAACCAATGCTTCACGCTGCTGCTCGTTAAGTTGTAATACTTGTTGTTTGATCGGCTCAGCTTCTCCGCCATGCCACAAAATCGCTTCGAGTAAATTGCGCGCTCGTCCATCGTGTAAATAGTGAGTATGGCCACTGATTTTCTTGGTATAACCGATCCCCCACAGCGGCGGAGTTCGCCACTCTCGACCGTTGGCGGTAAACTCAGGTCGGTTGTCTGCTAGCCCTTCACCCATATCGTGTAACAAGAGATCGCTATAAGGGTGAATGACTTGTTGAGATAAGGCTGGTGTCTCTGGCCGGTTACCCGTTTTAAAAACCGGCTGATGGCAGCGACCACACCCTAATTCGGTAAACGTTTTCTCACCTTGCAACGCCAACGCATCATCGAGTTGGCGCCTCGCAGGGACAGCAAGGTGGCGGGTGTAAAACTCAACAAAATTTAAGACTCGCTTGCTCACTTCAGGACTGCCACCGTCGGGAAGTTGCTGACAAAGAGTCTGGCTTGGCTGACAACTTGGCTTAGGAAACATATGACTCGTCAGGCCTAAATCTTCGCTAAACGCCGACGCATTTTGCTGCATCAACGTCGGCTGGCCCGCTTTCCAACCAAAGCGACCAATCGCCAACCGTTCGGCTTGTCGGTCCCAGACCCAATTTACACGGCCAGAAATACCATCTTGGTCATAATCATTGGGATCTTGAGCAGCCAACAAAGTAGCATCATCAATACTTTCTAGCAGGCCTAAGCCTATCATCGGCGGCGCAATACGCGCCGACATTTGCACCTGCTGTGACATCTTGCCATAAGCCAGTTCAGATAACACTATCTTGGGTTTTCTCAACGTTACAGTATAGCCATCGGCAAACTGAACCTCCTGATAGTGATATTCAACCGCCACTTTGGCTTCAGGCTTTTGACCAGGTAGTGCAAAATCTTGTAATTGAGTGCCATAAGTGGGTTCGCCAATCACGCCCTGGCGTTGTATCAATTTTTGTTGCGCCGGCGATGTGGCAGGCACACTCAGGCGGATCAACATTGACACGGCGTTGTCTTTTGCCGATTGCGGCGGATGACCTCGCCCATCGCGAATATGGCAGTTTTCACAACCATTGGTATTAAACAGAGGGCCAAGTCCATCTCGAGCATCGGTGGTCGATGGTGCTTGTACCCAAGGGTTGCGAAAAAAGCTGTTGCCGACACTAAAATCGAGTCTCTGTGACAAGGGCAAATTGGCCGCTGGCAAAGAAAAAGCATGGTCTCCCACTGGGGTTACTGTACCTTGCCCACCAGACAAACGCTTATCGAGAACAAATGGCTTTGCTTCATTCTTGCTCTCCACTTGCTGGCGTATTGACGGCGACTCAGTGACATCAACACCTGCGGCGCTAGCACGCTCCTCAGACGCCGCTGTGGCATGGGTAATGACCACAGGTATGAAAACACTCAATTTAGCCCAGTGTGTTAATTGTTGCGTCCATTTCATAGCGTAAAAAAGGGCTCAAGCGAGCCCATTATATCCATAATTTTTTGCAGCGCTTACTCTGCAAATTTGATAACTGATTAAAACTCGTGATCAGCGGTATCTGGGTTCAGGTTATCAATACCAATGATGGCAGAGACATCTTCAATGGCTGCCGTCTGAGCCACAAGTGCATTGATTGATTGATTTACCAATGCATTGCCTTGCTCATTGCCTGGGGCGATAAGCTGATCAAAATACTGATTATTTTGCGCAGATTCAACCAAAGTGTGTACTTGTGCACGGGTGGTATCAAATTGCTGCTGAATGCGCGCTGCCGCTTGAGCATCTTGCTGTTTAACTAAATCGTATAGACTCGGCCCTGTCACCAATTCACCATTGACACGTTTGTAACTGCCGGTAAAGACATTGTAAACGCCTTGCTCGTTATAGTAATGCGAATTGTGGGTGTTATCAGAGAAACAATCGTGTTCATCTTCGGTTGAATGTGCTTCTAACGCGACTTTCATGCGTTCGCCGGCCAATTCACCAAGCGACAAGGAGCCCATGCCAAACAGCATTTTGCGCAAGCCATTTTCTGCCGACTCACTGAGCAAAAGTTGACGATAATTCTCTTTGTTACCTGTAGCCCATTGCTTTTCCATCCACGCCAAATCATCGACCAGTAACTGAGTTACCGATTGTAAGTATTGTGCGCGACGCTCACAATGGCCATGAGTACAACCTTCCCCTTGCACATAATCGGTATAAGGACGCTCACCGGCCCCGGCGTTTGTGCCGTTGAGATCTTGTCCCCACAACAAAAATTCAATCGCGTGATACCCCGAAGCGACATTGGCCTCTGAACCACCTAATTCATTAAGGCTGGCAATTAACTCGCTGCTAATGGTTTGAGTATCGAGTGTTGTGTTGCCGACGTTAATTGACGTGTTAGCAATAATATTGGCTTTCGCACCTGCGTTGCCCAACTCGTATTGATAATCATCGGCGACATAATCAATTAAGCCTTCATCCAATGGCCAGGCGTTGAGTTGGCCCTCCCAGTCATCAACAATGGCATTGCCAAAACGAAACACTTCAGATTGCTGATAAGGGACTCGGGCGGCAAGCCAAGCTTGTTT
Organism: Vibrio sp. HB236076; assembly: GCF_040957575.1. Lineage (NCBI taxonomy): Bacteria > Pseudomonadati > Pseudomonadota > Gammaproteobacteria > Vibrionales > Vibrionaceae > Vibrio > Vibrio sp. HB236076. The sequence goes on from NZ_CP162601.1 coordinate 1,707,621, forward strand.
CGCCGCTTCAAGTGTCGCCTCACTAGGTGACGTGACAAATTGGTCAATCTTTTCTTGCAGTGCTTGTGCCGTCAAATATGAATCGGCAAAAACAGCGTGCGCAACCTTAGTGTATTGTTCGACCACTTGTTGCTGAGTCACCTCCGCTGCTTGCAAGTTAGCGCTGGCCACGCCAAGTGAACCGATGAGAGTCAGTGCCACTTTGTTCGATAAGTTCATTCCTTAGCCCTTATTAGTATTAAAAATGATAAGTATTCTCAATATTATTAATACTAATATAACTTGGTATTATCACGCTATAGAAATTAAAAAAAAACCTCACAAATGTGAGGTTTAACGATTAATACCAATCTGATTCAGTCTGTGGTCAAGGATAGCGCAGGCAAAAGCTTGATAACAAAGTAAGAAAAAAGTGAGTGGTGATTCTACAAGTCATTTTCTTAACTCGCTATGTAGTTAGATTGGTATCAATAACACCATTGCGATGTCAGTTCATTAGACTTCAAGTTGATGGCCGTGATCGGCCTTTGCCTTGAGGTACCCTTCGTTGCCATCTTTGAGGTGAGCTGACGTGTGGATAACCTGGTCAATCTTTATACCAAAGTCTTGTAAATCGCGAATCTTCTTCGGGTTATTCGTCACCAATTGCACATTATCAATGCCCAAAGCCTGAAGCATTTGTGCCGCTTCGGTAAAGTCTCTCAGATCATCGGCAAAACCCAGTTTGTTATTGGCTTCATAGGTGTTTAAGCCTTGGCTTTGCAAATGGTACGCATCAATTTTGTTGTAAAGACCGATACCGCGCCCTTCTTGGCGCAAATAAAGAATGATCCCCCCGGTTTGGGCCATCCTTTCGATCGTTTCATCTAATTGCTCTCCGCAATCACATCGAGAAGAGTGAAAAACATCACCCGTTAAACATTCAGAATGCATACGCACGATAGGAACCGCTTGGGCTTTATCGGCTTGTTTAAAGATTACAGCAACGTGCTCTTTATCCGTTTTCAAACCGCGAAAAGATAACAGTTCTGCTGGGATATGGCTTTTGGCGCCAACTTTAAAATCTACTCTGGCTCTCACTTCTGCCATACTTTTACTCACTTTGTTTACAAAAACTTAAGACCGCTTGTCGCCTTATTTCATCACCATAATAACCGTGTGACATCAAGTTAATCTAACCATCAGTTTAAGCTGAACCGGCAAGACACAGGAAACTGGCTAACCTTCAGCGGCTTGTGATTGTCTGACCACTTAATTATAGACGGTTTTGACCTCACTAAGAGATTGGACTTTCTACTTTCGATAGATGGGTATGAATTTTCGCTTTTCAAGCACTCATCGCGTTTAAATTTAATTGTTATAATATAACAATAATGAGATAAATCAAGTTCCGAGGACAATGAATTGAATCGAGTTTGATTTGCAAATTCTTTTGGCATCAATCATTAATCAACAATTGCAGCCAAGGGCCTCCGACCGCATCACGAGCAAGAGCGAGTCAATGAAGAACGACATTGGCGTGCCACCTTATCGCAGATATAAAAAAGCCGAGGCAGTTGTGCCCCGGCTTGTTATCGGTATTGGTCTTGTCATTGTGCGCCGCTTTGTTCAAACGTCCACCATGGTATCAGAGCGGCTTATTCAGTGCCTTGCTCACCGTCACCATGCTCAAGGTTGTCGTCCGTATCACTTTGCTCATTGTCGGCAAGTGGGATGTCAGCGCTGTCAGTCGCTGGCTCATTGCCGTCTTGCTCTGCCAGCTCTTCAGCCAACTCAGCAATTTCTTCAATGCGTTGCAACCCAACCACAGCTTCGCCTTCTGAAGTACGGATCAAGGTCACCCCTTGGGTGTTACGACCAACTTGACTGACCTCAGAAACACGTGTGCGGACTAAGGTTCCCGCATTGGTGATCATCATGAACTCATCGTTTTCAGAGGTTTGAATCGCGCCAACAACAGAGCCATTGCGCTCTGACACCTTGATTGATACCACACCTAAAGTCGCACGACTCTTGGTTGGGTACTCAGACAAATCAGTGCGTTTACCATAACCGTTTTCCGTGACGGTTAGAATATCGCCTTCAGCGCCAGGGACAATCAAAGACACAACTTTGTCTTGCTCACCCAACTTCATACCACGGACACCGGAAGCCGTTCGTCCCATTGAGCGCACTTGATCTTCGTGGAAACGAACCACTTTACCCGATTGTGAGAACAACATAATGTCACTGTTGCCATCGGTAATGTTGACGCCAATCAAAGAATCTTCTTCTCTTAGATTAACCGCAATCAAACCATTGGCACGAACATTTGAGAACTGATCCAACGAGGTCTTCTTCACTGTACCGTCGCCGGTTGCCATAAAGATAAACTTGTCTTCACTGTACTCACTAACCGGCAAAATGGCGGTAATGCGTTCGTTTTCTTCCAGAGGAAGGATGTTGACGATCGGCTTACCACGCGCAGTGCGAGTCGCTTGTGGCAATTGGTAGACTTTCAAGCGATAAGCTTTACCACGAGTCGAGAAACACAGAATGTTGTCATGGGTATTGGCCACTAACAAACGCTCAATGTAATCTTCGTCTTTCATGCGAGTGGCGCTCTTGCCTTTGCCGCCACGTCGTTGCGATTCATAATCACTCAACAACTGGTACTTGACGTAACCTTCGTGTGACAGGGTAACCACAACGTCTTCTTTGGCAATCAACTCTTCCATGTCAATGTCATGGCTTGCTGAGGTGATTTCGGTGCGGCGCGCATCACCAAACTGCTCACGCACGATCTTCAGCTCATCACAGATCACTTCCATCAAACGCTCAGTGCTGGCTAAGATATGAAGCAATTCTGCAATTTCATCGAGCAGCGATTTGTACTCGCCGAGAATTTTCTCATGCTCGAGGCCGGTTAGCTTGTGAAGACGCAAGTCCAAGATAGCTTGCGCTTGTTGCTCGGTAAGGTAGTACAAGCCGTCGTGGACACCGTATTGCGGCTCCAGCCACTCAGGGCGTGCGGCGTGGTCGTCGCCCGCGCGGTCTAGCATGGCCGAAACGTTACCAAGCTCCCAACCACGAGCTACCAAGCCCGCTTTCGCTTCAGCCGGTGTCGGTGCGTTGCGGATCAACTCAATGATGGCATCGATATTGGCCAAGGCCAGTGCCAAGCCTTCAAGAATATGCGCGCGATCGCGCGCCTTCTTCAGCTCGAACACGGTACGACGCGTGACGACTTCACGACGGTGATCAACAAAGCACTTCAGCATTTGTTTGAGATTAAACAACTGAGGCTGACCGTCATTGAGTGCCACCATATTAATGCCAAAGGTGGTTTGCAATTGGGTATTGGTGTAGAGGTTATTGAGCACCACTTCACCGACCGCGTCGCGTTTACACTCGATCACGATGCGCATGCCGTCTTTGTCTGACTCATCGCGCAAGGCCGAAATGCCCTCCACTTTTTTGTCTTTGACTAACTCGGCAATTTTTTCAATTAAACGCGCTTTGTTGACCTGATAAGGGATCTCGGAAACCACAATGGTCTCACGGCCGTTTTTATCGGTTTCAATGTCCGCTTTCGAACGCATGTAAATTTTACCGCGCCCCGTTTTATAAGCATCAACGATGCCTTTACGACCGCTAATAAGCGCCGCCGTCGGGAAATCAGGACCGGGAATATGCTGCATCAACTCGTCAATCGTGATCGCTTCGTTGTCGATGTAGGCCAAACAGCCATCAATCACTTCGGTTAAGTTGTGCGGCGGAATGTTCGTCGCCATTCCCACGGCAATCCCCGAAGAACCGTTGACGAGTAAGTTTGGTATCTTCGTCGGTAACACGGCTGGGATTTTTTCGGTACCGTCGTAGTTCGGTACGTAATCCACGGTTTCTTTTTCTAGGTCAGCCAGCAGTTCATGGGCAATTTTTGCCATACGAACTTCGGTGTAACGCATTGCCGCTGCAGAGTCACCATCGATGGAACCAAAGTTACCTTGGCCGTCAACCAGCATATAACGCAGTGAAAAGGGTTGCGCAAGACGTACGATGGTGTCGTAGACCGCACTGTCACCATGAGGGTGATATTTACCGATCACGTCACCCACGACACGGGCAGATTTTTTGTATGGTTTGTTCCAATCATTTCCCAGCACATTCATCGCGTACAGTACGCGGCGGTGCACAGGTTTTAGACCATCACGCACATCGGGAAGCGCTCGACCAACGATGACTGACATCGCATAATCAAGGTATGAGCCTTTTAGCTCATCTTCGATGTTGACGGGCGTGATCTCTTTCGCTAGATCGCTCATAGAGCTATTGTCCCTCTATTCTTTGATCGTATCTGGTACGTACAAGGTTAAAAATATACCACAATTATTCGTCATCAGTGACAACTTTCATCGTCGATTTTGACCTTGACTGCCCGATTCGTGATTAATTGTCGATAAAAGCATCAAAACTGGCTTATCAATCTGATTCATTAACACTATTTATTAACGAAATTTCGATTTTCACTTCCGCTTCAACACTCTGCGCCTGTACCCCGCATCATTTGTCAGTATAATGTGACCACTTCTATATCAACGGAGACGATAGACGATGAATGAAACTATCAATGTCGATCCAAACGAAATTGCAAAGTTCGAACAAATGGCTTCGCGCTGGTGGGACAAAAGCGGGGAATTTAAACCTTTACACCAGATAAACCCATTGCGTCTTAGCTATATTATCCAAGGCGCGGAAGGCATCTTTGGCAAGCGAGTGCTCGATGTCGGGTGTGGCGGCGGTATTTTAGCCGAGAGCATGGCCAAAGCCGGCGCCGAGGTGACCGGCCTCGACATGGGAAGAGAGCCTCTTGAGGTGGCCAGATTACACGCGCTTGAAAGTGGTGTCACCAATATTGAATACCTACAAGACACGATTGAATCACACGCCGAGCAGTACGCCGAGCGCTACGACGTTGTCACCTGCATGGAAATGCTTGAACACGTCCCCGACCCTGAGTCCGTGGTGCGAGCTTGTGCTGCCTTAGTCAAACCCGGCGGTCATGTGTTTTTCTCCACCCTCAATCGCAATCTCAAATCTTACCTTTTTGCCATTGTCGGCGCTGAACAGGTCATGAAAATCGTCCCGAAAGGCACCCATGAACACAGTAAGTTTATCCGCCCAAGTGAACTTTTTAACATGATAGATCGCACCGATTTACAAGAGCAAGGTATTACGGGCTTACATTACAATCCATTGTTTGACCAGTACAAACTCGGCAGCAACGTCGATGTCAATTACATTATCCACACCCGTAAAATCGGCTAAATAAGGCGGCCTCAAACAACGAGTCCAGCGGCTGATATCAAGGCGCTGATATCAAGACACTGAGCGAGCAGTCATCGCCCACTCAGCGTCTTTCTCGGTCGTGTGCCACACTGAGTACGCTACGCCGTGGTGACCTTTTTCACCATAGCATCCCACCGGTTTGACCGCGAGCATGAGCAGGCAGTAAACGCAATGCGATTTCTTATACAGAATAGCGCAAAGATCAAGTAATTTTTTTTTCTAACTGGTCATCTTTAATCCGATGATCACCATGTCAATTTTGATGACTACGTCTGCCCTTTGCTTCTCAGTGAGTAGCTACTTACAGATTTTTTTCTCTTAGCGAGTTATCCACAAGTCATCCCAAAGTCATGCCTTGAAATGCCCGACAAATAGCTCTATCTTGTATCCAAAATAAATAAGACCCCTACATCTAGTGTTTACCTCACTAGATGTTGATAAATGGTGTGTGAATAATGAACCAACAACTTACTGTCACTAAACGCGATGGTCGCAAAGAGTCGATTGATCTCGATAAGATCCATCGCGTGATCTCTTGGGCGGCTGAAGATTTAAACAACGTTTCCGTTTCTCAGGTCGCATTGCGCGCGCATATCCAATTTTACGATGGCATCACGACCTCTGACATCCACGAAACCATTATTAAATCCGCTGCTGATTTGATTTCAGAAGAGTCGCCTGATTATCAATATCTCGCCGCTCGCTTGGCCGTTTTTCACTTGCGCAAAAAAGCCTACGGTCAATACGAGCCGCCGCGCCTTTTCAACCATGTGCAAAAAATGGTTGAAGCCGGTAAGTACGACAAACACCTGTTGGCCGACTACACGGAAGCGGAATTTGATCAACTCGATGCTTTCATCGAGCACACTCGCGATCTCAACTTCTCTTACGCGGCAGTAAAACAGCTCGAAGGTAAGTACTTTGTACAAAACCGCGTCACCGGTCAGATTTATGAAAGTGCACAGTTCTTGTACATCCTAGTCGCCGCTTGTTTGTTTGCCAATTATCCCAAAGCGACTCGCCTTGACTACATTAAGCGCTTCTACGACGCCACCTCAACGTTTAAGATTTCGCTGCCCACCCCCATCATGTCGGGTGTGCGTACGCCAACGCGTCAGTTCAGCTCTTGCGTCTTAATTGAGTGTGGTGATAGCCTAGATTCAATCAATGCAACAGCAAGCTCTATCGTGCGCTACGTGTCACAGCGAGCGGGTATTGGGATCAATGCGGGCCGTATTCGCGCCCTTGGCTCAGAAATTCGCGGTGGCGAAGCCTTCCACACCGGCTGTGTTCCTTTTTACAAGTACTTTCAAACCGCTGTTAAATGTTGTTCTCAAGGCGGGGTGCGCGGCGGTGCGGCCACGGTTTTTTACCCGTTCTGGCACGGTGAAGCTCAGTCACTATTGGTTTTGAAAAACAACCGTGGTGTTGAAGAAAACCGCGTGCGTCACATGGACTATGGTGTACAGCTCAACCGTTTGATGTACCAACGCTTAGTCAAAGGTGGCAACATTACCCTGTTTTCACCGTCCGACGTTCCTGGCTTGTACGACGCTTTCTTCGAAGATCAAGATGAGTTTGAAAGACTCTATGTGCAATACGAACAAGACGAGAGCATCAAGAAGACCACCGTCAAAGCACTCGACATGTTCACCCTCTTAATGCAAGAGCGTGCATCAACGGGTCGTATTTACATTCAAAACGTCGATCACTGTAACACGCACAGCCCCTTTGATCCTAAGGTTGCCCCGGTTCGCCAATCGAACTTGTGCTTGGAAATTGCATTGCCAACCAAACCGTTAAACAATGTCGAAGACGAGAACGGCGAAATTGCCTTGTGTACGCTTTCTGCGTTTAACTTGGGTGAAATCAACCATCTCGACGATTTTGAAGAATTAGCTGATCTGGTTGTACGCGCACTTGATGCCCTACTCGACTATCAAGATTACCCACTGCCAGCGGCACGTCGTTCAACTATGAATCGCCGTACTTTAGGTGTGGGTGTGATCAACTACGCCTACTACCTAGCAAAAAATGGTCTGAAATATTCAGATGGCAGTGCCAATGCACTGACTCATCGCACGTTTGAAGCCATGCAATATTACTTGCTCAAAGCATCGGTAAATTTAGCCAAAGAATTTGGCCGTTGCCACGCGTTTAACGAAACCAATTACGCCAAAGGCCTTATGCCAATTGACACCTACAAAAAAGACGTCGATAACATTTGTGCTGAGCCTTTGCACTATGATTGGGATGGTTTACGCCAAGAGATCATGGAACACGGTCTTCGCAACTCAACCTTAACCGCGTTAATGCCTTCAGAAACGTCTTCGCAGATCTCAAATGCCACCAACGGCATTGAGCCACCGCGTGGTTTTGTCTCTGTTAAAGCGTCTAAAGACGGCATTCTCAAGCAAGTGGTGCCTGAGTACACCGAGCTAAAAAATCAGTACGAACTGCTGTGGAGTCTCGAAAACAACAACGGCTACCTACACCTCGTTGGGATCATGCAAAAATTTGTTGACCAAGCCATTTCGGCCAATACCAATTATGATCCAAGTCGTTTTGAAACCAGTAAAGTACCGATGAAGGTCTTGTTGCAAGATCTGCTCACCGCGTATAAATTTGGCGTCAAAACCCTTTACTATCACAACACCCGCGATGGCGCGAGTGACGATCAGTCCGGTAAAGTGGTAGCTCAAGACGACGATTGCGCCGGCGGCGGTTGTAAAATTTAAGACATACATACATCTAAAAAGATTCCTGACATTGCCTCAGGGGTCTTAGTTTATTGAGGCTCGACATGGCATACAGTACTTTTTCTCAACAAAAAAATGATCAGCTTAAAGAACCAATGTTCTTAGGCCAATCGGTGAATGTAGCTCGCTACGATCAACAAAAATACGAAGTGTTTGAAAAGCTCATCGAAAAACAACTGTCTTTCTTTTGGCGTCCAGAAGAAGTTGACGTATCCAGTGATCGCATCGATTACGCCAAGCTTCCTGAGCACGAAAAACACATTTTCTTGTCCAACCTAAAATACCAAACTCTGCTTGATTCTATTCAAGGCCGCAGCCCAAACGTCGCGCTGCTGCCAATCGTTTCTCTTCCTGAGTTGGAAACCTGGATTGAGACCTGGTCGTTCTCTGAAACGATTCACTCTCGCTCATACACTCACATTATCCGCAACATCGTCAACGACCCGGCGGCGGTTTTTGACGACATCGTTGAAAATGAGCACATTCTAAAACGCGCCAAAGACATTGCTCACTACTACGACAACTTGATCACCATGACCAATGATTACCATCGTTACGGCGAAGGGACTCATACGATTCAAGGTGAGGAAGTGACCATCAGCAAGCACGCTTTGAAAAAGCAACTCTACTTGTGCTTGATGTCTGTCAATGCGCTAGAAGCCATCCGCTTTTACGTCAGCTTTGCCTGTTCTTTTGCTTTTGCAGAACGCGAATTGATGGAGGGCAATGCCAAAATCATTAAACTGATTGCTCGTGATGAAGCACTTCACCTCACCGGTACTCAACACATGATCAACCTACTGCGCAACGGTCAAGATGATTTTAGCTTTATCCAGATTGCAGAAGAGTGTAAGCAAGAGTGCTTTGACTTGTTTAAAGAAGCAGCAGAGCAAGAAAAAGAATGGGCGGAATACCTGTTTAAAGACGGCTCTATGATTGGTCTTAACCGCGAAATCTTATGCCAATACGTTGAGTACATCACCAACATTCGCATGAACGCCGTTGGTTTACCTGCCGCCTATCCAGAAGCCACCACCAATCCAATTCCCTGGATCAATGCATGGCTGTCTTCGGACAACGTTCAAGTGGCACCACAAGAAGCGGAAATCAGCTCTTACCTGGTTGGCCAAATCGACAATGAAGTCAGCAACGACGACTTTGAGGGCTTTGAACTTTAATGCCTTCAATTCATATTAATGATGCGATTTTGATTGAATCTAACGATACCGATACCTTGTTAGAAACAATGGAAAAAGCCGGCTTGCAACCTGAGTACCATTGTCGTGATGGCCATTGTGGTAGCTGTAAGTGTGGCATCACGACCGGTGAAGTGGATTATGTTGGCTTTCCGTTGGCTTATTTGGCACCCGGTGAAGTGTTGCCTTGTATCGCCAAAGCAAAATCATCCATTTCATTACACAATGTGAATTACAACATTAATGTAAAAAGCGCCTAGCGCTCAGTAATAATCTGATTAAGTCTGGGGTAATGATAGCGCCGGAAAATCGTGAGAATAAGGCAATCTTTTTCTTATAAAAATAAGAACCTCAGTCGTTATTCTACCTGTGATTGCCTTAACGACGTTATCGATTCTTTACAGGCTAGGATAAGCCGCTATTGAGTTAGATTGGTTTTAGCGCTTGCCTCGTCGGGCTAGACAATAAAAAAGCCAAGTGATTCGTATCACTTGGCTTTTTGTTATCCCATCATTCGCGCTAAGAAAGCACCGTTGAGGCCGTTTTTGGCAACCACAAACTGCGCTTGGTTTCGATGAAATGGTACTGGCCAAAACGCGGCTGCGATTGTAAAAAACGCCTCAATAGATCAATCGCAATCGTGGCGATCACCTTGCGCTGCTCTTCACGACTGTAACCGACTCTCAGTTGGTACACCCCGCCCCACTCACCACTGGCGTCGGCCATGGCGACAGCACAGCAATGGTTATCATCTAGCTCCGTCGTCACTAAGGACAAATCCGTGTCACATTTTTCTCTGGTGGCTGCGGCTAACGCAAACGCCCCCGCTAAGGCGTCGTTGTCGTGTTCGAGGCTATGTGTTGGCAACAACCAAGAGTGGCGCAATTGGCCCGATGCGGTCTCATCATCGTGTAACCACGCGCTGAGATGACCAAAGGTGCTTTGCTCTGCTAGTGACAAAGTGAGTTGCTTTTCTTGCAGGTGACGACCGATTAATTGGGTCACGGACTGATCAATACTCAAAGTATAGTCTTTAACGATGTTGTGAATAAGGGCCATGACTTTCGCCCTCGTCTCCAAGTCGCCTTGTGGGCCAAACAATTTTATCTCGATAAAAGGCAAAGCCGAGCGATAACCTAAAAAATACCCTTCTGGCAACTGCAGTGCACTCAGTAAATCGCCCAAGCCTGACTCACTATGACCAAAAGTATAAAAGCGACTACACGCTAGCGGTGTGTGTTGAGGAAATTGCTGCTGTAGAAAGGGAATAATCTGCGTTTTTACCATCAATTTAAACTCTTTCGGCACACCAGGGGTAAAGAACATTAATGCGCGATTGAGCAACATAGAAAAACCGCAGGCCGTACCAATCGAGTTGGGGATCATCTCTGCCCCTTGCGGCAATAACGCCTGCTTGGCATTGCTCTTTGTCACCACGCGACCTTTAGCAGCAAAGCGCTCGGTGAGGGTTTCTAACCACGAGTGATTCATTTCAAGTTCGACCTCATTGGCATTGGCGGCCGCTTGTGCAGAAAGATCATCGCTGGTCGGGCCCAGCCCACCGTTGACAAACACCACATCGTGATTGAGGCTCAACATAATCAATTCTTGCGTCAAGGCGCTTAGGCTGTCACCGATAGTACTGCGCTTGGTCAGTGTAAAACCGTGCTCGAAGCAGTATTCTCCGAGCCAAGCCGCATTAGTGTCGACAATATCACCATGCAAGACTTCTTCCCCTGTGCTCAACATCGCAATTTTCACAGAATTACCTTCGCCATTTTTGATTTTTATTGAAAACAGATTACTCGATAGCAAGCGGCATGTATATCATCGCCGTGTAAAAATCGCCACAAATCACACCCTGGATCTCGCTTTTCACATGGTAAAAAAATCAGCACCGAAGTGCTGATTGTCAATGCGTTAGCGAACAGACCATTGCGACAAGCTGCGCTTAAAGTCTTGATAATCAAACTCGTTGAGTTTATCAATGCGGCCATCTTGGCGCTGACAGTACACCGACGGCATTCTCAACCCGTTAAACCAATTGAGCTTAACCATGGTATACCCTGCGCTGTCAGCAATGTGCAGGCGCTGGCCTATGGTTAACGGCTGCTCAAAACGCGCCACACAGAACTGATCGCCGGCCAGACAAGAACAAGAGCCGATCACGTACTCGTGCTCGCCTTCATCACTGCTTTCTTTCACCGTTGCTGGCTCATTGTAAATCAAGGTATCAAGCCGGTGCGCTTCTGTCGCCGAGTCAACAATCGCGGTTTTCATCCCATTTTCAACAATGTCTACCACGCTCACAACCAGATCGGTGGTTTGGGTAATAATGGCTTCACCCGGCTCTAAGTAGAGTTGTACTTGATGCTTTTCTGCAAAGGCTTTCAGACCGTCAGCTAACTTGTCCAGCTCATAACCTGGCCAAGTAAAGAAGACGCCACCGCCCAGGCTCACCCATTCAAGTTGATCAAGGTATACGCCAAACTGCTCGGAAATCGAATCTAACAAGGCCAAGAACGCATCGGCGTCTTTGTTCTCGCAGTTCATGTGAAACATCGCCCCATCGAGCTGTTCGAACATCTCAGCACTGAGCTGATCTTTTTGTACCCCAAGGCGAGAAAAGGTTCGCGCTGGGTTGGCTAAATCCTGACCGGCGTAACTGACCCCTGGGTTGATACGCAGCCCCAAAGACGCCTTGCCTTTGACCAAGTGTTGATAAGCCTCGAATTGATGATAAGAGTTAAAAATCATCTTATTACAGATATCCGCAACTTCGAGTACGTCCGCCTCGCTATAGCCCACACTGTAAGCGTGAGTTTCACCGCCAAAGGTTTCGTGGCCCAGTTTCACTTCGTAAGGGCCGCTGCTGGTGGTGCCGTCTAAGTATGGTTTGATCAGATCAAACACGCCCCAGGTTGAAAAACACTTCAACGCCAAAACCAATTTGACGCCGGAGCGCGCTTTTAAGTCACGCGCTTTTTCTAAGTTAGCAATGAGCTTTTGCTCATCAATCATAAAATACGGTGTCGTTAGGGAAGAATTCACAATGCACTCTCTATGATAAAAGGCCGATGAAATTCATCGGCCAATCGTTTTATTTTAAGATTTGAATGTTTGGCTGTCCGACTTCAAGCTCTTGAACGTGCCAGTCAAGGCCAATACCCGGCATCGTCTCAAGGAAAGGATCGGGATCGAGCTGTTCCATGTTAAACACCCCAGCCTCTGCCCATTTACCATTAAAGAACTGCAAAGCCGCTGTAATAGCTGGTACACCCGTGGTATAGGAAATCGCTTGGTGTTCGACATCCTCGTAGGCCACTTCGTGATCAGCGTTATTGTAAATAAACACGCTGCGCTCTTGGCCATCTTTGCGACCTTGAACCCAAGTACCAATACAAGTTTTGCCTGTATATCCTGGCGCTAATGACGTCGGATCGGGTAATAATGCTTTAAGTACGTGCAACGGTTGCACTTCGCGGCCATCAGGCAATACCACAGGGTCTGGGCTAAGCAAACCGATATCGCGCATGCAATTAAAATAGTTGAGGTATTTATCACCAAAGCCCATCCAAAACTCGATGCGCTTGGCTGGAATAAACTCTTTCATTGAACGCACTTCGTCGTGCGCCATCGAGTAAACCTTGTGTTTGCCAACCAAAGGAAAATCAAATTCAAACATTCGCGAGTGGCACTCGACTTGTTTCCACTCACCATTTTCCCAATAGAAAGAGTCCCCTTGAATTTCCAACATATTGGTTTCAGGGTCGAAGTTAGTAGCAAACTTTTTGCCGTGATCACCAGCGTTAACGTCCATCACATCAATGGTATCGATGTCATCGAATAGGTGTTTCACCGCGTAAGCGGCAAAGACGCTCACCACGCCTGGATCAAAGCCCGCGCCGAGAATACCAGTGATGCCGGCCTCAGCAAACTTTTCACGATAACCCCATTGCCAATCGTACGCCTGTGGTACTTGCTGGCCTTCAGAGCACAAATCTACCGCCACAGAGGTGTCTAAATACGATACTTTGGTTTGGTAGCAGGCTTCCATGATGGCCATGTTGACCCAAGGAGGTCCAGCGTTGATCACTAAGTCTGGCTTGACCTCTTTGATAAGAGCCACCAACGCATCCACGTCGTCGGCATTGACCGCGCGTGCGGTTAAGCCTTTGCTGGTATCTTTGCGATTTTGTTTTTTTTCAATCGACTCAATGATTTTTTCACATTTGCTTACCGTACGTGAAGCAATGGTAATGTCACCGAGTACATCGTTATTTTGGGCTGCCTTGTGAGCAATCACCCATCCAACACCTCCGGCACCAATTTGCAAAACTGCCATGCGCATTTATCCTTTATTGTTGGCTTTAAAGCCTGATATTGATGGGCGCATGCCTTTGTACATGCACCCGATTACTTATGCTAGCTCGTTGGCCAGCGCTTCGATATTTGTCAGTAAGGCTTCAAAATCAGCCAACTGTAAACACGGGTTTAAAATGGTAAATTTCAAGGCACTGTGACCATCAACACAGGTCTCACCCAATACCGCAATACCGCGAACTAAGGCTTGGATACGCACTTTTTGGTTGAGGCTATCCAAGTTCAGATGCGGCGTCGCCACTCTAAATAGTACCGTGGATAAATTCGGCGGCGCCAGCAATTCAAAGCTGTTGTGCTGTTCGATCATCGCGGCAACTTGTTCTGCTTGTGCCACGAGGTGATCCAGCATATCCCCTAGCATTTGCGGTCCAACCGCTTGCATGGTCATATAGACTTTTAACGCATCGAACCGTTTCGTCGTCGCCATGGATTTGTCGACCAAATTTGGCAACTCATCGTGCTCGCGATTTAAATAATCAGCGTGGTGCAGTAAAAAGCCCAATGATGCTTTGTCGTTGACCAAGAGCGCGCCGCAGCTGATAGTTTGGAAAAACAGCTTATGGAAATCAACACTAATAGAGTGCGCACGCTCAATGCCTTGTAGTCGAGCTTTGTGTGAGCTAAAGATCAGAGCGCCGCCATAAGCTCCATCGACGTGGAACCAAAGGCCAAACTCTTTCGCCACATCGGCCATCATCGCCAAATCATCAATCGCGCCGTGATCGGTTGTCCCTGCTGTTCCGACAATCGCAAACGGGATCAAACCTTGCTCTTTTAATGAACTGAGCGTCGATGGCAAGGCTTCGCTGTCCATCGTGCCATTGTCATGAGCTTGTACCGTCACAACGGCTTTTTCACCGAGCCCCATCCAAGACGCCGCTTTCTGAACCGTAAAATGCGCTTTTTCTGAACAGACAATGCGTAACTTATCAGCGTAATCAGGCAAGCCAAGTTTTTGTACTGAGTGCTGAGACAATTGATCCACGATCCAATCGCGGGCGAGCATCAGCCCCATTTGGTTGCTTTGTGTGCCACCACTGGTAAAGATACCGTCACTTTGTGTGCTCAGTTGATATTGCTGACACAACCAGTCAACCACTTTTTGCTCAACATAAGTCGCCGCTGACGCCTGATCCCATGAGTCCATCGATTGGTTAAGCGCGGCAATCATGCTTTCTGCGGCAATCGCTGACATCATCGGCGGTGTGTGTAAATGCGCGATACAGTGCTTGTGCTGAGTGAAAATAGAATGCTTAGCCACCAGCTCTGCCGTCTCATCAATCACCGTCGTCAAGTCGCTTTGTCCTTGTAAACTCACCGCTTTAATCTGCGCTTCAAGCATCAGAGGGTCGAGACCAGAATAAGGTTTATCGACTTGATTAAACACTTGAGTCATGGCTTGCGTGGTGTGTTGCATCACTGACGCGTAGTGATCCGCTCCGCCTTTACCCACTTGAACAAAGTGTTGCTGCCATTGGTTTTGCGGATGATCAACGTACTCACCACCGGCGGCAATGATCGCTTTTTCGAACACTTCAAGGGCAAAGTCCAACTGCTCGTAGCTGATGATGACTGGTGGAAGAAAACGGATCACAGAGCCTTCTCGACCACCCTTTTCAACCATTAATCCACGCTCTAGTGCAGCGCGTT
The DNA here is from genome assembly GCF_040957575.1 of Vibrio sp. HB236076. Taxonomy (NCBI): domain Bacteria; kingdom Pseudomonadati; phylum Pseudomonadota; class Gammaproteobacteria; order Vibrionales; family Vibrionaceae; genus Vibrio; species Vibrio sp. HB236076. The sequence goes on from NZ_CP162601.1 coordinate 1,722,937, forward strand.
GAATCGCCAGCGTTAAGGTCCCGTCGGCTTTTGGCTCACCAAACCCATTGGTCGCACCGTTGGCTTGCTTGATTTCAACCCCGAGCATTAAGCCTTTGCCACGCACCTCAGCAATGCAGTTCACGCGCTGCGCAATGGCTTCTAGACCTTGACGTAGGTAATTACCCGCTTTTTTCGCGTGTTCCACCAGGTTGTCGCGTTCGATGATCTCTAGCGCTTTCGCACCTGATACCATCGCCAATTGGTTACCGCGAAAAGTGCCGGTGTGTTCACCAGGGCGCCACGTATCAATGTTTTTATCTAAGACCAACAACGACATCGGCAATCCACCGCCAATGGCTTTAGACAGACACAAGATATCTGGGTAAATCCCTGACGTTTCAAAGGCAAAGCGCTCACCGCTTTTGGCGACACCACATTGAATTTCGTCGAAGATCAATAAAATACCGTGCTCGTCACAAATTCGACGCAACTCTTTTAACCACAAATCAGGCGCAGGGATCACACCGCCTTCCCCTTGCACAGGCTCGACGATCATCGCGGCAGGTTTCATGATGCCCGATTCGTCGTCTTGTAATAAACGTTCAATGTAACGAATACTGGCTTTGGCACCGGCCTCACCACCTAAACCAAACGGGCAGCGTAGGTCGTATGGAAAAGGCATAAAGTGTACATCGGACATCAAGCCAGTACGGCGCGCTTTGGTCGACAAATTGCCCATCATACCCATGGTGCCGTTGGTCATACCGTGGTAAGCACCGCGAAACGCAAACATGGTATTGCGGCCAGTAGTTTGCTTCGCCAATTTAATCGCCGCTTCTACCGCGTCAGCGCCAGAAGGACCACAAAATTGAACCACCGATTTGCTGGCAAATGCCGAAGGCAAAAAGTCTTTCACCGCGCGAATAAAGTTATTCTTCACTTCGGTGGTAATGTCTAGGGTTTGGTATGGAAGGCCCGAATCCAATTGCGCTTTTAACGCCTGATTAATCTCAGGGTGGTTATAGCCCAATGCCAAGGTACCTGCGCCCGCCAAACAATCGAGAAAGATTTGTCCACGGGTGTCTTCAACCAAAACGCCAAACGCGCGACGAATTGCAATCGGTAAACGACGCGGATACGAACGCACATCGGATTCGTGTTGCTCTTGTTGAAGCAAGTGTTGATCTGGGGTCAAGTCGTATAGCCCAGTTGGCTTTGGTACTTGACAAGAAAAAGCATTGTCGAAAGCTGAGTTGTCGACGTCAAAAACGGTGGTCATATCTGAACCCCATAAAATAAAAGGTCTAGTGATACCTGAGACAGCAGGAAATCGAAACTAGAGGCATATCAATGAAAACCACGAACCTTAACTAAGGCTCACGGCAAACTTTCCATCAATTCGATGGCAACACGCGGATGTTTCTGGAATCAAGGTTCAGTAATGCTTCTGATCTGTATGACTGGGCATTTAGGCAGAATAAAGCTGATTTTTGTGTGTTTCGCTATTGATTTCAATGTTGGGTTTCCCATTAATATGCTGCGATTCTTAGTGCAACATTAGTATCCCGTCTACCAGTAAAGGGCTTTACTGGTACCTACCCTACGTAGCAGCACAATCAGCTTGAATGTCTGTTACGCGTATCCCCCAGAATGTCTCTCCGAGATTGTTGGCGAATTTATCACATTAAGAAAATAACATGCAAACAAAATTTCCCGCTTCATCTCGATTTTTCGTCATTAATCATCGGCTTTATTGATGGAAGTTATCGATATGCTTCTTTGAGCAACGCATGGAAAACAACGCCACCGATTACGTTGGTCGCAGAACGACTTTTTTTCTTGACCGAGCACCGTAATTCAACCACAATAAAACTGTATAAATAAACAGTATTGGTTATCCTTATGAAAGTGATCCCTATCTTTGCCAGTGCCGGTATTAGCGGGTTTGAAAGCCCCGCCACTGAGTATTCTCAGTTAGCACTTGATCTCGATGCCATGCTGATCAAACACCCGAGTTCGACCTTTATTGGTCAGGCCTGTGGAGATTCAATGCAAGGCGTGGGGATTTTTGATCGCGACTTTTTGATTGTTGATCGGCATGTACGACCACTGAACAACGATGTGGTGGTGGCCAACTACAACGGTGAATTTGTCTGTAAGATATTAGACACCGTCCATCGTCAGTTGCGCTCAGCCAATCAAGCGTTTGCCCCTGTCACGATCAACGAGCTCGATACGTTCAGCTTAGAAGGCGTAGTGATCCACTCAATCCGCAGCCATCGAACGCGAGACTAACTATGTTTGCACTCGTCGATGCCAACGCGTTTTACTGCAGCGCCGAGCAAGTATTTCGTCCTGATTTGCGCGGTCAGCCCATCGTCGTGTTATCGAACAACGATGGCTGTATTGTCGCGGCCAATCGTCAAGCTCAGGCAATGGGGATAAAAAAGTTCAAACCCTTTTTTACGATGAAAGCCCTTTGTGAGCAGCAAGGCATCCACGTGTTTTCGTCAAACTATGAGTTGTACGCGGACTTATCGTCTAAGATGATGGATGTGATTGGCCGCTTTGCACCCGATCAATACATCTATTCTATTGATGAGTCATTTTTATCTTTTCACCGCTGTGAGCACCTTATCCCAGATTTTCACACTCATGCCTTGCAATTAAGACGCGCAGTGTGGAAAGAATGCCGCCTGCCCGTTTGTGTCGGTATCGCGCCAACCCTCACCCTAGCGAAAGCGGCGAATCACGCGGCCAAAAAGCTCGCCGGCTATCAGGGTGTTTGTATCATCGACCACGTAGACGTACGCCATCACGTACTCAGCCAATTGTCGGTGTCTGACTTATGGGGAATTGGTCGTCGTTTATCGGTTCATCTGCGTCACATGGGAATTCACAATGGGTTGGATTTGGCTCAGGCCTCGATGACTAAGATGCGCAAAATCTTTGGCGTTGACATGGAGCGCACCCTTCGCGAACTCAACGGCCAAGCATGTAAAGGTTGGGATGGTGGCACAATCAATAAAAAGCAAATTTTTTCTACTCGCAGTGCCGGTCAGCGTATTACCGACCCCATATCCCTCTCTCAGGCGTTGTGTAAGCACGCGGGCATCGCTTCAAGAAAAGCCCGTGAGCAAGGCTCACTTTGTAAAACCATGTTGGTGTTTGCTTCTTCTTCTCCCTACGACGATAAACCGGTCAGCGCGAAGTCATTACACCACTTCGCCTACCCGACTGCGGATGTCACGGTGATCACTCGGGCCACAGATCATATCAGTCAGCAACTTTTTCGCGAGGGTGTGCGTTTTTATAAATTTGGCGTGGGCTTAGTAGAACTCATCGATGGCCGAAATGAGCAGCCCGACCTATTTAACCCCGCGCCGAATAACCCAAAATTAATGTCGGTGTTCGACGGGTTAAATCAACGTTATGGTCGAGATGCGATTTTTCTGGGGGCGCAAGGAATGCATTGTCACTGGGAAATGAAACGGGACTATTTAACCCCGCAATACACCACCAATTGGCAACACCTTCCCAAGATCCGCTGTTGATACCAATCTGATTCAATCTATGGACAATGATAGCGTGAGAACAAGTCAACCTCTTTACTTATCAATACAAGAATCTCAGTCGTTATTCGACCAGTGATTGACTTAACGACGTTATCGAGTTTTTAACCCGCTAGGGTGACCAGCGACTGAGTTAGATTGGTATAAATAGGTATAGATCTCTATTAAGACGCTTTTAGCATGAACTAGCGCAAATAAAAAAGCCCTGCTTGGATAAGCAGGGCTTTTTTATTTGGAGCGACACACGAGGTTCGAACTCGTGACCTCAACCTTGGCAAGGTTGCGCTCTACCAACTGAGCTAGTGTCGCATGAATGATGGTGCCCCGGGCCGGACTTGAACCGGCACAGCGCGAACGCCGAGGGATTTTAAATCCCTTGTGTCTACCAATTCCACCACCAGGGCACATCTGTAAACACCATCAAACATGATTGTTATCAATAATAACGATAGCTATCATGATGAAAAAATTTGGAGCGACACACGAGGTTCGAACTCGTGACCTCAACCTTGGCAAGGTTGCGCTCTACCAACTGAGCTAGTGTCGCAAAATTCACAAACCATTAACAATGCGTTAATGGAGGCGCGTCCCGGAGTCGAACCGAGGTCCACGGATTTGCAATCCGCTGCATAGCCACTCTGCCAACACGCCGTAGGTCATCGACCTTATGCTGGGCATTTTACGCATCTATCTGTCTGAGTCAACACGAAAAAACCTTTTTTTGTTTGTTTGGATATTAAATAGTCATTTTAAGGTTTTTTTTGCAACTTTAGTCACAAAATAATCATAGAAACGCACTATCACGATAAAAAAGAACATGAGTCTGCATTCTATAAGTCGTTTTATTAACCATCTTAATCGTGTTTTTAACTCACTAGAGTGACGCGCTACCCTATGTACTTAGATGGGGATTACATGTGCTCTTCGCTGAGCAAATCGCCTTTGGCCGCCATCAGATATTGATACATAGACCAGTAGGTCAAAGCCGTGGCGATGTACAAGGCGGCAAAGCCAAGCCAAACCATCCAATCGTCATAACGCCAAATCAATACCCACAGTGCGAACATTTGCGAGAGCGTTTTAACCTTACCAACCCAGGAAACCGCCACACTGGCACGCTTGCCAATTTCAGCCATCCATTCGCGTAATGCGGAAATAATGATCTCACGGGCAATCATGGTCACCGCGGGAATGGTCACCCAAATAGAGTGAAAATGCTCGGTGATCAAAATCAGCGCCGACGCTACTAAGACTTTATCCGCGACCGGGTCGATAAAAGCGCCGAAACGAGAGGTCTGCCCGAGCTTGCGCGCTAACATACCATCAAGCCAATCGGTAAAGCCCGCGACGAAAAAGATCATTGCCGCAGCCAATGGTGCCCACTGATAAGGGAGATAAAACGCAACAACAAAGACAGGTATTAAAAATAATCTGAGTAAGGACAGAAGGTTAGGAATATTTAAGCGCATAAATGTCATCTCTTAGCTGGGGCGCTCTTATGGTGCGTGATTTTTACGCCTGTTTCAATGCCTGATAAATATTTTCTGCTAAAGAAATACTGATCCCGGGCACTTTGGCGATTTCTTCAACAGATGCACGCCTTAATTCCTGAATCCCCCCCATATATTTGAGCAAAGATTGGCGACGTTTTGGCCCAACCCCTTCAATGCCTTCTAGGCTGCTGGTTCTTTTGGCCTTACCTCGTTTAGCGCGATGACCAGAAATGGCGTGGTTGTGGCTCTCATCGCGAATGTGCTGAATCAAATGCAGCGCCGGAGAGTCGCTCGGCAAGTGAAAGCTTTCCCCGTCCACCGTCACTAGCGTCTCTAATCCGTGTTTACGCGTCACTCCCTTAGCCACACCGAGCAACAGCGGTCTTTTCGGCCAGGCAGACCAACACGCTCGCATCACCTGATGGGCGCGATTAAGCTGGCCTTTGCCGCCATCAATAAAAATGACGTCAGGGATTTTCTCAACGTCAATGTGCTTGCCGTAGCGCTTGGTTAACACTTGCTCCATCGCAGCGTAATCATCACCGCCAGTAATGTCGGTAATGTTATAGCGGCGATATTCACTTTTCAGTGGCCCTTCTTGATTAAATACCACGCACGAAGCCATGGTGTACTCGCCCATGGTATGGGAAATATCAAAACACTCCATACGGGCAATATCGTCTTTGTCTAAGGCCGAACGCAGAGCTTTAAAGCGCTGATTGATCGTCATCTTGTGGTTGATCTTACTGGTGACAGCACTGTGAGCGTTGGTGTTGGCTAACCTTAAGTAGCGCTGTTTAATACCGCCGGCTTTGTGTGTAAAGACGATCTTGCGACTGGCATACTCACTGATGGCATTGGCAATACTTTGCGCTTGTTCGATCAATTGCGAGTCAAACAAAATCTGGTTGGGGATTTCTTTTACATCACTGTGATTGAAGTAATACTGGGTCAAAAAACTCTCAAAGACTTCCTTGGGATCGGTATTAGCAGGCAATTTGGGGAAATGACTGCGACTGCCGAGTACTTTACCTTGGCGAATCATTAGCATATGGATACAGGCCACACCACTCTCTTGGGCAAAACCGAGTACATCCATATTATCATCTTGATTGTGTGAGACGTATTGCTGCTCTTGAACTCGGCGTATCGCTTGAATTTGATCGCGCAACTTTGCAGCATCTTCAAAGCGAAGTGATTGACTGGCCGCATCCATTTTATCCACTAAGGTGTTAAGCACCTGCTGATCGCGGCCTTGTAAAAACAGACGGACAAGCTGCACCAGTTCCGCGTAATCGTCATCCGCGATCAAGGATTCGACACACGGGCCGGCGCAACGACCAATTTGATACATCAAACAAGGTCGAGAACGGTTACTGTAGACGGTATCTTCACATTGACGGACTGGAAGGATTTTTTGCAGCAAGTGTAAGGTTTCTCTTACTGCGCCAGAATCTGGATAAGGGCCGAAGTACTCGCCTTTTCTGCGTTTTGCACCGCGGTGAATCGACAATCTAGGGTGACGATGGGCGCTGATAAACACATAGGGGTAAGATTTGTCATCGCGAAGCAACACATTGTACTTAGGCAAGTATTGCTTGATGTAGTTGTGCTCTAAAATCAACGCCTCGGTTTCCGAATGCGTCACCGTGACATCAATATTGGCAATGTGAGAGACCAGCGCCTTGGTTTTTTCGCTATCAATCGTACGGCGAAAATAGCTGCTCAGGCGTTTTTTGAGGTTTTTGGCTTTACCGACGTAGATCACTTCCGCCTCGGTGTTGTACATACGGTACACACCGGGCGAAGAGGAAACGGTTGTTAGAAAGGCGTGGGAGTCAAACATCGTCTATGATCGTGCTAGCCTTGATACTATCGCCGTAAAAGACTAAAGCGCCTCAGTATCTAACATGCCATGTCGTATGGCTAAATGAGTCAACTCGACATCGCCATTGATATCCAATTTACTGAATAAACGATAGCGATAGCTGTTCACGGTTTTCGGGCTTAAGTTAAGCTGCTCTGAAATGTCAGTCACTTTTTGGCCTTTCGTGATCATCAACATAATTTGCAACTCGCGCTCAGACAAATCCTTAAAAGGGTTTTCAGAGGTATTAGAGCACTGACTCAGTGCCATTTGCTGAGCGATTTGCGGCGACAAATATCGTTGACCGCTGTTGACAATGCGAATCGCATTGACCATTTCATCAGGGCCGGCACCTTTGGTTAAATACCCGGCGGCGCCTGCTTGCATCACTTTGGTTGGAAACGGGTTCTCAGTGTGAACGGTCAACACGATGATCTTGATGTCTGGATTGAGCCTGAGAATTTTTTTGGTGGCTTCTAAACCGCCAATTCCCGGCATATTCATATCCATCAACACCACATCAGCGTGTTCTTGACGGCACCATTTCACTGCATCTTCACCGCTTTGTGCTTCCCCTGCAACACTCATTCCACGGACGTCTTCAAGAATACGTCTAATCCCTGTGCGAACCAGCTCGTGATCATCTACAAGGAAAACTTTAATCAAACTTGTATCTCCACTAAAAATTGGCTCTGCACCTACAGCCTGTGCTGTAGACTCAGTACTGCGCGTATTCTAACGCATTCGCGTCAAAAAAGCTCCCTGACTATGTGATTAAATGCGCTAGGAAGCAAGACTTTCTTATTTAAAAAAAAACTCAAACCCCAATTTAGCGACTCCAATCACATATTTGCAACTACAATCAGTAAGTTATCTAAACCTCATTATTATTCATAAAAATAATTCCCACGGACTTTGCATTTGTTTGATCTATAACTCCACCCGTGCTATGCATATATATGAGCATTAAAGCTCATTACCATAAACGAAAGGATATCATTATGAAACGCAACAGTTTGGCTTTACTCACTCTTACCGCATGTACCCTGCTTTCTACCAATGCTTTGGCTGATGATGACATCGGTTGTGGATTGGGTTCGATGGTTTTTGCTGGGCAAGAAGGCAAGGTATTTAAAGTATTGGGCGCGACCACCAACGGCACATCAGGCAACCAAACTTTTGGTATTACTTTTGGTACACTTGGTTGTGACGGCACCGGCACCATCACATCAGATCAAAAGCTCGCCATGTTCATCGATGGTAACATGGATAATCTGGCGCGTGATATCGCTGTCGGCCAAGGGGAAACCTTAGCCACACTGTCCGAAGTCTGGGGGATCCCACAAGAACAGCAACCCGAATTTAATCAGTTTGCCAAAAACAATTTTGCGACCATTTTCCACGATGAAAATACCACGTCGGATCAAGTTCTCAACCGATTAAATACCATGCTAAAACAGCAAGACTCTCTCGCGGCCTACGCAATTTAATCAATTTTAATCTCTAAGGAAAAGGTGGCTTCAACGACGATGCCACCTTTAATAATGCCAATGCCCGCAGTGTTCTTGCTCATTTTAGCGATTATTTTCTCGTTGCCTTCTACGGCCAAGCCCGTACTTAATGCCATTGATATGCGTCAGTTAGCCGAAAGCCCGTATTGGCTCAAACTCGGTCACTACCTCCCCCGTCCCTTTTTAATGGGCTGGAAAAGTACTGTCGACAGTCAAGATTTCTTTCTCGCCGACACGGGAAAAAGCGATCCTCTCGCCGAGTTAGAAGCCACCTTTAGTGCTATTTATCACCAAGACGCAGCGATTCGCCAATCAAGCCGTTGCCAATACCCGGCACGCTTTCTCTGGTTAGAGCGACAGTTGCAACCGAATCTCGATGACAGTGAAGCGGCTCAAAAAATCGTTCACTGCCACGAACTCAAACAATGGCAACGTATTTTAAACCCAGATACGATGACCTTAGTTTTCCCTACCGCCTATATGAATAACCCTTCATCGGCTTTCGGACACACGTTACTTAGAGTCAATGCGATCGATCAAACCCGTAATAAAGAATTGGTTGCCTTTGCGATTAACTTTGCAGCAGAACCAGACCCTGCTGACAATGCGGCCTTGTTCGCGGTTAAAGGTCTAATTGGCCAATACCCTGGGCAATTTGCCGTCATGCCCTATTATCGGAAAGTCAGAGAATACAACGACATTGAGTCCCGCGATATCTGGGAGTTTCCTTTGACTTTGTCCCGTCAAGAAGTCACGCGAGTATTGCGGCATTTGTGGGAGCTCAAAAGCGCGAAATTCGATTACTATTTCGTCGATGAAAACTGCTCATATCAACTGCTGTCTCTTTTACAATTAGCACGTGAAGATTTGGATTTGGTCAGCCAATTTCCCCTCTACGCCATTCCCTCTGACACGGTCACGGCGCTTGAGCAAGTAGGATTGCTCGACTCTCCTCGTTATCGCGCCTCACAAGGGACGCGTTTAATTCATCAATCTCAACAGTTTGACAGTGCTTTGTTACCTTGGGTCGAACAATTAAAAGACGGTCAATCTCTTGAAGACAGTCCTCTGAGCGATGCGCAAAAAGTGGCGGTCTACGAGTTTACCTACCAATGGTATAACTTTGAGTTTTATCAAGAGGGGTTAGCGCGTCAACAAGCGGCCAAGCACATGACCAAGTGGCTAACACAACGCGCCAAGCTCTCGCCTCCTTCCCCGTTTACGCCTGTGGCCATCCCCGATGTCTCCCCTTTACAAGGACACGGGAGTCGCCGAGTTGGCCTTGGCGTTCAGCATTCGCAGGACAACGAAACCTTCTTGTTGTTTGACTGGCGTTTGGCTTATCACGATTTATTGGATAACAGCGACGGTTTTATTCCCGGCGCTCAATTGAGCTTTCTCGACAGCCATTGGGCTTTATCTTCATCTGACACGCTATCGTTAGAGCAACTCGATCTGATGAATATTTGGTCCATTGCCACCAGTGATGACTTGTTCAATAACTTGGCGTGGCATCTGCAATTTGGTTTTGATCGACTGCCAAGCCATCGCACTCAGCGAGATGGGCGCTTACACTTAAAAGGCTCGGGTGGACAAGCAATACACTTAACTGACCACGTGGTAGGCTATGCTCTGTTTGGCGGTGAAGTTGCTCACGGCAGTGCGACGAAACACAAAGTGCGGGTTGCGCCAGGTGCGGAAATAGGCGTGTTATGGCATATGGCCAACCATCATACCGTTAGGCTGAGCAGCGAACATTTTTATGCTTTGCAAAGTACGTCACCTCATCGTCATCAGGTGTCCCTCGATTGGCATTGGACACTATCCCAACATTGGGCAATCAGAACCTCTTATCAATGGCAGCAGTGGCAAGCGGACCAACAACAATGGACAAGTAAAGCGTATTTTTATTATTGATTGTGTTAATCTTGCCACTTTTAAGCAATGATCATGGCGGAAAATCAAGTTGATGTCGGGTTTTTATTAACTCGTCAGGCTCGTGACAAAGGGCAGCGCACCGAAATCGAACTCTGGGTCTCTACCGATAATGGCCCTGTACAGCTTCTGGTTACCGATCAAGAGCCGGTGTGTTTTATTGCCACCGAGTCACTACCCAAAGCGCAATCACTGGCCATGCAGCACGGTTTAAATACTCGCTTTAATTCTCTATCGCTGAAAAATTTCCAGCATCAGGCGATGACAGCTTGTTACAACGTCACTATTTCGCAACACAAGCGGTGGCTTGAGGTGTTAGCTCAGGCCGACATCACCAGCTATGAAGACGATATACGGTTAGCGGATCGCTTTTTAATGGAGCGTTTTATTCAAGGTTCGATGGCGTTTGTCGGCCACAATTACACTTTGCCCCGCTATCGGCGCGTTCAACAAGCCAAAGTTCGCCCGGTCGAGTATCAGCCCAAGCTCACCATGGTATCACTGGACATTGAGTGTTCACAAAAAGGTATTTTGTACTCCGTGGGTCTTTATAGCGAGCTTGATAAACGGGTGATCATGGTCGGTGAACCGTCATCGAGTGCCAGGTCGACAAACTCACGTGATGATAAAAATGACGCCATCGACCACAGAGACGATAATAACCCGCCCTTGTCTGATGCTAGCTCTACCCCTATTCAATGGGTCACCAATGAAAAAGCGTTATTGATCGCCTTAACCGAGTGGTTTGATCGTTTTGATCCCGATGTCATCATCGGCTGGAATGTGATCGATTTTGATTTTCGTTTGTTATTTCAGCGCGCCCAATACCACCATCTCGCTTTTGCCATCGGCCGCGGCGGCCAAAAAGGTCACTATCGCCAATCGCAACAAAATAAAGGCTACCTCACCTTGCCAGGTCGCGTGGTGCTCGACGGTATTGATACCTTAAAAACCGCGACGTACCACTTTTCGTCTTGGTCGTTAGAAAATGTCGCTCAGCAGTTGCTCGGCGAAGGCAAAGCCATTGACGATCCTCACGATCGCATGGCACATATTAACCATATGTTTGCTCACGACAAACCGGCGTTGGCGTTTTACAACCTCAAAGACTGTCAACTGGTTGAGCGAATTTTTAAACACACACACATGCTTGAATTTGCCATTGAGCGCTCGAAATTGACCGGCGTCGAGCTTGACCGCGTCGGTGGCTCAGTGGCGGCATTTACCAATTTGTATTTACCAAGATTGCATCGCCAAGGGTATGTTGCGCCCAATTTAATGCCAGAAAATTGGCAAGCCAGCCCTGGCGGCTATGTGATGGACTCTAAACCCGGTTTGTATGATTCGGTGATCGTACTGGATTTTAAAAGCCTCTACCCGTCGATCATTCGCAGCTTTCTCATCGATCCTATGGGCTTAATCGAAGGGTTAGAACAACCGATTGGTACGGACGATCATCAATCGGTGCCCGGTTTTCGCGGCGGTCAGTTTCATCGCCAACACCACTTTTTACCTGCGCTGATCGAAACCCTGTGGTCAGCGCGAGACCGAGCGAAAAAAGCGCAAGAGTGGGCCTTTTCTCAGGCGATAAAAATCATTATGAATTCGTTTTACGGCGTGCTTGGCTCGTCGGGCTGCCGATTTTTTGATACGCGCCTTGCCTCAAGCATTACGATGCGCGGCCATGAAATCATGAAGCAAACTCGACAACTGATCGAGCAGCAAGGCTATGAGGTGATCTACGGCGACACCGATTCGACCTTTGTCTCTTTAGGTAAGCTAAGCGATCCGCAGCAAGCCGATCAGATCGGTAATGCGCTTGCGGCAAAGATCAACACTTGGTGGCAATCACACCTGAAAAGTCAATATCGGCTCGAGTCGGCGCTGGAAATTGAATACGAAACCCACTACTTAAAGTTTTTGATGCCGACCATTCGCGGTCAAGAAACCGGTTCGAAAAAACGCTATGCCGGGCTGGTGGTCAAAAACGGCAAAGAAGAGATCATCTTTAAGGGGTTAGAAAGCGCACGCACCGATTGGACTCCACTGTCTCATGAGTTTCAGGCTGAGCTGTATCAAAGGGTATTTCACGGCCAAGACCCGAGCCAATGGATCAGAGAGTTTGTTGAGCAGACCCAATCAGGCCAATGGGATCACAAACTGGTGTATCGCAAGCAGTTGCGCCGCGCGCTCAAAGAATATCAAAAGAACGTGCCACCGCAAGTCAGAGCCGCGCGTTTGGCCGATGAAAAAAACCGCCAACTCGGCCGGCCCCTGCAATATCAAAAACGCAGTTACATCGAATACTATATCACCGTCAACGGGCCTGAACCCAAAAGCTATCTCACCAGCCCGATTGACTATCAGCACTATATAGATAAGCAACTCAAACCGGTGGCCGATGCAATTTTACCCTACATCAATTTGCAGTTTGACCAATTGGCGATCCCGCAGCTCGGACTGTTTTGAAGACCTCGCTTAATGACTCCGTCGCTAAAGCCATTAACATCCCGTTAAACGCCGAGGCCAATATGGTTCAACGTAGAGACCAATCAACCAATGCGAAATTCGGTTTTTTGGTACTGCTTTCCTAACCACTGGCCAAATTGATCAATAATGGCAATCGAAGAGCGTTTGGCCACTGGCTTTTGTAAATACAGCAATATGAGTCGCTTAATCATCACCTCTTGCTCCGGGTGATAAGACAAAAAGGCCCGTGCACAATCGAGCGGCTCATCAAACCACTGCTGATCTTTGTGCATCACCAGCGAATACGCCGCTCGCAACAGCTTTTTCGCCACTTGATATTGAGTGTTGAGCAGTGAAGCGGGGTCGTTGGCTTCGGCCATTTTACGCCGATGGTGCACGAGCCACTGTTCAAGATCCATATTCCAGAATTTGGCAATTTCCCAACTCGGCTGATAGTCACCAAAGCACTCGGCCAAATCCTCACCGTATACACAGGTTGAGCAATGGCGCAGTAAAAAGCCCCAGTTGAGTACCCCTTCAAGCGAGGCGACTTGATCGAGCTGAGCAATTTTGAGCGACAAGCCATTCACTTGAGGGTGACGGCGTTGCAAGTGCCAGCGCAAGGTATTGAGTAAGGTGCTTTGCTTGGTGCCTAGCGAACGGTTGAGCACCATCACCATGTCGAGATTAGAACGCCCAGGTTTGGCGCAGCCGCGAGCGACACTGCCATAGAGGTAGAGGCTGTGTATCTGCTCGCCGAGTTCGCTTTGCAAAAACGAGATAACCATCTCCATAGCGGCCTGAAACTCAGCTTGATAAGGGGATGATGGTGAAAATTTGCTTAAATACATTAGCCTGCGTTATCAAAAGAAAAACAATAAAAGTCAGCGTACCCAGCGTGGATAAACGCCTGCGCCCTTACCGAATGCCTTGCCATACGGGGTGATAACAAGGTCATGTTCGATGATTTTACACTTGATAATCAATCGGGTGAAGGGCTGTTATCCACAGAATGGAACATTGATGAATACTTGTATAATCAATCAGTTCCTCTTTGTTGATGGAACAGGTTATAATTGCCATCTCGTTTTTATTAAAGGTGCATTTTATGCCAAAAGTCAGTGACATTAAAAAAGGCTTTGCTGTTGAATACAATGGCAAAATTTTATTAGTAAAAGATATTGAAGTGACCAAGCCAAGTGCTCGAGGTGCCTCGACCATTTATCGCTTCCGATTTACTGATCTGGCAACCGGCGGAAAAGTGGATGAGCGCTTTAAGGCCGATGAACAACTCGACACCGTTGAAATGTTCAAACGCGCCGCGAGCTTTTCTTATATCGATGGCGACGATTACATTTTCATGGACAATGAAGACTACTCTCAATACAGCTTTAAGAAAGACGACATTGAAGAGGAATTACTGTTCATCAATGAAGAGATCCAAGGGTTGCAAGTGGTGTTGATTAACGGCGAAGCGGCCGCGATTGATTTACCGGCCTCTGTCGAGCTCGTCATTGAAGAAACAGACCCGTCAATTAAAGGCGCTTCAGCTTCTGCACGAACCAAACCGGCCCGCTTTGCTACTGGTCTTGTTGTGCAAGTGCCCGAATACATTGCCACTGGCGATCGCATTATTGTTAATACCGCAGAACGCAAATACATGAGCCGAGCGTAATTTTATGAGTGAACTGATTTCTTATGACGATGTGATCGACGCCGCCTACGACATTTTTCTCGAGATGGCGCCTGATAACCTCGAACCTGCTGATGTGATTATTTTCACTGCGCAATTTGAAGAGCGCGGCGCTGCAGAACTGGTTGAAACCGGTGCAGATTGGCCACAACACGTGGGTTTTGATACCGCCGATGAGCAGTACGCTGAAGTGAGAATCGGCCTAGTTAATGAAGACAATGACGAACTCGATGATGTCTTTGCTCGCCTTCTTATCAGCCGCGACCCTGAGCAAAAATTTTGCCATATCCTTTGGAAACGCGATTAACTCTTAGACAGTTTATAACAGTGTAGGACAGTACAACACAGTTTAAGACAGTAAAATACAGTGGTATTTCCCTCGTTCCCTCGCTCCCGCGTGGGAACGAGTGGCAATGAAAGAATAAAAAAAGCCCGCACTTGGCGGGCTTTCTCAACAATAATAACGATTAACGGCGACGCGGCTTGGCTGGTCCATCATTGCGGCTGCGCTTAGCAGGTGAGTCATTACGACTGCGCTGATTCACCGGCGCCTCATTGCGAGAACGCTGCTTTTGCTTGGCGGCAGCACGGCCAGCGGCGCGGCCTTTTGGTGCGGTCACTCTTTCTTCGTGACGCTTCACGGCACGGCGGATCTTCTGACTGCGAGCACGTTCGCGCTTTCTTGACGTATTGTCTTTATTGACATCCAACATGGTCTGCTTTTCAGGGCGTAAATCCACCAGCTCACGCAAGTAATTGACCTCTTTTAACGTCAGCTCCATCCATCCGCCACGTGGCAACTTCTTATCCAAGAAAATATCGCCATAACGAACACGCTTAAGACGGCTCACTGTGCAATCTTGCGACTCCCACAAACGGCGAACTTCGCGGTTGCGGCCTTCGTTGATCGCGACATAAAACGTGTGGTTCATGCCCTCACCGCCAGCGTAAACCACGTCTTCGAAACGGGCCAAGCCATCTTCTAGCTCAACGCCATTAACCAAGTTGCGCACCTTGTCTTCATTCACTTCGCCAAACACGCGCACTAAGTATTCACGTTCAACTTGATGACTTGGGTGCATCAAACGATTAGCCAACTCGCCATCGGTGGTGAACAAAAGTAAACCGGAAGTATTAGCATCAAGACGGCCGACAGAAATCCAACGCGAACCGCGGATCTTCGGCAAACGATCGAAAACGGTACGGCGGCCTTCCGGATCGTGACGAGTACACAACTCGCCTTCAGGCTTGTAATACGCCAACACTCGGCATACCACTTCTTCCTGCGCTTTTATCGACACAATGTGACCGTCAATACGAACCACAGCATTATCGTCTTCAAGGCGCTCGCCCAACGTAGCGACCTTGCCGTTAACACTGATTCGTCCTGCTTTCACTAGTGTTTCTAATTCGCGACGAGAACCATGCCCTGCTCGCGCCAATACTTTTTGTAACTTTTCGTTCATTACTCTACCTAATTATGTCGTCTTCACAGACGTCTTGGATTTACCGTCAAAATCACGGCCGCACATTATCTCAAATAATCCCAAGCTGCGCATCATTTTTTCGCAATCAAACTCACTGGAAAGGTGTGACATCCCCTGCGCCATAGCGAGTGATTTCTACCTCGCCTTCGCTAAAGTCGATAACCGTAGTAGGTTGCTCACCGAGGTAGCCCCCATTGAGGATCACATCGACGGCGTGTTCGAGGTTATCGCGAATCACTTCTGGATCGGCTTCGGTTTGATCGTTGCCAGGTAAAATCAACGACGTCGACATCAGCGGCTCGCCCAGTGCATCCAATAAATCGAGGGCAATTTTGTTATCCGGTACACGAATACCAATCGTCTTGCGCTTAGCGTTCATCAAACGGCGCGGCACCTCTTTTGTCCCCTTAAAAATAAAGGTGTATGGGCCCGGCGTGTTGTTTTTTAACAGACGAAACGCGGTATTATCAACCCGTGCATACAACGACAATTCCGACAAATCGCGACACAACAACGTAAAATTGTGCTTATCATCCAACTTGCGGATACGACAAATGCGCTCAAGCGCTTGCTTGTTTTCTAACTGACAACCCAAAGCGTAACCGGAATCGGTAGGGTAAACGACGATGCCGCCGTTGCGAATGATCGCCACCGCTTGATTGATAAGACGCGCTTGTGGGTTTTCTGGGTGAACATAAAAAAATTGACTCATTATTCTTCCTCTTTCTTTGAGCCCGAGACTAGGACTATACGCTTTAACGTCACTTAAGTCGCAAAAAACCTTGCTGCACAACAAACCGCTCAATGGTCAGCCCTAGTCTAAGTCAATCACAACACCTTGCATCGCCAAACACACAACACAAGGCCAATCATAACGGCGAAACCTTGAAAAAGGATGACCGTTTGATGTCAAATCTCTGTCTGTGAACCTATTAATCCGCAGCGATACCTGGCAATGACCAAGAATGCCAAACCGGCGTCACCGACTCGGGAAGCGCCAACTTTTTGCCCAGCTCCATCCAGCGACTCGGGAAGTGAAAATCACTGCCTTGCGAAGCCAACAGCTCATGCTCACAGGCCAACTGCGCCAACAACTGCTTTTCATTTGGCGCTTGCTGAGGCTGCGACACCTCCATCGCCAGGCCGCCCGCCTCTTTAAAGGCGACTACCAAACGCCGCAACCACTTGGTGGTCAATTGATAACGACCAGGATGAGCGAGCACCGACACGCCACCGGCCAGATGAATCGCCTCAATTGCCTCAGCCATGCTGCACCACTGCGGCGGCACATAACCGGTATTATTGCGAGTCAAAAACTTTTTAAACACCTGCTGGTTATTCGCGGCATAACCGTGCTCGACCAACCAACGGGCAAAATGCGCCCGAGTCACGCAACTGTCGCCGGCCATGGCTTGCACTTCTGGCCACATCGAATCCCCGGTGAATTTCGCCAATCGCTCAGCAATTAACTCAGCGCGACGTTGACGGCGAACTTGTTGATCGGCAATGCGGGCATTCAACGCGGAGTGATGAGGATCAAAATTCAGCCCAACGATGTGAATGTCTTTGTTTTGCCACACCGTGGAAAACTCAATACCGGAAATCAAGGTGATCGGCAGCCGATTGGCTTCGATGTGTTGCCAGGCAGGAGCCAGGCCATCAATCGTATCATGATCGGTTAAGGCCAAAACGTCAACGTGTTGATTAACCGCGCGATCAATCAACTCTTGGGGGCTCAAACGGCCATCGGAACACTGACTGTGACTGTGAAGATCTATTTTCATGTAGACGCTATTTTATCCTTGACTTTTTACCCTCGCACTAGTTTACTAGTACACAATAACAAAGCAGACAATTTGCTTTATTTTTAAATGAAATGTTTTACTTCCCATTAGCTTAGAAGGTTCGCCCATGTTAACGCAATTTGCATTGCTTCACACTCCATTACCGCACACTGGCCCTATTTTCGGTTGGTGCTGGCGCGTGTGGCGGTTCAGTGTTTAGGGCGAATATCTCACTTCCAAGATTATCTCGCCCGCTTCTGCGGGTTTTTTATTAAATTATCTTCCAGAAGCCTCTAGAAATTTCATTCAAAATCATACACATTTAGTGCACGTGAATCATTTCTCGTCACAGACAATAAAAGGATGTCCCATGACTGAGGCAAAATCCCCCCAACAAGCGCCATTGTATCGCCTAACCCAAGCGATACCTTATCAACAAGACCCTACTCATCTCTTTCACGCATTGTGTCAAGACAAACCGGATTGCTTGTTGCTCGAATCAGCTGAAATTGATTCCAAACAAAACTTAAAAAGCTTAATGATTGTCGACTCAGCGCTTCGCATTGTCTGTCACGGTCAACAAGTCACTTTTACCGCATTGAGTGACAACGGCCAAAGCGCCCTAACCGTGTTGGCAGAGCGCGCTGAACCAGCACAGGTTTTATCCCGTGATGAGCAAGGGCTAACCTTGCAATTTAGCGCCTCGAACGACGCCCTCGACGAAGACTCTCGCTTGCAACAAAGCTCGTCGTTTGACGCTCTGCGCTTGGTGCAACAGAGCTTTGATCTTAGCGAACACGATAAGCACAGCGTGTTCCTAGGGGGTTTGTTTGCCTACGATATGGTGGCCAACTTTGAACACCTTGGTCAAGTCGATGCACTCAACCAATGCCCAGACTACGTATTTTATTTGGCTGAATCTTTATTAATCGTCGACCATCAAAGCGAGAGCTGCATTTTGCAAGGCAGTGCGTTTGCCGCCCAGCACCAAGCCGCAGTGGCCGAGCGTCTCAGCGATATTTCACTGCAAGCTCAGCGCCGAGCGCACCGCGCCGTGGACGCAAAGAAAATCATTGACTTTACGGTGACCACCAACATCTCAGATCATGACTTTTGCACTATTGTCAGTGATTTAAAACAATACGTTATTCAGGGTGATATTTTCCAAGTGGTGCCGTCGCGCAGCTTTATTATGCCGTGCCCATCCCCCTTAGCCGCCTATGAAGCGCTCAAGAAAAGCAACCCAAGCCCGTATATGTTTTACATGCAAGATGAAAAATTCACCTTGTTTGGCGCGTCACCTGAAAGTGCACTCAAATACGATACTCAAAGCAACCAAATCGAAATCTACCCCATTGCCGGTACTCGCCGCCGGGGTAAGAATGCCCAAGGCGACATCGATAAAGATCTCGACAGCCGCATTGAACTCGAATTGCGCAACGATAAAAAAGAAAACGCAGAGCACATGATGCTGGTTGACCTCGCCCGTAACGACGTCGCGCGCATCGCCAAGCCCGGGAGCCGTTATGTCGCGGATTTACTCAAAGTCGATCGTTACAGCCACGTGATGCACTTGGTCTCGCGTGTGGTTGGTCAACTGCGCGATGACCTTGATGCTCTGCACGCTTATCAAGCCTGTATGAACATGGGCACGCTAACTGGAGCACCTAAAATTCGCGCTATGCAGTTGATTCGTCAAGTGGAACAAACCACCCGCGGCAGTTATGGCGGCGCGGTCGGTTATCTGACGGGTGAAGGCACCTTAGATACTTGTATCGTGATCCGGTCAGCGTACGTTGAAAATGGTATGGCTCGAGTACAAGCGGGAGCCGGTGTGGTCTACGACTCCGAACCACAATCAGAAGCGGATGAGACGCGAGGTAAAGCACAAGCGGTCATTCAAGCGATTCAAATGGCGCATCAAGGATAAGGGCTCGGACTATGGCTAACATTATTTTTATCGACAATTTCGACTCATTCACTTACAACTTGGTCGATCAGTTTCGTTCGCTAGGTCATCAAGTGACTATCTTTCGCAACACGGTTGAGACGAGCACTATCATTGCCGCCCTCCAACAGCATCAAGACAGCGTTTTACTGCTCTCGCCAGGGCCTGGCGCGCCGTCACAGGCTGGCAATATGCCCGCCATTATTCAAGAGTGTAAAGGCAAGCGGCCAATCATTGGCATTTGTTTGGGGCACCAAGCCATTGTTGAAGCTTATGGCGGCACCGTGGGGGGGGCAGGCGAAATCATTCACGGTAAAGTGTCGATGATGTCACACAATCATCACCCTTTGTTCAACGGTTTTGCTGACACCTTCGCCATTGCTCGTTATCATTCGCTGGTCGCTACGTCGATGCCGTCGACTTTGGCTGAAGTCGCCCACGCCGATGGCTTAGTCATGGCGGCGGTCAACGAAGCAGACAAAGTCTGTGGCTATCAATTCCACCCGGAATCGATCATGACCACCCAAGGAGCACAACTGCTTGAGAATACCTTGCACTGGGCTTTGCAACAAAACCAATATCAACCCCAAGGAGCGGAGGCATAAGATGAGAGATTTAATCGAAAAACTCTACTTACAACAAGATTTAACTCAAGCTGAAAGCCAAGCGCTGTTCGCCAAGATTATTCAAGGCGAAATGGAGCCAATTTTGATGTCTTCTGCGTTGACCGCTTTAAAGATCAAAACCGAAACGCCAGATGAAATCAGCGGCGCGGCTAAAGCGCTACTGGCCAATGCCAAGCCGTTTCCCCGTCCTGATTATGACTTTGCCGATATCGTCGGGACTGGTGGTGATGGCCATCACACCATCAACATTTCCACCACCGCGGCGTTTGTTGCGGCGGCTTGTGGTCTAAAAGTCGCCAAACACGGCAACCGCAGCGTCTCGAGTCGTTCTGGCTCCTCGGATTTACTCGAAGCCTTCGGCATTGATCTGCACATGCCCGCTGAGGAGTCGCGCCAAGCTATCGATGACCTAGGCGTCGCGTTTTTGTTTGCCCCGGCCTATCACCAAGGCTTTCGCCATGCGGTACCGGTGCGCCAAACACTCAAAACTCGCACCTTGTTCAACATCTTAGGCCCTTTGATTAATCCAGCAAAACCCAATATTCAACTGATGGGCGTTTACAGTGAAAGCTTGATCGCTCCGATCGCGGAAACCTTGCAAAAAATGAACTTTAAGCGCGCCGCCGTTGTTCACGGTAGCGGCCTAGATGAAGTGGCAATTCACGGTGAAACCAAAGTCGCCGAAATCAAAGACGGGCAACTTGAATACTACACACTCACCCCAGCTGATTTTGGTGTTGAGCAATACCCGCTTGAGGCAATCAAAGGTGGTGAGCCTTATGAAAACCGCCTGATCATTGAAAATATCCTGACCGGCAAAGGCACAGAAGGCCAAGTGGCGGCGGTTGCGGTGAACGTGGCGCTGTTAATGCGTTTATTTGGCCATGAAGATCTCAAAGCCAATACTCAAAAAGCCATCGATGTCATGACGCGTGGTGAGGCCTTCCCTTTAGTGCAGCAACTGGCGCAACGAGGAGAAAAATAATGACTCAACTGTCTCAACACGTTTCACTGCAAGAAAGTCAAATGGCGCAAGTGCTGGTGAAGATCGTTAACGATAAAAAGCAATGGGTCGCGGCGCGTAAAGTATCGCAACCATTAAGCGAGTTCCAAAGCCAAGTACAACCAAGTGATCGTGATTTTTATCAAGCCTTAACTCACAGTAATAGCGTGTTCATTCTCGAATGCAAAAAAGCCTCGCCGTCAAAAGGGTTGATCCGCGAAAATTTTGATCTCGATGCCATTGCCAAGGTTTATCACCATCACGCCAATGCCATTTCGGTGTTAACCGATGAGAAATACTTTCAAGGCCAATTTGACTACATCAATCAAGTGCGTCGCCAAGTTAGCCAACCGGTACTGTGTAAAGACTTCATGCTCGACGAGTATCAAGTCTGGCTTGCGCGTCACTACCAGGCCGATGCGATTTTATTGATGCTGTCGGTGCTTGATGATGAGCAATACCAACAGTTAGCCGATCTCGCCCACCAGTTGAACATGGGCGTGCTCACCGAAGTCAGCGACGAAGAAGAGCTTGAACGCGCCGTTGCACTTGGGGCCAAAGTCATTGGTATTAATAATCGCAACTTGCGCGATCTCAGTACCGATCTCGAGCGTACTAAAACTCTGGCGCCGCAAATTCGTGCCAAAGCACCACAGGCTATCGTGATCTCTGAGTCGGGCATTTACACTCACCAGCAAGTCCGAGAACTGTGTACTTTTGCCGATGGTTTCTTGATAGGCAGCTCACTGATGGCAGAGCAAAACCTCGAGTTGGCCGTACGACAAGTGATTTACGGTGCCCACAAAGTCTGTGGCTTAACCTCAGTGCAAGATGCGCAGCGCGTCTATCAAGCCGGCGCGGTGTTTGGCGGTTTGATTTTTGCCAGCGGCTCTTCGCGCTGTGTCAGTTATGATGATGCCAAAGCGATTTGCACGGCCGCCCCACTGCGCTTTGTTGGGGTGTTTCAAAACCAACCCATTGTCAAAGTTGCCGATACCGCGAATCAACTCGGTTTTTTTGCCGTACAGTTACACGGTGAAGAATCAGAGTCAGACATTGCTTTGCTGCGCCAAGAGCTCAATGACGACATTGAGATTTGGAAAGCCTATGGTGTGCAAACTGCACTGCCAGAATTGCTCAATGGCCCCATTGATCGCCACTTACTCGACAGTAAAGTCGGCCATCAAAGTGGCGGGACCGGACACGCGTTTGACTGGTCACTGCTCGAGCACCCAGAGCGCGTCATGCTCGCTGGCGGATTAGGCCCAGATAATGTCCGCGAGGCGCTAGAGCTCGGCGTTTTGGGTTTGGATTTTAATTCGGGGGTCGAGCACAGTGCCGGTGTCAAAGACGAGCAAAAAGTCAGACGGGTATTTGAGCTTATCAGACAGTATTGATCCTTGGCTCTTTTGGAGTCGAACACCTTTTATCGCAATGGGAGTGCTGCAACAACTTGGCCCCATTGCGAACAGAAACAAACAGAAATAGGGAGCCATAATGGCAAAATTAGATGCATTTTTCGGCGAGTTTGGTGGCCAATTTGTTCCACAGTTACTCGTCCCTGCACTGGATCAATTAGAACAAGCGTTTATTGATGCGCAAGAGGATCCTGAGTTTCGTAGTGAATTCATGACGTTATTACAAGAATACGCCGGGCGTCCAACCGCGCTGACCCTAACGCGTAACCTAACCAAAGGCACCAAGACCAAGCTCTACCTCAAACGAGAAGATTTGCTGCACGGCGGCGCACACAAAACCAACCAAGTGCTCGGTCAAGCCTTGTTAGCCAAACGTATGGGCAAACACGAAATTATTGCCGAAACCGGCGCAGGCCAACACGGCGTTGCCACCGCGTTAGCTTGCGCGCTACTTGGATTGAAATGTCGCGTTTACATGGGCGCCAAAGACGTTGAACGCCAAAGTCCAAACGTATTTCGCATGCGCTTAATGGGTGCAGAAGTGATCCCGGTTCACTCAGGCTCATCGACGCTAAAAGACGCCTGTAATGAAGCGCTACGCGATTGGTCGGCCAGTTATGAAACCACCCATTACCTGCTCGGTACTGCCGCGGGCCCACATCCCTTCCCCACGATCGTACGTGATTTTCAACGCATGATTGGTGAAGAAACCAAAAACCAAATCCTCGCACGCGAAGGGCGCTTACCCGATGCTGTCATTGCCTGTGTCGGCGGTGGTTCCAACGCGATTGGTATGTTTGCCGACTTCATCGAAGAAGAACAAGTGGCTCTGATTGGCGTAGAACCCGGTGGTAAAGGTATTGATACCGATCAACACGGTGCACCACTCAAACACGGCAAAACCGGTATTTACTTTGGGATGAAGTCTCCCTTAATGCAAACCGACGAAGGACAGATTGAAGAGTCGTACTCGATTTCTGCCGGACTTGATTTCCCCTCCGTCGGCCCGCAACACGCGCACCTAAACGCGACTGGCCGCGCTGAGTACGTCAACATCACCGATGACGAAGCGCTCGATGCGTTTCAAGCTCTGGCAAGACACGAAGGCATCATTCCCGCCCTTGAGTCTTCTCACGCCCTAGCACACGCGATAAAAATGGCTAAATCGAACCCAGAAAAAGAACAGCTGTTGGTCGTCAATCTCTCAGGTCGCGGCGACAAAGACATTTTCTCCGTTCACCAAATTCTCGAAGAAAAAGGAGCGCTGTAATGGATCGCTATCAAGCTTGTTTTGAACGCTTACAACAACAAAAACAAGGGGCGTTTGTGCCGTTCGTCACCATTGGCGATCCTTCGATTGAATTGTCACTTGACATCATTCGCACCCTAGTTCAATCCGGTGCCGATGCCCTTGAGTTGGGCTTGCCGTTTTCCGACCCTCTTGCGGATGGGCCAACGATTCAAGGTGCCAACTTACGTGCGTTGCAATCTGGCGCGACGATCAGCCAGTGCTTTGAACTGCTTGCCAAAGTGCGCAGCGAGTTTCCCGATACCCCGATTGGCTTACTGGTCTATGCTAACCTCGTCTATGCCAAAGGCGTCGATCACTTTTATCAGCGTTGTGCCGAGGTCGGCGTGGATTCGGTTCTGGTCGCGGATGTGCCTACAGGTTCCAGCGACGAGTTTGTCGCTGCGGCCAACCATCACGGCATCAAACCCATCTTTATTGCGCCGCCAACCGCCAGCGATGAAACCTTGCAACAAGTGGCTACTCTCGGACAGGGCTATACCTACTTGTTATCGCGCGCAGGGGTGACCGGTACGGAAACCAAAGCCAACATGCCGGTCGGCGATCAAATCGATAAGCTCAACCGCTTGCAAGCGCCCCCCGCGCTGCTCGGCTTTGGTATTTCGGAGCCATCGCAAGTCAGTGAAGCCATTGCCGCGGGCGCGGCGGGCGCGATTTCAGGCTCAGCCGTGGTTAAGATCATCGAGCAACACCAAAACGATAAATCGGCTCTACTTAACACCTTAGGTGATTTCATTGGCCGTATGAAGGCTGCAACACAGTATTAACGCTGAGCAATTTAGTGCTTGTCATTGCGATAGCGTCTGCCCATGGGTTCTGCCCATGGGTATTGCCAATATCAATGAGCACCATTGACGTTTCACCGGCCTACAAAAACACTTTAAATAGTGAATCTCTCCAGCCATCTGCTTAAAACCTCCAGTAAATCGCTTTCTTTTGCTGCTTATTTAGATAAATATGCCAATTAACCTTGAGCTTTGTCGACGAACCCTGTAAAAGATTAGCCACTATTTTTACCTGATCTGGCACGCCGAGCCAATCAGGACCGCGATTAGACAAAAAGGTTAAAACTGTGACAGAAAAAAAACACTGGCTGACCAACATTGGCCTACAAGTGGTCATTGCTATGATTGTTGGCACACTCGTCGGACTCACTCTTGGTAAAGACGCACAACTTTTTGCGCCCTTGGGTAATATTTTCATCAATTTGATCAAAATGTTGGTGATTCCCTTGGTGGTGGTCGCACTCATTTCCGGCGCTTCTGGGCTGGGAGACAGTCAATCAGCGGGCAAAGTTGGCATTCTCACTTTGGGCTATTTTGCCCTCACCTCAGCCCTTGCTGTCGCATTGGCTTTACTGTTGGGACAGTGGTTTAAACCCGGTCAAGGGATTAATGTTTCGTCTATTTCCAGTGTCTTTTCTGATCAGTACGCCAACAAAGGCGATATTGCCGGTTTTTGGGATACGGTAACAGGGATGATCCCTACCAATATTTTTGACTCGTTAACCCAAGGCAACATACTGCAAATTTTGGTCTTTTGTCTCTTTTTTGGCATTGCTCTTACTAAGCAGAAAAAAGACAAGCGCCAACCGATCCTCGATGTGGTCAACACCTTAGTCGATGTCCTGGTTTGGATGATGAACAAAGTCATGTTGCTCGCACCGATTGGGGTCTTTGGTTTGATGGCCAATGCCGTGGGCACCTTTGGATTTAGTGCCTTAACGGTTGTCTTTAACCTCTTTTTAGTCTACGTGGCGGCCATCGCTATTTTTGCATTTGTGGTCTATCCACTCATGGTACAGAGCTTGAGTAACATCAGTGCCAAGCAATTTATTTCGGCGATGAAAAAACCTCAAGCCTTGGCGCTATCTACCGCCTCATCCATGGCGACCTTGCCAGTCAACTTGGACACCTGCCAACAAGAGCTCAAGGTCAAATCGTCGACCTCTGCTTTTGTGTTACCACTCGGTGCCACCATCAACATGTCAGGTAATGCGATTTATTACGGGTTAGTCGCGGTCTTCTTTGCGCAATTGTTTCACGTCGACCTCGGGCTTGGCGCTTACATTGCTATCATTTTAACCTCGACACTCGGCGCGGTTGGCCAAGCCGGCGTTCCCGGACCTTCATTTTTAGTCGTAGCCGTGTTATTGGCGGCAGGGATTCCGATTGAAGGTTTGCCTTTGCTGTTTGCCCTTGACCGCATTTTCGACATGATACGCACGGCACTAAACATCACTGGTGATGCTGCTTGTGCCGTGATTGTCGATGCCATGGTAGAAAAAGACTCGTCATCAACCTCTTCTTCTCAAGCGTCTTAAGCCATGACAATATTAAGCCCTGCAAAGGGCTTTTTTTTGTCGCAAAATATCTCAGTAGAATTTCCACCCAGCGCTTTTTTCGCTAGACTGGACTTATCTATTACACGGAAAGACAACATGAAACAGTTACTTGACTTTATTCCTTTAATTATCTTCTTCGTTCTTTTTAAAACCTACGATATCTACATTGCGACCGGTGCTTTAATTGTTGCCTCTGCAGTGCAGATAGTGTTGACCTACTTTCTCTATAAAAAAGTGGAAAAAATGCAAGTGATCACCTTTATCATGGTGGCACTCTTTGGTGGTATGACTATCTTTTTACACGATGACAACTTCATCAAGTGGAAAGTCACCATTGTCTACTTTATCTTTGCCGCGGGTTTATTGATCAGTCACTTCATCGGCCGCTCGGCGATCAAAAGCATGCTCGGCAAAGAGATCCAACTGAGCGACCGTGTATGGGGCAAGATCACTTGGGCTTGGTCACTGTTTTTCATTGCCTGTGCCTTGTTAAATCTCTACGTCGCGTTTTATCTGCCACTCGATGTTTGGGTCAACTTTAAAGTCTTTGGTTTATTGGTGGCGACCTTGTTGTGGACAGCGCTAACTGGTGTGTACATCTACAAATCCATGCCAGCAGAGCAAAAACAAAAACTTCAGCCCGGTAAGGATGACGAATAAGTTCAATTTGTTATAATGACAGCATCATCATCAGCGGCTAATGCCGCTGTTTTTTTATCTTTCATTTTGCCCAAACAATGAGAACGCCATGACAACACCGAAAGGACAACTATTACTTCGCACCTTAGCGATGCCCGCAGACACCAACGCCAATGGCGATATTTTTGGTGGCTGGATTATGTCGCAACTCGATCTTGCCGGGGGCATTTTGGCCAAAGAGATTTCGCAAGGCCGAATTGTGACGGTATCGGTATCGAGTATTACCTTTAAAAAACCGGTTAAGGTCGGCGATGTGGTGTGTTGTTATGGTGAATGTACCAAAATTGGTCGCACATCGATGTCGATTAACTTGGAAGTCTGGGTGAAACCGGTCAAAAGTGATGGCGTAGGACAACGCTTTCAAGTTTGTGAAGCGACGTTTAACTATGTGGCCGTCGATAGCGATGGTAAACCTCGCGTGATTGCAAAATAGGTCAAGCTTACCCTTTCTCTCGTGTCCGTTATTGTTATACACTGCCAGTTAGGAAACTTGTTATCGATTGTGTGGTCATAACTGCTTGACTACTTTGAATAAGGATACGGACATGTGGTATGTCATTTACGCTCAAGATGTTGAGCAGTCATTAGAAAAGCGCCTTGCAGCCCGCCCCGCTCACCTGGAACGTCTCTCGTTATTACAACAGGAAGGACGCTTGTTAGTTGCCGGCCCTATGCCTGCGATAGACAGTGAAGACCCAGGCCAAGCGGGCTTTACTGGGTCAACGGTGATCGCTGAATTCGACACCTTAGCTCAAGCACAGCAATGGGCAGACAGCGATCCTTACGTTGAGGCAGGTGTTTACCAATCCGTCATCGTCAAACCCTTTAAAAAAGTATTTTGATACCATGAAAAAATTGCTCACTTTTCTTCTCGTGCCTCTTTTTCTCGCCAGTTGTGCCTCACATGAAGACGAACAACGTCGCAAGTTAAAACAAATGGCATCGAATCGCGCCGAGGCATTATCCGCCGGGTTGCCCGTTGAACGTGGACCGTTAAAGATCATGCGTGTACTACCTCATGACAATGTGGTGAGACTGATGATGATCTATAATACGGATGGCAAAAATGCCGAGCCGGTTAATCAAGTTCTCGACCGCAGTGTGGATTCGTTTTGCAGTAATAAAGAAATTGTTGCCAACCTTGAAGAAGGGTTAGTTTACGAGATAAAAATTCGCAATGCCCGCGGACAGTTGCTGATCGACAAAAAAGTTACCGACCAAACCTGTAATACAAGCGAAAGCTGATCCCAATGGACTCGTACCACCGGTTACGAGTCCATTGCTGTAATGCGTTTTTCTACACGACTCTTTGGTTGCCTACTCTTTTGATGTCATCATCCGGTGGCCTTCATTGGTCGCGAATTTCTCCCCGACTGACAACAGCCCTTCTTGCTCAAGACTACGGTGCCAGTATGGTACTAAGGCGTATTTAAGTTGACGCTTTTCACCGATTCTCGGATAGCCAAACATGAGCCCTGTCTCTCTCAAGCCATTTAAACTTCTATGCGCCTAAAAATAAAATGAATTGATACAAATAACCAACGCCATTTTTTCACATTAACCATGAATTCATTTCATACAATAAGAAGAAATAAACGGCCTTTTAGCCGTCTAGATGTTTACAGGGACATAGAAAAAGCGTAGCTTATACCCATACGATAAGCTTCATCCATAAAGAGGCATCAATGATCGAATTGAAGCATCTCAAAACCTTAGTGTCCTTACGAGAAACCGGCTCATTAACGGCCACCGCCACTGCGCTTCACCTGACTCAATCGGCCTTATCTCATCAGATCAAAGATCTTGAGGCCAAAATTGGTAGCCCTTTGTTTTTGCGCAAGACTCGCCCAGTCAAGTTCACCACGGAAGGCGACATCTTACTCAAAGCCGCGGATGATATATTACCCCGATTAACTCGAGTCGAACACGAACTGGCCGCCTCCAAACAAGACGATCACGGCCGCTTACACATGGCCATTGAGTGCCACTCTTGCTTTCAGTGGCTTATGCCAGCTTTAAAAGCTTACCAAGTTGTATGGCCCAGCGTCAGTTTAGATTTTTCTTCAGGGTTTGGCTTTGAGCCTTTACCTGCGTTACTCAGTGGTGATTTAGATTTGGTGATCACCTCCGATATTCAGCCTCGCTCCGAAGTCCATTACGAACCCTTGTTTGATTTTGAAATGCGATTAATTGTCGCCAACAACCACCCTTTAGCCAGTAAAAGCCGTATTCAACCTGAGGATTTTCTCGACCAAACCCTGTTGAGTTACCCGGTGCAAAAACAGCGCTTGGACGTGGTCAAACACTTTTTAGCCCCAGCGGGTATCGAGCCGTTTAAATGGAAACAGGCCGAGAATACACTCATGCTAGTACAAATGGTTTCTGCAGGCCTTGGTGTGGCCGCTTTACCCAATTGGGCCATCAGCGAATTTTCTCGCCAAGGCCTTATCGTCAGTAAGCCGCTGGGGGCGGGGTTGTGGCGACGCTTGTTTGCCGCAACGCGCAGCGCAGAAAAAGACAAACACTACTTGCAGGCGTTCTTTCACACCTCCAAACAACAAAGCCAGCAACACCTCGACGGTATTAAGATGGCTTAATATGAATAGACAGTGTCCACGACCCTTGCCTGTGGCAAACTTTACCGCACTTGCTATCGGGTTATCCCCCTTGGTTGGCCCTGGGTATAACCCGAACGAAGCACTTACAATATCGCTGATGGATGAGGTTCAGGCCAGTATCACAAAACCTGACTGATACTATTCGTTTCTTGGCTTGAATTGATTGGTGAGAGGATCATAATGATAGCCAATTTGAGATAGTTGCACACTCAAATGCACTTCATTCACTTCGTAGGTCATCACCAAGTCGTCAATGCTCTGACATTCATGGCGCAGCTTTTCATTAATAATACCGAGTAAAATATGACTATCGATATGAGTTAAGTTGGTTAAATCCATGTCTACCTCCTACTGCGTTACCAGTGCCCTTGTGTTATGAGTATAACAAACCGGCCACTAGCACGACTCATTTCAACATTACTATCCCCCAAATAAGGAGACATTTTTATATTGCACTCTTCCAATATAGAGTAAAAAACCGCCACAAGGCAATACCCTGAGACGGTTTAAACCATCTAAAATTGCATGGCGGTCTTGCCAATTAAGGCAACAGGTACACCAATTGTCCACTGCAAGCGATTAAACACAGCAAGGCCACCCAGAGTTGAATTTTATCGACTGTCGACTTTTTAAATAAGTGCCACGCCCATATAATTACCGCGGTTACTAACAAAGATAACGCCACTAAAATGCGCTGCGTGAGCTGATTTAATGACGGTGTATCCAACTGGTATGCCAATAATAACACCACCAGGGCAAGCCCCATGCCGCTGATGATACCGACTAAGGGCAACAATTGATGAAAAGCTTGTAATCGACTGCGAGCGGTCACTAGCAATACATGCGTCAGTGCCGCCCCTAGTAAGAACAGCTGCACCAACCAAAGGCCGGCCATCCCCCCTTGACCGTGCAGCCACATTTGCCACAACACCAATGCCGTTGCCACCACATTCGCGCCATGCATAAGCCACATTGGTCCCTCATCACGGGTCTTTTTCATTTTCACTTGAGAGCAAAAGAGCAACACAATTGCACTGATCAGAAACATATAATAAGACATCGTCAGTGCCGGTAAAACCCATAGAACAGCAAGGTATAACAGCACTTTGTGTAATCGGCCGCGTTGACCGGGACACAAATCGCCCTTGATTAAAATTAAGGTCAGCAATAACTGCGCACCGAGCAACATAGGAGGAAAAGAAAGAATATACTGAGTCATAAGCGTGTTGGAATAAAAATGATTGGCCAAGTTTATCAAAGCCCAGCCCGTGAGCAAGTATGGGCTTGGTATTGCTGCGCGCTTTCTCGCTTTTTACACGGGTAAACTGGCTTTCTCCCTATCTTGTCCTCTTTCATCTTCGCTTACGTGCGTGTTAACATCGAACACATCGCCATCACAACATGCCTTGAAACCTGTTAATGACCATTAATTCGTCCTCGAGTCGCCATCATCAAACGAGCCATGCCGTTCAATGCGATATTGACCATGCACTTGAATTACAACACATCTGGTTAGAAATCCAGGCGCAGCGCTGGCATCAAATCGAGCGATTTTTGTGGCCGCTCTTTTGTTATCGACATGGCTATGTCACCAACAAGGGTAAACCTTGCCTCACCAGCGCCAAAGCCAGACTTAGGCGTTCAGATAACGCGCTAAAAAGTGACAGCGTCACCATGATTGCACTCGTGCCCTTCAAGGCCATTATTGGCGAGCTGAAAAAACACGAAAAAGATGGAAACTTGAGCTTTTCTCGGATGCAAAGAGTCTTATTGCATTTATTGGACTATCGCCTTATCAGTGCCGCTGAGTGGCAAACGCTCATCTCTTTAGGACTGCAGCACCAAATGCCAGCGCTATGGTATCAGCAAAAAAACGTCAACTTAGAAATAAGAATGGCTTTGGCAGACATTACATTCCACCAAAGCCATTGAGGTTACTGATTGAGTTTATGGGGACAGGTTTTCCCTACTCATCAAAATGGTAACTGACGTCAAATACCGCTGACCATAGATCCCCTTCCTCGCTGTCTACGCCAGGCCAACCAGGCAGATCGGTTTGTGACAAGACTTTGACCGAGATGGATTGGCCATCGGTGTCCACCAGAGCCATACTGTCCATCACGTCATACTCTTCGCCTTGATAGGTATAGACAAAATTAAGCTCAATGACGTGATTGGTTTCATCTAACTGCCAAGTCATGTCAATACTTTCCTCATCGACAATCAAGAAGCCACTGCCGTCGGCGCGAAAGACAAAGGTGTCATACTCATCACTGAGCATCAAATTACGCGAATCATCATTAAAGTAATCGTCACTAAAGAAGGCGTCAATATCATTGCCCTCTTGCTGACACTCGCTTACCGTGGTTAAGAAAGTGTCAAACGTTACCGTCGTTAATGGCACGTTATTCTCGTCATCAAACTCCGTATTGCTTATCGTACAATCGTCAAGCTCGACATCCGCCAGGTCATAATAAGTGTCCACCCAGATTTCACTGTCTTCTGGGGTATAGTTGGCGATAATGAGTGAGTCATCATTATCACTGAGCAAAGCCATGATATTATACACGTCTAAGCTATCGTCTAACGCGGTAGTGACAATATAGCGCTCGTCTTCGATGTACCAATTTTGTTCGCCTCTATCGACCCCATTGCGGTAATAGTGCGCGGTCATGG
Organism: Vibrio sp. HB236076; assembly: GCF_040957575.1. Lineage (NCBI taxonomy): Bacteria > Pseudomonadati > Pseudomonadota > Gammaproteobacteria > Vibrionales > Vibrionaceae > Vibrio > Vibrio sp. HB236076. Next base: position 1,755,371 of record NZ_CP162601.1, read on the forward strand.
TGCTGCTATCAAACTCAAAGGAGCGAATTTCGCCGTCACTGTTCGTTCGCACTAAACGCACGCCGTCGAGATCCTCATCAGACAAGCTCACTTCATCGCCACTGCATGCATCATAAGCTTCAATGGCTTGGGTAAACACGCTTTGCGACACGTCATATTGCTCATCGAAGCGACACACCGGGTTATCATCTGAGGTCATGATGGCCGACCAAATTTCACTGGTGTCATCGTATTCTTCATAAAACTTAAACGAGAAACGATCCCCGTCCTCATTGAGCAAAGCCCAATACCAGACTTCAGATTGATCGGCATTGGTGAATTTGAAGTAATCGCCTTCTATCGTCCAATCTAAACTGTAGGAGTAGCTGCCATTTTTAGCCACATCTAAGGTCATATCATTAAAGGTGTAATGACGGGTTTCACCATCGCCTCTCACTCGCATGAAGGTTTCTCCATCGAGATCATCAGCGTCTGGTAAAGACTCGGCACCGCCACACAAGGCCACGGCTTCGTTAAAGTCGTCTAAGGTAGGCGCTTCGACATCTTCTCCTAAATCACATAGTGTCACCACCGCAGTGGTCGCATTATTGATTATTTGTAGATAGGCGCTTTCATTGTAAATCGGTACACTATCGTTGCTTTCACCTGCCGTATCGACAGTGCCCTCATGGACTTTGCCATTGTATTCAGATAACACAATGATATTATTGGCTAAATCAAATCGGTCGGGATAGCTTTCAACCACCTGATCTGGGATTGGGGCGGTGATCAAGTCCTCACCCGAAATCGTCTGCTGCTGCCAAGTACCTGACGCCAATATGCTTGATTCATTGTTGGTGTAATCGAGCGTGAAGTAGTTGGCTATGCCACCTTCAACCAACTCAACCATCAACGAATAATCAAGCACCACGCCGACTAACTCACCCGGTGAAGCGCCATCGCCGGCACTGACACTGCTGATCACTTGCGCTAATGTTTCGACTTCGCCATCGGATTGTCCGCCATCACCGGCAAAAACATATGCAGGATTGTCATCGAGATAATACGTATCTTTATCCGCAACAAAAAGGCCATTAAAGACATAACTACCCTCACTAAAAGTTAACTCATCATCAAAATGGTATGCCCACTCGACGGTGTCTTTGATGTTTTGACCGTCTAAAGCGATCAGCTGACCATTTAAGCGGTACGTTTGCAGTGGCGCATCGACATTATTGGCCACCACTTCACCATCTTGATAGCGAATTTCCGGGAACACTGACGCTAAGACCCAGCCATTAGCACTTAAAATAATATCATTGCTTTCATAAGATTGCAGAGACGACAATACCCCAGTATCAATTAAGGTTTGATAGCCCTCGATGGTCATGTCAGTTCCGTTAATTGAAGCCGGTTCAACCACCAGCACCTCTTGATCACTGTCGTCTTCATCATCGTAGACAATATACGCTTGTGATTGGCTGAACAGCCAAGCGGCGGCAATTGCGGTGTCGGAGCTGTTACTGTTGTCTTCTGCCAATGGCTCTGGGTCGACGCTGTCAAGTAAGCCATCACCGTCGTCATCGTCATCTCTGTTATTGCCGATCTGATCCGAGTCGGTATCCAGTGTTTCAGAGCCATCTTCGGGGAACGCATCAGCATTATCGCCCACACCATCTAAATCGCTGTCGAGCCACTCAGTCTCATCATCGGGGAAGTCATCGACATCATCGTTATAGCCATCTTGATCGCGGTCGGTGACTTCCTCTTCTTCCTCTTCTTCTAAGGAGGGGTTAGTGGGATCTAATGGATCGCCATCTTGCTCATCGGCAATGCCATCACCATCATCGTCGCTATCGGCGTTGTTGCCCAATCCATCGTCATCGGTATCGATGGTTTCAACCGGGTTGAGCGGGAAGGCATCTTGGTCGTTTTCCACCCCGTCGCCATCAATATCGGTATCGCTATTATCCCCGGTGCCATCCCCATCGAGATCAGACCATTCGGTGGCATCATCTGGGAATTTATCTAGGACATCGACCACACCATCGGCATCGCTGTCAGTCTCAAAGTCATCGCTGTCGCTAAACACATTGTCGAGATCCGCAAACCCTTGCTCGCCGGCAGCCTCGACTTGTTGTTTAATCGCGGTTCTCGCCGCATCCAGTTGATTATTAAAATCGTCGTCATCAGCCGCGGTTTCACGCTCCGCCTCATCTTCTGGCAAAACCCCAGCAGTCACCAAGTTCACTGCCACATACGCGGCGCTGTCTACTTGATTTTCAATAAAGTCACCAAGTACCTCATCACTGTCTAAGCCCAATTGCGCAGCGACCTGGCTGATCGCACTGGCTTTGAGCTGCTCGATTTCTTCGTCTGTCATCGAGCTGCTGTCGGTTTTCTCCATCGTCATGTGCACGAGCGTTGACAGCGGTGTCACGCTGTCTTCCCCCGGCGGCGCGGACATAACAAACCCTTGGCTGATCTCCCCTTCACTTTCATCAGTGGTCTGCCCGGCAATCGCTTTGACCAAGATCGGATAAGACAGATAATCGGTGACCGAGCTGACATCGAGATTGGCGACACCACCGGCCTCACTCATCGCCATCGGCTCACCCTCGCTGAGCTGGTAATCGCCATTGACGTCTAACCAAACTTGCGCATCGACTAAATAGCCATCAATCGCTTTCACTGAATACGTCGAAGTGCTTGCACTGCTTGAATCACTGTCGCTGTCACTACCACATCCCACTAATAAACTACTGGCAGAGACCCCTATCGCTAAGGTAATGATATTTTTTTTGAACATAGCCAACATCCATTTTTGAATTATCAAATATAAGATATATCGCTAAGTTATATTTTCAATCTCGCTCCAATATTGGAATTGATTAATCAAAGGGATTATAAATCATTAACTTATAGTAAAAGTATGAGAGACAAACAAACTAACTATCATTCATTTTCAATTACTTAAAATAAAAGTATGAAATTAACATTCACAATACAAATACATTATTTTTTGTGACTTATATCACGATAATAAAAGCAATACTTTAGGTAAAAGTATTTAATTTAATAACGGACTCGATACGTTCAACATAATAATGTTTTATTGACATAACGACGTATTCTTGACGAAATAGAAAGAAGCGGACTTAATAAAAATGGTGAAGAGGTTTAGATATTAATAATAAGAGGTATTCGGTAAGGTTCATAATTTGATCCAAATCGGATTCAATATTTAATATCAATCTAACTCAATAGCGACTCACCCGAGCTGAATTGATCAAAAAAGCCAACGCAAAGTTGGCTTTTAAATACCACGAAGAGAATGCTTATAGGAAGTGGAAAATCGCACTGAGTGAATAAGTATCGACGTTCTCATCATCTACGGTGTAATTGGTATAGCTTGCGCCGACTGAAATCGGGCCAAAAATATAATACTCAGCACCGATGCCGTACATCATGTCATAGCCATCGTCGTCACTGCCGCCATCAACGTCGGCTTCCCATTTGTGAAAACCGCCTTTTGCGTACAATTGTAAAGGGCCAAGATCAATACTTGGTCTCAGTGCCGCGTAGTAGGTATCTAGCGTGGTTTCAGTGCCATCGACATCAAACTCACCCATATGTGTGATACCGGCTTCAATACCTAAAATCGGTAACAATCCCGTTCCGGCATACACGGAATACGATTCACTCGACTTACCCTTGTATTCAGAGCCACCTAATGTTGCGCCACCAAAAACCAATGAATCTGCCATCGCCGTCGATGATGCGCCTAGCAAGGCTAAGGCCAATAGTGCTTTTTTCATTGTCACCCTTCTCTATATTTATTGTAAAGCGGCAAACCGTTACCGCTTTGTCCTTTTGCATGATTAAGATTTTACACGAAAACGAGGCGTTGCCCACAAAGAAAACGTTTTTATCGCCCTGTTTGCGCACAACCTTCACCTAACGTCGTCATCAATCCAACGTAAAACTTACTCGTGCAAGTAAGCAAATCTTGTGCCGTAGATATTGATGTTGTCTGCCTTCTCACTCAATTACACGTTTTCGATCGCATTTTTAACCCGCTTGTCCGAGACGGGATATGGCGTCCCAAGTTGCTGAGCAAAAAAGCTGACTCGCAACTCTTCAATCATCCAACGAATCGCCTTAACCGGCTCTGGCACCGGTTGCCCTTTCGGGATCTTATTGAGCAACTCTTGATAACTCTGTGTCACGGATTCAATCTTGAGCATGTGCAAACGATCTTTATTAGGATCGATGGGCAATTTTTCTAAGCGACGCTCAATAGCGTGTAAATAACGTTGGATATCCGGCAGTTTTTGCCAACCGCATTGGGTCGCGAAGCCTTTAAAGATCAAGCCTTCCACTTGCGCTTTAATGTCGGACAGTGCAAAAGCCATGGTAAAATCAACCTTGCCTTTTAAGCGTTTATTGATGGCAAATGCGGTGGTCAATATCGATTCGACTTGCTTGGCAATGTCGACAACCGTATCGCCTAGCTCGGCGCGTACTGTCTCTTTAAGCTTCTCAAATTGCTCGCCTTTCCACACTAAACCGCCGTGTTGCTCGATCAGTTTATCGACCCCGCAAGCAATGCAGTCATCGATCAGATCCAAGACTTTACCATAAGGGTTAAAGTACAGACCCAGTTTGGACTTGTTCGGCAGATTGGCGTGTAAATACTTGATCGGTGACGGCACATTGAGCAAGATCAAACGCCGCTGACCTGCCTGCATTGCCGTGTGTTGCTCTTGCTCGGTCTCAAACAATTTTATTTCGACGCTGTCTTTATTATCCACCAGCGCAGGGAAAGCTTTGACCTCAAAACCGCCGCGTTTTTGTTGATACACCGTTGGCAACTCGCCAAAAGTCCACTGATGTAGGCCTTGTTGTTCAATATCGTCATCGGCCACATTAGACAAGGTTTGCTGAACTTGTTCTTTCAGGCTTTCTTTGAGGGCAAATAAGTCAGTGTGCTCTTTGAGTTTCTTGCCCCGGTGATCAACGGCTCGAAAAGTGATGGTCAAATGCTCTGGCAGTTGCGCCAATTGCCAATCTTCGCGCTGAATTGTCACGCCACTGATTCGACGCAACTCTTTCTCCAAACTATCGAGCAACGGCGCTTCTAACGGCGTCACTCTGGCCAAAAAGGCTTGGGCGTAGTTTGGCGCCGGCACAAAGTGTTTGCGCAGCGTTTTTGGCAAAGACTTGATCAGCGCCACCACCAACTCGTGGCGAAGGCCAGGGATCTGCCAATCAAAGCCCTCGGCAGAAACCTGATTGAGGATCGGCAAGGGGATGTGCACCGTCACGCCATCGTTGTCGTCTCCGGGCTCAAATTGGTAACTGAGTTTGAGTTTAAGCCCATTTTGATACCAAAAGTTCGGATAATCCAATTCGGTGACGTGACTGGCGTCTCCCTGAATCAACATCTCTTTTTCGAAATCGAGCAGATCGGGCGTGTCGCGCTGTGCTTTTTTCCACCATGAATCAAAATGACGGCCTGAGACAACATCGACCCCAACTCGCTGATCGTAAAAATCAAACAAGGCATCATCATCGATAAGAATATCGCGGCGACGGGACTTTTTCTCCAGTTCTTCTACTTCTTGCAACAGCGCTTGGTTGGATTTGAAAAAACGGTGTTTGGTATGCCAGTCGCCTTCGACAAGCGCCGAACGAATAAAGAGCTCACGACACAAAACAGGATCGATGGCCGAGTAATTGACCAAACGTTTAGCCACAATCGGTACGCCGTACAAAGTGACTTTCTCATAAGCCATCACCGCCGCTCGCTTTTTCGACCAATGTGGTTCACTGTAACTGCGCTTAATGAGGTGTTTTGCCAACGGCTCTACCCATTCAGGCTGAATTTTGGCGCTGATACGCCCCCACAGTTTCGAGGTTTCGACCAATTCAGCGGTCATGATCCACTTGGGCTGCTTTTTAAACAGCGCCGACGCGGGGAAAATGTGAAAGCGGGTATTTCTCGCCCCTTGATAGTCGTTACTTTCACTGTCTTTACAACCGATGTGACTGAGCAAACCAACCAGTAGTGCAGTGTGAACGCTTTGATAATCGGCCGCTTGAGCATTGAGTTTGGCGCCGTTCTCACGCATCGCCTGATGCAGTTGCATATAAACATCTTGCCACTCGCGAATGCGTAAGAAGTTAAGGTATTCCTTCTGACATAGTCGGCGAAATTGATTGTGACTCAGCGCTTTTTGCTGCTCGCTGATGTAATCCCACAAATTGAGATAAGCGATGAAATCCGAATCTTCATCTTGAAAACGGCGGTGTTTTTCATCGGACGCTTGTTGTTTATCACTGGGTCGCTCACGTGGGTCTTGGATCGACAAAGCCGCCGCGATCACCATCACTTCGCGCAAACACTGTTGTTGCTCTGCGGCGATCACCATTCTTGCCAAACGAGGATCGATAGGCAAACGCGCCAATTGACGCCCCATCGCCGTGAGCTTAGGTTGTGTTTTTTTACCGGGTAATACCTCGATAGCCCCAAGCTCTTCTAATAGGCGGATCCCGTCTTGAATATTTCGTTTATCGGGGGCTTCCACAAACGGGAACGCCTGAATATCACCAAGGCCCAGTGCCGCCATTTGCAAAATCACCGAGGCAAGATTAGTGCGCAAAATTTCCGGGTCGGTAAACTCAGGGCGCGAAAGAAAATCCTCTTCTGAATAGAGGCGGATACAAATGCCTTCTTCTACCCGACCACAGCGGCCCTTGCGTTGGTTGGCACTGGCTTGGGAAATCGCTTCAATCGGCAAGCGCTGGACTTTAGTGCGATAACTGTAGCGACTGATACGCGCCAGACCTGGGTCGATGACATATTTAATCCCAGGCACGGTCAACGAGGTTTCGGCGACGTTGGTCGACAGTACAATGCGACGCCCACTGTGTGGCTGGAAAATGCGATTTTGCTCACTCGAGGATAATCTCGCGTACAAAGGCACGATTTCGGTCGCTTTTAAATTGCGTTTGCTCAACCCATCGGCAACGTCGCGAATGTCTCGTTCGCCGGATAAGAAGATCAAAATATCGCCCAAACCCTCATCACACAATTCGTCGACGGCGGCGTAAATCCCTTCGTGGATATCCCGCTCATCAGTATCGGTCACCAATGGGCGATAACGGGTTTCAACCGGAAAAGTTCGCCCTGACACTTCGATGATCGGCGCATTGGAGAAGTGCTTTGAAAAGCGCTCTGGGTCAATGGTTGCCGAGGTGATGATCACTTTGAGATCGGGGCGCTTTGGCAACAACTCTTTTAAATAGCCGAGGATAAAGTCAATGTTTAAACTGCGTTCGTGCGCTTCATCAATAATGATGGTGTCGTATTGATTGAGATAGCGATCGTGCTGAATTTCAGCCAGCAAAATCCCATCGGTCATCAACTTAACTTGTGTTTGCTCGCTAACCTGATCGTTAAAACGCACTTTATAGCCAATGCTGTCACCGAGTTGAGATTGGGTTTCTTCCGCGATGCGGTTGGCCACTGAGCGAGCGGCCAAACGGCGTGGCTGAGTATGGCCTATGACACCAAACTGACCTCGGCCGAGCTCTAAACACATTTTGGGCAACTGAGTAGTTTTACCCGACCCGGTTTCCCCTGCCACAATCACCACTTGGTGCTTTGCAATCGCCTCCATGATCTCATGGCGCTTTTGGCTAACCGGTAACGACTCTGGATAATCAATGCTTGGCGTGTGCTGTTTTTTTAGGGCGACACTGGCCATCGATACCGCGATATCTTGCGCTATGGTGTCAAATACCGCTTGGCGCGAATCGGCATTGGCGATCTTTTTGGCACCGTGAATTCGGCGCTTGATGCGAAAGCGATCTTTGATCAAACAATCATTGAGGGCATGAAACAAAGTATTGGCGTCATTGGTCGTCGCCATGGGCGTTGAGTCTTGATTCTTTGACAAAACAATTCCATCGTGTGTGAGAGAAATAACTGTGACCATGATACCACAATTTGCAAACCGGTCTCGACTATTGCTAGAGACAAATTGACGCCAATAATCGCTTACCGTCTGAGCAATCAATGACATAGGCGACGGTTTATCCCGTTATTAGCGGTGGATTTCAGCTATCTTTGGCTTGGGAATTATGGCAGAGTAAGTCTAATGTTTATCAATACCAATAAACGGCAATGACGCTCATCTTTGCCTCAACCAATTAGGCTTAAAAGCACGTTAACTCGCTGTACTTATCAGACTTTACCGCTGTGAGCCGCAGAGTAGACAAGCGCTGATGACTGGCCAACGCTATGAAGAAAACAAGTGAAAGTCGCTGAATTAAAAAAAATTTTAGCTCAAGAATCGATTAAAAATCACCATGAACTCGTGACGGGCGAGGTGTATTTGCCTGAGCAATTGATTGACGTGGAACAAGACGGCTCACTCTTATTCCTCCATTTTGATAATGCCCCCGAAGACATCGCTGGCGATGAAGAAGGACGAGGTTTGGTCGAACACGAGATCGAGCTGTTAAAAGAAAGAATTTATCAAATTTTGACCGAGCGCTGTAGCATGCAACAAAAGCAACATGCTTTACTGGCTTTAGTGTTAAGTGGCCACGAAATGTCGAGCTCTGAATTTGTGGCTTTGTTGGAGCAATTAGAATAAACGAGGCCTATGTACAGTCCACTGCCCTTAATCATTGCCGGTCCCCTGCTCAGACGCTGCGACCAAACGGGCCTGGTTCTCTGGCTGGTTACCCGAGAACCCTTAAGCGGCGAGTTTATTGTCTATGACCGTCATCAACAGCCTCTTTATCGCGCCTCATTACAAGATATTGAACAATGCCAAATTGGCCAGCAGGCTTGGGTCGTCCTCGCTCACTTTGAGTTTGAGGTGCCGACCGATGTGCCTTTGTATTACCAGTTAAATACTCAAGAAGGCGATTTATTCACGCTGCTGCCTCACCTTTTTTATCAACACGATGAATTGATTAAAGGTCAACGGGCGATTGAGTTTCGCGTCCCCGAAAGAGCTCAGCATGTCATTCATGGATCATGTCGTTGCCCACATACCGACAACCAAGATGCCCTGGCCTATCTTGCTAGCCAGCAACGTGATGTCTGCGCCACACAACGGCCTGATGTGTTAATGTTTACCGGCGATCAGATCTACGCCGATGAAGTGGCAGGGCCAACGTTACAAACCATCCATGCCGTGATTAACGCACTCGGCTTACCCGAAGAAGACTTTCGTCATCTCAAGGTCGCCAACAGTCAGCAGTTGTACCAGCATCCAGAGACCTATTACGGTCGTGACGTTTTACTGCCCCGACAGTCTGTGACTCGCTCGAAGGTTTTGTGGCCTTGGTCGAGCGATAGCATTTTCACCTCGGGTAACTGTGCCAACCACCTAATGACCTTTAGTGAGTTTTTTGCCATGTACTTGTTGGTCTGGTCGCCTAACTTGTGGCACCAATTTTCCAGCGCGTGGCAACACCCACCTAAAACCCTTTCAGGTGAGACGTTGAAACAATGGCATCACGAACGCAGTAATATCGAAGACTTTATTGCGGGGCTCAGTGACATTCAGGCATTACTGGCACATGTTCCTAGCTATATGATTTTCGATGATCACGACATTACCGATGATTGGAATCTCACCATTGGTTGGGAACAAGCCGTTTATCAACACCCAGATGCCAGACAAATTATCAATAATGGCTTGATGGCTTATTGGCTTTGTCAAGGATGGGGAAATGCGCCCAAGCAGTTTACGAGCGACTTTAAGACCAGTGTGTGCCAGTTTTTCCAATCTTCGAGCCCAGAACATCACCTCGAGGCGATTAAAACCGTCGAACAATTCGAAGCCTGGCATTATGTCGTCGATAGCACACCTAAGATGGTGGTTCTTGATACGCGTACCCGGCGTTGGCGTTCAGAATCGAAAATGAACAAACCCAGTGGCCTAATGGACTGGGAAGCCCTTATCGAGATGCATCAAGAATTGGTGGACCAAAAAGCGGTGATCTTGGTCTCAGCGGCCCCCATCTTTGGGGTTAAGTTTATTGAAGTGTTACAAAGAGCCGTGACTTGGCTTGGTTTTCCCTTGGCCGTTGATGCCGAAAACTGGATGGCACACCCAGGCAGTGCCAACACCTTACTGAGCATTTTTACTCATACGCAAACCCCAGCCAATTTCGTCATTCTCTCTGGCGATGTGCACTACTCTTTTGCCTACGATATCAAATTGCGCTTTCGCAAAGCCAAACCGACCATCTACCAAATTACGTGCAGTGGCATCAAGAACACCTTTCCACGCCCTTTATTAGCGGTCTGTGAATGGGCCGATAAATACCTCTACAGCCCTCACTCTCCACTGAACTGGTTGACAAAGCGAAAGCGTTTACAAATTCACAAGCGCCATACCGACCAAACCGACAAACACTTGGTCAATCACAGTGCCCTTGGTGAAGTGAAATTCGATCGCGATGGCAGACCAACCAAGGTCGCTATCCGATTATCGTCTGGCGAGATGATTGAGTTTTTACCTAGCGAGGTAGAACGTGATACCCTTTGATAAATCTTGTAATGAAGGAGCTTTGTTATGCTCAGTACCTTAACCTCGTTAATGAAGTCATTATTCGATGACAAGCCCACGGCTCCGGCAGCCCAGCCAGAGTTAGCCATGGCCTGCCTACTCACCGAAGTCGCTGGGGCTGATCACGACATCAGTGAGCAAGAACAACTCAGCAAAAAAGCCTTGCTGACAAAGTTAACCGGTGCCGATGAAATGCAAGTCGACGACTGGCTTGTACAAGCCAACCAACATGTCGACAATTCCGCTTCACTGTTTGATTTTACCTCTCAGTTACGAGAGCTAAGTGCCGAGCAACGTTATCAAGTCATAGAAAGTATGTGGCAAGTGGCCAATGCCGATGGGCATATCGACCCGCTTGAAGACGCCGTGATCCGCAAGACAGCCGAACTCTTGTATGTTGATCACAGTCAGTTTATTCGCGCCAAACTGTCCGTTGTTGATGACCAGCCCAAACCATAGCGTCTCTCAATGCGGGTAAGGCGTCGTTCTTACCCGCATTTTTACGCCCCGAAACCCAATAAGGCCCAGCTTAATTAACCCAATGGCCCAGAGACAATGGTACTTTTCAAACCGGCAATGATATTTTCGCCACTTTCTTGCGCGAGCTCTTGATACCAAGATAGGGTGTCTTCCATCGGTTGACCGTGCGTCACCTGACTGCGTTTGCGCGCCTTTAAGACGAGGTCTTTTACCCGTTCAACCCGAGCTGCTTGATACGATTGCAGCGCCGCTTCAATTGAATCATTGTCGGCAAAGGCTTGGCCGAGCGCCACAGCATCTTCCATCGCCGCGCAGCCACCTTGACCAATATCAGGAGTCGTGCTGTGCCCGGCATCACCTAATAACGCCACTCGCCCTTTGACCAAGGTGTCAAACGGTTCGATATCGTGGATCTCAACGCGGTTGGTAGTCTCGGCATCCAACGCGTCGATTAAATGCTTAACCGGTTGACACCAATCGGCAAAGTATTCATTTAAGTCTTTTTTCAACGTACTTCTATCTTGAGGTAAGCCTTTGGGTAACGGCACATCAAAAAAGAAATAAAAGCGATTATTGGCGACAGGCATCAAGGACACGCGTTTGCCCTCTGCGACATAGGTGGTCCATTGCTCTTTTGGCGCAATCTTTTCATCTAGCTCAACTAAGCCATTCCAATTGACGTAACCGGCATAGCGGCGTTCGACTTGTCGACCCAGCACAAAAGGACGAACCACGGAATGAGTACCGTCTGCCGCAATGACAAAGTCGCCATTGGCACTGCTGCCATCGTCGAAGGTAACTTCAACCGATTGTGCCTTTTGCTCGATATCAATGACTCGTTTGCCAAATTGCACCAAGTCTCTACCCCACCAATCGATCATCGACGCCTGTAAGTCGGCCCTTGCTACCGGATAATGGCGCTCTTGAACTTGGTCGATGAGCGGCAATAAACTAAACTCAGTTAAGGTTTCAGCGTTTAACCCTGAGCGATACGCCATGCTGTTCATTTGGCCACCAAGTTCATCCATGATGTGTCCCATACCAAGGTGACGCATGCATTTTACGCCATTTGACCACACCGAAATCGCTGCGCCAACCGGCCGAATTTCTTTCACCGCTTCATAAATTTCACACTCAATGCCCTGCTGTTTAAGCGCTGCTGCTGCAGACATGCCACCCATGCCGGCACCAATAATGATAGCTTTCATAATATCTCCCTATATAACTTATTGGTAGATAAGCACAAACTGTTCCAATTCATGAGAAAAGATCACGGTAAATAACCCTTTGTATTTCTTAACCATATGGTCAGGAAATTAATTAAGTCAGTTCTTCGCCTTCTTTTTAGCACCAACTTGGTGCACGAAAGCACCAAGTTGGTTAAATGCCTAGTCTGTATTTAACAAACGGATCTTGGCAATCAGGTAGGTGATTTGATCAAATTGCTGATCAAAAAAATAGAGGTGAGTTGGGTAGAAGTAGTGTGGATGATAACTGACTTCAATGGTCTGATATTGCCAATCCATTGCCTCTTGAATACGGTCGAACACCCCTTCAATAATCCCCCACTGAGCTTGTACCTTCAACGGATAGTCTTCTGTTGGCAAAGGCGTGTTGTCTACTACCTCAAATAAATACTGTCCGGAATAATCACACCAACAGGTAATGGTCAGCTCAAATTGATAAGCCGGAGGCTGATGGTTCAACCAGTGAAAAAAGGCATTATCTGCGTCATCTTGTCGTTGTTGATACGCCTCTTCTTGGTCTGTCCATTGTTCGTCGACATGGTCAAAATCGCTGCGCACGGTTTGACTGTTCGCGCCCGTAACAACAAAGAGCAGAACATACAATAGAGCAGTACAACGCGTCAGTGCATTTGCCATAACCGGCCTCATCATTGGTGGTGAATTGGCTTAAGTGTGGCAAAGTCAGGAAGCGATGAAAGCGTATTGGGTTCAAGGTTGAGACGTCAAAAAGAGAAATTCGCTCTCAGGGAGCAGCAAGTTCACCTAAACTTAGTGACGCGTGTCTCATTACAACATCGTGATCACGGTCAAAAAGGTGTCCTGCCCGTTCTAATTTACCTCACAGGATTGGTCATAAAGTCACATTGGCGATTTATGGAATTTGGCACCGGCGATAAAACCAACGCCACTCAACAAAAAGGATTGCAACGGTCATTGCCAACGCGGTAGTAATAATGTCTTGCCACGTGTGGTAGTTCATCACGACCATGATTTGACCATATAGTACCATACTGGCAATTGAGTATTTTTTATGTGCTTTACGCACTTTCACTAAGGCCCAAATCAGCGCCAACGCCAAAGCAGTATGAGTGCTGTAATCCAATGACCAGCGCGGCCAAATCATTAGTACTGTATCGAGAATCATTAACCCATAGACCCAAATCAATAAAACCAATAGCGATTTCAACACGCCGATGAGCAGCGGGCGTTGGGCATTGGCGATCGCACCTACCCCGACCAGTAATGACGCAATGAGCACCGGGGTATAAAGATCAGCGATAACGGCCAGTAAGCTCTTCATCCAATCTCATTTTCGCTTGTCGTTGGGTGGTGAAATACACATAAATGACGACTGCGCTATTGAAAACAATCACCAAGGTCATCCACCAAGACGGTTGCTTTATCCAGTCAAATACTTCAAAGGGCAAGTATATGGCACCACTGACGATGGCAAACCATTGGGTCCAACGCATTGAATACCATAGCCCGCCGGCTTCAATAAATCGCATGCTGGCGTACAGGGCAAGAATAGAAATCACAGTGCGATAATTATTCGGGGTAATTTTATCGACTTGGGCTTTGAGTAGAGCGGTTATGTCACGTGCAGAAAACAAATGAACGACATCTATCATGACTTTCATTTGCTGATGAAATTGTTGATAGCCCAAATGAAGGAGTAACCAACAAGTAAACGCGGCGACCGTCCCTTTCATCGCCTCAGTGACAGCGATCACTCTTAAACCATTATCATACTTATTCACTCATGCTCTCACTCTACAATGACAACGGGTATGAAACGAAAAAAGGAGAGCATGCGCTCTCCTTTTAAATTCATAAGGCTGACTTTAAAAATTAAAGTGCTGCTTTTGCTTTTTCAACAAGTACAGTGAACGCAGCTTTGTCAAATACAGCGATATCGGCAAGGATCTTACGATCGATTTCGATAGACGCTTTCTTAAGACCGTTGATTAGACGGCTGTAAGATAGACCGTTTTGACGAGATGCCGCATTGATACGTGCAATCCAAAGTTGACGGAATTGACGTTTCTTGTTGCGACGGTCACGGTATGCGTATTGACCAGCTTTTGTTACTGCTTGGAAAGCTACACGATATACACGTGAACGTGCACCGTAGTAACCTTTAGCTTGTTTTAGAACTTTCTTATGACGTGCACGAGCTTGTACACCACGTTTTACGCGAGGCATTATGCTTCTCCTAAACTAAACGATAAATTAAACTAAAAAGAATTAAGCGTATGGCATCATACGAACAACACCCGCAACTTCACATTTTGGAAGGATTGAGTTTGGACGTAGTTGACGCTTGTTCTTAGTAGTACGCTTAGTCAGGATGTGACGTTTAGTCGCGTGCTTGAACTTAATACCACCAGCAGTTTTCTTGAAACGCTTAGCAGCACCTTTGTTGGTTTTCATCTTAGGCATGATGAATAACTCCGCATTGTAGTAGTTTAATAACACGTAATCAGGGCGAATTAAGCTCTGTAAAAGAGCTTAATTACTTGTTAAGCCGTTAATTACTTCTTTTTGGGGGCTAGAACCATGATCATTTGACGACCTTCGATTCGAGTCGGGAAAGACTCTACTGCAGCAAGTTCTGCGGTATCTTCTTTCAAGCGATTCAAAACGTCAACGCCAATGTCTTGGTGAGCCATTTCTCGGCCACGGAAGCGAATTGTTACTTTCACTTTGTTGCCTTCTTCAAGGAAACGGGTCAGGTTGCGTAGTTTTACCTGATAGTCTCCAATATCAGTTCCAGGACGGAATTTGACTTCTTTAACCTGAATCTGCTTTTGCTTTTTCTTCTGCTCTTTAGCAGCTTTACTCTTTTCAAAGAGGAACTTGCCATAGTCCATCACACGACAAACCGGTGGCTCGGCGTTAGGGCTGATCTCGACGAGATCCATACCAGCTTCTTCAGCTGCCGCTAGTGCTTCTTGAATCGATACAACACCGACAGACTCGCCGTCTGCACCGGTTAAACGAACTTCACGTACGCCACGAATTTCACCGTTCATACGGTGCTGGTTTTGCTTGGCCGGCTGTTGGCCACGTCTTCCGCCTTTAATAGTTTATTCCTCCAGATTGAGCTTACGGCTACGGATCTCGTCGTTGATGTAATTAATGAAGTCATCAACCTTGAATTTACCGAGATCTTTGCCCTTGCGTGTACGCACTGCTATTTCACCTGCGTCCATTTCTTGATCGCCGCAGACCAGCATAAAGGGAACACGCTTCAAAGTATGTTCGCGGATTTTAAAGCCTATCTTCTCATTTCTCAAGTCCGCTTTGGCTCTAATTCCACATTTTTGTAATTTTTGTGCGACTTCTTGAGCATAAACCGACTGTTTATCGGTAATGTTCATGATAACCACTTGTTCAGGTGACAACCACGTTGGGAAGAAACCGGCGTATTCTTCGATCAAAATACCGATGAAACGCTCCAGTGATCCCAAAATTGCGCGGTGAATCATTACTGGAACTAAACGTTCGTTGTTTTCACCGACATAAGTTGCACCGAGACGACTTGGTAAGTTGAAGTCTAACTGTACTGTACCACATTGCCACGCGCGATCTAAGCAATCGTACAAAGTAAATTCAATTTTCGGGCCGTAGAATGCCCCTTCACCTTCTTGAATTTCGTACTCGATGTCCATGGACTCAAGGGCGCGTTTCAAATCCGCCTCAGATTGGTCCCAAATTTCATCTGAGCCAACGCGCTGTTCTGGACGCGTAGACAGCTTGACGACGATATTGTCGAAACCAAAAGTTTGGTACGTATCGTAAACCATCTTAATGCAGTTGGTGACTTCTTCTTGAATTTGCGCTTCAGTACAGAAAATATGCGCATCGTCTTGAGTAAAGCCACGAACGCGCATGATACCGTGTAGGGCACCCGATGGCTCATTGCGGTGACAAGAACCAAATTCAGCCATACGAAGCGGTAAATCGCGGTAAGATTTTAAGCCTTGATTGAAGATTTGTACATGACCTGGACAGTTCATTGGCTTAATCGCGTATTCGCGGTTTTCTGACGACGTGGTAAACATCGCATCGGCGTATTTGTCCCAGTGCCCTGAACGCTCCCACAGTACGCGATCCATCATCAGTGGGCCTTTGACTTCTTGGTAGCCATATTCATTCAGCTTATCGCGAACAAACATTTCAAGGTCGCGGAAAATCGACCAACCGTTGTGGTGCCAGAAGACCATACCCGGCGCTTCTTGCTGCATGTGGAACAAGTCCAGTTGCTTACCAATTTTACGGTGGTCGCGTTTTGCCGCTTCTTCTAAGCGAGTCAAATGGGCTTTTAAAGCTTTTTTGTCGTGGAAGGCAGTACCGTAAATGCGCTGTAACATCTTGTTATTGCTGTCACCGCGCCAATAAGCGCCGGCAATATTGAGCAATTTAAAGTGCTGACAAAAGCCCATATTCGGTACGTGCGGTCCACGACACATATCAATGTATTCTTCGTGGTGGTACAGGCCTGGGCGATCGTCTTTGGCGACGTTTTGGTCCAAGATTTCCATCTTATACGGCTCAGCACGTTGCTCAAAGGTATCGCGGGCTTCTTGCCAGCTGACTTTGTGCTTAACGACCTGATACTTGGTCTTCGCCAACTCTTTCATCCGCTTTTCTATTGTTTCCAAATCCTCTTGAGTCAATGACTGCTCAAGATCAATGTCGTAATAGAAGCCGCTATCGATCGTTGGTCCAATCGCCATTTTTGCGTCTGGATACAACTGCTTTAACGCGTGCCCCAACAAGTGCGCGCAAGAGTGACGCACAATTTCTAAACCATCGGTTTCATCTTTGTTGGTGATGATTTCCAATGTTGCATCTTGTTCGATGACATCGGACGCGTCCACTCGCACGCCATCGACACGACCGGCAATGGTGGCTTTAGCTAGACCGGGACCAATAGATTGAGCAACGTCTAAAACGGAAACTGGGCTATCAAACGAACGTTGACTGCCGTCAGGAAGAGTAATAATTGGCATGACGAATCCTTAACAGTGTTGTTGCATACCAAGCAACACAATGCACTCTAGGTTAGTTATGTAATTGACAGTAAAATTGCCGATGTTCGACAACGCTTTTTAATCTTCCCTACTGTGGAAGAGACAAGCGTTTTTCACTCTCAACAAATGTGAGCAGGCATACTAACTGATCGTATCCATAACTGCTAGCCATTTGTTTTATTTCCATTCCTTGACGTCACTCTCCTCGCTCAACGCAAATAAAGCGAACAACGCCTTGTGCCTTTTTATGGCCAAGCTTATCAAGCAGGCTCTGGGCATTGCTAAAATAACGGCTTAGTTCACACTAAGCCGTTGCTGTCATATTCAACCTTGCCAAGCGGCCTTGTTAGCAAAGCGCTGGCTTAGTAAAACTTGTAAATGACGTTGATATTGGCGCCCCAAATTGATACGTCATCTTGATCGTAAACCCTCAAGACTTCAAAGTGCGCTTCTAACGGCGTGTCGTTTTTGACCGCCAAGCCCACCCCATATTGGAAGTCATTATCGCTGGTGTACTCCCCATTGTATTCGGCACGCAAATGGGCATAACCACCAAGAGCATAAGCCTCAACGTTCTCCGTCACGGGTAAAATCACTTTTGCCAACGCACTGAGGCTGCGATCTAAAGCGGCACTCTCACCGCTGACACTGCCTTCGCTTGCCGATTTATAACCTCGGACATCCAAGGCCAAGTTATCGTTAAAGCGATAGCCCACTAATGCGCCGATCATATAGTGATTAAACCTTTGGTGATCGCCTAAATCCGATTCGATAAAAGTGCCACTCACACCGGTATACAAATACGACTCTTCACTTTGTGGGGCAAAGGCTTGATAGGTTGGCTCTTCAGCCAACGCGTATGGACTCGCGCAGGCTAATGCTGCACAGAATAACCACTGCTGACGTTTCATAATTTTCCTTTTTTAATGTAATAACCGTCAGGGCGTTTATGGTTTTTATCTTCCCTGACAAAATAACGGTATTAAATACCAAATAACGCTTTCCACCTATAAAAAGCTCGATATCAGCGATAAAAAACGGCTCAATATCGAGCTTTGTTGCTGTGCGGTAAAACCAAAGTACGGCCCAGTTGGCACAACAACTGAGCACGTTAAACGGCTAAGCTCTTAAGCCATCACAAGTAGCTCAATAAGGCTTGTAATGGATGTCGTACCGACACCTGCTCAAAGCGTTTTACTTGACTGCGACACGAATAGCCTGTCACCAAACAGCGTGTCGGATCTAACGTTGCTAAGTTTGGTTGCCAACTCAATTGATAGATGTCTTTTGAATAAGCCAATTTGTCCTGTTCATGACCAAAGGTTCCCGCCATACCACAGCACCCCACAGAGATGGGTTGCAAAGTGGCGCCAAAATGAGAGAAAATATGCCCCCACTCTTTTTCGGCATTTGGCAATTGCGTTTTTTCAGTGCAGTGTGAGAACAAATACCACGGCGTGTCTTGGTGCTGGCTTGCGCAGGCTGGCACCGGCAGTTGCGCAAGACGCGGATACAACCACTCATGGACCGATAACACCGTGAAATCCCCGCGTTGCTGTTGCAATATTTGCTGGTATTCGTCTCGGTAACACAAGACCGTCGCCGGATCGACCCCCACCATAGGAATGTTCAATTGCGCAACTTGCTGTAAAAACTGCGAGGTTTTTTGCGCCGTGGTAGAGAACTTCTTCAAAAAGCCTTTAACGTGCTGTGCTTTGCCATTGGGGCTAAAAGGCAACACGATCGGCGTTTTACCCAGCTTGGCAGCCAACTCGACAAAATCTTCCACCAACTGCGCTTCGTAATAACTGGTGAACGGGTCTTGGACGACAATCACATGCTGCTCACGTGCCGTTTCACTGAGCTGACTTAAGCGCAGTAAATCAAACTCTTGTGCCGCGCTTTTTTTAAGCCTTACCTTCAGTGTCGGTCGCGAAAGCAAAGGCGCATCGACATAGCCAATGTACTTGGCCATCAGTTTTTGCGTGCTTGTTTGCTTGAGGATCCCGTTGACCAAGCTTGGCATACGCGCCATGAAAGGTAACATCTGCTCGATATTGGCCACTAAATGGTCTTTAACTGGCCGAGCATAGCGGCTGTGATACACATTGAGAAAGCGCGCTCGAAAATTGGGCACATCAACTTTGATCGGACATTGAGTTGCACAGGCTTTACAGGCCAAGCAACCGCTCATGGCCTCATAAACCTCATGAGAAAAATCGTACTCATGACGTTGATTGATCCGATTTCGCACTCGGTCTAACAGCGATTTCATTGACCATTGGTTGGTTAAAAGTTGGCGTTCCAAATCGAGAATATCAATGCCCTGCTCCGCCAATTGTCGCAACCATTCCCTGACTAAGCCCGCCCGGCCCTTGGGTGAGTGGCGACGATCCGCCATCACTTTCATCGATGGACACATAGGTGACGACGTATCGTAATTAAAACACAATCCATTGCCATTGCAGTCCATCGCCCCGGAGTAGCTCTCTCTCACTTCGATCGGGATTTGTCGGTCGTAGTAACCGCGCTTGGTGGCACTGACTTTCACTAACTCAGCATGAGAGTCAAATGGCGTACAGATTTTACCCGGGTTCATTTTGTTATCGGGATCAAAGGCCGCTTTAACCCGTCGCAACTGAGCAAATAATTCGTCGCCAAAAAAAGCCGGTCCGTATTCAGAGCGATAGCCTTTGCCGTGTTCTCCCCACATTAAACCGCCGTATTTGGCGACCAACTCAACCACTTGGTCAGAAATGGATTGCATCAATAATTCTTGCTCGGGATCGCACAAATCAAGCGCAGGGCGCACGTGAAGTACCCCCGCGTCTACGTGGCCAAACATGCCATAATTGAGCTGATGCTGATCGAGCAACTGACGAAACTCAACGATAAAATCCGCCAGATTTTCCGGTGGTACACAAGTATCTTCGGTAAATGGCACTGGTTTCGCTCGGCCTTTCGCCGCGCCTAATAGCCCTACGGCTTTTTTGCGCATGTTGTAAATGCGGCCGATACTGGCTAAATCGTGGCACACTTGATAACCGATGATACCCGCCTGTTCGGCCGCCATCATGTCATCGAGTTGCGTGGTCAATGCAACAACTTGCGCTTGTATCGCATCGTGGTCTTGGCCGGCAAACTCAACAATATTAATCCCCAGCATTTCTTGGTCCGGTACGTCTGCCAGCAACTCCGACACCGAATGCCAAACAATGTCACTCTTGGCGAGATTGAGTACTTTCGAGTCGATGGTTTCCACCGACAGCGCCTGTGCTTGCACCATGAAAGGCGCGTTGCGAAGCGCTGCATCAAAAGAGTTGTATTTGACATTGACCAGTGTCCTCACCTTGGGAATCGGCGTGATATTCAATGTCGCCTGGGTAATGATCGCCAACGTTCCTTCTGACCCACACAATACTCGGGTCAAGTCAAAACAATCTTGTTCGACATCAAGGGCATTTTTAAGATCATAACCGGTCAAAAAACGATTCAACGGGGGGAATTTTTCTTCGATAAGCGGCCGAAACTCTCGGCAAATTGCCTCAGTAACACGCTTAGCAACCGCGGCATAATTATCGTCATCGGTATTTTCAAGTTGGCGAGTTCGATGATCCGTTTCCAGAGTCGACCCATCGGCCAACACCGCTTTGACCGATAAAACGTGATCCGATGTTTTGCCGTACTTTAACGACCCCTGGCCCGAAGCATCGGTATTGATCATACCGCCTATTGTCGCTCGGTTACTGGTCGATAACTCTGGAGAAAAGAAATAACCATAAGGTCGCAGCGCATCATTCAGTTGGTCTTTGACAACCCCCGTTTGCACTTTAACCCAACCTTGCTCTGGATTAATGTCAATAATTTGGTTCATGTAGCGCGAGAGATCGACCACTATCCCCGGAGTTAAAGATTGACCGTTGGTGCCAGTCCCCCCGCCACGAGGCGAAAAGGTCAAGGTTTTAAATTGCTCGTCATTGCCCACCGAGGTCAAGATTTCCACGTCGCGATGGTGGCGGGGAAACAGCACCGCTTGCGGTAACTGTTGATAAACACTGTTGTCTGTAGCCACCGAGAAACGACTGGCGTACTGGGTTTCGACATCGCCGCTAAAACCGGCATTTTGCAACGCCTCGAGATAGTTTTGCGTTAACGGTTCAATGCCAGTAACGGAGTTTAATTGGGGTAACATTTGCTTCCTGCCTATAAGTGACTGATAAAAAAAACAGCCACACAACTATTTATTCGTTTTTTGCTCTATATCACTTTACAACATTTAAAAATGGGTTCAAAACACATTATCCCGGCAAAAAATCAAATAACGCTTTTCTTTTGCCTAACGACATCATTAAATGCCAGTAAACCTTGTTCACTTTTACGAGTTTTATCATGAAAAAAAATAAAATAATTACCACTGAGGATATTTTACTCAAATTGTGTCAATCGGTCTCAACCGTTTTGACTGAAGCAACCCAGTCCCCGGTGACCTACTCGGCGATGGTGCAAAAAATCACCAAAACCAGCTTAAAACCCGATTTTGGTTGTTTTGTATTGTTTGATGGGGGCTTTTCGGGGTTGGTTGTGATCAATTTTACCGCCAAATCGGCTCTCGAAATATACACCAATTACATGCGTCATATGGGGATGCCCGAAGAAGAGTTAGCCATTTTACACACCTCAGATGAAGTAGGTGATGTATTGGGTGAATTGATGAATCAATTAGTGGGTGACTTCACGAGTAAAGTGCGCAAAGAGTTACAAACTAACATTACTCAAAACCAACCCAAAATGCTGTCAATCAATAAACAAGTGGTGCTACAAGTCGACACCAATTTGGATCGCCCACAAGCGCGAAGAGTCACCTTCTCAACAGAAAACAATCAAATTTTTTATCTCGAATTGGCGATGGACAAGACCGAGTTTATCCAGCTCGAAGAGTTTGACATTGAAGAAGACCAAACACCAGACGACATCATCGAACAAGCTCAGCGCAAACAGCAAGCCAAACACTCAACGTCTCAACCGGATGATGCCGATGACCTGCTCAATCAACTGGGTATATAACCAACCACTAAATTGATAAGCCTCGCTTCTCTTTGGCAGTCATAGAAAACCAAATCGTTACGCTGATTCTATTACTGCCTTTTTAACCCTTAACACCAATCTCGTCGCACGCACACCAACCGCGTATCGCCTCTAATTAGCGCTCATCAGATTGTGAACGCCTTTTCTTCGCGGCGTGCACGTTTACCGATCACGGCCTGATCTGACAACACAAATCAACCCGATTTTCCCTACTGAACTCTCAGCAATGGAGATTGGTGATTTTGTTTTTGTGCTTATCGCGATAGAATATGCGACTTATTTTTAAAGCGCCTGATGACTTGGTAGACGATGGACAAACAAAAAGCCCTCAAAAAAATTGCAAAATGTCTCGAGTTAGGAAACTCGGCGAATGTGAATGAAGCCGCAAGTGCGATCAAAATGGCTCATAGCCTCATGGCCAAATACGGCTTGAGTGCCGATGATATTGAATTCATCAAAATGGGCAAAACCCAGTCGACGCATCTTTTACCGGCCAATATCGGTCAATCTATCTTGCGAATTATTCGCGGTATCAATACCAAATTTGGCGTTGAAGCTGTATTGCTCAATCACAAAGGGCTCAAGCGGTGTGAGTTCATTGGCGAGGCCGACCGAGCCATTTTTGCTGCTTTTGCTTTTGATATTATTTATCGTGAAATGAATGAGCAAACTGGACAATTTCGCAACAGTTTTGCCGGTTCAGGTACCCATAACAGTGAAGTCACTCGCCGGGTGAACTCCTTTGTTTCCGGTTGGATTGAAGGTGCATTGGAGAAATTACCCGAAATTGCCCCCGACAAAGACTCGAGTAATTCGATCAATAATTACATTGATAAAGAATTTAAAAACATCGACCGAGAGACGTTCAAAAAGCAATTGAAAGAAGCAATGAAAAACCTAACTGAAGATTATGAAGTCGGGTTAAAAAAAGGTCGCCGAGTTTCTGTGAGCCGACCCATCGATGGCGAAAAACAAAAACAGCAATTAACAAAACGTTGATTTTACTTACCGATTCTTGATCTATACTAATAATCAATGATTAAGTCTCGCTAATTAAAAGGAACAAATAATGAAAGCATTAGCCGTCAGCTTAGCTTGTGTGTTGTCGCTGTCAGCGTGTACCACACAAAGACAAAATGCCACGACTGGAGAAAGTGAAACCAACTCAGCTACGACCGGCGCCTTTATTGGCGCTATCGCTGGAGCGGTTGTCGGTGTGGCGTCGTCATCAAAAAGTGACCGAGGTAAAGGTGCGTTAATTGGTGCGGCCAGTGGCGCTGCGATTGGTGGCGGCACAGGCTACTACCTTGACCAGCAAGAAAAAGAACTGCGCGAGTCTTTACTCAACTCTGGCGTACAAGTCAAACGCGAAGGCGATAACCAGCTGAGCCTGATTATGCAAAATGGCATCGGCTTTGCAACTAATTCATACCAACTCGACAGTTCCATCCGCAATACCCTTGCTGGCGTCGCCACCATCTTGGTCGAGTACCCAAAAACCAGTTTAGTGATCGAAGGCTATACCGACAGTACCGGCAGCGATTCGACCAACCAAGTGCTCTCTGAGCGTCGAGCTGAGTCAGTGCGCCAATACCTATTGCAACAAGGTGTGGCACCAGGTCGCGCAGTAGCTCGCGGCCTTGGCGAACGCTTTCCAATTTGCACTAACGAGACCTCTTCTGGACGTGCTTGTAACCGCCGTGTCGAAATTAACATTTTGCCACTCGATTAATCGCAATGCTGTTTTTTCAGGCAGGCTGACTCACCTGCCTGATTTCAAATGTATCGCACATCCATTCACAGCTAGCCATCGGCGAGTTCTTGCATCAATGGGTTAACCTTTGCGTGAGATGTGCCGTCGCATCGATTCTCACCTCTGTGCTAGTATAGGGTTATCGAACGCCTACAACATTGATCAAATATGCCTTTTCACCGTGATGCGTGTCAGCCCTATTTGTGGTTACTCGTCTTTTTTTTAGTCCTGTTGCCTGGTCAACTCCGTGCCGATGATAGCCAAGCTTGGTTGTTAAAAGGCGAGCAGCAACTCAAGCTCAACAATGACGATGAAGCCATTTATTGGCTAGAAAAAGCGGCAGCACAACACAACGCTAAGGCCCAACAACTGCTCGGGCACTATTACGCAGGTCAACAAGAGTGGCAAAAGGCGATCTTTTATCAACTCCAACAAGCCTTGGACGGCAATACACAAGCGTTAATTCAACTCGGACAATGGCTGTCTGTTGTCGACCCGAAGACATTGATAGACCTAGATTGGACCGAAGTACTGTATCGACTTGCCAGTGATTCCAACCCACAAGCCGAGCCATTGTATAATCAGTGGCTGGAACAAAAATTCAATCAACAGCGTTCCGCCCAGCTCGACAGTGAAATTCAATCTCAGATCGCCCCTGTTGCGGCTCCTAACCCGCGCCCAATCGCAACCCCATTGTCTTTTGGGGTTTGGTTGCCCCTTGCCAGCTTTGCCTTGTTTGTGGTTTTAGCTTTTCTTTTCTGGCGAGTGAGACGCCAGCGCCGCACCGCCCCCTCAGTGCCGACCACAACAACTGATCACGAACAACAACTCATCAAACAAAAGCGCTTATTGTTGGCGATGAAAAGTAAGATTACTGAGTTGCAAAAGGAGCTCGAACATCAGAAATCGCAAGCTTCAACTCACCCGCTGTCAGAAGCCTATGCTCTATTGGGCTTTGATCAACAAGATGCCCTAACCCTGCAGCAATTAAAAGCCCGCTATAAAATCCTAGCCAAAATTCATCACCCTGACTGTGGCGGCAGTGAACGGCACATGCAAAAGCTCAACCAAGCCGTTAAAACCTTAGCTCATCACTTAAAAAGCACATCGGTATCTCACCGTTAATCTCGGTCTTTTTTAGCGATAATCCTATACAGTGATCGTTTTTTTGTTCTGGCTTTGAGGCGAGCTTCTAGCCAGAAACATGCCTTTCCGTTCTGAAAGCTCAGCCCAATCTCCCCATACCTCAACCCTCGCTTACTGCACTTTGTTTTGCTTCAGATCACAATGTGACCACTTGCGTTGATTATTTGTGCAAATTGGTCATTTTTTACTTGCACAGTGAATCAAACAGTAATACTGTATAGGTATACAGTATGTGAATGGAGACAGCATTATGACTTTTGCAACAACACCTTCTGTTTCGTATGAAATGGCTCACGAAAATCATTGCCACGTTCAACTTGTTTGCCAATTAGCCGAACTTTCGCACCATCAGCAATGGGTATTTTTCACTGCGCAATGCCCACGACCGGCGGCAAAGTTACTCGCTCAACATCAGATCCGTTGTGATCGAGTCGTACACCTATCACCGTCACAGTATGACAGTGAATTTCAAGTTGCAATTAAAGCCATTGAATCACACACTGCCAGTGCCATCGTTGTCTCCGAACGCCTCAATGAAAACGATAAACAGCAACTCCAACAGCGAGGTGCCTTACACCATTGTCAGGTGTTTTTTCTGCACGACCTCTATCGCTCCCTCCATTGATTTGGAGGATATTTAACCAGACTGGATAAAATACTCACAACTGAAGCAATCGTTTGCTTTTTTTATGGCATCCAATAGGGGATTTGTTATCATGGCGCCGTGGTTTCGTTTTTCATCTGTTCTTAACAAGTAGGAAATGTTTCATGAGTCTCGCCAACCAGGTTCTCGCCGTTAATGACGATCTGCCTATCAAAACTGATCGCCCTGTACACAGTGGTAAAGTACGCTCCGTGTATTGGCTCACCGAAAAAGACAGTCAACGTCTCATTCAAGAAAAAGGCTATGACATCGCCCCAGATACGCCACTAGCCCTAATGGTTATCTCAGATCGCATTTCGGCGTTCGATTGTTTGTGGCACAGTGAAGAAGGGCTGCAAGGTGTTCCTGGTAAAGGCGCGGCCCTCAATGCCATTTCCAATCACTGGTTTAAGCTTTTCAAACAACACGGCCTTGCCGACAGTCACATTGTCGACATCCCTCACCCATTTGTTTGGATTGTCCAACAGGCCAAGCCAGTTAAAATCGAGGCCATTTGTCGCCAATACCTTACAGGCTCTATGTGGCGAGCCTATCAACAAGGCGAGCGCGTCTTTTGTGGTATTGAATTGCCTGACGGACTTGAAAAAGACAAACCCTTGCCTGAATTGCTCTTCACCCCCTCAACAAAAGGGATTTTGACTGGTATTCCAGGCGTCGAAGAAGCCGACGATGTCAATA
Organism: Vibrio sp. HB236076; assembly: GCF_040957575.1. Taxonomy (NCBI): domain Bacteria; kingdom Pseudomonadati; phylum Pseudomonadota; class Gammaproteobacteria; order Vibrionales; family Vibrionaceae; genus Vibrio; species Vibrio sp. HB236076. The sequence continues at coordinate 1,782,040 of NZ_CP162601.1, forward strand.
TCACTCGTCAAAACATCAGTGACAATTACGCGGCATTCAATTTTGCCTCACCGGCTGACATTGACCTATACGAACAACTGCTCAGTGATGGTTTTCATTTGATCAGTCAATCACTCGCTAAACTTGATCAGTTATTTGTCGATACCAAATTTGAATTTGGCTACGTAAAAGACGCATCTGGTCAAGAGAAACTGATTTACATGGATGAGGTCGGTACACCTGATTCTTCTCGAATTTGGGATGGTGAAGCTTATCGACGTGGCGATATCATCGAAAACTCCAAAGAAGGCTTTCGTCAATTCTTACTCAATTACTTTCCAGACCCCGACATTTTGCTCAATAAATCTCGTATGCCAGAGCGCAGTCAACTTGCTCGCGATAGCGTTTTGCCGTTGAGTGCCTTTATGGACTTGTCGAAAACCTATTGCGACATCGCAGAAAAAATTACCGGACAGCCATTGCTTTTAAGCTCAGATCCCAAAAGTGAAATCATTGAAATCCTCGCTCGGGATTATGATTTAATTGTCGATTAATGATATCCATTGATGCCTTTGTCTGCGCCAAAGGCATCGTCGTCCATGATACGTTTGAGCCTGAACTTGGCATCTTTTGTTGTCATTAACAGCTTGTAAACTGGGTTATCGTCGATTTTTTACTCGCCTACCTTACGGCATCGCGACACGTTATCAACATCACTACCCAAGCTTAACGACAATACCAATATAAATGAGCTATCCGTGAGAAATAGTTTACAACCCATTGCTCAAACCGTTATCATTTTGTCAATTTAACCTTATCCTGATCGAGAATTAAGGCATCAAATGAACAATGACAAACGCCCTTTGTACATCACTTACGCTGGGCCCATTCTAATGAGTACCCCTTTGCTCAACAAAGGCGCTGCATTCACTCTAGAAGAACGCAAAGAGTTTAACCTTGAAGGTCTGTTACCTGAGGCGACAGAAACCATTCAAGAACAAGTTGAACGCGCATACCAGCAGTACAAAAGTTTCGAAAGTGACATCGATAAGCACATTTATTTGCGCAATATTCAAGACACAAACGAAACCTTGTTCTATCGCTTAGTGCAAAATCACATCACAGAAATGATGCCTATCATCTACACCCCTACGGTAGGTGCGGCGTGTGAGAACTTCTCAAACATTTATCGACGTGGTCGCGGCCTGTTTATTTCTTACGAAAATCGCGATCGCATTGACGACCTGCTCAACAATGCAACCAGCCACAATGTCAAAGTCATCGTTGTAACCGATGGCGAACGCATTCTTGGCCTTGGTGACCAAGGTATTGGCGGTATGGGGATACCAATCGGTAAGCTGTCGCTGTATACCGCATGTGGTGGTATTAGCCCTGCCTATACGTTGCCGATTGTGCTCGATGTCGGGACTAATAATCCACAACGATTGGCCGATCCTATGTATATGGGCTGGCGTCATCCGCGCATTACCGGTGCAGAATACCAGGCCTTTGTCGAAGAGTTCATGCAGGCGGTAAAACGTCGCTGGCCTGAGGCTTTGATTCAGTTCGAAGACTTTGCGCAGAAAAACGCCATGCCCTTACTAGAGCGCTACAAAGAAGACTATTGTTGTTTTAACGATGATATTCAAGGCACAGCAGCTGTCACTGTCGGCTCATTACTGGCAGCGTGTAAAGCGGCGGGCAGCAAACTCTCTGACCAGCGCGTGACCTTTTTAGGTGCAGGCTCAGCTGGGTGTGGTATTGCCGAAGCCATCATTGCACAGATGGTCTCTGAGGGGATCAGCGATGAAAAAGCGCGTTCACAAGTCTTTATGGTTGATCGCTGGGGCTTGCTAGAGGAAGGCATGCTTAACCTGCTTGATTTCCAACAGCGCTTGGTACAAAAGCTCAGCAATACGCAAGATTGGCCAAAAGAAAACAACGCATTCTCTTTGCTCGATGTGATGAAAAATGCCAAGCCAACTATCTTAATTGGTGTATCTGGTGCTCCTGGGTTGTTTAGCCAAGAGATCATTGAGGAAATGCATCGTCACTGTGATCGTCCGATTATTTTCCCTTTGTCTAACCCAACCAGCCGTGTTGAAGCGTCACCAAGTGATATTATTTCTTGGACTAATGGCGAAGCACTTGTCGCCACTGGTAGCCCATTTAGCCCTGTCGTCCACGATGGCAAGACCTACTCGATTGCGCAGTGTAACAACAGTTACATCTTCCCAGGCATCGGTTTAGGCGTTTTGGCCGCGGGGGCGAAGAAAGTCACCGACGAGATGTTGATGGAATCGAGCCGTGCCTTAGCAACTTGCTCGCCTTTGGCCAACCTTGGCAAAGGGGCCTTGTTGCCACCACTTGAAGAGATCCACACCGTCTCTAAAAAAATTGCTTTTGCCGTCGGTAAAAAAGCCATTGAACAAGGGGTAGCCCCTAACATTTCGGACGATGCGTTAATTCACGCCATCGACAATCAATTCTGGCAACCAGTATACCGCCGTTATAAACGAACGGCTTTCTAACCCCAGATTTTATCGCAATATCATGGGGTTTTAATACCATCAACACATTAGCGCTATGCTAATGTGTTGATTAAAAGTTAAGTCAATTTTTTATCAAATCCTTCCTATTATAAATCAGTACGATACAATGATTTTTTCGCTGTTAATGATCGATTGCCTATGACTGATGTACGCCGTATTCTCCTTCGCTGTTGCTATTGTGTGATCGGTGTATTACTCGTCGTCTGCTTGACCATCATTCTCATCGACCGCTGGATCAGTTGGCAGACCAATGCGCGTATCTATCATCACATTGATCAAGTTCCCCACTATGACGTGGCCGTGGTGCTTGGCACCAGTAAATACATAGGTCGTACCTTGAACGTCTATTACCACGAGCGAATTCAATCGGCGATTGCCTTGTACCGGGCAGGGAAAATTGAAGAATTTTTACTCAGTGGCGACAATGCCCATCGCTCTTACAATGAGCCGTGGACCATGAAACGCGATCTACTCAAAGCGGGTATCGACGATTCACATATTCACCTTGACTACGCTGGGTTTCGCACCCTAGATTCGATTGTCAGAGCAAAGAAAGTGTTTGATTCTCGTCGTTTCTTAATTATCTCACAAAATTTTCACTGCCAAAGAGCGTTATTCATTGCCAAAGCGAATGACATCGATGCCCACTGTTATGCCGTCAAAGGCGATAAAGAAGGCCTGAGTTGGTCACTGCGCATTCGCGAAATTCTCGCCCGTAGCAAGGCATTTCTCGATTTGTATATTATCCATACCCAACCCAAATTTTTAGGTCCCAAAGAGCCGATTCGCCCTTCTTCAACGGCATTGCCCTTATCGAAAGATGAAAATATTGATAGTATTGCGCCATAAAAACACCTATTGAGCATTATCATGTCGTTAATTACTTCAGGCACACTAAATAAAATGCCGGCCCAAGCCTCATCCACTCTTGAGTATTGCTTACCGGTCGGCGACAGCCAAATCGAGCTGACGCCCTTTCTGGGTAAACCTCTGACTTTAAAATACACGGGGCAAATTTTTTGTGCCAATTGCGGTAAAAAAACCAAAAAAAGCTATTCACAAGGTCACTGCTTTGTGTGTATGAAAAAGCTGGCCAGTTGTGATATGTGTATAATGAAGCCCGAAACGTGTCATTACGACCAGGGGACTTGTCGTGAACCTGAATGGGCTCAAACCCACTGCATGGTTGATCATTATGTGTACTTATCCAATACATCCAGTCTTAAAGTCGGTATTACTCGCCACACGCAAATTCCAACTCGCTGGATCGATCAAGGTGCCACCCAAGGCTTGCCAATCATCAAAGCCAAGACGCGCCACCTCTCAGGCCTAATCGAGGTTGCTATTGCCAAACACATCGCCGACAAAACCAATTGGCGTACTTTATTAAAACAAGACGGTGAGCCACTTGATCTTCACCAATACGCCACTGACTTACTGGCTCAAGTGCAACCTGAATTACGTGCTATCCAACAAGAGCACGGCGAGGATGCGTTCGAACTACTCAATAGCAGCACGACAGAGCTGCACTACCCGGTGTTACAACACCCGAGCAAAATTGTCTCTCATAACTTTGACAAAAATCCGGTGGTTACAGGGGTATTACAAGGAATCAAAGGCCAGTATTTGATCTTTGATACCGGCGTCATCAACATCCGTAAATTTACTTCTTATCAGGTTGAAGTCTATGACGGTTTTCTCGACTCACCAGCACACGTTGATGACCAGGTGTAAACTCATTAGTGTGATTTGCTATAGGTTATCGCGATTTATTGTCGTAATTAGGTGTGCAAGACTTTTCCAAACCTATGATTTTTCATACAATCAAAAAATAACTATCCGCTTACCGCTTTAGGAGCCCAAATGAGCGAAGTAAAACATTGTCACCTGCTAATTTTAGGTTCAGGTCCTGCGGGCTATACCGCTGCTGTGTACGCTGCCCGTGCTAACTTATCTCCCGTGCTTGTTACAGGTATGCAACAAGGCGGTCAATTGACCACAACAACGGAAGTTGAAAACTGGCCTGGCGACCCAGAAGGCCTAACCGGCCCAGGTCTGATGGAACGAATGCAAGCTCACGCTGAAAAATTTGACACTGAGATTGTATTTGATCACATCCACAGTGTTGATTTTTCTTCTCGCCCTTTCAAATTAAGTGGCGACAGCGGTCAGTACACGTGTGATGCTTTGATCATTTCCACTGGCGCCTCGGCTAAATACCTCGGTTTAGAGTCAGAGGAAAACTTTAAAGGCCGTGGCGTATCCGCCTGTGCAACCTGTGATGGTTTCTTCTATCGCAACCAGAAAGTGGCTGTTGTCGGCGGGGGGAATACCGCTGTAGAAGAGGCTCTTTACCTTGCTAACATTGCCTCAGAAGTGCATATCATTCACCGCCGAGACACGTTCCGTGCAGAGAAAATCCTCATCGACCGCATGATGGATAAAGTCGAGAATGGCAATATTGTTCTCCATACCAACCGTCAGCTCGAAGAAGTGCTCGGCGATGAAATGGGCGTGACCGGCGTCAGAATCAAAGATACTCAGTCAGAGACAAGCGAAGAGCTTGCGGTGATGGGCGCCTTTATTGCCATTGGTCACCAACCCAATACCGAACTCTTTGCCGGCCAGTTAGACATGGAAAACGGCTACATTAAAGTTCAATCGGGCTTAGATGGCAATGCCACGCAAACCAGTGTTCCAGGTATCTTTGCCGCTGGCGATGTGATGGATCATAACTATCGTCAAGCGATTACCTCCGCCGGCACTGGCTGTATGGCAGCATTAGACGCAGAACGCTTTTTGGACGCGCTAAACGACAAGTAAGTTTGCAATTTTGTTGCTCTTCTTCTTAACCCAGTGGTATGCCCGCTGGGTTTTCTTTTGTATACTGACTGCCCCTTTCAACCGATGGCCGTATTACAAAATAAGATGGATAGAAAAAAGCTTCGTACTTTGAATACCTGGCTAAAGCAGCAAAGTAACATTGCCAAACGTTGGCTAGTGATTTCGATTGCTTTAGGTATGCTTTCAAGTGTTTTCCTTATCGCTCAAGCAGCGCTTCTCGCTTCCCTTCTTCATCAACTCATCATTGAACAAGTTGATAAACAACAATTAGTCTTTCACTTTCTCGGTATGATTGGCGCCGTCATTGCTCGTTCTGGTTGCGCATGGGCCAAAGAATACGCAGGGTTTCGCGCCGGAGAATTGATCCGAGTGGTCATTCGGCAACGAATTATGGACAAGGTACAGCAGCTTGGTCCAACCTATATCAAAGGAAAACCCGCTGGAGCTTGGGCAACCTTATTAATTGAACAAGTCGAAAATATGCACGATTTCTTTGCTCGCTACTTGCCGCAAATGTCTTTATCCGTGCTGATCCCATTTGTCATTCTTGCGGTGGTGTTTCCTATCAACTGGGCGGCGGGGTTAATTTTCTTGATCACGGCCCCTTTAGTGCCTTTATTTATGGCATTAGTTGGCATGAAAGCTGCGGATGCCAACCGAAAAAACTTCAAAGCCATGCAACGTTTATCAGGCCACTTTTACGACCGCTTACAGTCTCTAACGACTTTGCGCTTATTTCATCGCGTTGAAGGCGAAGCAGAAAACTTGCGTGCGGCCTCTGAGGTATTTCGCGAGCGCACGATGGACATTCTGCGTATTGCTTTCTTGTCATCCGCGGTACTGGAATTTTTCACCTCGGTCTCTATCGCTATCACCGCAGTCTATTTCGGTTTTAGCTACATTGGCGAGCTTGACTTTGGCTACTACGGGGCGGGAATCTCTCTCTTTGCCGGCCTGTTTATCTTGATCTTAGCGCCGGAGTTCTATCAGCCCCTGCGCGATTTAGGCACTTATTATCACGCGAAACAACAAGCCATTGGCGCCGCTGAAAGCTTGGTTGAGTTTTTGCAAATTGAAGTATCGAGTCTTCAAAGCGGAGAAACACCATTGCGCGATCATTCAACCATTGCGATTGAAGCCAAAGACTTGATCATTTACAGCCCTGAAGGCGACACCTTAGCAGGCCCTTTGACTTTTTCGTTAAGCGATCGTTCATCAACCGCACTCGTTGGCCCAAGTGGCGCGGGTAAAACCAGTTTAGTCAACACCTTATTAGGATTTATGCCTTATGAGGGTAGCCTAACTATCAATGGACAGGAACTCAAATCCCTAGATAAAAGCAGTTGGCGTCAGCACATCAGCTGGATTGGTCAAAATCCGCTTCTGCTGACTGGCACGATTCGAGATAATTTGTCTTTGTCTGGGCAAACATTCAGCGATGACCAACGACTTCGAGCTGTTGTGAAGGACGCCAATGCGGATGACTTTGTCGAACGCTTGGGGCTCGATTACCCTATTTCCGACCGCTCAGGCGGTTTATCGGTTGGTCAAGCACAGAGAATCGCACTGGCTCGGGCGATGTTACAACATGGCCAATTCTGGATTTTAGATGAGCCTACCGCCAGCTTAGATGCCAACAGTGAGCGCTTGGTGTTACAAGGCATGGCGCCTTACTTACGCGATAAGACCCAACTCATGGTTACACACCAATTGTCGCATTTGCAGACTGTCGATCAGATTTTGGTTATGGACCAAGGGCAAATCGTTCAACAAGGTAATTATCAGCAATTGAGTACCGAAACCGGCCGCTTTAAATCCATGCTCGCAGCGAGCTTGGCTTCTTTGCAACACACTCAACAGGGGAATCTCGATGCGTGAACTGCTCCCTTTTCTCAAACTGTATAAAAAACATTGGTTCGGCCTTTCACTGGGTATGTTACTGGCGTTACTGACGCTGATTGCTTCTCTTGGTTTATTGACGTTATCGGGTTGGTTTATCTCAGCTGCAGCCGTGGCTGGGCTTACTATCGCTCGTCAATCCTTTAACTATTTTCTTCCCGGTGGCGGGGTGCGCGGTTTAGCCATTGCTCGCACCGCGGGCCGTTGGGCTGAGCGAGTTGTCAGTCACAATGCAACCTTTAAGCTACTCTCTGATCTTCGCATTCACTTTTTTAAACAACTCGCTCCCCTCGTCCCTGGCAATGTGTCAAATTTAAGAGATGCCGATATCCTCAACCGCTTAGTCGCCGACGTCGATGCCATGGATCACGTTTACTTGCGCTTAATAAGCCCTGTGGTGATCGGGGCCTTGGGCATCGTATTTTTAACGGTGTTATTGTCTTTTTTTGATCTTCAACTCGCCTTGATACTCGGTTCAATTCTCACCTTCATGCTGCTCACATGGCCGATTTTGTTTTATAAACTGGGTAAAACGAATGGGGCCGAGTTAACCCTCAACAAAGCGCAAATGCGAATTAAAGCCCTTGATTGGCTACAAGGTTATAGTGAATTAATCTTATTTGGCGCTGAGCCAATCTACCGCCAACGGATGTTGAACGAACAAGAAAAGTTACTGGCCAATCAAAAAAAACACGCCTACCTCACTGGTTTAGCATCGGCTTTATTGGTATTAGTTAATGGCTTGACCTTAGTGCTTGTCGTTTGGGTAGCGGCTGATGGTATTAACGGCAAAGCACCCGATCCATTCGTCGCGATGTTTGCTTTCGCCACCATGGCCAGCTTTGAAATTTTAATGCCCATTGCCGGCGCCTTTCAGTTTTTAGGCCAAACCCTAACGTCGGCTCGCCGTTTAAATGAAGTCATCGACCAGACACCAGTGGTGACTTTTCCAGAGCAGGACCCTATCATTCTGGCACCGCATGAAGCGGAAATTGAATTTCGAACGATTCAATTTCGCTATCCAGGTGGCACAGAACCTGTCATTAATGATTTGTCGCTGCGTTTTGCCCCAGGTACTCGCAATGCCATTCTCGGCCAGACTGGGTCAGGTAAATCCACCTTACTGCACCTACTCACCCGCTCCTGGGATGTCGATCAAGGCGACATTTATCTCGCGGGTCAACCACTCAAAAGCTGGTCTGAAGAAAATTTGCGCAACATGATCAGCGTGGTCAGTCAACGCGTCGATATCCTCAATGGCACCTTGCGTGATAACTTGCTCCTTGCCAAGCCAACCGCTGATGACGACACGTTTGCCCAATGTCTAAAGCAGGTCGGTCTAGATACCCTACTCGACAATCAAGGCCTCGACACCTGGTTAGGGGATGGTGGTAGGCAACTGTCTGGCGGAGAAAAAAGACGTATTGGAATCGCGCGAGCTTTGCTTCACGATGCGCCCATCATGTTACTCGATGAACCCACCGAAGGACTCGACAAGCAGACTGAGCAATCCATTATGTCACTACTAAACACGCACTTTACCAATAAGACTGTGGTCTTTATCACCCATAGGTTGATTGATTTACCGTCGATGGACACCATAATACTGCTCGAAAACGGTAAAGTGATTGAGCAAGGCAGTCACAGTGAACTGGCTAGCCAAAACGGCCGTTACGCTCAATTAATTCAGTCACTCTAGTGACACTGACAGACATTCATTCGTAAAGAACAAACGTCCTTAAAAGTAAAAACGCTATAACTCATTGAGTTATAGCGTTTTTTAACTTACCTTTGCAAATCGAAGCGAGGCCATCAATAGGCTTGTTTTTCTAGTCAGTCATCAAAGCAGAAAAGCTTGAACGTAGGGGTGAAATACGCAATTTATATCCTCACCTCAAGCTTTTCGCCTTTATCAAACCTGAATACTCGCGACGGAATGCGTTGACATTAAGCGTATTGCTGCTCAAATTTCGCCATAAAATCAACCAGAGCTTGCACGCCTTCTAGTGTCATCGCGTTGTAAATTGAAGCGCGCATACCACCTACAGCACGGTGACCTTTCAGTGACTTTAAACCGGCCTTATCAGCAAGCTCTAGAAATGTTGCATCAAGCTCAGGCTTTGCCAATTGGAAAGGCACATTCATGCGTGAGCGGTTATCGCTGTGAATGTTATTGATATAAAAGTCAGATTGGTCGATCGCTTGATAAAGCAATTGAGCTTTTTGTCGGTTGATCTCTTCTATCGCAGCGATGCCACCTTGTTCTTTCAACCATTTGAACACCAAACCAGACAAATACCACGCAAACGTTGGTGGCGTGTTGTACATCGACTCTTTCTCTGCGACAAGACCGTAGTTGAGTACACTTGGCACGACATTGCGAGCAAGATCCAGTAGATCATCGCGAACAATGACAATACAAATACCTGATGGACCTATATTTTTTTGCGCACCTGCATAAATAACACCGTATTTTGAAACGTCGATTTGACGAGACAAAATCGTCGAAGACAAGTCGGCAACAATCGGCTTGTCGGTCACCGGTAAATCGTTAATTTCGACGCCATCAATGGTTTCATTCGGACAAAAGTGAACGTAAGCCGATTGCTGATCCACCGCCCACTCACTTGCTGGTGTGATTGCAACTTTGCCATCTCGAGTCGTTTTGGCATCAACCACGTCTACTTGGCAGTATTTACTCGCTTCTTCAATGGCACTGTGTGCCCAATAACCGGCATCGACGTAGGTGGCTTGCGCTTTATCACCGAGTAGGTTCAATGGCACGGCAGAAAATTGCGCACGCGCACCACCTTGACAAAACAAGACTTTGTAGTTGTCAGGAATAGAAAGTAAGTCACGCAAGTCTTGTTCGGCTTCTTTTGCCACTTGAATAAACTCTTTACTGCGATGGCTAATTTCCATGACAGACGTGCCTAAGCCATTCCAGTTGACCAATTCACTTTGTGCTTTCACCATTACATCGTGTGGCAATCCTGCTGGACCGGCGCTGAAGTTAAAAATGGTGTTTGCATTGGTATCCATAATACGAGTTGCTCCTGCTCAAGGTTGTCGAAATCAAAGTGCAACATTAATAGCATGTTTTGCCGATTTAGAAAAACAAAAAGAGGCCACCAGGCCCCTTTTTCTCACTCACTGAGCACGCCACTGCCCACTATTCAAGCATAGGAACTAAAATCGCTAATAATGGAATTTCTTTGCCGTTCGACAAGATTAACTTCCCTTGTTTAAGATCCGCTTTGAAACGGTATTGGTCTTTGTCCGCCGTCACCATTTCCATCACCACTAACTCATCTAGAGTTTGGTGTAGACTTGGGTACGATTCGGCGACTTCGTCAGTGACATGACTGTCAAATTGCCCCGACATACCTTGCAAAACATTAAAAGGATTTTTCGTGATGTGATCCTCACTTGCCGGGATAGTAATGACGCCTTTTGCTGACACTTCACCGTCTGCAACGTCAAAACTCAATGCTTGTAAATCAATTTCAAAACCCTGAGCAAATAATCGATCCAAAGCAGGAAGCAACTGCTGAAGCTGAGCAGATGTCACTTCTCCAGAGCGGTCGATAAGCTGACGGGTTTTGTCCAATGCTTGTCGGTCGATGTCGTTAATGGCAAAGCGCAGTTTAAGCGCATTAATCGGATCGATACCCAAGCTTTCAAGGTGCTCAATGGACAGATCAGCAACACTGGTCAACTTTTCTTCCGTTTCATCAAATGAAGTCACCATGTGGTAGTTGGCCTTTTGTATCTTAGCTAAAGCCTCACTGGTGATGTCGGTTAGTTGGCTATTCTCTATCGACCAAGATTGCTCACCGACAAAATAACCATGTGCTTGTTTGCCAGCGCCTTGTCCTTGGATATTATCGAGCTTGAGGGCATCGCCATTGGCAAATGCAATTTGAATTGATGGCACACTCGCTTGATAGGTCAACCCCCCTAGCACGGTTAATGAGCCGCTAATTTGACTCGGCTGGAGCGAAAATGCCACCCCTTTGAGATCGTTTTGGTAATTCCATTGCTCAATATCAAGTTCAAATTGCGTGTTGCCATTTAACTGAGTATGAGTGGTTAAACTGATCGGCACATCAGGGTGATCGCTAATGTGAGATTGTGACGTTAAGCCAAACAGACCATGAGAGATATCACTGGTGATTGTCCATTGCTTAGGTAAGCCATCGCGAGTTAATTGCTCGAGAAGCTTGGGATCAACGACAGTAAACTGACTGACCATCTTCGATGAAAGGTAGCCTCTTTGGTAATCGAGTACCTGAGTTTGCACACCGTTCATTTGCAGTGTCTTCACGCCTTGACGCAGGGCTTCTTCACCTACTTTACCAACCACAGCAGGCCAACAGGCAACCAGGGCTAACACCCCGCCCACCGCACCGATTTTTTGTAATTTATTCATAATCAAAATTGTTGAGTAGTTTGATTCAGTCTAGCTTATCTGTGGTTAACAAGAAAGCGAGCGCAATATCAGGCGCTTTACTCTGACCAAAAAATGACTCATTACAGTGCAAAACACACCGCGTTACAGTCAGGCGGTATTATTTTTTGTCTTTGGTAACAAATTATAAAACTATCTCGTTGAAAAGTTGACTGAATACAGTTTATCCTTAGCGATATCTTACATTGATACAATTCGACAAAGGTTTAGCAAATGATGCGTAAAACTCTTTTCGCCGCAGCGCTATTGCTTGGCTCACACCCCTTGATGGCCGCGACTAACAACTACAACGACACTACGGTGATGAGCAATTTCAGCTACGACTATTTCGAAGCTCGAATCGGTGCTAGTCCTGTTACTTTTGGTGGCGCACTAAGCAAATCCGTTCACCCCAACGCGCATTTTCTCGCTCGCTTTGATTCTGAATTTGAAGATGATTTCGACTCATCCTTTGGTTTTGGTTTTCACTCGCCCATTAACAATTGGGCAGATTTAACCGGTGAAATGCTGTTGAGAGTCGTCGAAGAAGAATCGAGCAGTGATACCGACACGGGCATGGAAGTCAACCTTGGTGTGCGCCAATGGCTTGGTCCACAGCTTGAAGTCGGCGGTAAAGTTGGCTATGTCGATATCGATGATGACAATCACGTCATTGGTGGCGCTTATGCCCGCTTCCACTCTACCGAGCTCTTTTCCATCGGTGCGGAAGCAAGAATTAACGATTTTTACGGCAACCAGGTGATGTTTACCACCCGCTTTAAATTTTAATTCTGTGTATCGTACAGGCCTAGAAGCGTTGCTTTAAATCCGCTTTCAAACGCACCATCAAAGCTCAGTTTGTTGGTGCGTTATCATTTTGAGCCAAATCACGCTTTTTAGAGTCCGAGTTCCCTTTGTGGTTTACTTTTTTGACTGACATCGAAGCAGTGATCAGCTTATGTTCCGAAAGGCTGCGCAGGTGTTGAGTATACGTAGGTTCTACCATTATAGGCTTTTGGTTGATCTCTAGGGTCTGACTTACTTCTCTTTCTGCAAGCATCATCCGTAGTTGCTGCTTGTGCTGGTCCGTCAACACTTCCCAACGCACTCCCAGTTCGGCACCGGCTAATCGCCAAAGTATTCTTATCGATAAGTCCTTGCCTAATTTTTTCTTTAAAAAATAAAAAGCATCCACCGCGCCAATTTCAAAAAAAGCTTCTGTGTTCGTGATGGCTATTTTTCTTAACAAACTGGCAAGATGAATATTTAGATTGGGTAAGGCATGTAACTTTTGCTCAATTATTGCACTTCGTTGTAGGTTAGCCTGTTCAATAATTAATTGTATGACTTCAACATAGCGAGTCGGCTGCTGTGAAAAGTCTTCTGCTAATAAAAACAGTTCATCTAAATAACAGTGAAACTCGTTGTGTGACTTCAATCCAAATTCATTGATTTTATCCTGGCTCAAGCCTTTCGTTTGTAAAAACAATTGGCCATTTTTTTCTATTGCAATGAGAATCTTACCGTGAATAAAACTCATCAGACCAAAAAAACTATGCACTTTGACATCGATAGAATGTGAATTTAATATATCTCGGTAGTACTCAATGATCATACAGACTATTCCTCTACTAACTCAAAAGACGGCCAGGCTGTTAAAAGGACGTAAATTGCCTTAAAAGAGCATAACGATGAATGAGAGCAAGTTAATTGCTGTTACCAATTAACTCTAAGAAATAATTCGTCATATGTCAGGTTAATAAAAGAATAAGTGACAAAGTTTATGTATTTATCTTGAGTTCCTTCACATTTATTTAACAAAGTAACAATTAATAATCTAGGTGACTGGGTTTTCTTTTTTTCATAATTACGTGTCATTCATTAATAAGTGAGTTTTCATGGAGCACCTTTCGTTTTACTGGCGTCCCGACAACAAACAATGGATTTTAGAATCATTAAAGCAAGAGTTTGCTGAAATGATTGATCTCGCCATTGCAGCAGGTCATGTCTCTTTGCCACCTTTACCTGATGTCGTACTGCAGATTCAACAATTGTGTTTAGAGCCAGAAGTCGATGTTGATCAGATCCGTATTTTGTTAATGTCTGAACCCAGTCTTGCCGCCTCCTTGATCAGGATAGCCAATTCGGTCATGTTCAATCGTCGCGGTATTGAGTGTCACGATCTGCGAGTGGCGATCAATCGACTGGGTATCTTACGCGTTAGAGACATCATTACGGCGCAAGCCATCGAACAATTAAAAACGTCTTCTCGATTTGAGCCATGCTGCCAACAGACGTTAGAACAAAGTGCCAAAGCATCCAAACAACTCGGGGCGACCATGGCATTAGTCGTCGAGCAATATCAAGCTTCGGACAAGGCTCGTTTCCATTATTTCAACAAAGAGAAAGCGTTTTTAACCGGTTTGTTAGCCGATATTGGTTTGTACAGTTTGGTTCGCGAATACCATGTGTATTTAGCGCGCGGAAATTACCTTGCGGTGGAGTTGGCAATGGCCTTGTTTGAACATCGCTGTGGTAATTTTAGCCAAAACGTACTGTCGTGTTGGGGCTTTGATCAAGATTACCTCGATGTAGCTTCAAATGAAGGTCAGCAACTCGATACCAATCATGTCAGTTATCTAGACATAGCGCGTATTGCTTATTATTTGCTGTTATTTCGACGTCAAGACGACAGCGGACTGGAAGACTACCAGGTTGAGTTTGATACCACGGGTGCCCAAATACTGTACCAATTGTCTAACTTAAATGAGCGTGAATTTGAGCAGCGGCTCGATGCGGTGCTCAAAAGTAGCGGTCTATAATCTCCCCCACTGCCCTTGTATTCGAGTAAGAAGTCCGATTTATGTATTCCAGCATGTTGTTTATCTTTATTCCTTTGGTGGTGGGTTACCTCCTCACGTTCAAGGATCCGAAATGGCGAGCAAGAGCCGGTAAAGCCACGCAATGGCTTATTTATGTCATCTTGTTTTTAATGGGGATCAGCATTACTTCGGTTGATAATCTTGCCGCGAACACCTCAGCCATGTTGACCTATAGCCTCGGTTACTTTTTGGTTATCGGGGGGTGTAATTTGGCCTTTCTGCCTGTCGTTGACCGCTTTTGGCCAGTCACTCTCGAAGAAAAGCGCTATCGTCCCCCGCTGATTAAAATGGCAATGAGCTCGATAAAACTCATCAGCGTCGTCGCGCTAGGCGGCCTCATTGGTATTGTCATGAACTTGCCGACTGACGCTGTTGATAGCGCCAGTGAGTTTTGCCTCTATGCTCTGCTGTTTTTTATCGGTTACGATCTCAGGCACAGCGGCCTTTCACTCCAGCAGATACTGCTCAATAAACAGGGCATGCTGCTCAGTGCAATTATTGTCCTGTCGTCCATGTTGGCTGGAGTACTGATGACCCTCTTTACCGATGTGCCTTTGTTTCAAAGTTTGGCCATGGCCTCTGGTTTTGGCTGGTATTCACTCTCGGGTATTCTTATCGGTGATGCTTACGGACCAGTGTTTGGTGGTGCCTCGTTTATTTTAGAGTTGCTCAGGGAGTTGGCGGCGATTTTGATTATTCCGGTGTTTATTTATCGCTACCCCTCTACTGTAATTGGCTATGCTGGGGCCACCGCAATGGACTTTACTTTGCCTATCATACAAAGCTCTGGTGGGGTGCGCTGCGTTCCTATTGCGATTGTCAGTGGCTTTATTTTAAGTGTATTAGTACCAGTATTGATGTTGTTCTTTATATCTCTTTCTCAAGGATTAGCGTGAACAACAAGTTGTAATTTTCGCGAGACAAGAGCGACGTTTTAGTTTATTTTGTTTCGCCATTAGCTCAATTAGAATGATAATTATGGTGACAGAACACAAACCTGTGCGAGTGGATTTTGACAGTCTTGTACGTATTTTCACTGTCCCAGAAGGGGAAACATCGACGTTAACGCAAATTGAGCGTCGTCTATCTAATAACCTTGACCAATTTCTCAACGATCATATCGTTGCTCATGAAAAGCCGTTAGTTGAGATTGAAAAGCACTTCGCTTCGACTCAGATCCCAGAGCAAGCCCAGTTAGTTTCTGATCATACTCAGCATTTACTCGACAACTTGGTCGCACATTCGGTTCACACGGCATCGCCGCGATTCATCGGTCATATGACGTCAGCGTTGCCTTATTTTTTGATGCCGCTGTCTAAAATCATGATTGCGCTTAATCAAAATACCGTCAAGATTGAGACCTCGAAAGCTTTTACTCCGCTTGAGCGGCAAGTCATTGGCATGTTACATCGCCTTGCCTATCAACGCGATGAGAATTTTTATACGCCATTCCTTCACAGTGCCAAACACTCTCTGGGCGTCTTTTGCTCTGGAGGCACTGTCGCCAACCTCACTGCCCTCTGGGTTGCGAGAAACAATGCATTTCCCGCTGATGGTGAGCAATTTCAGGGTATTGAACGCGATGGTGCCGTCGCTGCACTGCGCCATTATGGTTATCAAGACATGGCGATATTGGTCTCTGAACGCGGCCATTATTCACTCGCCAAAGCCGCAGACATCTTGGGGATTGGCCAACGTAATTTGATCAAGATAAAAACCGATCACAACAACAAATTGTCACTCAGTGATTTACAAATTACCCTAGCAGACTGCCAGGCCAAAAATATCAAAGTCCTTGCCGTTGTCGGTATTGCCGGAACGACAGAAACCGGCACGGTCGATCCGCTCAATGACATCGCCACATTATGTCAACAATACCAATGTCATTTTCACGTCGATGCCGCATGGGGCGGGGCTACGTTAATGTCCAACCAATATCGCTATTTACTTGACGGCATTGAACACGCAGACTCGATAACCATCGATGCCCACAAGCAGTTGTACATCCCGATGGGCGCTGGCATGGTCTTATTTAAAACACCGGAACTGGCCCAGTCGATTGAGCATCACGCGCAATACATTTTACGCGATGGTTCAAAAGACCTAGGCGCCCATACGTTAGAAGGTTCACGCTCAGGCATTGCCATGCTACTTTATGCCGCCATGCACATTATCAGTCGCCCCGGCTATGAACTCTTAATCAATCAAAGTATTGAAAAAGCGCGTCGCTTTGCCGAAATGATTGAGGCTCATTGTGACTTTGAGCTTACCTCGAAGCCTGAATTGTGTTTGTTGACCTACCGTTACGCGCCGCAAGTGTTGCAACGAGCAATGAAGCATGCCGACTTCGCAACAAAAGAGAAAATTAACTGTATTCTTAATGAGTTAACCAAACAAATACAAAAAGCCCAACGCGAAAACGGAAACTCGTTCGTGTCAAGAACCCAGCTCAACTTGGAACGCTATCAAGGGCAAGATATTGTCGTATTTCGCGTCGTGCTGGCCAACCCACTGACCACCAATGAAATTCTTAGCGCGATTCTCGATGAACAAGTGAACTTAGCCAATACCTTTTGCGCTTTACTCGCCCCCTTGCGTGAACAAGCACAGTCAATCCTTGATTCCAAGGCCAGTAGCTAATGGAACACAGCGTGTGCTCATGCCAGCACATGCTGATTAAATCTGCGTTTTTATTCACTTTTTTGTTTGAGGCGAGTCAAATTCTACAAATTTTGTCTGGTGAATACGTTTCGTCATTGCTTAAAATCAGTTTATAATCAAGCAACTTTATTGTCACTCGTCGTGGTATAAGTGGTGTTCACTTAACCGTACTGCGTATCTCTCATCTTTTTTACTGAACCGCACACATTATGAATACATTAGATAAAATTCAGAAAAATTTAGACAACTTCAGTAAGTCTGAACGCAAAGTCGCAGAAGTGATCATGGCTTCACCACAAACCGCCATCCATTCCAGTATTGCTACGTTGGCAAAAATGGCTGATGTCAGCGAACCGACCGTCAACCGCTTTTGTCGCCGTTTAGATACCAAGGGGTTTCCTGATTTTAAACTCCACCTCGCACAGAGCCTTGCCAATGGCACACCTTATGTCAACCGCAATGTCGAAGAGGACGACGGTCCAGACGCTTACACACAGAAAATTTTTGAATCGACGATGGCCTGTCTTGACGTGGCAAAAAACACCCTCGACCCAACGCAAATCAACCGCGCCGTCGATTTGTTAACTCAGGCCAAGCGCATTTCATTTTTTGGTTTGGGTGCCTCGTCAACCGTTGCCAAAGACGCGCAAAACAAATTTATGCGCTTTAATATTCCGATCACCTACTTTGACGATGTCGTGATGCAACGTATGAGTTGTATTAACTGCACCGAAAACGATGTGGTGGTATTAATTTCCCACACCGGAAGAACCAAAAGCCAGGTAGAATTAGCACTGCTAGCACGAGAAAACGGCGCGACCGTGATTGCCATTACCGCGAAAGAGTCGCCGTTAGATCACGCCAGTTCCATCTCGATTCGCTTAGACGTACCTGAAGACACCGACGTCTACATGCCAATGGCCAGCCGCATTGTACAAATGACCGTTATCGACGTCCTAGCGACTGGTTTTACACTGCGTCGCGGCAATGGATTTCGCAACAATCTCAAACGTGTCAAAGAGGCGCTGCAAGACTCCCGTTACAACAAACTCGCCCCTAATAGCTAATTCACGTTTTTGGGAGTGTAAAACCATCGCCAATAGATTCTGTCTATGCAATTAACAGGTATTGCACTCTTTATTTCCCCGGTTGAATAAGGCATAGTGTCGACATAATTTCGAAGGAGATAACTATGTTTGCAGTCATTTTTGGCCGTCCTGCTTGCCCTTATTGTGTTCGTGCGAAAGAACACGCTGAAACCCTGAAAGCAAAACGCGATGATTTTAACTACCGCTATGTCGACATTCAGGCTGAAGGCATCACCAAACAAGATCTTGAAAAAACCGTTGGTAAACCCGTTCACACTGTGCCACAAATTTTCATTGATCAAGACCACATCGGTGGTTGTGATGAATTCGAAGCTTATGCTAAAGCGAATTTAGGTTTATTCGATTAAACACCATTTAAAAAGTCCACCCGTCGGTGGGCTTTTTTTTTGTCTATTTTGCTTTATGACAAAAAATTCACTTATCAATTGCGATAATTCAGCTACAATTAATTCAGATTTCAAACCTATTTTACCCATCCACATTAGAATCTTACAGTGAACATAGACGTCGTACTTTTGCTACAAGAAAACCCCATCCTACTCATTTTTTGTGTCCTGGCGATTGGCCTCTCAATTGGAAAAATTCGCTTTGGCAACTTTCAACTCGGAAATTCGATTGGCGTTCTCATGACCTCACTGGTTATGGGCCATCTCGGTTTTTCTTTCAGCTCTGAGACCCTGATCATCGGCTTTATGCTGTTTATCTATTGTGTGGGGATTGAAGCGGGCCCTAACTTTTTCGGTATTTTCTTTCGCGACGGCAAACACTACCTTATTTTGAGTATGACGGTTTTGGTCACAGCAATCGCCATTACTTATGTTTGCACTCAGTATTTGCACATCGATTTTGGCCTTTCTGCGGGCATGATGGCGGGGGCCTTAACCTCAACTCCGGTCTTGGTTGGCGCACAAGATGCCATCAACTCAGGCCTATCAGAGATCCCTCGTGATATGACTTTTGATATCGTGATGGAGAACTTATCCGTAGGTTACGCAATGTCTTATTTGGTCGGTCTGATCAGTATGATCGTGTTTGCCAAACTGCTGCCCAAATTTCAAAAGCAAAATTTATCTGACTCAGCACAACAAATTGCCCGAGAGCGTGGCCTTGGTTCAAGTAGCCAACGAAAAGTGTATTTGCCGATCATTCGCGCTTACCGCGTTGGGACCGAATTGATTGATTGGACCGATGGCAAAAACCTCCGCGAATTAGGTATTTACCGTCAAACTGGGTGTTATATCGAACGCATTCGTCGCAATGGCATCCTGGCACGACCCGATGGCGATGCCATTTTGCAAGAAGGGGATGAAATTGCCTTGGTGGGTTTTCCCGATAGCCATGCTCGTCTTGACCCACGTTTTCGCAACGGTAAAGAAGTGTTTGACCGCAACCTACTCGACTTACGCGTTGTCGAAGAAGAAATCGTGGTCAAAAGCGACTCTATGGTTGGTAAGCGCTTAGCGGACTTAAATTTATCTGAATACGGTTGTTTTCTCAATCGAGTCGTAAGGGCACAAATCGAAATGCCGATGGATCTCGATATTGTTCTCGCGAAAGGCGATGTTTTACAAGTCAGTGGAGAAAAGAGTCGCGTACATGGTCTTGCACGCAAAATCGGCTTTATCTCCATTCACAGTCAAATGGCCGACTTGCTGGCTTTTTGCAGTTTTTTCATTATGGGTATTTTGCTGGGTCTAATTACCATGACCTTTGGTCAAGTCTCTTTCAGCTTAGGCAATGCAGTCGGACTGTTGCTTTCCGGTATTACTTTGGGCTTCTTAAGAGCTAACCACCCTACTTTTGGCTATGTCCCTCAGGGCGCTTTAAACATCATAAAAGATCTTGGTTTAATGGTTTTTATGGTGGGTATCGGTTTAAGTGCCGGTGGCAAAATGTTTGCTCACCTGGCGCAAGTCGGTCCGACTATTTTTGCCGTCGCGTTTTTAATCAGTGTTATCCCAGTGGTGTTGGCTTATTTAGTCGGTGCGCATATTCTTAAAATGAATCGCGCCTTATTGCTTGGCGCGGTAATTGGAGCAAGGACTTGCGCGCCCGCTATGGACATTGTTAACGATTATGCTAAATCAGCCATTCCTGCCCTTGGTTATGCCGGCACCTATGCCATTGCCAATATTCTCATGACCTTAGCTGGCACTATACTGGTCATTCTTACTTAATATCTACTGCTCTACTGCCCTGGTTAACAAAATGCGTAATCAGGGCAGTATTAAGTCGATGACATTATGGTTTATCAGAATAAAAAAATGGCCTCAAATGAGGCCATTAATGTATGGAGATAACCCTTTACAGGTTAACAAAGTCAGCGTCAACGACCGGGCTAACGTCTGCCTCATAATCGACACCGTCAACACCAAAGCCAAACAGTTTCAAGAACTCTTCTTTGTACTCAACGTAATCGGTTAACTCTTTTAGGTTATCAGACGTAATTTGAGGCCACAGAGCTTGGCAGTGTTGCTGAATGTCATCACGCAGCTCCCAATCATCAAGGCGCAAGCGATTCGCTTCATCCACTTCGGGTGCAGAGCCATCTTCTTTGTACATGCGTGCGTTAAACAAACGGTTAATTTGTTCGATACAGCCTTCGTGTACCCCTTCTTCACGCATTTTCTTAAACACCATCGCGATGTATAAAGGCATAACTGGGATCGCTGAACTCGCCTGTGTGACGACAGATTTCAGTACCGCAACATTGGCACTGCCCTGTTTGTCAGCCAATTTTTGATTGAGCGCTGTGGCTGCACGATCAAGGTCCATTTTCGCTTTACCTAATGCCCCATCCCAATAGATTGGCCAAGTAAGCTCCGTGCCGATGTAGCTGTAAGCAACCGTTCGACAGCCAGGTGCTAATACACCGGCTTGGTCAAGCGCGTCCATCCACAGTTCCCAATCTTGGCCACCCATTACGGTTACAGTATCGGCAATCTCTTGTTCTGTTGCTGGCTCAACACTGGCTTCAATGATGACATCTTTATTGGTATCGACAGCAGTAGAGGTGTAGGTTTCGCCAATCGGCTTAAGAGAGGAGCGTACGAGCTCGCCGGTTTCAGGCATTTTTCTCACCGGTGACGCCAAAGAGTAGACCACTAAATCAATTTGACCTAGGTCTTCTTGAATTAACTCAATGGCTTTTTGCTTAGCTTGATGAGAAAACGCATCGCCATTAATACTTTTCGCGTACAAGCCTTCTTGATGCGCAAATTGCTCAAATGCCGCCGCGTTGTAGAAACCTGCCGTACCTGTTTTTTTCTCTGTTCCTTCTTTTTCGAAGAAAACACCGATGGTTGAGGCACCACCACCAAAAGCCGCTGTGATACGAGAAGACAAACCGTAACCACTAGACGCCCCGACAACCAACACGCGTTTTGGTGCATTGGCAATTGGCCCTTGAGACTTCGTATACTCAATTTGTTCTTTAACATTGGCTGCACAACCTACTGGGTGTGTCGTTGTACAGATAAATCCACGAATTTTAGGTTTGATGATCATATTCAACTTCCTTTAATAAACCTGATAAGGATAAGGGGTTCATCATAAGATCTCACCCTATTTATGAAAAAAAAAGCTTTTTTTCTAAGTGGTTGGATCTCTGAAGGAAGTAAAGCAGACAAGTTGGTGATAATTTAAACGGGTGTGGCACAACGACCACACCCTTTAGGAACTAAGCCACATCGTTCAAGGTTGGATTTTTTGGTTTGCCATGGGTTCTGATTTCACTAAAGTCATGACTAAAATGATCCACTTGAATCGCTTGTTGCCGCAGTGCCTCAGCCTTTTCAATCGCCTCCACTTCATCGGCATTAAACACACCAAGTTTGAGTGCGAGTTCGAGCTTTTCTGCCAAGCTTATTTTGTTGGGGATGTCTCCTTGTTTGATCGCGGTATGCAATTTTTTCTCTAATGGCTCAACGGCTTTTAAAGCGATAAAACTGCGCTCCATTAAGCCAACGCCTTGATCATTTAAGTTGACGTAACACAAATGGGTTAATCTATCGCGTTGTTCGCCCGGCTGGGACACCAAACGCGCGATACAACTCACTAATCCATCACTGGGCGCTTTACAATGATTGCCCAGTGGGAAGGTCAGGTGTTTAAGCAATTTGCCTGTGCCTTTTTTCGGGAAATTCCGATACGCTTCATTGAGGGCATGGCTGGCATTGTGTAAACAATGTTGGACCGCAAAATCGAGCAAAGGCCGGTCTTCAACGTAGGCGCCCTCATCTTGGTATTTTTTCAAACACGCCGTCGCCATAAACAAATAACTCAAGGTATCACCTAAGCGCGCTGATGTGGCTTCTTTGCGCTTCAAGTCACCACCTAGGGTCAACATAGAAACGTCGGCAGCAATGCTAAGTGCTTGGCTCAAACGCTTGATGTGTTGATAATATCGCTTCACCTCACCGCGGCACTCAACCTTGGCAAAACGCGAAGCCGTTAGCGCGTTTAAACAGCTCAACAGTGCATTCTTACTCGCATGACCTATATGTTTAAATAATAATTGATCAAAGGCTTGACTGGCTTGCTCTGTATCTGGGTTGGCTGCAGCTTCCATTTCTTTGAGAACATAAGGGTGGCAACGGGTCGCCCCTTGACCAAAAATCATCAAGTTACGGGTTAAAATATTGGCCCCTTCAACCGTGATGGCGACTGGAATACCAATATAATGGGTGGCGAGGTAGTTCATTGGTCCATCTTGGATCGCACGACCGGCGTGAATATCCATAGCATCATTGAGTATTTCTCGGCCAATTTCGGTCATGTGATACTTGGCAATCGCTGTGACAATCCCAGGCTTTTCGCCCATATCTAAAGCCGTTGTGGTGAATGTTCGCGTCGCTTCCAATAGGTAGGTCAAGCCCGCCATTTTCCCCAACACTTGTTCAACCCCTTCAAATTGACCTATCGGCATGCCAAATTGTTTACGGACATAGCCGTATGCAGGCGTGGTACGCGTCGTTAAGTGACCAATCGCTGCGCCAATCGCCGGCAGTGAAATGCCACGGCCTGCCGAAAGACACTCGACCAACATTCGCCACCCCTTACCCGCGTACTCTTGCCCCCCAATCAACCAATCCATAGGGATGAAGACATTTTCTCCTCGTGTCGGCCCATTCATGAATGCCAATCCGAGCGGGTCGTGACGCTCACCAATCTCAACACCGTCATGAGAGGTCGGTATCAAAGCACAGGTGATGCCAAGCGATGTTTTGTCACCAAGCAAGTGTTGTGGATCACTTAATTTAAACGCCAACCCTAGTACAGTGGCCACTGGGGCTAACGTGATGTAGCGTTTATTCCAGTTGAGATTGATACCTAGCGTTTTTTTCCCTTGGTAAGTGCCATAACACACTTCACCGCTATCAAGTATGCCTCCAGCATCGGAGCCCGCTTCGGGGCCAGTTAAGGCAAAACACGGGATGTCTTGACCGTCTGCCAGCCTAGGTAGCCAATAATTTTTTTGCTCTTCTGTGCCATAGTGCGTCAACAATTCTCCTGGGCCTAAAGAGTTTGGCACCATCACAGTGACCGCAGCACTGATACTCTTAGTCGCAATAGTGGAAACTATCGTCGAATTAGCCAGTGCTGAGAAGGCTCTGCCCCCATATTCTTTTGGTATGATGAGTGAAAAGAATCGCTCTTGTTTGAGGTATTGCCACACCGCCTCTGGTAAATTGCGGTCGTGTTTAATGATCTGATGATCATCGAGCATATCCATCAACGTCGGTAATTGATTTTCGATAAACTGCTTTTCTTCTTCACTTAGTGTCGGCTTGGGGTAATTGTGTAACTTGCTAAAGTCTGGTTGGCCACTGAATAACTCTCCTTCCCACCAGACACTGCCCGCCTCCATTGCTTCTCGTTCAGTGGTAGATAGAGCTGGTAACGTTTTTTTAAACCATGTTAGCGCGGGATCACTTACCCACTTTTTGCGTAGAGAGTTCATGATGTATTCCTTCTATTTCACGTCGGGTGCCGAATATCACTGATTCAGTCTTTTTAAATTCATTGCCCCAGCCCTTTGTTGAAAACCCTGTAATACAAGCCATAAAAGCCGATAGATTCGTTTACTTGTACTTTTTGTATTGACTGCAATTTTCACTTTTTAAAATAGAGCAAACTGTCTGTTTTTTAGGGCAATGGTATTAGTCATCTATCTCGCTGTTTGAGAGCTCTGTCCGATTTGACAAGATTTCATTACAACGATGTGTTGTTCTACACCGTTAAATTAACACCAACAAAAAAAATAACAAATTGTTAACATCACACTTTTGAAAACAGGTCGGACCAAAAAGCGAGGTATAGATCACACAAAAATACAAAAGTAAAGACAGTGAAAAAAGAATGGAATTTAAGGGAACTTCATTGTGAAAGGAGAGTCATAAGTAAGGTAACAACGAGTAACTGGAGAGGTTTCTCTTAGCCGTCAAACGCTTTCCAGTTCGTGTTGCTGCTTTTTCTTATAACTCCTATGTTTGTATCCAGCCCAGAGCCTACTTGCTCTGGGCTTTTTTTATTTTCGCTAAGGCTGGGATTTTATCGCTTGGGTGGACGCTTTGGGCAAAATGGCATTGAGTAGCCCATAACCAATTAGCGCCGATGTGGTAGAGCCAATCAAAATACCCAGGCGTGCTAAGGTATCAAACTCGCGATTGGCATCGCCAAAGGCCAGCGATGATATGAATATCGACATAGTAAAGCCAATACCGCATAACACGGACACAGCAAAAATGTGTTTAAAGTTGATTCCCTCTGGCAATTTAGCCCAGCCGAGCTTCACGGATAACAAACTGAAAGTGAAAATACCCAGTGGTTTGCCCACTAACAAGCCTAATGCAACCCCTAACGGTACCATAGACACTAAGTTATCAAACGATACCCCCTGAAGAGCGATACCAGCATTGGCAAAGGCGAATAGAGGCAAAATACCAAAGTTGACGTAGTTCTCTAATCCGTGCTCTAAGGTTTTCAGTGGCGAAGATTGCTTTTCTTTGCCTTTTAATGGAATAGCAAAACCAATCACTACCCCAGCCAGAGTGGCGTGCACGCCAGATTTCAACACCGCCAACCATAAAATTGTGCCGACGACCAAGTAAGCGCTTAACTTGGTGACATTTTTGTAATTCATGTAGAACAGCAACAAGGTCATAGCAAAGCCAATTGCTAACGCCAACGTCGATAAGTCGCTGCTGTAAAACAGCGCGATAATCACGATCACACCTAGGTCATCAATGATCGCCAATGCCAACAAAAACACTTTGAGTGCGACAGGGACGCGGTTGCCCAAAATGGCCATCACGCCGAGAGCAAATGCGATATCCGTTGCCGCTGGAATCGCCCATCCTTGAATCGCTTCAGGGGTTTGCTGGTTAAAAAAGACATAAACCAGAGCTGGCGCTAACATGCCGCCAATCGCGGCAATTGCGGGAAATAGTGCGGTTTCTTTTGACTTTAATGCCCCTTCTATCAATTCTCTTTTGACTTCTAAACCAATCAACAAGAAAAAGATTGCCATTAAACCGTCGTTAATCCAGTGAGAAATCGACAAACCGAACACATAGGTATGTAAAGAGGAATCGTATAGTGAGGCCAAAGGAGAGTTGGCCACGATCATAGCCAATACGGCAGACAGAACCAATAGAATACCGCCAGCGGATTCCATTTTAAAAAATTGACGAAGTTTATCCATTACCAGTGATCCTTATCAGTGTAACGAGACATAAATAACACAAGGGCTCAGTGTATCCCTTGATTGAGTTTCGGAAAAATCGATTGTTTAGATATAACCTTTCGCAAAAACCGAAACGTCATCCATGTTTGATTGATTTTATCGTCGTCATTGCGTTAGGTTATTTCGCGTGAATCACTCACTTATTACTTAGATTAAGTGGGTTAAATTCACGAAACTGTAGACAGTATAGCAAAGCTGACTTTTCAGACTTATTTGGAGAGGATTTGAAAAAAGCCCGAACCGCCTTGTGTGCCATAGGCATAAACTTGCCCTTGCCACATAGTACTTTGCTCCGCTACCTTATCACCGAGTTGCACAGGTTGAGTTGTAAGGTAAATACTGTATTTGGGAATACTCAACTTCCATTTCAGCGACTTATGAGTGTGTTCGGTTATCTCATCGCTTGCAACGGGATCAAGTGATACTTCGTTAGGCGTCAAATAGTCAACATTTCCGTCTGCATCGACCAAACTGGCGGTCGTCGTCGGTAGCTGTTGATCATTGTGATAACGCCAAACGGATAAGTAGCGATCGTCATCGAGTCGCAAGCGCAACCACTGCCAATCTTGATCGGCCAAATGATACAGTTGCGAGCCCCAAACGTGATCAACCCAAGCTCGCCCACTCACGGGTACTGGAACACCGTCTAACGTGATGACACCAGAAATCTGATTTCTGGGCGCAGAAAGATTGTAAAACCAAGCATCTGGTCTACTTTTGATTCGCCATAAGCCATTTTGGCCGAACTTAAGCCAACCTGGCGTTTGTTGTTCAATATCGAGATTCACGGCAAAGTCGCTACCGCGTACCTTGAGCTTAGCGGCGTTGCTGTCGCGGTAAGTATTTAGTTGCCAATCATCAATCCACAATTTCATTGGCCTCGATGAGGTCCCAGCTTGGCCAAAGCCACCACGCGCAATGCGACTGGCCATCCAGGATTTTTGCAAAGAAACCATCGTCGCTTGTGCGTAGTAACGCTGTTCATTTTGCCAACCTGTGTGCGCTGGAGTGGCCAGGTTTACTTGCAGAAATTGCCATTGGAAACGATAGCTGTGCCCCTGTTTATCATTCAACACCGCGTACATTTGCCAGATCTCGTTGGCACTGCTTTGATGAAAGGCCAGGTCGTTTGGTAAAGTCAGCCCCTCAGGCGCATTACCGGGCCGGTCAGGGGCTCGAACGCTGAGCTCTGGCAATTGCGGATTGTGTCTTTGTTCTTGCCGCAAATGAGTAAAGTAACCAACAATAATCACCAGCCAACAAATGACTAATCCGATCACCAACCATTTTAATGGTACGGACAGCAGTGCGTTTTTACTCATACCGCTCTCCTCAACGCTGTGATGGCGCTTTTATGAATCAAACGCCATACTGGTAATGCCCCTGCAAACATCATGGCACACATTGCCCAGACAATGGTTTTTGCGTATTGCCATGGCAAAAGTTGCCAATCGATAGACCAACCGAACGAATGCTGTAATAAAATATCCACAATCATGTACGAAATACCAATACCCAGTGGTACAGCAACCAAGGCACTGATCAAAGCAAATAACACCAATTGACCACCACCCAGTATGATTAGCTCTTTTCCCGTCACTCCTAAGCAGCGCAACAATGCCGTTTGCCTTTGCCGAGCGACTTCACCTGACAAAGTGGCAAAGAACAAGCCCATAACAGCAATGACCAATGTAATGTGGCACAAGGCATCCGCAATAAAAAAGGTGCGGTCAAACAATCCCATCGCCCTTTGGTGCAACCTACCACTGTCATAGATATTTTCACTGTTGATATGAAAGGTTTGCTCTAGCCCCTGTTTAACCGAATGAATTTGCTCGGGGTTGTACAATTGCACCCCAATACTGACACTGCCAGCGCGCTCAAAATAATTTGTCCAGTTGCTCTGTGACAACATCAATTGATTGTAAGGGTTGCCATAATCGTAGTACACCCCAACCACCAGCCATTCACTGCCAAGCGGTGAGACGAGATCGAGCCGGTCTCCTGGCGAAATATTGTATTTTAACGCCATCGATTCACTGACCATCAAACTGCGTGAGTGATGTAATAAATACCAATAATTGTTGACCGATGATTTCACGGTCAAGGCATTAAATTCCGAAATCGTCTCTCCAGTGCTCACCACTTGAAGTTGTCCACGTGCGGTGTGTAACTCCGTTTGCCAACGCCAATTAAGCTGATCAACTTGGGGTTGTTTGAGTAGCCATTGTTCGATCTTAGTCGTGTTTTGGTGGGTAGGTGACAAGTACAAATCCGCCGCCAATCGCTGAGATAACCATTTATCCGTGGTATCGCGAAAGCTACCCACCATGGTCTCGACGCCAATATTGGCGGCCAGTGCTAACAAAAACGCCATTAATGCAATACCGCGATAGCTCATGCTAGAAGCGGCATCGGAGAAAAACCAACGCCAAACAACGGAAGGTACAGACTTCGCCAAACCGCGAAAACACTTCCAGAGTAGATAAGGCGTCATCAAAGCCACGCTTAACAAAGTAAACACAATGATTAAAAAACCAGCCTCTAAGCTTTTTGGCAATAGGAGCATCATCCAAGCAAGCAAAGCAAAAACGATCGCGGCCCACGCTTGCCAAAACAATTCTCGCCCCGATGAGCGCAAACTCGACAAGCGCATGCTCAGTTGAATGGGTTGACTGCGGTGCAAGCGGATTAAAGGCCAGAAACAAGCCGCCAAGGTACCAGAAAAAGTCAACAATAAACTAAAGGCCGCTGCGGACCAACTCATCGAAATGGTTAGACCCACATTGGCGCCATAGAGATCGTTTAAGCTGGTTGCCACTTTGTAAATCAACTGATTAGCCAGCAATAATCCCAACCCATTACCGGCAATCCAAGCAAAACTTATCATCAGAGTCAGCTCAATTAATATCGCTTGTACCACCTGTTTGCCTGTGACTCCTAATTGTCTCAAGTTGCCGATAAGGGGCAAACGTTGAACAAAGGTCATCGACATCGCCTGATAAAAGATAAACAAGCCCACCAAAAAGGCCAACAACCCCATCGCGGTGAGGTTCATATGAAATGCTTTGGTGAGAGAAGACAATTCTTGACGATTGTTTTTAATCACCTTTAAACCATCGGGGAGAAACGACTTTAACTCTGCCATTTGACTGGTAGACAAAGTTTGGCAAGCGATACGAGAAAAACCGGAAATGGTTTGAAATTGACGTAACACCCGCATATCCGCCAGCATGTTACTGCCTGATAACACTTTGTTTTGATCGATTTTGATCGGTCCAATCTGACTGCCATCTTGCATAACAACCATTTGACCATTGACCCAACCTTGTGTTTCGGCCAAATCATTTCCAACTAACACCGGGTAAGGAAACTCACTCAGCTCAAGATTGTTTAATGCTTGCTCCGAACCACTAGGGTATAAGGCCAACATTGCCACAGGATCAAAACCAATCACATTGACGTTGATACCACTTGACGCACTAAAACGCCTAACATCAAAAGGGTAACATTGGGTGAATCCGGCTTGGCGCAACTGGATATAAAAACCTTGCGGTACTTTAAAAGCAGCGTGCTTGGTTTGAATGCGGTAGGGAAAAGGATTGGTAAAAATTTTACCGCTGTAACTGTAACTTTGTTTAGCATGCTGGTTAATGGTTGTCACCCCGACGAGTAGAGAAACGCCTAAGGTCAACCCCAATAGAACCAGCAGCATTTGCAAAGGGTGTCGACGATAATGACCTAATAGCGCCTTAACTACTGGCCACAACATGCAATTGTCCCCCTTGTAAACGAATTTTCCCCGAGGTGTGTTGAGCAACTTGTTCACTATGAGTGACAATTAACAAAGTGGCATCGAGCTCTTTGGATAACGAGGTCAATAAACGCATCACAGCTTCTGCATTGCGCTCATCTAAACTCCCAGTCGGCTCATCAGCCAAGATAAGCTTGGGTTGCATGTAAAGCGCTCTGGCAATCGCCGCTCTTTGTTGCTGGCCACCGGAAAGCTCTTCAGGATAACGGTTGACTAATGAGAGTAAATCAAGGGCCGAGAGAATAAGACGCCATAGTTCGGCGTCTTCATCAAGCCCTTTCAGTTGACGACTAAAACGAATGTTATCGGCAATGTTCAGGGTAGGCAGTAGATTAAACTGTTGAAAAACGTGGCCAATGTGGTTACGACGAAATTCGGTGCGCTCTTTTTCACTGGCGCTGTGCATCAAAAAGCCAGAAAATTCGATCAAGCCACTGTCGGCAATATCAACGCCTGAAATAAGGTTGAGTAAGGTGCTTTTTCCTGCCCCACTCTCCCCCATCAATGCCAATTGTTCGCCGCGAGCCAAAGTCAATTGTGCTCCTTGTAAAACAGGGTGAAATTCATCCCCGTCCACATAGCCTTTGCTTATATTTTTTAATGACAGCATCAATCAACCATATACTTCTCAGTTTGAGTATAAGAATCTACACTAAATGTGATCAATCTTAAAGATATGATCGCCGTTTAAGTGAGTAAACTTTATTATCATTAACGACTTAGCCTGTTTTAGTGCCAGAAAACCTTCTGTTATTGTGCGCGATAAGAAAAGGGAATTTCAGCCAATCTATCGCCTAAGTTATTGGGGAAAATCAAATATTCTCCGTGGTATTTCACGTTGGATTTATAGTCAGTCACTTTATGCACTAAAAAACCGTGCTCAAAGGCCATTGAAATAAACGCTTGATGATTACCGCGCACAAACCAACTCATTGGTTTTATCAATTGTTCTTGTTCAAAATTGTCAGAACATTGATCAGCGCACAACACCAACGAGTCTTGACCTTCAGTAAAAATCTGAACTTTTCCTTGATTAACAACTGGCTCAGAGGTGCTGACTTCCCAATCCTGTGCTTCCATTGCATCGAGAAATGCTTCTATTTGGTTGTCTGTTACCGCAACAACAGGTTGCCCCTCAGCCGGCAAAATCTCGCGATAAAAGGCACGAATATTGGCAAAGAGTTGTGGAAACTGTGCCTGATTGCCTTTAGAGCGCCCCATCTTTTGCCAGCGAATCAAATCCGGTTGAACACTTCGAGGAAACTGTTTGTCTTTGATTTTTTTGGTCATCCACCGCAATAGAAAATGATTGTTGGCCACCGGAGCATCGACCAAACGGCCTTTTTGATGCTCGGCTTCCATCGATGTCAGGGCTTCAGTGACCACGTTTTGTATGTCGTAACCGTATTGATTCACGCTTTTCTCCCAAAAATCCAATAACACGATGCAGAACAAAGTGCACACAGTGCCATAATAAATAACATTGGCCAGGCTTTATCTCCAGGTAAGGCGGCAACGACCGCACTCATCACAGAGCCCATACCAAATCTCAAGGTTCCCGTTAACGAAGAGGCGGTTCCCGCCATGTGTCCATAGCCACTGAGCAACAATCCCATCGCGTTACTGCCAATCATGGAAATGGTGCCGATGAACAGCATGACAAAAACCACAACCGCCGTGATACCACCATCCAATAGCCAGGTAAAAAAGAGCCCAATCCCCGCGGTTAATTGTAACGTCAAACCAAGGCGCAACATGGCATGTGACCCCATGCGACGAACGAGACGGCTGTTGACCATCGTCAGCGCAATCATGGAAAGAATATTCAATCCAAACAAATACCCGAAGTATTGTGCCGGTATCTGATAGATTTCAATATAAACGAAAGAGCCTGCGGTCACAAAAACGAACATGCCGCCAAACGAGAACGCACCGGCAAAAATCAAGCCCATCACCGTTGAATTGCGCAGTAAAGAAGCGTAATTTTTCAGCGTCGCTG
Organism: Vibrio sp. HB236076; assembly: GCF_040957575.1. Taxonomy (NCBI): domain Bacteria; kingdom Pseudomonadati; phylum Pseudomonadota; class Gammaproteobacteria; order Vibrionales; family Vibrionaceae; genus Vibrio; species Vibrio sp. HB236076. Next base: position 1,813,976 of record NZ_CP162601.1, read on the forward strand.
ACAGTTTAAGAGGTTGCCGATGTTCGGCTGCCAGGGTTTCTGGAATTTTCCACAGCACCAACGCAATCACGAGTAGAGAAAACAGCGCTAACGACCAAAATATTGCACGCCAACCAAACCAATCGGCCAAGTGACCACCTAATAAAGGGGCAACCAAGGGGGCCATGGTCAGTACCAAGGTGACAAATGACATCGCACGTGAAAACTCTTCGCGGTCAAACATGTCTCTTACCACCGCTTGCACAATCACCGCCGCTGCCGCCCCCGCAAAGCCCTGCAAGGTACGAATAAAGGTTAAGGTCTCCACCTGTTCAACTTGAGCACTGGCCATGGCCGCCAAGGCAAAAGCACCAATCCCCAACAGCAACACAGGCCGACGACCATAACTGTCGGCTAACGGGCCGTGAATCAACTGACCAATCGCAAACCCGGCAGCATAAGCGGTTAAGGTCAATTGCACCGCCCCTGGTGTGGAATTTAATGCTGTGGCAATCGCGGGCATGGCCGGTAAGTAAAGATCAATGGCCAGAGGGGTCAATCCCCCGATGGCACCGAGAATGACAAACAACAACAAATTGACCTTGGGCCGCTCAATCGCGGCGCCAGCAGATGAGGCCATAAAACTCTCCAAATAGGCAAGGGTATTTTTGATCGCCAACCGCCATGGGGGCGAACTCTGTGTTAATGACTCAGTACTGACGCCACTTCTTCTTCAGTCAGGTAACGGTATTCGCCCGGCTCTAGCTCTGGGTCGAGTTGAATACTTCCCACGGACTCGCGATGCAGGTGTTCCACTTTGTTACCAAGCGCTGCAAACATTCGCTTTACCTGATGGTATTTGCCTTCACTGATCGTCAACAAAACTTCGTTCTCTTCTCGGTCGACAATCTCCATTTTCGCCGGTAAAGTGGCGCTTTTTTCGTTGCGAAGCTCAATGCCCTCAAGCAGTTTTTGCTGGTAATCCTCACCAATCGGGTCGACAAGCCACACTCGATACGTTTTTTCACAGTGATGTTTAGGGGAGGTGATGCGATGCGACCATTGACCATCGTCAGTCAGTAACACTAACCCTGTGGTATCAACATCTAAACGGCCGGCAAAGTGCAATTTTTCCACATTGACTTCATCCAATAAAACAAAGGCGGTGTGATTAAAGCCATCTTCATGAGAACAGACAAAACCTTGGGGTTTAAACAGCATAATATACCGCAAACCATGGGCACTTAATTGACGGCCTTGCCATTCAACACTCTGACTATCATCAACTTTTACCGCCGCGCTTTTGGTCGTGACCCCATCAATTGTCACTTCGCCAGATTTAATGATTTTGCCCGCTTCTTTGCGAGTCGCGCCCAATGCATTACACAAAAATTTATCTAGTCTCATGCTTACCTCATTTGATTTAAGTGCGCTATTATAGTGCGCTTTTAATGAAATAATAGAGGGGGAACATGTTTTCATTGCGGCCATACCAAGCGGACGCCGTTCGCGCTGTGATTGACTATTTCCGTCGCTACCAAACGCCATCCGTACTCGTTCTACCCACCGGAGCCGGAAAGAGCTTAGTCATTGCCGAATTAGCACGAATTGCCAAGGGCAGAGTCTTGGTATTAGCGCACGTCAAAGAATTGGTGCAACAAAATCACGAAAAATATGAAAGTTATGGCGTTGAGGCGAGTATTTTTTCTGCCGGTCTTGATCGCAAGGAAACGTCCGCTCAAGTGGTGTTTGCTTCTGTTCAATCCGTGGTCAGAAACTTAGACCTGTTTCAGGACGCCTTTTCTCTACTGGTCATTGATGAGTGCCATCGCGTACCTGATGACAAAGACAGCAGCTACCAAAAAGTGATTGCGCATCTCAACCAACTCAATCCGAAGATGAAAATTCTCGGTTTGACCGCTACCCCTTATCGCCTTGGCAAAGGCTGGATTTATCAATACCACACAAGGGGACAAGTCAAAAACCAACAAGCGTGCTTTTTTCGCGATTGTATTTTCGAATTACCCATTACTTATTTAATGGATGAAGGCTACCTTACCCAGCCTCGCATCCTCGATATGGCGATGCTCAGTTATGATTTTTCAACCTTAAAACCCAATGCACATGGGCATTTTCAGGAAAGTGAAGTCAACGCGGTGATCGATGCTCACCAGCGTGTCACCCCGCAAATTATTGCCCAAGTCATCGAATACGCTCAATCTCGACAAGGGGTTATGATTTTTGCTGCCACCGTCACCCACGCTCAAGAAATAATCAATTACCTACCCGCTCAACAAACGGCGCTGGTGATTGGTGACACCCCCACCGAACAACGCGCAGAGATAATTCGCTCTTTTAAACAAAAGCAGATCAAATATTTAGTTAATGTCTCGGTTTTAACCACCGGCTTTGATGCGCCCCATGTCGATTTGATCGCCGTTTTAAGACCAACTGAGTCCGTCAGCTTATATCAGCAGATCGTCGGTCGAGGATTAAGACTGGCAGAGGGCAAGAGCGATTGTTTGGTACTTGAATACGCGGGTAATCGACACGATCTCTATCAACCTGAAGTCGGCGATCCCAAACCGGATTCACAAAGCGAAATGGTTACCGTCCCCTGCCCTGCCTGTGGCTTTAATAATAACTTTTGGGGGAAATTGGATGCCAACGGCTTTTTACTCGAACATTATGGACGGCAATGCCAGGGCTATTTTGAAGAGCCAGATACACTAGAACGTGAACACTGTGGTTATCGTTTTCGGGCCAAATATTGCGATCAGTGTGGCGCTGATAACGATATTGCGGCTCGTCGCTGTCATCAATGTGAGGCGGTGTTGGTCGATGCCGACAAAAAACTCCGCGATGCCCTAAAGCTCAAAGACGCCTTAATTTTTGAATGTATCGACATGCAAATTAAAGCAGAAAAAAGCGCCCAAGGTAAGCCACAGCTCAAAGTCACCTACTTTAGTGATACGACCCAAGTTCACGAGTTCTGGCCTTTAGCGACTAAAGGGCAAAAACAGCATTTTTTAGATTGGTTTGTCCCTCGCCATCTTTGTGACCGACACCGTCCATTTACCGAGACTGCGGCGTCAAAAATTGTCAACAATGCGCATCGCTTCCAACCACCGAGTCTCGTCATTGCGTTTAAAAAAGGGCGCTTTTGGAAAGTAAAAGACAAATTATTTGAGAAGCCAACTCATTATCATCAGATCATGACTGAAAATGCTAAGGTTTATTAATCCCAGCCTTGCTTAACTCGGCGAGCGGTGTTAGTATCCGCGCTCGCTCAATCGTTAAAAGTGATGAGCGAACAGTATATTAAGCAAGGTCGCATTGCTTTTTATCATTTAATTTTTTACTAATTTGAGAGTAAAACTATGAAATTTCAAGCAGTAGTACGTACTGAACTAGGTAAAGGTGCGAGCCGCCGCCTACGTCACGCTGGCCAATTCCCAGCAGTTGTTTACGGTGGTGAAGCAGCGCCAGTCGCTATCTCACTAAACCACGATGACATCATCAACCAAATGGACAAGCCTGAGTTCTACGAAGCAATCACTCTTGTGATCGGCAACGAAGAAGTTAAAGTGAAGCCACAAGATGTTCAACGTCACGCGTTTAAGCCAAAAGTTGAGCACATGGATTTCATCCGCATCTAATTGCCCCTTACCAAGGCAAATAGACACCTTTTGCATGATCCGGACTTACCACCCGAAATCGTGATATTTAACCCCAGCTGCTACCAACAGCTGGGGTTTTCTTTATTGCCTACCACATAGCACAGCTCACTGCGTATTCGGGTTTGTCTAATACCAATCAAGCTAAATAGCGGGTCACCTTAACTGGTTAAAAAACCCGATAACATCGTTATAAAAATAAATTTAAAAACAATAACTTAATTCATTTCATTTACAAGCAAGTAGGTTGCCTTGTTCTCAAGCTTAATTCTGCGCTATCGTTGACCACATACTTAATCGGATTGGTAAAAGGGTTAAAAAAGCGAGTCTTGCGAATGAGTGATGTCAATGGGCTCGGGTTGAGCTTTCGTGTGGTCTCGATTGCCTTGTCGCCGACGATAGCGCAACTGACACAAACGCAATACGGCTTTTTGCTCTGCAGGGGTCATTGACAACCAGTTGAAACGCTCCTGCCTTTTTCGCATGCACCCCAAACAATAGCCTTTTTCATCCAAGTGGCAAACGCCCACACATGGACTTGGTACAGAAAAAAATTCAAGCTGTTGCACAACCACCCCCACCCTTATTTTTGTACAATAATTATACATCAAAATAATCATCCAGCAGGATAATGGATGAAAATTCACTTGAACTTCACAAGCGATCAGCGGTGTTTGATTTAAGCTTAACGCATCTCTTCACTATTATAGATAAAGGTCAAATGATGAAGTCTATTCCCTTGGTAAGCGCTCTCGCTTTGTCCCTTTTCCTTGGCGCGTGCAGCTCACAGCCCGATAACACGCGTTTAACGGTGCAAAACCAGGATATTCAACACGATTGGCGATTAATGTTGCTCGACGGCAAAGAAATTGCCGATACCCCACGCAATGCACAGTTTACTATCACGGACACCTTGGCCATCCAAGGACGAAGTGGATGTAATCAATTCTCGGGCCAGTTGAGCTTAGAGGACAACCAATTACAAATCCACCAGGCCCTGGCAACCAAAATGTTGTGTCCGCCCAATCAAATGCAGCAAGAACAGGCCTTGTTTAACCTACTCAACAAAGGCGCTGATGTCACCACGACCAACAAACTGATGATATTGACCAATTCAAGCCACAGCGCTGCTTTTATCAAAACCAGTCCACAATAACCGGATACCAGTCTGATTGTGTTTGTGGTCAGATTGGTATCAGACTTGGCTGGCGAAGTGTAAGACTTTCAAAGCCGACTCAGGGTTACTATCGACAAAAGCACTTGGGTTGTCTAGGCGTTCAATAAAGCGAAATTGCGGGGCATGAGTCGCCATACTGTCAATTAAAAAGTGACTGTCGACATCTGGGGCATTAACACAAGCGAGTACCTGCCCATCGGCCGTTTGTAAATCGGCCAAGCGCCTGAGGATTTTTTGGTAATCCTTGGTCAATGCAAAGCTGCCTTTTTGAAACGACGGCGGGTCAATGACAATGAGGTCATAAGGGCCATATTTTTTGATCTTGCCCCATGAGCGGAAAATGTCGTGGGCAAAGAAATGAACTTTGGCGTCGTGGTCTGGGTTGAGCTGATGATTTTTTCGCCCGGTCGCCAACGCGCCCTTGGCCATGTCTATATTGACCACGGAGCTCGCCCCACCAGCGACGGCGGCGACCGAAAAGCCGCACGTATAAGCAAATAGATTGAGTACCTTTTTGCCATGACTGTGCTGTTTTACCCATTCACGGCCTGCTTTCATATCAAGGAACAAACCCATATTTTGGTTTTTTCCCAAGGTTAAATGATATGCCAAGCCATTTTCGTAGCCAATTTGGCGCTCAATCAATTCACCAACGACCACATCCAGGTCATTATCCGCTAAATAACGATGCTGAATAACAATGTGCTCACCGCCCGCTTGTTGCCACTCTTGGGTTAAGCTAATCGCTCTCAATCGGCTTTGTAATCGCTCGAGGCTCGGCCCGTCATAACATTTAAACAACTGTACCAACATGGTTTGATTTACCCAATCAACAGTGATCTGTTCAAGCCCTAGGTAAAACCGACCACGGCCGTGAAATAACCGCGTCAATTGATTGGGTTTTAAAGCAAGTTGCTCGATGAGGTGCTGCTCTAGCCTTTGTAGAGCGGAGATATTCAGAGTTATCATCTTGTCAGTCTTCCTGGTAAAGTAGGCCAATTAAGTAGCCAAGGGCTCTGCCAGTCCCCTTGGTTGAGATGGCGCTCTAACGTGGGAGATTGCCAGTACACACCCTGGCTTTGTGTGCGCGGATCGCACCTAAACTCAAAACGTTGACCTTGATAGACAAAGCAAATTGCATAAGCGTGAAGGTAACCGCGATCACTATCGGTGGCCCCTGTATAAATCCCATCACCGAGAATTGGCGCAGAGAGTGATTTTAACGCCACTCGAATTTGATGGGTTTTACCCGTATAAGGTTTGCACAGAAATGCCCGCCGACCTTGCTCTAACGACAAAGAGAAAAACTGCGTTACCGCTGGATTTTGTTGGCTTTTCATTAACTTCCATGCTGAGCGACGACTTTTCTCCATATCACCGCATATTAAGCCCTGCTTTTTTTTGGGCTTGTGAGCACTGATCGCCAGATAAAATTTGTCGATTTCTCGCTTGGCAAAGCACTGAGCTAGCTCAGCGGCTGCCTGAGCTTGGGTGGCTAGAATAAGGAGGCCGGATGTCATTTTGTCGAGTCGGTGTACTAGGTACAAATTGGGCAAACCAAGCACCGCACTGACGGTCTCCACTAGCCCGTGTTCCTGTTGGTCCTTGTGAACCGAGATCTCTGGGTGTTTATTAATCACCACAAAGTCCGGGTGTTGAAAAATCAAATCAAACATTGTGCCTCCGAGAAATTGCCGGACAGTATACGTGATGCGATTGAGCACACCAGTAAAAAAGCGCCCAATCAGGACGCTTTTTCATGGTCACTTCACCATAAGCTTCATGTGCTCATGACGTGCCAAGCTGATGAAGGCACTATAGGATCGAAAACACAAACACAGCGATGATCGCAACAGGGCAAACAAATCGGACATAGTGTGGCCAAATCTTCCAAAACAGTGACTGTTCGATTTCAGGACAGCCTTGCGCAAGCTCTTTTAATAGTGAATTACGGTGCCAAACCCAACCGGCAAAAATCGCCCAAATTGCGCCGAGAATGGGCTGCATGTACACGGTGGTAAAGTCCGCCACTAAACCAAACAAATGTTCAAAATTCAGTGCAATAATGACACTCAACAACATGATAACCGCCCCCATGATCCAGGTGGCTTTACCGCGGTCCACACCAAACTCATCATGAATACAAGACACCGGTACTTCGAGAAGCGAGATCGACGAGGTCAAAGCCGCAATCACCATTAAAATAAAGAAGCCCACCCCAAGCACAACGCCGGCATTGCCCATGGTATCAAACATCGAGGGCAAGACTTGGAAGACCAAACCACCTGAACTTATCAAGTTACCCGCCTGATCAAAAATCTCAACGCCATTGTGCTTCGCCACATACATGGCCGGCAGAATGAGCAAGCCAGCAGCAAAAGCGACACCGGTATCAATAAGGGCAACTTGTTTTGCCGTTCTCGGGATATTGATGTCTTTACTCAAGTAAGAGCCGTAGACCATCATGGTCGTTACTCCTAGTGAGAGAGAAAAGAACGCTTGCCCCATCGCATCGACAAACAGCGCAGGGGACAGATGAGAAATATCGGGTATCAAATACGCCGTTAAGCCTTCCATTGCCCCCTCTTGAGTAAAGATATAGACGATCATGATTGCAAATAGGACAAACAACATTGGCATTAAACGGGTCGACCATTTTTCAATGCCATCGGAAACGCCTTTTTTAACCACTAAAACGGTTAATGCAGAAAACAATAATGTAAGTAACACATTGCGACTGTTACTAAAATCCGTCAACCACGTACTGGCTTGATGATACTGCAGCGCGTCTAAAATAGGGGCACCGGCAAAACCGACTAACCAACCGGCCAAAATGGAATAAAAGCTCAACAATAGCGAGGCGACCAACATGGCGATTAAACCCAGTAATACCGCCACCTTCTTTTTTCTTGGTAACAGAGCGCGCAGCGAGGAAACCGGGTTAGATTGACCGTGACGACCAATGGTTAATTCGGCCACCAGCATAGGATAGGCAAGTAAAAACACCATCAACAAATAAATCAATAAAAAAGCTGCGCCGCCATTACTGGCCGCTTTGGTAGGAAATCCCCACACATTGCCCAATCCCACCGCAGAGCCTGCTGCAGCCATTATAAAACCCATTTTCGACGAAAATTGGCCTCTCGATGCATTTGCCATAATTTGCGCTACCACCTCATTCCTCACCCTGCTCAAGGGCGTACAAAAATATTTACAGCCGCTTCACTGCTGCCATAACCTAAAATCGTGGCAAGTAAATCAGTTTCAGCGTAAAATGAAAAGTGCTATTAGTATATTTTTCTGTCTTTTATAGGCAAAAGTTGACTTTCCGCTATTTTTTTGTTCAGTTTGTCTTCGTTTAACTGGTAAAACATCAAAGTAGTAGCATAAACGCACATCGAGTTATGAAGTCAGCGTTCACCTGAGCTTCCCCCCGTCTTGACGTCGGCTCTGACGAGATCTTTTTTATTTCGCCACTTCACAGCCTGCTTACACTCAGGCAATATGAGCTCATATTGACCCTTTTCCAGCACGTCACGCTTACCCAAGGGAAAGGAAGCAACAAACGAAATGTTTGTCTGTTATAGGATACTATTTAGGTCTCTATGGAAAAATTTTATCACTTCCTTACATTGGCAGGTATTGGCTTATATTGGCTGTTGGTGGCCGGTGTGACCTTGCGAGTCGTACTCAAACGCCGAGCTTTGAGCGTGTCGCTCGCCTGGTTAATGATCATTTATATTCTGCCGATTGTTGGTGTACTGAGTTATTTTTTATTTGGCGAATTAAACTTAGGACGCAAACGTGCTGAGCGAGCAAAGAGAATGCTCGGCCCTTTTGCTAATTGGTTTAATAGTTTACATGATTGTATTGATCACACCCCAGAATCCCTCGGTCGTCACATCTATCGAATCGATCAGTTGTGCAATAACCGTTTAGGCTTGCCTGCGCTTAGTGGCAATCAGTTAGAGCTGTTAACCGAGCCGAATCACATCTTATCAAATATCATCAAAGACATAGAGAACGCCAAGCACTCCATTCGTATGGAATTTTACATTTGGCAACAAGGCGGCTTAGTCGATTCGGTATCCGCGGCGTTAATTCAAGCGGCAAAGCGCGGCGTGAGCGTGCGTATCCTACTTGATTCTGCTGGCAGTCGGCGCTTTTTTAACTCCCATTGGCTTACCATGATGAAACGAGCCAATATTCGTATCATACCCGCGTTAAATGTAAATTTGTTCCGAGCATTTTTCCGCCGTTTAGATTTGCGTCAGCACCGTAAGATCATCGTCATTGACGATAACACCGCCTATTCAGGTTCAATGAATATGGTTGATCCCGCTTATTTTAAACAAGGCCGCGGTGTGGGTCATTGGGTTGATATTATGGTCCGTATCCAAGGCCCAACGGTGAACGTATTATCCGCCATACACTGCTGGGACTGGGAAGTCGAAACCGGAGAACGTCGCCTGCCAAATAAACCTCAATGTTCCATTGAAGACACCGGGGTGCCAAACCCGATTCAAGTGGTCCCTTCAGGGCCTGGGATGCCAGAGCATTTGATCTCACAAGTGTTGATTGTGGCAATTCACCAAGCTCAGCGTAGCGTGCGTATCACCACCCCCTATTTTGTGCCGAGCGCCGATTTACTCGAAACGCTCAAGATGACGGCTCAGCGTGGTGTTAATGTCAGTATTATTATCCCGAAGAAAAATGATTCAATAATGGTGCAATGGGCATCAAGAGCTTTTTACACTGAGCTTTTGCAAGCGGGAATCACTATCTATGAATTTGACGGTGGCTTATTACACACTAAATCTGTGATCATTGATGAAGACTTTTGTTTGGTCGGCTCAGTCAATATTGATATGCGCAGTTTGTGGCTTAATTTCGAACTCACCTTAGCAATCGACGATGCGCATTTCACCGAGTCTTTACGCCAATTACAGCAAAGCTATCAAGCGTCATCGGCGTCAGTCAACTTGCAGCATTGGCAACAACGCAGTCTGTATTCTCGTGTTCTAGAAAGAATTTTTTACTTATTCAACCCACTGTTGTAACTTGGTAGGCACTTGGGCTGATTTCCTAGAAAAATATCCCTCTAATTATTTAAATTCAACACTTTATTGCCGACAAGGATAATTATGTCAGAAAAAAAAACCACACAGCTTATCCAAGCAGGCCGTGACAAACAATGGACACAAGGCGTGGTCAATCCACCGATTCAACGCGCTTCTACTGTGGTGTTTAACAGCGTCGCAGAGAAAAACGCCGCCACCTTAAAACGCGGCGAAAAAACCCTGTTTTATGGACGCCGAGGCACCAACACCCATTTTGCTTTTCAGCAGGCGATGACCGAGCTCGAAGGCGGTGCCGGGTGTGCGCTTTACCCTTGTGGAACAGCCGCCATTTCCAATGCCATCTTGTCTTTTGTCGAGCAGGGCGATCACATTTTAATGGTCGATACCTGTTACGAACCGACGCGTGACTTTTGCAATACCATGCTTAAGAAGTTAGGTGTAGAAACTACTTACTATCCACCAACGGTGGGCAGCGATTTGGTCGATTACATTCAGCCCAATACCAAACTGCTCTTTACGGAGTCACCCGGCTCAATCACCATGGAAGTGCAAGACATCCCCACCTTATCTCACATTGCCCACCAGCACGACATTATTGTCATGTTGGATAACACTTGGTCTGGCGGTTTGCATTTCTCACCGTTTGAGCACGGGGTTGACATTTCGATTCAAGCAGCAACGAAGTACATAGTCGGTCACTCCGATGTCATGCTCGGCACGGCTGTCGCCAGCGAAGCGCTGTGGCCACAGTTGCGCGAACAAAGCTACTTAATGGGCCAATGTGTCTCACCCGATGACGCTTATACGGGCCTGCGCGGCATAAGAACGTTAGATTTGCGTTTAAAACAGCACGCCCAAAATAGCTTGGCGGTCGCTCAGTGGTTGGCTCAGCATCCGTTGGTCGCTGAAGTGCGCCACCCCGCATTAGAATCGTGCCCTGGTCATGAATTTTTCAAACGCGATTTTACCGGTGGCAATGGCTTGTTCTCGTTCATCCTCAAACACAGTGATAGCAAAGCAACCACCGCCTTATTAGACAACCTCAAGCACTTTAGTATGGGGTTCTCCTGGGGCGGATATGAGAGCTTGATCTTAGCCAATGAGCCAAAAAGTTTCACCAGTTTGAGAACAGTGGCCAACCCCAACTTTGACGGTACCCTGATCCGATTACACATCGGACTGGAAGATGTGTCGGATTTAATCGCCGACCTTGAACAAGGTTTTGAACACTATCAAAATACCTTAGCTCAATAGCCTCACACCAAAAGGGGGCAACTCAATGCCCCCTCATCAAAAATCAAAACCGGTGTTTGCCATTATGACTTTTTTCGGCAAGGGCAAGACACCAAGTGATCATTCACCATTCCCATTGCCTGCATAAAGGCGTAACAAATGGTTTCTCCGACAAAACGAAAACCGGCCTTTTTCAAAAAGACACTCATGGCTTTGGATTCTGGAGTGGCTGTGGGAACTTGGCAGGCTGTTGTCCAATGGTTGACGATCGGTTGATGATCGACAAATTGCCACAACGCATGGGACAGACTGCCCCACTCTCGCTGTAATGTGAGAGCAGCTTGGGCATTACTTACCACCGATTGTAATTTTTTGCGATGTTTAATCACGTCATAGTCGGTCATAATACGTTCAATGTCTTGCTCATCAAAGTCAACAATCTGCTCTAATTGATAATCAACAAAGGCTTGCCGGTACGCATCACGGCGCTTGAGCACGGTGAGCCAACTCAATCCAGCTTGTGCCCCCTCTAGGGTAATAAACTCAAATAAGATACGATCATCGTACACGGGTACCCCCCACTCACTATCGTGATAATCGCGTTCTAGTGGGTGATGCAATGACCAAGCACATTCTTTTGTCATGATGACTCCATTATTTGATAATCGCTTACAACTGACGAAACGCTTGGTCGACGGAATATTGTGAGGATGTCACATAAGCTTCAACCTTAACCACTTTTTGCTCAATGTTTTGCAGGTTGCGCTCAACATCGGCAAGTCGTTGACTGACACTCACTCCCTCTTGCCACGTGTGCTGCTTGAGCTTATCGACTTTGGGATCACGTCTTTTTTCCAATAAAAAGCTCATGGCTAAATAAGCGAGTAGTGTCAACATGGCTCCACCGAGCAGCGACACACTTATCACACACACTCTAACCAGCCATACCTCGACTTCGAGATAGCGTGCCACTCCAGCACACACGCCACTGAACACCGCGCGCTCAGGATCGCGCGCTAAACTATTATCCTTGATCATACTGCCTCCAATCCGGTGATGAGGCATCGAGAATACGCTCTAGCACATCGACTCGCTGCTGCAGTTTATGAGCTTGTAACGTCAAACGCTCGAGTTTTGCCGCTTCTTGTTGACTGAGCCCATTGGCGTTACGGCGCTTAGTTCGGTAGTGCAGTACCAACCACAAAGGGGCGACAATAAGACAAAACAATGCCAATGGCACACTCAAAAACATGAATGACATAGTTACTCCTTAATCGAGTTTGCTTTTTGCGCTTCAATTTGTGCTTTCATTGCCGCCAACTCTTGTTCGATCTCATCTTGCGCTTCGAGATCATTAAACGCTTGTTCAAGCTCCGATGATGGCTTGCTCGCCACATCGGCTTGCCCTTCTAAGTGATCAATTTTACGGGCCAATTGTTCAAACTGCGCTTCGTATTTTGCCACTTGTACGCGATTGATGTGCGATTGAACTTTACTTCTCGACGTTGCCGCTTGTTCTCGAATCAACAAGGCTTGCTGCTTGGCCCGCGTCTCGGTAATTTTTTGTTCCAATTTATCCACTTCCGAGCTCAGTTTAGCCAAATTGTCATCAATGGTTTGCTCATCTTGAGCCATCGCTTCCACGACTTTGGCCAGTTTATTCTTCTCGATGATAGCCGCGCGTGCCAAATCATCTCTGTCTTTACTCAGAGCTAAACGCACTTTGTTTTGCCAATCTTCAAGCTGTTGCGTACGTTGATCTTTGACTCTGGTTAACTCGCGCTTGTCCGCTAAGCTCTTGGCCATCTGGGTACGAACTTCCACCAGGGTATCTTCCATTTCTTGAATGATAAGACGGATCATTTTTTGTGGGTCTTCGGCTTTGTCTAACAAAGCGCTAATGTTGGCACTGATAATGTCACTAAAACGCGAAAATACACTCATAATACCTCCCTCACTCTGGGGCTAAACTTGGCGTAGCACCGCCGACACAAGGTTTATAGCCAGCGAAAATAAGCCGTAATAAACCCTTTACACAAGGATAAATAACCAAGAAGCATGCCAATATATAAACCCCATCAATATGAATGACTTACTGGATTTCTCTCTATAACCCGCTAGTATGAACAGTAACACTCACCAAAAAATGGTCAAAATAACCACATGATAACCCCCCCAACGACTCAGGTCTTAATCGGCGAGGCCGCGAACTTTTTGGCTGCAGTGGAAAAAGCCTCCCTATTAGCCACCGTCAATCGCCCGGTTCTCATTCAAGGTGAGCGCGGAACGGGCAAGGAACTGTTTGCCGAACGTTTGCACTATTTATCTGCGCGCTGGCAACACCCTTTGATAAAAATTAATTGCGCGTCATTCTCACCGCAACTGCTCGAAAGTGAATTGTTTGGCCATGAAGCGGGGGCGTTTACCGGTGCCAAACAGCGCCGATTAGGCAAATTTGAGCGTGCCAATGGCGGTACCCTTTTTCTCGACGAAATCGCCACATTGACCTTAGAAGCGCAAGAGAAAATGTTGCGTTTAATTGAATACGGTCAATTTGAACGCCTCGGAGGCCAACAAGTACAACAGATCGATATTCGCGTGATTGGTGCAAGTCATCAATGCTTAAAAAAAGCGGTACAACAAGGGCAGTTTCGCGCAGACTTACTCGATCGACTCGCCTTTGATGTGGTTCATGTGCCGCCATTAAGCGCACGCCAAGATGATATTCTTCCCTTAGCAGAACACTTTGCCATCCGCTGGCAACAAGAACAAAAGATCAGTTACTTTGGTGGTTGGTCGACTTTTGCCAAGCAGGCCCTGTTAAATTACACTTGGCCTGGCAATGTTAGAGAGTTAAAAAATGTGGTCGAGCGCAGCCTTTACCACCATGGAAAAAACACTCCCGTGGATCAGGTGATCCTTGACCCCTTTCAAGCACCCTGGTCATCGCCCGAATCAGATTCAAACGTCAGTACACCAAGGCGCCAAGCGTCTGACATCACGTTTCCACTTGATTTTACTCAACAGCAAGATCAATTCAGCCGCGATTTAATTAAGCAAGCCTTGGCATTTTATCAATACCATCAAAAGCACACCGCACAAGGATTGAATTTAAGCTATGATCAATTAAGAGGTTTAATGAAAAAATATGACATTCATCGAAAAATAAACACTCGTGGGTAAAAAACCTCTATTCATTGACTTTAGACGATTTGTCGTTATACATAGTAAAAATCAATAAGCCTTTACTGTCAGAACAAGGCTTTACCTTGGTCACAGTTCAAAAGCATGTTAGATTATTCACTTATTTGTGAACGCATACGCCACAGACAGACATCACGCAATGAAAACATATATTCGCTTCACTCTTGGTTTATTGGGCGTTGGATTTTTAAGCGCTTGTGACGCCTCACCGCAAGTGGAACAAATTCGACAAAGCGGCTTTGTCTATTGTGGCCAAGCGGCGCCCAGTACATTTAACCCTCAGTTAGTCGACAGCGGGATCACCGCAGAAGCCCTGAGTCCGCAAATTTACGATCGGCTTGTCACCCTAAACCCGGTGACTCATCGGCCAGAGCCCAGTTTGGCTCGCGATTGGCAAATCAGTAACAATGGAAAGACCTATACGTTTTATTTGCGTCGTGATGTGCAATTTCAAACGACCGATTGGTTCACCCCGAATCGCCCGCTAAGAGCGCAAGACGTGGTCTTTAGTTTTCAACGCATCTTAAATCACGACAATGATTATCACGAGGTCAATGGTGGTCATTATCCTTGGTTCACTGGCATTGATTTTCAAAATATCGTCCACTCTGTGACCGCTCTCGATGCACACACGGTTCAGTTTGAGCTCAATAATGCCAATTATGCTTTCCTGTCTGACATTGCCACCAGTCACGCGGTGATCTTATCGCAAGAGTACGCCCAACAATTAGCAGCGCGCGATGAAAAAAATCACATAGACCGATTTCCGGTCGGTACCGGCCCTTTTTACCTTGAGCACTACAAAACTGGCGATTGGATTCGCCTCAAGCGCAATGAGGCCTATTGGGGCGAAAAAGCCAAAATGAAGCAAGTGGTGTTTGACGTATCCAAGCGTGGCACCGGCACGCTTGCCAAATTGCTGCGTCAAGAATGTGACGTGCTCAATTCTCCGATATCCAGTCAAATTCCAATCATTGAGGACAATGAAAAATTACAGTTAACGGCCACCCCGGCGATGAACGTGGCCTTTGTGGCCATCAACACCCAAAGAGCCGTGGTGAATAACCCGCGAGTTCGCCATGCCCTCAACTTAGCGATCAACCGACAAAACATTCTCGATTCGGTCTATTACGGTCGAGGGGTACGCGCGGATACATTATTGCCTCCCTCTTCTTGGGCTTATCGCCGCGATTCCATCACCATTCGCTATGACCGCAATTACGCTTTAGCTCTATTGCGCGATGCCAACGTTAAAGCAGGAACACAGCTGACCATGTTTGTGCCTCTTGAGCCAAGAGCTTACAACCCCAGTCCAAGAAAAACCGCTGAGCTTATTAAGTCAAATTTAGCGGATATTGGTATCGCTCTCGACATCATTACCGACAAGGAAATGCAAAAGCCGAGTCGTGAGCAACTCAGTCATATTGACTTATTGCTCACCGGCTGGATTGGCGATTCTGGTGAGCCAGACAACTTTTTAAGGCCTTTGCTGTCCTGTGAGGGAAAAATTGCAGGGATTAACATTTCACATTGGTGCAATGAAGACTTTGATGTACTCCTTGACCTTGCCCTTGAAACTGAGCGCTTTCGCTACCGACGAAATATTTACTTTCAAGCACAAAATATCATGAACCAAGATTTTCCTGTGATCCCGTTGGCCCATGGCATGCAATATCGCGTCAGTGACACCTCGTTACAGGGGTTTATTAATAGTCCTTTTAACGCGCAGCCCTTCAACCTAGTTGAGAGGGTACACTGATGTTTTTGTATACCCTACGCCGAATTAATTTATTCATCATTACCCTGTTGATTTTGACCCTGGTCGGCTATTCACTCTTGCGATTAGACACCGATTCAGCGTGGGCACATGCCGATTTTTTTTCCGGCTGGTATCGTTACCTTCTTGAGCTGATTCAGTTTAATTTTGGTACCAATCAACAAGGTTTACCGATCAGTGAAGAGCTCAAAATCGTTTTTCCCGCTACACTAGAACTGTGTGTAACCGCATTTTTTGTCAGCCTCTTGATCGGACTCCCAGCGGGAGTATTAGCGGGAATGAAACCCGGCAAATGGCAAGATACGGTCATTTCTTTTTTATCGATGGCCGGCTCATCTGCCCCCATTTTTTGGATTGCCATGCTACTGATCATGACTTTTTCACTCCACCTGGCATTTTTTCCTGTCTCTGGTCGCTATAACCTACTTTACGAGATCCCCAACGTGACTGGGTTTGCCAGTATTGATGCCCTGCTCTCGGACAGTGCCTATCGCATGGCCGCGTTTTACAGCGTGCTGCGTCATATGGCGCTACCTGTGGTGGTCTTGGCGCTTTTTCCTACGATGCAAATGATCATTTTAATCCGTAATTCCGTCACCGATGTGATGAAAAACAATTACATCCGAGTAGCAAGAATTCGCGGTTTATCCAATGTACAAATCATTGTCAAACACGTACTCCACAATGCCATCCCACCCGTACTGCCTAAAATCGGCGCACAGCTGTCAAGCATGATGGCATTGGTATTTATTACTGAATCTATTTTTAATTGGCCCGGAATTGGCCGTTGGTTGCTCGATGCATTATTCAATCGCGACTTTCAATCCATCCAGGCTGGCGTCATGGTGGTCGCCACTGTCGTGTTAACGGCTAATATTTTATCTGAGTTACTCGCCGTACTGATCAACCCAAGAATGAGGAATGACTGGTATGCAGCCAAATAGCGTTTATCAAGAAGAGCATATCCCTACACAATTTGAACGGTTTTGGCGCAGTTATCGTAGCAATAACTTGGCCATGTTTGGCTTGTGGTGCTTTTTATTGATTTTACTGATCACGGTACTCTCACCTTGGATTGCCCCCCATGATCCGCAAATGCAAAGTAACCACCTTCTCACTCCGCCATCATGGGACACCAACGGTACCGTTGACTATTTTCTCGGTACCGACGATTTAGGTCGCGATATCTTGTCGCGTTTGATTATTGGTTCGCAAAGTACCGTCGGATTAGCCTTAATAGTGACATTAATTGCCGGTGTTATCGGCGGGCTGATTGGCGTATTTGCCGGTATGACCAAGGGATTATTATCGAGTACACTAAATCACTTACTCGATACCATCATGGCCATCCCTTCACTGCTACTGGCTATTGTTATCGTCGCCTTTTTAGGGTTTGGGGAAATTAATGTCGCCTTTGCCATTGGTTTGTCTTTAATTCCCGGGTTTATCCGCTCGGTTTATACTGCGGTCAGTCGCGAAGTCAAAAAAGATTACATCATGGCCGCGAGACTCGATGGCGCCAAAGATTTTTACTTGCTATGGCATTCGATCATGCCCAATATCTTAACCGTCATTTCGGCCGAATTGACCATGGCTTTGTCTTTGGCCATTCTCGATATGGCGGCTTTGGGCTTTTTAGGCCTGGGTGCCCAAGCGCCTAGTACAGAATGGGGGGCAATTTTGGGCGATTCCGTTGAACTGCTTTATTTGGCCCCTTGGACCGTTACCTTACCAGGCTTGTTTATTATGTTTACCGTTGTTGTTATTAACCTCGTCGGTGAAGGAACCAGACAAGCACTTAACGCGGGGATTGAATAAATGCCATTATTGGATATTCGCCACCTCACCATTGAAATTGAAACCCCTCAAGGTCGTGTCAAAGCCGTTGATCGCATGAGTTTAACTTTAACCGAAGGTGAAATTCGCGGCTTAGTCGGTGAGTCTGGCTCTGGTAAAAGCTTGGTCGCCAAAGCCCTTGTTGGAGTATGTAAAGAAAATTGGCGTGTCAGTGCCGACCGAATGCGTCTTGGCAATATCGATTTATTGCAGTTGTCCGCCAAAGAACGGCGCCGAGTGATCGCCCGCGATATTGCGATGATATTTCAAGAGCCCAGTACTTGTTTTGACCCATCCGAAAGCGTTGGCAATCAATTAATGGAGTCGATTCCCAACCGAGCACTCAAGCGCCCGTGGCCATTTCGAGCCGCAGAAAGGCGCAAGCAAGCCATCGCTCTATTACACAAAGTCGGTATCAAAGAGCACAAGCGAATTATGCAAAGCTATTCCTACGATTTAACCGATGGGGAATGTCAAAAGGTCATGATTGCCATGGCGATCGCCAACAAACCCAAAATATTGGTCGCCGACGAACCAACCAATGACCTTGACCCCATTACTCAAGCGCAAATTCTTCGCCTGCTCAGCCGTATGAATCAAATTGGCAATACTACGATCCTCTTGATCGGCCACGATCTCAATACCATTACCCACTGGGCTAAACGGATCACAGTCATGTATTGTGGACAGTCAGTTGAGTCTGCAGAAACGGCCAAACTGCTCAACGAGCCAAAGCACCCTTACACTGTGGCCCTGCTCAATGCGATGCCCAATTTTGCCGAGCGCATTCCCCATAAACACAAATTACAATCGTTACCAGGCTCGATTCCGCCACTTCAGCACTTACCGATAGGATGCAGGCTCGGGCCTCGCTGCCCGTATGCGCAACGACAATGCGTTGAAATACCTTATACTCGCACCATAAAGAACCACAAATTCAGTTGTCATTTTCCTTTAAACTTTACGGAGCCAAAGCCAAAATATGAGCGCATTGTTGGAAGTTGAGCAGTTAAGCAAACACATCGTCACGCGCTCAGGCTTGTTTCGCAAACAAGTCACTGAGATTGTAAAACCGATGAGTTTTCAACTCGAAGTGGGTGAAACCCTGAGTTTTATCGGTCAAAATGGCTCAGGAAAATCGACTTTGGTCAAAATGCTCGCAGGCATAATTGAACCCAGCTCAGGGCAAATTCGCGTTAATGGCGAGCGGCTAGAGCATCGCGATTACAGCACTCGTTGCAAGCTGATCCGCATGATATTTCAAGATCCCAATACCTCGCTTAACCCAAGGTTGCAAATAGGCCGTATTCTAGAGGGGCCACTACAACGCAATACTAATATGTCGAGTGATGAACGAGTAAAACGAGTAAAAGAAACCTTGATTCGAGTAGGATTGTTGCCTGAACACGCGTATTTCTACCCACAAATGTTAGCGTCAGGACAAAAACAAAGAGTGTGCCTTGCCAGAGCTTTGGTGTTACAGCCTTCGGTCATCATTGCCGATGAAGCCCTCAATGGCCTCGATATGGCGATGCGCTCGCAAATCATTAATTTGTTTCTCTCTTTACAAGAAGAAATGGGCGTTTCCTTTGTTTATGTATCACAACACATTGGCGTGGTGAAACACATCAGTGATAAAGTCATGGTCATGCACCAAGGGGAAGTCGTTGAATGTGGATTAACTCAAGAGGTGATTAACCATGGCCAGCACCCGATTACTCAACGTTTGGTGGAAAACCATTTTTACCACTCTCCAACGCGCTAGTTTTATCGGTTTACTTGGATGCTTTACCATCAACTCATCAATGGCTTCTTCACCGGATGAGCACTGGAAAAATGCTGACTACATCACCTATGCTTTTCGCGAGATAGCACTACACAACGAATACGACACCACACATACTCAGCAACCTCTGCGCAAGTGGCAAGGCCCAATCCGCTATTGGATTGAGCATCAAGTTGGTCAGCAAGCACCTCATCAACAACTGGTCGAACTGCATTTTCAGCATCTTGCCAGTCTCACTGGACTGTCAATTACCACCGCAAGCAGCCGAAAAGCCGCCAACTTTGTCATTGTGTTTACTCAGGCCTCTCACTTTGAGAGAGCCGTAAGAACAACCTTAGGTAAAGCACCGATTGACGATGCGATATGTCAAGCGGCTTTACGTATTCGCTCTCACCGTATCACGTTTGCCGGTACCGTCATTCCTGTGGATTATGCTCGAGAAAAAGGCAAACTGTTGGCCTGTATTGTCGAAGAGCTTACCCAGTCACTGGGCTTGCCCAATGACTCAGACAAGGTTTTTCCGTCGATTTTTAATGATGCTTCACCCAACGACTTGCTAAGCCCCTTAGACGTGATCTTACTGAAATTACTTTACCACCCGGCACTAAAAAGCAGTGCGCCGATGTCAACGAATTTAACCACCATTCAACGTCTCGCCCAGCAATTTGCCAAGCCATCAGAGGTGGAAAAGGCCGAAGAGCAGGCTCGCTTTGCCCCTCTTGCTCAACTGGTCAATTAACACAGTATCGCGCCACCATCGATAAACGGGCTAGGCTTACCCCCTGCAATCCCGGCTATTTTGTAATCTTGCTCACATTTTAAACACAACAAGACAATAATATTGCCGTCAACAACTTGTCATGATCTAGTATTAGTTTAGGCCAAAGGAAAGGCTGATGTCCCTATTTATGTCTAGGAGTCGAATATGGAAGCACAATGGTTACCCACTCAACAAGAAGAGCGCAACGACTGTCCGTTGGTCGAATGGCGAATGTTACAACCTCAGCAAGTTACTGAATTTTGGTCTGCTCAAGAGTCATTAGTCACCTCTGCGCGCGACATAGATAACTGATTAACTAACATCCGACTCATCAAACGTATGTTGCCACCCCGTGGTCACTGCTACATTGGTTATTATTACGTTAGTTCTTGAAAACGTGGCCATTGCTATTGATGTGCTTAAGCCATTAATTCAAAATGAGCTAAAATACCCAAGACGTGGTGAGGAGAAACATGTCTAAGTTACTCATTATTGGTGGCGGTTGGCTCGGCTCGCCACTGGCCAATCAATTGGTGCGGTCAAATCAGTTCAAAAACAGTCAGGTGCACGTCGTTCGTAGAAGCGTGCGTGAAGAGACCTTACCCCCATCAGTGATTTTGCACCACTTGGACCTCAATCAAGACAGCGGACGACAATCACTCGCCGAGCTAATGACCACTCATGGCTTTGATCTTGTCATTGGGTGTTTCCCTCCAGGATTTCGCCACGGTAAAGGAGAGCATTACCTGTCTCACTGGCAATGTATCGCCGAACTGTGTCACCAGACACAAGTCAAGCAGGTCATTCAAATCAGTTCAACGTCCGTCTACCCTGATCAATCCGCCATCATGAAAGAAGAAGACGCCAGTTTAGCGCTTGCAAAAAACAACCCTCTTTTTGGTGACAAGGCCATCGCAATGCTCGACGCTGAGGCGACACTGAGTCATCGCGGATTTAAAAGCACGATTTTACGCTGCAGTGGCTTAATTGGACCGTCTCGCCATCCCGCCCGATTCGCAGCTCGCCTGAAAAGCGTCAGTACCCAGGCGAGTGCAAATATGGTGCACCAAAGTGATGTGATAAGAGCGATTGAATTTTGCCTTACCCATCAGTGTGAAGGTATTTATAACCTGTCTTGCCCAACCTCAGTCAGTAAAGCAGAATTCTATCGCGTTGCCATTGAAACAGCCAAGCTAAGTGCTCCCTTGCCGCCGCAGTCACCGTCACCGGGAAAAACCATCAATGGCGATTTGATTACCAAACAAGGATTTCAATATCAGTACCCTCATAGCCTTGATGCCATTAAGGCGATTGAGTTTACCTCAAGCGAGTAAACTTGCTTAACGGGCGTTATTGGCTTGGTCTAGCGCGCTTTTATAGTGTTGACGACAAACTGACTCGTAGCGCTCATTACCACCAATGGCTACTTGGTCCCCTTCGGCAATCGCTTTACCGTTTTCATCCGTGCGGATCACCATATTGGCTTTACGCCCGCAGTGACAGATGGTTTTTAATTCAACCAATTTGTCTGCCCAAGCGAGCAGGTACTGACTGCCCTCGAAAAGCTCACCGCGAAAATCGGTGCGCAGACCGTAGCAAAGCACCGGAATATCGAGTTTATCGACCACTTCGGTTAATTGATACACTTGCGCTTTGGTTAAAAACTGGCACTCATCAATTAAAATACAGTGGTGAGGCTGTTGCTGATGCATGTGTTGTATTTGGGCCAGCAAATCTGTGTCGCTATCGTATAACTCGGCATCGGATTGTAGCCCGATACGCGAAGCCACTTTGCCAATGCCGTAGCGGTCATCAATACGAGCGGTAAAAATGACCGGGTTCATGCCCCGCTCGCGATAGTTAAACGAAGATTGTAACAAGGTGGTCGATTTACCGGCATTCATCGCCGAGTAATAAAAATACATTTGCGCCAAAACCAAGGCCTCTAAAAATCATCCAATGTCATCATAAAAAAGGCTGTGATCAATCACAGCCTCATCCCGAGTAAATTATTTGCGTCGCCAAGTGGTGCCTTGCGGGCCATCTTCGAGCACAATACCCAATTCGTTGAGCTTATCGCGAGCCAGATCGGCATTGGCCCAATCTTTAGCAGCACGTGAATCATTGCGAAGTTTGATCAACGCTTCAATCTCAGCAACATCTTCATCGCTGTCTGCGCCACCTTGTAAAAAGGCTTCGGGCGCTTGATTTAAAATGCCAATCACATCGGCCAGTTGTTTTAACACGCTGCCAAGTGCGCTTGCTTTGGTGAGATCTACGGCTTTGAGACGGTTGATTTCACGCGCCAAGTCAAACAAAACTGAGTAAGCTTCTGGGGTGTTAAAATCATCGTTCATCGCCTGGTTAAAACGTTCGATAAAGGCTTCGCCACCTTGTGCTGGCACAGAGGTGTCCAAATCGCGCAGCGCAGTGTACAAACGCTCTAATGACGCCCTTGCCTGATTGAGGTTTTCTTCGCTGTAGTTCAATTGACTGCGATAGTGGCCCGACATCAAGAAGTAACGAACTGTCTCTGCATCATAGTGCTGCAAAACATCGCGAATGGTGAAGAAATTGCCGAGAGATTTTGACATTTTCTCTTTGTCGACCATGACCATACCACTGTGCATCCAAGTATTGACATAGTCACTACCATGAGCACAGCAAGACTGGGCAATTTCATTTTCATGGTGTGGAAATTGCAAATCTGACCCACCACCGTGAATGTCGAAATGATCGCCCAAAATCGCTTTGTTCATAGCAGAACATTCAATGTGCCACCCAGGGCGTCCTTCTCCCCAAGGAGAAGACCATTTAGGCTCACCTGGCTTCGACATTTTCCACAGCACAAAGTCCATTGGGCTGCGTTTGGCTTTTTCAACATCAACCCGAGCCCCAACTTGCAACTGCTCCAAGTCTTGACCAGATAACTGACCATATTGCTCGTACTTGCTGACTTCAAACATGACGTCGCCGTTCTCAGCAACGTAAGCAAACTCTTTTTCAATCAAGGTTTGAACAAGAGCAATAATATCATCAATATGACCGGTCGCTCTTGGTTCAATATCGGGACGCTTAATATTCAGCGCATCAAAATCGGCGTACATTTCCTCAATCAAGCGCTGAGTTAAGGTGTCACAAGACTCATTATTCTCTTCGGCGCGTTTAATAATTTTATCGTCGATATCGGTAATATTGCGCACGTACGTCAAGTCGTAGCCTAAATAACGTAAATAACGTGACACCACGTCAAAAGACACAAATGTACGCCCATGCCCAATGTGACAAAGATCATAGATGGTCACTCCGCAGACATACATGCCTACTTTACCGGCGTTAATGGGTTTGAATTCCTCTTTCTGTCGAGTGAGCGTGTTATATATTTTCAACATGATCTCTATCTATAGTTATTGTCAGTGAATGGAAATAGCTAAGCAGTATATCAATTTCAATGTTATTTCGTAACACTTTACGTGCGAAAATCCTTTTGTCCGTTAAGTTGCTACCGAGCGGAACTGAAAAGGATTGCATCTAAGGCTACTTGCGATAAACTTCGCACTGTTTAATTAATCAAAAGGTAACGATATGATCACTCTTCATACCAATTTTGGCGACATCAAAATTCAACTCAACGATGAAAAAGCGCCAATTACCGCAGAAAACTTCCGTCAGTACTGCCGTGATGGCTTCTACGATAACACTCTTTTCCACCGTGTGATTGATGGATTTATGGTCCAAGGCGGTGGCATGGAGTCCGGTCTGAAAGAGAAAGCGAGCAGAGCACCGATCAAAAACGAAGCGAACAATGGTTTGAGCAACAAAGTCGGCACTTTAGCAATGGCACGTACCATGGATCCTCACTCGGCTAGCTCTCAGTTTTTTATCAATGTGAACAACAACACTTTCCTCGATTTTCGCTCTGAATCTCGTGACGGTTGGGGCTACTGTGTGTTTGGTGAAGTGATTGAAGGCATGGAAGTCGTTAATAAAATCAAAGGGGTCAGCACAGGTGCTTATGGCATGCATCAAGACGTTCCACTTGATGAAGTTATCATCACTGGCACCACCATTGAAGACTAATTCTGTCACTAGGGGCTGTTAATGGCCCCTTTTTTACCCATGACAAGATCATTATGACCACATTATTTATTGCTGATTTGCATTTAAGCCCAAATGCACCAGACATGACTCACGCTTTCCTCTCTTTTTTATCCAAACAAGCACCTGACGCCGATGCCCTTTACATACTTGGGGACTTATTTGATTTTTGGATTGGCGATGATGACAACAGTGATTTTGCCAACACGATAAAAGCGGCCATTCACCAATTGACCCATCAACACCGGGTACCCGTGTATTTCATCCAAGGCAACCGAGATTTTCTACTCGGTCAGCGCTTTTGTCAGCAAACCGGCATGACTTTGCTCGCCGATGAAGTGGTGATCGATCTTTACGGTGAGCGAGTGTTGATTATGCACGGTGATACTTTGTGTACCGATGACCAAGCCTACCAAAACTTTCGTGCTAAGGTTCATCAGCCTTGGCTACAGTGGCTGTTTAATCACTTACCCTTTGCTCTTCGCCGTTATATTGTCAGCAAAATACAACACAATGCTCGCGACGAAAAACAGCAAAAATCGATGACCATTATGGATGTCAATCAACGCGCGGTAGAACAAAGGTTGATAGAGCAACAAGTACAATGTTTGATCCACGGCCATACGCATCGACCCAATGTTCATCATTTCTTATGCGGTGAACAACACGCTCAGCGCATTGTTCTGGGAGACTGGTTTGAACAAGGCAGTTATTTGAAAATCACTTCAGATCACAAACAATTGTTTTTTTTCCCACTTCTGTGATAGCACACTAAAATTACAACGCTATTTGTTTGTTTTTTAGCAATATTCGGTATGATAAGCACACCGTATTACAATATCATGCCGTTTATGCCTTACAGTTATATTGCTCGCCAACCTATACTTGATGTCGACCTTAACACCCAAGGATACGAACTTTTGTTTCGTGACGGTCCGAAAAATACCTTCCCTGACATCGACCCTGAGTTGGCAACCAGCCGGCTGCTATCAGACCATTTATTGGTCAATATTAACGAGACCTTAAACGGTAAATTTGGCTTTGTTAACTTTCCCTATGAAAGCCTGATAAACGGTATCCCAAGTTTATTTCCCAAAGAAGCACTGATTGTCGAGATTTTAGAAGATTGCCCGCCAACGGATGAGCTGCTAGTCGCCGTTAAAGAATTAGCACAACAAGGCTACCAACTCGCTCTCGATGACTTCATACCACACCAAACGTGGGGACGTTTTCTACCTTATATCAGTATCATCAAATTTGACATTCGCGCTGTGACCATAGAAAAAGCAGCCAAGTTTATTCGCTCCGTTCACAGTGTTTACCCTAAAATGACTTTTTTAGCTGAGAAAGTCGAAACGTACGATGAGTTTAAGCAAGCGAGAGCGGCGGGATTTGTCTTATTTCAAGGTTACTTTTTTAGTAAGCCTGAGATGATACAAAACAAGCACGTCAACCCTTCTTTGCTCACCACCATCAAACTGTGCCAAGAAATCGCACAAAGCCCGATGGATCTCAAAGCCGTTGAGCAGATTGTCGCCAGTGATGTGACTCTGTCCTTTAAATTACTGTCTTATGTCAACACTCGCTTTTACCTGCAAAAAAGTATTAAATCGTTTTCTCAGGCACTGGCATACCTAGGTGAAGAAAAGATTCGTCAGTTTTCCTCGTTAGTGTCACTCGCTTGTATTGAAGGTAGTAAACCCAATGCTTTATACCAACTCGCTGTGGCTAGAGCACAACGCTGTCATGACATCGTAAAGCAACTCGATAGCCACTACACACATGGAGAAGCTTTCTTAGTTGGTATGTTTTCACTTCTTGATTCACTGCTCGATCAACCTCTCGAGTCTATTCTGTCGCAGACCCCACTCGACCAAGAAATTATCACTGCCCTTCTCAAGGGAGAAGGTTTGCTCGCTCAAGTATTACAGCTTGTTATCGCCTACGAAAATGCGCACTGGTCTGCGTTCCACCAATATCAACACGAGCTCAATCTCGATTCGGATACCTTACACCAACTGCTGCATCAGCCTCTTGATGAAACGGCGGTTTAACCTCTAGATCACCGAAACCTTGATTAGCGGCGTTAACACCGTACAATGAGCTCCAATGAAATACGGAGCGCTTTATGAATCATTCACTTTGCCCTTGTGGCTCTTCTTTGACTTACATGGATTGCTGCCAAGTTATCCATGACAACCCCAGTAATGCCGAGCGTCCAGAGCAATTGATGCGCGCTCGTTACAGTGCGCATGTCATGGATTTGGTTGACTTTATTGTCGATACCTATCATCCCGACTGCCATGCAGAGCAAGAGCGTGATGGCATTGCCAACTCGACCACTCTAAACTGGGTGAAACTCACTGTCACCGAAACTCATGACGGCAGTAGCGAGGATGAAGGCTTTGTCAGTTTTAAAGCGGATTATATTGATGGTAACAGCCTGCACAGCCTAGCTGAAAAATCGCGTTTTTCTCGCCGAGAGGGTCAGTGGTATTACGTCGATGGTGACGTCGAACCACACGCTGCAGAGATCAAAATTCAGCGCAATGATGCTTGCCCTTGTCACAGTGGTAAAAAGTTTAAAAAATGCTGTGGTTAAGCTTACTCGTCGGTCAATGATCTAGACGGTCGACGTCAAAAAAACCAGGCGGTAAGTGCCGCCTGGTTTGTCTGGTAATGACTTATCTTATTGCCTTATCCTCAAGCTTTTCTTGCGCTCTCATTGACCACATACGTAATCAAATGGGGATAACTCAGTGACGCTCTTTGAGTTTGTTGATCACATCGTTAAAGGACAAGCCCTGATCGCTTAGCAAGACAAATAAATGATAGATCAAATCAGCAGATTCACAGATCAATTCGTCTTTGTCGCCAGAGGTCGCCGCCAAGGCAACTTCGACCCCCTCTTCACCGACTTTTTGTGAAATTCGCTTAGTACCACGCGCGTAAAGACTCGCAGTGTAAGACGTTTCAGGATCGGCATTTTTTCTCTCTGCCAGCAACTGCTCTAGTTGATGTAACCAAACCAATTGCGTTTCTTTGGTCTCTTTGTCACCATCAAAACAGGTTGTCGTTCCGGTATGACAAGTTGGGCCAATGGGGTTTACTTTGATAAGCAGTGTATCCTGATCGCAATCTAAAGCGATATTGACCAATTGCAAGACGTTACCTGAGGTTTCTCCTTTGGTCCACAAACGCTGCTTAGTCCTGGAAAAAAAGGTTACTTTTTCTGTCGACAGCGTTTTTTCTAGTGCTTCTTGGTTCATGTACCCCATCATCAACACTTGGCTAGACTGTTGATCTTGAATAATTGCCGGGATCATATTGTCGACTTTCTGCCAATTAATACGCGAAACCAGATCGGTCTCCTGTGTGCTGTTGGTCATTTTCTTACCTCAACCCCTTGGGTCGCTAAATAGCCTTTTAGCTCACCAATATTAATAATTTGTTTGTGAAATACCGAAGCGGCTAACGCACCATCGACATTCGTTTTTAAGAACGCATCAGAAAAGTGTGACATTTCTCCAGCGCCGCCAGAGGCAATCAATGGCACTCGACAGACCGAACGCACTTTTGCCAATTGCTCTAAATCGTAACCGTTACGAACACCATCTTGGTTCATCATATTAAGCACGATTTCACCAGCGCCGCGTTTTTGTACTTCTTCAATCCAATCACAGGTTTGCCACTGGGTGGCTTGTGTGCGTTTTTCATCACCGGTAAATTGGTATACTTGATACTGGCCCGTATCCTTGTCGAAATACGAATCGACACCAACCACAATACATTGCACCCCAAAACGATCAGCAAGATCAGTCACTAAACTTGGGTTCGCCAACGCCGGTGAATTAATCGACACTTTATCAGCGCCGAATTCTAAAATGCGCTCTGCATCAGCGGCCGATTTAATCCCGCCTGCAACGCAAAACGGAATATCAATCACCTCAGCAACGCGCTGGACCCAACTTTTGTCGACAACGCGGCCATCACTCGAGGCGGTAATATCGTAAAACACCAACTCATCTGCGCCTTCTTCCGCGTAGCGTTTAGCCAGTGGAACAATGTCACCAATGATTTCGTGATTGCGAAATTGCACGCCTTTAACCACTTGGCCATCGCGAACGTCAAGACATGGAATTATGCGTTTTGCCAACATGTAAACGCCTCCTCAGCACTGAATTTACCATCGAGTAATGCACGACCAACAATTACACCGGCAACACCGGTATCTTTCAACGCAGCGATGTCGTCGAGTTGACCAATACCGCCAGAGGATTGAAACTGAACTTGAGGGTATTGAGCACATAGGTCGCGGTACAGTTCAACATTCGAACCGGTTAAGGTGCCATCTCTTGAGATATCCGTACACAGGACGTGCTTTAAGCCCACCGTCAGATAGTCTTCTAACAACTGCTCAATGGTAACGCCTGAGTCTTCTTGCCACCCTGATACCGCCACTTTGCGTTCGCCCTGTTCATTGATGTTGATATCCAACGCGAGTACGATTTTTTCAGCGCCGTGATTGAGCATCCACTCTTTGACCATCGCGGGATTTTTTACCGCTGTCGACCCAACAACCACTCGCTGCGCCCCCGCGTTAAGTAGGTCAATCACGTCTTGCTCACTTCTCACACCGCCGCCAATTTGAATCTTGGCTGGCGTACTGGCCAATAAGGTTTCAATCAAATCGAGCTGTCGTGCTTGCGTGTCCTTGGCGCCGGTTAAATCAACCAGGTGTAACCAGTTTGCACCGGCTTGTTGATAAAGAGCAAATTGCTCGGCTGGGTCAACTTTATATTCCGTCACTTTTCCATAATCGCCTTGGAACAGTCTCACCACTTGTCCATCGATTAAGTCTAATGCTGGGATAATCATATTAATTCCTTGTGGCACTCTTTGGCCAAATCCATTCAATTTTAAAGTTCTAGAAAGTTCTGAATCAAACGCGAGCCAACCTTTGAAGAACGCTCCGGGTGAAATTGGACCCCGTAAAAGTTGTTGTGCTGAATGGCAGCAGAGAATGCATTACCATAATCACAGCGAGCTATGGTGTACTCACCCACAGGCATGGCAAAACTGTGCACAAAGTACACGTAATCTTGCTCGCCGATACCGCGAAAAAGCGGGTGATCAGCAACGGGGGTTAACGTGTTCCACCCCATGTGTGGCAAGGGCAAATCACCGCTATCCATCAAACGCACTTCACTGTCACACAAGCCAAGGCAATCGACACTTTGATCGCTTTTTTGTCCTTTTTCATAAGACAATTTCGCCAATAACTGCATGCCCAGACAAATACCGAGTAACGGCTGAGTAACTTGTTTTACCAAGTCAATCAAACCGCGCTGTTCAAGGTTTTTCATCGCTTCACTGGCCGTGCCTACCCCGGGTAGAAACAGCTTGTCAGCAGCCAAAACGACGTCTGGATCGCGAGAGATAGTCACTGAGTAACCCAATCGTTCAATGGCAAAGCGCACCGATGACACGTTGGCACAGCCGGTGTCGATGATCACCACTTTTTGCTGCTGAGTCATTACAACACTCCCTTACTGCTCGGTAACTCATTGCCTTCGACTTTGATTGCTTGTCGCAGTGTACGTCCAAAGGCTTTAAATAAGCTTTCGATAATGTGGTGATCGTTATCGCCATTCGAACTCAAGTGCAGAGTACAAGCCAGCGTATCGGTGAGCGAACGGAAAAAGTGCACCACCATTTCCGTAGACAAATCACCCACCATATCGCGGCTAAATTCAGCGTCAAACTTAAGGTAAGGACGACCGGATAAATCCAGTGCACATTGGGCAAGACATTCATCCATTGGCAAACTAAAGCCAAAGCGGCCAATACCACGCTTATCACCAAGCGCCTCTTTTAACGCTTGGCCTAACGCCAATGCCGTATCTTCGATCGTGTGGTGATCGTCGATATGAAGATCCCCTTCTACGTTCAGCTTGAGTTGGAAACCGCCGTGCGTGGCGATTTGATCCAACATATGATCAAAAAAGCCAAGGCCAGTCTTGATGGAATTACCGCCACTTTGATCTAGGTTGACCGCAACGTGGATGTCGGTTTCTTTTGTAGTGCGAACCACTTTCGCCGTTCTCTCTTTGACCGTCAATAAGCGTACAATCTGCGGCCAGTTCATGGTTTCTGGGTGGTATTGAAGCCCTTCGATTGCCATGTTCTCGGCCAATTGCAAATCCGTGACGCGGTCACCAATGACCACTGAATGTTGAAAGTCCACTTTGCCTTCGCGCAGATATTCTTTCACCATACCTAATTTGGGCTTGCGGCAGGTGCAATTATCGCTGTCAAAATGTGGACAAATTAACACATCATCAAACACCACCCCCTGTGACTCAAACACCGCCATCATCATATTGTGCGGCGCATCAAAATCCGCTTGTGGGTAGCTTTCGGTGCCCAATCCATCTTGGTTAGTCACCATCACTAAGCGATAACCCGCCTCTTGTAGGGCCAATAAACTGGGAATTACAAAGGGTTCAAAGGCAAGTTTATCGAGACGGTCGACTTGAAAATCAACAGGTGGCTCAACAATCAAGGTACCATCACGGTCAATAAATAGGATTTTTTGCTGCTTGCTCACGAGATTGTCCTTTCTCTGTTAAGAATAAAAGTTTCGAATAAAAGTCAGTGTTTTTTCGCACTCTTCGCGATTGCCAACACTGATGCGCACACTATTTTCGATAGGTGAATTACGCAAAATAATGCCGTTGTCCCAAGTCGCTTTAAACAAGGCATCGCCATCGGGAAAACGGACTAGTAAATAATTGCCCCATCCTGAGTGTACCGTCACCCCTGCAATTTCACTCAAGCCGGCCTCCAAATAAGCTCGGTTGGTGTTGAGCTCGAGGACCTGTGACTTTGCACGGGCCAAACCAAACTCAGACAGCGCTTGAACGGCAATATCAGCGACGGGGACCGGAACCGGATATGGCGCGATCACTTTTAATAGCACATTGATTATCGCTTCATCGGCTAAAGTAAAACCACAGCGAAGCCCCGCTAAAGCAAACGCTTTTGACAAGGTGCGTAGGATAGCCAAATTATCGTATTTTTCCAGTAAGTCAACGCCACTGTGCTGGGGACAAAAATCGATATACGCTTCATCAAGTACCACAATCGCCTTATCGCGTGTCATTTCTAATAACGAGACAATCTGCTCTTTGGGTAGAATGTTACCCGTTGGGTTATTAGGGCTACACACAAAGACTAATTTAACATTATCAAGCTGCTGCTCGATGGTTGCTAGGTCGAGTTGCCACTCTTGCGTCAAAGGGACTGTTTTTCGTTCAACGCCAAAGGTTTCCGCACTGATCGAGTACATGCCATAAGTGGGTGGGCAAAACAAAATAGCGTCTTGATTTGGCTCGCAATACGCGCGGATGAGCAGTTCAATCCCTTCGTCGGCACCTCGAGACACTAACGTTTGCTGTGGCGTGACGCCCGCATAAGCGGCATAAGCATCAATCAAGGCAGGCGGCTGGCATTCACTGTAGCGATTGAGCCCAGTAAAATCCGTCGTGTAAGGGTTGTCAAAAGGAGATTCATTGGCATTGAGCCAAACATCACCACTGCCGCCAATGCGTCTGGCCGACAAATACGGCGTCAATCCTTGAACTTGTTTTCTGGCCAATTTTTCCATGTTTAGCTCCTACTTCGCCAGTTTTTCAATACGGATAGTCACCGCGCGTTTGTGCGCATCTAAGCCTTCCGCTTCGGCCATTGTCACCACGGTTGGGGCGAGATTTTGTAAGCCCTCAGCACTGAGCTCTTGCACGGTCATGCGCTTGCTAAAATCGGCAAGGCCTAAGCTGGAGTACGTTTTGGTATAGCCGTAAGTTGGCAATACGTGGTTGGTTCCTGATGCGTAATCGCCCGCAGACTCAGGTGACCAAGTCCCTAAGAAGATAGAGCCCGCGTTGTCGAGAAGTGGCAGCAACTCTCGAGGGGTTTTGGTTTGTACAATCAAGTGCTCAGGGCCGTAGTGATTTGAAATCGCCACCGCCTGGGTCATAGACTCAGAGATAATGATCAGACTCGATGCTAACGCCTGACGAGCGATGTCGGCACGAGATAGTGTTTTCAGTTGCTGCTCAACCGCATCGGTTACTTGATCGGCAATGGCAATCGAAGGTGTGACCAAGACCACTTGAGAGTCAGGGCCGTGCTCGGCCTGGCTTAGCAAGTCTGCGGCAATAAAATCGGCGTCTGCAGTATCGTCGGCAATCACCATCACTTCTGACGGGCCGGCTGGCATGTCGATGGCCGCACCGCGAAAATCGTTACTCACTTGGCGCTTTGCTTCGGTAACGTACGCATTACCTGGGCCAAAAATTTTATCCACTTTGGTGACCGTTTCTGTGCCATAAGCCATAGCAGCGACGGCCTGCGCACCGCCAATTTGATACACTTCGTCAATTTGACACAGTTTAGCGACGTATAAAATCTCATCGGCAATCGGCGGTGGTGAACACAAAACCACTTTGCGACAACCGGCAATCTGCGCTGGTACACCGAGCATCAATACCGTTGAAGGCAGTGGTGCACTGCCACCGGGAATGTAAAGACCAACCGTATTAATTGGGCGAGTGAGTTGTTCACAAACCACTCCTGGTTGAGTTTCAACCTTTAATGGCGTTGGCTTTTGTGCCTTGTGAAAAAGGGCAATATTATCGTAAGCTTGTTGCAACGCCTGTTTCATGGTATCGCTTAAACGCTCAGCCGCCGCATTGATGTCATTTTTGCTCATTGCGATGGTATCGATATCAGTGCCATCGAACTTAGCCGTTAACTCACGTAGACCTTGGTCTTTGTCCTTACGCACCGTGTCGATGACCGATTGGACAGCTTGCGTAATATTGGCACCCGCACTGATCGCCGGCCGTTCCAAAATTGCATCTTGTTGTTGTTCACTGAGGGATTGCCATACGATTGTTCTCATTGCCTTACTCCATCATTTTTTCAATCGGTAACACAAGGATGGAGCTCGCGCCCAGTGCTTTTAGCTCTTCCATGGTTTCCCAAAATAAGTTTTCAGTACTGACCAAGTGTACGGCCAAGCGAGATTTGTCGCTCGAAAGTGGCAGGACAGTTGGATCCTCGGCTCCCGGTAGCAAAGATTTAATCGCTTCAAGTTTTTCAACCGGGGCGTGCAACATAATGTATTTTGATTCTTTTGCCTGCTGCACACCTTGCATACGAGTCAGTAGCTTTTCAATCAAAGCTTGTTTATCAGCATCAAACTCACCAGTGCGCTGAATTAAGGTGGCTTTTGAACGGAAAATGACTTCGGCTTCTTTTAGGCCGTTGGCTTCTAGCGTCGCACCGGTTGACACCAAGTCCGCGATCGCATCGGCCAAACCTGCACGAGGCGCCACTTCGACTGAACCAGTCAACATACAGGTTGAAAAATCGATATCATTCGCGTCCATGAACGCTTTTAGCAAATGTGGGTAAGTTGTGGCAATGCGCTTACCAGCAAGGTCTTGAGGGCCGTTGTATTGCTGGTCCTTGTTGATGGCGATTGACAGGCGACAACCGCCGAAATCTAAGCGTCTTAGCGTGGTAAATTCATTCGCTTCACCTGATGCGATGCGGTCTAAGCGAACTTCCTCTAATTCGTTTTCTCCGATAAAGCCCAAATCAACGACGCCATCCATTACCAAGCCAGGAATGTCATCATCGCGTACAAGCAATAGATCGATTGGCATGTTTTGCGCATGAACCACTAAACGTTCACCCATAAGGTTAAATTTAACACCGCATTGTTTTAATAGTTCTTGGCATTCTTTGCTCAGGCGGCCTTTCTTCTGAATTGCAATACGTAGTCGTTGTGTTGTCATGCTTACTTCCCTTCTCTTAAAATCGGTATAAAAATTCGAAATAAAAAAACCCTCGGGATAATGGTCCCGAGGGTTTTAAAAAATTCTTATCAACCTCCGGGAGCATCTTGCCTCCCGGGTATACGTAAACCTCCCCGAAAGACCTCTTAGGGATGGTGATGGTGATGAATGTTCATTCCAATAATACGCATACTTAGTTATTCTTAACTGTCCTAATTGAGTTTCAACACTATCTGAGCTTAGCAAGGATTGCAAGGGGCAAAGCACACTTTTTTTGATTTAATTTATCCAACGAAGCCTTTGCGCAATGATAGGAAAGATAAAATTCACGAGACCCTAATATTATCCGTGTTTTATAGATACCTGAAACGGGCTAAAAGGCCATCACGGTGAGCCTGCTTTACCTCTCGTCGTCTTGAAGGTTCGCTGTCACAATGAAACACGTCCACCATAAATCACGGCTTTACTTGGCTATTTGGGCTTGGGCTTGTTCACTGACACGTGCCGAGACAAGTCAAGAGTCATTCAATTACTTGGGTTCTAAGTTTGCCTTTACCCTATTTAAACAAAAAGCCAGCATCTTAACTCGATACTGGCTTTGCGGTATTTACGCTATCGATTAACGATGTCGGCAATCTAAAATTAGGCGTGATCTCTATTCATACTGCGCAAGATGAAGCAACTGATAACAAATGCCACAACACAAGTTAACAAGCTAAGGCCTATCGAATCGGTAAAGCCAAGTACAATGAAGCCCAAACTCGAAATCACCGCCACGATCAAGGCATAAGGCAACTGAGTAGCCACATGATCTATGTGGTGACAACGCGCCCCGGTTGAAGACAAAATGGTGGTATCTGAGATAGGCGAACAATGATCACCAAATACCGAGCCGGCAAGAACGGCACTGAGCATAGGCAACATCAAGCTGATATCGCTCGCAGCAGACATGTCACCAGCAATTGGCAGCATGATGCCGAATGTCCCCCATGAGGTTCCCGTCGAAAACGCCATCGCGCCTGACAGTAAGAAAAGCAGAACCGGCAACCATTGTGATGGAATACTGCCCTGTACTAACGTCGATAAGAAACTGCCGGTTTTCATATCGCTGATCACCGAACCAATTGTCCAAGCAAACAGCAAGATAACAATGGCACCAAACATGGATTTCGCCCCAATCCAAAGTGTTCTGGCCGTTTCTTTGACAGGTAAGGCTTGTCTTAGGACAGTCACTAACGCCAATGCCAGGCCAATTAATGCACCGTAAACCAATGAGCGCCCCACATCCGTATTTTCAAATGCGCCGAGTAAAGAGAAGGGGAGGCCGTCTTTTGCAAGCGCCTGCGCCCCGGTGAACAACATAAAAGACACGGTCGCGACAATCAGTGCAATGATCGGCAATAGCAGATCTGAGACGCGACCATGGCGACTTTCTGTTATATCCAAATCGTCATGCAGAACGCTACTATCCGCTTGCTCTTGTAGGGAATCTACTTGAGATAACGTCGCTTGTTCATGGGTTTTCATTTTCCCCACATCCAATCGAAACCACGCGACGGCAAAAACCATCAAGAGGGCAAAGATGGCGTAAAAGTTCATTGGCACCAGTCGCATGTAAGCGCCTATCGCCGAATACTCAGTGATACCGTGAGACACTAAAATACCACCGACAATGGTCATAATATAAGCGCCCCAACTCGATGCCGGCATAATGACGCACATTGGCGCTGCGGTAGAATCGAGAATATAAGCCAGTTTAGCACGCGATACTTTGAGCTTGTCGGTTACAGGTCTGGCTATGGCACCGACGGCTAAGCTGTTGAAATAATCATCGACAAAAATAAACACACCGAGAAAAGCCGCCAATAATTTTGAACCACGCTGGGTTTTCACTTTGCGTTGGGCCCAATTTGCAAAAGCGCGAGTGCCGCCAGAAAGTGTTAATAGTGCCGTCATCATGCCTAATAATAGTAGAAAGGCAACAATACTCATATTCCAAGTATTTAAACCCTCTCCGTCAATAAAGACGGCCGACACTTGATCAAATATATAAGTAACGCTGTCTAAAACCGAATAGTCGGTCAATAAAAGTGCCCCAAGCAGGATGCCAACACCCAGTGATAACATCACTTTACGGGTTACAATTGCGAGAGTTAGTGCCATTACCGGCGGCAATAAAGCGAGAAAGGATTGAGAATAATCGATTAAATTCATGATCTTCGAGAACCAGTTTATTTGGTTAGAGATCTACTGCAGAACGACCGAGAAGTGCCATACTTCCAAAAGTGTCTCGTTAACAAATAGCGATAAACTAACCGTGGTTAGTTAACCCTACAGTAGCGCTCCATAGTGTATTAATAATGACTATGGCAGTGTTGTGCCTATTCGAACACAACCCCAGCCTTGCAGTTCGATACCTACAAGACTTCGGCAATAACACCTTTTATGATGTTTCATCGGCATCACCCCAAACATCACGACTGATTGCTATTGCACCTCTACGGCGAAGTTCTTTTTGTCAAAACTTGGTCTGAGTTTTGTCAAATCGCCCCCGCATCAGGTGCGCGACATTGTACGCAAATCGACTCTGAATGCAACCGCGTATAAACCAGTATTTTTAAATTAATCAACAATATGTAATTAGACACTTAGAAATATTTAAAAGCCATTTATCTTAAAGAAATAAATATAAACACTCTTGACAATAATCTGACTTTTTTATTTATGAGACTGGTTTATAATCTATTTATATTTTTGGCTATTTTAAACTTATTGTCTTTGCGGTTGTCCAAAAGCAAAGTATATTAAAGATATAAACATTCCAAGCGCATTTGCGTATAACGTTTAAATAAAAAGGAATACCCATGTCCGACCTGACTAAAACCTTACTCAATATTCGTAGTCTGCGTGCATTATCAAAAGAGTTGACGTTGAGTCAATTAGAAGAAGCTCTCGATAAGTTAAATACTGTCGTTTCAGAGCGTCGTGAGCAAGAAGAAGAAGCGCGACAGTTAGAAGCTGAGAAAAAAGCAAAACTTGAACAAATTGCGCAGCAAATCTCTCAAGATGGCATTGATGTGAATGACTTAATTTCTGCCTTGTCAAATGAATCTGCAACCAGTAAGCCAAAGAAAAAACGCGCCCCTCGCCCAGCAAAATATAAATTTACCGATGACAAGGGCCAAGAAAAAACCTGGACTGGCCAAGGTCGTACGCCGTTGCCAATTCAAAAAGCCCTTGATGAAGGCAAATCCCTCGAAGATTTCGCTATCTAAGCTTATCTTTGTTCAATCAGTCCGTTTATAACACTCTGTTATTAGCAATGATTAACGGCTCCTAGTCAGGGAGCCGCTTTTTTATTACTGCCTTTGCCCTACCTTTCCCAATACGCTTCTTCTAAACTGTCCTCTTTTTCCGGTAATCCTTTCGACAAACGCGGAGAATGCTGTACCAAAACTTCGTAACTGGCTCGGTTTGCGTATTTGCACACTTGTGAAAATGAAGAATAGGTTAAAAAAGGAAACTTGTGTTTACTTGAATTCGGCACATTGTCGCGGTGATATTTATTGGCCGCCATATCGTGCAACAATGCAGATAGCGCGGCATCACCTGCGCCATTGGTGTTTTTGATTTTTTCCGGCCCGCCCATATAAGGAGAAATATGAGAATAGACTTTCATCGGGTGATCAACTTTCTCTTTCATTACCGGTCGGCTAAATTCATAACGGTTAAATTCGGCAATACAGCCGGGTAACAGAGGCAAAGAGGTTTCTCTTTTTGAACTCTGTTCGGTGTAACCTGCCATGTACAACCCCAGGGGACCAGCAGTACAAAGCACCAAATCTGCCCAATCTAGGGCTTTATCGGCAGCCGCTAATGGGTCGGTCAATCCTGTCAAGGCACTCGCCTCATCTTCGTTCATCGCCACAACTGAAATGTGCTCATCGATAAAAGATTGCCAAAAGGCCGGATCATCTTCGATGACAAACTTGGTTCCTAAGGTCAACACAACAGGCACGTCATAACGCTTGGCGTATTCAATGGCTTTCATCGTCGCTTCAGGCATAGGATCGCCAGGTTTACAACGGACAAGGTACGCGGTCAGTACCAATGCAGAGGCCGTTTTAAAAATAGACTCGGGAATGCTCTCTGGCTTCAATTGGTTCATTTTCCCTTCGCTGATAGCAAACGTGCGCTCGCCGTCTTCGCTGATAAGGGCAAAACAACGACCGATAGCCCCATCGACACCCTGTAAATAATTTAAGTCCATTCGGCTTGAGGTATTACACAAATAGCGATAACCGTAACTGCCAATTTTGATATCTTGGCTCATCACCCCAAGCAAAGTTGAGCGCGCGTCAGCCAATACTGAATAGTTGTGCAAGGTATTGCCAATCGTGCCCCCAGCGTATTCACTGGTGATCAGACCTTGCTCTTTCAGTTCAAAATACAGTGACTCTGCTATGCGATCGTCAATAACTAATGAATGCCCCTTACTCAAACCGTATTTTTCAATAAATTTTGTCGACACTTTGGCTTCGATATCCACCAAGGTTTGGTCGATGCCGATGACATGGCCTTTATTGAGGGTCGTTTTGGTTGATTGCGCCAATAAGGGGTCTCTTGAATCGACCGGGAAATAGTGTTTGGATTTTCGTTGTCCTGGAAATTTCATAGCAATAGTGTGTCACATGATGAACGGATAACGGATTCTAACTCGCGCATTAAACCCCAGCAATCTTCACCGCAATAGCAAACGTTTACTTGATGGATTTATTTTGAAAACGACTCACAACGGCCTTTGTTGCCTCAGCGTCATAAATCAATTGGCAGAAAGTCACCGATAAAGACCATTCTCATCTGTCCGAGCGATTTGCTTTCTGTTAATATTCGGCTCCAGTTTTCATGTGTGGTAAAAAGTTATGACTGATAACAGCGCTAAAAAAGTCATCATCGGTATGTCTGGTGGTGTCGATTCCTCCGTTTCCGCTTATTTGCTTCAACAACAAGGATACCAAGTTGAAGGGCTGTTCATGAAGAACTGGGAAGAGGATGATGGCGAGGAGTACTGTACTGCCGCCGAAGACCTTGCCGATGCCCAAGCTGTGTGTGACAAGCTTGGCATCCACTTACACAAGATTAATTTCGCCGCTGAGTATTGGGACAATGTCTTTGAGTACTTTCTCGAGGAATATAAAGCCGGCCGTACGCCTAACCCAGACATTCTTTGTAATAAAGAAATCAAATTCAAAGCGTTTCTCGAATTTGCCGATGAAGTGCTCGACGCCGATTACATTGCGATGGGGCATTACGTACGTCGCAGCGCGGTCGATGCCCCAGGCAAGGCAACCATGCTTCGCGGTTTAGACAACAACAAAGACCAAAGTTACTTCTTGTATACACTGAGTCATGAGCAAATTGCGCGCAGCTTATTTCCCGTTGGTGAACTACAAAAATCAGAAGTGCGTCGAATTGCAGAAGAGCAAGGCCTCGTCACAGCCAAAAAGAAAGACTCCACCGGTATTTGCTTCATCGGCGAACGAAAATTCACTGAATTTTTAAGTCGCTATTTACCGGCACAGCCAGGCGATATCGAAACACCGGAAGGTAAAGTGGTCGGCCAGCATCAAGGCTTGATGTACCATACCTTAGGCCAACGAAAAGGGCTGCATATCGGCGGCCAAAAAGGCGGCGGCGGCAATGAACAACCTTGGTTTGTCGCGGAAAAAGATCTCACGCGCAATGTGCTGATTGCGGTACAAGGGCACGACCATCCCTTGCTCAAATCGACTGGATTAGTGGCAGGTCAATTGCATTGGGTGGATCGTAACGCCATAACAGAGCCCGTTCGCTGCAGCGTCAAAACGCGCTATCGACAAGATGATATTCCTTGTACCATCAACCCCATAGATGATGGTACAATAGAGGTCGTTTTTGATGAACCGCAAATTGCGGTGACCCCTGGACAATCTGCTGTTTTCTACCACGGTGAGATTTGTCTTGGCGGTGGCATTATCGAACAGCGAATTCCACTCGCATAATTGACGTCAATCAAGGAGAAAAGCGTTGTCTCATACCATTTACGATCGTACCCTCGCCTTTGCTGGCATGTGTCAAGCGGCTTATCTAGTGCAACAAGTCGCTAAAAATGGTCAGTGCGATGAGCAAGCGTTCAAGACATCGATTGAAGCGACGTTAGCGACCTCTCCACAAAATACACTCGATGTGTTCGGGCGAGAGCAACACCTCAAAGCGGGTTTGGAATGTCTAGTAAATGGCATTGACAACTCCCCATCTGGAAGTGAAATTACGCGTTATCTCATCAGTCTAATGGCGCTAGAAAGAAAACTGTCTTCGCGCCAAGATGCACTGGCTCAACTTGGCGATCGCCTTGCAATGATTCAACGTCAAACTGAACACTTTGACCTATTTGAACCACAAATGATCGCCAATTTCGCCAGCGTTTACCTCGATGTCATTAGTCCAATCGGTCCGCGTATACAAGTCGCTGGCACCCCGAGTGTGTTACAACAACCCAACCAACAAGAGAAGGTGCGTGCTTTGCTGTTATCGGGCATTCGCTGCGCCGTTCTCTGGCGTCAGGTTGGTGGTCGCAAACGCCATCTGGTGTTTGGGCGCAAAAAAATGTTGCAACAGGCACAAATATTATTAGCACGAATGTAATTTAAAACCTCGCTCGCCCTACCACGGCGAGCGTTCTTTTTTATCCTATTTAACCCCCCTATTGATAATTCAGGAGATGAACATGGAACTGTCAGCATTGACTGCTGTTTCACCAGTAGATGGTCGCTACGGAAGTAAAACGATTGCGTTACGAGAAATATTTAGTGAGTACGGATTATTGAAGTACCGCACTATCGTTGAAGTACGTTGGCTACAGAAGCTTTCACAGACAGATGCAATTGCGGAAGTGCCGGCTTTTAGTCAAGAGGCCCATGATTTTCTCGATCGTATCGCTAGTGACTTCAACCAACAAGATGCAGAACGCATCAAAGAGATTGAACGTACGACAAACCACGACGTCAAGGCGGTTGAGTATTTTTTAAAGGAGAAAGTGGCAGCGCAACCTGAGCTTGCTGCGGTGAATGAATTTATTCACTTTGCTTGTACTTCTGAAGACATCAACAACACCTCTCACGCATTGATGCTCAAAGAAGCGCGCGACACAGTTATCTTACCTCAATTAAGCGCATTGATAGACGCGATTAAAGCACTCGCCACTGAGTATCGCGACATTCCTCTGCTCTCACGTACCCATGGCCAACCGGCTTCTCCTTCGACCATTGGTAAAGAAATGGCCAACGTTGCTTACCGCATGGAACGCCAGTTTAAACAGATTCAATCGGTTGAAATTTTGGCCAAAATCAATGGCGCAGTGGGTAACTATAACGCACACCTATCCGCTTATCCTGAAGTGGATTGGCATCAACTCAGCGAGTCGTTTGTCACAGAATCACTTGGCGTAGATTGGAATCCGTACACAACTCAGATTGAACCGCATGACTACATTGCTGAGTTTTTTGATGCTCTTAGTCGCTTCAATACCATTTTAATTGACTTTGATCGCGATATTTGGGGCTACATTGCACTTGGTCACTTTAAGCAAAAAACCATTGCGGGTGAAATCGGTTCATCGACCATGCCTCACAAAGTGAACCCGATTGACTTTGAAAACTCAGAAGGCAATTTAGGTCTAGCCAATGCAATCTTTACCCATTTGGCGCAAAAACTGCCGATTTCACGCTGGCAGCGCGACCTGACGGATTCAACCGTATTGCGTAACCTTGGTGTAGGTGTTGGCTATTCTGTTATTGCCTATACCTCAACCATGAAGGGCATCTCAAAGCTCGAAGTGAACCAAGCGGCTTTGCTTGATGAACTCGACCACAACTGGGAAGTACTCGCGGAACCCATTCAAACTGTAATGCGTCGTTATGGTATCGAAAAACCCTATGAAAAACTCAAAGAGTTGACTCGTGGTAAGCGCGTTGATCAAGCGGCGATGCAAGTCTTTATCGATGGGCTTGAGCTACCAGAAGAAGAAAAAGTACGTTTAAAACAAATGACTCCGGCAAACTACATTGGCCAAGCCATCGAATTAACCGACAAACTGTAATTTGAAATTATACCAATTTGATTCTGTTTAGATTGGTATTGTGTCGCAAGAAAAAACCGCAGCCAGTCTGCGGTTTTTTATCGGCTTCACTCTTAATCGTGTTTTTGAAAAAACAGCGTTAGCCGCCCAACCTCTATGCCCCACTTTCGGATCGAGGTGACATTAAACACATGCTTTTCGTCTTGGCGATAAAGCCAATCATCAAAGGTGACTTGGGTTTTGCTTCCATCTTGTTCGATGAGAAAATCGTATTGCCAATGTAACGCATTACCCTGTTCGCGTCCGAGTGCGGTACCGACAATGTCATCGGCTTGACCAAGGTAGTGCCCATCGCTTTGTCGTGTGATGCGCCAAACCCGGGTCATGGTTTCACCATCATCAAAGACAAAGTCTTCGTGTAAGGTTAACTCTTCACCTTTAACCTCGCCTCGCAACGCGACTTCGAACCGGCGAGTTTGTTTTAAACGGTAATCTTGAATCATTCCCCATGCGGTATGCTGACCAGAGAAATAATCAAACAATTGAAATTCCGGCCCGCTTTGTGAATAGTCATCAATATCGGCACTACAGGCAACGATGAAAGCGCTCAAAAAGAGCACTATAGCGCGGAAAAACCGACAGCGATTATTGTTCATCACTCACTCCTATTAAGGCATTCCTCAATTTGGGGTACTGTGTATTGGCCCCCAGCCAAATACCTAAAAATGCGCGACAAAACTCCTTTTTATCAATGCTTTGTGACAATCTCATCGAGGTTTCCCTCGAACTCTGCTGATAAAATTGACACCCTTGTCCATCACTGACTAAGGCCAGCGAATCGCCTTTCTTGACATCGGGAAACACGCTGGGAAGAATCGCAAGCCAAGGGGTGTACTCTTGTTCATCTAGACCCATTTTTTGCCATTGTTCTTGTGTCGCCTCAACCAGTTGCTGCGAACTGATGCTGCGCAAATAAGTTAACGCCAGCGCAAGCGGTTGTGTTTTGGAGGGCATACCCGTTTGATAATTGCCGCTTGGCGATAACAGCTGCGAGTCGTAAACATCGAACAAAAACCAAGATAATCGCGCTTTACCGACCACTGGCCACTCGCTCCAAGTCTGTGTGTCATTTGCAAAGGCTGACATAGTAAAGAAGGTGGTACTTGTGAACAATAAAAGTACACACCGAAATGTCCTTATCATTCTCTTTTCCTCATAAGTAGCACTGTCATCAATTGGGCAATGATCAGCCACTGACCAAAAAGCACCGTCAGAGACAATCTCATCGATTCGAAGCTCACCGCACCAAGTGCTGAGCCTGCGTAGTAACTCAAGGTGGCAGAGGTCGCCACCAAGAGGCACAGCCAACGCTTCGGCCAGTGTGCGAACGCCGCCACAAAGTGACTGCCATACCAAGCAAACAGTAGCCACAAGCCTATCATCCACACCGGCAACCAAGTTTGGCTAAAATCCAAAATACCGAAGTAGATATTCGCCTGGTCGAGTGCCATGCCAAATAACGCAAAGGCCACCATAGACAACATTGTTTGACTTTGATTGCGCCACTGCCAAACGTAACTCATACCCACCCAAGCAAGCGTTAACAACAGATACGACTCGCGACCGGCCACCGCCAAAAACCAACCGGCTTGGAACCAAAGTGAAAGGACAAAAAAAGCCATACGCTAACGCTGCTTTTCTAACGTAATTTGCACCACACTGATGGTTTTAGCCAAAAAACCCGCCTGACAATAACTGAAATAGAAGTGCCACAAACGGATAAACCTTTCGTCGTAGCCCAAAGCGCGTACGGTCGCTTCTGATTGATGGAATCTTTGCTGCCAATCGGCCAGCGTCCGCGCGTAGTCAAAACCAAAATCGTGTAAATTACGCACAATAAGTGGACTATGAGCACAGACTTGATTGAGAAAATAACTGACTGAAGGAAGAAAACCGCCTGGAAAAATATACGCCTGAATGAAATCAACATTGCTTCGGTAGTAATCAAAGCGCTGGTCGCTAATCGTGATCATCTGTAGTGCCATCTTACCGCTGGGTTTAAGTCGTTGTTGGCATACATCAATAAATTGCGGCAGGTATTTTTCTCCAACCGCTTCAATCATCTCAATAGACACCAATTTATCAAATTGACCTTCTAAACGGCG
Source organism: Vibrio sp. HB236076 (assembly GCF_040957575.1). Taxonomy (NCBI): domain Bacteria; kingdom Pseudomonadati; phylum Pseudomonadota; class Gammaproteobacteria; order Vibrionales; family Vibrionaceae; genus Vibrio; species Vibrio sp. HB236076. Next base: position 1,858,734 of record NZ_CP162601.1, read on the forward strand.
ATAATCTTGCTTCAACAGAGTAATTTTGTCTTGTAGGTTAAGCTCGGTGATTTTTTGGGCCACATAGTCATATTGCTGTTCAGAGATGGTGGTCGTGGTCACTTGGCAACCATAATGAGTCGCCATATATATCGCCATTGCCCCCCAACCTGTACCTATTTCTAACACGTGATCACTGGGCTGTAACGACAGCTGCTCACAAAGGCGCGCCATCTTTTGCTGTTGAGCGAGTTCCAAAGAGTCCGTACCTTGGCGATATAAGGCCGATGAATACAGCATACTCTCGTCGAGAAAGCTGTGGTATAAATCATTGCCCAAATCATAGTGCGCTGAAATATTGCGTTTTGCTTGTTTAATCGAGTTGCTATTGAGCCAATGCTGAATTTTAGTCGACAACTTGGTTAACCATTGCCCATTAGATTCAATGGCATCCGTTGTGTCTTCATTGGTGGCAAAAAAAGTCAAAGCCTGAGTTAAATCCGGAGTATCCCAATCACCATCGATGTAAGATTCAGCAGCGCCAATGCTGCCCCCTTTGATCAACTTCTGGTAAAAATTGGCGTGATGAACACGAAATACAATGGCTGGGGCATGAGTGGTGCCAAAATCAATTGTCTGGTTAGACCAGAGTTCTTGTATTTGCAGCGCTGCACCTTGTACCTGTTGCAAGCGCTGAAATATCCACTTTCTCGCCATTGACTGTGAGAAGCTCAATGCGGTTTTATTCGTTTTTGATTCAATATGCTGCATCGCTATTCCCTATGAGTGGTTTTTGTCTTGTTGTTGATGCTTATCCGGGTGATCGTAAATTGGCACCTTTTTGAGCCACAATCTCAGCGCGTGCCAATAGATACCAACAAGCATTTTTAATGCCATTATTGGCGTTCGGACTAGAGCCGCCACCAAGTTAGCGCTGTTAAATGGTTTCGCTTTCATCGTTAATGTGGCATCAAAGTGCTTCTTTTGCTTGTGGCACTCGAGGTGCACAAACAACTGAGAGTCAAGTGGTTTAACCCGCCAATGGTAGTCTTGATCAACAGGATTAAACGGTGACACATGAAAGGCTTTACTATCGCACCACACTTGGTGTGACGCACTGGCAGGCACAGCGTAATAATGGCGCTGATTCCAAGGTGTATTACTCACCTCAGCGAGCACGTAGCGCCATTGCTGATGTTCATCGTACAGATAATAAAAATTGACCGGGCTAAAATAGAACCCGAGATATCGCAGGTGAATCACCGCGACCACCTTGCCCTGACAAAGCTCCCCGGTGAGTTGTTGGACTTTTTGTTGCACGGCTTGCTTTAAACACCCCTCACCGAGGTAATCAGAACGTTTAAATCGCGCCCAGTGCCACCAACGCGTACCAAAAAAAGTGACCGAGGTTTGTAACGACACCAATTCATCCAAATCAATAGCTGGCATAAACAAGGGGTAATTCAGATGATGAGACGTCGGTGTAAACCGCCTGTGCCTCACCTGACCGACCATCAAACGGCTTCGCAATGAAGGACTCGCCATCACGCAACGCCTCGAAGAACACGCGGTAGACCAAGCTCAAACGCTTCAACAATGTCTTCCGCACTACGCACACCATCCTCGTGAAATCCGTTATACCAATAAGCGCCGCAAAACCAAATGCCATTGACGCCATTAATAAGATCGCGTTGCTGTTGTGCCGCTATCGCCGCAGGATTAAAAACCGGATGGTGATAAGTAAAGCGTTTAATAATGGCTTGAGGTTGAATATCAGCAGTGGCATTCAAACTCACGCAATAGGTTTTTTGTGTTTTAAGTCCTTGTAAAATATTCATATTATAAGTTAGTTTAGGCAATTGATTTTGCTCTTTATCACTGCCGTCTAGCCAGTAGTTCCAAGCCGCCCACGCCGCTTTACGCCGGGGTAATAAATTGGTATCTGTATGGAGTACAACTTCGTTGGCTTGATACTGCAACGCCGAAAGGACACGAGTTTCTTGTGAACTGGCATCATTAATCATTGCCAAGGCTTGATCGCTATGACAAGCCATAATCACTTGATCATATGATTGCTTTTCACCTTTTGATTCAACCACAAGGTGATCGCCCTGTCGGTAAACGTTTTGCACCGGTGAATTGAGTTTAATACGGTTGGCAAACCCTTTCGTTAACGCGGGAATGTAGCACCTTGACCCCCCTTTTATCACCGACCACTGAGGACGGTTATTGATGTCCAATAAACCGTGATTAAGGAAAAAGTTAACAAAAAATGGCAGAGGAAATTGCCTCATATCAGCCAGCGAAGAAGACCAAATCGCCGCCCCCATTGGCAAAATGTAATTTTGACAAAAATAATCAGTAAAACCTTGCTGCTGTAGAAAATCCCCTAAGGTCACATCATTGATTGATTCTTGTTGCGCCATCGCCTTCGCCAGGCGGTTAAAGCGCACAATTTCGGCTAAAAATCGATAAAATGTTGGCTTGAATAAATTGCGTTTTTGGGCAAACAGCGTCGTTAAGGTATGCCCATTGTACTCCAGGCCATTAGCTTGATTTTTGACACTAAAACTCATATCGGTTTTTTGGCCTTTTACACCCAATTCATCCAGTAGTCGATTGAACCTGGGATACGTACGGTCATTGTAAACAATAAAACCAGTATCAATCGCCAAAGGTTTACCTGACTCATCGACATCCACAGTCGCGGTGTGACCTCCGATGTAGTGATTGGCTTCATAAACCGTTACATCGTGATTTTTGTGCAAGTGATAAGCACATGTTAAACCAGATATTCCACTTCCAATAATGGCAATTTTCATTCTTTGTCTCTCATTTTTTTATCATTTGTCGGCCTAGCCACTGAGCAACACCATGGGGGAGTAAAGCGAGAAAACGAATTACCCACGTAAGACGCCTTGGAAAATAAATATGGGGTTTCTTACGGCTCAGTTGTTTGATAATAATCTCTGAAGCCCGCTCTCGACTGATGACACCTGGCATGGCAAAGGTATTTTTTTGCGTTAAAGGCGTATCGACAAACCCCGGATAGACCAAGCTCAGATAAATACCTCGCTGCCGGTAAGGAATCGCTAGCGTATTGGCAAAATAATCCACGGCCGCTTTCGATGCTCCGTAGACTTCTGCTCTTGGTAAGGGAATGTGTGAGGCGATTGAGCCGACCACCACCACTTGATGACCGGGTTGAAAGTAACCTTGACAAGCAAACAAACAATGAACAAGACCGTAAAAGTTACAATCCATTACTCGCTTTACGACGGCAAGATCAATGACACCATCTTCTAGGTAAAGACAATCTCCAGCATTGAAAATCCAGCCATCAATACCCTCTGGTAATTGGGCTAATGCGTTGACACACGCGTGTGGATCTGTGATATCAAAACAGAGGGTTTCAATGCCGTTACACTCGGTTTCTAACTCAGTTAATTTTTCTTGATTACGGCCACAAGCAATAACATCCATACCTTGCTGAGCATAATCAAGAACGAGTTGTCGTCCTATCCCTGATGTGGCACCGGTAATCAATATCTTTTTCATTGTGCCAGTCCTTGCTTGACCTTTCGCACCACATGACCTAACAAAGGAATGTGTTCATAAATCATTTCGCCAAGGTCATAGGCGTCTTGCTGTACGATGACTTTGTGATCAGAAAATTGTAGCCATGACATGCCTTCGACCGTAATTTCCTGACCACGACGTAATTTTGGGTGTTGCAAACGCATTGTCCAAACCAAAAAGCCTTGATTTTCCGTTTGTTGAGCATGATGGATGTCAAAACTGCAGCTGATGACATTCTGGTAGAGACTTTCAAAATAGAGTTCTAGCGCTTCCCAGCCTTCTATTTTGTGTACAGGATCTTTAAAAACCACATTCGAGTGATAAATATGACCAAGAAGCGCAATATTGGATTTCGTTAATTCTTGATATGCCTGTACAACGCGTTGTATGTCCATTCAAAATCCTATACAAAAATAAATTGCGTATCAAAATTTATAGTACAAAAAATATGTTTGTACAATATTAATTTGATAAATATGTGGCTTTTATTACGAAGCTAAGATCGGATGGATCAAAAAAAGCTCAGAAATTCTGAGCTTTTAGAGGTAGAACTAAAGAAGGTATTACAATTGACGCAAGGCTTGAATACGTTTGTCAAGCGGAGGGTGACTCATTAAAAGTTCTGTCACTGTCGATTTACCATTAATACCAAAAGCCATCATGGTACCATCTAGGCGGGATTCTTGACTCAATTTCAGTTTTTCTAACGCCGCGATCATTTTGTGCTTACCGACTAACTGTGCAGAACCCGCATCGGCAAAATATTCGCGCCGACGGCTGTACCACATCGTAATGAAGCTGGCCAAAAAGCCAAACACCAACTCGAGGACCATAGAAACACCAAAGTACACCATCCAGTTGCTGCCTTCACCTTCTTCGTTATCATTATTCGCGACAATATTGGCAATAAATCGCGATAAGAAAATGACAAAGGTATTAACGACCCCTTGCATCAAAGTCATGGTCACCATATCACCGTTGGCAATGTGACTGACTTCATGGGCCAAAACGGCTTCTGCTTCATCGCGGCTCATGTTGTGCAGCAAACCCGTAGACACGGCAACCAAAGCATCATCGCGCTTAGCGCCGGTGGCAAAGGCATTAATGTCAGGGGCATCATAAATGGCAACGTCGGGCATACCAATACCCGCCTTTTGGGCTTGTTGGGAGACCGTTTGTACAAGCCAGTGTTCTGTTTCATTGCGCGGGCTTTCAATCACGACAGCGCCAACTGACCGTATCGCCATTCCCTTTGACATCATAAGAGAAATAAAAGAGCCGCCAAAACCAAACAGCGCGGCCATGACTAATAACCCTGATAAACTGCCAGGTTGAAGGCCTGTAAATGCGTAGACTAAGTTAAGAACAACACTTAACACCAGAACTACGGCTAAGTTTGTGGCGAGAAATAACACGACACGTTTCATTGCTTTTCCTCATAGAAAATCATGTTTAAACAAGCACTCACTATGTTGTGAAGCTTCCTGACTACATAGATATGATCAAACAGATAAAAAAACAAGTCTAAGCAATAATTTGCAACACATATTTACCTATTTCTGTTCCTTGACTCCCCGTATATGCCCCGCGACTCAAGCGATGACCATCGCAATCAATGATGGCGTCAATGGCTATGTCTTCACAACGTGGTTAACCCCAAAGGACTGCTATCCGCCCAAGTCTTACGGTAATCAATCAAACCGTCACTGTAATATGAAACTTTTCACTTACTTTTCGTGTTGATGAGTAGAAGGTCACAAAATAGATAAGATTCGACTTTGGTGGTATAGATTGTAATAAAAAAGATGATAGTTTGTTAACCAATACCTTCTAGGAATGAGGATAAAAAAATGTCAGAAGCTAAAGATTATCAAATGGCCATTGATTTGTTGTGTTGTCATTTAGGCTTATCAGAAGAAGAAGCCAAGCATCAACTCGGTCTCAACCCTGAAACGCTCAATGGCCTCTCTCCTGAGTTGAGTGAACATTTGGCCGATGATATTTAACTGGCCAGGTATATCAAGTTCTCCTGATGATCTGCCACTTGCACGCCGAATAAGCGGCAGATCATCTTAACACCGATAAGCTCCTTGCTCTTGGCATTTATTTCATGTAACGGCCAACTAAAGGCGCCAAATTATCAATGTAAGGCGACAAGTCTGCTCTTTTTTCCCTGCTCAAATAAGGTATCTCACCCAGTTTAGGGGCTTTCATTGTCCGCTCAAGATACTGAAGGTTTTCTTGGTAATACTCTGAACCAGGGTTAATTCGGTTCGCAATCCAACCGGCAAGGGTTAACCCCTGTGCCAAAATCGCTTGCTGTGTCAGTAATGCGTGATTCAAACAGCCAAGCTGAACACCAACTACTAACACCACCGGCAATTTGACCTCTGCCACCCAGTCTGAGAAACAATATGAATCGTTGAGCGGGACATGCCACCCACCCGCGCCCTCGACCAATACCCAATCGGCTTTTTCAGATAACGTCTGTAACCCCTGTGTTAACCGCTGAAGTTCGATAACCTCTTGCGCTCTATGAGCTGAAATATGCGGTGATGCGGGTATCTCAAGCGCGTAAGGGTTTACCTCATGGTAGGGTAAGCGGCACGTCGAGTGGCGCTGTAAAGACAGTGCATCATCATTGAGGTAGCCTTGCTCACTCTTGTCACATCCCGCCGCCACAGGTTTGTAACCACATGTTGTCCACCCTTGGGCGGCTAAAGCTTGCAACAAGGCTTGAGAAGCCACCGTTTTGCCAACTTCAGTATTGGTACCAGTGACAAAAAAAGCATTATTCATTGTAAAAACTCCCAATCCCCACTTGATAAGTGACATTCAACCCCGAGTTTGACGAACAAAGCTGCGCAAATGCACGTTCGAGCCCTGACAAGGTCTTACGGTTTAAATTTTGATGTTGACGCTGTTCAACGTACGTTGCACCAATGCCTTTTAAATCGCGCAGTAAATCAACAACACGCTCGTAATCTAATTGCACATTCTCTAACCTTAAACGGGATTGTCCTGTCGCAACTTGCGCCATCGCAATATTGACTTGATTAAAGCTCAAAAAGCGATTGATATTGGGAGCTAAACCGGCACGGCAATACGCTTGGCGTAACTCAGAAAGGGATCCTGCCAGCAAGGTCGAAAAATGCGCTTGCCCATTTGGCTTGAGGATTCGCTGAATTTCAGCCAGCGAAGTCGAAAGCGGCTGACACCATTGCAACGCCAAGTTTGAGACGACAAAGTCAGCACTTTGGTTGACTAAAGGTAAAAAGGCCGCATCGGCGACCAAGTAGTCCACTTGCCTTTCACCACACCTAAGTTTTGCCTGTTGATGCATTGATATCGACAAATCGACACACGTTACTCGAGCGCCTCTCGCCATACATTGCTTGGCCATATAACCGGTGCCGGAGCCAATATCAACAACGTGTTTTCCAACTAAGCTCTGTGGAAGTAACGTCATGACTGTCGCCCCAACTTGACGCTGAAAGTGAGCATGGCGGTCGTAATGAGCAGCGGCGCGACTGAAGCAATGAGCAATTGATTGTTGCCGCTTATCAGTGCGCCCTTCTGTGTTCATTGTTTTTGAAGGTTTCATTCTCATCTCTGTACTTAATGATGCAGTTTTAGGCATGACACCAACGCCATTACCTGCTCACGAGTGTGATTGGCGGTAAGGGTAATGCGCAAGCGACCACCATTAGGGGGAACGGTTGGCGGACGGATGGCACTGACCCATAAACCGTGTTGTTGCAACCGGCTGACAATGGCTTGTAATCGGTTGAGGTCTGGAATTAAAAAGGGTTTGATCGCCGATTCAGTATGCACATACCCCGCCTCATTGTTTAGGTGTTGATCATAAAGATGGCACAAGGCACGCAACTTATCTCGCCGCCAATCTTGGCTTTTGATCAACGCAAGCGCATGGGTAAGCGTATAAGCCTGAGCAGGTGGTAGTGCCGTTGAGTACACATGGTGTTTGGCAAATTGCACAAGGTAATCACCGTAAGTACGGTCGCAAAGAATGGCCGCCCCTGATAAACCAAACGCTTTGCCAAAGGTGACCACCAAAAAGTCGGCTCGCACCCCCATGTCATGGCTACTGCCTTTGCCCTGCTCACCGACAACACCAATACCGTGTGCATCGTCAATCACAGTGACAACCTCATCATAGGCCTGTCGTTGCCGTTCAATGTCAACCAGCGGGGCGCGATCGCCATCCATACTAAACACGCCTTCAGTGATTAATAAAGTCGGTGCTGGCGCGGTTTTATCCAGTAATAGAGCGAGGTGCTTAGTATCATTATGACGAAAACGCAGTGTCTTGGCTGGCGTGGCTAAAGAGGCTTCTATCAAAGAAGCGTGATTGAGTTTATCTTGCAGACATACATCACCGCGCCGCAACAACGTCATTAATAACGCCTGATTCGCACTAAAGCCTGAATTGAACAACACCGCTGAGTCATAGCCAAGCCAATCACACAATTGCTCACTTAACTCTTGATGCGCAGGGCTATAACCGGTGACGATTGGCGAGGCGGCACTACCACAACCGTACAAAGTCAAGCCTTGTTGCCAAGCTCTGACTAGGGCCGCTTCATTGGCCAGCCCCAAGTAATCATTACTCGAAAAATTGATGTAGCGCTGACCGCCCTGCTCTAAAATGACTTGATTGCCCGCGAGTTTTGCGACTAATTGTCGTGTCAATCCTTGTTCTGAACGCTTAGCCAATTGTTCAATGATTCGAGTTTTAAAGTGTGGCATCGTAAAATAAATCGTCAGGGCTAGGCTCAGGTTGTGACTGTTGAGCAATTTTTGTCAATAGGAGCTCAGTTTGTATTTGGTCGGGCTTATCACTCACGTGTTGTCGATTGATCCCTAAACGATTAAACAATTGTAAGTCTTTATCTTCACTAGGGTTCGGAGTGGTCAGTAACTTACAACCATAGAAGATTGAATTCGCCCCTGCTAGGAAACACAACGCCTGCATTTCTTCACTCATGGTTTCTCGGCCAGCGGAGAGGCGAACAGCCGATTGTGGCATCATGATCCTCGCCATGGCAATGAGACGAATAAAGTCAAAACTGTCGACATCTTCAGCATCTTCAAGTGGTGTTCCTTTGACTTTAACCAACATATTAATGGGTACACTTTCTGGCTGTGGCGATAAGTTGGCCAACTCGAGTAACAAGCCTTGACGGTCTCGAGTACTTTCTCCCATGCCGATAATACCGCCAGAGCAGATTTTCATCCCCGCTTCACGAACGTGGCCCAAAGTGTCTAAACGGTCTTGATAGCTGCGAGTGGTAATAATGTTGCCGTAGTACTCAGCCGAAGTATCTAAGTTATGATTGTAATAATCTAAACCGGCTTGAGACAATTGCTGCGCTTGATCAGTACTCAACATCCCAAGTGTCATGCAAGTCTCCATGCCCATGTCTTTCACACCTTGGATCATTTTTACCAAATATGGCATATCGCGCTGCTTGGGGTTTTTCCAGGCCGCTCCCATGCAAAAACGCGTTGAACCCGCCTGTTTTGCTTTTTTGGCCGACGCCAGAACCGCCTCTACCTCCATCAACTTTTCTTTTTCGATCCCGGTATGGTAACGAGCACTTTGCGGGCAATACTTGCAGTCTTCAGGGCAAGCCCCGGTCTTAATCGATAGCAAAGTGCTAACTTGAACTTGGTTGGCTAGGTGGTGTTGTCGATGAACTTGCTGCGCTTCAAACAACAAATCCATAAAAGGCATCGTCATCATGGCGTCGACCTGTTGATAGGTCCATTTTGGGTTATTTTTCACACTGCCCTCTGTATCTTTGTTATTTCTACTTGGTCAGTCTACCTTTGTTCGCTACACTGTCAACACAATTTATAATTAATGGTTTACAACAAGACATATCATGAGCAACATTGATTTAAGCTTTGATCAACAGCATATTTGGCACCCCTATACCTCAACCCTCGACCCACTGCCGTGTTACCCCGTTACCCGTGCGCATGGCGTGTATCTAACGTTGGAAAATGGCCAACAACTGATCGATGGAATGTCTTCCTGGTGGGCCGTGATTCATGGCTACAATCACCCCGAACTCAACCGTGCGCTTCATCAGCAAATCGATCAGATGGCTCATGTCATGTTTGGTGGGTTAACTCACCAACCTGCCGTAGACTTGTGCAAACAATTACTTCACCTTGCTCCTAACAATTTAGATAAAGTCTTTTTATCCGATTCTGGCTCAGTCGCCGTCGAAGTCAGTTTGAAAATGGCGTTACAGTACTGGCAAAGCAAGGGGCAACCAAGACATCAGTTCTTAACCCTAAGACACGGTTATCACGGTGACACTTTTGCGGCTATGTCGGTGACCGATCCCGATAATTCAATGCATCATATCTACAAAGGTTTTCTTCCTGAGCACCGCTTTGTTTCGTCACCAAATACGGCATTTGATGCGGTTTGGAATGACAGTGATGGCGATGAAATCGAACAACAATTTGCCCTACATCACCGCGATATTGCTGCGGTGATTATTGAGCCAATTGTTCAAGGGGCAGGAGGAATGCGCTTTTATCACCCACACTATTTACGCAAAGTGCGTGAGTTGTGTGACCATTATCAGCTCTTGTTGATCGCCGATGAAATTGCGACTGGTTTTGGACGTACTGGCAAACTGTTCGCCTGCCAACACGCCGATATCGAACCCGATATTCTTTGTTTAGGCAAAGCACTGACCGGAGGCTACATGTCGATGGCCGCCACGTTAACAACCAAAGCAGTCGCCGATACGCTGTGCAGTGGTGAAGCTGGTTGTTTTATGCATGGCCCCACCTTTATGGCGAACCCATTGGCTTGTCGCGTTGCCAGTGCGAGCCTTTCTTTGATTCAAGAAGGCAAATGGCAACAACAAGTCCAAAACATTGAGCGCTTTTTTAAACACCACTGGCCAAGATTACAACAAAGTGAACGAGTTAAGTCCGTAAGGTGTTTAGGGGCAATTGCAGTGGTCGAAACACACCAGCGAGTCGACCTGGCTAAAATACAACAACACTTTGTCAATTGCGGTGTTTGGATAAGGCCCTTTGGTCGCTTGATTTATATCATGCCGCCCTATTGTATTGAACCAGACCAATTAATGACTCTGTATCACGCTATTGAAAGCGCATTGGATCACCCTGAATTCTTTATCGGCGATACGCAATAGTCGGTTTATTTAAGATAAAAAAAAGCGAAGGTATTCCCTTCGCTTATTAATTTGTTATCGGATGATTTTAAATCAACGCTTAACCAATGTGAGTAAGACCACCCATGTATTTGTGTAATACTTGTGGGATTTCAATACGCCCATCAGCTTGTTGGTTGTTTTCAAGGATAGCGACCATAGTTCGACCCACGGCCAAACCAGAACCATTGAGAGTATGGACAAGTTCAGGCTTCTTCTCGCCTTTACGACGGAAACGGGCTTGCATACGACGTGCTTGAAAATCCCACATGTTAGAACATGAAGAAATCTCGCGATAGGTTTTTTGCGCCGGAACCCAAACTTCCAAATCATACGTTTTACAAGCACCAAAGCCCATATCACCGGTACACAAAATGACTTTTCGATACGGCAACTCCAGTAATTGAAGCACTTTTTCTGCGTGTGAAGTCAATGACTCAAGCGCGTCCATAGACTCTTCTGGCTTCGTGATTTGAACGAGTTCCACCTTGTCAAACTGGTGCATACGAATCAAACCTCGAGTATCCCGGCCGTAAGAGCCCGCTTCTGAACGGAAACACGGTGTGTGAGCCGTCATTTTGATCGGCAAATCCGCTTCGTCACTGATGGTATCGCGCACTAAGTTGGTCAACGGAACCTCAGCCGTCGGGATCAAGGAAAGCTTACGTGGCTCCTCGTCGTTAACTTTTTCGATCAATGGTTCAGTGTGAAACAGGTCTTTGCCAAATTTTGGTAATTGACCCGTGCCATACAAACTATCAGCATTAACCAAGTAAGGCACGTACATCTCTGTATAGCCGTGCTCGTCCGTGTGTAGGTCTAACATAAATTGAGCAATAGCACGGTGCAAACGGGCAAATTGTCCCTTCATCACGATAAAACGCGCACCAGTGATTTTGGTTGCACTTGCAAAGTCCAACCCATCGCCCATTTCGCCAAGATCAACGTGATCTTTGACTTCAAAATCGTATTCTTTAGGCTCACCCCAACGTGCAACTTCAACATTATCGTTTTCATCACGACCCGCTGGTACATCGTCTGCTGGCAAGTTGGGCACAGAAAGGACAATGCTTTCAAGTTGAGTTTGAATTTCGGCTAATTGCGCTTTTTTAGCTTCGAGATCAGCGCCTAGGTTACCAATCTTTTGTTTAATAGCCTCTGCGCCTTCTTTGTCGCCTGCTGCCATCTTCTGCCCAATTTCTTTGGAAATAGCATTGCGAGTGGACTGTAGATTCTCAACTTCAACTTGAATAGATTTTCGTTTTTCTTCCAATTGACTGATGGTGTCAACATCGAGGTCAAAACCTCGTCGTGCCAATTTTTGCGCCGTTTCATCCAGCTCTGTACGAAGTAATTTAGAATCCAGCATCATTAATCCTATGCTTTGGTAATATGAAGTGAGGGTCAGTGAGCACACTGACGATGAGATCGTTCAAAGATAACCAAAAGTGGCTATTTTTCATAGCGCTTTTGTGGGCTTTTTGTATTTAAACTCGCCAAGTAATCCAATTTTTGTTGAATTTTCCCCTCGAGGCCGCGCTCTGTGGGATGATAATAACGGGTCTGAGCCATCTGCGGTGGAAAGTAACACTCACCCGCCGCGTAAGCGCCTGGTTCATCATGGGCATAGCGATAACTCTCACCATAGCCCATGTCTTTCATTAATTTGGTCGGTGCATTTCGCAGATGTTCTGGGACGTCAAAATCCGGTAAGTTTTGTGCATCGCTAAGCGCTTGCTTCCAAGCGACATACACAGCGTTGCTCTTTGGCGCGCAAGCCAAATACACGATCGCTTGTGCTATGGCTCTTTCACCTTCAGCCGGCCCGACACGAGTAAAACAATCCCAGGCATTCAACGCGACTTCCATAGCCCTTGGATCTGCATTACCAATGTCTTCAGAAGCAATCGCCAATAAGCGACGAGCGATGTAAAGCGGATCGCAACCCGCGCTTATCATGCGCGCAGCCCAATACAAAGCCGCATCTGGATCGGAACCGCGAATCGATTTGTGAACGGCAGAGATCAAGTCGTACCAAGCATCGCCTTTGTTGTCGAAACGAGCACTTTTTTCTACTCTCACCTGGGCTAATAAATCAAGAGACAGTTGTTTCCGGCCTTGCTTTTCCTCAGCGAAGTCATACATCATTTCAAGGTAATTAAGTGCCATACGCGCGTCACCTTGTACTAAATTAGCCAAGTTTTCTAGCACGCCACTTTCACAATCCGCCTCTATTTTACCCAAACCGCGTTGAGGATCGGTCATCGCTTGTTGCAAGGCATGATGTATATCTTGTTGCTCCAATGACGTAAGTTTGTAGACTCGGGCACGAGACAACAATGCATTATTGAGCTCAAATGATGGGTTTTCTGTCGTCGCACCAATAAAAGTGACCGTGCCATCTTCAATATGCGGTAAAAACGCATCTTGCTGAGACTTGTTAAATCGATGAACTTCATCCACAAACAAAATGGTTTTTTGTCCGACACTGGCATTGTGTTTGGCATTATCAATGGCTTGACGAATGTCTTTTACCCCAGAGGTCACGGCGGACACTCGCTCAACCTGAGCATTGGCGTATTGTGCGGCTAATTCCGCCAATGAGGTTTTCCCTGTGCCAGGTGGCCCCCACAAAATCATCGAGTGCAGATGACCTTCTTCAAGCGCTCGGCGCAGTGGTTTTCCCTTGGCGAGAATATGACGCTGACCGACATAGTGTTCGATACGCTGTGGTCTCATCCTCGCGGCAAGTGGGCGATGGTCTGCCTGGCCAAAGTCTAAACTTAAGTTACTCAAGAATTACTGCCTCTGATCGTCAATATCAACCCCTTTCGGCACGTTAAAGTTGTATCGCGATGTATCCTGGTAGCCATTATTAAACTGTGAAAAGTCAAACGTACTGGTCTGGCCATCTTGTTCAATCACTTTAAACTGATCCACCAGTCCTTTCGCACTAATGGTGATTTGATATTGACTGCCCGATTGAGATTTCTCTTTAGAAACCAAAGTAAAAGTGTCTTGCTTTTGTGAGACCTGGTACTGCTGCCAATCACTGTCTTGATTGCGCGTCAACAAAATAAATGGCGTTTGCGCGGTCGCTTGATCAGGGTTATACAAGGTCACCTGCTCAACAAAAGGACTGTAGTACCACAAGGTCTTACCATTAGAGACGAGCACTGTCTCGTCAGGGCTTTGAGTATGCCAGCGAAAAAGACTCGGTCTTGCCACATCCACTTCGCCTTCCCCTTGCATTATGACATCGCCTTCCGGGCTGATAACTTGTTGGTCAAAGTGAGCACTAAATCCCTCAGTACTGGATAAACGCTTACTGAGCTCTTGCTGAGGATTGGCTAATGCACTGGTACTCACTAGCAACAACAACCACCATTTTTTCATAGTTTACCTTTTGTTTTCTATTAAATATTGGGTGACTTATTGATAGACATTTTTGGCTACCAAGGGTTCAATAGCACGCCGTTTCTCATTATTCAACCGGAGGGGGAGCCAACACTTCGCGGTTGCCGTTGTGACCAGGTGGGCTGACAATCCCTTGAGCTTCGAGCTGCTCAACAATGCGGGCTGCTCGGTTATAACCAATTTTGAAACGCCGCTGCACACCAGAAACCGAACCACGGCGGGATTGAACCACGTGCTCAACCACCTGATCAAACAGAGGATCAACGTCTTCATCGACCGTTTGCTCACCAGGTAACAAGGCTTCTGGTCCTTGATCACCACTGATGATTTCTTCAATGTAATTCGGCTTGCCGCGCGCTTTCCAGTTATTGACCACGGCGTGAACATCATCATCGGAAGCAAAAGCACCGTGAACACGAACGGTATGACTAGAGCCCGGTGGTAAATACAACATGTCCCCCATCCCCAACAGGGATTCCGCACCGCCTTGATCGAGAATAGTGCGTGAATCGGTTTTGGTAGATACCGTAAACGCCACTCTAGTCGGAATATTGGCTTTGATGAGACCAGTGATCACATCCACAGACGGTCTCTGTGTCGCCAGTACTAAGTGAATTCCCGCTGCACGCGCTTTTTGTGCTAAGCGAGCAATGAGTTCCTCTACTTTTTTACCCACCACCATCATCAAATCGGCAAACTCATCGACAATCACAACAATGTAAGGCAGCTTTTCTAGCAATGGCGCTTCTGTATCCATACTGTCGCCCTCTTTCCACAGAGGATCGTGGATAGGATGCCCCGCTTCAGCGGCCATCTTGAGTTTTTCATTAAACCCTTTCACGTTACGCACGCCTAACGCTGACATTAATTTATAGCGACGCTCCATCTCACCAACACACCAACGCAATGCATTGCCTGCGTCTTTCATATCCGTAACGACCTCGGATAACAAGTGAGGGATCCCTTCGTATACCGACAATTCCAGCATTTTCGGGTCGATCATAATAAATCGCACATCTTCAGGAGTCGATTTATACAAGATGCTTAAAATCATCACATTGACACCGACAGACTTACCTGAGCCTGTGGTACCCGCGACAAGCACGTGAGGCATTTTCGCTAAATCGGCTATAACCGCTTCACCGGCAATATCTTGACCGAGTACCACTGTGGTCGGTGAACTCGCTTTGGTGAACCTGTCACTGCTAACCACATCTGACAAGTAAACCGTTTCACGGGTCACATTGGGTAGCTCCAAACCAACATAGGGCTTGCCAGGGATCACTTCAACGACTCGCACAGCCATCGCTGACAAAGAGCGAGCCAAATCCGACGATAAGCTGGAAATGCGACTTGCTTTTACCCCGGGGGCTAAATCAAGTTCAAAACGGGTGATCACAGGACCTGGGAAAATTCCCACGACTTGGGCTTTGATCTTATAATCAGCCAATTTGGACTCAACTAACTTGGCAATGCCTTCGAGTGCCTGTTTATCGACAAAGTTATCTCGCTTTTCGGGATGATACAATAAGTCCAACGTTGGTAACGGCTCTTCAGGCACCGGCAAGTTTGGCTCATCTTGTACCAGAAACGGATTTTGCTCCGCCGCTTTTTTCTCTTGTGCCTCGGCAACGATCGATTGAAATGCCGCCAGGTCTTTATCCTCAACGCTCGCTTCACGTTCAGGCTCTGGAGATTGGCTCACAGCCCGGTTGACTTGTGGTGACGAGCTCGCCGGAGTCGCTGTACTGTCAGAGCGACTTGTGTCTGTTGGCATGGAAGGCGCTGTCGGTAATACCGGCGCACTTAACTCAGTCGACTCCTCTGGTTCATAATCTGAGATCGGCTCATGACTCAATGATGAATCCGTGACGCGGTGCGATTGCGCCAATTGAGATGGACCGTCAGAGCCCAAAGTATCGTCGAGCTGGTGTTCTGACACACTGTCGTTTTCGTTGTCATACTCTTGACTCTCTTCTTGCCCTACCTCTTGAGTTGCATTTAACTCCTCAGGAGTAAACGATTGAGGTACTTTACGCGATGGGGACGATGACGCCTCAGGAGTCAGTGACTCGGACGTCGCATCAAATCGTGGCTCTTTTGCCAAGTCTTGCTCAAGGCTTGCCCAGTCGATGTCATCGCTCAGGCTTGGCCCTTGATACTCGATCTCATCATCGAAAAATTCAGACGGCTGTTCACTTCGGCTATGACTGGGCTTATGGCTAAAGACCGGGGTTAAGGACTCCTCTTGCCAATCTTGTGTTTCGACACGAGAAGCGGTGATTAAGTCTGACTCATGAGAGCTAGGGTTAGAATCGCTTGATCGATTTTGGCTCTCGGCAGAAGATGGCATATGAATGGTATAGCCAGAATTTTCCGTTTGTTGTGCCGGGCTTTCATCGGCAGAATAAACGGACCGAGAAGACATTTCAGCCGTGACATCGGGGCCGTCGAGCAAAGGATCGCGTAAAGGAAAGTCTTCAGCTTCCCCTAGCCTGGTCTCTTGATCAATCTGATCGGCCTCATAGGGTTGTGGGGTTAAATGTTCATCGCGTTGGCCACGTAATCTATTGAGTAAGGCCGTTGAGCGAGTAATCGCCCAATCGCCCAGTTTTTCAACAATCGTCAACCAGGAAATACCGGTGAGTAGCGTAAACCCAGCCCCCCATAGAAACAACAGCATTAACGTCGTACCGAGTACATTCAACGTTGGCAAAGACAAATTCGTTAAAACATCGCCAACGACGCCGCCCGATGAGAAATACCAGATATCATCAAAATTCATATCCGCGAGGCCGCAACTGGTCAGTATGAGTACGAAGACACCTAACAACCGTGTCCCCCACAACATAAAGTCGATCTCATCTTCTTCACTTCGTTTGCGAAAGGCAATCCACGCACCGGCTATCAAGAGCACGGGAATCAAATAGGCTAGTAACCCAAAGACAAAAAACAAGGTATCCGCTACCCAAGCTCCGAGCATACCTCCGGCGTTATGCATTTTTCCGCCCCAAGAGGTTTGTGACCAAGAGGGATCGGCTGGATTGAACGTAATGAGAGAAATCGCCAGTAACACTGAGCCCAACACACCAATGATGAGACAGCATTCTTTTAATCGTTCAAACCCATCAAGACGAGCTGTCGCGATACGTTCACCGGTTTTAATTATCGTTTGTACTTTTTCTGCGCTCTGTTTGAACATATCTTTGTTGAATCTTCTTGCGTTAGAAACAATCCGAGCGGCTGCAAGCCGCTCGACGTTTCATTGATTTAACCACATCGTTGTCAAAAACCCAATCTACTCTAGGTCAAAGCGCAAACATCCTCACTTTATTGACAGTAAATTAACGTGTTTTGATAACTAAATGATTGGTTTGTTTTACTTCTTCCATTACTACGTACGTTCTAGTGTCATTGACGCCAGGCAAACGAAGTAAGGTATCACCCAATAATCGGCGGTACGCACTCATGTCAGACACCCGTGTTTTCAACAGATAATCAAAGTCACCAGAAACGAGGTGGCACTCTTGAATATCATCGAGTTTTTGTACCGCAGTATTAAATTGCTCAAACACATCAGGGGCGCCGCGGTTTAACGTAATTTCAACAAACACGAGTAAAGAAGCATCAAGGTATTGAGGGTTGAGCAATGCAGTATAACCACTGATATACCCTTGACGCTCGAGACGACGGACTCGCTCTAAACAGGGTGTCGGAGACAAACCGACACGCTTAGACAGTTCGACATTTGAAATTCGACCGTCTTTTTGTAATTCATTGAGAATATTACGGTCAATGCGGTCTAAATCTTTGGACGGCTTTTTTTCATTTTCTGCCATTTTTATTCCACCTTTTACTTCCTTGCAAATAGAAATATCCGTACCGACACGATACGTAATATTTAATCGAATGATGCAGCTTGTCTTTTTGATAACAACTGCAACTAACGTGACTCCAACAACACAGGTTGAAAATGACAACACACAAGACAAGGGCACGGAAATCGGCTCTTTGATGTCATTCCTATCTAAAGCCCACTTCGAACCTCTATCGAGAATAGCGATAAGCCGTTTAACCACTCAAGTGAAGAGCAAGACTAGCAAGCAGTGGTTTACCTCAAAGGATCGGGTGTTTTCTGCGCTATTATCACGTTTTGAGCGTGATATCACGATTGAGTTGACTTCGTCTCAAAATACCAAAGTGACTCCAGCCCAAACAATGGGACCTTGTATCAGGGTTTCCATTCCCCTAACTCATCAGCTAAAGATTGAACTCTATCTCAGTTGATAAACAGTGAAAATCACGCCAAAACCTAAATTTTCCACAATCTGCAGCGCTTATCAAGTACAAAATTCTGATATTTTAAGTATTTCTATGATATTGCTTTTTTGTTAAGCGTTAGGTTGTATATAAATGTATCCCTGTTACCACTCAAACTAATCGTGCTCTAATCAAATAGTTTCTTGGTGTAATTTGGTAATCACAAAACATGGACACATCAACTTGATAATTTGACTCACTCAAGTACAAGGCTTTGTCATAGATAAGCCACCATTCTAAAGGCTGCTTAAACACTTGTTGTAACAAGTCGTACCGCTCCATCTGCCAAAACGCCTTTTCCCCTATCTCTTGATAACGTAACCAATCGACGTTGCTGGGTAAATGAAGTTCTTTTTGCTCTATCGCCCAACGGCAAAAATCCTCAAACCCTCGTTGTAAAAGCGACTTTTTAATACTGGGGATAGGAATATACTTGTCTCGACCACAGTGGTCACGCAACACTCGATCCAACCCGAGGCGAAAACTCATTTCTTGTTGGCGTGAACGGCGAACCCGCTCTCCCCCCGTCACCGTCGTGGTCAAAGGAATTCGCAACTCGTCACGATTTAAGCGCAAATCGTACTGTTGAGCCACTCGAGACAAAGGAAAATAGGTGTTGCTCGCGGTTAAGTGATAGCAACAAGGCGCTATAGAGATGGCTTGAGTACCCGCTTCAACAGCGAGCTCGATCAATCTTTGATGAAGATCACCGCAGGCATGAAGCGCCACCGCATGTTGATGAGCCTCGACATAGTGGCTAGATTGTGCCGACAACACATCGCATTGATGAAACGTCATTGGCAACTGGCGTTGATGAGCAAGTTGCTGACCTTGCTGACACAAGGCCGCTTGAAACTCCAAGCTGGTCACCGATTGGGAGGTTCGCGACGACAAGAATTGGCCTAAATACCCCTTACCTGCACACCACTCTAACCAAGGGAGCTTATCACAGGTGCGGGTCGCTAAGCGGGAAAAGTGATGTATCTGAGCCAATTTTCGACCGGGGATGCCATCGATCTGTTCAATGTGCTCTGTAGCAATATTAGACGTCGGTGCCCAGTGTTGGAGACGCGCAATATCGGGTAACCACTGAGAAAAAAACGCATTGGCGGCTTGCAGGTTGTGTTTGAAATCACTTATCTCTTGCTCATTAAGTTCTTGCAAATGGGCGACAATCGAACTGTCGGGTTGTGTACCATTACAAGCATGGCTAAAAGCAGAAAAACGCCAGTGCTGTTGATGCAAGATAAGCCATTGTGATAAATCAGTAAATATCTGTTTCATAGAGACTTAACGACTGGGTAAAGCGACGTCGTCAAACAGCGCTTCCACATCGCTGTTTGACTTCGACATCATAGCGGCTTCCACAAGCGGCTTGGTTAGGTGTGGCGCCAAACGAACAATAAAATCGTACATGTATGAGCGCAAAAAGCTGCCACGACGAAACACAACTCGTGTCACACAAGGGTTAAAGAGATGACTAACATCAATGGCCACAAGCTCGGGGTCATCGCTCACCTGTGCCGCCATACTGGCAACGACCCCCACCCCTATACCCAATTTAACATAGGTTTTGATCACATCGGCATCGCTGGCGGTGAAAATAACTTTAGGGCTTAAGCCATTGCGTCCAAATGCGAGTTCTAGTTCTGAATCTCGCTGGAATGCGTAGGTGTAGGTCACCAAAGGACAGTCAGCTAAGTCTTGTAAGCTGATGTGCTTTTGTTGGACAAATGGATGTGCTTTAGGAACTAAAATGGCGTGATTCCACTGAAAACAAGGTAATGCCACCACATCAGGTAACGCCTGTACTGATTCGTTAACGATGGCAAAGTGCGCCGCGCCTTTGGTTAAAGACTCAACCATTAACTCAGGTGCGCCTTGATGTAAGTGCAAACCGACCTGTGGAAACCGGTCGCTAAAAGGCTTAATCACTTCAGGGAGTATATACCTTGCCAAAGTGTGATTGGTGGTGATATTTAAGGTTCCAACTTCCGGGTGGGTGTGTTCACTGGCCACCGACTTTATCCCGTCAACACGTGACAAAATCTCTTGGGCAATACGTACAATTTCTTCACCCGCTGGAGTAACTCTTGTCAGGTGCTTACCACTGCGCTCGAATATTTGAATGCCAAGCTCATCCTCAAGCAACCTCACTTGCTTGCTGATTCCGGGCTGTGAGGTGTACAAACTCTCCGCCGTTGCTGAGACGTTCAAACTGTGATTAACCACTTCGACTATGTATTTGAGTTGTTGTAACTTCATGCTTGACCGCCAAACTTCATCGAGACATTATTAAATCATTATAACATTATTGCCTTAGCACAGAACATATATAATTTTTAGTTATACGTATTCGCGTCACGCACTTTAAGGCCAATTCAGTCGAAATACATCATCAACAATCTGTATTATCAATCACAGACTTTGTCATTAACTGACAAAAATATTGGACAAACAGCAGATATTATCTGTCGATGAAATTAAAGATGGTGTATGCTGTTTTTAGCAATTTCACGTATTTAAAGCAGAATATCTATCTATGAATATTGGTTTAATCATTGCACTCGTTGCCATTTTACTCGTCCTCGTTCTCGGCTATAACATTATGCTGCAATACAAAAGCAAAGTTGAAACGATCAAAAAGCAAGAAACTGCTCGCTATGTTGCCGTCATTGACAGCACTGAAGAACTACTTGGTCACGCTAACAATGTTCCTTTTAGTAAACCGTTATTGCTGTGTTTGAACAATCGCATTCTCGACGCTTTGCAATCGATGCTAGAACTCGATCCCAAGAACAAACAAGTTGCCACTCGTATTGCGACCATGAAGCAACAATTGGCCGATATCGACAGTAATTTTAACGATGAAGAAACCACGTCGTTTAAGATTCCCGCCAATGATAAACAAGCCATTGCCATGCTTAAAATTGTCAAAAAATTACGTGAAACGGTGCGCAATGAACACAACAAAGGCCGTATGGATACACAAGCCTACGTCAATGAAAACGGCCGTTTAGAAAGCATGCAAATTCGAATTAACATTGAAAATGTCATCAAACGAGCGAATGATGCTATTAGTCGAGGACAGAGTGGCACCGCATTACAACTTCTCCGCAAAGGCATAGACGCGTTAAGCAGTAAAAGCGACAGTTATTCTCAGCAAGCGAAAGAAAAACTAGAAACCATGCTAGGCGATTTGGATCAACAACGACAATCCCGCGACGCCGTTGAACGTGAAGAAATGGAAAATCGCGAGCGCAATGATGACATGGCCGCTTTGTTCGGCGACAAGAAAAAATGGTAAACTACTTACCTGTTATTTTCATCCTTACCACCCTAAAGTATTGCCAATATGATAGATATTTCTCCACATTTACCATTGCTGTCGCCAATTAACCAATTTTTGCATTGTGAAACACCACAGGCTTGGATCGATCAAGCCGTCAAACCCGACAACCTGGCTACCTTACTTATCGATCATCTATTGTGTGAATTAAAAGCGGGGCAGTCTGCCATGTATTTGATTCGCCGTTACGCCGTTGAGCCAGAAAGTCGAGAAGTGTTGTTAAATTGGTTTAAACCGTATGAAGATTTTGCTTATCGACAAATCGGCAGTATTGAAACACTCAAGGGGAAAAGCCAGATCACCAAGGCAATCAAAGCGAAGGCCGGAACTCCCTACAGTCAGGTATTAATTGATAAGATGGTTATGCTAATCAAAGAAGAATTACACCATTTTTATCAAGTGCTTGAAATCATGGAATCGAGAGGGATTGACTATCAAAATGTCAGTGCCAGTCGCTATGCCAAAGGCATGTTAACTCATATGAAAACCCACGAGCCAGATACCTTAGTAGACAAGTTGATTATTGGTGCTTACATCGAAGCACGTTCATGTGAACGCTTTGCCAAAATTGCCCCCCATCTCGATGACGATATCGGCAAGTTTTATTTATCTCTACTGCGCTCGGAAGCGAGGCATTACCAAGACTACCTCACTTTAGCACAAGAGATTTCGCCTTTTGACATCACAGAGCGCGTGGCATTTTTTGGTCAAGTTGAAGCGGATTTGATTCAAAGCCCTGATCAAGACTTTAAATTTCACAGTGGCTATCCAGCCTAATCTCACCGTTCACTCTTCTTCATTGCGTGCTGCCATTAACACAATTTAAGTAATAAATTCTCGTCACATGGCATCACGCAAATCGCTTTTGATTCAGTTACACTAATCCGAGTTCGTGATTAATAGACTGTAATACAGTAGCAGGGTGTTCGGCTTGAGTGATCGGCCTACCAATCACCAAATAATCCGATCCCGCTTGGCGTGCTTCTAAAGGCGTCATAATTCGACGCTGATCACCTTGAGCGCTCCCCACAGGGCGAATGCCTGGCGTGACTAAGGTAAAGTCATTACCCAGCTTCGCCTTAAGTGAGCTCGCTTCATGAGCAGAACAAACGACCCCATCTAGGCCTGCATTGCGTGTTAAGGTTGCTAAATTCAACACTTGTTCATGTGGCGAGGTGGTGATGCCAACCGCTGACAAGTCTTGCTGCTCCATACTGGTTAGTACCGTCACCCCAATCAGCAATGGCTTATCTTGGCCATAAGGCTCTAGGATCTCTCTTGACGCTGTCATCATGCGCTCACCGCCACTTGCATGAACATTTACCATCCAAACGCCCAACTCCGCTGCAGCACGCACGGCTTTTGAACAAGTATTGGGGATATCGTGAAACTTGAGGTCTAAGAAGACAGAAAACCCACGCTGGTGCAAGTGCTTGACAAACTCAGGGCCAAATAAGGTAAACATCTCTTTACCCACTTTTAGTCGGCATGACTTAGGATCAACATTATCAACAAAAGCCAATGCATCACACTGCTGCTCAAAATCTAAGGCGACAATTATTTTTGGATCGTTCATTTTCTTTCCTTTACCAACAAGGTATACGAGCTTTTTTAACCAGAAACACACCCATCGCGACATTGTGGTGCCATGCGTTTCATGATCGAATTATCAATATTAAAAAACAGCGACCTTAGTCGCTATCATTGCCAGTTTTTTTGGCATCCGTATCGTTATTTAGATCACACTCACTACTCTCCATCTAAGCCACGGATAGGCTTAATCGTTCCCCAACCTTTACATGATGGGCAATGCCAATAAAGAGAATGCGTTGCAAAGCCACAAGTATGACACCGATAATGGGGCTTAGCTTTTAATTGCTCTCCAACCATCGACTGTAATGTGGTTAAACTCTGTTTTGCACGACCTTCTTCTGCTTCCGCCAAATGATAATCCATCAAGCGATAAAAGCCTTTCATGGTCGGGTTTTTAATGAGCTGTCTTGTAAGCAAATCTTGTGCGGCGCCCAAACTATCATGAGTGGCAACCAACTCTGCCAACATCAACTCAGCACTAACACCCGCTTCTTTACTGATACACAAACGCAAGAACTCAGCCCATTGCGCTTCTTGACCTAAATGTTGATAGCATTCATGTAATGTCGGCAGAACCTCACTAACAAAATCAATATCTTGATCGAGCACCTCGGTTAAGCATTCAATGGTATTTTGATATTGCGCTAATTCTAAGTAAAGTTTGGCAAGAGAGAGGTTGGCACGAACACATTGAGGGTCTTCGTGGAGTGCTTTTTTGAAATACTGAATGGTCGCTTTGTGCTGCCCACTGGATTTTTCAATCATGGCCAGTTCACAGTAGTAATGGGCAATGTTTCGGCTGATTTTTTTGTAACCGGTTTTTTTAAGTTGTAATGCGTAATCAATCGCTCTCGCCCACTCCCGTGTTTGTTGAGCGATAACCACCAACTGTTTTAAAGCGGACTGACGGTATTCAGGCTCTTCTATCAACTGTTCAAAGATTTTTTCAGCGCGATCAAGTAAACCGGCCACCATATAATCTTTAGCCAATTGCTTAAGTGCCAGATTCTTTTGCTCAAGTGTTAAGCCAGAGCGGGAGATCAAGTTTTGATGTATTTTAATCGCCCGATCGACCTCCCCTCTTGAACGAAACAAGTTGCCTAAAGCTAAGTGAGTATCAATCGTTTCGTTGTCAACTTGTAATAGTTCGATAAAGTGATCAACGGCTTTATCAGATTGCTCAGACAGGAGAAGGTTTAAACCTGCTACATACTTTGACGATATCTGATATGACTGTTTTTGCTTCTCTTGTTGTGCACTGCGATGCCCCATATACCAACCGTAGGCAGCGGCAATCGGCAACAACAAAAAGAGTAATTCAAGCATGTACCCTAGGCCTTATTTATCAACCTGAACGCTACGATCTGACTCAATGGCCAATTGGCTGACTTTTTTCGTTAAACGGCGATTTTGTAGTTTGAGTTTGAAATGCATTGCCGAAAATAACACAGCAGCGGCAGCAAAGCCCAGAACAAAGACCACGCCAATGAGCATCGATAAATGGACTTCACTTTTTGCTACTAAGTAATTAACACTTACCAATGATTGATTTTGTGCTCCCAAGGCAAGTGCCAACAAAAACAACAAGACAACGATGACGATTTTTATAATTTTCATAATAATCCCTTCCTATAACAGGCAGTTCGAGGTTCATATCTGAACACAAGGGTCAAACGTTTGTAAGAAGTGAATTCTCGCATAAAAAAGCGGTATACGCTATGTACACCGCTTTTAAAAAATTCGATTGAGAAGATCAGTGGACTGAGTTGACGCGTTCGCGCAGCTCTTTTCCTGGTTTGAAGTGTGGGACGTACTTACCCTCGAGTTCAACTTTATCGCCTGTTTTAGGGTTACGACCAACTCGAGGCTCGCGATAATGCAAAGAAAAGCTGCCAAAACCTCGGATTTCAATGCGTTCCCCAGACTCAAGCGTTGTCGCCATGTGTTCGATGATATCTTTTACTGCATCTTCTATTTCTTTGGCTGAAAGATGAGTTTGTTCTGCACACAATCTTTCAATAAGTTCCGATTTAGTCATGATCACCTTCTCCGGTTTTTTTTAACATTATAGACAGTATTATGTGTTTCAACAAACACTTGCTGTTTAAATATAATAAAAAACAACCAGTTTTTGAAGTCAGTCATGTCCACCTGCTCTCAAGAGATCGAAAACCGCCAGCCAGTTCAAAGAACCAGAGTAAGCGATAGTGTCTTAATCTGATGAAGTCTGTGGTCAATGATCACAGCGATGCAGGTTGTCAACAGCGTCAATGTTTAAAAAAGACGCCTATCTAACTCACTATTCTACCCGGGGTTTTAATACTATTCGCGAGTTGTTACCGATTAGGGGCACAGATCATGTAGGGGCAATGAGTGACTAGGTGGGTATGACACAACGTATTTTTTCAAGCATAATTTGAATAAAAAAAAGAGCGTTTACACGCTCTTTTTTATCAACTTAAGGAGTAATTACTCGCTTTTCGCTGCTTTAAATGCATCTGCCATAGCGTTACCGAATGAAGCATCATCTTGCTTGTTCAGTGAAGCCATTGCTTCTTGCTCTTCAGCTTCGTCTTTCGCTTTCACAGAAAGGTTGATAACGCGATTCTTGCGGTCAACACCTGTGAATTTAGCTTCAACGCTGTCACCAACGTTCAAGATCAAGCTTGCGTCTTCGATGCGGTCACGTGAAATTTCAGAAGCGCGTAAGTAACCTTCAACGCCATCTTCAAGTTCAATGGTTGCGCCTTTAGCGTCAACAGTAACCACAGTACCGTTTACAAGAGTACCTTTCTTGTTGTCAGCAACGTATGCGTTGAACGGGTCGTTTTCCATTTGCTTAACGCCAAGAGAAATACGCTCACGCTCTGCATCAACAGCAAGTACAACAGCAGAGATTTCATCACCTTTCTTGTATTCACGTACTGCTTCTTCACCTGGAACGTTCCAAGAGATGTCAGATAGGTGAACAAGACCGTCGATGCCGCCGTCAAGACCGATGAAGATACCAAAGTCAGTGATAGACTTGATCTTACCAGTTACTTTGTCGCCTTTAGCTTGCGCTTCAGCGAATGACTGCCATGGGTTTGCTTTACATTGTTTTAGGCCTAGAGAAATACGACGACGCTCTTCGTCGATCTCAAGAACCATAACTTCAACTTCATCGCCAACGTTAACCACTTTAGATGGGTGGATGTTCTTGTTAGTCCAATCCATTTCAGAAACGTGTACTAGACCTTCAACGCCTTCTTCGATTTCAACGAAGCAGCCGTAGTCAGTTAGGTTAGTAACACGACCAGAAAGCTTGTGGCCTTCTGGGTAACGTTTCGCGATTGCTACCCATGGATCTTCGCCAAGTTGCTTAAGACCTAGAGAAACACGAGTGCGCTCACGGTCAAACTTAAGAACTTTAACAGTGATCTCATCACCAACGTTTACGATTTCAGATGGGTGCTTAACGCGTTTCCAAGCCATATCAGTGATGTGAAGTAGGCCGTCAACACCGCCAAGGTCAACGAATGCACCGTAGTCAGTAAGGTTCTTAACGATACCTTTAACTTCAGCACCTTCTTGAAGGTTCTCAAGAAGCTCATCACGCTCAACGCTGTTTTCAGATTCAATAACAGCACGACGAGAAACAACAACGTTGTTACGCTTCTGATCAAGCTTGATAACTTTGAACTCTAGCTCTTTGTTTTCTAGGTGAGCTGTGTCGCGAATTGGACGAACATCAACAAGAGAACCAGGAAGGAAAGCACGGATACCGTTTAGTTCAACAGTGAAACCGCCTTTAACTTTACCGTTGATGATACCAACAACAGTTTCAGCTTCTTCGTATGCTTTTTCAAGAACGATCCACGCTTCGTGACGCTTCGCTTTCTCACGAGAAAGTTGAGTTTCACCGAAACCGTCTTCTACTGCATCAAGAGCAACATCTACTTCTGAACCAACTTCAACTTCTAGTTCGCCAGCAGCGTTTTTGAATTGCTCAGCAGGAATTGCTGATTCAG
The DNA here is from genome assembly GCF_040957575.1 of Vibrio sp. HB236076. Lineage (NCBI taxonomy): Bacteria > Pseudomonadati > Pseudomonadota > Gammaproteobacteria > Vibrionales > Vibrionaceae > Vibrio > Vibrio sp. HB236076. The sequence continues at coordinate 1,886,207 of NZ_CP162601.1, forward strand.
ATTTTAAGCCTGCATCAACAAGTACAAAGCCGTTTTCGATTGCAACTACAGTACCTTTAACGATAGTACCTTGTTGGAATTCAGTCTCGTTTAGAAACTCTTCAAAGAGTTGAGCAAAAGATTCAGTCATTATTTAATCTTCAATTAATTTAAACGTCCACGGGTATCCTACCGCATGGGGTTATTTACTTAGCCAGTCATCATCCGTGTGACCGACGTTCCATATTGGCCGATTAATCGACCAATTTAGATTCTATGTATTGCAACGCCTTCGCGACAACTTCATCGATTGTCATTGACGTAGAATCAATGACTAACGCATCACTTGCGGGACGAAGTGGTGCCACAGCGCGATTTCTATCGCGGTCATCGCGCTCGCGAATCTCGCTTAAAAGGGCGTCAAATTTAACATTAACCCCTTTATCTTGCAACTGTTTGAGGCGACGATTTGCCCTTTCTTCTGCACTGGCGTCAAGAAACAGTTTCGCATTGGCTTGCGGAAAAACGATGGTCCCCATATCTCGACCATCAGCGACAAGGCCAGGCTCCCCCTCAAAAGCGCGTTGGCGACGCAGCAGCGCTTCTCTCACTCGCGGAAACGCGGCAACTTTTGAGGCCGCCATCCCCGTTTCTTCTTTTCTCAATTGCGAAGAGACGTCTTCGCCTTCTAAGATCACTTTAACCAAGTCACCTTCGGCGATAAATTGAACGTCAAGATGCGTCGCGAGCGGAACTAATGCCTCTTCCGACTCGGTATCTACACCGTGGTGAATCGCCGCTAAAGCCAAAACGCGATAAATCGCCCCAGAATCGAGCAGATGAAAACCCAACGCTTTAGCAAGGCGCATACACAAAGTACCTTTACCGGCACCACTCGGCCCGTCCACGGTCACAATAGGAGGGAATGAGGACATACTTTTCTCCATTTAACGGTTTATCAATCGAACACCTTTTTCATGCGCGGGCATTATAGGCGTAATGCTATTGTTTTTCGAGCTTAATCGCGTATGAGCCCATATTTCAGGACTCATGACTGACTTAGAAACAATAGGTTATGCGATCAAACAATTTCCCTTGAATGACAGTTATCGCGGTTTACACAATCGGTTCTTTGCCGCGTTCTGCCAGTTTGAGCAGTACCCCATCAACGAGCTTCGCTCCTGCACCAGAGAGGCGATCGGAGATCTTTTTCTTTTGAGCATAACGAATTTGCAATACTGATTTCTCTTGGCACATTGTGGCTAACAATTCATCTGAGGTGCTCAATTCATCCACTAAGCCTAATTGATGGGCTTTGATACCAAACCAATGCTCGCCAGTTGCAACCTCATCGAGCGCTAAACTCGGTCGGTGTTGTTCAATAAACTGCTTAAACAAACCATGTGTCTCTTCCAGCTCCTGCTTGAACTTATCCCGAGCTTTATCACTGTTTTCACCGAACATTGTCAGTGTGCGCTTGTATTCACCAGCGGTCAGTTGCTCGTACTCAATATCGTATTTTTTTAAGACTTTATTAAAGTTGGGTATCTGAGCAATAACCCCGATAGAGCCAACAATGGCAAATGGAGCGGATACAATTTTATCTGCGACACACGCCATCATATAACCGCCGCTTGCCGCCACTTTATCGACTGAGATGGTCAGGGGCAAACCGGCCTTTTTAATACGATCGAGCTGAGAAGACGCCAAGCCATAAGCGTGCACCATGCCGCCGCCGCTCTCGAGCCTTAGCAAGACTTCATCTCCTTCCTTGGCAACGGCTAAAATCGCACTGATTTCCTCTCTTAGTGAAGACACTTCCTTGGCATCAATACCGCCTTTAAAATCCAACACAAAGACGTGTGGCTGGCGTTCTTCAAGCACTTTGCCTTCTTTGGCTGCTTTCTTGAGCGATTTTTGTTGTTCTTTTTGTTTGGCTTTTTCTGCTTTTCGCTCTTGTTTTTGCTGTATTTTACGCTGTTGTTCATCGACTAAATGTTCACTGAGTTGCTCGACATTATCACGGTATTGCTTAGAGAGATCCAACACCTCCAAATGCCCCTTTTGTGCACCGCTTCTTTGGTTACTCGACTTAACCAGCACCAAAATCACCAGCAGAGCGATCACAAAGGTGGCAATTTTGGCCAAAAAAAGACCATAATCAAATAAAAAATCCACGCTATATTCCTCTATTCTTTGGATTTACTGTATGGTAACTATCTTGTCATGAATGCTTAAATAAACGCAATCGATTAAGGATGAAACATGCCAACATACTCAACCAAACCCGATGCTTTCCAACAAAAAACCATCGTTATTACCGGTGCAAGTGATGGTATCGGTCGTCAAGCGGCCCTAAGTTATGCCGAACACGGTGCCAATTTGGTCCTATTAGGCAGAAGTACAACTAAGCTCAAACAATTATCAAGCGAAATTGAGCAGTCATTCAACACGAAAAACTGGTTCTACTCATTTGATTTCGACACCGCCACCGATAACGACTATCAAGACCTCGCAAAACAAATTGAAACCCACAGTCCAACTGTCGATGGCTTGCTTCACAGTGCTGGCCTATTAGGTGAATTAACCCCATTAACCGAAACAGACATGGCGAGCTTTGATCAATTATTCAGAGTTAATGTGCGTTCTAACTTGCGATTAACCCAAGTATTGTGGCCATTACTCGAACGCGCTCCCGCTGCGAGAATTCTTTTCACCAGTTCGACAGTTGGCCATCAAGGACGGGCATTATGGGGAAATTATGCCATTTCAAAATTTGCCGTCGAAGGCATGATGCAAGTGCTCGCTGACGAAACCAAAAACACCCCGATTCGGGTTAATGCGATTAATCCAGGCGCGACAAGAACGGCAATGAGAGCACAGGCCAAGCCCCAAGAAGATCCGGGCACGCTAAAAACACCGCTTGATATCATGCCTTTGTACTTGTATTTGATGTCGCCAGAAATGCAAGACACTCATGGTCAATGCCTTGATGCCCAACCTAAATAATCCCAGTCGAATTCAATAGCGGGTAAAATTTCGATAGCATCGCTGGGATAATCACTGGTAGAAGAAAAGAGATTAGGACAAATATCCATTCTCGATAACAAAAATGCCACACGACAGTCCATGTCAGTGTGGCATTGCAAGCCTTCGCCTTTTCTGGATAACAAGATCAAATACCGATTTCTCTCATTCGGTCTTGAACAACTTTGACTAACAAGTCGGGTTGAAATTTGGAAATGAATTGATTACAGCCGACTTTCTTGACCATCGCTTTATTAAAAGCCCCACTCAATGAGGTATTCAAAGTAATGTAAAGATCAGCCATTCTCGGATCGCTGCGCACTTCATGCGTTAATTTATAGCCGTCCATTTCCGGCATTTCAGCATCGGTGATCATCAGCAGCAATTCGTCAACGGGATTACGTCCTTCGTCACACCAAGATTTCAGTAAGTTCAACGCTTGCATACCGTCTTCACAGGCAATGATTTCAATACCTAATTGAGATAGAGTATCTTTAATTTGATTGCGAGCCGTTGAAGAGTCATCGGCAATAAGCACTTTACGCCCCACAAGGTTTGGTACCAGTTGTTCGTCCAACACCCCTTCTGAAATCGTCACATCGTAATCGACAATATCAGCCAACACTTTTTCAACATCGATAATCTCAACAATACGTTGCTGATCATTATCTTGAATATGAGTGATCGCAGTTAAAAAGTTGTCTCGACCCGATGTTTTTGGCGGCGGCTGAATTTCGGTCCAAGCCGTGTTGATAATATTTTTCACTTGCCCAACCAAAAAGCCCTGGGTGGTGCGGTTATATTCTGTGATGATGAGGTTTTCTTCGACGTCTTCAAGGCGAGACGGTGGAAAACCAATCGACTGACGTAAATCAATCACAGGGACCGCTTCACCACGTAAAGTGGCAACCCCACGTATGTTGTAGTGAGAGCCGGGTAGCTTGGTCATAGGTGGAACTTTGATAACCTCTTTAACTTTAAACACGTTAATGGCAAAAAGTTGACGGCTGTTTAAGCTAAAAAGCAGCAATTCTAATCGATTCTCTCCAACGAGTTTGGTTCGTTGGTCGACACTGTTTAAAACCCCAGACATAGGCATCCTAATAATTGATTAAGTTTGTTATCTCGATCTGATTAAAGTTGCGATCACTGTGATCATGAAAATAACACGTGATCACAAGGCAAAGCACGTTCTCATCAAACAAGAAGCCAAATAGGTATTTTGTCGGTGACTATTTTAATCACGCTATCACTTTTTAACTCGGCTAAGGTGACCAAATATTAAGTCAAATTGGTGATAACCTTGTACAATTACTCTAAAGCTAACGCAAAGGTTACTTTTGCGCAAACATTGCGATGGGCTTTATGCAATATATGCGGATTTTGTGCTTAAAAGGGGTCACCATTCAACCTTCAATCACTTTCATCAACAGTTCACCATCGTACATCGCTTGTTTGACTAACGCCGCCCCTGGTAGGGTTGTGGTATGACTCAAATAAGCGGCTTCTAATACGAGCTCTTGGTGGTGTGTCTTCGGCGTCTGTTTTTTTATTTCCTCAATAAGCATAGGGTACAAAATCAAGCTTGCTTGGTTGATCTCACCCGCTAAAAGTACTTTTTCTGGATTAAAGAGATTGACAATAATAGCGATCGCTTTTGACAAGTGTTTGGCTAAATGAGCAATGCCAGCAAAGGCGAGTTTGTCACCGTTGTTGGCTGCCTGACAAATATCGGCAATCGTTAATTGTGGCGTCAGTCTTAAGATTGACTTTTTGCCCTGATTGAGCTCTTGTTGCAAAAATCGTTTGAGCGATTCAACACTCGCCAAGGTGTTTAGACAACCTCGATTACCACAAGTACACAATTCGCCATTTGGGTCAATTTGAATATGAGCCAATTCGCCAATATTGCCCTGAGCGCCATGCAGCAAAGCGTCGTTGACAATCACCCCCGCGGACACGTCATCTTGAAAATCAACGAGAGCCATATTGTGACTTTTACTAGAATGGCCATACATTTGTTCAGCCAGTGCCCATGAACGCACATCGTTACCAACAAAGACAGGCAAACCAATCGCTTGATATACCGCCTTGCCAAGCTCTAGGTTTGACACTTGAAAACTCGGCATCGACAACACACGCCCACTATTAGGGTCAACTGAGCCAGGTAAGGTAATCGCAATACTCGTCAAACGATCAACGACGCTTTGATACATCTGAAGAAATCGTTGAATTTCCGTCAGTAACGCATCCAAAAAGCCTTCTTGATCAACGCAAGTCAGATTCACTCTATGCTCAATTAATAAGTCGCCACCCAATTCGTGCAAAGCCAAATACAGTACATTCTGGTTTAAACGCAAAGATAAAAACTGCCAACCTTGGTGCTTAACGCGTAAACCAATCGCGGGACGGCCGCGCCCAACAGCCACGCCCAGAGCAATTTCTTCCACTAAGTGGCCTTCAATAAGCTCCCGAGTGATTTTGGTGATACTGGCCGGTGCCAGGCTGCTTTGCTTCGATAGGTCAATTCTGGAGATAGGCCCGTGTTGATCGATAAGACGATATACTCTTCCTGCGTTGTTTTGCTTAATTTGGTCAATGTGACCAGGTTGAGCCATGTACATTGATTACTCCGACATAAAATACAGAGGCATCTTTTGCTTTTGTAACGCGCTTGTGAAGAAGAAGAAGGCTATCTCGTGAGCCCAGTCACAATTCAATATCTTGCTTTGAGTCATCTATCACTGCCGCGATAAGTATCGCGGTCAAAATTCCCCGTATTACACGGTGCCTATGGCGATGAGTTCTGATTGAGATCACTGACATTATGACTCATATCTACCTTGTAATCAGCCGGCTTGTTCAGCACCGAATCAACCTGTGCTAAATATCGCTCACCCGCGGCAAGACCAAGCTCATAGTCGTGATATAAATCGTCTTTTTTACTCAAAAGAGAGCGCGTTTTCAGTGGCTGATCTGGTGCAATTTGCACGATAAAACAGTCTTCTGGGGGCTGATTTAAAAAGTCCAATGTCAAGCGGTAGGTTTGATAGTGAACCATTAACATATCGGCAAGCTGCGAATCAATTTTCCCCCCAAAAAGGTGACTGAGGCGGGTGATATCTTTCGCACCATAAAGCCAACGCTCGCCGTTCAGAGTACGGGGAACTTTATTATCCTGATTGAGGAAAGGCAACTGTTGACTCAAGTAGGCTTGCCAATCTGATTTCAACGACGTCAACTTGTCATACCAAGCATCTTGGCTTTGTAAAAATCGGTATACCATGCCCTCTTGTACTTGTTGGTCATCCGTCTCATTACTATCACTCGCCTCGACACAAGGCTCAGTGCGAATCACAGTGATAAAACGCGCACTGCGTCGCCACGCTTCTTGCACGGGAATCGAAGCTGAAACCCCACCGTCAACGTAAGTTTTATCAGCGATGTGTACCGGTTGTGGGTACAATTTGGGGATCGCGCAAGTCGCGATTAATGTCGATAACCAATCACGGCCAAGAAAAGGTAAGTACTCATCGTGCATTGTCGCGGTATTGGTCACCGCGGCGACAGCGTGCCGCTGACCGAGGTAACGGCGTCCCTGTTCAATATTGAGGTGATAAGGAGACGCTTGAATCGCTTTCATCGCCCAGTCTAAACCCAAGGCACGCGAGCCTCGTGTATAAGAAAACAAATTGAAAAAATCATTTTGAGTGGTCAGTTCATAGATAAAATCACGGCCCAGACCAGGCTGACGACAAAGATAAGGGCACAAATTTAATGCCCCTGCAGAAGTGCCAAAAAACTCATCAAAAAAATCAAAGTTAGAGGCTAAGAAAGCATCGAGTACCCCCGCGGTAAAAATACCTCGCTGGCCACCCCCTTGAGTGACTAACGCTTTTTTTCCTCGGATGTATCCCACCGCTTGCTCGGGTTCAAAATATGAGGATTCTGAAGTTATTAATGAAGTTCGTATCATTATTTCAGAATAACCTGCTTACTCGATAATGGCAATCAAACCCATTAGTTGATGGCGATCAACCCCACTGCTAGGATCGAAGTCATAATAATCGCAACTACAATCAAACTGCATTTTAACTCAATTTCCATCGCCTTCTCCCTCACCTCATTTCACTGTGTAATAACACTATTTAACGGGTATTCGTTGCTTTCATCATTGACCTACATCAAAACATGCTTTCATTTTAGCCTATTTCATCAGATAGTTTGGTTTAATTACAAAAATATGAAATAAAAACGCACAAACAAAATCAGAATTATATTTCAACAAAAATCTTCATTTTTACCATTTACACCCAAAAAATACGTTAATTGCAGTTTTTTGACTTACATAAAGCAAGAGACTCAAAACATCACCCTTCAGGTCAAGTTGATATGTAACCAGTACAATCTATTGATTTGACAATTTTAAATAGGTAGCCTCTTTGCTACGGACGGTGCTGCCGTCCTCACACATCGCACACTTTAACGACCGTCTTCACACAGTCACAAGATCAATACCTATAACGTGCTCAGCACACCACCGTGTTTTGAAGACCCATATGTAATATTGGAGTAACTTACTATGAAACGAGAACAATGGGGATCTCGTACTGGATTTATCCTAGCAGCCGTTGGCTCGGCAATTGGCCTAGGTAACATCTGGCGCTTCCCTTATATGGCCTATGAGAATGGCGGCGGCGCCTTTTTTATCCCCTACCTTTTCGCCATGATCACCGCCGGTATTCCTTTTATGATCCTAGAATTTAGTATGGGACATAAATACCGCGGCTCAGCAGCCAAAACCTGGACAAAAATTAGCCGCAAAATGCAGTGGCTAGGTTGGTTCCAAGTTGGCATCGCTGCCATTATTGGTATTTACTACGTCGCCGTAATTGGTTGGGCTATCTCTTATTTTGGTCTTTCTTTCAACCAAGGTTGGGGAAGCGACACCAATGCTTTCTTCTTTAGCAGTTATTTAGGCTTAGGGGATAACTCACCAACTAATCTGGGCAGTATTCAATGGAAAATAGCCCTCTCAATGGCTATCGCTTGGGCTGTTACGTATTTAGCCATCGTCGGCGGCGTAAAATCGGGTATTGAGCGCATGTCTAAAGTACTCATGCCTATTTTATTGGTCTTGGTGCTGTTGTTAATTGCTCGTATGTCAGTATTACCAGGCGCTTTGTCGGGGATTGAATACATGTTCAAACCTGATTTTAGCAAAATTTGGGATGCCCAAGTCTGGGCAGCCGCCTACGGTCAGATCTTCTTCACCTTGAGTATTGGCTTTTCTATTATGCTCGCCTACTCAAGCTACTTACCTGAAAAATCAGACATTAGCAATAACGCTTTTATAACCGTGTTGCTTAACTGCGGCTTTTCTATCTTAGCTGGTATTATGATTTTCTCCGTTCTTGGCTATATGGCACAAGAACAAGGAAAACCATTAACAGACGTGGTGAGTGCCGGTGTTGGCTTGGCGTTTGTTACCCTACCCGCGGCTATTAACTTACTGCCGGCGCCTTACATTTTAGGCCCCTTGTTCTTTTTTGCTCTTGTGGTTGCGGGCATCAGCTCACACATTTCTATTGTCGAAGCGGTTACCTCTGCTGTTATCGACAAAATGAAATGGAGCCGTCGCAAGGCCGCCACCATCGTCATTGGATCAGGCTTTGTCATTTCGATGGCGTTTGCCACCAACGGCGGCTTGCTATTACTCGATTTAGTCGATCATTTCGCCAACAACATCGGTATTATGACCAGCTGTTTGGTTGAAATTCTCTTCATGACCTGGCTACTTAAAATTGCGGATGTTCGCGATTATGTCAACAAGGTGTCTGATTTTACTATCGGCACTTGGTTTGAACTGTGTCTTCGATTTATCACTCCGATTATCTTGGTTTTCATTGTTGTCACCAAGTTCTCAGTTTTGTTTAACGAAGGCTATGGCGGTTATGACTTAACCCTAGGATGGGGCATGATTTTGGCCTTACTTATTGCAAGTATTGCCGTCAATACCTTCAGCAAAAAGGAGTTTTAATATGGCAACCAGCGCAATTATCATGATGATTATCGGCCTTGGTATTACCTGGGGCGGTGCGGTGCTTTGCATTCGAAAAGCAATGAATAAGTAAGTCGCATGACACTTTAAACGATAAAAGCCAAAGCAAACGATGCTTTGGCTTTTTTATGTTCTTTATTTTCTTACTCAGATACGCTTAGAAACGGTAAGTAATACCAATCGCGGCACCCAGCTCTAACTCTGTGTCATCGTGTATTTGCAGAGCAGGTTGAACTTCAGCGTAAGTCTCAACGTGGTTAGTTAACGCCATGTTTAAACCAAGCGGTACGCGAACCCCAAAGTCATCATCGTGACGGTTATCCCATTCGGTCCAGGCGCCGACACCGGTATACCAACTAAAGGGAACGTTAGCATTGAAGGTTCCGCGTTTAAAAATGTAGTCAAAAGCGCCACCATCGTTACCCAAAGTAAAACGATATTGATCATTGAGTTCCAAAACGCCACTTAATCCTTGGTCAAAGGCAATACCCACATCTAGGCCTTGATCATAATTGGCATCTGGACTTGGCGCGGCATGGGCAAAAAGTGGTGTCGCTGAAGCCAGTAAAATCACTGCTAACTTTTTCATAATAAAACCTTTTTGTTATTCATTGAGTTAAGTTTCTCACGATCATTCAGGGTTTAAACACATTGTGTATACTTAGCCTGCTCAAACCACTTCATTTCCAAATCACACCTTTGCGAAGATACACAGCCAAAGCTTGGGTGAAAATTTGCTCGTGGAATAACATCTAGATTAGGGAAAAATGACAATATCAATGTCAGTAACGGGTGAAGGGATGTTAAAAAAACCGACAAAGTTCCCTTATTGACTATTTATTTTTTAATCGTATTTTTTATATTCAAGGATAAAAAAAGCCAGTGTAATACACTGGCTTTTCTATTGGTTGAATATCAGACTTCGCCGTGACAAGTAATACCAATCTGATTCGGTATGTGGCCAATGATAGCGCGAAATAAACGCTTAAGAACAAAGCAAGAAAAGAATCTAACTCATTATTCTACAGTTAATTTTCTTAACGATGTTATCAAGCTTTTTAGCCATCTTGGGTAACCACCTATTGAGTTAGATTGGTAGAAACTATATTAGCGCTAAGCTAGGAATCGATAACTTGCGTCAAGTGCTTATTATCATGCCAACTCAGATGACCAAAGCTGACCCATTGCGCCGCTGCATACAAGGGATACAACCCCAAGGTCGCTAAACTCAACAGCATTTTATCGCATTCCCGGTATAGATACTGTTTACTACTTAAGTCTCGACCCTCTCGGTCACATACTTTTAAGCGCAAAAAATACTTGCTCAGTGATTGCCCTAAAAAGTGATAACACACGGTTTGATAACCGAGATAAACTGCGAGATACAATAAAAGCATCAGTAAATACATCGCCAATAATACCGGCAAAGAATAATACTTATCCGGTGAGAGCCAAAAGCCCTCACCTTGTTGTAAATGATGGAGCATCAACAGCACCGCTTCCATGATCACTTGAGTGAACATTTTTGCGATCAGTACATCAATCACAAAAGCCCCGCAGCGTCGATACTTTAACCCCATACTCACTAGCGGCCTAAACGCTCATTAATTTCAGCTTTATAGCCAGCAGCTTGAGCGCCATAAATGACCTGAATGCCCGTTTCACCGACTTTTACTAAGCCCTTTGCACCAAGCTGAGACGTCCAATACGCATTATCTTTAACTTGTGAGCCATCTTTTACGGTAATTCTCAATCGAGTAATACAAGCATCGACATCCACCAAGTTATCTGCGCCCCCTAGCGCTGCAATCATCTCATCAATCTGACTGCCAGAAGATTGAGCGACATTACCCGATTTGGCAGCCTGATAATCTTGCTTAGACACAACGGCAACCGCACTGCCCTTACGCCCTGGCGTTAGGACATCAAATTTAACGATGTACCAACGGAAGAGGAAGTAATACAGTACCGCATAAGCAAGGCCAACCACCACAATGTAATACCAATGGTTAGCTGTACCGGTAAGGCCGGGTAATAAACCAAATAGTGTGAAGTCGATAAAGCCACCACTAAATGTCATACCCACTTTGACATTGAGCATATCCATTAACATAAAGGAAATACCGGCCAATGGTACGTGGATAAAATAGTACAAGGCAGGTGCCAAGAACAAGAAAGTAAATTCAATTGGCTCAGTAATACCGGTCAAAAACGCGGTTAAGGCAACAGAAAATAGCAAACCGCCGGCGGCGCTTTTGTTCTCTTTGTCTGCCAAGCTGTACATCGCATAAGCAGCCGCTGGTAAACCAAACATCATGAATGGGAATTTACCGGTCATGAAGTTAGTTGAAGTAAATTGTGAAAAATCCCCAGTGGCAAGCGAGGCAAAGAAAATGTTTTGTGTCCCTTTGATCAATTGACCAGCGACTTCTGCCGTCCCACCAATCTCGGTTTGCCACAATGGCAAATAGAAGACGTGGTGTAAGCCGACAGGGATCAGTGAACGCTCAATAACACCAAACAAAAATGAGGCAATATAGCCATGGCCACTGGCCGTCATTTCACCAAGAGCTTGACCTATCGCACCAAAACCGGCACCGATAAAAGGCCAAATAAACGTTAAAACAATACCGTAGAAAAGTGCGGCAAATGCACTCACAATAGGAACAAAGCGCGCCCCACCGAAGAAACCAAGATAATCTGGCAATTTTACTTGTGAGTACTTGTTGTGCAAGATAACCGAGAAAGCACCAGCAATAATACCGCCAAACACCCCCATACTTAAGGTGTTTTCAATGCCAAGTGTGTTGGTTAATACACCTGGGTAACTTTCACCAAGCAACACAACGGTATTGCTTGCCGTGTCAATCATACCGCCAACCACTAAGGTTTTTGCAATCGCTACGTTCATAACGAGATAGGAAATCAATGCCGCTAGCGCCGCTGCCCCCTTTTCTGTACGGGCAAAACCAATCGCGACCGCCAAGGCGAACATAACAGGTAGGTTGGCAAAAACAATCCCACCAGCGGCTGTCATGACTTGTAGGAAGCTGTTCAATGCTGAACCGGTTTCTAAAATGCCGATGTTGTAGGCTTCGATCATGGCTGGGTTGGTAAAGCTACCTCCGATACCAAGCATAATACCAGCAGCAGGCAGTAAGGCAATCGGTAGCATAAGCGCTTGCGACAGCTTACTAAAAAAGCTTTTCATAATTTGTGCTCCTAAGCAAAATAAAGATGAAATCAAGTTAATGTCACCACCCCCGTTGTGACATTGAACATGAACAAAAAATAAACACTACAAGTTTATTTTTCGGCTCTAAATATATATTGATGACCATCAAGGATGCTACAGAGAGAAAAAGGAATGTTCAAAAACAAGTATTAGATCACAATTGAACAAATAACAAACAACACAAAATGTATTTTAAGTATCTGTTTTTATTAAATTTAAATAAAAACCTACGTTAATCTGTAATAAAGATACAGTCTGTAGAAATAAAACAACACGGTGATTTATTGAACATTTTCAAAATAGTCTTGTGACATTAATCACAAAAGCTTTATCGTATATGTATAAGCAGGTAAAATAAAAGGCGCTCATGATTCAAAGGCTAAGGTTAAACTTAAAGCTCCTAGCCTCTGATAAGAAAAAAATCCATCGATATAAAGGGAAGAAGCAGTAAAAACTCTATGTTGAAATAATGAGGTGAGGACTCCGTCATTCCTACTGCGCTCGCTTGACTTTTTAACCTAATTTAAACAGCCGCTCAAAGTTCTCACTCGTGGTTTTTGCCACCTCTGCTAAAGAACAACCTTTCAATTGAGCAATAAATGCTGCAACCTCAACGACATAGGCTGGTTGATTCTCTTTACCGCGATGAGGGACAGGCGCCAAATAAGGCGAGTCCGTTTCGATTAATAAGCGCTCCATTGGCAACGATTTGACCACTTGCTGCAATTCTTTGGCCGCTTTAAAGGTCACGATACCAGAAATGGAAATATAAAAGCCTAACGCCATGGCTTGCTCAGCAAAGTCGAGATCTTCGGTAAAGCAATGAATGATCCCTTTGCATCGCTCAACACCGCCATTTTTCAACATCGCTAGTGTGTCGGCACGAGCATCGCGAGTGTGAATGATCAACGGCTTGTTTAATTCGACGGCCACTTCGATTTGTTGCTCGAAGCGTTGTTGCTGTAATGCTTTCGTCTCAGGAGAGTAATGATAGTCTAGCCCTGTTTCGCCGATGGCAATGACTTTAGGGTGTTTCGCGTATTCTACAAACTGACCTAACTCAAAGTCGCTTTCAACGTCTAACGGGTGTACCCCGCAAGATGCGTGAACGTTTGGATCGTGTTCAATCATCGCCAACATTTTAGGAAAAGCCTCTAAACTCACACCGACACTGAGTAATTGCTCCACCTTGGCGGCGCGAGCTTTGGCAATCGCGTCCTTGACATCGATGTGTTGTGAGCCATAGCTGAGTTTGTCGAGATGACAATGTGAATCTATAAACATAAATGCTCTCTTGTTTCTATTAACCAGTTATAAAACAGTAACGACGTATTAAGGCCTGGCTGCGCTTGAAGTTGCGACAATAAACGCGCCAATGCCTGACTTTGACGATACAAGACGTCGTAGTCGCAATGCGCTAAGCGTCTACTAATTTCGTCAAAGTCCCCCACTTGACCAAATCTGACTTTTTGCGCATCACTGAGTAAAAACCACCACCACTGCCCGTGGCGTTGTGGATTTTTTTCCAACCAAGACACCGCATCTATTGGGTCACTATCACTGCGGGTCATAGTATTGACTAAAAGAGATTGGCCTATTTCAAATTCAGCGAATTGTTTGTCATCCAACCATTGCTTTGCCGCCATGGGCGAGCCTTGAGCCAGTGTCATCACATATGCAGGAACGTCTTTATGACCTTGCTCAGCCAACCATTCCAAAGCCTGTGAAGGGCTAGGACACGGCAGTGACCACAGTTGGCAACGGCTGCGAATAGTCGCAAGCAAACGCTTGGGGGATTGACATACCAATAGAAAAAAGCTCGATTGACTTGGCTCTTCTAAGGTTTTCAGTAATGCATTGGCCGCCGCCGTATTCATCTGCTCTGCAGGAGTGATAACAAACACCCGGTTACCACCTAACTGAGAAGACTCCTGCGCTTGTTTAAGCCCTTGCCGAATTTGATCAACGGTAATGTTGCCACCGGGTTTATCCGGTTGGATGTGGTGATAATCTGGATGGTTACCACTGTCTAACAATTGACAGCTATGACAAAAGCCACAAGCGTGACCAGGGTGTGGGCATAAAAGACTCCCAGCCCACAGCTCAATCATTGCTTCTGCCCCGAGCTCTACCTCAGAATGCAAAATGAGACTGTGTCCGATGGTTTCCTCTTCAATCGCACTGAGCCAGTGCTGTGCAGTCTCTTGCAACCAGGGTTGAAGTGCCATTATACCCCCGATTGCGTCGCTAGCCATGCCAACAGCAAGTGGCGAATTTGCTCACTCACTTTTTCAATGGATTGACTCGCATCGATAATCATAATGGACTCATCTTGCGCAGCTAAGGCTAAATAGCGTTCGCGACTGCGTTCAAAAAAGCTTAGATCCATTTTTTCAATGCGATCGAGTTCACCGCGGCCACGAGCGCGTTCGAGCCCTAGGCTGGGTTCAATATCCATATACAAGGTCAGGGCCGGTGTAAACTCACCGAGCGTCAGTTGCTTTAATTGAGTCAGGATTTGTGGATCAATTTGACGCCCTCCCCCTTGATAGGCTTGAGAAGATAAATCATGGCGATCACCAACTACCCATTGCCCTTTCGCGAGCGCAGGCTTAATCACTTGGTTGACCAATTGCAAACGAGCAGCGTACATCAAAAGTAATTCACTCATATCTTCAAGTTCTTCACCCTTGACTTCTTGTTTGACAAGTGCGCGCATTTTCTCGGCAAGTGGCGTACCGCCAGGCTCGCGGGTGTTGATAATGTCAGTGATACCAGCCTGATGTAATACCTGATTAATCGTTTTAATGGCGGTACTTTTGCCCGCACCTTCTAGGCCTTCAATAACGATAAATTTTCCATGACTCATTTTTTCTTTAACTCTTGTAGATAAGCACGTACAGCGCGGTTGTGTTCAGCCAACGTTTTAGAAAAACGATGACCACCATTGCCGGTTGCAACAAAATAATAATACGGGCTCTGTTGTGGGTTTAAGGCCGCGCGGATCGATTGTGCACTGACCATCGCAATCGGCGTTGGTGGCAACCCTTTAATCACATAGGTATTGTACGGAGTGGGCTGACGAAGATCCTTACGAGTAATATTGCCATCGTAAGCCGCTCCCATCCCATAGATCACCGTTGGATCAGTCTGTAATCGCATCCCTCTTCGCAAACGATTGACAAAAACCGACGCCACTGTGCCTCTTTCGCTGTCTATCGCCGTTTCCTTTTCAATGATCGACGCCAAGATCAAAGCTTGATACGGCGTCTCAAGCGGTAAGTCAGCTTGTTTATTGTCCCAAGCTTGCTGTAATTCATTCGACAGTTTTCGATGTGCCCAAGTGAGTATCGCCAAATCTGTCGTGCCTTCGGTATAATGGTAAGTCTCAGGCAATAACCACCCTTCGACTTTGTCCGTATCTAAGCCTAACTTCTTTGCAATTTGTGCTTCGTCTAGCTCATTGAGGGTATGTTGCAAATGCGAACTTGCCTCTAAGGTTGCCCGCCATTGTGAAAAGGTACTGCCCTCGATAAAAGTCATTGAAAACTGATGTTCTTGACCTGACACGATCGTGTTGAGCGCTTCTTGTAAGCTCAAACCCGGCTCGATTTGATAAGTGCCTTTTTTAACCTTGATCAAATTTGGATGTAAACGAGGAACGATCTTTTTTAGCACCGAATCTTCAATCCAATGCTGGGATTCAAATTGGCGAATCACGCTGTGGTAATTACTGCCTGCGGGCACCTTTAACAAGCGAGGCTCAGTCACCGCAAGAGGTTGTGTTAACCATTGTTCTGTTTTCTGCAGAGTCCACCAAACCGATGCCACTACCAGTAAAAGAATGACCATTAACACGAGTAAACTTTTTTTAATCACGACAGTATTTCTTCCTGCAATCGTTGAGTTATTGTTTTTGATACATAGCCTTGCCCTAAGAACTGATTGACCGGAACCACTTCCATTAGACAATTGGTGGTAAAGACTTCTTGCGCACTCAAAAGGTCAGATACGAAATAATCGCCTTGTCGACATTCTATGCCCAACCGTTCAGCCGTCTCTATGACGACTTTGCGCATAACACCACAAACGCCGGACAGATCGAGTTTGGGAGTATATAGCACATTGTTTTTGAACCAAAATAAATTGGCTATTGTAGTTTCAATGACATGATCATTAATATTAAGCATCACAGCATCACAGCCGTTGTCATCATGCAGTGATTGTTTGGCGAGAATTTGTTCTAGACGGTTATTGTGCTTAATCCCCGCTAACAAAGGATTAAGGCCAAGCTTAACATCTGACAAAGCCAATGCGATCCCTTCGCGTTGCCATTGCTGATAGTGCAAAGGATAATCGAAGGTACTAATAACGACTGAAGGCCCCTCAACGCCCTGGCATTGATAGCCACGCCCCCCCATACCGCGAGAGAGGTGAATTTTAACGCCCACACGAGGTAAGTCCGGTATCACAGATTGTACGCCACTGTATAACTGAGACCAATTCGGCATGTCAATCCCCAAGCGCTGACAAGCTAATTGCAACCGTTGCTGATGTAAAGGCCAGTGTTGTATCACGCGCTCTTTAACCAATAAAGTGGTGAAACATCCGTCGCCATATTGAAAACTTCGGTCGCGAACATCAATATGCTCAATCAACTCTCCATTACGCCAAAACATCTTCCCTCCCCGTTTTGCCAAATATCACATTTATTGTTAGGTTACACGTCGCCTTACACCAATCTAATTCGGTATTTCGTCATTGATAGTACGGAAAAATAGACTTAGCGCAGAGCAAGAAAAGACCATAATTTTTATTCAACCTGTGGTTTTCTTAACAATGATATCAAGTTTTTCTAACCCGCAAAGGTGACCCACTATTTAGTTAGATGGATATTCTTATTTTACTGAGTTTAACCCGCGAGAATGATAAACCATAGTGTGTAATTAATTGGTATCAATGGCATAAAAAAACGGTTCAGTGCTAGGCACTGAACCGCATTTATACTAACAAAATTGACGGTAATGATCAGTCGTGTTTTTTGAACACTAAAGAGCCATTTGTACCACCGAAGCCAAAAGAGTTACACACCGCGTATTCCATTTGCACCTCTTTGGCAACGTGAGGAACGAGATCGATGTCTAATCCTTCTTCTGGATTATCAAGATTTATCGTCGGCGGCACTTTTTGGTCTACCAAAGACATAATGGTAATGATAGCTTCAACTGAACCCGCCGCACCTAATAGGTGGCCAGTCATGGATTTCGTTGAAGATACCTTAACCTGCTTAGCACCAGCTTCACCAAGAGCACGCTTAATGCCTTTAACTTCTGCAACATCGCCAGCTGGGGTAGATGTACCGTGAGCATTGACATAACCCACCTGCTCACCATTAATACCCGCATCGCGCAATGCCGCTTCCATTGCCAAAGCACCGCCAGAGCCGTCTTCACTTGGAGAAGTCATGTGGTAAGCATCACCTGACATACCAAAGCCAACCAACTCAGCGTAAATTTTAGCGCCTCGCGCTTTCGCGTGTTCGTATTCTTCAAGCACGATAACACCCGCGCCGTCACCGAGAACAAACCCATCGCGGTCTTTATCCCAAGGGCGAGAGGCTTTCTGAGGTGCTTCGTTGCGCGTAGACAAGGCTTTCGCCGCACCAAAACCCGCCATACCCAGCGGCGTAGAGGCTTTTTCAGAACCACCAGCAACCATGGCTTCTGCATCGCCATAAGCAATCATACGTGCTGCATGACCGATGTTGTGTAAGCCGGTTGTACACGCGGTTGAAATGGCAATATTAGGGCCACGTAAACCACGCATAATAGAAAGATTACCTGCTACCATATTCACGATAGTAGAAGGAACAAAAAATGGGCTTACCTTACGAGGGCCTTTTTCGACCAACGCTTGGTGACCATTTTCGATCAGCTCAAGGCCACCAATACCTGAACCAATAGCGACACCCACGCGGTCTGCATTGTTATCATCGATAACTAAGCCCGAATCATCGAGAGCTTGAATGCCAGCAGCGATGCCATACTGAATGAAAAGATCCATTTTACGGGCATCTTTTTTGGTCATGTATTCAGTACAATCAAAATCTTTAACAAGACCAGCAAAACGGGTAGAAAAATTTGTGGTATCAAAGTGTTCGATATTAACGATACCACTTTGACCATCGAGCAGGGCTTTCCATGAGGAATCTACATTGTTGCCTACCGGTGACAACATACCCATGCCGGTAACAACGACACGACGCTTGGACACGATTTTATTCTCCGGGTATTGAATAGTTTCTATGAGGGACAGAAGACATTAAAACACAGGCGGCCAAGGTGACCGCCTGAGGAGAGATTACTGAGCGTTAGTTACGTAGTCAATCGCAGCTTGAACAGTAGTAATTTTCTCGGCTTCTTCGTCTGGGATTTCAGTGTCAAATTCTTCTTCTAGAGCCATTACTAGCTCAACAGTGTCTAGAGAATCTGCACCTAGGTCATCGACGAAAGAAGCTTCGTTTTTTACTTCAGCTTCATCAACACCTAGTTGTTCAACAATGATTTTCTTTACGCGTTCTTCGAGGTTGCTCATTTTTTCTTTTCCTTTACAGATTTCGCTTTAGTGCGATGTTTTCCGTAGTTTATTCAATCTATTAAAAGTTGCAAGAACAACTTTCGTGGTCAAACCACAATTTTCGCGATTATAACCGATTTTAACTACATTTGAGTTTAAATTATGGCGCAATAACGACCAAATTTAAACCATATACATACCGCCGTTTACATGCAGGGTTTCACCTGTAATGTACGCAGCAGCAGGAGACGCTAAAAATACCACAGCTTCAGCAATTTCACGAGGGTCACCGAGACGACCTGCTGGAACATTCGCCAAAGTAGCAGCACGTTGTTCATCATTCAATGCTTTTGTCATATCTGTTTCGATAAAACCCGGAGCAACGGTGTTGACCGTTACGCCACGTGAAGCGACTTCACGTGCCATCGACTTAGTAAAACCAATCACACCGGCTTTTGCTGCAGCGTAGTTGGCTTGACCTGGGTTGCCCATCGTCCCCACAACAGAACCGACATTGACGATACGACCTTGGCGTTTTTTCATCATGCCGCGCAACACCGCTTTTGACAATCGAAAAATAGACGTCAAGTTGGTATCCATAATATCGGTCCACTCGTCGTCTTTCATGCGCATCAATAGATTATCGCGGGTGATACCTGCATTATTGATCAGGATATCAATCGAGCCATAAGCTTCATTGATCGACTTCAAAGTTTGCTCAATCGACTCAGGTTCTGTGACGTTTAAAGCAAAACCTTGTCCGTTATCCCCTAGATATTCGCTGATCGCCTCAGCGCCCTTCTCTGATGTTGCCGTGCCAATCACGGTCGCACCACGGGCAACAAGGGTTTCAGCAATTGCGCGGCCAATACCACGGCTCGCACCAGTGACAAGCGCCACTTGACCTTCTAGGTTGTGTAAATCAGTCATTT
This sequence comes from Vibrio sp. HB236076, assembly GCF_040957575.1. Lineage (NCBI taxonomy): Bacteria > Pseudomonadati > Pseudomonadota > Gammaproteobacteria > Vibrionales > Vibrionaceae > Vibrio > Vibrio sp. HB236076. The sequence goes on from NZ_CP162601.1 coordinate 1,906,017, forward strand.
CTATTTCCTTTTAAAGCGTCACAGCGTTTAACGATGCAAGATCGTTAACGGCTGACGCATTGAGGGCTTTTACAATTCGTTTGGTCAGACCGGTAAGCACTTTCCCTGGACCAAATTCAAGCAATTGTTCAACGCCTTGAGCGTGCATAGACTCTACGCACTCAGTCCAACGCACCGGGCTGTACAGTTGTTTTACCAAGGCCTGTTTAATTTCCTGAGGATCGGTTTGTGCAATCACATCAACATTGTTGATCACCGGGATGACAGGGGTGTTAAATTCAATTGACTCGAGCGCCTCGGCCAATTTATCTGCAGCCGGCTTCATTAGAGCACAGTGTGAAGGCACAGACACAGGCAGTGGTAATGCGCGTTTTGCGCCCGCTTCTTTACACAACGCTCCTGCGCGTTCAACCGCGGCTTTTTCACCAGCAATAACCACTTGGCCCGGCGAGTTGAAGTTCACCGGCGACACCACCTCTCCTTGAGCGGCTTGTTGACAAGCAAGCTCAATGGCCTCGTCATCGAGACCGATGATCGCATACATGGCGCCAGTGCCAGCCGGAACCGCTTCTTGCATAAGTTGACCGCGCAAGGCCACTAATTTAATCGCAGCTTGAAAATCAATCACACCAGCGCACACTAGCGCTGAGTATTCGCCCAAGCTATGGCCGGCAACGACAGTAGGTAATGGGCGTTCTTGTTGTTGCCACACACGCCAAATCGCTACGGATGCCGCAAGTAACGCAGGTTGGGTACGAAAGGTTTGATTGAGATCTTCAACTGGGCCATTTTGTACTAGAGCCCATAAATCGTAACCCAACACTTCGGAGGCTTGAGCAAAAGTTTGCTCTACAACCTCAAATTGGCTGGCTAAATCCGCTAACATGCCCACCGCTTGTGAGCCTTGTCCTGGAAAGACCACAGAGAATGTACTCATCGTGATATGTCCTTGTAAGTAAAGTGAACGCTGCCCAAACGGGCAACGCAATGATTAAAATCGAACCAGAGCAGAACCCCAAGTAAAGCCGCCACCAAAGGCCTCTAGTAGCAGGTTTTGACCGCGTTGAATTCGGCCATCGCGCACCGCTTCATCTAACGCGGTTGGCACAGTCGCTGCAGAGGTATTACCGTGGCGATCAAGAGTAACGACCACTTGGTCTAATGACATGTCTAATTTTTTCGCCGTCGCAGAAATAATGCGTAAATTGGCCTGATGAGGCACGAGCCAATCGAGCTCTGACTTTTCCATATTATTCGCCGCTAGCGTATCTTTTACCAAGCGGGAGAGTTGAGTGACGGCGACTTTAAAGACTTCATTGCCAGCCATGTGCAACCATTTATCAGCATCTTGGCCGCGTTCTGGGGTTTCTAGGCTCAGCAATTCACCGAATTGGCCGTCGGCATAGAGATGAGTCGAAATAATGCCGGGCTCTTCACTGGCCCCTAACACGACAGCACCGGCCCCATCACCGAACAAAATAATGGTTGAGCGATCAGTCGGATCACACGTTTTCGACAACGCATCAGCGCCGATGACCAGCACTTTTTGGCACATTCCCGATTTGATGTGTTGATCGGCAACAGACAAAGCATAAACAAAACCAGTGCATGCGGCAGCGATATCAAAAGCCGGACAACCGTGAATACCCAGTTTGCCTTGTACTTGACACGCCGATGAAGGGAAAGAGTGGCTACCACTGGTGGTGGCGACGATGATCAGGTCGATATCGTTCTTGTCGATGGCCGCCATGTCGATGGCATGCTTTGCTGCCTCGTAAGCCATATCGGCGACGGTTTCATTCTCAGCGGCAATACGTCGTTCTTTGATCCCGGTACGGGTTACGATCCACTCATCACTGGTGTCTACCATTTTCTCTAAGTCCGCATTTGAGCGAACCTGAGTCGGCAGGTAGCTGCCTGTTCCTAAAATTTTGCTATACATGAAGACTAATAATGCCTCTCGAGTAAAACCGCTTCCAAACGCTCACTAATTCGAGCGGGAACCTGTTGTTTGACCTCGTGGATTGCTTCACCAATCGCACTTATAATGGCGTCGGTGTCAGCACTTCCATGACTTTTTATGACAATGCCGCGCAATCCTAGCAAACTTGCACCGTTATAGTGGTCGGGTTTCAAGGTTTTAAGTTCATCAAATAATGAGGCAAACAGTTTTCTTGCGATCCAGCTTTTTACTGTTGATGCCATCAAATTCTTGTGTATCTTATCAAAAAATAATTGCGCTGTGCCCTCAGTGGCTTTGAGACACACATTACCGACAAAACCATCACACACTATCACATCTGCGATGTTATGTAATAATTGATGACCTTCAATATAACCGATAAAATCAATTGCTTTGCTTTGGTCAAGCATCGCAGCGCAACGTTTGACCAAATCATTACCTTTAACTTGCTCAGCACCGACATTCAAAATCGCCACGCGCGGATTTCTCTGCAGAGGTTGCTCTGCCAAAGCCGCTCCCATAATGGCAAACTGAAACAAACTGTCGGCATCACAAGCGACATTAGCACCTAAATCAAGCATCCATGAGAACTGGCCCGTTGACGTGGGTAAACGAGAGACCAATGCTGGGCGCTCGATTCCTGGAAGTAATTTTAGCGCGTAACGTGACAGTGCCATTAAGGCACCGGTATTGCCACCACTGACACAAGCATCGGCAGCGGATTGAGCAACCAAGTCAATGGCAATCTGCATTGAGGTATTCTGGCCGTGACGCAAGGCATAAGAAGGCTTGTCGGTGTCGTGAACAGCGCGTTCTGTGTGATGGATAGTTAAGCGGTGATCGGCTTGATAACCGATGAGATTGAGCGCGTGCGTAATTTCCGTCTGATGACCGACGACAATCACTTTTAGCTCGGGGAAATGTGACAGTGCCTGCACGATAGCAGGCACTGTGACGCGAGGACCGTGATCCCCGCCCATCGCATCGAATGCAACGGTAATCATGTTCAAAGGCTATTCAACTTACTTGTTGATAACCTTTTTGCCACGGTAGTAACCTTCAGCAGTTACATTGTGGCGTAGGTGAGTTTCACCTGAAGTTGCGTCGACAGACAGTGCAGCTGTAGTCAATGCATCATGTGAACGACGCATACCACGTTTAGAACGGGTTTTACGGTTTTTTTGTACGGCCATTGACCCTACTCCTATGTTATGGGTTTTAACTTAACACGTTTAACGCTTTAAGCTATTTAAAACATCGAACGGGTTTGGCTTGGTTTCCTCTACTTCGTCAGGAAGTTCACCAAACACCATATTATTTGAATCGACGGAACACTCGGCATCATCGTGCATCGCCACTTGTGGCAATGACAATATGAACTCATCTTCTATCAACTGAATTAAATCGACTTCACCGTATTCGTTTAGATCTACCAAATCGTACTCTTCCGGTGCTTCTTGTTCACTTTTTTCGCTGTAATACGGCGTATAAGTGAATTCGACATCGATTTCATGAGAAAATTTCTCATTGCATCGCTGACAGATTAAGTCAACATCGAGGTTAGCTTTACCAGAGATAACCACAAGACGTTGCTGATCCAGTTCAAAGGACAATGATACTGACGCATCACGTTTTACACCTGCGGTTGTCTCATCCAAGCGTTTAAACAAGCTGGTTTGAATAATACCATTATAATCCAAACGTTTTTGTGCTGCTTTTGCCGGATCAACCGAACGGGGTATTTTTACCTTTTGCATAGGGCGCGAATATTATCTTCCAAATTAAAATTAGTCAAAGAAAAAAGCAAAAAAAGCGCTTTTTCCACCAAACTATTATGCGACTTCGACTGACGCTATAATAGCATTATCTTTTATTAGCTCAATCTTATTAAAGAGGACGGTCATGGATACCCCTTTAGTTTTAGCCTCGAGTTCACCTTTTCGCAAAGCATTGCTCGAAAAACTCGCCTTGCCCTTCACTTGCGCGGTCCCTGATTGCGATGAAACGCCTTACCACAATGAGAACGCAAAAGCCCTCGTGTTACGTTTAGCGAGAACCAAAGCAATGAGCTGTGTAACTTCAACCGATAGTCTCATCATCGGCAGCGATCAAGTCTGCGTCGTCGACGGCAACATTCTAGGCAAACCGCTCACGAAGGAAAAAGCCATCGAACAATTATCCAATCAAAGCGGTAAAGTGATCACGTTTTACACAGGTCTCGCCCTGTACAACTCACGGACTCAACAATGTCAGACCCACTTAGCGTCATTTGACGTTCATTTTAAGCGCTTAACCCGGCAACAAATAGAAGCCTATGTCACAAAAGAACAACCCCTTTACTGTGCTGGCAGTTTTAAAGCCGAAGGAATGGGTATTGCCCTATTTGAACGCTTAGATGGCGATGATCCAAATAGCTTAATCGGCTTGCCTTTAATCGCCTTGATTCAACTGCTCGCCAACGAAGGCGTTGATGTCCTGACAAGTTAACTTAAACCAAGCGTTCAACTCAATAAGTCAGCTAACTAATTATACTACCCTTGCCAACTAAGCAGATTGTGCCTTATTGGCATTCATCGTCACCATGAATGCCACCTCAGAGGCAATCGCAAGTGAAAATAATTGTATCAGCATGCCCCGCGCAACCACGCAAGTGCGCTTTGAAGTTGACTGTCCATGGGCGCATCTAGGGTGATTTTGCGATCATCTTCGGGATGAAGAAACTGAATATTGGCGGCGTGTAAAAACAAACGATCTAAACCAGACGGACGAACGTAAGCGTCAAAGCGCTGATCACCGTAGCGATCATCCCATGCAATAGGGTGGCCCGTGTATTGACAGTGCACACGTATTTGATGCGTTCGTCCAGTGACCGGGCTCGCTTGCAGTAATGTTGCTTGCTCAAAGCGTTCAAGAATTTTAAAGCGCGTTTCCGATGGCTTGCCATCTCGGTTAACGCGCACGATGCTATTTACTTCGTTTTTTTGCAATGGCGCAGTGACCTTTTTACAATGGCTATCCCACACCCCCATCACTAAAGCAAAATAGTATTTTTGTACCGTTTTATTGCGAAATTGCGCTTGTAAATGCCTAAGCGCCGAGCGTTTTTTAGCTATTAACAACAAACCGGAAGTATCGCGGTCAATGCGGTGAACTAATTCAAGAAATCGACATTCTGGTTTTAGCGCTCTTAACGCTTCTATCGCGCCAAACTTTAAGCCACTGCCACCGTGAACCGCCAACCCAGAAGGTTTATTGAGGACCAACAAGTGGTTGTCTTCGTACACTATATGGTCTGATAGGCTTTTTACCCGCTCTAAATTCGTGTTCAATGGCGCAGCCGGGGTATCACTGACTTCAATCACAACCGGCGGCACTCTAACCACATCCCCAGCATTGAGTTTGTATTCTGCTTTCACTCGCTTTTTGTTCACGCGAACTTCGCCTTTGCGAATAATGCGATAAATCAAGCTTTTCGGTACGGATTTTAAGTGGTTGCGCAAAAAATTGTCGACCCGTTGACCGGCCATGTCGGCATCGATGTCCAACAGTTGTACTGGGGTTTTTGTCTCATTCATAGCGATTGTATCGTTCTTCGGCTTATTCTTGTGGCGAGTTTAAAAAACTGAGTATACCTAAGGGCACTTTATAACAGCTTCGTCGCCATTTCGCATTGCATTTCTCATTTCGGTCTGCGCCAATCTCGGCGAACGGTGGATAAATCACCAACTGCGCAAGGGAATAACGCTAAAGCTCACTTTTTTAAGTTCTTAGTGCGAAAGCTGATTGCTGAGAGTTAGATGCACTGTTATAGTTCGAAACGCTATAGAAGGTTCAATCGGTTTTCATTTACCGAGTGTTGTTCCTGAGCAAATTGAGTAGACGTTAACGTCAAAAGCGAGCCGCATTGGCGTAAGACTTGTTTATGACGACGTATTTTGTTGCCCTGCTCGTCGCACCTTCACGTTGAGTATTTACCGCCTGTTATTGCGGTCCACAAAAATCTCAATCAATGATTTTTGTGGTCACTGTCGTGCCCCTAGAGCATCCCTTCCAGCCGGGAGGCTGTACCGTTTTAGCCATGGGATCTGGCACCGTGAAACAGCGAAAAAGCAACAAGACAATCAAAATAGAAAGATAAAGACAACGAGAAATATCAATGAAAAGAATGTTAATCAACGCAACTCAAAAAGAAGAGTTGCGTGTAGCCTTGGTCGATGGCCAAAGGTTGTTTGACCTAGATATCGAAAGTCCGGGTCACGAATCAAAAAAAGCGAACATTTACAAAGGACGAATCACCCGAGTCGAACCCAGTTTAGAAGCCGCTTTTGTCGACTATGGCGCTGAGCGTCACGGTTTCCTTCCTCTTAAAGAAATTGCCAAAGAATACTTCCCAGACGGTTACACTTACCAAGGCCGACCGAGCATCAAAGAAGTCCTTTCTGAAGGCCAGGAAGTGATTGTCCAAGTAGAGAAAGAAGAACGCGGTAACAAAGGCGCTGCCCTGACTACCTTTATTTCTCTTGCTGGCAGCTATTTGGTTCTCATGCCAAACAACCCTCGCGCAGGCGGTATTTCTCGTCGCATCGAAGGGGATGAGCGTACCGAGCTGAAAGCCGCTTTAAGCACCTTGAATTTACCACAAGGTATGGGACTGATTGTTCGTACCGCTGGTGTTGGTAAAAGTGCCGAGGAGCTGGAGTGGGATTTAAACGTGCTGCTCAATCATTGGAGTGCGATCAAAACCGCCTCAGACAGCAACCCAGCGCCTTTCTTAATTCACCAAGAGAGCAATGTCATTGTCCGCGCTATTCGCGATTACTTGCGTCGTGATATTGGGGAAATTTTAATTGATAGTAATACCATTTACGAACGTGCAAAACAGCACATTCAATTGGTACGTCCCGACTTTTTACACCGAGTCAAAAAATACGATGGTGAAGTCCCTCTATTTAGTCATTATCAGATTGAAAGCCAAATAGAATCGGCCTTTCAACGCGAAGTTCGCTTACCTTCTGGCGGTTCAATTGTCATCGACCCAACCGAAGCGCTCACTTCCATTGACATCAACTCGGCTCGCGCCACCAAAGGCGGCGATATTGAAGAAACGGCCCTAAACACCAACCTTGAGGCCGCTGATGAGATTGCGCGTCAGCTGCGTTTGCGCGACCTCGGTGGTCTGGTGGTTATCGATTTTATCGATATGACCCCTGTTCGCCACCAGCGCGAAGTTGAGAACCGTTTGAAAGACGCCGTTCGTCTAGACCGTGCACGAGTACAAATTGGCCGAATTTCTCGCTTTGGCCTATTGGAAATGTCTCGTCAGCGCTTAAGCCCATCGTTGGCAGAAGCCAGCCATCATATCTGCCCTCGTTGTAGTGGTACTGGTGTGGTTCGCGACAATGAGTCTCTCGCTCTCTCCGTTTTGCGTTTGATTGAAGAAGAGGCGCTTAAAGACAATACGGCTCAAGTATTAGCCGTCGTTCCCGTTCCTATTGCTTCTTACTTGCTCAATGAAAAACGCCGTTCTGTGAACCACATTGAACGCACTCAAGAAGTGAAAATCACCGTTGTGCCTAACTCCGATATGGAAACGCCACACTTTGATGTCATTCGCGTGCGCGAAGGTGAAGAGTTCGATCTTTTGTCTTATTTGTTGCCGCAAAAAATCGACCAAATGAAAGAAGCCGAAGGCAAAGAGAGCGCGGTGTATGAGCCTCAACTCAAGCCTAAGAAAATTGAAGAGCCCGTGCTTAAGGGCTTTGCTTCTCCTTCTCAATCGGCACCCGCTCCCACTGCCGCTCAAGAACCTACAGCGTCAGCGGCTGAGAATAAACCCGCTCGTGGCTTATTTGGTTTTATCAAGTCAATTGCTCAATTCTTATTTGGGAGTAAAGATAGCAGCCTAGCCGACAACCAAGAGAAGAGTACGACAGAGCAAGAGAAAACTCAGTCACAACACACTGAAAAAACCTCAAACAAATATCAAGGTAACAAACGTCGCCGTTCCAACCGCGATCAGCGTTCAGACAAGCCTCGCCAGCCTCGCCGAAATACGGACGAGCAAAAAGAGCAAGACAGTCAGAATCAAAACGCGAATCCGTCCAAAGCGGCAAAAGGCAAAGCAAACTCAAACAGCCAAAAGCGCAAATCAAGCCAAGGTAAAAATGAGAAGAGCAAAGACACTCAAAACACGACTAAAAAGTCTAAAGTTGAGCAAAAAGGCCTCGAAATTGCTGCCGAGAAACAAAACAACGACGAAAGCGCGCAAAATAATAAACCCGCGCAAAAAAACCAACAGGTTAAAGAACGTCGTTCGCAGCGCAAACTAGAAAAATCGGTTCGCACTAAAAACACGGCGCCAACAGCTTCTGCTGTCAAAGAGAACGCTGTCGAGCCAGCGCCAACTCAAGATTCAGCGACCAAAACAGCTGATAGAGAACGCCCGAGTGAAAACAACGTAGACAACACTCAAGAGAATAAAGGCCGTCGCAATCGTCGTTCGCCCCGTCACTTGCGTGCCAATGGTCAGCGTCGTCGTCGCGGTCGTGATCGCAGACCCAACCCTTTCCGCCTTCGCAAAGGAGGGGTCGCCTCTCCTGAGATGGCCATGGGTAAAGTCATGCCGAAGTACACGGGTAAGACATACGCTGAGAAGAAACCTGCGGTTGATACGTCTCAGACACTGAAAGTGATCGGTGGCGTCGCGTGCCCTGAAATGGCGATGGGTAAAATTGTCACGCCATCTGCGGCAATTACGACGAAGCCGGCACCAAGTGTGCCAATGACAGAGAAAGCCGTCGACGTTTTGCCACAAACCAACCCGGTTGTGACATCCGACGTCGAGACACAACCTGTGGCAAAGGCGCCTACTCACAGCGAGCCCGCGGTTAGTGATGCAGTGACAGAAACGGCTCAAGTCGTTCAAAACAGCACAACACCTGTAAAACCTGCCGTTGTTGAAGAGACCACTAAGGAACAAACCGTGGTTGAAAAGAGCACCGACAGCGGTGAGCAAAGCTTGTCAGCGACTCAAGAAACCGTGTTAGACGACAATCCTGTTGCAGAGCCCAATATTAAGCCGAGTTACAAAGGGCATGCGAGTTCACCAATGACTAAAGCCGCTGGCAGTGATGAGATCAAGTCGATCACTATCAACCCTGCGCCATGGCGTGAGAATCGTTATCAAGGGCAAGGCGCAGGGGCACTCAGTGCGTCGAACCAAGCTCAGGCTGTGATGAGTAAAACGCAATAACTGTCGATTACAGCGTGAGACCACTTAAGTAAATCCGTGGTTCTTCAAAGCGCCGTGAAACACTTGCGTTACACTAAAAAGTCAGTGGTTTATCCCACTGGCTTTTTCTTTATCTCGTGAAGAACAAACGCCGTGGCACGTTTGAAACGATTTATCGTGCTTAAAAACGCGCTATAAATTGATGTCCTTAATACTTTATCGTACTATTTCGTTCTCATTTATAGCCGGTCAATCACAGCTTATATCAATGCGATTAGTGACCGTGCGTGGAACCGTGGAAGAACAATTATCAAGTACACGAATTGTTCTTCTCTCACTAGGTTGCCTCGCGATTGAGTTCCATTGCGATGGCTAAAGCGCACTGTATTGACGGCAATGACACATTTCCTTTTTCGCACTTGTGCAACGAAACACACGCCAAGTGATAACTTTTATTTAACCAAGAATGACTAACAGTATGTTTGAATTTCCCAAAATGTCTAAACACGGGGTGAAAAACGATACGCTCTCTGGGATTACCGTTGCTTTTGCATTGGTACCTGAAGCGGTTGCTTTTGCCTTTGTCGCTGGTGTTGACCCTATGGTCGGCTTATACGCGGCCTTCATCGTTGGCCTCGTCACCTCTATTTTTGGTGGTCGACCTGGCATGATTTCCGGCGCGACTGGCGCGATGGCCGTTGTCATGGTGTCATTAGTCGCGCAATACGGGGTGCAGTACTTATTTGCCACCATTTTACTGGCTGGTATTTTGCAAATTCTTGCTGGTGTCTTCAAGCTCGGTAAGTTTATCCGCATTGTCCCACACCCAGTGATGATAGGGTTTGTTAACGGCCTTGCTATCGTTATTTTCTTAGCCCAATTGGGTCAGTTTAAAACCCCAGACCTCAGTGGCGTCATGACTTGGTTACCTCATGATCAGCTGTTGCTAATGCTTGGATTAGTTGCGCTGACGATGGCGATTATTCACTTTTTGCCTAAATTGACTACCGCCGTTCCCTCCTCGTTAGCCGCCATCGTAATCGTCACGCTATTGGTCCAAGGCCTAGGCTTAGAAACCCGCACTGTGGTTGACTTCCTTCGCACTATGTCAGGTGATGTCAATGCCACTCTCGCCGGTGAACTGCCAAGCTTTGCCCTACCCGATGTGCCGTTTACTTTTGAAACCTTGTACATCATTTTGCCTTATGCGGTTATTTTGGCTGCGGTTGGTTTGATCGAATCTTTGTTAACTCTGACTGTATTGGATGAAATGACCAATACGCGTGGCCAATCCAATCGCGAATGCATGGGCCAGGGCTTAGCGAACGTGTCCTGTTCATTCTTTGGTGCCATGGGCGGCTGTGCCATGATTGGCCAATCCATGATCAATGTAAACTCAGGGGGCCGTGGGCGCTTATCCGGTATTGTGGCGGCATTGGGTTTGTTGTTCTTTATTTTAGTTGGCTCTGGCTTAATTGAAATTATTCCCGTTGCCGCGCTCGTTGGCGTCATGTTTATGGTGGTGATTGGCACTTTCGAATGGGCGACCTTCAAACTGGCTCGTCGCGTGCCAAAACAAGACTTTTTTGTCATTGTGTTGGTCACGGCGGTCACGGTTGCCACCGACCTCGCCATTGCCGTCTTTGTTGGGGTTATTGTTTCCGCCTTGATGTTTGCTTGGCAACACGCGAAGCACACTCAAGCCGAGACCTGCATCAACGAACAAGGCTCAAAAGTATATAAGATCAACGGCCCCGTATTTTTTGGCTCAACAGCTCACTTTCTCGAGTTGTTCGATGCTAAAAACGATCCCGATGATGTGATTGTCGATTTTGCCGCATCGCGCGTGACAGACCACTCCGCAATAGAAGCGCTAGAAACACTGGCCGAACGTTATGAAAATGCAGGGAAGACTTTACACTTACGTCATTTAAGTGCCGACTGCCAAGCTTTACTGAACAAAGCAGGCCGTCTGATTGAAGTCGACGACAAAGAAGATCCTCACTATAAAGTGATCACAGACTCTCTCGCCTAATCCGCTCGCGAGTCGAACTAAACACCAAAGCCATCACTCGATGGCTTTTTTATTGCCACTAGGCTGTGCGTGGCTCCACAAAGTGATTAAGTTATCGCTCGCTTGCTCTAATAAATCGATGACCTCATCAAACCCCTCATTACGGCCGTAATAGGGATCAGGGATAACTCGCTCTCCAAGCTTTGCGTATGCCAGTAATAAGTGAATTTTGCCTCGTTGCTCACGAGATGCCATGGCTTTTAAATCAGCAAGGTTATCGAGGTCCGCAGCAAGAATAAGGTCGAAGTCGTCAAAGTCTTGTCTTGTGACCTGCCTTGCTTTGAGTCCGTTGAGATCATAACCTCGCGATTGAGCGGCTTGTATCGCACGGCGATCCGGGGATTGACCACGGTGGTAATTTATCGTTCCCGCAGAGTCAATTTCAATGGCAAGCCCGGCGTCTCGGCACCTTTTATCGATAATCGCCTGTGCGGTTGGCGAACGGCAAATATTACCCATACACACAACTAACACCTTGAGTAAATTATGACTTTCCATAATGAACCGTTCCTTTTTATGCCTTGTCGATATCAACCATCATTAAGATGAACTATGATAGGGTTAATTTAGTTTATGTGAGATTAACCATGACAGATATCAAAGCACAACGCCATCAACAACGACAACAAAAACTCAAAGAAACCGTTGACGATAAAATTGCCCAGGCGCAAAAAGAACAAGGTATCTTGTTGGTGATTACTGGTAATGGAAAAGGTAAATCCACTTCGGGTTTTGGAACCGTTACCCGCGCGGTTGGCCATGGCAAACGCTGCGCGGTGGCTCAGTTTATTAAAGGAACGTGGGAGAACGGTGAGAAGAATTTACTCGAAAAACTCGACGTACCATTTGCGGTCATGGCCACCGGGTTTACTTGGGAAACACAAAATAAACAAACCGATACCGATGCAGCTCAGCAGGTTTGGCAGCGTTGTCAGCAATACTTATCCGACCCTAACATCGATCTCGTCTTGCTCGATGAACTGACCTATATGATCACCTACGGTTATATCGATTTAGAAGAAGTGATTGATGCACTCAGCCAGCGACCATCAATGCAATCGGTTATCATCACCGGACGAGCCGCACACCGCCAACTGATTGAGTTAGCGGATACGGTTTCTGAGGTAAAAAATATCAAGCACGCTTTTGAATCCGGCATCAAAGCACAAAAAGGCATTGATTGGTAAACGGTCAATGGTCCGTTCACTGTGCTCTCGGAATACCATATCACCAAGAAAAAAGGCCTAAACCCTGTGCTTAGGCCGCTTTTTTCAGACGTTAATTAAACAAGCCTTTGAGCAAGCCATCAACGGCTTGTTTGGTGTTTTCATCCTTGATTTTATCTGTCAGCTTCTCCACGCCACGTTGTGCCTCTTTATTGGCTTTTTGTTTTAACGCGTCACTAAAATCTAACCCCACTTTAGGGTCGGCAAAATCCCCCGTAATTTTAAGTGGGATAGTGATATCTTTGAGTTCATCGGCACTTTTACCGCCTTGCCCTTGTAATGAGCCAACCAGTGACGTGTTGAGCTTCATGGCTAAGGTTTGTTTCACAAAAGCAATATCGCCTTCACCTAATAAGCGCAGCAGGGGTGAGAACAATTGGATGTCATCACTCGATGCCACCCCATTGGCAATGGCGAAGTTGGCGGTTAATGAACTAAAATCGGTTTTCTGTACCGCGCTCGCTTCACTGGTATCTTGCCCAGTGTATTTGGCATAGCCGGTTCTCAACATTTTCGCCACATTGATGCCATTGACCGCACCGTCTTCCAATTCAATCGCCACTTTACCAGTTAAGTTGTCCATCGCTTTATTGGGCAGTAAACTGCGCCCTGTTAACTTCGCTTCAAACGTGGTTTTGCCTTCTAACACGTCTTGCTGGGCAGCGGCTTTTAGCAGAGGTAACATTTGCACGTCTTTAACGCGGATGTCAGTTTGATAACTGGCCGGAGTTTTGCGCCCATCTAATTGCGCTGTCATGGCTAAGTTACCCTCGTACATATCGGCGTTAAAGGAAGAAACCTCCATCACACCATTCGCCATTTTGAGTTTCAATGCGACATCACTGAATGCCAAATTGTTGGCCTGCAATTGTTTGACATTCACCTGACCACTGAGGTTGAGCTCTTTTAACCCACTCAAATCAGGCTCCTCAGCACTTTGTGCATTACTGGTGCTCACCGACGCTTGTTCGGTTTCGCTCTTTGCGTTGTCCGGCTTATCAGCCCCCATAAGCTTATCGAGATTGAGGCTATCGCTGTTGAGCCCAAATTTGACGGTAAGTTGAGGCGCTAAATTCACATCTACCTGCCCCTTGAGTACATTATCATTGAGCCCTAAACGGTCGAGGGTCGCCATAATGTGTTGCTTGTCGAGATCGACACTCACCCCGCCTTGGTAGTCAATCTCAAACGGTGATACCGGTAAAGTATCGCCGGTCAACTGCCCTGTCATCGACAATTGAGACAAGGTGATGCTGTTAAATTCTTGTGGCAAGGTTAACTCCCCAGCCAGGCTAACATCAAATTCACTGGTATCGGCTTGTCCTTTCAAGCTAAGGTTAAACGGTGAAGACTGACCAATTTGCCACTCATTCATCGTCAAAACCAACGCCTCTAACGTTTGATTTCCCGATGTGAGATTTGTCTCTAGTCGGGTTTCTCTTAGCTGGTAGTCACTTAAATCTGCAGAGACTTTAAACTCGGTTTGCCCTTGAAAACCAAAGGTCATCGCATCTTGTTGTCCTTGACCAGAAAACGAGATTTGACTCCATTGATCAAACGCAAACTCAGACAAGGCTAGCGTGACCTGTTCTAAACCCATTGTGCTGCCCGCTTGTTTATCCACAATACTCAATGAAGCTTGATTAATGTGCACTCCAACGATGCGAATTTGCCAACCTTGGGCGGCGTTTTTTGATGTTTCACTGGCTTCTTGTTCGCTTTCTGGTGCCACCTCAGCCGTTTGAGTGTCTTGCTGTGACTCTTGCTTTAATAAGGCATCGATATTGCGCTGACCATTGGCTAAGGTTTCAATGTTTATTTGCGCGTTATCCAATACCACATCGCCCATATTGAGGGTTTTATCCATCAGTGGTAGCAAAGAAACATCAATACTCACTCGTTCGACCGATAACAAGTTGTCACTGTCAAAGTCGGCCGGGTTTTTTAATTGAGTTGTGCCCATTTCAAAACCTAACGTCGGAAAAAACTGCCAACCGATGTCACCGCTGATCTGCAGTTCGAGTCCTGTTTGCTGATAAACTTGTTGTTCGATTTGTGGTTTAAATTGATTGGGGTTGACGAGCGTCACCAGCGCGATGAGTGCGCCGCCGCCTAAGAGAACAAGAGCCGCAATGACCCACAGCAGTTTTTTCATAGCAAATCCTTGTATTGATAATGACAGACACTGTCGTTGTTCATGCTTGCGTATTTAAACTCAACAAAAATAGCAAAGTCATGTGACAGAACATGCATATTAAATGCCGAGAACGTTAATCTCATTGGTTATGACAAACACAAGGCACACTTTGATGGCATGCTCCTTAACCCAGAGACAAAAAAAGTGGCAACATGTGCCACTTAACTATACGTTATATTGATGAGTCGCGTGTAAAAATCTAGTTAACTTAAGACTTTAGCAAGCGTGCAATGTGCGCTTTTAACACGTCAATCGCAATGCGGTTTTTGCCACCACGCGGGACAATAATATCGGCGTATTGTTTTGAAGGCTCAATAAATTGCATAAACATAGGGCGAACGGTTTTCTGATACTGCTTTAACACCGACTCCATAGTACGACCACGCTCTTCAACATCGCGCTTTACTCGGCGCAGTAAACAAATATCGAGTGGTGTATCCATGAAGACACTGGCGTGCATTAGCTCGCGCAATCTTGGGTCTGTTAACAGCAAAATCCCTTCTAAAATGATCACTTTTTTCGGTGATAGTGGTGTGGTATTCGCGGTTCTGGTGTGTTCGGTGTAACTGTATTCTGGCACCTCGACGGTCTCACCGCGCAACAGCGCACTGAGATGCTCAACCAACAGGTCGTGATCCATCGCGTTGGGATGATCGTAATTGGTTTTCACTCTCTCTTCCATACTGAGGTGACTCTGGTCATTGTAGTAACAATCTTCCTTAATCACTCCAATTTGATGATCACCGACCTTGGCACGCAGTTCATTGTAAATTGTACTTGAGATGAGGCTTTTGCCAGACGCTGACGCGCCAGCAATACCGACGATGACGCATTGATTATTATCAGACATGAATGTGCACCCGAAACATGTTGGTGAGGAAAAGAATAAACCGCCCGATTATAAGAGCTTAACCGGGCTTATGCTAGGAACAATTGACAGATACCTAACTTATCGACGCTTTTGGATAAAAAACCAACAAGCGCGCGAGCTGTGATGGCCTAATCACTGTCAATGGCTTTAATATCAATCGATGCTGGTCGCTCACGACCGGTCCAAAAAAGCTGTGCGACGAGTGTATCCGCCAATTGATAGTAAACCTCAGCCAGCGAATCGTCTGGGCGTGCCACCACCGTAGGACAGCCTTGGTCAATATCTTGACGAAGGTGTAAGTGCAAGGGGACTTGAGCAAGAACGCTTAAATCGTATTGTTGAGCGAGTTGAACGGCGCCTTGCTCACCAAAGATAGTGGCGTGATGACCGCAGTTTTCACAATGGTAATAGCTCATGTTTTCTACAATACCCAATACTGGCACATCGACTTTATTAAACATGGCGACCCCTTTGACGGCATCGGCCAGTGCCAGGTCTTGCGGCGTCGTCACTACCACGGCGCCATTGACGGGCACTTGTTGAGCTAAGGTCAACTGAATGTCACCCGTACCCGGTGGCATATCGATGATTAAATAATCCAATTCAGGCCACCGCGTTTCGTTTAATAACTGATTGAACGCCTTAGATGCCATTGGCCCTCGCCATATGGCCGCCTCATCACCAGCCACTAAATAACCAATCGAATGGGCAAAGATGCCGTATTTTTCGATCGGTTTCATCCATTTGCCATCGATGACTTGCGGTTTTTCAGTTTGAGTTCCCAGCATTAACGGTATCGATGGGCCATATATATCCGCATCAAGGATCCCCACTTTTACATCGTTGTGTTGTAACGCTAACGCCAAATTGATGGCACTGGTGGATTTGCCAACCCCGCCTTTCGCTGAACTGATGGCAATGATGTTTTTGACCTTAGCCAAAAAGGTATTGCGAGGACTTTGCATTGGCTTTACCTCTATCACCACTTCACTGTCAAGCTCTGGCCACTGGCGCGCCATCCAGCCACTGAGGTATTCGCTCAGCTCGCGATGTGCAAACGGCAAGGTGATCACCAGTTTCTCATCCACCAATTTAACCACACCAGGCAACTCACACCAATGCGGTGCAAGTGCAGGGTGTTCAATATGGGATAAACCATCGACATAGTATTGAATCTCGTTCATTGTGCTACTCATATGACCGGTTATTTACCCTCTATGCTACCACTGTATTAAAAGTGTCTAAACCCTGAAAAAACTAAAGGATTCCCCAAGAAGGCATCTTGGCGTGATGGGCTGGGTGCGGTAACATGGCAAATTATTTATTCTTTATCAAATAAGCGAAAATTAAGTATGGCTACTGAACCAAGAAAACTATTGGTCACTTGTGCTCTGCCTTATGCAAATGGCTCTATTCACCTAGGTCATATGCTTGAGCATATCCAAGCGGATATCTGGGTGCGATACCAACGCCTGCGTGGCAACATCGTGAACTTCATCTGTGCTGACGACGCGCACGGCACGCCAATCATGCTTAAAGCGCAACAAATGGGCATCACGCCAGAAGAAATGATCGCCGAAGTTAGCAAAGAGCACCAACAAGACTTTGCCGGCTTTGACATCAGTTTTGACAACTATCACAGCACACACAGTGAAGAAAACCGTCAGTTGTCTGCTCACATTTACACTCAGCTCAAGAACAATGGTTTCATTTCTAGCCGAACTATTTCTCAATTGTTCGATCCTGAAAAAGAAATGTTTTTGCCTGATCGCTTTGTCAAAGGCACTTGCCCTAAATGCCACTCAGAAGATCAATACGGCGATAACTGCGATGCCTGTGGCGAAACCTACAGCCCAACCGATTTGATCAACCCCAAATCCGCTGTGTCTGGGGCAACGCCAATCATGAAAGACTCTGAGCACTTTTTCTTCGACCTTCCTCAGTTTGAAAGCATGCTCAAAGAGTGGACCCGCTCAGGCTCATTGCAATTAGAAACGGCGAACAAAATGCAAGAGTGGTTTGAGTCGGGCTTACAGCAGTGGGACATCTCTCGCGATGCGCCTTATTTCGGCTTTGAAATTCCCGGAGAGAAAAACAAGTTCTTTTACGTTTGGCTTGATGCGCCTATTGGCTATATGGGCTCGTTTAAACACTTGTGCGACCGACGCGACGATCTTGATTTTGACGACTATTGGCGCAAAGACAGTACCGCTGAACTCTATCACTTCATTGGCAAAGACATCGTGTACTTCCACAGTTTGTTTTGGCCAGCGATGCTTGACGGCGCTGGGTATCGCAAGCCCAACAATGTTTTCGTACACGGCTACGTGACGGTTAATGGTGCGAAAATGTCTAAATCGAAAGGCACATTCATCAAAGCCAGCACCTATCTTAAGCACCTAGACCCTGAGTGTTTGCGTTATTACTACGCAGCAAAACTCAATAACCGCATCGACGATCTCGATCTTAATTTGGCGGACTTCTCACAACGCGTGAACACCGATGTTGTGAACAAAATTGTGAACTTAGCGTCGCGTAATGCCGGCTTTATCAACAAGCGTTTTGATGGCCAACTATCGCAATCCTTCGCAGAACCGGAGCTTTATCAATCGTTTGTCGACGCGGGTAATCAAATTGGCGACATGTTTGAAAACCGCGAGTTTAGCCGTGCCATTCGCGAAATTACCGCTTTGGCCGATCGCGCCAACCAATACATCGATGAAAAAGCCCCTTGGGTGATCGCCAAGCAAGAAGGTCAAGACGAGCAATTACAAGCGGTTTGTACCGTCGGTTTAAACCTGTTCCGCATACTTATGGCCTACTTAAAACCTGTCATGCCAGAACTGGCTGCGCGCTCCGAGGCGTTTCTCAACCAAGAGTTGGATTGGAATATCATCGCCACGCCACTAGTCGATCATACCATTTCACCGTTCAAAGCTTTGTTTAGTCGTATTGATGCCAAACACATTGAACAAATGATCGAAGACGCCAAGCAAGATGCAGCCGCAGAAATCGCCGCAAAACAAAAGGCAGAAGCGCAAGCACAATCCGAGCTCGACAAAGACCCCATCGCCGATGAAATCGACTTTGACGATTTTGCCAAAGTCGATATGCGCATTGCGAAAATACTCTCGTGTGAATCGGTACCAAAAGCCAATAAGCTTCTTAAGTTCCAATTGGATATCGGTGGTGAAACCCGTCAGATTTTTTCGGGTATCAAAGCGGCTTATGCCCCTGAGGACTTAGTGGGTAAATACACTGTGGTGGTCGCCAACCTCAAACCGAGAAAAATGAAGTTTGGCATGTCTGAAGGCATGATCCTCGCCGCGGGTCCTGGCGGTGATCAGCTGTGGTTACTTGAACCTCACGAAGGAGCACAAGCGGGCATGCGCGTCATGTAATTCACTGTTTGCTCTTTTATCAGCGACGCTTACCCTGGTTGAGCGTCGCTTTATCCACATCCCCTTTCACGCGAGTGTGGGTCTCTTTTCTCCCACGCGTTATCACCAAAATAGTGCAACTGCACCTGTATTTGACTAACATTCCCACAATCCCTTTTGACGAACCCTATCTCGATTAAACCGGTTTCGCGTCCGCCTGCCCACATGCCGTACTTTAATGCAATAATGGTGAGCATTTGAAACAAACTACTGACAAACCATACAACTATCGTATTCGAGCTCGACACTCACGTGTCTTTTTATTGCGATTTCTGCCATCTAGAGTAACTTGGTTGAGCACGTGATATCCGGCGTATGGATACCCTTGGCACAATTACTGCTGTCCTCTTTACCTCGATTGACGATGTACGAAGACAAAGGTTGTGTCCATGTTTATAATGATCAGCATTTCCCTTTCATTGCTCTTTTTAGTTGGCTTGTATTTGCTATCGCAACAAAGAGACGCGCTTTATTCACGTCATTACGAGTTATTAATGGGGTTGCGTGAACTGATCAGTCACTGTCGAGAGCATCGGCAACTCACCCACTACGCCCTGCAATTTGACGATTATCGTCCCGAAGATCTCGCCCTCGTCGCCCAGCAAATGGATGTGACCTGTGAACACTTAGTCGATACCGCACCGGTTGAAACCCGCGCTATGTTTCGTATTTTACAAATTAAAATACACGATATCACTCGAGATTGGTCTCGCTTCAGCTTGGCCAAAAACCAAATGCGGCATGGCGAAGCTATCCGCCAATGCCTTTTTCTGCTTGACGATATGCTAGTGACTTGGCTTAGAAAGATGGACCGCGACGATCTCACTTATGATTACCACCGGCACTGGCATGTCATCGTCGACAGCCTAGATGCCCTCACCCAAATGCGCATCGCCATTGAAGACAACCAGCCTCAGCGTCTCAGAGAGCGAGGAGAAGTTTTAATTCGCCGCCTCCATCAACTGTCGCTGATCAGCAAGGTTTCCAGTCGCTCCCCGTCCTCAGGTCAAGTGATAAAGCAACTTGAAGAGCTGTGTGAGTCGACTCAGCACCTACTCGATGCCGATGCTAGGGCGCTGTATCAATTAACCACGGCGCTGTCGTTAACCATCTTCACAACCTACGATAATCTGGTAGCCGATGTGATCAGTCAATTTGATTCACCACTGCCGACTCTAACTATGATTTAAGTTTTCTAAGGCATTAAATCTTAGTCGAATTATCCTGTGTTACAAGCGGACTCGATTGCTTAGGATTAGTCAAAAAGGGTTTAATCAACAAAAAGCGCACTCAGGTTGAGTGCGCTTTTTGGTCTTTCGTCTTGTCGCTGATAATCACAGCCTTGAGTTGATCAGTGATCGTCTTCGGTAAACGAGGTCGGCAACTGATTTTTCATTTCATTCCAAATCAGCGCACTGTCGACGCCGTATTGACGAATGATGTGCGGTAATTGTTCGCGGTGATCTTGCTCACAGCAGTCGAGCAGTTGACGATAGAAATCAAGCGCTAACTCTCTCGCCTGCGGATTGATAAAGTAATAACCGCCAATCCGACCGTACAACTTTTTAATTCCGTTGAAGATCAGACCGTATATCTGGTTGCCCGAATGAAACGCCAAACGCTGAAACAACATATAGTCGTAATAATTGAATGTTTTAGCGACTAAAATAGCTTCTCGCTTTTGCGGGTTTTCTTCGTTGTCTTCTTTCACTTCTTGTAAGATTTTTTCAGCGTATGGTGACGCATCAATAAAAGCTTGCCAATTGGGGGCTTGCAGTAATTGCTCACAAGAATCAATCACCTTGGTAATGGTGCGCTGAGAAGCATCGCGATTCAATTTAAAAGCGTAACGCATAAAAATAGGACTGATATTAGTCCGCGCTGCTAACAAATCCTCAACGATGTTGGTCGCGTTTTCTACATCCAATGTCATTAAGGTATCGAGGATATGCAACCCAGAGGTTTCCATAAACTGATTGACCTTAGTTGGTTTACCGTGTTGTATCGTTAACCAACCATCGCGTGCTAAACGCTGCAACACTTCTCTCAATGTCGTACGGGTGACGCCAATGAGCTCAGAAAGCTCACGCTCTGCAGGAAGTATAGAGCCTGGGGGAAATCGGCCATTCCAGATACTCTCGATAATATACTTTTCCGCAAAACCTGCAGGACTTTTTGCCTTGATGACCATGGTTAATCGTTATCCAAATGTTTGTTATTCAGGGTCTATTGTTACTCATCATACCACTAGTTTTAAATGATATAAAACGTCGTGTTATCAAAGGCGACAAAATGACAAAAAAGTGACAAAGCCATTGATGATCGCAATCTGCAATAAAATCTCACTTAGTTGCTTAACAAATGATTTATATCAGTGATTTTGTTAACCGTTTCGATAGTTTATCGTTTTCAAATTCACAATTTTCATTTTCATTACTCACGTTTGTGGATTTCTGTGCTAGTTTGTTTGACTGCATTATTGACCTGATATTGATAGCTGTGATCGAATCGCCACCTCGATGATCGCTCACTGACCATCATCCAGTGTTTTTCGATATTTATGGAAAAAGAGATTTATCATGCCTAAAACATTACAGCAGGCTTTGGTTAAGAACTTTCTCGGCAAAGCGCCAGATTGGTACAAAGTCGCGATTATTAGCTTTCTTATTATCAATCCCCTGGTTTACTTTTTTGTCGACCCATTTACTGCCGGGTGGTTGTTAGTGGTAGAGTTCATTTTTACCCTTGCGATGGCTTTAAAGTGCTATCCCTTGCAACCGGGTGGCTTGCTGGCCATAGAAGCCATCGCCATCGGTATGACAAGCGCTGAGCAAGTAAAACACGAACTGGTGGCCAATATCGAAGTCATCTTACTATTGGTATTTATGGTCGCTGGCATCTACTTTATGAAGCAACTTTTGCTGACCGCTTTCACAAAAATACTGCTTGAAGTGAAAAGTAAAACCCGACTGTCACTCACATTTTGTGTCGCTGCGGCTTTCTTGTCAGCGTTTCTCGATGCTTTAACCGTTATCGCAGTGATCATCAGTGTTGCCGTCGGTTTTTACGCGATTTACCACAAAGTCGCGTCGGGTAAGGGGTCGAGTAAAGATCACGACCACACACAAGACGATGACTTTACCGAACTGACTCGCTCAGATCTCGACAATTACCGCGCCTTTTTGCGCTCTTTGCTGATGCATGCGGGAATCGGGACTGCGCTAGGTGGGGTGATGACCATGGTCGGTGAACCACAAAATCTCATTATCGCGGATCAGTCTGGCTGGTTATTTGGCGAGTTTATCTTGCGTATGGCTCCGGTCACTCTGCCGGTATTCTTTTGCGGTCTTCTAACGTGTATTGCAGTGGAGAAATTTAAATGCTTTGGCTATGGCGCGCCATTACCGGATAATGTGCGAGCCATTTTGGTTGAAAACTATCAAAAAGATCTTAACAACCGCACTCAAATCGATGTCGCCAAACTCTGGGTTCAAGGGATTATCGCAGTTTGGTTGATGGTTGGCTTAGCGTTTCACCTTGCCGCCGTGGGTCTGATTGGTTTATCCGTCATTATTCTTGCCACCTCGTTTATCGGTATCACCGAAGAACACGCATTGGGTAAAGCGTTTGAAGAGGCACTGCCCTTTACTGCCTTGTTAACGGTATTTTTCTCCGTGGTGGCCGTGATCATCGACCAACAACTTTTTAAGCCCGTGATTGACACCGTTTTAGCCATTGATGACAACAATACTCAACTGTTGATGTTTTACCTCGCCAACGGATTACTGTCGATGGTTTCTGACAACGTCTTTGTCGGTACGGTTTACATTCACGAAGTCAAAGCGGCCCTCAACGAAGGTTTGATCAACCATCAGCAGTTTGAATTACTCGCGGTCGCCATCAACACCGGCACCAATTTACCTTCCGTTGCCACCCCGAATGGCCAAGCTGCCTTTTTGTTTTTGCTCACCTCGGCGCTTGCTCCACTGATTCGCCTATCGTATGGTCGTATGGTCGTCATGGCTCTGCCCTACACTGTGGTCCTTGCTGGCGTTGGCTTTTTGAGTATCTTATTCTTCCTCGAGCCGTCAACACAATGGTTGTACGAGATGGGTTGGATTCACAATACCGTTGCCAGCGCGACCGGTACAACAACGGGGCATTAAACCTTGACCGCAACCCAAAAAATAGTTAAAAACCATGATTAATCAACGTTTTCTTGAAAGGAAATCAAAGTGAAGTTGTTCGCTAAACTGAACCAGTTTTCTCGCCAACGCACCGCATGGACACTATTGGTATGCTGTGCCTTGGGGCTTGAAGTGACCGCACTGTATTTTCAACACGTCATGTCACTGGCCCCTTGTGTCATGTGTATTTATGAGCGTATCGCGATGTTGGGCATTGCCTTTGGCGGTTTAATTGGCATCGTTGGTTGTAAGAGGCTATTGCTGCGGCTATCTGCCGTCGGCTTGTGGCTTTACAGCAGTATCCAGGGGGTACTTTTAGGGATGGAACACGTCGGCTATCAAATCGACCCCTCACCTTTTGCCACTTGTACTGTTTTGCTCAACTTTCCATCATGGTTGCCGCTAGACCAATGGATACCGGCGTTCTTTAAAGCCAGTGGCGATTGCAGTGACATAGTTTGGCAATGGCTCAACTTGTCGATGCCACAGTGGCTGTTGGTCATCTTTGTCGCCAACGCCGTCATTGCTACCTTAGTACTGATTAGCCAAGTGTTTCGAGCTCGCTAACCCGACTTGTGATTTCACTGCTGTGGGTTTATCGCCCGCAGCAGTGTTTAAACTTCTTACCGCTTTGGCAACTGCACAGTTCGTTGCGACCAAGTGTTTTATACGGGTTAACCGATTGAGCATGACCACTGCCTTGTATCTCATCCGCCGCTTGAGCCACTTCATTGATCATCAGATCCAATTGCGGCTTCAATTGCGATAAGCTCGGTGGATTATCGATCCCCGCGGCGATCATCTGTTGCTGAGTTTGCGCTTCATCAATTGCCAACATCCAAGTGGTCAACAGAGCTTGCAGCATACGTTCTGTACCGTCATTCAATACTTGCTCTGTCCATTTTTGCTCGACATAAGGCCAAGTTTGCATGAAACCTTCCGCGGCTTCGGCCAAAGATTGCAGATCGCAGGTCAGTGCCAGTAAAGCGTATTGATTACTTTTAAGATAGTGGTATTGAGTCAGTAACTGGCTTTCTATCTGCTGGTATTGACTGTCGCTCAGGGAGGCCATTTTTTCAGCTAGCCAAACCTTAGGATCTAGGGGCTCAAGCGCCATATTGGCAGCCAACATCATACCTTCAAGCTCTATAGCCGTTAGGATCTCAGGCAAGGCTTGTTGATCGATTAATTGATAATTCATGGATTTCATCTCTTGGTACGCTCAGCGTAAATCATTAGCCGCGAGTATAATGATTCGCTGCCACAAAACAAGCAAGAGACCAAAACTCCCGCATAGACTTACGTTTATCCCAGCGGCGCCTTGCAAACGTGACAAAGTGTCATCAGAAAGATAGAATCACGCCTCATTCAATTTAGGGTAATCTCAATGCAAGTTGTTCTTGGTCCGATGGAGGGCGTTCTCGATCATTTAATGCGCGAACTGCTCACCGAAATTAACGACTATGATCTCTGTGTCACCGAATTTGTACGTGTGGTCGATCAGTGTCTGCCTGATCATGTCTTCCACCGTCTGTGCCCGGAGCTAGCTCAAGGCTCGCAAACTCGCGCTGGTGTGCCAGTGCATCTGCAGTTACTTGGCCAAGACCCAAACTGGATGGCTGAAAATGCTTTCAAAGCCTATCAGTTAGGCGCTGCAGGTATTGATATTAATTTTGGGTGTCCGGCCAAAACCGTCAACAAAAACAAAGGTGGCGCAGCGCTTTTACAACACCCTGAGATCGTTCATCAAGTGGTAAAGGCATGCCGTAATGCCGTACCGGCTGAGATCCCGGTTAGTGCCAAAATACGCCTAGGATGGGAAGACCCTGACGATTGTTTTGAGATAGTCGACGCCATTACTCAAGCTGGTGCCAGTCAATTGACCGTTCATGCACGCACTAAGGTTGGCGGTTATAAAGCCTCGGAAATCAAATGGGAATACTTGGCAAAAATCGCGGAGTATACTTCCCTTCCCCTGATCGCCAATGGCGAGATTTGGAATCATCAAGATGCCCTGCGTTGCCAAGCCATATCGGGTATCTCTACCTTAATGGTGTGCCGAGGCGCGTTTAACATTCCCAACCTTGGCAATATGGTAAAATACAACCAAGCCCCTATGGCGTGGTCGCAAGTGGTGGCACTGCTGCTTCGCTATTCTGAGTACGAAATTAAAGGCGACAAAGGCTTGTATTACCCCAATCGCGTCAAACAATGGTTTTCTTATCTAAGACAGCACTACCCTGAAGCTCAAGCCTTGTTTCGCGAGATCCGCACCTTTAACCGTGCAGCGCCCATTGTTGAACACATTCAACGCTATCAAGCGCAGTGGCAACACGAGAACGCCCAGTAACAATACACCAGCTTTCGTGTGAAAAAAGACCCTAACACATAAAAAGCCCCCCAATAGTTGGAGACCAATGATTGGGGGGCTGTGTTTGGTGCCAAGATAGCCGAGCCTTTAAGTCAGCAGCAAACTGTCATCGGTGAGCTCTTCACCCCGAACTTTTGAGAACATCTCCAGTAAATCAGGGACCTGCATGTTTTTTCTTTGCTCACCAGCCACATCCAACACAATTTGACCTTGGTGTAGCATCACGGTTCTATCGCCACAGGCTAGAGCATCCTTCATCGAATGGGTAACCATCATCACCGTTAGCTCAAATTCGTCGACCACTTTCTTGGTCAAATCAATGATAAAGGCTGCCATACGAGGATCGAGTGCGGCGGTGTGTTCATCGAGTAACAACAACTTACTCTCTGATAAGGTGGCCATGACTAAGCTCACCGCTTGGCGCTGACCACCAGATAGCAAACCAATATTGTCACCTAACCTATCTTCAAGGCCCAAGCCTAAAATACTGATCCGTTCTTGAAAAAAACGCCGCCTTTGACTCGATAGGGCCAAACTCATACTGCGACGATGACCACGACGATAGGCCAAGGCCATGTTTTCTTCAATGGTCAAATCACCACAAGTACCCGCAAGAGGGTCTTGAAACACGCGGGCACAGTGTTTGGCACGCTGATCCACGCGCAACTGCGTCATATTGTTGCCATCGATGTGAACTTGACCAGAGATAATTGGCGTTTCCCCTGTCACCGCGCCAAGTAAGGTTGATTTACCAGCACCGTTAGAGCCGATCACGGTTAAAAACTGCTTTTCAGGAACCACAAGGTTCACCCCGCGCAGGGCTTGATTTTCTAATACGGTGCCAGGATTAAAAGTGACTCGAATATCGTTTAATTCAATCATAACGCAGCCTTAACACGTTTTTTCGCTTGCATCTTACTTTTGATTTTAGGTGCGATGAGCGCCGTCGCCACCAAGATCGCGGTGACCAGGTTGAGATCCGATGCTTGCAAACCGAACATTCCACTACTCAAGGCAAAGGCAACGGCCAATCGATACAACACAGAGCCAATGATGACCGCGCACACCGCCACCCAGATTTTCCGACCTGAGATAAGTGTCTGCCCTAAGATCACCGATGCCAAGCCAACAACAATGGTGCCCACGCCTGAAGTGACATCGGCAAAACTGTTGGTTTGGGCAAACAAAGCGCCAGCAAAACCGACAAACCCGTTAGACAGTGCTAAACCAAAATAGGTGTAGAACGCCGTCGATCCCCCTTGGGCTCTTACCATGCGCGGATTTACTCCAGTCGCTCGCAATGCCAAGCCAAAATCACTGTTGAGTAAACGCACCACACCCCACGCTGAGATCAGCACCAACACTAAGACCACCGTTGGCCTTACCCACATAGGGTCTGCCCACTGCTCAAACGGCGTTAGAATCGTTTCTTCACCCAATAGCGCCATGTTGGGGCGGCCCATAATGCGGATGTTGATTGAAAAAGCGGCGATCATGGTTAAGATCGAAGCCAAAAGGTGTAAGATCCCACATCTCACAGCCAAAAAAGCCGTGACTAAACCCGATAAGCCACCGGCAAAAATCGCCATTGCAGTGGCTAACCAAGGGTCGAAGCCCGCAACAATGGCCGTGGCAGCCACGGCGGCCCCCATCGGAAAACTGCCGTCAACGGTTAAATCGGGAAAGTCCAAAACCCGGAAAGTGAGATAGACACCAAGCGCGACTAGGCCATAAACCAAGCCTATCTCTAAGGCGCCAAAAAAAGCAAATGCAGACATAACAACTCCTAGTGTCTGTCAAAAACCCCAAAACGATGGCGACCCGTTGTTGTCATTTTGCGGAAACACCCTGCTATTTTGGGGTTAACTTATGTTTATTCTACTTGCGTGGCGCGGTCCAACACACTTTGTGGGATAGTAAAGCCCAGTTTATTGGCCGCCGTCTGGTTGATAACTAAATCAGACCCGGTTGCCACTTTTACGTCCAATTCACCCGGTTTTTTACCCGCTAAGATTTGGCTGACATAATCCGCGGTTTGCACCCCAATCTGGTAGTAATCAAAACCAAGACTTGCGATTGCACCGCGTTTAACATAAGAAGTGGCAGCGCCAAAAACGGGGACTTTAGCTTGATTGGCCGCAACTATCATACCTTCGATAGCACTGGCAACAGTGTTGTCAATCAAAGCGTAAATGATGTCTGACTTTCCGGCCACAACTTGAGTCGCCGATTGCACATCGGCACTTTTTAGCGCGGTCGCTTCAACGATCTCGATACCTTGTTCTGCTGCGCTGCGCTTTAATAACGCCATTAAGCTGACCGCATTGGCTTCACCTGGGTTGTAAACCACACCGATACGCTGAACGCTTGGCATCATCTCTTTGATCAATTCAACATGCTGGGCGACCGGAGACAAATCCGACAAGCCAGTGACATTGCCACCGGGCTGTTTGAGCGTCTTAACCAATTTGGCGCCGACTGGGTCGGTCACTGCAGTAAAGACCACTGGAATAGAGCGAGTTGACGATGCCAATGACTGCGCCGTTGGCGTCGCAATACCGACTAAGACATCCGGCTGCTCACCGACAAATTGACGCGCAATTTGCGCGGCAATCGCCGGATTTCCTTGGGCGGTTTTGTATTCAAAGTCCAAGTTTTCGCCTTCGACATAACCATGCTGTTTTAAGCCATCAAGCAAACCTTGACGAGTGGCATCGAGAGCTGGGTGTTCAACAATTTGAGATACCGCCACTGTCGCTTGCTTGGCCTGTAACATCGGGCTAACCCCTGTGGCTAAAGCGGCCATTAACGCAGAGGCCAAAAGTGTTTTTGCTTTCATATCGACTCCTTGATTAAGCAAATGAGCTTGGATAACGCCAATTCACTGGATACAGACAGGTATAGGGCGGGGAGCCGTCGTCGCTGATCCGAGATAAGGCTAAAGTGAATCTGGTGAGAAGTCTTTATATTTACCAGTAAGGCACAGAAAAAGAAAGAAATTTACCGAGCTAAATCGTTGGCGGTGGGAGCTAACGCACATCTGTATCGAATCGAGGGCGTTAAATGTTAAGTGCCGTGATACAAGCGGCTAATCGACAAAACAAAAGCCCACTCAATGAAGAGCAAGCTCTACTGAGTTCGAGTATATAAATGGGTGGCTGATCCGTTAAAACCAGCGCTCCCAAGTTGACTCGTCAAGATGACGAAACGCGCGTTTCAAAATATGCGCTAATTCTTGATAACGAGGTTGGGATTTGACCGGCTCTAAAGCAAAGCCACTGTCGAGAATCTTTTGGTGTAACTCGCGATACCAGGCGGCTAACGAAGGCGGTAGCGGTGTGTTAGCACGGTTGCCAAGCCACCACACACCTTGAAAAGGCAAACTCAAAGCAAATAACGCCACCATCACCGCTTGTGGCAATGCCTCGACATTGTGAAACACCATTTGCGTCAAAACACTTATCACCGCCACAGCAGGCATGACTCGCATAGCGAAACGGGTCGCTTTAATCATACGCTGTTCAGGAAACATGGCATTGAGCTCTTTGCGCATTGGCCATGTGTCCATGTACTTTTGCCCGTCTTTCAACTGATGGGTGAAGCCTGTTTTCGGTTTCATATCGCCCTCTCATTACAACTTAAGTTGAAAAAATCAACTAAATGAACAAAAAAATCAAGAAAATTTAATTTTACTTAAATTTTTTTTGTTATATTGGTTTATTATCGTTATCCTCTGCGCGTCCTTTTATTATTGTTGCTGTTAATAGTGGATTTAGCAAGCTAGGCTTGTCAAACTAACACAGGTATCACTCTTAAAAGCAAGAGCGGTGCAGAAAAGGAAAACCCATTGCACAGAAACACAACCCACTTTTAATGACTGGGTGTTTTTGTGGATTTATTTCATTATTTACTGATTTATATCAGACAAAGATACAGGTAGTCACTCATGTCAAAGCTAGTTTTAGTTTTAAACTGTGGTAGTTCCTCGCTTAAATTCGCCATTGTCGATGCACAAAATGGCGAAGAGCACCTAACCGGTCTAGCCGAATGCCTTCACCTGCCAGAAGCGCGTATTAAGTGGAAGCTCGATGGCAAACACGAAGCACAACTTGGCGACGGCGCTGCACACGATCAGGCGCTGCAATTTATTGTCGACACTATCCTAGCCTCTAAACCAGAACTTGCTCAACAACTCAAAGCCGTAGGCCATCGCGTTGTTCACGGTGGTGAGAAATTCACTAAATCTGCGCTGGTCACAGAAGACGTCATTGCTGGTATTGAAGATTGCGCAACGTTAGCGCCGCTTCACAACCCAGCGGCAATCATCGGCATCAAGGCGGCGCAAAAAGCGTTCCCGGGTCTGCCAATGTCAGTTGTTTTCGATACGGCTTTCCATCAAACCATGCCTGAAGAGTCTTACCTTTACGCCCTGCCGTACAGCCTTTATAAAGACCATGCGATTCGTCGTTACGGCATGCACGGCACGTCTCACCTATTTATCACTCGTGAGACCGCAGAACTTCTTGGTAAGCCGGTTAATGAATTGAACATCATCAACTGTCACTTAGGTAACGGTGCCTCTGTTTGTGCCATTAAAAACGGTCAATCTGTTGATACGTCCATGGGCTTAACCCCACTAGAAGGTTTGGTGATGGGAACTCGTTGTGGTGATATCGACCCTGCGATTATTTTCCACTTACACGATACACTAGGTTACTCAGTGGCCGAGATCAACACCATGTTGACCAAAGAATCAGGTCTTGCAGGCCTAACAGAAGTGACGTCAGACTGTCGTTTCGTTGAAGATAACTACGAAGAAAAAGAAGAAGCAAAACGCGCGATGGACGTATTCTGTCACCGCCTTGCTAAATACGTTGCAGGTTACACGGCATCGTTAGAAGGTCGCTTAGATGCGATTATCTTCACGGGCGGTATCGGTGAAAACTCAGCACCTATTCGCGAAATGGTATTGAACCGCTTAGCCATTTTTGGCATCAAAGTCGACAGCGAAGCAAACTTAAAAGCGCGCTTTGGCGGAGAAGGGACGATTACAACGGCAGACAGCCACATCCCTGCCATGGTCGTTTCAACTAATGAAGAATTAGTCATTGCTGAAGACACTGCACGCCTAGCAGGTCTATAAGCAACGCACACTGGCTAGTCATTGACTAGCCAGTTTTATAATGGGGACTAATTTCTATTCCATCACTTATTGACTGATGGAATAAGCAGTTAGGCTTTAACTCAAAAAAATATAGGTACTTCATCCATGTCACGAACTATTATGCTTATCCCTGCCAGTGCCGGCGTTGGTTTGACCAGCGTTAGCATGGGGGTATTACGCGCTATGGAGCGCAAGGGCGTTAAAGTTTCTTTTTACAAGCCAATTTCTCAACCCCGTCACGGAGGCGATCAACCGGATCTGTCTTCAACCATTATCGCAGCGAATACCAACACGAACATTGGCGAACCTCTAGCGATGTCTGTTGCCGACAATTTGATCGGTAATGACAACATGGACGAACTGCTTGAAACCGTGGTTGAACGTTACAATCAAGTGGCGCAAGATGCAGAAGTCACCTTGATCGAAGGCTTAGTACCCACTCGTAAGCATCCTTTTGCCAACCAAGTCAACGCTGAAATTGCCGCAACCCTCGGTGCAGAGATTGTTCTTGTGGCTACCCCAGGTACAGATAACCCGACGCAGTTAAAAGAGCGTATCGAAGTCGCTTGCTCAAACTTTGGTGGCACCAAAAACATCGCGGGCGTGATCATCAACAAGCTCAATGCGCCAGTCGATGAAGCCGGTCGCACTCGCCCTGATCTGTCAGAGATCTTTGATGATGCTGATCAAGCGAAGAAAAACCAACTCGAAGTCATGCAGATTTTCAACTCAAGCCCTGTGCGTGTGTTGGGTTGTGTGCCATGGAGCATTGATTTGATTGCCACTCGTGCTATCGACATGGCTAAGCACCTTAAAGCGGACATCATCAACAAAGGCGATATCGAAACGCGCCGAATCCGCAGCATTACTTTTTGTGCCCGCTCACTCCCTAACATGATTGAGCACTTCCGCCCTGGTTCACTTTTGGTGACCTCAGCCGATCGTCCTGACGTTATTGTCGCTGCCTCTCTGGCCTCAATGAACGGCGTTGATATCGGTGCTATCTTATTGACAGGTGGCTACGACATTCCAGACTCAATCACCGAGCTATGTAAGCCGGCTTTCGAATCGGGCCTACCGATTTTCAAAGCGCAAGGTAACACTTGGCAAACGTCATTGAACCTGCAAAGCTTCAGTTTAGAAGTTCCCGCGGATGACAAAGAACGCATTGAATTTGTCAACGAGCACGTTGCCAGCCACATTGATGGACCGTGGATCGATTCATTGACCGAAGGGGCCACTCGCAGTCGTCGCCTTAGCCCGCCAGCATTCCGCTATCAACTGACTGAATTTGCCCGTCGCGCAAACAAACGCATTGTGTTACCGGAAGGTGATGAGCCTAGAACGGTCAAAGCAGCAGCTATCTGTGCAGAACGCGGCATTGCCCAATGTGTTCTTCTCGGTAACCCAGATGAAATCAAGCGCGTTGCTGAGCAACAAGGCGTGACACTTGGCAGCGGAGTTCAAATCATCAACCCAGAGGAAGTTCGCGAACAGTACGTAGAACGTTTGGTTGAATTGCGTAAGAACAAAGGCATGACCGAAGTGGTTGCACGCGAGCAACTTGATGATACCGTGGTACTCGGTACTATGATGCTTGAACGCAACGAAGTAGACGGTTTGGTCTCTGGTGCGGTGCACACGACGGCCAATACTATTCGCCCACCACTACAGCTGATCAAGACCGCACCAAATGCTTCTTTGGTGTCTTCGATCTTCTTTATGCTGCTGCCTGATCAAGTCCTGGTTTACGGTGACTGCGCCATTAACCCGGATCCTAACGCCGAGCAATTGGCTGAAATCGCTATTCAATCTGCAGACTCAGCAACGGCCTTTGGTATTGAGCCTCGCGTGGCAATGATTTCTTATTCAACAGGCACGTCTGGCCAAGGTGCCGATGTTGAGAAAGTCCGTGAAGCAACGCGTATCGCTCAAGAAAAGCGCCCTGACTTGATCATTGATGGTCCGCTTCAATACGATGCGGCAATCATGGAAAACGTCGCGGCTTCTAAAGCGCCGAACTCCCCTGTTGCCGGTAAAGCAACGGTGTTTGTATTCCCTGATCTCAATACGGGTAATACCACCTATAAAGCCGTACAACGCTCTGCAGATTTGGTCTCTATTGGTCCAATGCTACAAGGTATGCGCAAGCCAGTAAACGACTTGTCTCGCGGCGCTTTGGTCGATGACATCGTCTACACTGTCGCTTTAACTGCGATTCAAGCCAGTCAAGCAGAAGACAACGCGTAACGCGATTCATCACGGGCCACAGTGAGCAGTGTTATCCCTTATTAACACTTTCGTTTGGTCCGTGATCAATTGACACTCGCTTTGCGAATACAGAGTTACAAATACATAAAAGCCCCTTCACGGGGCTTTTTTTCTACCATTGCCTTTGTTTTATTCTCACACCAGCGAGTCGACTTTCCAACACGCAACGGCGTGGCGCTCGGTACCGATAATCTCGGGTTTGCGCTCAGCACATTCTGTCGTTGCTAGCGGACAACGAGTTCGAAATACGCACCCAGAGGGCGGGTTGATCGGCGAAGGTAACTCCCCTTCTAACATCTCAATTTTTTTGTTGCGCTCAATATTGGGATCGGGGATAGGCACTGCCGACATTAACGCTCGGGTATAGGGGTGTTGCGGATCAGAAAAAAGAGCTTCTGATGTGCCCATTTCAACCGCGTTGCCCAAATACATGACTAAAACCCGATCAGAAATGTGTTTGACCACCGACAAATCGTGAGCGATAAACACCAAACTCAAGCCAAGCTCTTGTTGCAGTGATTTCAGCAAATTGACCACCTGAGCCTGAATAGACACGTCCAAAGCCGATACCGGTTCATCGCAAATGATCATTTTTGGTTTCAATATCAGCGCACGAGCAATGCCGATCCGCTGACACTGACCACCGGAAAACTCATGGGGATAACGGTTGATCACATTCGGTAGTAACCCCACTTTTGCCATCATTTCTCTAACTTGTGTTTTGACGTCGTCTTTACTCAATTGTGGGTAAAAAGTCCGCAGCGGCTCAGCAATGATATCACCGACCGTCATTCTCGGGTTCAGTGAGGCCAATGGGTCTTGAAAGATCATCTGGATTTCTTTGCGTGTATCTCGGCGTTCGATGTCTTGCATCTTGGTCAAGTCGCGACCCAACCAAACCACTTCCCCCTCTGTCGAAGACACCAAACCAATGATCGCGCGCGCAAACGTTGACTTACCGCAGCCAGATTCACCGACAACCCCTAAGGTTTCTCCTTCGTAGAGGCGAATATCAACGCCATCAACGGCTTTGAGTTTAGCGGGTTTCGCCCATGGCCACAGTGATTTAGATGTAATATCAAAATGCACTTTAAGCTTGGACACTTCTAACAATACATTAGCTTGACTCATTTTTCCCATGCCTCCCAGTTAGAAAAACAGGCGCGTTGACGACCTTGGCCAAAATGCACTAACTCTGGTGCGGACTGGCGACAGCTGTCCATTACCCGATGACAGCGCTCTTGATAAGGACAGCCTGTGGGTAAGTGCAACAAGTTTGGTGGATTACCTGGAATGGTTGGCAGTGTGTCACCGACCGAATCGAGGCGTGGGATGGCTTTTAACAAACCTTCAGCGTAGGGGTGGCTTGGCCGGTAAAAAATATCGTCAACACTGCCGTATTCCATGGTACGCCCAGCATACATCACCAGCACTTTGTCACAAGAGCCCGCGACAACACCGAGATCGTGAGTAATCATGATGATGGCGGTATTGAATTCATTTTTTAGTTCATTGAGCAAGTCCATGATCTGCGCTTGCACTGTCACATCTAATGCCGTGGTCGGCTCATCCGCAATCAAGAGTTTTGGGCGACACAACAAAGCCATGGCAATCATAACCCGTTGTCTCATGCCACCAGAAAACTCATGTGGGTACATGTTGATGCGCTTTCTCGCCTCAGGAATTTTAACCGCTTCAAGCATTCTTACCGATTCTTCAAAGGCCTCTTTTTTACCCATGCCTTTGTGTAACATCAAGACTTCCATCAACTGATCGCAAACCTTCATATAAGGGTTCAACGAGGTCATCGGATCTTGGAAAATCAT
This sequence comes from Vibrio sp. HB236076, assembly GCF_040957575.1. Taxonomy (NCBI): domain Bacteria; kingdom Pseudomonadati; phylum Pseudomonadota; class Gammaproteobacteria; order Vibrionales; family Vibrionaceae; genus Vibrio; species Vibrio sp. HB236076. The sequence continues at coordinate 1,940,838 of NZ_CP162601.1, forward strand.
CGCAATTTGTTCGGCGCGAATCGCATTGAGTTGTCTCTCTGGCAGATTGAGGATCTCTTGCCCTTCAAATTTAGCACTGCCTGAGATATAACCATTTTTGGCCAACAAACCCATAATCGCAAACACCGTCTGCGATTTACCCGACCCCGACTCGCCAACAATCCCAAGCGTTTCTCCTGGGTTTAACGAAAAGTTCAAATCATTGACCGCCGTGACCGTGCCATCTTGAGTTGAAAATTCGACTCTTAAATCTTTTACGTCTAATAAACTCATCTTTTTTTCCTTGTCACTTAGCGATCTTTTGGATCTAACGCGTCGCGCAAGCCATCGCCGACGTAATTAAAACAAAACAGAGTGACAACCATAAAGGCGGCCGGGAACAACAATTGCCAAATTGCCACTTCCATGGTGTTCGCGCCCTCTTGCAATAACGCGCCCCAACTGGTCATCGGTTCTTGTACCCCCAACCCGAGGAAAGACAAAAACGACTCAGTTAAAATCATACTTGGGATCAGTAACGTTGAATACACCGCCACAATACCCAACACATTGGGCACAATATGACGGGTGATAATATGGCGGGTGCTCACCCCGCTAACCCGAGCGGCCTCAATAAACTCTTTGCTGCGCAAGCTCAAGGTCTGGCCGCGAACGATACGCGCCATATCCAGCCAAGCAATCGCGCCAATCGCCACAAAGATCAAGATAATGTCACGACCAAAAAACGTGACGAGCACAATGACCAAAAACATAAAGGGAATCGCATAGAGGATTTCGAGTACCCGCATCATCACGCGGTCCACTCGCCCGCCAATAAAACCGGACGTTGCGCCATATAAAGTACCAATCAAAACCGCAACAAAAGCGCCTAAGATCCCCACCATCAAAGAAATGCGCCCGCCTATTAGGGTGCGTACAAACAAGTCTCTTCCCAACGAGTCAGTACCAAATAAGTGCTCTGCGGAAGGCGCGGCATGCATGGCATACCAGTCGGTATCATCGAAGGTGTATTGTGAAAGCAAAGGGGCAAAAATAACCGCTAAGGTGATCAATGTTAAGATCACTAAGCTCACCATGGCCGCTTTATTGCGCATAAATCGGATGCGCGCATCTTGCCACAGACTGCGACCCTGAATTTCAAGTTGCTTTGAAAAGGCTTCTACCGCCTCAACATTGTCTTTTTTCGTCAACATAATACGGCCTTTTAAAAACGGATCTTAGGATCAATTAACGCCAACAAAATATCGACAACGGCGTTAAAAATGATAAATAAGAAGCCAATCAAAATGGTGACTCCCATCACTAACGAATAGTCTCGGTTAAAAGCAGCATTGACGAACAACTTGCCAATACCTGGCAAACCAAAAATCGTTTCCACCACCACAGACCCGGTAATAATGCCGACAAAGGCAGGTCCCATATAAGAAACCACCGGTAACATTGCAGGTCGAAGGGCGTGCTTCACCACAATATAGGAAAAGCTCAACCCTTTCGCACGGGCTGTGCGAATGAAGTTGCTGTTGAGCGTTTCTATCATAGACCCGCGAGTAATTCGGGCAAAGGTGGCGACATACAACAGCGACATCGCCAACACAGGCAAGATCATAAATTGCCACTGACCACCTTGCCATCCGCCAGCAGGCAAAAAGCCATCCATCGAAATAGAGAAGATATAAATCAGTACTGGGGCGAGAACAAAAGAGGGCATCACCACACCGGTCATAGCAGTGGACATAATCAGATAATCCACCCAAGAGTTTTGCCGCAGCGCAGCAATAGTGCCGACACTTACACCAACCACTAAAGTAAAAATAAAGGCAAAAAAGCCCACTTCGGCGGACACTGGCAAGGCTTGTGCGACCAGTTCATTCACTGTGTAGTCTTTGTATTTAAACGAAGGACCAAAGTCGCCTTGTAAAATATTGCCAAGGTAGGTGAGGTATTGATCAAACACAGGCTTGTCCAAACCGTACTTAGCATTGATATTAGCCATCACTTCTGGCGGTAATGGGCGCTCTGAAGAAAAAGGGTTACCGGGGGCAAAGCGCATCAAGAAGAAGGAGATGGTGATCAGCACCAACAAGGTGGGGATCGCTTCTAACACCCGTTTAAAAATAAATTTTAACATAGATAACTCGACATTTTACACATTGACAAAGACGCAATGAGGGATAAGAAAAGGCCCTACTCTGCACGCCCTATTAGGTTAAAATGCAAAGTAGGCCTTTTAAAAACAGAGGGTTACTTAGTTTGCTTTAATGTACAAATCTTTGCTGTAAACCTTGTCTTCTGCGTTGTTTTCAGGGTAGCCACCTAATTGAGGGCTAACCAAACGCGCGTTGACGTATTGATAGATAGGCGCAATGGGCATGTCGACAGCCAATTGCTTTTCAGCGTCGGCATATAGGGCTTCGCGCTCTTGCTCTGAGGTAGAATTAAGCGCTTTTTCCATTAGCTGATCGAATGCTTGGCTGTGATATTTAGGATCATTGGAACTGTTGTTTGACTGCATCAACGACAAGAAAGACGACGCTTCGTTGTAATCACCGCACCACCCTGCACGGGTCACATCAAAGTTGCCTTCACGACGTGTGTCTAAGTAGGTCTTCCACTCTTGGTTCTCCAGAGTGACGTTGACACCTAAGCTTTTTTTCCACATCGACTGAATTGCAGTGGCAATTTTCTTGTGATTGTCACTGGTGTTGTACAGCAAGGTGAAATTTAGTGGGTGATCGCTGTCAAAACCCGCCTCTTTAAGGAGTTCCTTCGCTTTAGCCACGCGTTCTTTTTGCGACCAAGTCGCGTATTCTGGCAATTCAGGGGTAAAGCCTGCGGTAATTTCAGGGGTCAAGAAGTAGGCCGGTTTTTGACCTTGGCCGAGAATCGCGTTAGCGATGATATCGCGATCAATGGCGTAAGATAGCGCTTTGCGTACTCGTACATCATCAAATGGCGCTTTGGCATTGTTAAAACCGTAGTAATAACTGCACAATTGACCAGTGACTTTAAGATCCTCTGGGTGCTCTTTTTGCAAACGGCGGAAATGCTCAAGTGGCAGTTCGTTAGTCATCGTAAGCTCACCGGATAGGAAACGGTTCATTTCTGCCACTTGGCTTTCGATCGGCAAGTAAGTGACCTTGTTGATCACCGTGTCTTTGTCATCCCAATACTGCGGATTACGGCTCAATACCATGCGCTCGTTAACCACCCAAGAATCGAGCTTGTAAGCACCATTGCCAACAAAATGATCAGGCTTGGTCCACTCATCACCCCATTTTTCAAGTGTCGCACGATGCACGGGCTTCACGGTGGTGTGGGCCATCATCTTGACAAAGTATGGTACGGGCTGGGCAAGCTTCACCTCTAAAGTCTTAGCATCTAACGCTTTCACACCTAAGGTTGATTTGTCTTTTTTCCCGGCAATGATATCGGCGGCATTGACCATTGCGGTCATTTCTAAATACCAAGCATAAGGAGAACCTGTAGCTGGGTCGACCGCGCGTTGAAAGGTAAAGACGAAATCATCGGCAGTCACCGGATCGCCATTTGACCATTTTGCATCTTCGCGCAAGTGAAAAACAAACGTCTTGTTGTCGGTGGTTTCCCAGCTTTTCGCTACACCGGGAACGATTTTCCCTTCGCCATTTTGATTAACTAGCCCTTCAAAAAGATCGCGAATCACGTTGGACTCAGGGACCCCTTCGGTTTTTTGTGGGTCCAGTGAAGCCACTTCGGTGCCATTACCACGTACAAATTCTTGTACTTTAGCAAGTTGGGTACCAGCAGGGACATCGGCGGAAAACGCCATTGGACTAGAAACGGCAAGAGAGAACCCAGCGCTTAGCATTAGCGCTTGGGTAAGTTTGTTTTTGTACATGCGTAACTCCAAGTTTTACATTTGCATCCATGAATGAGGCTGAGCGGCAAAGTGCTTAAAACCTCACTACAATCACTCTTTATTGGGTAATTATTCATAGAAACCAATAAAAAAATCACTGTAGAATCAAAAAAATAACAGTGAAAGCGGTTTCTCTGTTATAAAAGTCTGATTTTTAATTACAATTCGCCAGAAAGTATTGAAAATTTGTATATTCACACTATTAACGACGATTGTATAACTTTCGATTTTTATCATTGATGTGCGAAAATGTCGAACTATTTAAATGTAATCGACAATTCAAACCGACAAAAAAGTGATCAAGATCAAGTTATGTAAGAGAAAAAGGCAGGATTGATTACAAAACAACCAATCACTACCTCTTTGGGAGTAGTTACAAGACAGGATTACCCGTTAGTTTTTGACCAACGTTGCAGCGCCTTTTGGTCTGATTCACGCGCATCGAGCCAAATCTCCTCACCGTTGCAACGTCGCTCTTTTTTCCAAAACGGCGCTTGAGTTTTTAAAAAGTCCATCATAAATTGACAAGCTTCAAAGGCCGCTTGTCGATGAGCACTGCTCACCAGCACCATGACAATTTGCTGATTGACGTCAAGCTGACCAATGCGGTGAATGATTTTACTCGCCAAAATCGGCCAGCGCTCGGCCGCTTGCTGACTGATGTCTTGCAACGATTTTTCTGTCATTCCGGGATAATGCTCCAAATACAAACCCGAAATTGATTGATCTAAGTTGATATCTCTGACCAGGCCGACAAAACCGACCACAGCCCCAGCTTGAGAAGACGTCGCCATGCGCTGATATTCCTCGGCAAAATTAAAATCACTGTGCTGTATGCTGACTTGATGCATCGATTATCCCCCTGTCACCGGAGGAAAAAAAGCCACCTCGTCACCATCGCACAAGGGGTGCTCAAGAGAAACCAACGTTTGATTGACCGCGGCTAATACCCTTTGTTGTTCTAACGCCAATGCCCATTTATCTCCTTGACTGGCAAGCTGGGCTCTAAGCGCTTCGACAGACTCAAAACTCGGTTCAACCTCAATCCTCGCCTCACCAATTAATTCCCTCGTTTGGGCAAAAAAATGCACATGGATCATGGTGTCACCTTAAAATCATCGGATTTACCGCCGCTTTTTTCCAGTAATAATACCTGAGAGATCACCATGTCTTTTTGCATGGCTTTACACATGTCATATAAGGTCAAAGCCGCGACAGACGCAGCGGTTAAGGCTTCCATCTCCACCCCGGTTTGACCGGTCAATTTACACCAAGATTCAATGCGAACGCGCGAATTCTCGACCTCTGCTGTTAAGGTCACAGACACTTTAGATAGCATTAGTGGGTGGCAAAGTGGGATGAGATCGGCGGTTTTTTTCGCCGCTTGAATCCCGGCAATGCGAGCAGTCGCAAACACGTCTCCTTTTTGGTGATCGCCATTGAGGATCATGGCGAGTGTTTGTTCAGACATAGACACAAAAGCCTGTGCCCTTGCTTCTCGCACCGTGTGCTGTTTTTCAGACACATCGACCATATTGGCCTCGCCAGCGCCATTGATATGAGTAAACTCCATGATAAATTCCTTATTTCAACACTCAGTGACTTTTACGCGCCAACATGCGGCATAAAATTACACGGTCGGTGGCTGGCATCTAACTGCTCGGCAATGATTTTGGTCCACGCGGTTTTACAAGCCCCGGTCGAACCTGGCATGGCAAAGATCACCGTTTTGTTGGCAAACCCGGCTAGGGCTCGAGATTGAATGGTTGAAGTGCCAATTTCTTGATACGACACCGCGCGAAATACCTCACCAAACCCCTCAACGGTTTTATCAAACAATGGGCTTAACGCTTCAGGCGTCGTGTCGCGCTCTGTAAAGCCAGTGCCGCCGGTGATCAAAATAGCATGGATGTTATCATCGGCAATCCACTGAGAAACACAGGCGCGGATGTGGTATTTATCATCGATAACAATTTTTTTGTCGACTAATTGGTGACCGGCTTGTGTGAGCGCCTCAACGAGATAAGCCCCTGAGGTATCGGTCTCTTGAGTTCGCGTGTCCGACACCGTTAATACCGCAATCTGTGCGGCGCGAAATGGTTGTGAAGAATGAGACATCTTAACTTCCTTAATAAATCATAATGTCTGTACGCATTGCCCAGCCCCATCACGGGCAATGTCAATCCAATCAATACCCAGATAGGCTATCGACGCTAAAGACTAACCACCGATGGAGGCGAGATGAGGGGTTTGTCCCGTATTGCCCTGATGTAAGAAATGGCTTGCTGATTTGCTGGTCAACGCCGCTTGAATGCGGGCGATGAGCTCATGCTGTTGCTGATCAGATTGCAGCAAGTCTCTAAGTTCGACGCCTTGCTCACCAAATAAGCACAAGTGCAATTTGCCAATCGCCGAAACGCGCAGACGGTTACACGTAGAGCAAAAACCTCGATCATAAGGCATGATCAGTCCAATCTCACCTTGGTAATCAGGGTGACTATACACCTGAGCGGGGCCATCATCTTTACCTCTCGTTTTTAATAGCCAGCCATTGGCGATTAAATAATGACGGATATGAATACCAGAAAGATGGTGACGGGTAAATAAGTCATTCATCTCACCGGTTTGCATCAGTTCGATAAACCTTAATTGAATAGGCCGGTCGCGAATCCAAGCTAAAAATTGCGGCAGTTGCTGATCGTTAAGCGATTTCATCAGAACGGCATTAATTTTGACTTGCTCGTACCCCACTTCAAAAGCGCGATCAATGCCTGCCATCACGTCGTGGAAGCGATTTTGACCGGTAATTTGGCGAAACATTTCTGGGTTTAAGCTATCGAGACTGACGTTGATCGCATCTAAGCCAGACGCTCGCCACCGTTCGACTTGCGATGCCATGCGATAGCCATTGGTGGTGGTCGCCACTTTTTCAATACCAGGAGTGTCAGAAACGGCAGCAATCACATCGCAAAAGTCACGTCTCATCGAAGGTTCACCACCGGTAATACGCACTTTTGACGTCCCACATTGGGCAAACGTCGATACCACTCGCTTTATTTCATCGAGCCGCAGAAAACCAGAGTTTTTTATGTCGGAAGGACGATAACCATTGGGTAAGCAATAGGTGCAACGAAAGTTACACACGTCCGTAATCGACAAGCGCAAATAGTGAAATTTGCGCCTATGAATATCAATAAATGGTTGTGCCATTGAACACCTTTCCAAAGTTCGGGAGATAGCTTCGTTTCCTCTGCTACCCTGGTGACCCCTTGGGCCACGGCACACACTGCGTATCTCAATCGACGTTTTGATAACAAGTCATCGAAATCGACTTAGCCATGCGTGCTAGGAGTTATGGCAGCCATGGTCCATCATGGCTACGGCCTTTCATAGTAGTCAAGAAAGTGATTGAGGTTCAACAATTATTTACTACAAAGTACAAATGCGTTGAAATAAGATATGCTTATAGAATGAAAAACCATAAAAGTGCTTAACGTGACCACATCGACGCTAACCGAGATTGACAGCGCCCGTTCGGTGCACCCCAAGATAGTCGCCATAGGTGGTGGCCATGGCTTAGGGCGAGTATTATCGGCCCTAAAAGAATACGGGCATAACGCCACGGGTATTATCGCCACCACAGATAATGGTGGCTCTACTGGCCGAATACGCGAGTCTCAAGGTGGTATTGCGTGGGGAGATACCCGTAATTGCATCAACCAGTTGATCACAGAACCTTCGATCGGCTCTATGATGTTTGAATACCGATTTAGAGGTTCAGGTGAGCTCAGCGGTCACAATTTAGGCAACTTGATCCTGACGGCACTGGGCAATTTATCGGTCAGACCCCTGGATGCAATAAACTTAATCCGACAGACACTAGGCGTGGAAGTCAACCTCATTCCGATGTCAGAACACCCAGCCGATCTCAGTGCACTAGACATTCGCGGCGAATGGATCACTGGCGAAACCCACGTCGATAATATGAAGCATGATCTGGTGCGTTTAGAAATTTCGCCAACGGTGCCCGCCACCAAAGAAGCCATCGATGCGATACAAAGTGCCGATTTAATCATACTCGGCCCAGGCAGTTTTTTAACCAGTATCATGCCACCGCTCTTATTAAAAGAAATCGGCCAAGCTATTGCTGACAACCACGATGCTAAGCTGTTGTTTATCGACAATTTAGGTAAAGAGTATGGCCCTGCAGGTTCAATGACCTTGCGGCAAAAATTGCACTGGTGTCAAAGAGCTTGTGCCGGCCGTCAGGTCGATAGCATCATCACATCGAAGGTTGAACTCGATCTCAAAAAAGAACACCAAATTATCACGACTGACCTAGCCTCCCCCAATCGCCCTTGGCGTCACGACCGCACACGCTTGAAGGACGCTATTGAAAGTCAGCTATGAAAAGGAAAGAGCCACTTCATGGTACTGTGTGGCCGTGTTCAGCAATACATCGGTCAATCTCGCCACTTCCTTATCTTGATCGACCAGGGTTTGTTGCTTGCCACTGGTGTCTATTTCTTGGGCGATCACACACAATTGATCAGCGCCAAAACTGGCGGCGCTGCTTTTGAGTGCATGAGTGATCTCCAGCATGTAATCCAATTGTTCTTCACCTTTAAGTCGATTGAGTTGCTGGTTGTAAACCTCTAACTCCCCCAAAAAGATATTGAGTAACATTGGGATGTTTTCTCGACCGATTTCATTTTGCAATTGTTCGAGTTTTTGCTTGTTCATAATCTGCATGCTTTATCTCTCAGCGCCTTGAGCGTCCCACTGCTGCTTTTTGCGATAGATCGTCGATGGGCTGACATCGAGATAACCAGCGGCACGAGGAATATTACCATCACAAGCGGCAATGGCATTTTCTATTGCTTGCTTTTCCGTCATCCACAAGGGACAAATTTCTGATACCGACGGTTTTGTTCCGCTACTGACGGGCTCTGGCATTTTAGGTTTGACCTGATTTAAAGGTGGTGGCAGCATTTCCATGGTGATTTCTTTACCGTTGTTAAGCACCACCACATTGCGCAGTACATTTTGCAATTGTCGCACGTTACCCGGCCATTCATATTGGGCAAAACGCTCAAGCACCGCTGGGTCGAAGCGGACAAAGTTTTTACCCTCTTCGTGCGACATATAGCCGAGTAACGAATAGGCAATTTCAACCACATCGTTACCGCGATCGCGCAAAGGCGGTAAATGCAATGGAATGACATACAAGCGGTAGTACAAATCTTCGCGAAAACGCCCTTCTTGCACTTCCTTCCAGGGATCTCGGTTGGTCGCACACACAAAACGCACATCGACGCTTTTCATTTTTGACGAGCCCACTTTTTGAAAGGTGCCCGTTTGGATAAAGCGCAAGAGTTTGGTCTGCAATTCCAAATCCATCTCACACAGCTCATCGAGAAATAGTGTGCCGCCATCGGCCAACTCTGCCGCGCCTTGGCGATCCGTTGCCGCGCCGGTAAAGGCCCCTTTTACATGACCAAACAACTCACTTTCGATCAGGTCTTTGGGTATCGCCGCACAGTTAATGGCAATAAATGGTTTATCACCGCGCTGACTGGCGGCGTGAATGGCCTCGGCGCACACTTCTTTGCCTGTGCCACTTTCACCAGTAATAAAAATACTCGCTTTGCTCGACGCCGCCGAGTCAATGGTGCGATACACTTGCTGCATATTGTGGCTACTGCCAATAAAGCCTTGATAACCAGGGTTTTCTGCTGAGTGCTCGCTTTTCAACTTACTCGCCTTGCGAATGGCGTTGTTCACCGTAACTCGCAATCGGTCGGCTTCACAAGGTTTAATTAAAAAGTCTTGTGAGCCATGACGCATCGCTTCAACGGCGGTATCAATCGTGCCGTGCGCGGTCATGAAAATCACAGGAACATCAGGGTGATTGGCTTTGACTTCGTGTAAAACATCCATGCCAGTCATGTCCGGCAGTCGCAAATCCAACAAAATCAAATCTGGGATGCGTCGTGTTAAACTGTCCAACGCATCGCGACCATTGCCGACAATGGTGATATCAATATTCAGTGGTGTCAGGTACGAACGGTACAATGCCGCAACCGAAGCGGTGTCTTCCACCATCAGTAAATAACGATTCTTGCTTTCTTCAACCACGACTGCTTCCTAGCCTTATTCTAATATTAGTAATCATTGCATTACGCATTTCATTATGCAATTTAGCACCGCGAATTTTACTCAAATTTGCGCAGCTATGATAGTTTTTTGCGCAGCCAACATCATATTCGGCCGTATTTAATAACGATTATCAAAGTTAATCAATTGCCGATGAGTGTTTTGTTATTATCCATTACTAATAAATTGCTCTTTTAAAGCTTCTATTTCATCACGCTTTTGTGCCGCGAGTTCGAATTCAAGGTTTTGCGCGTGTTGATACATTTCGGCCTCAAGTGATTTCATCACCCGCTCGAAGTCTTGCGCGGTTAACGCTTTATAATCACTATCGGGTTCAGCCACTTTGTTAAGCGCCACCACTTGAGATTTTTTCTGCTTCGATTGGCCGTGCACCTCGCCCAATTCCATAATATCGCGAATATTGCGTTTTAACGCCTGAGGAACGAGTCCGTTGCGCTCATTGTACGCTTGTTGTTTTTCTCGACGTCGCTCCGTTTCTTCCATCGCTTTTTTCATCGAGTCTGTGATCCGGTCAGCGTACAAAATAGCTTTGCCTGAGACATTACGCGCCGCACGCCCAATCGTCTGAATTAATGAGCGTTCTGAACGCAAAAAACCTTCTTTATCTGCATCGAGAATCGCCACCAAAGACACTTCGGGCATATCCAATCCCTCACGCAGCAAGTTAATGCCGACAATAACGTCGATTTCGCCCAAACGCAGATCGCGTATGATTTCAACTCGCTCTACCGTGTCAATATCGGAATGCAAATAACGAACTTTGACTTCGTGTTCGTACAAATACTCAGTCAAGTCTTCCGCCATGCGTTTAGTCAGCGTGGTGACTAACACACGTTCATCAATCGCCACTCGTTGGCGGATTTCAGATAAAATATCATCAACCTGGGTCGCCACTGGCCGCACTTCTAATTCTGGGTCAAGCAAGCCCGTTGGCCGTACCACTTGATCGGCAACCTCCCCGCCTGAACGCTCTAATTCGTATTGACTTGGAGTTGCCGAGACAAAAATCGTTTGCGGTGCTAAAGACTCAAACTCTTCAAATTTCAACGGCCGGTTATCTAATGCAGACGGCAGTCGAAAACCGTATTCCACTAAGGTTTCTTTGCGCGAGCGATCGCCTTTAAACATCGCACCGATTTGTGGCACAGTCACATGAGATTCATCGATCACTAACAGGCCGTCGTGTGGCAAATAATCAAATAAGGTTGGCGGTGGCTCACCTTCGTTGCGTCCACTCAGGTAGCGTGAATAGTTTTCGATTCCCGAACAAAAGCCCAATTCCAGCATCATTTCGATATCAAATTGAGTACGCTGACTGATCCTTTGCTCTTCAAGTAGTTTGTTGTTGGCCAACAACACATCCTTATAATGGCTCAGTTCGTCTTTGATTTTCTCAATGGCTTCGAGCAATTTATCTCTTGGTGTCACATAATGCGTTTTTGGGTACACGGTATATCGAGCGAGATCCTTTTGTTTGACCACGCCTGTCAGAGGGTCAAATAAACTAATGGTTTCAATCTCATCATCAAACATTTCAACTCGCACAGCGTCTTTTTCTGATTCGGCTGGAAAAATATCCACGACTTCACCGCGGACTCGAAATTGACCGCGTTCAAAACCAATATCATTGCGCGTATATTGAAGCTCAGCCAAACGCCTTAACATCGAACGTTGATCTAACACATCACCTCGGCGCAGGTGCAACATCATTTGCAAGTAAGATTGAGGGTCGCCCAAACCGTAAATCGCCGAAACCGAGGCGACAATAATGGCGTCTTTGCGTTCGAGTAGAGCTTTTGTTGCCGACAACCGCATTTGTTCAATATGCTGGTTAACCGAGGCGTCTTTTTCAATAAACGTATCGGTGGTCGGCACGTAAGCTTCAGGTTGATAATAGTCGTAATAAGAGACAAAGTATTCCACGGCGTTGTTGGGGAAAAACGCTTTCATTTCGCCATACAATTGTGCCGCTAGGGTTTTATTAGGCGCTAGCAAGATGGTTGGCCGCGCCACATTGGCAATCACATTGGCGAGCGTGAAGGTCTTCCCTGAGCCCGTCACCCCAAGCAAGGTTTGATGAGCCAAGCCAGCTTCTAATCCTTCGGTCAACTGGGCAATGGCTTTGGGTTGGTCGCCAGAGGGTTGGTACTCAGACACCAATTCGAATTGCTTACTCATCTCTACATCACTTATTGGTCATCAATCACGGTAAGACAGAATACTCAATCTCGGCCAAATGGCAAACGTTGCTAAGGCAATAAAATACCATGGCAACCAGTGTTATTACGAAGAAAAAGACAAAAAAGTGATCCTACGGCATGTTTTTTTATTTGAGTTTTTGCTATTATGTTTCGCCTTGCTCGTTCTGAGCTCTCTTATCCCCCCAATGGTTTTGCACACCTTTTCCCCATTTTCTCGTTATTTGTATGACTAATTCGTGACAAGGCTAACCCTGCTAAAATCCACCAACCCAATAACACATTGATTTAATTTGACATTTTCAAGTTATTAATTTATTTATTTAAAGAAAAGTGACATAAAAAAAGTTATCAATCACTCATCAACATACTTATCCACAATTTTAGTGGATAACTCACGTCAGGCCAGTATTATCAAGGCCTCAACCTATTTTAGACTCCTTTCTTTTGGCTCTTTTTTTGTTAACACATGGTTTTTTCAGTTTTTTTTCTTTGCAATACTTGACTCTCACCATTGGCTTGAGTAACATTCGTTCCGCTTTAAGCAATTCCCCCTTAGTTCAGTTGGTAGAACGGCGGACTGTTAATCCGTATGTCGCAGGTTCGAGTCCCGCAGGGGGAGCCAATTTCAAAAAACCCAATCCTCGGATTGGGTTTTTTACTTTCTACTCCAAGCATTTTTCTTTGTGATTCAAATGGTATAATAAGGCCGTAATTTTATTCGACTGGAGTGATGGTTGCTTTGCCAAAAAGCTGCCACTCAATGATGGGTGCACTCAATCCATTGACATTCAAAGGACAATGGTTGTTATTCCCCTCACAACCAAGGATAATGACTCGGTCGTTACAACAAAACGTGCACATTATGACTGATTATATTCTATTGTTGATAGGCACTGTCCTAGTAAACAATTTCGTTTTAGTAAAGTTTCTCGGCTTGTGCCCTTTTATGGGGGTATCAAAAAAACTCGAGACCGCCATCGGTATGGGTCTGGCCACCACGTTTGTCTTAACGTTGGCTTCGGTGTGCTCCTACTTAGTCGAAACTTATATTCTTTCGCCCCTTGGCATTGATTACTTACGTACAATGAGTTTTATCCTTGTTATTGCCGTCGTCGTGCAATTTACCGAAATGGTGGTCCACAAAACCAGCCCAACCCTGTACCGCTTATTGGGTATCTTTTTGCCTTTGATCACCACAAACTGTGCCGTTTTGGGGGTTGCTTTGCTCAATATCAATGAAAACCATAGCTTTGTTGAATCGATTATTTATGGCTTTGGCGCTGCGGTTGGCTTTTCTTTGGTGTTGATTCTGTTTGCCTCGATGCGAGAACGTATTCAAGCTGCAGATGTACCATCGCCTTTTAAAGGGGCTTCGATTGCGATGATCACCGCAGGTTTAATGTCTCTTGCCTTCATGGGCTTTACTGGATTGGTCAATTAATTTTATGTCTACTCTGTTTATCGCCATTGCTGCATTGGCAGCGCTTGCGGCTATCTTTGGTGTCATACTAGGCTTTGCCGCGATTCGCTTTAAAGTGGAAAGTGACCCAATTGTTGAACAAATCGACGATATCTTACCCCAGACCCAATGTGGTCAGTGTGGTTACCCAGGCTGTCGCCCTTACGCAGAGGCCATAGCCAATGGGGATGACATCAATAAATGTCCCCCCGGCGGGCAAGCCACAATCGAAAAGCTCGCCGATTTAATGGGGGTTGAAGTACAAGAGTCAGCACACGACTTGGACAATGAAGTCAAAACCGTCGCGTTTATTCACGAAGATATGTGTATTGGCTGTACGAAATGCATTCAAGCCTGCCCCGTCGATGCCATTGTCGGGGGAACCAAGGCTTTGCATACCGTGATCAAGGATGAGTGTACCGGTTGCGACCTTTGCGTCGCACCTTGTCCAACGGATTGTATTGAAATGATTCCAGTCGCTACCACTACAGAAAACTGGAAATGGCAATTAGAACAAATACCTGTGGTTGATGTAACACATCAATCATCGACTCACTAAGGGGTCACATGCTGTCGCTCATAGAACAAATAAAATCCGGTGCATTGTGGGACTTTCCCGGTGGAATTCATCCTGCCGAAAATAAAAAACAGTCTAACCAACTGCCTTTAAGTCAATGCCCGCTGCCTGCAGAGCTTATCATCCCACTCAAGCAACACATTGGCAAAGCCGGGCATATCCTGATTGCGCCCGGAGATCAAGTAAAAAAAGGTCAGGCATTGACCCGAGCCACAACCGGTTTTACCGTGCCTGTACACGCCTCCACCTCTGGGACAATTCAAGCCATTGAGCCAAGAACAACCGCCCACCCTTCGGCGTTGCCAGAATTGTGTGCCGTTTTGATCCCCGATGGCCAAGACCAGTGGCTTGAAAAGCAGCCCTTTCAAGATTATCGACAAATTGAAGCGGAAAAGTTACTCGATCGCCTTCGTGATTACGGTATTGCCGGGATGGGGGGCGCTGGTTTCCCCAGTGCAAAAAAGTTGCAATCTGGCTTAGCAAAAACCGAACTCTTAATCATTAATGCTGCAGAGTGTGAACCTTATATCACTGCCGATGATCGCTTGATCCAAGATGAGGCAGAGCAAATTATTGCCGGCATTGAAATTGTCGAGCACATTCTCAAACCCAAATTGACCATTGTCGGTATCGAAGACAATAAACCGGATGCGATTGAAGCGTTACAAGTCGCAGCGAAAGACAAAAATATCGTGATTCGAGTCATACCGACCAAGTATCCATCGGGTGGCGAGAAACAGTTAATAAAAATCTTAACGAACTTAGAAGTCCCCAGCCGTGGCATTCCAGCCGACATCGGGATTTTAGTACAAAACATCGGCTCTCTTTATGCCATCAAGCGCGCTATTGTCGATGGCGAGCCTTTAATTGAACGCGTTGTCACCCTAACGGGCAAGACCTTCAAGCAGCCACGCAATGTTTGGGTCCGTATTGGTACCCCAGTAGAACACTTACTGCAATCTTTTGAGTACAAGGCAGATAAAAAGCTCCCTCGACTGATCATGGGCGGCCCGATGATGGGCTTTACCCTACCGCACGCAAACGTACCGATCACGAAAACATCCAACTGTATTTTGGCACCGAAGAAACGTGAAATCGCCGCAGAGCAAAACGAATTAGAATGTATTCGTTGTAGTCAATGTGCTGAGGCTTGTCCTGCTTCGTTACTGCCACAGCAATTGCAATGGCATGCCAAAGCTCAAGAATACGAAAAATTAGAAGAGCTTAACTTAAAAGACTGCATTGAGTGTGGCGCTTGTGCTTTTGTTTGCCCAAGTGAAATACCTTTGGTCAACTATTACCGCCAGGCCAAAGCGGAAATTCGTACACGTCAGCAAGACGCCGAAGCGGCAGAGCGCGCAAAAGAGCGTTTTGAAGCCAAAAAAGCGCGTATGGAACGCGATAAACAAGAGCGTGAAAATCGCTTTAAATCGGCAGCAAGTGATCGTCGAAAATCCATGCAAAAAAACGGAGATGACCCCGTCGCTGCCGCGATTGAACGGGTCAAAAACAAACAACAGAGCGATCAACCTGCGAAGGTTAAACCCGCAGTTGCTGCCGCCATAGCTAAAGCAAAAGCGCAACAAGCCGCGGCACAAAACGCTGAAGCAACGCCAGAGCAAAATGACAACAAAAAAGACGCCGTTGCCGCCGCCATTGCACGTGCCAAAGCCCGTAAGGACGCCCAAGCGAACCCAGAAGCGGACAAAGCAGCGCCGGATACCACACCGTCTTCTGAGGCCTCAGAGGATGCCAAAAAAGCTGCGGTTGCCGCCGCCATTGCACGCGCCAAGGCCCGTAAAAACGCCCAATCAACCCCAGAAGCGGATAAAACGGAGTCGGATACCACACCATCTTCTGAAGCCTCTGAGGATGCGAAAAAAGACGCCGTTGCCGCTGCCATTGCACGCGCCAAGGCCCGTAAAGCCGCCCAAGCAACCCCAGAAGCGGATAAAACGGAGTCGGATACCACACCGTCTTCTGAGGCCCCTGAGGATGCCAAAAAAGCCGCGGTTGCCGCTGCCATTGCACGCGCCAAGGCTCGTAAAGCCGCTCAAGTAACCCCAGAAGCGGACAAAACAGAGTCGGATACGACACCGACTTCTGAGGCCCCAGAGGATCCGAAAAAAGCCGCGGTTGCCGCTGCCATTGCACGCGCCAAGGCCCGTAAAGCCGCCCAAGCAACCCCAGAAGCGGACAAAACAGAGTCGGATACGACACCGACTTCTGAGGCCCCTGAGGATCCGAAAAAAGCCGCGGTTGCCGCTGCCATTGCACGCGCCAAGGCCCGTAAAGCCGCCCAAGCAACCCCAGAAGCGGACAAAACAGAGTCGGATACGACACCGACTTCTGAGGCCCCTGAGGATTCGAAAAAAGCCGCGGTTGCCGCTGCCATTGCACGCGCCAAGGCCCGTAAAGCCGCCCAGGCAACCCCAGAAGCGGACAAAACAGAGTCGGATTCGACACCGACTTCTGAAGCGCCTGAGGATCCGAAAAAAGCCGCGGTTGCCGCTGCTATTGCACGCGCCAAGGCCCGTAAAGCTGCTCAATCATCAACTGATCCGGAGAACAAGTAGTGTCCTTTTTTATTGCGGGTTCACCCCATATGCACAATCGTCGCACCACGGCTAGCCTAATGCGCTGGGTCGCCATTTGCGCCTTACCAGGCTTGGTCGCACAATGTTATTTCTTCGGCTGGGGAACATTAATTCAATTGGCCTTTGCCATTGCCTTCGCATTCGCTTTAGAAGCCAGTGTCATGCTGGCTAGAGGACGCTCACCGCGCCAAGCACTTCGAGATAACAGCGCATTGGTTTCTGCGTGGTTACTTGCTGTGGCAGTGCCACCTTTAGCACCGTGGTGGATTATGGTCATTGGTTTAATTTTTGCCATCGTGATCGCCAAGCACCTTTATGGTGGCCTAGGTCAAAACCTCTTTAACCCCGCGATGGTCGCCTATGTGGTTTTATTGATCGCTTTCCCTGTCCCCATGACCAGTTGGAGTGCACCAGAATCAATCGCCGCCCATACAGTCAGCTTTTCGCAGGCGTTGTCGTTGATATTTACCGGCTTTGATCCTCAAGGTCTGTCTTTGTTGCAAATTCGCAGTGATCTGGATGGTGTTACCATGGCCACACCACTCGATGGTATGAAAACCGCGTTAAAAGCCGGCAGCACAGTCAGCGAATCGATGCAAATGCCCATTTTTAATGCCTTTGCCGGTCATGGTTGGATGTGGGTCAACCTCGCTTATTTGCTCGGTGGTTTGGTTCTATTACAACAGCGCATCATCCAGTGGATGATCCCTGTAGCTTTTTTACTGGCTTTGCTTGTTCTGAGCACGCTGAGTTGGTTATTCGCATCAGAAAGTTCACCAACGCCTTGGTTCCACTTGTTATCCGGTGCCACCATGTTAGGGGCTTTTTTCATCGCAACGGATCCTGTTTCAGCGTCCACGACCGTCAAGGGGAGATTGATCTATGGTGCGATGATCGGCGCTTTGGTTTATATCATTCGCACTTGGGGAGGCTTTCCCGATGGTGTCGCCTTTGCGGTTTTAATTGCCAACATGTGTGTGCCTTTGATTGACTATTACACAAAACCCAGAACCTACGGGCACTAGGAGCTACGATGATTTTCAAAGCTATTCAAAAAAATGGTCTGACCCTAGCACTGTTTGCCTGTGCCACAACGGGCGTGGTTGCGATAACTCAATACTTGACGGCCGACCGCATTCAAGCACAACAAGAAGCGCAACTCAAAGCAACCTTGAACCAGGTGATCCCTTTGTCTGCTCATGACAACGATCTCACCCAATCCTGTACTCTCGTCCGTCATCCCTTACTTGGTACAGATCAGGCGATGCCGGCTTATATCGCGACCCTAAATGGACAACCCAGCGCGATCGCTATTGAAAGCATCGCGCCTGATGGTTACAGTGGAGCCATTAAACTGATCACCGGTGTTGATCTCGATGGCAAAGTGCTGGCGACACGTGTCTTACAGCACAACGAAACCCCAGGCTTAGGCGATAAAATTGATATTCGCATCTCTGATTGGATCAGCAGTTTCAGTGGTAAAACGGTCACAGAAACGAACCGAGCGAACTGGAAAGTAAGAAAAGACGGTGGCGATTTTGACCAATTTACCGGCGCCACCATAACGCCAAGAGCCGTGGTTAAAGCCGTCCGTAACACCGTTGACTATGTCAATCAACACCAAGCGCAATTGATTGCTCAACCCCGCCAATGTGAGGAGTAACCCATGACATCTGATACGCGTGCGTTAATCAAAAATGGCTTATGGGATAACAACCCCGCCCTGGTTCAATTACTTGGGTTATGTCCATTACTTGCCGTCTCATCCACCTTAACCAATGCGCTTGGCCTCGGCATTGCCACACTTTTGGTATTGGTTGGCTCTAATGTAACGGTTTCCTTGATTCGAGATTACGTGCCCAATGAAATCCGCATTCCGGTTTTTGTCATGATCATTGCCGCCTTAGTGACTTGTGTACAACTGTTGATGAATGCGTTTGCTTACGGCTTATACCTGTCTTTGGGCATTTTTATTCCGCTTATCGTCACTAACTGTATTATTATTGGCCGCGCCGAGGCTTTCGCTTCTAAAAATTCGGTCATGCCCTCTGCCATCGATGGCTTTTGGATGGGAACAGGCATGACCCTCGTATTAGTCTTGTTGGGGGCATTACGTGAAATCATTGGCAACGGAACCTTGTTTGACGGTGCCGACCTCTTACTCGGCGATTGGGCGAAAGCACTGAGAATTGAACTATTTCACTTTGATAATAGTTTCTTGTTGGCGTTGTTACCACCTGGGGCCTTTATTGGTGTCGGGTTGTTGATTGCGGTCAAAAACATCATTGATCACCGCCGAGCACAGCGCCAGACTCAACGCGCAGACAAACCGAAAATTGAGCGTGCTCGCGTCACCAATGTTTAACTTCGATTCAAGTTTTTGTTTGAGATAATCACTATGACCACTGCGGTTTCAAAGAAAGAAAAAGTCGCTGCCATCATTAATATTCTTGATGAGCTTTACCCTGAAGTGCCCATCCCCTTGGATCACAAGGACCCTTATACCTTGTTGATCGCCGTATTGTTATCGGCTCAATGCACCGATGAACGAGTCAATCAGATCACGCCCAAATTGTTTGCCAAAGCAGATAATCCCGCGGATATGGTCAAATTAACCATTGATGAAATAAAAGACATCATCAAACCCTGTGGTCTATCACCGATGAAATCCAAAGGAATATGGCATTTATCTGATATGATCCTCAAGCAGCACAATGGCCAAGTACCGGCAGACTTCGATGCCTTAGAGGCCATGCCTGGCGTCGGTCATAAAACCGCCTCAGTGGTCATGTCACAAGCGTTCAATATTCCGGCCTTTGCCGTAGACACTCATATCCATCGCTTGATGTATCGTTGGGGATTGTCAAACGGAAAAAGTGTGGAACAAACCGAACGCGACGCCAAGCGTTTATTTCCCAGAGAAAAGTGGAATAAATTACACCTACAGATCATTTATTACGGCCGTGAATATTGCCCAGCTCGAGGTTTCTCGCTGGACAAATGCATTATCACCCGCCAGTATGGACGTCGCAGTTTCATCAATGAAGTGCTTAAACAACAAGTGAAGAAACAAAAAAAATAGCGGGCGTCAGCCAGCGATGCCGTGCGACGGTCAATACCTAAGTAATCACAAGAGAGAACGGCAAACGGCTTACATTGTTGTTCGCCGCCGTTTTCACCACAAGACAATTTGTAAAACGAGGAGTTTTTATGTCAAACAATCGCATCTTACACACCATGTTACGCGTTGGTGATCTCGACCGCTCAATTGAGTTTTACACTAAGGTTTTAGGTATGACTTTACTGCGTACCAATGAAAACAAACAATACGAGTACACCCTGGCTTTTATCGGTTACGGTGATGAATCTGAAGGTGCTGTGATCGAGTTAACCTATAACTGGGGAACCTCAGAGTACGACTTGGGTAACGCGTATGGACACATTGCCATTGGCGTCGATGATATTTACGCGACTTGTGATGCCATTAAAGCTGCAGGCGGAAACATCACTCGTGAAGCGGGTCCAGTTAAAGGCGGGACAACGGTGATTGCTTTTGTCAAAGACCCAGACGGCTACATGATCGAGTTCATCCAAAATAAACAAGCCAATGCCGGCCTAGAAGGCTAAAATCGCCCCTTTTTAAGAGATTGAGCCGGACACGATAAAAAGCAGGGTAATCCCTGCTTTTTTAACATAGAAAGGCTTTACATGATAATTCTTATCGTTTAGATTTATAACCTATTATATTTTTAGGATGTTGATCATGATCAGTGAATGGGAAAAACACACACTGCTTGCCGATACGGCGATGCAACTCGACAACCCGAGTCAAAGCATTTTGCATTATCAACAAGCATTAACTTTAAGTGAGCAAATTCTTGATTCGAATGACATTGAAATCGATGAAAGATTAACGATTGCCGTGATCTCTTGCCATAACCTCGCCCAGTTTTGGCGTTGGGCTGGCGACAGCGATTACGAGTTGAAGTATCTTCAACTTGCTTCAGAGCGTGTGTTAACCTTGATCCCTCAATGCCCTCACCGCAGTTGTGCCAGTTTTGTTGAGCCTATTGGTTGTTGTAAAAAAGCGCTGGTTGATTTTATGAAACGTCATCCAAACCCAATGATTGCAAAACACGTACAAGACATTGATACAGCCACTAGCTGTGAGATCATTGCCAAATTCAGATTAAATTAACCATTTTATCGGCATTGATGGAAGATAAAAAAGGCGATGAGGTATTCATCGCCTTTTTTGTTAACAATGTGACCCGTCCTGTCGTCAGCTTCGCGCTATACGCCACTGCGACCAAAAGAAATCACCACTCGACGGTTTTGATCTTTGCCTATCGGTGATGCATTGTCGGCGATTGGCCTGCGTTTGCCAAAGCCCTGAGCTTCGATGCGCTCCTCAGGTAAACCTAAGGTTTTAAAGTAATCCCGCAACGATTGCGCTCGTCGTTCCGTTAAGTCTTGACTCTCGTCTTTGCCTAAACTGGTATCGAGATAGGCTGATACCAACACCAAATCAATGTCTTGATTGTATTTAAGATACTGCGCAATTTGATCTAAGCGCTTACGCGATGCCTTCGTTAACTTATCGCCTTGGCGTTCATAATGAAGAATGGTAAAAGCAATATCTTCGAAGCTATAAGGCAAAAGGTTTTGAATACAACGGCTAAATTGATTGTAACTTTGTTGAAAGAGCACCGAAGACAACGAAATTTCAATGCGTTGATTGCGATCTTGCCACTCTTGATAACTAAAGGTCGGCTGACGACCACGCTCTAACTCCGACAACATCACCCACGCGGTCTGCCCGCCGACATAGCCATCAAATTGCTGAAAAAATTCTAACTTTTCCAACCTTTGTGCCGCCTCTCCCGCTTGCCAAGGCGCGGGAAGAGAAACCAAACTCACCGACCGAGTTCGCGCCATCGGCCGCCACATTTTGAGCTCAAAATCTAAATTCAGCTTCTTGCTGGCACGGGCGCTAAATTCAGCGTTGCCGTAATTTGGAATAGGATGAACTAAACGACATGACAGCGGTGTGTCTTCAGTTAGATTCCAATGCGATTGTTCGGGCGTTGCAACATAGTGCTTCTCTAGCATCGCCCAAGTGGGAAAGGCGACCATAGACAACATCAAACCGCTATATTTCAACAGATTTAACATGGTTATTCTTCTCTTTTGATGGCAGTGGCAATAGTTTGCCGAGTTGTGATAGTACTGATTTGGATGAATGTTTTCGTTCTCACTAGAAAGCAGCCCTTAGCGGGTATAGAACGCACACTGGAGCGCTACGGTGAACTTTTGCCCGTCATCATGACTCGCTGTACTAACTTAAGCAAAAACCTCGCCAACAATAATTTTCACGAAAAAAAGTTTCTCTGTTTAGACGGTTTTGCTACCGGCCATAATCTGTAATAATGCAGCCTTTGTCACACACCTTGAGTTAACATGCCTGCAGAACAAGACGCCACCGCTTTAAAAGATCGATTCAGGGGCTTTTTTCCCGTTGTCATTGATGTTGAAACCGCGGGTTTTAATCACCAAACCGACGCCCTGTTGGAAATCTGTGCCATTACCTTAAAAATGGACCAAGACGGTCAATTGCGACCAGCCTCAACGATGCATTTCAATATCCTCCCTTTTGAAGGAGCGAATTTAGAGCCAGCAGCATTAGAATTTACCGGAATACGTGACCCCTATAGCCCACTACGCGGTGCCGTTACTGAGGATGTGGCTCTCAAAGAAATTTATAAAATGGTGCGCAAGGAACAAAAAGCCGCTGAGTGCAATCGCGCTATCATGGTCGCTCACAATGCCGCTTTTGATTTAAATTTTGTTAATGCGGCTAACGAGCGTTGCAGACTAAAACGCATCCCTTTCCACCCCTTCGCGACCTTCGATACTGCCGCGCTCAGTGGCTTGGCGTTTGGCCAAACCGTTCTTGCTCGAGCTTGCCTTACTGCCGGTATGACCTTCGACAATAACGAAGCCCACTCCGCATTGTATGATACACAAAAGACGGCCGATTTATTCTGTAAAATCGTCAATAAGTGGCAAGCCCTTGGGGGTTGGCCGGTTAATGATAACAATGAAGAAAAAATGTAAACATAACTATCCGAGAAAACTATGAATCCTGTTGTTTTATCTGTTTGCGTCATGCTGGTTTTGGCATTGATGCGCGTAAATGTGGTGGTCGCTCTGACCTTTAGTGCCATCGTTGGTGGTTGGTACTCTGGCATGAGCTTAACGGATGCCGTCTCGACCTTTGAAGGTGGCTTAGGCGGCGGCGCTACCATCGCATTAAGTTATGCCATGTTAGGGACCTTTGCCGTGGCAATCTCTCGCTCTGGCGTGACGGATCTACTCGCTCAATCCGTTATTAAACGTTTTATTGGTCATGAAAACCAAACCGCCTCTACGGGCTTAAAATACGGTTTGATTTTTGCGCTGGTTTTGATCACCATGTCATCGCAGAACATTATCCCAGTACACATCGCCTTTATTCCGATTTTGATCCCTCCCCTTTTAGGCGTTTTTGCCAAGCTCAAACTTGACCGTCGCTTGGTCGCATGTGTGTTAACCTTTGGCTTGATCACTCCCTATATGGTGTTGCCCATTGGCTTTGGCGGTATTTTCTTAAACAATATCTTGTTGAAAAACCTTCACGATAATGGCTTAACCGAGATTACGGCAGGGCAAATCCCTCATGCCATGTTATTGCCAGGGGCAGGAATGGTATTTGGCTTGCTGGTTGCAGTGTTGATTAGCTATCGCAAACCTCGTGAATACGCGGTTACCGAGTACACGGCGCCACAAGCTGAGCAGAAAACCATTAACCCAAGACACATCATAGTATCGATGGTGGCCATTGTTGCTGCGCTAAGTGTGCAATTACTATCTGGCTCAATGATTATTGGTGCTCTTGCTGGTTTCACCGTATTCAACCTCGGTGGTGTCATTGCTTGGAAAGACACGAACGATGTGTTTACCAAAGGCGTCCACTTAATGGCAATGATTGGCTTTATTATGATTGCCGCTGCCGGCTTTGCCGAAGTCATGAAGGCCACCAATGGTGTCGAAACCTTAGTGCAATCATTATCGACCTCAATTGGTGATAATAAACCACTGGCCGCCTTTTTGATGCTCGTCGTGGGCTTATTAGTCACCATGGGCATCGGCTCTTCATTTTCAACCATCCCAATCATCGCCACCATTTATGTGCCACTCGCCATTGCCTTTGGCTTTTCACCGATGGCGACGGTGGCACTAGTAGGAACCGCTGCCGCTCTAGGAGATGCTGGCTCTCCAGCTTCAGACTCGACGTTAGGCCCAACCTCAGGCTTGAATGTAGATGGACAACACGAACACATTTGGCAAACGGTTGTACCCACCTTTTTGCATTACAATTTGCCACTGATAGGTTTTGGTTGGTTAGCCGCGATGACGCTCTAAGCACCGTTTCGCTATCACAAAAAAAGGGCTTGGTATCACCAAGCCCTTTTTATTGTCGGTAAACACCGCTTTACCTTTCCCGATATAAGCGATTTTTTATTCTTCAGGTTGTGCTTTTGCTGCCGCTTCTTTGACTAAAGGTTGCAGTTCACCTTTTTGGAACATCTCTAGAATGATGTCACAACCACCGATCAATTCGCCTTCAACCCAAAGCTGTGGGAACGTTGGCCATTGCGCGTATTTTGGCAATTCAGCACGAATATCAGGGTTTTGCAGAATATCAACATAAGCAAATTTTTCACCACACGCCATAAGCGCTTGTGATGCTTGTGAAGAGAAACCACAACTTGGCAACTTAGGTGAGCCTTTCATGTAAAGTAGAATGGTGTTTTCTTCAATTTGCTGTTTAATTTTATCAATCGTTTCCATGTCACCCTCTGTGATCATTAATGTCAATTTTGCTCATTCTACCCCAATATCACAGAATTTAAACCTCGATATGAAAAGGACGGGCTAAATTCCTAAGATCAGTCAGTCATCGAGACGAAAACAGAGCAATTTTATCAGCAAAGTTCTAACAAAATCACAGAAAATCACATTGTTAGACCATACTCTAGTCACATTTTATCCCAGTATATGAGCGGAGCAGTAATGCCAACCATTGAGCATAACCCATTCAATAACCTCAAGGCGGTTCTTTTTGATCACGATGGTACCCTTGTCGACTCAGAAACCGTGCACTGCCAAATGTGGCAAACCATTCTTGAGCAATACGCTCTCGATTTCCACCGCAAAGATTATCAACAGTACTACCAAGGTCAGCCCAGTCGGCTCAATGCTGAGCAACTGTGCGAACACTATTTGTTGCCCGTTGAGCCTCAAGAACTGTTACGACAAAAAGAGCAAGCCACTCAGCGCTATTTATCCCAACATGCCTTTCCCTTAATGCCTGGTGCACTGTCGGTATTACACCGGTTACACCGAGCGGGTATCCAGGTTGCGATCGTTACCGGTGCAGACCGCCAAGCCGTCAATAAAACCCTGATTGATCATAAACTTAACAAGTTAATTTTCTGCGTGGTAAGCAATGAAGATGTACCACACAGCAAACCTGCGCCAGATGTGTATCAGCACGCCCTCGATTTACTCGGGCTTGTTCCATCACAAGCGGTTGCGGTGGAAGATAGCCAAACTGGCTGTCAATCAGCCAAAGCGGCCAAATTGCACTGCATTGCCGTTACCACACAAAGTGACCGATTTTCTCAAATCAGTGACCATCAATGCCCCTCTTTGGACGTTGCCATGCACTACCTCAACATTGAGTAAATAACAACCGCAGACAAGGACAATATTTCGTAAAAATCGTTAAAGAAAAGTTTCGCTTAACCGATAAAGATTGTGTCTCAAGGAGAACTATCTATGTCGGTCAACACGATTAATCACAGCCCACTAATCAATGAGCTTCAATTTAATGATTTGCAAGGTCAACCCAGTGTTAATCAAGCCATTAATCAGGGCCGACGTTCTGATTTCGCGCTTTTACTGTCGATGTTATCTGACGATGTTCAAGAGCGACTCTTTGCCACAGAGACAAAGCCAGAGACGTTGTCCTCTGGTACCTCACTGCGTGAGCAATTATCAATTGCCCCCTCTCAACCTTTGATTGCGGATCACGACAGCTACGATTTAGGGGCACAACAAAGTCAACTATTACACTCTGCCAGCCTTGTCAGTAGTCACCTCAGTCATTACTTACGGCCTGAGGGCTTGTGTGTCCAACCTCAAAACACCGCAGGGTTACCCGAAGCGTGCTACCACAATTTATCGTCGCACCAGCAGAGGCGCTTAAAAGCAACGGCGAACCCCATACCATCGCAGAACAATAGTCAAAATAGACTGTATGAACAACTCAACACCGCATTGAAAAAAGACCGTTTACATTGCGCTGCGTAGTCATGCCACTCCTCACCTTTCTTTAAGTCTCGTGAATGAATACGAGTGAAAATGAACCACACTCGGCAATTTCGTCAAAAAAATGACATTCGTCAAAAACAAAAATGTGACGCTTAGCTAAATAATGATTTTCTATTGACTGTCATATACTAATGTTTGACCATTTTCACACTTAATATTCGTATTTTTGTCCACTCTATTGAAAATAAGACTTTAGTGTTAGGGATGGGAAGTGCATGGAATTAAAAAATTCAACGGTATTAATTACCTTTGCGGGCAGCGATTTGGGAAGAAACATCGCCAATCACTTTGCTCAAACGGGCGCGACCTTGATCTTATGTGACACTCACAAAGACAGGCTAGAGCATATATTTAAGCAGTTTCAATCCAAAGGCAAAGCAGTTTATGCCATGCCCGTTAAAGACTTTACCACACCGTCTTTGCAATACCTCTTTGATTGTATCGAACAAGAGGTTGAGCAGTGCCCTAATGTGATTGTCAATTGCTGGACAGCCTCCCCGCTTTCGGGACTCAATGATCCTTTAGCCGAGCGGTTTGTCGAACCCATCGCGCAAACAGCCGCTTATTTTCAGGCAGCCGGCCATGTCGCCGCGCAACGAATGCGTGCCGTAGGCAATCAAGGCGTCATCGTCAATGTGCTTTCATATGAAAACCACAGTGATACCAAAGGCATTGAAAGTATTGGAGCTTTAGTCTCTGGCTTAACTTCGAGCTGGGCAAAGGAGATGGCGCCTTACAATATACGAGTGGGCGGTGTGATCCCAGCTCCGACCCATCAAGGCGATCCGATTGATAGTCATTATTGGGCCTGTATCCAGCAAGAGTTGACTCGCAATGCCGAGTACATCGTCACCAATGATTATTTCAGCGGTCGAGTAGTGAATACCGACGTATAAAGCGCCATTACCCTCATATCTTTTGCTCGCCACTTGTGAGTATTGTGTTTACCCATAAAAAAACGGCCAACTAAGGCCGTTTATTTAATTAGCTCAACAAGATGTTGCTATCTATTTTAAGCTTCTGCTTTTGGCTTAGCGGCTTTCTCTGCCACTTTTGAGCTAACTTTCGCTTGATCCTGATCCGCTTTTTTCTTAATCACGGTCGTGCCTTCAAACGTCTCACCTTCAATAAAAGGTTTGCCGTAGTAAGAAGCCAACAAGACATCTTTGAGCTCGCTGATTAACGGGTAGCGAGGGTTAGCTCCGGTACATTGGTCATCAAATGCCGCCACCGCGAGCTCATCAACTTTGGCGAGGAAATCAGCCTCTGCCACCCCTGCCGCTTGAATTGACGCAGGAATATCCAATTGCAATTTCAGCTCTTCTAACCAACCCAGTAAACGCTCAATTTTTTGTGCTGTGCGATCGCCCGGTAAAGATAGTCCCAAGTGATCGGCGACTTCTGCATAACGACGACGAGCTTGTGGGCGGTCGTATTGAGAAAACGCGGTTTGCTTGGTCGGATTGTCATTGGCATTGTAGCGAACCACATTACACATCAACATGGCATTGGTCAGCCCATGTGGCAAGTGAAACTCTGCCCCTACTTTGTGGGCCATTGAGTGACACACACCCAAGAAGGCGTTGGCAAATGCAATCCCGGCAATGGTCGCGGCATTGTGCACTTTTTCACGTGCAATGGGATCATTGGCACCGTTGGCATAACTTGATGGTAAGTATTCTTTAAGTAATTTAAGCGCTTGTAGGGCTTGACCATCTGAATATTCATTAGCCAATACAGATACGTAAGCCTCAAGTGAGTGAACCACCGCGTCGTAACCACCAAAAGCAGTCAGCGATTTAGGCATATTCATCACCAAGTTTGCATCAACAATCGCCATATTAGGCGTGATTTCATAGTCTGCCAGTGGGTATTTCGCACCCGTTTCATCATCCGTTACCACCGCAAATGGGGTCACTTCAGAACCAGTCCCTGATGTAGTTGTAATACACACAAGCTCAGCTTTTTTCCCCATTTTAGGGAATTTATAGATACGTTTACGGATGTCCATAAAGCGCATCGCCAACTCTTCAAAATGCGTTTCAGGGTGTTCGTACATTACCCACATAATTTTCGCTGCATCCATTGGTGAACCGCCGCCGAGGGCAATGATCACGTCAGGTTGGAAGCTGTTCATTTGTTCAGCTCCTTTTTTGACGACAGAGAGCGTAGGGTCGGCTTCAACATCAAAGAAAGTTTGAACTTCCATGCCTTGTGCTTTGAGCAGTTGGACAATGTCATCAGCGTAGCCATTGTTGAACAAGAAGCGGTCAGTGACCAAAAATGCACGTTTTTTCCCTTCTAAATCACCCAAGGCAATCGGCAAGCTACCGCGGCGGAAGTAAATCGATTTTGGAAGTTTATGCCACAACATATTTTCGGCTCGTTTTGCTACGGTTTTCTTGTTGATCAAGTGTTTTGGACCCACGTTTTCAGAGATGGAGTTCCCCCCCCATGAACCACAACCCAAAGTTAATGAAGGCGCAACGTTGAAGTTGTACAAATCACCGATACCGCCATGTGTGGTTGGGATATTAATCAAGATACGCGCGGTTTTCATTTTATCGCCAAAGTAGCGAATGCGATCTGCGTTTGCATCTTGATTGGTGTATAAGCCCGAAGTGTGGCCGATACCGCCAATTTCAACCATGGTCACCGCTTGAGCAACCGCGTCTTCAAAGTTTTCGGCGCGGAATAGCCCGAGGGTTGGCGATAGTTTCTCGTGTGCAAAAGCATCATCGTAAGACACTTTACCGTTGCTAAGGCCTTCACCGACCAATACTTTGGTATCCGCAGGCACTTTAACCCCCGCCAGTTCGGCAATCGTCGACGCCGTTTGACCAACAATTTTTGCGTTGAGGTTACCGTCAATTAACAAGACTTTACGCACTTTGTCAGCTTCGGCTTTGGTCAGTACATAAGCTTTGTGGGTTGCAAAACGCTCTTTGACTTCGTCATACACTTCATCGACTACAATCGCCGCTTGCTCTGATGCACATACCACCCCATTATCAAAGGTTTTTGACATGAGGATAGAAGCCACGGCGCGTTTCACATCCGCCGTTTCATCAATCACAACAGGAACGTTACCCGCACCCACACCAATAGCGGGTTTGCCAGATGAGTAAGCGGCTTTCACCATACCAGGACCACCTGTCGCCAAAATGAGCGCAATGCCTTCGTGTTTCATTAGTGCGTTTGAAAGCTCCACAGAAGGCTGGTCAATCCAACCAATAATGTCTTTCGGTGCGCCCGCAGCAACGGCCGCATCAAGGACTAATTTGGCCGCATCATTGGTTGAGTTTTTCGCTCTTGGGTGCGGTGAAAAAATGATGCCATTGCGGGTTTTAAGTGAGATCAATGACTTAAAGATAGCCGTTGACGTTGGGTTGGTGGTTGGCACAATACCGCAGATAATGCCCACTGGCTCGGCAATGGTCATGGTGCCTAAATTGTCATCTTCTTCTAGAACACCACAAGTTTGCTCATCTTTGTATTTGTTGTAAATAAACTCAGAAGCAAAGTGGTTTTTGATCACTTTGTCTTCCACAATTCCCATGCCAGACTCGGCGACCGCTTGTTGTGCCAACGGAATACGCGCTTGGTTTGCTGCCAGTGACGCAGCGCGGAAAATCTTATCCACTTGCTCTTGGCTAAAGGTTGCAAATTCAGCTTGGGCTTTTTTCACTCGTGCAACCAAGGCATCCAGTTCAGCTAAATTAGTAACAGGCATATTGTTTCTCCTAATAAGACTTAATCATTCAAAAACTATTTATTAACGACTCTCATTGACGACTAAGTATTTAGTAAATTGTTTTCATGTGGTGAGTATATCCCCCACTTTATTGAGCAAAATTGATTCAGATCATTATAGATTGAATAAAGTGACAAAAACGAAAAAAATGTGCCACAACTCAAAATAAGCCATTGTTTTAAAACAACTAGATATTTAAAGATAAAATTGACATTAACAGAAAGACTTGTTGTCTCGACAGATTTATAACCTGGAAACTCAATCAGTAAGTTTCTTTCCTGTATGACGTGGGCAGTGAGCAACAATATGGCCATCCGCTTGGGCGTGTGTTATGAAAGAGCAAAGCGGGCGCGAATAACAGGCAGCCAAGTAACATTAGTTTTTTTTTGCGATAACTGACTTTAGCCTTATTTTTTTTCACTCGTGAATTCGTGTGATTTCGCCTAAAGTAGGCGCGTTTTCTTTGAGGGTAATGCAATGACATCGTTTGAACTGGCTATCTTTATGCAATTTTTCTTGGGCTTGGTCGCCGCGGTTAACCCCGTGGGTATCATGCCTATTTTTGTTTCGCTAACGGGACATATGAGCGAAGAGGAAAAAAACAAAACGGCGGTAACCGCTCACGTTTCTGTGGCGATTATATTGGTCATCTCACTGTTGGCCGGCCAATGGTTGTTAGATATGTTTAGTATTTCATTGGATTCGTTTCGAGTTGCGGGTGGCATGCTACTGATGACCATCGCCTTTTCAATGATGAGCGGTAAACTTGGTGAAGATAAGCAAAACAAACAAGAAAAGTCTGAATACGTCAGTCGTGAGCAAATTGGCGTTGTCCCCTTAGCCATGCCACTGATGGCCGGCCCTGGGGCGATCAGCTCAACCATTGTTTTCGGAGCGCGCTACCCATCCACACTCGATACCTTTGGTATCATCATGACCATTGTGGTGTTTTCACTTTGCTCTTGGCTGCTTTTTCGCAGCGCCCGCCTGATTGTGCGATTCTTAGGTCAAACCGGTATTAACGTGATTACCCGTATCATGGGTTTGATATTAGGCGCGTTGGGAATTGAGTTTATGGCTAATGGCTTACGTCATTTGTTCCCGGGTTTGGCTTAATGCATCACCGTACACAAATCGAATAGATGAAATAAAACAAAAAGCAGAAAAACAAAAAGCAGGACAGTCATAAAAATACGATCACGTACTCAACCTGTTTTTGCCCGTTTGGATGACTCAGGCAGTCAATACTGCAATCACACCTTGTACGCTCAAAAAAAAAAGCGCCATTGAGGCGCTTTTTAATTTCGTTTAATCCGTCAATTACTTTTCTTGCAATAAGATTCGCAAGGTACGACGCAACGGCTCTGCCGCGCCCCATAGCAATTGGTCACCGACCGTAAAGGCGTTTAGGAAATCGTTACCCATCGACATTTTACGTAGACGACCAACCGGTACTGACAATGTCCCAGTGACTTTTGCAGGCGTGAGATCAGCAACCGTCGCTTCTTTGTCATTTGGTACAACGCTCACCCACTGGTTGTGTGAAGCAATCATGTCTTCAATCTCATCGATTGGCACATCTTGTTTCAATTTAATGGTCAGAGCTTGTGCGTGACAGCGCATCGCACCAATACGTACACATGTGCCATCAATAGCAATAGGGTTTGCCGAGCTGCCCAAAATCTTATTGGCTTCAACGCCCGCTTTCCACTCTTCTTTGCTTTGGCCGTTATCTAGTTTCTTATCGATCCAAGGAATTAAAGAACCAGCCAATGGCGCGCCAAAGTTACTGGTTGGAAACTCTTGTGAACGAAGAGTTTGAGCAACTTTGCGGTCGATGTCTAAAATGGAACTGGCTGGGTTGGCAAGCTCAGAGCTCACAGAGTCGTTAACGACACCCATTTGAGCGATCAACTCACGCATATTTTGCGCACCAGCCCCTGAAGCGGCTTGATACGTCATTGCGCTCATCCATTCAACCAGACCTTTTTCATACAAGCCACCCAATGCCATTAACATCAAGCTCACTGTACAGTTACCACCGACATAAGTGTTGACGCCACTGTGGATGCCTTGTTGAATTTGGTTCAAGTTCACCGGATCCAACGTAATGATTGAATCATCAGCCATACGCAAAGTCGACGCGGCATCAATCCAATATCCTTTCCAACCTGCCTGACGAAGAGCAGGGTAAACTTTTTCGGTATATCCACCGCCTTGACAAGTGATAACAGCATCAAGTTGTTTTAGGCTCTCGATGTCAAACGCGTCTTGCAGCAGACCGGCATCTTTACCAAAATTCGGTGCGGCAATGCCGACTTGTGACGTGCTGTAAAATACCGGCTCAATCAAATCAAAATCTTTCTCTTCGATCATGCGCTGCATCAATACAGAACCGACCATACCACGCCAACCGACTAAACCAACTTTCATTCTATCACTCTCCGTGTCTTTCAAATTATCTGTACAACATAGTTCAATTTTCTCAGCAAAATCTCAAGTCTTTCATGACAAAAAATCAAAATATTTACATGGAAATTGCTCATATACCCTAACAATATTCTCTTTTTTAAACCAGTTACCACGTAATTTAATATCAATTAGCGCGTCAATTGGTCTTTTAAATTTGGCGGTGTTCCCTTAATCGTCAAGGTATCGGTTTCTGGATCGTAGAAGACCCTTTCCCCTAACAAAAGGCTGTCAAAACTGATGTTCAGACCACCACCAGCCCCAACGTATTTGGTTAGCTTTCTTACCGTTGCTCGGTCGGCGGGAAAAGACTCTTCTAGCTCATACCCTTGGGCTTGAGTAAAGTCTGCAAAACTGCTGCCGTCCTTACTGGCCGGCAACTCGCTAGACAATTCTTTAATCGCCACTTCATCGCCAGATTTTAATTGGTCATTACAGTAATCAAAGACTTGTTTCTTGTATTCCAAACTTTCACTTTTTTCTAGCTGAGCGTCCTCACAAAAATCACTCACCGCCTGCATTAGCACTTGGTTTTGCTGTTTGGGATCGAGCCCAACTTGAGCTTGCAAGAAATCCAAAAAAAAGTCGGCCACTTTACGACCCACTCGCCCTTTAACGTAAGAAAGGTAACGATTCGAATCGCTGTCTGTCTCATAGGTTGACAGGTCAATACGCGCAGCAATGTCCATTTTTGTGATATCGAGATAGGCTGTGTCGCTGATATTTAACCCATCGGTGACTTTTAGACTATGTTTAAGGGGAATGATGCCAACAAACAGGTATTCCGTTGATAAACTTTGATACACCGCTAACACTAAAATGCCTTGTTCAGCAAACGGGTACTTTTGCAGTTCATCTTTTAAGCGATGACCACAGTGTTGAGAAAACTCTGAAAATGACAATGTATTGTGGCGAAAATCACCGAGCCACTGCTTAAACTCGCTGTCTTCTTTAAAGCAACCAAAGCCTTTACCCGCTTTAGAGTGAAAGACTCGGTGTAGCTCGGCGACAAGGTTCTCACTGAATTCATCATGCTCTAAAGCATCAGAGCGAAATTGTACGGTTAATTGGTCTTGCTCGTCTTTAACCAATTGATGAAGAATGACATTAGAAAGGTTTAAGCTCATAGTGAATTTATCGCGCTTCAAGGTTTAAGTTCATAGGTGATGTAGGGTATCATAAGTCGCTTTTACTATCATTATTAGAGTCTTTATGCCAATTACATCAAAATACACTGACCAACAAGTTGAACAAATCCTAACTGAAGTAGGTCTAGTACTTGAAAAACACGGTGCTTCTGCTGAATTAACCTTGATGATCGCCGGTAATTTAGCCACCAATGTTCTCAATACAAATGTTGCAGCTTCTCAACGCTATGCGTTAGCAGAGAAATTTGCGCAAGCGCTGACCTCTTCTTTAGAAGATAAGTAAGTTCAACCTCAAACGGACAATAGAATTTATCCATGGTAGATAGTGAAAAAACCTCATATGGAGAAAGAGTGTCTCGCCTGGTAGGCTGGGGACATTGGTTTGCTTTTTTCAACATCATTGCGGCAATGCTGATCGGGACCCGATACATTACGCAATCCCCTTGGCCAGAAACGGCCCTCGGTCAGCTTTATTTGGCTGTTTCGTGGGTAGGTCACTTTGGCTTTTTGGTTTTTTCGTTGTATTTGTTAGTGCTGTTTCCGCTAACTTTTGCTCTGCCCTCGCGTAAGCTATTGAGGCTATTCTCCGTTTGTTTTACCACTGTAGGTTTAACCCTGCTACTGGTCGACACTCAAGCTTACCAGTTGATAAACCTGCATTTAACCCCTGTGGTGTGGGAGCTGTTATTTGGCGACACCCCTTCTTCTATCAGTAGTGATTTACAACATTTATTCGTTGTTTTACCGCTCATTTTTTTAGTTGAGCTGGCATTGTCAGAATGGGTGTGGCGCTCGCAACGAAAACTGTCACGAAAACACATCGGCCGGCCAATTGCTGCCGTGTTTTTCTTGTGCTTTATCGCCAGCCATCTTATTTACATTTGGGCTGATGCGTATTTTTATAACCCCATCACCAGCCAACGTGCCAATTTCCCTCTGTCCTACCCGATGACAGCCAAAAGCTTTATGGAAAAACACGGTTTATTGGACAGAGAAGAATATTTAAAGCGCCTTGAAGAAAATAAAAATCAGGTCGAACTGGTTCGCTATCCGCTGGAGCCATTGCAGTTCAATCGCCGAGTAAACAAACTCAATGTGATGGTTGTCAGTATTAACAACCTAAGAGCCGATCGCGTTAACCCGCAAACCATGCCAAACTTATCTGCCTTCGCTGATGAAAACCTTCAGTTCAAGCACCACTATAGTTCAAGTAATGATCAGCTTGGTATGTTCGGCTTGTTTTATGGCTTACCCACCAGTTATGCCAGCAGTATTAAAGCTCAGGGTTCTGCGCCGCTGTTGTTAACAACCCTTGAAGACATGGGGTATAAATTTGGTTTATTTAGTGGCAATGCCTTTAATGATGAACTCTACAGTGAAGTCATTTTCCGCCACTTTAACTTGGCTCAGCAATTACAAGAGCGCAAACCCTCTTCGCAAAAAGGTATTGAGGCATGGCAGAACTGGTTAACTACGGTGAAACAGCCTTGGTTTAGTTTTTTAGAAGTGACTACAGTCGAAAATTTTGATCGCTACAGTACGCATCATTCATCGATGTCGGCAAGTGACAAAATGAAAGCCAGTTACGATGAGTCTGTCACGGCCGCCGATCAACGTGTGAAGACCATTATTGACACCCTGCAAGAAAAAGAATTGCTCAACGATACCATTGTGGTCTTTACTTCCAACCACGGCAATGAATTTAATGAGACCAATACCAACAGTTGGGGAGCAAATTCAAATTACAGTCGTTACCAACTAGAAGTACCGATGATCATTCATTGGCCAGGGCGTTTAGCGGCTCAGTTTGACAGCAAAACCAGTCATTTGGATTTCTCAGTTACCTTGATGCAGGATCTATTGGGCGTTTCAACCAAAACCAGTGATTACAGCAGTGGCCGAAATTTATTTAACGAAAATCGTCGCAACTGGATTTTAGCTGGTGACGAGCGTGAAATTGCCCTAATCACGGATTCAGACACCACAGTCGTCGATAAATTTGGCAATTATAAGCTCTATGATCAAGACTATCATCGCCTTAAAGATGACAACCCTAAACTCAGTTTGTTGATGCAAGGGTTAACGGAACTACAACGCTTTTATACCAAGAGCCAATAATGGCCTCATCGGCAGTTTTTTATGACAAAGTGTTTGAAAAACATCCACTTGATTCAAACTGCCCTTTACAAGTCAAATCAGCGTGGTATTATTCACGCCATTGGAGAGATGGCTGAGTGGTCGAAAGCACCGGTCTTGAAAACCGGCAACCGTTAATAGCGGTTCTAGGGTTCAAATCCCTATCTCTCCGCCACATTCGAAAAGCCTGATTCTAGTGAGTCAGGCTTTTTTTGTATTCGGTGTTTAGAACATTCTTTAAGACACCCATGTATTTAATCAAGAATATATTGTAGACATCCATCAAATCAGCCAAACTCTCGCTTTTAACTCGAAAAGAAAGCAGTAGACACTCATCTAAATCGGTGAAGGAAGATAAATCAGTCATTCCCGAACTAAAAATATCAAAGGGTATTATTAATGAGGACACTCGCTCGAAGGGGATAAATTGGGCAAGTCAAGACACATTTCCCAGAGCATTGAAAGTTGTTAATCTCATCATTAGATACTTGAATGACCCTCTCAGTTACAATGGCATTAACCGATACAAATAGCCCGGACTAATAAGCGTACTGCCTCACCTAGTTACGATCGGTATTCTTTGCATACTCTCTGAGTTCATCTACTCCGCCAACCGCACAGCTAAAGTGTCTACCAAACTGAGCACAAAAACGATGACATTGCTCATTATACAACCCTAATTTCTTAAGAAGGCAGGGGGCTTTTGAGCAGAGATATCCGATTTTATCTCGCTGAAGAATCTGGCCTATGTGCTCAACCAAGGCGATATAATCTAACAATGAAAATTCAATACCCTGTAACGTGTCTGGTTTACTTGCTTTTGCTTGAGACTGAGCACCTAAAAAACCAAACAAAGGCTTCTCAACAAGTTCAGCGATTTGCCCCGCCCCATTATCATCATCACAGGCTTTACCATGAATACGTTCGTAGAGAGAAGTAAATTCAGAGTCTTGCAATGTCTTCGCCATGCCCGCTCGGACGGGGTTAAGTTCGACATACGCCATACATGTAAGTAGTGCGCGTTCATCCAACAAGGCTTGAGATTTAAATCGCCCCTCCCAAAACCGCCCAGTACACTGATCTTCTTTGTTAGCTTGACGAGCGATAAATTCGTTAATATTGCGCATAAACCAGGAAATATCCATCAACCGCTGTCGCCATACTGCTATGACCTCAGATACTTTTACGAGTTCTGAGTCATCCATCAATTCATTTTTTAACCAATGTGACACCAAGACGGGCAATGTATAAAGAACACTCCAGCGCTCAACAACCTCTTTATCAGACCAACTTTTCGCTTGGTTTTCATCGACATGAAGTACCAAATGATAGTGATTAGACATGATTGCGTAGGCACAGATATCAATCGAAAAAACTTGTGTTAATAAGCGAAGTCGTTCGATCAACCAAACTCGGCGATGCTCAAAATCACGACCGCTATAGTCGTCTTGCCCACACAAATAAGCCCTTCTCACACATCGGGAAATACAATGGTAATAAGCGGTATCTGACAATGAAATAAGTGATGAACGCGCTTGAGTCATAAACACACCAAAACTGGTAATTTATACAGTATTTTAAAATTAGACTTACTCTTCGTAGTTGTCAAATTTTGAGCTTTGAAGTCCAATTATTACTTGCCCAAATTTTTCAAAAAAACTAGGGACAGTCATTTAATGCTTTAGAAATTTGATTGAGTATCTTGTATATCTTTGTATGTTTTCTTGGTAAACAGCTCAATTTTTATGAACCAAAATCTCTAAAAGCGCTACATATTAATGTTAAAACTATCATTAGTGGCGTTTTTTAACTTTATAAATAACTAGACTTCATCTTA
Source organism: Vibrio sp. HB236076 (assembly GCF_040957575.1). Taxonomy (NCBI): domain Bacteria; kingdom Pseudomonadati; phylum Pseudomonadota; class Gammaproteobacteria; order Vibrionales; family Vibrionaceae; genus Vibrio; species Vibrio sp. HB236076. The sequence goes on from NZ_CP162601.1 coordinate 1,978,529, forward strand.
AGAACTAGTTCATTCATCTTCACTGATAGCTATTTTTAAACTTTCAAACTAAATTGACTTTAAATAATACAAATAAAAAATTTTCTTGTTATATTAAGTGATATTTATCACATTTCAAGCCGTGTTAAACACTGATATAAAGTATAAATGGAGTTATACAAAAGAATGATTTTAAAAAGCCATCAGATGTCGCTTTCCTATCAAGAAAAACATTGGTTGCCTTGGTTTGGAAACTCAAACAAACTTTCTTTATTGAAATCGTGTTACTTAAATAAAAAAATCTATCCCGCCATAGAAAAAACCTTTGAAAGTATCGCCGCTACACGCGTTAAATTGCTTGATGCTTGGGTAAATAATCAATGGTCACAATTACATGTCCTTTTAGAGCAAGTAGAGCAACAGTTCCCGTTCATTGAGCAAGATTATTTACTTGAAAGAAAAAAACGTGTTGCCGATGTATCAGAATATTTTGTTATTGACCAACAAGGAAAAGTTCTCAACTCAACTCACTCATCACGCATCAACAAAACCGATTTGCCTGATAAGGCTGTTCAATTAGGCCTTAGCGATGCGTTCTTACACGGGCCTTATGTCGATCCAGAAACATTAACCATCGGCCCGTCAAGCTCAACATTTCACGACGCTGTCACCCTCATGTTTTACTTGCCAATCAAAAAAAATGGCGAGAGTGTCGGAGCAGTCTGTGCTCGAATACCTAATGATGTACTTGGTGACATAATTCAAAGAGAAGCAGGACACATCTTTAAAGAATCGGGGGATAATTACTTATTTATGGTCGATGCCCAATTCGATAAGACAATATTACCTGGTACCGCCCTTTCCCGCTCTCGCTTCGAAGATGACACTTTTAGTCATGGTGATAACCTCAAAAGTGGTGTCCTAACACCATGGGGAGACGTTACAATAAAAGATCACACTGAACTTGAAATTCGCTTTACCGATCCTGCAACTAAAGAACTGCATCCAGGGGTACGAGAGACCATCAAGCAAGGGCAAAACCTATTTGTCACTTACCCAGGTTATTCAGACTACCGTCACATTCCTGTTATCGGTAAGGGGGTGACATTTAAGTTGAAGGGTTGCCCTGACACTTGGGGGATCATGTGTGAAGCGGATCTCGAAGAAGTTTACCGCCGCCGCTCAATCAATTTAACGCTAACCAAACACTTTTTAGCCGCGGCCAGTTTTCCTCTTCTTATTACAGCTGGCTTACATAGTTACACTAACTGGTCGCCTTTATTAATCGGAATGGCAGCCTTAACAGGGTTATCATTGAGCAGCATTTTATTTAACCAATTGAGTACAAAAAAAATAAGTACAAACCTAAATAAAATGACCGATGTAGTGCAAACCATCGCTGAAGGTGAAGGTAACTTAACCCAAAGGCTGGATGATCATTTTCCCAATGATGAAATCGGTGATCTCAGTCGATGGATGAACAGTTTTATTGACAACTTAGATAGCACCATTGGCAATGTCATCACGGCCAGTGGTAATGTGAAGCGCTCTAATGATTTTATGATCCGCACCAATGATGAGGCGCACCAGGCATCACAATATCTCGACGGCGCAGTTGAAAGCATGCTCACCGTCTTTCAACAGCAGATGGAACAAGTCAATACCGCATCACAAACAGCTCAATCACTTAAAGACACTATGGATAATGTTGTCGCCCAAACAAGAGCAAGGCTCAAAGAAGCCAAAGTAGGAACTCAAGAGATCCGTGATGTGGTTCGCACCAGTGCCAACTCGGTACAATCTCTCAATGAGAAGACCAATGAAATTGCCGGTATTATCACCACTATTTCAGACATAACCAATCAAACGAATTTATTGGCTCTAAATGCCGCGATCGAAGCCGCCAGAGCGGGCGAACACGGACGTGGGTTTTCCGTTGTCGCAGATGAAGTACGCAACCTTGCATCAAAAACGGCGCTTGCTGCCGAGGAGATTCGTACCATGTTAGAAAATATCCAACTTGAAACACGTCAAGCAGTGAATTTTATGGAGCAAGGCGCCGAAGAAGTGGATAAAAATTTACAGGCGAGTGAACAATCTAATTCAAGTGATGAACAGCTTTATCAATTAGTCGAGTCCATTTTTAATACCATGCTCGGAATGAATGAAAGCAACAAAACCAATGCTAACACAGTACAAGAAATGGGCGCTGCCACTGAGCAAATGCGCCGTTCCATTCGCGCTTTGCAACATCGCGCCTCTCGTATGGGTCTGTCGGCGCTAAAGCTCAATTCTCTAATCGATCAATTTCAAGTCTCATCCAAAGCCAGCTAACTCCCTCCAGTGGTTGTGTAAAAAGCAACCACCCTTTTGAGTTCATAATGATCTCGCCAGAAAGTGTGAATGAGAAGGAAATAAGGACACTCATGAAGCTACTTCAGACGATTACTGAATCAATCATTGGGAATTTAACTGGGTGTCCTGTATATCCTTCCTGTATATCCTCATTAGGCTTACCATGCCTGAAAGCTTTTCATCGAAAGTAAGATCAGTTAATTTTTTTTGACGTGATTAACCAGAGTACCCCTATGCAAATCAATACCGACTTTTCGCTTACCGCAACACTCAAAGACGACCAATACCAGTGGGTGCCTTCGCCACAAGCTGGGGTTGAGCGCGTAATGCTAGATAGAATTGGTGATGAAAAAGCTAGGGCAACGAGCATTGTTCGTTACGCCACAAACTCCGAATTTCCAACGCATTTCCACCCAGGAGGAGAAGAGATCTTAGTCTTATCTGGAACATTTTCAGATCAATCCGGTGACTTCCCCAAAGGCTGGTATTTAAGAAATCCCCCTGGTACTTCCCATGCACCAAGTAGCATTGATGGAGCGACAATTTTCGTTAAACTATGGCAAATGCAGGACAGTAATAGCACCACCGTAGGCATTGATACTCAAGACCAAAGCAACTGGACGCATGACAAGGGGCGTGCAATTTGCCCTCTCTACCAAGATAATCAAGAAACCACTTCATTACAGCGTCTTACTGACGGCGAAACCTTGTTTAACTGTCAAGCAACACAGCCAATGTGTGAGATCTTTGTTTTATCAGGTAGTGTTATTTTCAATCACATTGAGTATCCAAAAGGGAGCTGGTTACGTTTGGCCAGCAGCGAGCAACAAATCGTTAAAGCGGGAAAACTAGGCGCGACAGTATATATAAAAGTAGGTAACCCTCACCTAACCGATGATTATCAAAAACCATTTCAAAATTAAGCCAAGGGCACCCACCAATATTTTAGGGATATTCATTGGGTGTCCTACATATTTTTGGGTGTCCTACATATTTTTCTTGGGTGTCCTACATATTACGCTCTGCCGCTTGCCAATTTTAGGGTCACAATGGCAATCACAAGAGGGACTAACGACACCAACAACACCGAATGCCAACCATAAGCACTTAACAAACCACCAGACGAAAACGACCCTATCGCCATCAAAGCAAAAATAATAAAATCATTTAACGATTGCACTCGGTTCTTCTCTTCTGGTTGGTGGCATTCCAACACCAGCGCAGAAGCCCCTAAAAAGCCAAAGTTCCAACCTACCCCGAGCAAAATCAGCAGACCCCAAAAGTGCCCAACGTCGTTACCCAATAAGCCAACGATTGCTGAAACTCCGGTCAACACAATTCCCAATGCTGATATTGCGGTGGCGCCAAAACGACTGATCAATTTTCCGGTAAAAAAGCTCGGCGCGTACATGGCAATCACATGCCATTGAATGCCTGAATTCGCAGACGCTTGACTATGGCCATGAAGATGCATCGCCAATGGCGCTGCCGTCATCAAAAAGTTCATAATAGTGTAAGACGCCGCGCCACAAATCACCGCACAAATAAATCGAGGCTGTAAAGCAATTTCCGCCAAAGGACGACTCATCACCACATGCTGTTTGAGTGGTTTTGGCGAGTCAACACCAAACAAAATCCCTCCCGCCAACAAGGCGACAAGTGCTTGAGCCAAAAACGTCGCGGCAAACCTCTGTGATGGCCACAGCTGCATGGTATGAGTGACCAATTGTGGGCCAATCACACCCGCCACAATACCGCCCGCCATCACAAGTGACAAAGCTTGAGGACGCTTTTTAGCAGGTAAACCATCGGTCGCTGCAAATCGAAATGACATCACCACCGATGCATACGCACCGCCAAAAAACGTCGCCAAACAAAATAGCCAAAACGAGCCTAGCAACACTGCCGCCATTGCCAATAATCCCGTTAATACCCCAACCAAAGAGCCAACCACAAACGCGGTTCGGCGGCCATAGCAACGTGCAATCTCTCCTGTAGGGAAAACGCATGCCGCCATACCAACGACGAAAACAGAAATAGGCAGCGTTGCCAATACGGCAGAAGGCGCCAAATCATGACCAACAATGGCCCCGGTGGCAAACACGATCACCGCACTGGCACCAGATAAAGCTTGCGCCAATGTCAAACGCCATAAGTTCGACCGATACTGCTTTGGGGAGATAACGTCATCGGCATTGTTCGCCGACGAGGATTCCTGACTTGTCATGGACTCATTTTCCTTAAAGGCTGACGAAAAGCGGTTAATCTCATTTATTTTGAGCAGAAAACTGCAAGGACACTAACCTTTGATAAAGTTCGCAGCTTTGCAATAAGGTGAGGTGTGTACCGACATCAACCAACTCGCCCTCCTCGAGCACTGCTATCTTATCGGCGTGTTGAATTGTCGACAAACGATGAGCAATGATCAGCGTCGTACGCCCTCGCATGAGCGCCTCGAGGGCTTGTTGCACATAGTATTCACTTTCACTGTCTAGAGCACTGGTTGCCTCATCGAGCAATAGCACCTTAGGGTCTTTTAAAATCGCGCGCGCAATGGCAATGCGCTGCTTTTGACCACCAGAAAGGCGAACGCCTCGCTCGCCTAAAAAGCTATGATAACCTTGAGGCAGCTTTTCAATAAACTCATGAGCATGGGCTTTTTTGGCAGCGACAATCACTTGCTCATCGCTCGCTTCTGGGTTGCCATAGCGAATGTTGTGCATCACATCTTGGCTAAACAAAGCCGGTTGTTGTGGCACGATGGCCATTTGGTCTCGGAGATCGCAAGGCGAGAATTGGCGAATATCTTGGCCGCCATAGAGCACCTGCCCATGCAAAGGATCATAAAAACGCTGCAATAATTCAAACAGGGTGGTTTTCCCAGCGCCAGACGGTCCAACCAAAGCAAGTACCTGACCTTTTTGTGCCCGTAGTGTGAGTTGTCTGATCGCTGGCTGGCCTGGCCGTGAAGGGTAGTTAAAATCAATCTGTTCAAACGCTATCTCAGCCTCGAATTCACTTATTGATAAAGGCTCACTTGGCCCTTTGATATCACTTTTTACCTCGAGTATTTCAATCAACCTTTCCGTCGCACCCGCCGCGCGTTGTAATTCACCCAGCACCTCAGAAATGGTCGCCATCGATGTGGCCGCCATAATGGCATAAAAGACAAACGAGCCCAATTCTCCCGCAGACATCGCCCCCAAAATGACATCTCGACCGCCAACCCACAACATGCCGGCAATAGCAGTAAACACAATAACAATCACCCCAGTGATTAAAATCGCCCGCTGTTTAACCCGTTTTTTTCCCAGCTCAAACGCGTGTTCAACATGGTGTTCAAAGGCTTTTTTTTCATTGTGTTGGGCGCCAAAACTTTGCACGGTTTTGATGTGTTCAATCGCTTCTCCCGCATAGCGTCCCACATCCGCCATCGAGTCCTGGCTCAAACGCGACAGCGCGCGAACTTTTCGCCCGTAAACCAAAATCGGCACTAACACAAACGGCACGGCAACCAACACGATCATCGTCAGTTTGATATTGGTGGCGAACAGCATAACAATGGCGCCCAGGCACATCAAAGCGCTGCGCATTGCCATTGAAAAGGACGAGCCGATAATACTTTGCAACAAGGTCGTATCCGTGGTCAGCCGCGCCATAATATCGCCGCTGCTGTGGGTTTCAAAATAACTCGGATGCAAGGTAATCACATGATTAAACACCGCTAGGCGAATGTCTGCGCTCACTCGCTCTCCAACCGAAGAGACCAAATAAAAGCGAAAAAAGGTCCCGACGGCAATCAATAAAATGACCAGCATAATAAATTCAATTGCACTGGTGAGCTCTGGCAAGGATTGCTGTGAAAAACCTTCATCGATCAGCATTCGGACGCCATAACCCACGGATAAAGTCAGACTCGCTGTGGCCATCAGTGCGAACAACGCCGCCGCCACACGCCATTGATAAGGCGCAATAAAACGTTGAAGTTTAAAAAGAATACTGAGGCTACTATTTTGCCGTTTCATAATTGCATCACAATGAGGACTCATCTTGCCATCATGAGCTTTTTCAGCGGCTTTGTCACCTTACGCTCATGTTTTTACACGTATTTAATCTTATCAGTGTCAATGAAAATGTGATAATGTAACGCCCCATTTATTCAAGCCCTTTGCGCAATGCCATATATTCACCCCAATGACGATAGGTTTTTGCGTGCAGCTAGCTTGCTGGCTTTGCTCACCATTGCCTTTATCTATATTGCGCCGCTGGTTTCTTTCTATCAATCGGGCTATTTACATTCGTCTTCTGTGCCCATTTCACACAGTCAACATACGCACCATCGACACCACTCTCATAATTCATCATTGAAGCAAAATTGGTGTGATTACTGCGCTTTTTGGGCGCATTTGAGTGCTGACGTCCCCTTCAACATAACTCCAATTCACTGCCAATTGGTCTTGCTCCATCTTATTGGAAAAGCCTTACCTCGAGCGCGAATGAGTCGCAGGCTGATAACCCACTTTGCTCGCGCGCCACCCGTTAAGCAGGCAACTCTAAAAGCTGGCGAATCTCGTCATTACTCTTTACTGACTTAACAGGAAAATTTATCGTGTTCTCAACACCGCTTATTTCGTTTATCAAGCGATTGCATTTTTATATCGGCCTCTTTGTCGGCCCGTTCATCTTTATTGCCGCCTTGTCTGGCACCCTATACGTGCTCAGCCCACCAATTGAAAAGATTCTTTATCACCATGAGCTGACGACCGAGAGCCAAGGTCAGGCGCACGGACTTGAACAACAAATCAACGCGGCCAAAGCCAGCCTCCAATCGCCATTACCGCTGAGCGCCGTTCGACCCGCAAAGGCGCCAGGCCAGACAACGCGAGTCATGTTTCAAGATCCCAACAATTATGGCTGGGAACTGCGCACCCTATTCATTGACCCCGTATCGCTTGAGGTGCGCGGCGATCTGCCCACCTACGGCACCAGTGGTATTTTGCCCTTTCGCATCACATTAGATTACCTGCACCGCAACCTTTTATTGGGTGAACCCGGTCGTATTTACAGTGAACTTGCCGCTTCGTGGTTATGGGTCGTCGCACTGGGCGGAGCAATACTGTGGATGTCGAGCCGTAAGCAACCCACCCCCAAAAGGCCCAATGCGAGATATCGGTACAAAAGACGCCATCAACGTTTAGGCCTACTATTATTCGTCGGTTTGGTCTTTTTCTCTGCAACCGGTCTGACATGGTCAAAATGGGCGGGTGGCAATATTGGCCAGTGGCGACAAACGCTGGGCTGGGTGACACCATCGGTATCATTAACACTCAATTCAAACAACATGACCGAGAATAACCCTCATCATCATGAGATTGCACAGTCAACGGTGTCAAAACATGTCTTTACCGCACGTGATTTTGATGCAGTACTGACCATTGCACGCCAAGGAGGGATTGACGCTGACAAAGTGGAGATAAAACCGCCAAGCGCCAGCGACAGAGCGTGGTTAGTGAGGGAAATTGATCGCAGCTGGCCATCACAAGTCGACAGTGTCGCTATCGATTTAGATCGTCAAACGATCACCAGTCGCGCCGATTTTTCCGATTACCCCCTCGTTGCGAAACTCATTCGCTGGGGAATCGATGCGCATATGGGGGTACTGTTTGGTCTGCTCAATCAATTGATCTTGGCCACTTTTGGCCTCTGTTTGTGCTGGATGATCATTTTGGGCTATAAAATGTGGTGGCAACGACGCCCAACCAAGACAAGTAATCAGCAATACCTTATCCTCAGTTGGCAACCTTTGCCACGCAAAGACAAGGCGATCATTGCGATCATAACCACTGTGCTCGCATTGGCTTTACCTGTACTTGGCGTGAGCTTAGCTGGATTTGTCTTGATTGACCTATGGCTCTGGCGACGCACATATAAACACGCCCAAACGTAACCGCCCCTACAAACTTGCGCGAAAACTCGACTTTGCCAAACCAAGCCGCTGAAGATTCAGCGGCTTTTACTTACAGCCAATATTACATTGTCAGTGATGGTTATTACACGTATCAAAAAAAGCCCAATGGATTGACATCATAACTTACCAGCAAGTTTTTGGTGTTTTGATAATGATCAAGCATCATTTTATGGGTTTCACGGCCAATCCCCGATTTTTTATAGCCACCAAACGCGGCGTGAGCTGGGTACATGTGATAGCAATTTACCCAAATACGCCCCGCCTCAATAGCGCGTCCCATTCGATAAGCACGGTTAATGTCGCGTGTCCACAACCCAGCCCCAAGACCATACTCGGTATCGTTGGCCAGCTGTAACGCCTCAGCTTCATCTTTAAACGTGGTGATTGCCACAACAGGGCCAAAAATTTCCTCTTGGAACACGCGCATATCGTTGGTGCCTTTGAGCAAGGTTGGTTGAACGTAATAACCGTTCCCCACGCTCGATTCGCCCTGCGCCGCTTCGCCACCAAACAAGACTTGCGCGCCCTCTTGACGACCAATGTTGAGGTAGGAGAGGATTTTCTCAAATTGTTCCAATGAAGCTTGAGCGCCCACTTGTGTGTCGGTATCCATTGGGTTGCCTTGCTTAATGGTTTTCGCTCGCTCAATCACTCGCTCAATGAATTTCTCATACACTGACTCTTGTACCAACACCCGCGATGGACAGGTACACACCTCTCCTTGATTAAAAAAGCCCAGCAATAAACCTTCTACGCATTTATCTAAATAGGCATCTTCATGATCAAAAATATCGGCAAAATAAATGTTGGGAGACTTACCACCTAATTCCACTGTTGATGGAATTAAGTTGGCCGCTGCGCATTTCAAAATATGCTGCCCGACTTGGGTCGACCCCGTAAACGCCAACTTGGCAATACGCTCACTTTGTGCCAATGCTTGGCCGGCTTCTGCGCCAAAGCCATTGACCACATTAACGACGCCAGGGGGAATCAAATCGCCAATTTTTTCCATTAATACCAATATCGATACTGGAGTTTGCTCGGCCGGTTTTAATACCACACAGCATCCAGCCGCTATCGCTGGGGCTAATTTCCATGCCGCCATTAGCAAGGGAAAATTCCACGGGATAATTTGCCCAACCACGCCAACCGGCTCAGGAAAATGGTAAGCCGCTGTATTGACATCTAACTCTGAAGCGCTGCCTTGCTGAGCCCGCATGCAACCGGCGAAATAACGAAAATGATCGACAACCAATGGCAAGTCCGCATTCAGTGTCTCGCGAATGGGTTTGCCATTTTCCCAGGTTTCAACCACGGCAAGCTCTTCTAGGTTCGCTTCTATGCGGTCGGCAATTTTCAGCAACACATTAGAGCGCTCAGCGACACTGGTTGCCGCCCACTGAGATTTTGCACGGTGTGCTGCGTCGAGCGCGAGATCAATGTCTTCTTGTGTCGAACGGGCAACTTGGCAAAAGATTTCACCATTGACTGGGCAAAGATTATCGAAGTATTCACCTTGCGAAGGTTCAATCCACTCCCCGCCAATGTAGTTTTGGTAGCGTGACTTAAAGGTGATGTTTGAATCTGGGGTTCCGGGTTGGGCATAAATCATAACTCGTTCCTTTTATGACGTGTGACACGGTATTGTTATTAGTCTGTTTTTATTATGGATTTTTCACAGTTCATTTGACTGCACCCGTTGAATAGGCAAAAGGCAAGCCAAAGCAAGCAAACTTGCCAATGCGGACATTTAATATTATGATTACATTTGATTTACAACTGTTGCGTACTCACTCATTTGAACGCCAATACACACACAATGACGATAAAGTGTGCCAATTTGACACACCCACACTGTAACAAGGTGGCACAATGAAACAGCCGACACTGAATCACAACTTACACTGGTTAGACACGTCATGGCATCGCAGTAAGCAAGCGGGGTTACTCCAGCACCACGAAGGGGAGGAATGGCGTTTAGACCGAGTTCAACTCGAAGAAAGAAAACAACAGTTGGCACATTTGATTGATATCTCAACTCGCTTCGCCGTGCCTTTATTTGAACAACACTTTTCTCGCACAAAAAGTCGGCTAATCTTAACGGATCATCAAGGCGTCATTGTTTCAGAGTGGGGGGAGCGGCGCTTTGCCAACAAGTTTGCAGCCATAGCGCTTGAAAGCGGCGTCTGTTGGCAGGAGAACCTCAAAGGGACTAATGCCATTGGCACCGCATTAATCGAAAAGAGCCCCATCACGGTGATCGGAAACCAACACTTTATTGACCACCACCATTTTATCAGTTGCTCGGCTTGCCCTATTTTCGATCATCAACACAATCTCATCGCAATTTTAGATATCACCAGCGAACAACAAATACACCAAAGCGATACCCCCGCGCTGATTCAAGCGATGGTCAAAATGATCGAAAATGAATGGTTGTGCAGTCACCCGCAAGGAGACACTCGCCTTGAATTTGCACTCAGTCAACCCATTTTAGGTTCGGGGTGGCAAGGCATCGCGGTTGCCGACAGGCATGGGAAGATTGTTGCCCACAACGCGATGGCTGGGCAATTACTCGACCAAGCACCACTTATCGGCAAAAGTCTTGATGCCTTGATCGCCTCTTGCCAAGATCGATTTGTTTATCAAATGCAAAACAAATCAAACACAAGTACGACGTTTACCTCGGATCCTTTTGTACCCTCTTGCCCACTTCATTACGGTGAGCCACGCATCGAACAAGCTTGGCAGCAAACCTGTCAACTGATAGACCAAGACATTGCCATTTTGATTGAAGGTGAAACCGGTGCAGGCAAAAATGAATTCGTCAAACAACTCCACCAACACTCAAAGCGCAGCCAACAGCCGCTGATTGCCGTCAATTGCTCCGCCCTACCCAAAGATTTACTCGAGGCGGAATTGTTTGGCTACGCCCCTGGCGCATTTACAGGGGCTAATCCTAAAGGTTATCAAGGCAAAATACGGGCCTCCCATCAAGGTACCTTATTTCTCGATGAAATTGCCGATATGCCATTAGAGGCTCAAGCACGCTTACTGCATGTATTACAAGATAAAAAAGTGATCCCCGTAGGCTCTAACCACAGCCATGATGTCGATATTTACCTCATCACCGCCAGTCAGGAAAATTTAGCAGAGCTAGTCAAACAAGGGCGATTTCGCCAAGACCTGTATTTCCGTATCAATGGTTTTAAAGCAACCTTACCGCCTCTGAGAGAAAGACAAGACAAACAAGCACTTATTGAAAAGATTCATCGTCAATACGCCGACAAATCACAGTGTATTGATCAACCGTTAATGGACACCCTGCTCCGCTACCCCTGGCCGGGTAATCTCAGAGAGCTCGATAGCGCAATTAAAGTGGCTTCACTTCTGAGCAAAGGCCTCTCTTGTCTAGGGTTCGACCAATTGGTCGATGACTTTAAGCAGCGCTTACGCGTTGACCATTCTAAAAACTTAACGCCTTGTCGCGTTGATGATAGACAGGAGAACGATGAGGTTTCCGCAGAGCTCAAAGCGACCATTGAACAAACGCTGCTGTCCACCTATTATCGCTTACAAGGAAACATCAGCCAAACGGCACAAGCCCTAGGGATCAGTCGCAACACCGTTTACCGAAAACTGAAGAAGCTTGGCATTGACTCCTCTCATTAAACGTAACACAGCGATCATTGCGCTTTTAAACAATGGTGCTTTAAACAACGGGGAGCTTTTAAAGGACACCCATGGATTAACATACTCGAGTTGGTTATCAAAGACAGAAAACCTATGTTAGAGGCTTCTCTTCACTCATCTTATTGTTGAACTCATTTATTGAGTGTCCCCTTATTGTTTTTCACTCATTTTGTTATGTTAGTGGACTGTTCTTTATTGAATTTGGAGGTACACATGCCTGACTCAATCCTTGATTTTTGGTTCAATCAAACCAGGCCAAAGCAATGGTGGCAAAAAGACCCTGAATTTGACGCCATTATTAAACAGCGCTTTGGCGACCTTCACCGACAAGCAAGTGCTGGTGAATTACACTCCTGGCGACGTAATGCACAAGGTGCACTGGCAGAAATTATCATTCTCGACCAATTTTCTCGCAACCTCTTTCGCGATCAAGCCGCTGCCTTCGCTAATGACACTATGGCGTTGACTTTATCGCAAGTGGCCATCGAAAAAGGATTTGACCAAGCTCTAGTGCCCGCTCAACGGTTGTTTCTATATATGCCCTACATGCATAGTGAATCGGCGCAAATCCACCGCGAGGCCGTGCCTTTATTTGAATCGCTTGGTCTTGAGCACAACCTCGAGTACGAATTGCAACACAAGGCAATTATTGATCGCTTTGGCCGTTATCCACATCGCAATGCGCTGTTAAATCGGCCGTCAACAAAGCAAGAGATCGATTTTTTGCAGCAACCCAACTCTCGCTTTTAGCCTAACGAAATGTGTGCGCCAGATTCAGGGTTCTCACTGACGGTATTGATACCAATAGACAAGTTGTCTAGTCTCATCCATCAACTCGTCATTTTAAGGTCACTATGGTCAATCAAATAACAACATCGCCTCAAGGCCCAAGCCTGTCAGAATTTATTCAAGGCTATTGGCGCCTTGCCGATTGGGGCATGACACCGCAACAGCGACTTGGGTTTATCAAACAACACCTGGAATTAGGCATCACCAGTGTCGATCACGCCGATATCTATGGCGATTACCGCTGTGAGCAGCTGTTTGGCGAAGCAATCAAACTCGAGCCATCTTTGCGTGATAAAATGCAAATTATCACCAAGTGTGACATTAAACTAACCCGTCCTGACTTTCCTCAACGCAAAATTAATCACTATGACACCAGTCGTGAGCATATTATTGCCTCTGTCGAACAGTCCCTGCAGCGCTTACAAGTCGATCACCTTGATCTCTTGCTGCTGCATCGCCCGGATGCGTTAATGGATGCCGATGAAGTCGCCACGGCCTTTGGTGATTTAAAACAACAAGGGAAAGTCGCCCATTTTGGCGTGTCTAATTTTACCGCTCGCCAATGTGAACTGCTTCAATCTCGCCTTGACGCACCTTTAGCCACCAACCAAATTGAAATTAACCCACTCCATATTGACTGCGCCTATGATGGCACGCTCGATTACTTGCAGCAGCATCGCATTCGTCCCATGGCATGGTCATGTTTGGCGGGTGGGGAAATATTCTCGGGACAAGCAAAGCAGCACCAGCGAGTTCGAAAGGTATTGTGCGAGCTGCAAGAAGAGCTCGGTGCCGAGAGCATAGATCAAGTCATTTATACTTGGGTAATGCGCCTTCCTGGCAAGCCATTACCCATCGTCGGGTCTGGAAAAATTGATCGCCTTCGCAGTGCGGTTAAATCACTTGAATTGACATTAACTCGCGAGCAATGGTATCGCGTATGGGTGGCCAGTAAAGGCCATAATGTGCCCTAATGCCCTATCTGTTGAACTCGCTCACTTGATTATCAATGTGGTCGTGACTGCTGATCAGCGTGACGGCCACTTTCACCTCTGACATTGTGTTGACTTTCCTCCTAAAATTGCCCATCATGCCGCCGCTTCTATGAAACCCCTTGTCCATCATTTAACCCATGACCCTTGTTAGAAACCGATTTTCTGCTTTTTGATAAGGGGCATACCAAGCCCATCTTAACTATGCATTACTGAGTCTTTACCATGATATTTGGATTTAAAACCCGTTTAAACCTATGCGCTTTAGTCATTTTAGCCGCCGCGCTTATCTGCTCATCACTATTGAGTTATCAGTCAAAAAAGGCCTTAATTGACCAACAAATTACCACGCTAGGCCAGTCAACATTAAACTACGAGTCTCGCGCCGTCAGTACCTGGCTAGAGCAACATGTCACCAGTTTAAAAACCCTTAGCCAATGGGTCGCACAACAAGAGGATAGAACGTCCATCGGACCGTTATTACAAAACCTCAACAACAGTTTAGACTTCACCAACCTCGCCTTCGCCGTCCAGGGACAGTCGACATTGGTGAGCGCAGAAGGAAAGTTGTCAACCTATCGTCCGTTTCAGCTAAACCCAAGTACTCGGCCTTGGTATCAATTAGCCACTCAGTCTGCTGGTATTCAGTTAAGCGAAATCTATCGCGACAGCGTGACTCAAAAACCGGTGATCAGCCTCTCGATTGCCGTAAGAAAGCAAGGTCAGTTACTCGGTGTATTGGTTGGCGACCTGAGCCTAGACACCCTATTGAACATGGCCAATAACGTCGACTTTAAAGGCGGTTATGCCATCTTGCTCGACAAAAACCTCAACGTGCTCGCCAGCCCAGTTGCCCAGCAGATTGGTTCGCCCTTAAGCGACTATGATCCCAAGCTCTCGGTCTTAGAGCAGCGTATTAAACAAGACGACCAAGGACAAGTGGAATACCAAATGTCTGGGGTCAATAAAGTTGGTTACTTCAGCTCCATTACCTTAGCAGGCCACCGCGCCTTTGAAATGCTGATTGCCGTCGATAAAGACGCGCTATATGCGACCTTGCGCCAAGAGTTGTCTAACAGCCTGTGGTTTACTCTTGGCTCTATCCTCATTGGCGGCGTGCTCATGTTTGGTGTGATGACATTACTCTATCGCCCAATTGTTGCCCTGAGAGAGTTAACTCAAGATCTGTCTTCCGGTGACGCCGACCTGACGCGCCGCCTGCCGGAAAAAGGCCACGACGACTTAGCCGTTATCGCGCGTTCCATTAACTTGTTCATTGCTCACTTACAGGCCTTGGTGACAGATATTGCCACGGCGTCAAAACAAATAGACCTCGGCTTAAACGGTGCTGAGTCCGTCGCTCAAAACAATCATACGGTATTGCTTAACCACCAAAGTGAAACCGAGCAAGTTGCCTCTGCGGTTACCGAAATGAGCTCAACCGCGGAATCTGTTGCCAAAGGTGCTCAAGCGGGTGCTGACTTAGCTCAAATACTAACCGGCCTTGCCAATAGCTCACATCAGTCGATTTCGGCTACCGCTGACGACATGGGTAGTTTGTCAAATGAACTGACCAAAGCATCAGAGCAAGCGCACCACATGAATGAAGAAGCACAGCAGATCACACAGGTCTTAGATGTTATTCAGGGTATTTCTGAACAAACCAACTTGCTGGCGTTGAACGCGGCAATTGAAGCGGCTCGAGCTGGAGAGGCCGGCCGTGGTTTTGCCGTGGTGGCTGATGAAGTGCGCGCCTTGGCCGCTCGCACGCAGACCAGCACACAAGAAATCAGCCAGATGCTTGATAGCTTAAACCACGGGGCCACTAATGTAGTGACAATGATGGACAGCACCCGTGGTCAGTTCGATAATACGGTATCGACCACGCAAAGCGCGTTGACCACCATTAGCGATATTAATGTTCAAGTCGCAGGCTTAGAAGACTCCAATGCCAATATTGCCACCGCCGCCGAGGAGCAAAGAGCGGTAACCGAAGAGGTGAGCCGCAACATCAATCGCATCAAAGAAATTGCAGAGCACTTAACTCAAAGCGGTCAAGAGGTATTAGCGTCCACCGAAAAAGTCTCTGAAGTTAACCGTCGATTGCGCAGTCACCTGAGTCGTTTTAAGGTATAAAGCCCCCCGTTGTTCACCACGACAAACATCTCTAAAATGACAACGCTTTTAGACGCATAAAAAATCCCCAGCCCTCTTTAGGCGCTGGGGATTTTTTTTATCTTTCGTGCTGAGAAGAATTAAGCGTTCGGGTTTTGCATTTTCTGCTGAGCGGCTTCCACTTTAGAAAAGTCGAGGCCAAGCTCGTCAACCGCTTGTTTGATTAATGCTGGGTTTTGCATCACCTGCCCCATCAAGGCTTTGAGATCCTCTTCGGGTAAGCCGAGCTGACTAATGGTTGCCATGGCCGCCAAAGGGTTTTGAGTCAAGGTTTCAAATACTTCGCGGATCTGCTCATCACTGACCTGATGTTTTTTGAGTAAAGCAATAATTGGGTTCATCTTTTTTTCCTGTGAACATCAAAAACTTGCTCTCAGTGTATCACTGTTCGCTCAGAAGACAATTGCCTTACTGCGAATGAGACAGGCCAAAACTTCACCTCGTTCTCCACTGAATAAAATTAAGAGATTTCACGCATTATTAATAAAATGAGAGACCGCTAGCAATGTTGCATAATACACATCTCGCCCGCTTGCTAACCACATCAAAAGCAACCAAGCTAAAGTTACTATACCATCAAGGTAAGGCACGTATTAATCGGTACCTTCCCTTATCGATACTGGCTACTGTCCGCTAAAAAAGAGTGAGTTAATGGAACCTGAGTTTCACCCGCTGCACCCACCGAGTGTGTTTACGAAATTTTGCCATTTGGTCATTTTCTTTGTTGCCACTGTGTGTGCCCTGCTAATGTTTCAGATCACCGCCCATCAAGCCGAGTTAAAAGTTATTGAGAATGCCACGAAACAAGGCAGCCAAGTCGTCAATTTAACGCAGGGGTTTATTCGAGCTTATTCGAATTTTGAGCAGCAATACGCACCAGGTATTTTGCCCAATCCGGCGCTGTTTCGCACCCAAGCTTTACAACTCGCTCAGTTAGATAAATTGTATGGCGGCGCTTTGCACTCAGAAGTCATCGGACTTTACGGCCGAGCAATCAAGCGCGGCCCCAAAGATCAAGACATGTTTGCCAAAATGCAGCAAATAGAAGAGCAGCATCAAGAAGGACTTATCACTTCGCGGTTAGAATATTCCGACCGCTCACTACATCGAACCTATTGGCCTTTTTACGCCATCGACAAGACCTGCATTGATTGTCACAACCGCATTCAACAACTCCCCCCAGAGCAACAATGGCAAATGGGCGATTTAATGGGGGCTCAGGTCGTAGAAAAAGACATCACTCAAGACCTACAAAACGTGACACATAACGCCTTCTTGATAAGCTCGCTGACGTTTACCACATTAGTAGGCCTTAGCTACAGTCTGGTTTTTCTCTGCCGGCGTGCTTTGCTGGCCAAAAGTTTCCACCAAATGGCCATCACTGACCCTCTTACTGGCTGTATTAATCGCCGTGAAATGGCCGCGCGAGTCGCCCAACTGCCGCCGCAAAACTCGGGAGTGATTATGATGATCGACATTGATCATTTTAAACAAATCAATGATGTCCACGGCCATACTACTGGCGATAAAGTCATTCAAAATTTATCACAACACATCCACACGATTCTCACCAAACAAGCCTGGGTGGCACGAGTAGGCGGCGAAGAGTTTTTAGTATGGTATCCCGACATCAATCAATTCAGCGCTTATATACTGGCAGAGCAACTGCGTGAAAAAATAAAACGCAAGGATCCACCAATTAATTATACGGTCAGTATCGGTATTCAGCACTGCAAACACGTCAATGCACAAGGTTTCGAGCATTGGATGCACCTTGCCGATCAAAAGCTTTATCAAGCTAAGCGCCAAGGTCGTAACCAAGTGATTTACTGACAGTCATTAACTGAGTACTGCCGCGCTGATCGTTTTTTCTCTTACTTGAGCACCGCCTCACTCAAAGCAGTGTTTAGCCCAGCGGGCCAGACCTGAAGTGACGGAGCCTAAATCATCACCACTGACCAAAGGCACCCCTGGCAAGGCCTTTTCGATGGCTTGACGAACAAAAGGAGAACGCGCTGAGCCGCCGGTAATAAACACCACATCCGGTTTGTGCTGGGCCTGTAGTCTAACCTCATCGACCAGTTGCACCATTTTTTGTATCGGCGTCTGCAAAGCAGAAAAAGCGTTTTGTTGAGTCACTGCCACGTTCAGTGATTCGCCATTGACCGTACACTCAAGCGCTGTGTCACTTTGTGCAGACAGGGCGATTTTTGCTTGCTCAGCGCATTTTACCAATTGATAACCCAGCGTATCGCGATGTACGGCCAACAAACGCTTGAGTTTTTCCGGCGACTGGGCTTGTTTGATGAGCGCTTTGAGATCCTTTTCGTTTTCACGAGCATAAAAACGCTTTTGAGCACTAATATCATTAATGGCAATCGGGTTCCAAAACTGTGTATTGGGCATTTCAAGGCCACTTTCCATCAAGCTTTTATAGCCAAACGTCGGCATCAGTTGCTTAAAAGCGAGCTGAATGTCCAAGTCATTGCCACCAATTCGTTGACCGCTGTGAGCAAGTAGGCAAGCCTGTCGGTCATTTAAGTGGCGCCATGAAGGGCCCATTTTTAACAGTGAACAATCGGTTGTCCCGCCACCAATATCCACGACTAATACGATTTGATCCTGCTCTAAATTGGCTTCGTACTCTAACCCGGCCGCGACAGGTTCGTATTGAAATTCAATATGTTGAAAGCCAACACGCGTTGCCGCCTGACGTAAAATCGACTCCGCCTGGCGATTAGACTCTTCGCCACCTCGGCCCTGAAAATTGATCGGGCGGCCAATCACCACTTGCTTAATGTCACTTTTTAGCGACTGTTCAGCTTGTGTTTTGATCTTATCCATCAAAGCACAAACCAAATCTTCAAAAAAAGCCAATTGCAATTCGCCCAGCCCCATCGCGCCTAAAAAAGATTTGGGGGACTTAACGTAATACACCTCTTGAGGGTCCTGAAGGTACTGCTCAAAAGCACGCAAACCAAAATCGACATCATCAGGGCCAATCGGTAAGTCTTCTTCTTTGTTGAATGCGATAGCCCTTGCTAATAGACGTTGGCCAGCAGGGGTGGTTGGCGAAATACCGCGGTGGCGAAATAAGTATTCAGACACGGATTCACGGTTTGGCGCCACCAATGCCGAAGCCATATAAGATTGCTGCTCAAACAAAGCAACCCGTTGTACAACATCACCCACCATGGTTGCTACTGAACAATTCGCAGTGCCAAAATCAAAACCAATATGCATGACTGTCCCCATAATAAAAACGCTCAGTTTACGCCAAGCCCCCGGCAACAATCAATTTGCTCGCCAAAGCAGACGGCGTTCATGCTAAATTATCAACACACTGATGCCTCTCTTGCGGGTTTTTCTCATCGGGTAAGCGTGGTAGTTTTACTCATCAATGCACATTCACACCTTGCAATATTATTTGCTAAACATCAGCTAGGTTTTATGACGTCACTCAACACCATCCCTTTTTCATTACTTGAACTGTCTTCGATGCGCCAAGATGAACACTTTGCCGACACGTTAAAAAAAAGTACTCAGTACGCCCAACACGCCGATCAGCTCGGCTTTCATCGATTTTGGTTTGCCGAACACCACAATATGCAAGGTATCGCCAGTTCAGCAACTGCTGTACTGATTGGGCACGTTGCCAATCACACTGAGCACCTTCGCGTTGGCTCTGGCGGGATCATGCTGCCAAATCATGCCCCTTTGGTCGTCGCTGAACAATTTGGCACTCTCGACAGCTTGCACCCCAATCGCATTGATCTTGGCCTTGGCCGTGCTCCGGGCAGCGATGCCTCGACCAGCCAAGCTCTTAACCGTGACCCAAGCCGAGCCGACCGCTTTGAGCAAGAAGTCACCGAGTTGCAGACCTTACTTGGCCCGCATCAAGCGGGGAAAAGCGTTCGTGCCTACCCTGGTGAAAATAGTCAAGTGCCGATATGGCTGCTGGGCTCTAGCCTATTTAGTGCCAAGCTAGCGGCTAAAAAAGGCTTGCCTTATGCCTTTGCCGGCCATTTTGCTCCGCGCTATGTATACCAAGCGGTCGATGTGTATCGTCAACATTTTACGCCTTCGGAACACTTATCAAAGCCTTATGTCATGGTGGCACTTCCCTTGGTCGCCGCCCAAACCGATCAACAAGCACAATATTTAAGCAGCACACAAAAGCAACGTATTTTGGCCTTGCTGCGCGGGGAAGGCTTGTGGTTAAAACCGCCTGTCGATTCGATGCAAGGTTTATGGACCGAACAAGAGCGCGCTTTCGTCGATGACTTTTTAAGCCTCAATGTCTGTGGTGGCCCTATCAGTATTCGCCACAAACTTGAGCAATTGCTTAACACGCTTGCCATCGACGAGCTCATGTTTACCAATGATATGTATCATCACCAAGATAGATTGACGGCGCTCGATATTCTCGCCGAGATCAAGCAATAGCCCTCTGCCCCTAACATTCATTAACGGGGCAATAGTGGCTACCGTGAGTAACACTCTTGTCAGTAAACACACTGACGTTTTAACTCGGGCTCACATTGTGTCACTCACGGGGGAATAATCGCGCTTTAAAACGAATAATAGTTGTCATTTCAGTCGATTATCTCTGATAATGGAGTATGACTTTGTTAGGAGAACAAACATGACCGAATCACCGATAACTCAGGCGAGTGATTTTTTTCTCAATAGCGCCCCTTTAATTGTTCACTACGGCATCAATATTATTGCTGCTGTTGTGATTTTTATTATTGGTAATTTGCTTGCCAAACTATTAACTAAACACTTGGCCCACTGGTTAGAACGAAAAAATGTCGACAAAACCATCAGTGGATTTGTACGCAATGTTACCTATTACGGCTTGATGGCGTTTGTGCTGATCGCTGTCTTGAGCAAGGTCGGTATCGATACCGCCTCTGTGATCGCGGTACTCGGTGCGGCGAGTTTAGCGGTAGGACTGGCTTTAAAAGGCTCGCTAGCCAATTTTGCCTCGGGTATTTTGATTATTGTTCTGCGTCCGTTTAAATCTGGTGATTTTATCGAGGCCGCTGGCGTTTCTGGTACTGTACAAAACATTCAAGTGTTTTCGACCTTGTTAAAGACCGGTGACAATCGCTTGATTGTGGTGCCGAACTCATCCATTTTAAAAAAGCCGATCACCAATGTATCCCACTTCGATACTCGGAGAATTAATTTTACTTTTGCCGTCTCTTATCAATGTGATTTGAACCTGGCACAACAAGTCATCAAGCAAGTGATTGAAAGTGATCCGCGAGTACACTCTGACCCAGCAGTCAAAATCGGCGTGAGTGCCTTAAATGATTCTTCAATTGAAATCATTGCCCGCCCGTGGGTGAATCGCCAAGACTATTGGGCTGTATATTGGGATATGAACTTAGCGATTAAGCAAGCTTTTGATGAGAACGGAATCAAAATTCCTTTCAAACAACTCGATGTGCATCTCCATCAAGTCCAAACAAAGTAACTCCCCTACCTTACTAACGCGTAAATCAACCATGCCGCATCAGGTGCGGCATGGTTGGTCAGATAACGCCATCAACTATGATTTTGGGTAGTTAGATGGGAAAAAGGCGCGACGCGCTTCTTCGTCAAACTCGGTTTTAAATTCAATCCCCTTGGCAATATCGCGGGCTCGCTTCGCAGCCGGCCTTTCATTGATTGATTCAAACCAACGCGCCAGATTTGGGTAAGGCGCCAAGCCCTCTTCACCGAGTACGACCGGCGCTTTGTCAATCCATCCCCACGCAGCAACATCGGCAATGGTGTATTCGTCACCGACAATAAACGCTCGGCCTTCAAGGTGGGCATCGAGTACTTCGTAATGACGCTGCGCTTCACGCAAGTATCGGTTTACGGCGTACTCTAATCCTTCTTTAGGCGCGGCGTGTCGAAAGTGAACACATTGACCAGAATACGGACCAAGACCCGTGGCGATAAACATCATCCACGACAGCAGCTCTGCTCTATCTTCCGCTTTACCGCCTAACTGACCGGTTTTTTCCGACAGATACATCAAAATCGCGTTGGAATCAAACACACGCTGACCATCGTCTTCAATCGCAGGGGTTTTCCCATTGGGGTTGATAAGACGAAACTCTGGAGTGTGTTGATCGCCTTTTAAGGTGTCAACCGGGACAAGTTGAAAGTCCAAGCCCGTTTCTTCAAGAAACAGAGCCACTTTCATTGGGTTGGGCGTGTGGTGAAAAAAGAACTTAAGCATAGTAAAACTCCTTGTAGTTGAACGTTCATTCAACCACAACTTGAACGGTCGTTCAAGTTGTTTTCATTTTCTGAACCAAAAACAAAAAAAAACGCAGCCCGAGGCTGCGCTTTGTGTCATTACAGTAATAAGGAGCGATCCTGACCTAGCGACGTCGACGCCACAGTGCCAAAGCAGACATCAGCACTAAGCCCCATAAGCTCGAACTGGCGGCCGAACTTCCTGAGCTACTGTCGGTTGTGGTCGTTGTGCTTTCGGCAACGGTGATGGTCGCCGTTTCGTACTCGTAATCGCCATCGGTACCTGAGATTTGCTTGGTCAAGGTATAGTCACCCTCTTCGGTCATGGTCGTCGATAAACTGACCCACCCTTGCTCAATCAACTCTTCTGTTAAAGTAACTTGACTGCTCGAGTCCTCATCAGTTGCAGCAAAGGCGCTAACCGTAGATTGTTTCGAGGCCGTCAAAATAACACTGTCTCCCGTATGGAGCTGAAAATCCCCCAAGACCGTCAAATCGAACAGCACACTTAACGGCTCATTGAGCATCGCTGCTGTTGGGCGCTCTTCAACACCTGCTGGCGGGTTAATCGGCTCTGACGGAGGCGTGACCGGCTGGGCTTGTTCATCCGAGCTAAAAGAGAATACCACCACCGCTGGGTCGTGATCGGAGGAGCGATACATATCGTCATATTTAGTCAAGTCACCAGAGTACTCTGTGGTGTAATCGACATAGGTTGACTCAGACGCGTTGATGTTCCAATCCATCGCATCAACGATGACACTCGCCGTATCAGCATCCGCTAAAATATAATCCAGTGTGCCAAGGTAATCATCGTAAGAATAACTGTATGACTCCGGGTGTTGCTGTTTGATGACGTTCACATAACCAAATGCGTCACTAAGCGCTTCAGGATCACTGCCATCCATTGCTTCATCACCAACAAAGGTATCGCGCGCTGGCGTGACTGTGTAACCATCGGGCAATTCGGTTAACAACAAAATCGGATCTTCACTGGCATATGAGTTAAGATCGCCCATGATCAGCTTGTAACCATCAATCTGCGCCATTTGTTCACCGAGGTGCTGAGCGGCGGAGACCCGCAAGTTTTCACAGCTGCCTTGGTTATCGACATCCTCTTCATTTTGTAAGTTAACGTCTTCCCAACACGTTGACCCTTTTGATTTAAAGTGATTGACCGACACCGTGACCAAATCGCCAGTGGCGTTCACTTCAAAGGTAGGGGTAATGGCATCGCGTTGATAGTTATCAACATCTTCCCCTTCTGTCGCATGCTGCTCTGGCATCGCGATAACGCGGAACGTATCAAGGGTTACCACATTGGGTTTAAAGATAACGTTATTGGTGATGGCATCAGTGCCAATATAATCGTAATCATCACTCGAGATATACGCGTATTGATCCGCTTCATCCTCAATGAGTGCATTGATCTTAGTCACGAGATCAGCAATAGCAGAATCCTCACCAAAGCCGTTGTTTTCGATTTCCATCAAACCGACAATATCTGCATCCAGCGCCACAATCGCTTTGGCTATTTTGGTTCCCTGACGGCTAAACTCCTCTGCACTTTCTGCGCCGCGATTATCGCCGTAAGGGTTTTGCGCACCGCCAAATGGCGAGTTAAAATAGTTGAGTACATTAAACGTGGCAACGCGAAGATCACCATCAATAACCTCAGGTGACGTGGTGCGATCATTATTGTGAATGAAGGTGTCGCTGGTCGCTTCATTGGTCACATAAAGTCGGTACTCACTGTAAGAGTAACCCAGTACCCCTTGCAAACCATCGATGGTATCATCAACGCGAATATAATCATCACTGGTTGTGGTCCCATCCGCCATCGGTACTGAGCTCTCGACCAGAAAGTCTGGATACCAAGGCACTACCCCGTTGTCAGCGTCTTCAAACGATTCGATAAACAAGCGATAGTCGGCATTCGTCGCCGCTTGAGCAGCGGACTCATCTGAGCCAGGTACATTATTTTGATTAGGATGTAAATTGACGCGGTTATAAGCGGCCACCATATTGTATCGGTAGGCATCATAATCAAAACTGTAAGTACGCGTCACACGCATCTCTTGCTCAGCAGTAAGATTAATCAACATCCCCTCGTGACGCTCTAGCGTTTGAGAAAAGCTTTCATCACTGTCTGCCATCACCAAATCGACCGCTTCAACGCTGACATCAGTGTCTTCAATGGCATTAATTGTGGTATCGATTAGCTGTGTCCAACCGTAGTTTTCATAGGCTTTGCCGGTCACAGTGACGGTATTGCCAAGGGCTATCTCACTGCTGTCCGATTCGATAAACAAACCATCTGAAGTGGTGGCATCTCCATCGCCATCGACATCTTGTAAGAAGAAACCTTGAGCGATGTCGTTGCCTAAGGCGGTCGTTTGAATCGCCGTCACCACCCCCGTCACTTGGTAATAGTCTTCTGATTCATAGGCGTCATCGGCAATCAGCGGTGAACTCCAATCCGAGCCTTGGATGGCCATGATGGTGGTTTCAATGCCAACGACCTCTTGTTCTTCTGTCTCCTCAACATCAAGATTTCCCAAGCCATCAAAGGTATCTTGATCGTAACTTTGCCAATTATTGGCATCATAACTCGTCGCAGCGGTGAGGCTGATTTTTCTCAGTGTTTCTTCTTTGCCCCAACCGCTTTCTGTTGGCACATCCCCAACAATGTCGACTAACGTCTCGCCATCAAACAGACCAACGGCATCGCCGCCATTGTGATACAGGGTCGACGTCGCCAGTGTATTGATATCATCGCTTAAGGTAAAATCCGCGGAACTGTTGTAAACAACAAGTAACTCACCGGCGCTTAATGTCCCACTTAAAGAAACCATTGCTGTGGGGGTTTCATCGCCATCTTTGTAGCGGGAAAGTGAATAGGTGGAAAGGTCAAGGTCACTGCTACCCGCGTTATAAAGTTCAATGGCTTTATTATTGCCACTGCCTTCAACGTATTCGGTGATCATCAACTCGGCATGAGCAGATAGCGGTAGGCTAGCCGCGACCGCGATGGCTAAAGGTGTCATTTTCATTACTGTCTTCCTTGATAGTCAAAGTGATTGAAATTTCGACTATTTGTGAGTGATTAATATACAAATCTGGAAATTTGAGACAAAAAAAACCACCCTAGTGTATAGGGTGGTTTTAAGCGTCAATCTTTACTCTGTGCTGTCGTCGCGAATGATACGCTCATCAACGACACTTGAATCAAAGATGTCATCAGCGATATCAAAGGCGTTATCCGCATCTGGGTAGAACGCTGCTAAGTACTCTGCCAGTGCATCTTGCTCGGTACCGGCATCGGCAAAATCAGCATTGCCAATATCTGTCATCGCGGCTTGATCGTCATTACCAGCTAAGTAAGTGGCATCGGTACAATAGGTGCCATTGTAAGTACAGCTAAACGGATAACCATCGCCTTGCTCAAGTAGGTAACTTAGAGTCACAACACTAAAGCTGCGAGTTTCATCGCCTTGTATTACACCATCACTCACAACAACATCATCACCCACGACCAACTCACGTACACGTTCGCCCTCGGTATCCACTGTGTAAGTATTGTCATCACCCAGTGTCGTCGCAATCGCGGTGTAGCTCGGGTCATAGGTAAAATTCAAGCCCGCAAATTGACCAAATTGACCAGCAGTAACAGTTTCATCACCGGATACGGTTGCTGCCACGGCGTGCTCAACCAGGTCTTTTAACTCTGCCGCGGTGACGTCAATCACAGCCAGTTCGTTGTTAAACGACAACGCCGTTTGGATATCGTACTGTGAGATGTCCCCTTCCGCTTTACCAGCGGCGTCATAGGCTGCCGGTGGGTAGTACTCAAGATCATCGGCATTGGTTGAACCTGCGGGGTATTCGTAATAACCAATGGCGGCGCGAATACCACCACCGTTTTTGATCGACACTTGCACGTCAGAGATTTCTTGCTGCGCATACCACAAGTTGGCATCAGCCGTCAGGTCGCCAAGCGAGGTTTCTTCGGAGCGAACTTGTGCGCGAATACCGTTGATGAACACGTCGGTATGACCAAAAATGTTGCCTTCCGCTTCTAGCAATAGGTCGCTAACGGCGTCGGTTACCGTATCCACTTCGGTGTTGGCTGCGCCGCCAAGCTCTGCGACCATGGTATCATCACTGACATACACGCCACTTTCATCAGCATCGACCGTGCTGGTAATGATTTGACCGTCTTCGTCAAAACCAATCACCAATCGACCAAGGTATTTATAGTCACCATCAACGTTGACCAGCGCCACATCATTGCCATCAACATCTTGATAAAATAACGGGTAATCATCTGCCGCGGTATCACCGTCTAACAAACGGTCGGTGGAATCCGCGAGCAGTGTGTTCGAACCGCCGGCCACAATGATGTCAACACCAGAAAGCAACGTCGCGAGCTCTTGCTCAACCGAAATGGTTTGCATGTGCGCTAATAGAACCACCTTGTTGACACCTTGATCAATTAAAGCATCAACCTCGGTTTGAATGATCGCGGCAAGTTCCGTAGTGTCATCACTCTCTGGAGTGACAGTCACATCGCCCGTTGAAGTAATGTCTTCTTCGGTTGGCGTGGTGGCACCGACAATACCAATCGCTTCACCATCGACAATAATAATGGTTGAAGACGCTAAGCTATTGGGGATATTACTGGCAAGTTGAATATCATCAACGACATAATCAGCGGTATTCTCATCAGCAGAAAAATCCATATTGGCGCTTAGGTATGGAAAATCAGCGCCAATATAGGTATTACCGCTCTCATCATCGGTTTCTTGAGCAATGATTGAAGCAAATTCTGCCGTGCCACCATCGAGGTCGTGGTTACCAACGGCAGAAGCTTGTAAGCCCATTTCATTGAGCCAAGCAATGTGGGCACGACCCACGCCAGGTACGTTGATACTAGACACATCGGCCATGGAATCATCATCCGCTGCATCATAGACAGAGCCTGGAATGTAGTTATCCCCTGAACTTAAAAACAGTGTGTTGTCTGGGTAATCGGCTTTTAGTGCGGCCAGGTTGCTGGCAAAATTACCAACGTTTGCCAGCGCATCAGAATTGGAACCATCAATATCTGAAACGTGTAAAAGTTGTAACGTAAAGGCGGCACTGACCGTTTCCTCGGTTGTGTCATCATCATCGTCGCCATCTAGGCACCCAACCAGTGGGGTAACCAAAAGCGATGCTGCAATCAGTTTCGCGAGCGTACGCTTTTTAAATTCAGGGAAAATCATCGTAATCTCCAAGCTAATCCAAGTTTAGTTTTTAATCGTTCCTTGCGTGGAAGTCTTATTTTTATAACGCGCCATAAGACTGGTCCAACTTGATTAAGCTTATGTGACGATCGGGTGATATTTGTATTGATTATTATATTTAAGTCGCAAATATGTGAGCGCAATCGTTTACGCACCATTCAAAGTTTGAGCTTAACGGTTATTTTTAGCCCACTCATAGGCACTTAAATGCATAACAAATAGCTAAGCCACTCGCTGTCTTTTTTATAATGCAATCGGATTAGTATCCGGTAATGGGCAAATAAAAATCGAGTTCAAAGCGCTCATCGGGATCGGTGAAGTGATTGGTTTGATAGCAAGCATAAGCGGGAGTGGCTGCTAATTTAAAGCCGGATTGCGGTAACCATTGCGACAAGATTTGGCCAATCTTTGGCAGCATATCGCCATACTTTCCGGCAAGGTGAAAAACCGCATGTCGGCCTCCGGGGATAATCAGTTGATTAACTTGACCTCGAACCCGTACCGGCTTATCAATCGCAATACAGGCAACGTAATGACAATGTTCTAATGCCACCCAGGCCGGGTTGGAATGATGTAAGCCAATTTGAGTGGTCACTGAACGCTGCTCTTGCTCTGCCCACTCTAAAAGCTGATGCCAGGCTTGACGTATGCCGCGATCGTAGCCCCGGTGACGAACATAGGCCATCATTTGCGGTTGAGTAAACACCACAGAAGGCCTTGGCAGTGGCGTTTGCACCTGGACTTGGTAGTGGCGGGCTTTATCCTCATCCAAGCGAAAACTCAGCGGCACGCGATGATTCTCTGATGACTGACGCCATTGGCCCGGCGTTTCATGAAACGTCGCCTTGAACGCGCGACTGAATGAAGATAATGATGAAAAACCGCATTTTTGAGCAATCTCATCGACATTGGCCTCACCGTCAAACATCAACTGATTCGCCGCAAACTCCATGCGGACACGGCGCACATACTGATGGACACTCTCGCCCACCACTTGTTTGAATACTCGGTGAAAATGCGCCTCTGAATAAGCCGACACCTTAGCTAAATAAGCCGCGGATAACGGCTTTGCGATGTCTTTGTGTATTTCGTATAACGCGTCGTTGATCCGAGAACGGTGAAGAGAAGGCATGATGAAATCGCATAAATGGACAAAGACAATAGCATAAATGGACACATCGCTTTCAGCAAGAGCCGTTATGATAGTTGCCACTATTTTTTGCCTTTCACCGTTCAGGAACTGCCATGGAAATTGCAACATCGCTAAAACGCATCCCTTCATCTTACATTCGTGAGATTCTCGCCGCTGTCAATAATGACAATGTCATTTCTTTAGCCGGCGGGTTACCCGATGAAGATACGTTTCCGATTGAACTGATGAAAGGCTCAATTGAAGCATTGATCACCTCCCCTGACGTTTTTCAGTACGGTTCAACGGCGGGTTATGCGCCTCTTATCACTTTTCTGCGCGATTACTTCACTTTGCCAGACGATCACCAAGTGATGATTACCACAGGTTCACAACAAGGACTTGATTTGATCGCTCGTGCTTACATTAACCCAGGCGATGTCGTTGTGATGGAAGCACCAAGCTACCTTGGAGCCACGCAAGTCTTTGGTTTAGCACAAGCCAATATCGCTACCGTCGACCAAACGCCGACCGGCCCAGACTTAGCACAACTAGAAACCGTCTTTAGCACTCAAAAGCCCAAGCTATTTTACGCGGTTCCCGATTTTCACAACCCAACCGGGATCAGTTGGGATCTCAATACTCGTCAAGCCGTCGCCGCATTGTGCCAACAATACAACGTCGCCTTTGTCGAAGACGTCCCTTACCGTGAATTGCGTTTTCAAGGTGATTTTTTACCTTTAGTCTCTGAATTTTGTCCTCAACAAGCGATTGTACTGCGTTCATTTTCTAAAATTGCTTCGCCGGGATTGCGCCTTGGCTCTGTCACCGGAAAGTCTGATTTTCTCGACCCGATGATTAAAGTTAAACAAGGGGCAGACTTACACTCTAGCGTACCGATGCAAGCCATCTTACTTGGTTTGCTATCCAACCCAGGGTTTCCTGAGCACTTAGAAAAAATTCGCCATTTATACCAAGCCCGCTACGAGACCCTATTCGCAGCATTGCGCCAAGATTTGCCAGCACAATGTCAACTCGATGCCATTGAAGGCGGAATGTTTGTCTGGTTAACCTTACCGCCATGTGACACCTTTGCGCTGGCGAAAACACTGCTTGCTGAAGGCGTCGCGGTTGTGCCAAGTCCCGTCTTTTATTCGGATCCAGAAAATCAACCGAGCGCCTTGCGATTGAACTTCACCAATGGCACGCCTGAAGAGTTGATTGAAGCCGCTGGTAGACTCAATCGCGTATTAGCCAGCGAATTGAGCCAGTAAACACCTTGGCAGGAGGAGCACTCTTTCGACAACGTAAAGAGTGCTCCTAAACCAAGCCTGCGTCGCTTTTTCGTTTCACTTTGCCGCCGATTCCCCCCACACGAAACCGCTTTTATCGTTATTTATTGTTAATATCAAATAAGTTATATTTTTTTGATCTATCTATTCTTTTGGCTAAAACTCTTTATGTGCTTGTTATCACATTATTAATTGGTTACTTTTAATAATTTGTTACAATTAAATAAGGAAATAGCGATGCCCTTAGCTCGTTCTTTGTCTGTGTTGGCCTTGGCAGTCAGTACCTCATTTAGCGCCAATTTACTGGCCAAAACCCCAGATAATACCTTAGTGGTCGCACAATCTTTGGATGATGTCACCAGTCTCGACCCCGCTCAAGGTTTCGAGCTAACATCAGTACAAAGTTTTACCAACCTCTATCAGCGCTTAGTTCAATCTAATCCACAAAATCCCACTGAGCTCATGCCAACGTTGGCCACGACTTGGACGACAAGCGCTCACAGTATTGACATGAACTTACGCGATAATGCGAACTTTGCTTCTGGAAATCCACTGACTGCAGATGATGTCATTTTCAGCCTCGCACGTGTGGTAAAACTCAATCTGGCCCCTTCCTTTATTTTGACTCAGCTTGGCTGGACCCCAGACAACGTCGACCAACATCTCATCAAAACCGGTGATCACTCGCTGCGCATTACTTGGGATGCCGATGTCGGTCCTTCTTTTGTCCTCAGTTTACTGTCGGCTCCTGCGGCGTCTATCGTCGATAAAAAAACGGTGTTGACGCATGAAAAAGACGGCGATCTTGGCCACCAGTGGCTCAACACCCATTCTGCGGGCAGCGGCCCTTTCAAAATCCGCAAGTACGTTCCTCACCAAGCCCTTCTGATGGAAGCCAATGCCAGTTCACCGGCTGGGGCACCGAAAAGCCAATACTTGTTATTGAAAAATGTCCCGGATGCCGCAACACGTCAATTGTTGCTTGAACAGGGCGATGCGGACATCATTCGCAATCTCGGCTCCGATCAGTTCTTATCGCTACAAGGAAAAGACGGCGTGAAAACCCTCGCACTGCCTTATGCCTCTTTGTATTACTTGATGTTTAACGCAGACAACCGCGATAACCCTGATTTGGGCAAGCCAGAGTTTTGGCAGGCGGCACGTTGGGCGTTTGATTATCAAGGCATTGCAGAAGATTTGATGCACGGTCAATTCCAAGTTCAGCAATCGTTTTTACCTCAGGGTTTTAAAGGTGCATTGACCGATCAGCCTTATCAGTACGATCCACAAAAAGCGCGTGAGATCCTTGCTAACGCTGGAATAAAAAACCCTCACTTCACTCTTGCCGTCAGTAACCAGCCTCCTTACTTAGACATTGCGCAAGCCCTGCAAGCGAGTTTTGCCAAAGCCGGTATTGACGTTGAGCTCATCCCCGGTGTGAGTAGCCAAATCGCTACGGATGTCAAATCTCATCAGTATCAAGCGACCGTCACCGCCTGGGGCCCCGATTATTTTGATCCCAATACCAATGCGTCGGCGTTTGCTTACAACCCAGAAAACGGCAGTAAAACCCTCGCTTGGCGCGCCAATTGGCATATCCCTGCTATCAGTAAAGCAACCTTAGCCGCTCGCGCTGAAACCGACGACGTGAAACGCACTGAGATGTATGAATCCATTCAAAAAGAGGTTCGCGCTCAATCACCTTTTGTTGTCGGCTTGCAAAACAAGAAGTTAGTCGCATTGCGTGACAACATCCAAGGTTACGTTCAGGGCATTACGCCTGACATGGTTTACTATCAAAACGTATCAAAATAATGACACAATACCAATCCAAGGCTGGTGATCAACACCAGCCCTTTTTATCACGTCGGCATCCATTTTTTTTGCGTCTTCAACAAGCCTTCACCGGGTTAGCGTCGTTTGCGTTAACCATCATTGGCCTGTTGATATTCACCTTCTTACTGTCGCGAGCTGCGCCGATTGATCCTGCATTACAACTGGTTGGCGACCACGCCAGTGAGGCCACTTATCAACAAGCCAGAGCAGAGCTCGGTCTGGATCAACCACTTGTGGTGCAATTTAGTCACTACGTCGGTCAATTACTGCGTGGGGACTTGGGGGTTTCACAGATCACTCAACAACCGGTGTTAGAAGATTTAAAGCAGGCCTTTCCGGCGACGATTGAACTGGCAACCGTTGCGATGCTACTGGGCGCCATACTCGGCATCAGTTTGGCGATACTCGCTGTGTATAAGCCCGGTAGTGTGCTCGACCATCTCGCACGATTGATATCCTTACTCGGCTATTCAGTACCGGTTTTTTGGCTCGGCTTGTTGGGCTTATTGTTGTTCTACGCCAAACTGCATTGGTCGGCAGGCCCTGGTCGTCTTGACGATATTTATACTTATACCATGGCGTTTGACAGCGGATTTGTTCTTTGGGATACCTTGCGCACTGGCGACCTTGACATCATAGGTAATGCTTTTGCTCACCTATGGCTTCCCGTGGCCGTGTTGGCCTTGCTATCGATGGCTTCTATCACCCGATTGTTGCGCGCTGCCATGCTTGAAGAGAGCAATAAAGAGTACATTTTACTGGCCAAAGCCAAAGGGGCTAGCCGCTGGCGTATTGTCTTTATTCATATCTTTCCCAATGTTTTGGGCACTTTAATTACCATTCTGGCTTTGTCTTACACCAGTTTGCTCGAAGGCGCCGTATTGACAGAAACGGTCTTTGCTTGGCCAGGGCTTGGCCGCTACCTGACCAGTGCCCTATTTGCCTCAGATACTTCTGCGGTACTGGGCCCGACCTTGCTCATCGGTACTTGTTTCATCTTACTCAATGCCATCGCGGATGCGTTAACGCGTTGGGTCGATCCGAGGACGCGTTAATATGTCTATCTCTGATTTCTATCGAGCCGCTCCACGCTTGAATACCTTCACCATCGGCAGCGTTTTGGTTGCTTTGTTGGTGTTTATTGCCCTATTTGCTCCTTGGCTGAGTCATTTTGACCCCAATGCCCAAGACATTTCCCAGCGTTTACTGCCCCCGAGTAGCCAACATTGGTTTGGTACCGACCGTTTCGGCCGAGATCTGTTTACCCGTGTGCTCTATGGTGCCAGACCGACTCTCATCCTGGTCAGTTTGGTGATCGTATTAACGGTGCCAACGGGACTGTTGATTGGTATTTGTGCCGGTTACTTTGGCGGATGGATTGAGCGTATTTTGATGCGGTTTACCGATATTGTCATGTCACTGCCAAGCCTAGTGATCGCCTTGGCTCTGGTGTCTATTTTAGGCCCCAGTTTAATGAATGGCGCTTTGGCGCTTGCCTTTACCAGTTGGCCTTCGTTCGCGCGTCAAGCACGTACCGAGACCTTAGCACTGCGAAAAAGTGATTATCTTGCAGCCGCTAAAATGCAAGGCATTCATGGGATCCCCTTAATTGCTGGGCATATACTGCCCTTGTGTTTGCCCAGTGCCATTGTGCGCGCGGCGCTCAACCTCGGCGGTATCATTTTAGCCGCGGCGGGGCTTGGGTTTCTCGGTATGGGCGTGCAACCACCGACGGCAGAATGGGGCTCAATGGTCGCCAGTGGCAGCCGAGTTATTTTTGATCATTGGTGGGTCGCCGCTGTCCCGGGGTGCGCTATTTTACTCGCCAGTCTCGCCTTTAACTTATTAGGCGATGGCCTACGCGACAAATTGGATCCTCGTCATGCAAACTAATCCTCTTATCGACATCGATAACCTCTCGATACAACTGCCATCCGGTGACAAACTCGTCGACGGTTTTTCTTTATCCTTAGGTCGCGAACGCGTTGCCTTAGTCGGCGAGTCGGGGTCGGGTAAGTCCCTCACAGCCAAAACCTTGATGGGGTTACTGCCCTCGGTGTGCCAGGCCAAAGCCGACCAAGCGCAATTGTTAGGTTCGCCCTTGCTGACAATGAATGAAAGGCAATGGCAAGGTGTCCGCGGCCGCGACGTTGCCATGGTGTTGCAAGACCCTAAATATGCCCTCAACCCCTCAAAAACCTTGTTTAAGCAAGTTGAAGAACCGTTAAAATTACATCAAACCTTGCGCCGAGCAGAGCGACGAGAGCGGGTGTATGACATGCTCGAGGCAGTCGGCTTACCCAAGGTCAAAACACTGGCAAATAACTACCCTCATCAGTTATCCGGAGGCATGGGCCAACGCGTGATGTTGGCAATTGCCTTGATAAACCAACCTAAATTACTGATTGCCGATGAGCCGACCTCGGCATTAGATCACGTGATGCGCGATCAAGTTCTCGAGTTGATTTACCGCCTGACTGAGCAGCGCAATATGGGTTTATTACTGATAAGCCATGACTTGCAACAAGTCGCGAATTACTGCGATCGCGTCTTAGTCATGTATCAGGGCCAGATTTTAGACGCGTTACCTGCTGACCAACTGCCAACGGCCAACCATCCTTACACCAAAACGCTATGGTCTTGCCAACCGCATCTTGAAAAACGTGGCAAGCCCCTACCGGTGTTAAATCGCGACGCTTTGGAGAATAACTATGTCAGCCGTTAACCTACAGAACGTGAGTGTCACTCATGTCAATGGCCAGCAACGCAATACCGTGGTTCACCAAGTCTCACTGACGGTCGAATCCGGCCAGTGCTTTGGCTTAGTCGGACCATCGGGCTGTGGCAAATCTTCACTGCTTTGGGTATTGGCTGGGCTTAACCCTCACTGGCAAGGTGACATCACGCTAGCCGGTCATAATTTAAAGCCGCAACAAGTCTTTAAAGGTCAATTGAGACAAGATGTGCAAATGGTCTTTCAAGACCCTTACGCCTCTTTACACCCTAAGCACACGCTATATCGCACTTTGTCAGAGCCGTTAAAAGGGCTACCTAAAGCGCAGCGACGAAAGGAGATTTGTGTCTTGTTTGAGCAAGTCGGCTTATCACCTGCGATGCTCGAACGCTATCCGCATCAACTCTCTGGCGGTCAGCGTCAACGCGTGGCCATTGTGCGAGCTTTACTGTTAAAACCCAAACTCTTATTACTCGACGAGCCGACATCTGCCCTGGATATGTCCGTTCAAGCCGAGATTTTAAACTTGCTCAACGACCTCAAGCAGCAACATCAACTGACCATGATCCTAGTCAGCCATGACCCCAATACCATTGATTACATGTGTGACAGTTCTGTGCATATGAACAACGGGAAAATCACGCGGCGCGTGGATTATTAAGGGAACTGGCGTGAGCTGTGAGCTAAAGTCGACCATAAAAAACGCAAGGCAAACACTGAGGTTTGCCTTGCTAGTTTAAGAATAAGGGTGAGTGTCCTGTTAACTTTTATTCACTTGGCCTATCGCCCTTTGCCAAACTGACCACCAGGCCATGTCGCTGACCGAGATACACCGGCCAAACTCGTTTCGCCAGGGTTGACCACTGAGGCTGAAACGCAAACCACATCACCTGAGCCTCTTGCTGCCAAGCAATCAGCTTCGCATCACTAAATTCCAAATACTGATTTACTGCTGGGTACACGGCTTTAAACAAACTTTCTTTGGCAGAAAACAACGCTGTGATGAGCAAAGCCCAGTCATTGTCCCCGCCCACATCGTGGAACGCCTTATCCCCCAGCACAAGACGCACATGGCGCGACAAATACGCCCGCTCATCGTCATCGGCACACACCGTGGCAATGGCGTTGGCAACGCCAACTGACAGAGGCTGTTCAATATCAACCCCGAGATATTGACGCACGTCTTGTCTTTGTGCACAAGCAATGGCCCACGCGCCTTTGTGACTGATTGAGCCTGTAACCCCTTCTGGCCATAACGGGCTTCTGTGATCGCCAATCGGCAACATCGGCGCATCGATGTTGATCGCTTTTAGCGCCTTATCGGCCGCCTTTCGCCCTGCTAAAAACTCTTGCTGGCGAACAAACGGCGCGTCAGCAATCGGACTTGGCAAAGCAGCGTGTTCAACACTTTTAACTGGCTCGCTAATCTTATGTGCGTAAATCGCCACCCCGCCAAGCCGGTACCAAACCCGACCCTTGGCCTGTAACTTCGACCAAGCCATTTTTGGCTTACCGCTTATGACTTGCGGCGCAGACGCGGCAAACGTTGTCACTGCCCATGCCCTTTTGGCACGATCAGCGGAGTATGACTGATCGGATCGTCAATGATCACATTGGGTAACGCAAAGACCTCTTCAACCAAATCTTGAGTAATGATGTCTTTAGGCGCACCAGTGTCCACCACTTGACCATTGGCCATCACCACTAAATGATCGGCATACCGACAGGCTTGATTGAGATCGTGCAGCACCGCTATCAAGGTTCGGCCTGATTGCGTGGTTAAACGTTTAAACAGCTCTAACAACTCAATTTGATGAGTGATATCTAAATACGTCGTCGGCTCATCGAGCAGTAAAATCGGCGTCTGCTGAGCCAGCACCATGGCAATCCACACTCGCTGCCGCTGACCGCCAGACAAAGCATCCACGGGGCGCTCGGACAACGACTCTAGATTGGTGAGAGCCAAGGCCTCGCTGACCGCGTCTTGATCTTGCTCACTCCATTGTCGAAAAGCACTTTGGTGAGGGTAACGGCCACGAGCGACCAAGTCGACCACTCGAAGCCCATCGGGGCACTGAGCACTTTGCGGCAATAAACCGAGCTCACGAGCCAAGGCTTTGGCGTCAAACTTGGCCAAGCGTTGGCCATCGAGGAGAACCTCACCCGCTTTGGGGGCTAAGAGTCGGCACAAGGTTTTCAGTAAGGTGGATTTCCCACAGCCGTTAGGGCCAACAATCACGGTAAACTGGCCATCGGGAATGTCGATGTTAAGCCCTTCACTCACCGTATGATGGTCATACCCTAATGTTAATTGATGACCAGATAAACGCGTCATAATTCTCTCTTTTATGGTTTGATAATATTCATTGATTCAGCTTGCCATCATGGACATGGCGAGAGCTTGATTTAAGCACGTCCTCAAAGCTCATTGCGGCCGACTCTATGTGTGCCATGGTCACCAATGTTTGCTTTGTCACCTGTAAAATCTGCGCCACTTGCTGATCACTATAGCGATCACTTCGATAGCTCATCAGTAACCTCAAGCTTGGCTGGCCGGCCACGGTTTCTTCCATCACTTCGAATTGCAGTCCTAGTGGTGATTCGCTTTTATCCGGGTCAACTTGTTCAAAAGGAATGGGCTGATGATCCGCGCTTAGCAATTGCCCATGTAATTTATTTTTAGCGTGTAACTGAATAAAAACATCAAACATATGAACATCAAATGGCTTGTGATCGCCAAACAGCGCCTGCTCAACATGATCGATGGGGACATCGGTATAAGGCATGGAATCGTTAATGGTGTTTTTTACCGTGTCAATAAATTGGCCCAGTGTCTGAGCAACAAAATGCACCGGATGAACCGCGATGGTGGTGAAATACCCCACAGTATCAAAATAGTCGGCATCAATGCGACCACTGACTGGCGTTCCCACCAAAAGGCTGTCTTGCGCCCCCAAACCGCGCAGAGCCAGAGCAATACCACTGTACATGACATTAAACAGCGAACCTTGGCATGTTTTGGCCAATTGGTATAACCCGGCGCGGGTGGACTCACTGATTTTGAGCTCTTGCCAACCGCCTGCATCTTTACTCTTCGCTGGCAAAGCCGGTGTCTGTTGATCCGCTAAGAGCAAAGGAAGACGTAACCCCGGAGCAATGCCTTTGAGTCGCAAAGTCCAGTAATCGAGGTGAGAGGGTTCGACACCAGCCGTTGCTTGTTGCTGGGCAAATTGAAGAAATGAAGCCACCGGTTTTAGATCGATATCGTTCTCAGCGCTGGATGGGTTAAGCGATAATTGATGATACACGTGACACAGTTCATCCATCAAAATATTGACTGACCATTCGTCGAGCACTAGATGGTGAAATAAAAAGGACAAATATTGTATCTCCGTCCCTTCTTCTGTGATGAAGCGCAAGCGCACCGGTAATTCCGTGGCCAGTTCAAAGGGGTAATGCGCTTCTTGATCTAAGTATTGCTTCAGAGTTAACTCGCCACTTTGAGCTGAATCCCAAAACCAGGTGTATTTCGGTAATTCGTCTAAGCTCACTACTTGTTGAAGCACACGGTTTTGCTCTTGATGGAACAAACTGCGCAAGATTGGATGTCGTTTCATCAAAATGGCAAAGGCGTGTTCAAAGCGTTTTTCATCAACCGGTTTTAAGAAACGCAAGGTAAAAGGGATATTAAACATAGCGCCATAACCAAAGGCGGAATACACTTTCCATAGCGATTGCTGTGCCAACGCCAATGGGGCGTTTGTCACACAGTCCGTGACGCGGTGGCTGGGTTCAGTATTCATCTTTGGTTTGTGCCTATCGCTTACGATCTGAGCCAATTGCCGTACCCTTGGCTGACTAAACACATCGTTAATTCGAAGCTCAATCCCGTGTTGCTGCTTTAGTTGCCCCAAAATTCGCGTGGCAATTAATGAATGACCCCCAGCATCAAAAAAGTCATCGTCGAGATCAAACTCTGGCCGCTGTAAAGCGCTGCGAAACACAGTCAACAGCAATGCTTCAAAAGCGGGCTCTTGCGTGGTCTTATCCACTGTCACCACAGCGCTTGGCTTATTGACGCTTTGGCGTGGCAAGTCACTCACGCTAGATTGAACGAATGGACTGACAGAACCAAGCTCAAGTCTCCCCGTACGGGTATTGAGCTGCCCTGTCATCAACGCCTCGATAAAACCATCAAGTGCGTATTCAGCTAACGCGGTTGACACCCGCTCACTCACCGTTAATTGACACATCAACAAGCCATCACAACTGATACCCAGGCCAAGCATTAAGTCGAACTCTGGGTGAGGCATTGCGCTGCGCTGTAACCCAACATCAACACCGGGTAACTGTAAATATTGACTGGCATCCGCGATCCATGAAACGCCGAGATGAAGCTCGTCGACAGCCAATGATGACACCGACCAATTACTTGATACCACAGGCGCTGGTAACGGTTCATCTGAGTGTGTTGAACTCATATCACAAGCGAGCGTAACTTGACTAAGCCCTGACGTCATCCAGTTGCCATTCCACTCACCGTGTTGATGAGGTTTTTCAGAGAGGAAAAAATGCGTCAAATGGGTCTGGCAAAGTGCGCTCAATTGCCGAGCAAACCCCAGGCCCGCTTGACGCAATAACGCTTGGTGGTCCATCGCATCATCGACGTATTGACTCAACCAATCAACGGGAAATTGTTTATCGATAACCGTATTTTGCCCCTGAGTTGCCCCGCCCGCTCGGCCGACATAACTCGGCTGACGAAAAGCCTGCCAACGAGGAGCCAGTGGCGCACTGTCATCACGAATCAACCACAAAGGCTGGAGGTCTTCCTGCTCAACCACTGTAAGTACCCCTTGCCAATCTTGGCGATAGTAGCCTGAGATCGATGAGAGAATACTGTGCCAATTGAGCCGGTAAAATGCGATTCGATGGGCGACGATGGTCAACAGCCATTGATCTTGCTCGTAGTGATAAAGCACAAATTCAAGTGGCGCACAGCGTGACAAATCGCGCTTTTGCGCACGGCGTAATCGAGCTTGCTGTAAGGCCGCGTCAACGTCGTGGGCACTTTCAATCTTCAAGTGAAAAACGGGGGACTGATTCTGAGCTTTCATCAAGCCTGAAGACTCATCAAACCGATAACGAGCATCGATATCCGGCAGACTGTCCGCCATGGCTTTCACTGCCTCAGCAAGGCGCATGACATCGAGTTCACCCTTAAGCTTAATCGCGAGCTGTCCTTGATGTCGAGTGTCTTCGACTTGTTGATGATCAAGCCAAATCATTTGCTCTATCGCAGAGGTAGGACGCCATTGTTGCTCAGTGCCACTGGCAGATCGATTAGGCTGTGACTCCACCATGATTGGCCTCCTGTTCTCGCAGTTGACGACAGGTTTTCAACCAATGAGACAAGCTTGGCTGGGTATAAAAGTCACTTAGCGTTGCAGACACACCAGCATGTTGTGATAACGCATCAACCAAACGCAGTATGTGAATTGAGTTCAATCCGTATTCAAATAAATTTTCATCCAGACCAAGAGACTGGGCAGCAGGGTCCCAGACTAAAGTCACCAATTGACGCAGCTCGGCTTCTTCCATTTTCATTTCCTTTGGTGGGACAAAACACGGCTCTGCCCCTGACAACATGGTCAAGCACTTTACTGTGTCAAAATGTAAATGTAAAGAATTCTCATTATCATTTAAGTGACGTAATTACTTCATCTTGACTAATAACCACAACAAATACATACCACCAATCATACCGGTAACACGACCGATCGGCAGTACCCAATGCCAAGGCTGCCATTGGGTTAGGGTATCGGCAAGCAGTAATAACAGCGCTCCTAAGCAAGCCGAACTGATCACCGCAAGTTGGCCAGAGCGAACAATACGCGAAGCCAATTGAGGTGCAGCAAGAGCAATAAAAGCAATCGGCCCAGCTGAAGCGGTCGCTAAGGCCGCCAGTAGTACCGCGAGCAACATCGCCCAGCGTCGAACTTTTTCAACGCTTATCCCCGCTTGCTGAGCCAACTCGTCCCCCATTTCAAGGTAACTGAGCGCTCGGCTAAGGCCTTTAACCCAAGGCACCAATACCATGACCCCGACCACAACCGGCCAAGCGTGGGACCAGGTTCTGGCCTGGAGTGAACCGGCAAGCCACAAGTTTGCACTGATCGCATTGTCCAAGTCGCCTTTTACCAGTAACAAACCATTCAAAGCACTTAACATCGCCCCAACTCCGATCCCAATCAGAATCAAACGGTATCCATTGACGCCACCATTTTTTCTCGCCAGCCCATAAACCGCCGCCGCAGTCAGCACACCACCGAGGATCGTTGCTATTGCCACCATCAGCACTTGACCGCCAAACAGGACAATCTGCAATAGCGCCCCAGTAGCCGCGCCAGTGGTAAAACCAATCACATCTGGCGAGCCTAAAGCATTTTTCGAAATCGATTGAAACACACACCCAGACACCCCCAGTGCCGCACCAACAAACAACGCGGTCACGACTCGGGGCAAGCGGATTTGCCAGACAATTCGATGGGCAATATCGGCGCCATTGGGCTCCATCAAGGTGCTAAAAACCGTGTTAAGCGCTAATGGATAGCTGCCAAGCGTCATGTTGTAGGCCATGAGAACGAAGACTATCGCGAGGCTGATCAAACCAAAAACAATACTGCGCTTTTGATACAAGAAACGCCAAGAGCCCAGCACTAAGAGGGAATCGGAAAGTGGTAAGGGTTGCTTCATAACTGTGCTATTTTCCATCGACGAACGAGATAGACAAAAAAGGGCCCACCGAGCAAGGCCACCATGATACCTACGCTGATTTCATCGGGGTAGCCAATCACTCGGCCCAATATATCGGCAACCTGAACCAATAACGCGGCAATTAGCATGGTATATGGGAGTAACCAACGATGATCAGGGCCGGTAATAAAACGCGCCAAGTGCGGTGCCGTTAGACCGACAAAACTGATCGGCCC
Organism: Vibrio sp. HB236076; assembly: GCF_040957575.1. NCBI lineage: Bacteria > Pseudomonadati > Pseudomonadota > Gammaproteobacteria > Vibrionales > Vibrionaceae > Vibrio > Vibrio sp. HB236076. Next base: position 2,020,012 of record NZ_CP162601.1, read on the forward strand.
CGCCGCTGCTGTTGCCGCTGCCGATAACACGACAATGACCACACAGGCGAGTAGCGTAATACGCTTAGGGTTAACGCCTAACGAGCGGCTGACCTCGTCCCCTAAAGACGTGGCATTGAGCGCTGCGCACAGACTGCACCCCAATGCACTGCCTATCACCGTGAGGAAGAGCACCGGCCACAACACTGCAAAACCGCGCCCTTGCAAAGATCCCACCGCCCAATGGCGAAATTGATTAAAGACGGTTTCATCACTATTGATCGTGATCATTTGTGTCAGAGCCAACAGCACCACCGACAACGCCGCGCCCGATAACACCAAGCGAACGGGGTGCCCTCCCTGTTTGACACCAGAGAGAAAGTACAAAGCCACGCCAGGTAAAGCTGCCCCGACCAATCCTAACCAGACATAATCGACCACTTGGCTGATCCCCAACAGAGAAATACCCAACACTATCGCCAGTGTCGCTCCGGCATTGACCCCTAAAATTCCGGGATCTGCCAGTGGATTACGAGTCAGCGCTTGCATCACCGCACCGGCAAGCCCCAACGCGGCGCCGACCACAACAGCCAACGCAGCGCGTGGTAATCGCAAATAGTGCACTAATAAATGTGCATTGTTGGTTGGGTCAAATTGCCATATCGCTTGCCAAGTGACATCCGGGGCAATGGCTCGTGTACCGATAAAGATGCTCAATACCGACAGCCCAATTAATACCAGCAAAAGCGTAAGGCCGCCGAGCCAAAGGCGGTGTGTTTGAGTCTCGCCAATTCCGTTGTATCGTGCCATGTTATGCCAACTTATTTTGCAAAGCGCTGTACCAATTGTTCGACAATCTCATGGGCACTATAGTAATCGATACGAAACGAATGTTTCCCCAACCCATACACTTGTTTGGCTTGTACTGAGGGTAAGTTGGCTAATACAGGGTCATTGAGAAAGTCGTCAACCTGGTCGCCTTTACGCGTGAGCAGAAATGAAGTTTGCGCCTTTAACTGTGTGAGGTGCTCATAGTGCGAACGAATAAAATCTTGGCGATGATCAAGGGCCGTTTGCCATGCTGGGTTGGGTTGTTCGATGTCAAAGCCCAGCTGGCTCAATAACTGCCCATGACTGCCTTGCGCCGTGGCGATCGGGTTGACCGCGCCTGGGCCTTGGTAACTGATGATGTTTGCGCGGCCTTCGGGCAAACTCATCGCCTCTTTACTGTCTTTGAGATAAGCGTTAAATTGTTCAATCTTTTTAGCCACTTGCTGTTCCAAACCCAAAGCTTTCCCTAAACGATTCGCCAAATCTTGCCAGGTTTGTTTGCTGTAATCGAGCACAATGGTCGGGGCAACCTGTTGTAACTGAGCAATGTGCGCGCGGGCTGAATCGGCGCCACTGCTTGATACAACAATCAAATCGGGTTGCAACGCATAAGCCATCTCAATATCAACACTGCCCGCAGGCCAAACGTCGACAACACCGCGCTGCTTCGCCACCTCTTGCCACTGGGCAAAAAATTGATGGTTGGCGGCAGAGGCGCTGCCAATCACTGGGGCATCGATGGCTAGTAAGGTGCCCGTAATACTGACTGAGGTCGATAAAACCCGCTGAGGCTTGGCCTTGATGACCGTTGTTGTACCATCGCTATTGACAAAGGTGGTCGGCCATTGTGCCGCAAACGATTGATGGCTGACGATCAGAAAACAAGATGTTACTATCCATTTAATGATATTGGTTATCATTTAGTTTCTCATTTGATTTATAATTGCGACAAGATTAATACTAAACCACCTGGTATGACAAGGTTTGATTGAGGGATTACACCACCCACACAAGCGCATACGTTTTCTTATATTTACCCGAAGGATAGTGATTTTATGAGTCAATCTTCTCCATTATGTATTGGTATGGCCCTAGCGTTTAGTTGGCTGAGTAAAAACGCATGGCGACGCACGGACAGTCGCATCGAAGATATTCATCACAGTGACCTTTATATTGAACTGGCCAAACGCGCAGAAGCCGCCAAACTCGACTTCCTCTTTCGACCAGACACTCTATTTCTCAATCAACATGCCATTGAACACGAACCGGGCTTTAGCAGCTTAGATCCCATGGTCCTATTGGCAAGTCTTGCCAGAGAAACCAAACACATTGGTTTGATTGCCACAGCTTCGACCGCTTTTTTACCGCCCTTCGCCGTCGCACGCCAATTGCAATCTTTGCAATGGGTAAGCCAAGGTCGAGCCGGCTGGAATATCGTCACCGCATTAGATGGACAAGGCAATTTTGGTCAAGAAGAGTTGCTGCCTTCTAAGCAGCGCTATCAAAAAGCCGCAGAGTTTACTCAAGTCGTCCAACAACTTTGGCGCAGTTACCCCCATGAAGCGCTACTCGCCGATCAGAGTAGCGGTCAGTACACCAACCCCTCATTGATTCAACCCATTAACCATCAAGGGGAATACTTTTCCGTACAGGGGCCCTTGAATATTCCCGCTTCACCTTATGGCGAGGTCGCCTTGTTTCAGGCGGGTGCGTCAGAATCTGGCCGTGACTTTGCCGCTCAAACCGCCCACGCGATTTTTGCCGCCAGCCCTGATATTGAGTCGGGTATCGAATTACGCCAAGATCTTCAACAACGAGCCAAAGCACACGGCCGCGATCCGCGCTCCATTAAAGTGCTCCCCGGTTTGAGTTTATTTTTAGCAAAAACGCGTGAACAAGCCGAACAATTGCATCGTGAAACGCATTTAAACCTCGGCCTAAAACGGCGATTTGACTACTTAAAACAGGCATTAGGGGTTGATTTTTCTTGTTATTCATTAGACCACATTCTTGGGCCTGATGATCTCCCTTCCGACACCACCCCGGTGAGAAGCTTGACCCATGCCGAGTTACTGCGTCGCCGGATTGAACGCGATAGACCCAGTCTAGAAACCTTACTCAATAGCCCAGAAGTCATAGGCTCAGCGCATTGGCTCGTGATTGGCACACCTGAAGATGCCGTTGACGCGATAGTTACAAGAGCAGCGGCCAAATCCATGGATGGGTTTATTGCCGTGCCCAGTGGCTCGTGGGAATCGGTGACTCTATTTCTAGAACACGTTATGCCGCGTTTGGTCGAACTTGGCTTGGCACATCGCGACTATCGAGGTAACACACTGAGCGTCAACCTGGGTATTGGCGAGTAATGAGTTGGGGTTTTGGCGGGTAAGTTTGAGATCAAGGTCACTTAAATAATCTAATTGATAATAATTATCATTGTTATTTGTTCAACTTTAATTATGCTAGCCACTATTGAGACCGCTGATAATCGATGCCAAATCATTGACATGATGCACTTCTTGCTCTGAGTGTGAGAAGTGCCTTTTCAGATCAGCGTCTGGCGCTCAGTTTTTTAAATCTAGCTATAGGAATACCATGCACACTGAAACGACCCAACCGAGTACCCAAGCCTCGACCTTATCGTGGCACGCCTTAACCTTGCCACAAATGGACTTTTGGGAAGAGTTTGATCTGCACCCCGACGAGCCACTATCGACCGTGGCTCATTACATTGAGCTGACCGGTCCCGTTGATCTCGATGCCTTGTGTCAATCGATTGAAGCCGCCGTGCGCGAAACCGACGTGCTCGCTTTGACTTTCCGTAAAGACCCGCAAAGCGGCCAAGTACAACAAGCGATTTCCGAACCACATTATCCCATCGTCAAGGTCATTGATCTGAGTGAGAATGAAACGCCCCTCGCCAAAGCACGCACCTTGATGGAGGATGAGTTAAAGCAACCGATCAACCTCTATCACGATAAATTGTCTGCCCAATGGGTGATAAAGTTAGCCGATGACCATTATTTGTGGTATCTGCGAGCCCATCACATCATCATGGATGGGTTTGGGATGACCCTGTTAGAGCAGCGCTGTGCCACTTGGTATGCGCATTTTCAAGCCGGGCAAGACTGCGGCCGCCCTTTTAATCGCCTAAACCAATTTCTCTCGGAAGAAAACGCTTACCAAAGCAGCCCCTTACACCAGCAGTCCCAGCAGTTCTGGCACCACTATCTACAGCAGCCTAACTCGGTCACGGCGCTGGACAAGGCCGATGACTACGAAGAAGAAAGCGTTGCCCTTTCGGCTCGACTGGACACGCCATTTTCGCAAACGCTCATTGATGCGGCCAAGTTCTATGGCATTGCTTGGGCCGATCTGCTCGTGGTTCTCTCTGGCTTGTATCTTCATCATCATTTGTCGGCAAAATATTGCCCACACGATGACCCCCTGACACTTTGGGTTCCGTTTATGAGTCGCTGGGGCAGCGTCGGTGCTTACATGCCAGGGATGATGGTCAATATTTTGCCATTCACCTTGTCAGTTGATGAGTCAGCGCCCCTGCACCAACAAGTGAAACATCACAGCCAGGCCCTGCGCCAGTTATATCGCCACGGCCGCTTTCGCATTGAACAAATGGCAAAAGACCAAGGGATAAAAAACAATCATCGCTATTTTTTCTCACCCTTTATCAACGTATTGCCATTCGATCCCCCTGCCTTTCATCAATGCGAGACCACCCACCATGTGCTCACCTCAGGGCCTGCCGACGGTTTTAATCTGACTTTCCGCGGTCAGACGAACGGCTATGGTTTGAGTATGAGCCTCGACTCTGATGCCAGTTTGCACCCAGAAACCGAGATGCTCGACCATCAAAATAACTTAATGACTTTTTTACAGCGCTGTTTTAAACCAAGTAACGCCGAACAAAAGTTACACGATCTTTTTTCACCTCAACGTTAAAGCAAAATAAAGCGCCGCACCACGTAAGGTGCGGCCTATTCTGATTTATGTCCTGGATATGGTTACCAGCCGCTTGGCTAAATCATGGGCATAACGACATGAGATCAGTACTGTCATCGGCACTTTTTGTCCAAACTGTTGGTGGATCTTTTGCTGGATATCGATTAAATCATTCGCTTGTACTCCGGTATGGATTAAGCTCATCGTTTGTCGACAGGTCATACTTTTCCTTTGCGAGACTTGTTGATACAAGGCGATCAATTGACGCGCTACCCTATCCAACTCGCGCTCAGAAGCTGTTGCATGCTCCTTTTCACACAAACTCGTCGTAGGGTGAGATTGCCACGTTGCTTGCTCGATACGACGCGTAAGCTCACGGCGGTCGACTTTGCCATTGGCGGACAAAGGAAAGCGCTCACACTTCAACCACACTCGAGGATGATGAGACACAGGTAACACTTGCCCTGCGATTTGTCTGGCCTGTGACTGCTTTAGATCAGCGTCTCGCCCAATAAAAGCGACACCGATTTCAGTATCGCCGTCATTGCGTGTCAGTGGCAAAGCAACAAGGTCCACAAACCGATTGGTCTCCATAAGGCTTTTTTCAATATCGGGTAGGGAGACTCTCACGCCACGCACCTTGATGTAGCCATTTAATCGACCAGCGAAAATAATCTTGCCATCGTTGTCGACAAAGCCTTGGTCGCTGGTTTGATAAGCACGCAGTGTGTGTCCATTTGCAAGCGGTAACTCAACGAAATCGTGTTGCACCAGCTCACCTTGTTGGAGGTAACCATTGGCCAAATTAACGCCTGCACAATACATACGACCAACCTGATAAGGTAAGCAGGGTTGTAAGTTCGCGTCCAAAATATAATAGTTATTTCCCGCCAGCGCTTTGCCATATGGAATCACCTGCACATCTTTAGGCTGCAATTGATGCCAAATACTCCAGACGGTGGTTTCGGTAGGTCCGCCCAAAGAATACCACTGCATTCTAGGAAACTTTTCTCTTAACCCATTGATAACATTCGGCTTGATATAATCCCCACCTTGGGCAATTAAACGAAGCCCCTTCAGTGAATCAAGCTCTGCACAGCTCAATAGCATTTCTAGGATCGCAGGGACAGAGCACCAAAGACTGACGGAATAACGCTCGACCAGCGCAGCCCAAGCCAAGGCATCTTTTTCTTCCTCTGGTGAAGGCACGACGATTTCCCCACCGCATGACATCATGCCAAGTGTATCAAACAGCGACATATCGTGATGCCAAGGCGTGACAGATAACAAGCAATCATTGCTGGTGACTTGCCATTGAGAGAGTGTTTGCCCTAATACATTGGCGGTGGCGCGATTATTGAGTACAACACATTTGGGCTGCCCAGTGGTACCCGACGTATAAAGGTAATAACTGGGGACAGTCTGATGACTGAGTCTCGCTAATGTTTGTGCACTTGGCCACGGGCTTAGCGGTTGCTTTTGTCCGCATTCGATGATCTCTTCGAAGCGTTTAATGTCAAAACCGTCCAGAGCCCCCTCACCGACAATGGTCTTGGCTTGACAGTGACTGAGCAAATAGCGGCGCCGTGACAACGGACTGAGTGTATCAATAGGCACCCAAACCAGTCCGCTAAGTGCACAGCTTATGATCACGGCTAGGTGTTGAGGCCCCTTGGGCAATGCAATAGCCACCACATCACCGCGACGAATACCGCTGTATTGCCAATAACTCATCAAGGCACTGACGTGTTGGTAGAACCAGTGCGCGCTGTAGGCCTTATTCTGATAATAACAAAGCGTCTCCTCCCCTTTCGCTTGCAGTCGTTTGGCAATGCGACCTAAAAAGTCATACTCATTGGCGTTGTGCGGCAAAGGGGGCGCAATCGGGTCAACCAAGGACGCACGGCAAAACGGTTGCTGCCAACATTCACCATCGGGTTTGGCTAAGTGTTCAAGTATCGTTTGGCAGAGGTCAAGGAAACACTCGACCCAACCGGTGTCAAGCGCCTGAGTGACGTAATCCGCTGCCAGTACTAAATCGCCTTCTTGAGTGAGAGTAAAGCGAATATCAAGCGCAATTTGTGGGGTTTGGGTACAACTTTGCTGTAAATGCATTCCATCGGCTTTGTTGACTTGCGGCCACCCCAAACCGTTGGTGATCACAACAGGTAGCGGCAAGGCCTCCCCAGTTCTCCCCACGATGTCCCTCGCTAAATCGATCCCGGAATAATCGCGATGCTCAACCCCCTGTGCGATTTGTCCTTGCAGTCGCTTCACTTGCTCAGCCACACTGACTTGCTCTTGCCGCGGTATTTCCAAGGCGATAAAGGAGGATTGATTATCCCAAACTTGCTCTGATTTCGGAAAAGCTATCGGCAAACCAACGCGTAGCGCCTCCCCTTGCTGCCACGACAGTAAACTGTATGTCGCGGCCCACGTTAGCGTACTATTAATAAAACAGTGCGACTTGGCTGACTCACGACAAAGTTGACGGTACTGCGAGCGCTCAATCACTCGTTCACAACGTTCAAATTTGGCTTCGACTATCCCATCAAGAGGCTGTAACCAAGGCAGTTTGGGGGAGGCGTCTTTGCTCATACTCTGTTGTTGCCAAAAAGATTTTGCACGTTGACGAAGCTCATCATCCTGTTGTTCTACTGGCGAAGGCGACTGGCTAAGACCGGCTTGTGCATTGGGAAAGTGTGGCTGTGCTGAAAAAAACTGCTGCATGAAGGCGGAAATACCATGCCCGTCGACCAATAGCGCATCAAAACGACTCATGACGACATGTTGATAAGCACCAGGGTCCTGTGGGTCTTGGGGCAATAGCCATAAGGTCATAAACCAAGGAAAACCGTTAAGGTCGTGACAGGTTTGCCGATGTTTCTGATAATAGGCTTCGACTTCACTAAGCGCCTCTTGGCGACTTGATGAGCGCAGATCGATACACTGGCTGTTGGTTGCTATCCACTCGCTCGCTCGGCCTTGTCCTTCAACAATCATTTGTGTCCGGCTTTCAAGATCAATGCGTTTACGTAGCATCGGACATTGTTCAATGGCTAGAGCAAGGTTAGTTTGCCAACGCGTACTATCCCAATTTCCTCGGTATAGGCGAGTATCATGCATTGCAACCCCGCCAAGTGATGTGCTCGCTTCTCGGCCCAAAAGATAAGTTTGCTGCAACCCCGTAAAAGGGGTACGCAATAAGGCAGGGTCTTCCTCCTGTCTCGATGTGGGGGGCTCTGTTCGAATCTTATCGCCTTGAGCGGATGGAAAAAGATGCTGACAAACGGTTTGCCAAGGCTGCTGCCAATAGCTCGGCTCTGATGCCAAGGTATTGAGCAGTGAGGCCATCGCCGTAAAACTGGCTTCAACCCATTGGCGTTCAACCCTGTCAAGTCGTACGTCCCAGTTGATCAGCAGTCCTTGCTGACAAGGTGCAAATTGTGCATCAAGAAAAACATAAGCCCCTTGTGACGAGGCCCATTGCATGCCACCAAAGACCTCTTGAACTCGCTTGGTAAACAAGGTGTCTTGTTCGCTCCATCCAGAGGTAAAAACCACCGGGGCCTGTGCGACGGTCCCGCGATAACGAGACAAGTCGCGCATCACTTCAACGCCAGAATAGGCGCGATGTGATAACAGTTCGGCCACCGTTTCAGCGTTGCATTTAACATGCTCAAGTAAAGTCAGTGACGATTGAGTATGGCCGGAAAACACACTCACGTCAGAAAAATCGCCAATGGCTGGTTGATCACCATTCACTGCCCAAGGGCGATAAAAACTGGGCACCATCAAGCGAAGACGAGGCTGCTGACATTGGTGGCTTAACAGCAATTGGAACATAGTCAGGCACAAGGTTGACATGGTCACTTGGTGTTGATTAGCCAGCTGCTCTAGGGCGCGTAAGCGATGGGGATCAAGCATGGTTGACCATCGTTCAGTATGACCAAGGTCGTGCTTACCTTGATTGACTGGCTCAGGAAGCTCAGGGGCAGGAGCAATGTTGTTCAGCTGTTGCTGCCACCAATTCTGAGCCTGTTGATAGGCTTTAGTACTTTGGCGGTGTGAATGAGACTCAGAAAGAACCGACAAGGTGTTATCTTCTTGAGGGGGTTGTCTAAGTGGGTAAGTATACCGCTCGGCCAATTGCGTCATTAAACGGCAAACACTGCTGCCATCGACCGCCAGCATTTCAACATCGAGATGAAATTGCGCTTGGCCATTGGGCAGCAAGGTGACCGTAAACTCGACAGCCTGCCCTTGTTCAAGCGCTAATGTCTGATGCATTTTTTGGTGGCGAATGTGCGCGATTTGTGCCGCTACTTCACTGTCTGACCAATGCTGACCGTCGATGATGTGTAACCGATGCCAATGCTCGGGAGAGAAAGGCATCACTTGGGCCTGCCCTTGTGAACTGATCGACAACCGCAAACACGGATGCATGAGATATAAGTGCATTACCGAACGCTTAAGGGCGGTGAGGTCTAGGTCTTGAATGCGCCATTCGGTGTAAAAGTGCGCCGCAATACCCGTTGCCTGTCGACCAGACCAATAGGCCATTTGTAAAGGGGAAAGAGTGATTGTCATGATCAATTGTCCAGGGTTGCGCCGCCGTCGACCCGCAGGTCGTGCATCGTGATGTGACTGGCAGCAGGTGACAGTAAAAATAGCACGCTTTGGGCGATTTCTTCTGGGGTTGCCAGTTTTTGCAGTGGAATACCTAATCGGTAAGTACGACTATCGCCCTCAATCACTTGTTGCTCGCCATACTGATCATTCCACAGCTGTTTTTGCATCTTCGTCAGAGTGGAACCTGGGCTGACAATATTGCAGCGAATCCCTTGCTCAGCCAGTTCGATAGCAAAGCACTTGACCATCATATGCAAAGCGGCTTTCGACGCACCGTACGCCCCCATATTGGGCCTTGGGGTATTCGCCGCATTCGAGCCGATAATCACCATGGCTGGCTTTTGGTCATGTGGCATCTGATAAGCGATCGCTTGCATCAGTGCTAAAGTGCCAAAGGTATTGACTTCAAACGTGTGTTTGACTTCACTCAACGTCATTTGATGAAGTGGTCCTAAGTGTAAAATACCCGCGCAACTCACCAGCTCTGTAATTTGACCACCGTCTTGTTGCCACTGTTCTATCTGCGCTTCGATTTGCTCCATTTGACTCAAATCTAACGCATCACAACGTAAATGGTGTGGGTATTGTTCACTCAAATGCGCGCTGTTTTCTTTTAATAACTCGATGTTCTTATCGGTCGCGATCACTCTTTTACCCTGCTGTAATAAGGCTTCCATTACCGCAAATCCGATCCCTTGGGCACACCCTGTTACCAGAACAACTCGTTCACTCATTTAAAATAACCTTATAATTTTCAATGGATTAATTATTAATCTTGTTTCTGTTAGTCAATGTTAATTTGTGATCTCGATCTAGAAACGATAATCAATAACAAATATTAATGATAACCATTATCATTAATGGTGTTATAAACTAAGCCCTCAAAACGCATTTAGCAAGTTGAAAACACATTTTTTAATGAGGCCTTTCATGGAACGTCACGACACTCCTCAAGTGAAACTCACACGCGGTGATTTTCACGACGCATCTTTTTTCTTTTCCTCTGCCAAGCACACTTTAGTGGGTCAGGGAGTGAAAACCGCCGTCAACGAGGTCATTGCTTTTGAACAGTTAGCCAGCCAAGCGCAACAACTGCTAACATCGGCCCAAACCGATGAACAAGACAACCCGGTTTTATTTGGCGTGATTCCTTTTGATCAATCCTTTCCTACTAAGCTTTTGATCCCTAACCATTTAACATTCGCCAAACGATGCTCGACACAAACCGAAGCACAAATCAGCCGTAACCCGGCCAGTATTATTTCCAAGCCCAGCGGCGATCACTACCGCCAAGGCGTCAGCCAATTAGTGGCACACTTTGGCCATTCATCACTTGATAAAGCGGTGCTATCTCGAGCGCTCGACGTCGAAGCAAAAGAGAGCATCGACCGTTTTGCTCTGCTCAATAATTTATTGTCCATTAACCAAACCGGCTATACGTTTAGTGTGCAAACCGGCGACAACACTTTTTTACTCGGTGCCAGTCCCGAACTCTTGATTGCCAAACAAGGCGCTCAGATCGTCTCTAATCCCTTGGCAGGTTCACGTCCTAAAGCGGATGATGAGGCACAAAATCAACGTTTAAGTGACGATCTACTCGCCACCGACAAAGATCGACATGAACACGCCTTGGTGGTCGATGAAATAGAAAAAGTCCTCAGCTCTTATTGCGCTCCTCTTCATTGCCCTAAGCAGCCCAGTGTCATTAAAACCAACACTATGCTGCATTTGTCGACTCGCTTAGACGGTCAATTGTCCGATCCTTCGACACATGTACTGCAACTGGCCAGTCAACTTCACCCCACCCCAGCAGTATGTGGTTTCCCTAGACACGAAGCCTATCAAGCGATCAAATTACTCGAAGGGTTCGACCGGGGTTACTTTACCGGTATGGTCGGATGGTGTGATGCCAAAGGCAATGGCGAATGGGTGGTAACAATTCGCTGTGCTGAGGTTAATGAACGGAAAATGAGGCTCTTTGCCGGAGCAGGTATTGTCAATCAGTCAAATCCACAAGCTGAATTAGAAGAAACCGCGGCCAAAATGCAGACCATAGTCAACGCGGCAGGCTTGTCTATCAGTGAACCTTTAATTGCTTGATCGCGGAGGACAAAGATGCAAGATTATCGAGATTTTACGCCATGGCCAACGTCGCTCGCGACGCGTTATCGTCAACTGGGTTTTTGGCAAGATAAAACCTTAGTCGATCACTTCAGACAAACCGCCAGTCAGTGCGGCGAACAGGTCGCCATGATCGATGCAAAGCGACAGCTGACTTACCAACAAGCGATCGATGAAATTGAACGTCTCGCTGCCGGTTTTCGCGCCCACGGCATTGGCGCCAATGATAATGTGATAGTGCAACTGCCCAACTGCGTCGAGTTTTATCTGTCTTTTTACGCATTACTGCAGATCGGAGCACGGCCCATTATGGCCTTACCCGCCCATCGCCAACGCGAGTTGAGTTTTTTCTGCCAACACGCCGACGTCAAGGCCATGGTGATAACAGAAGAAGCGGCGGGCTTTGATTATTTATCCCTGGCCAAACAACTGCTCGACAACCAACCAAGTCTTGAGCATGTATTTGTTTGTCAGCCACAACAAGAATTGCCAGTGCCTTATATGGGTGTCCACAACTTTGGTGATCTTTACCAGCACGGACGCACTGACAATCAAGACGGTCAAGCCGATCATATCGCCTTTTTCCAACTGTCTGGCGGGACCACTGGCACACCAAAATTGATCCCACGTACCCACAATGATTATGCCTACAGTGTCCAAGCCAGTGTTGATGTCTGCCAATGGCATACCGGTACCCGCTATTTATGTGTGCTACCCGCGGCTCATAATTACCCGCTGAGTTCGCCGGGTGCCCTCGGGGTGTTCTCTGTTGGTGGTTGCGTGGTGCTCAGTCAAGATGCCTCAGCAAACACCGCCTTTTCCCTCATTGAGCAGTATCGGATCACCGATTGTGCGCTCGTGCCCTCTATCGCTTTGTTATGGCTTGAAGCCCAAAAGCGCAACCAATGCGATCTTAGCAGCCTGTCGTTAATTCAAGTTGGCGGTCAAAAGCTCAGTGCCAATGTCGCTGCACAAATCCCACAAGCCTTTGCTTGCCAACTGCAACAAGTGTTCGGGATGGCGGAGGGCTTAGTCAATTACACCCGACTTGACGACCCGCTCGAGACCATTATTCATACTCAAGGCCGAGCCATGTCATCCGCCGATGAAGTGCGGGTCGTTGATGAACAAGGAAACGATGTACCGCTTGGCCAAGAAGGGTATTTGATCACACAAGGCCCTTATACTATTCGCGGCTATTACCGAGCCCCCGAGCACAACCAACGCGCTTTCACTGACGATGGGTTTTACCGGACCGGCGATTTGGTCAAGATGGATGCCGCTGGCAATTTGATGGTGACTGGGCGAGATAAAGATCAAATTAATCGCGGTGGTGAAAAGATTGCCGCAGAAGAGATTGAAAATTACCTTCTCGCCCACCCCGCTATTTTTGATGCCGCACTCGTCGCTATCGCAGACCCGTATCTCGGTGAGCGCAGTTTGGCTGTGGTAGTGTTAAAAGAAGGTCAAACGCTGTCGGCCATTGGCGTAAAACGTTGCGTTCGCGATATGGGGGTCGCCGATTACAAGATCCCGGATAAAGTGGTTTTTTGCGATGCGTTGCCGATGACTCCGGTCGGAAAAGTAGACAAAAAAGCGCTGCGGACTCAATTTGCGCCAAACGCTCATCAAGCCGCCACCCCTGTCGAATAATGCCTTAAGTGGCAATATCGCAAACCAATAACAACAGGACACCCATGATTTACACAGCAAAATTCATGGGTGACCTGTAATCGTGTTATTAGAAGGGATGAGGGGTTTGTGGCATGCTAAGGCCAATAAACACAACCACAAACCGGCTTTAGGGTAGAGTTAAGATGATTTTTTCAACCAGCGAATTAACCTCACAACAGAATTACCGCTTACTTAATGGTGGGGTCACTCCTAGACCCATCGCTTGGATTAGTACTCGCTCCGCCGATGGCGTCGACAATATTGCCCCTTATTCCTTTTTCTCCGTCGCCAGTTGTCAGCCGCCAGTATTAATGTACACCCAAATTTTGCCGCGCAATGGTAAGGACAAAGACACCCTCACCAATTTAAAACAAACCGGCCAGTGTATTGTCAATATCGTCAATGAGGCGCTTCTCGAACAAGCCAATCTCACCAGCGCAGCCCTTGAAGCTGCCGGTAGCGAATTTGACTACGCCAATATCGAGGTCTGCCCTGGGACAAGTGTTGATGTCTTGGCGGTTAAAGCTTCACCGATTCGCTATGAGTGCACACTGCGTGACATCATTACCGTAAGCGAACAACCCACCGGTGGCTCAGTGGTTTTGTTGAATGTTGAGTCAGTGTACGTAAGAGATGATCTTTATCATCACGATTTGATCGATCAAAGTCAGACACAGGCTGTCGGTAAGTTGGGCGGCGACGATTACGCGATTGCACCTCATATTGTCAGCTTGACCCGCCCATAGGTTTTCCGAGCAAAGTAAAAAAAGACCGCAACGGCTGTGCGGTCTTAGGATAACGAGACAAAGTCAGTGGGCTGGGAGACGAATGACCGCGCTATGGCCCACGCCCGTTGCTGATATCAATGCAGTTTGGGATCAAACGGCTTAGATAAACTCATTGGCGTCGAGAGCTTTTGCTTCATCGCATCGGAGCTGATCAACACCATCACCACGAGAGTCGCGAGGTATGGCATCATCGCCAGTAAATTGGGTGAAATATCAAAGCCAAAGCCTTGTACCACCAAATGCAAAATAGAGGCAACACCGAACAAATACGCCCCGAGCATTAAATACCCAACTCGCCAAGAAGCAAACACCACCAGGGCCAAGGCGATCCAACCACGCCCTGCACTCATATTTTCCATCCACATCGGGGTGTAAGATAAGGATAAATAAGCACCGGCTAACCCTGCCATCGCCCCGCCAAACAGGGTGGCGAGAAAACGAATTCTTATCACCTTAATACCCAATGCGTTAGCGGAATACGGATTTTCACCCACCGCTCTGACGGTTAATCCCACTCGGGTTTTGTGCAAGACCCACCACGTCAGGCCTGCGAGCACAAAGCTAGCATAAATGAGCACGTCTTGATGAAACAGCAGCATACCCAAAAAAGGGATGTCACTGAGTAATGGAATGGCAAAGGTTGAGAACCCTGCCACGGTTGATCCCACTAAACTCTCCCCTAAAAATGAGCTCAATCCAACGCCAAAAATGGTGAGCGCCAACCCGGTCGCCACTTGACTGGTATTTAAACTCAGCGCCAAAATGCCAAACAACAATGCCATTGCCATACCGGCGAGGATCGCAAAGGTGACACCGAGCAACAAACTCCCTGAGTAATAGGCCCCGGTAAAGCCCGCCATCGCCCCCATCAATACCATGCCTTCTTGGCCTAAGTTGAGCACACCCGATTTTTCGGTCACCAATTCGCCCAACGCAATCAACAACAAGGGAGTGCCTGTCTTCAATGCCGCGATCAAAATTTGTTGTATCAGTTCTATATCCATATCTCGCGTTCCTTTATTTGTTGCTGCCAGCATCTGACGTTAAGTCGGTGTCCACTCCCTGGACTGGGGACTGAGTATCGGTTAAAAGAGAGGCGTGTGAAGCAGACGAACTCGCAAACGAAATTTTATAGTGAATTAAAAAGTCTGCGGCGAGCATAAAAAACAGTAACACCCCTTGAAATAACCCGGTGATCGCCGTCGGCACGCCGAGTTCTATCTGGGCGAGATCACTGCCCATGTACAAACAGCCCATAAACAGTGCTGAGAGAATAATACCAAAGGGGTTTAAGCGGCCTAAATAAGCGACAATAATGGCAGCGTACCCATAACCGGGCGAGACAGAAGGGATCAGCTGACCGATCGGCCCCATCACTTCAGCCGCACCGGCCAAGCCCGCGAGTGCACCAGCAAATAACATCACTCCCCACACCACTTTATTACTGCTAAACCCCGCATATCTCGCGGCGGCTTTTTCTTCGCCATAAACGCGAAGTACAAAGCCTGGTAGGGTGTTAAACAGCGTAACACCGGCAATTAAAGCGATCACAATGGCAATGATGATACTGATTGAAGCACGGCCTTCATCACCAATAAGAGGCAGCAAGATGGCATCGGCAAACATGGTAGACTCAGGGAAGCCAAAACCTTGAGGATCCGCCAAGGGGCCGTGTACCGCCCACAGTAACGTATAGAGGCCGACGTAATTGAGCATGATGGTAGAAAGGATCATATTGGTGTTAAAGTAGCGTTCTAAGACGGTCGGAATCGCTGCCCAAAATGCGCCGGCAATCACGCCAGACAAAAGGATCAGCCCCGACGTGAACCAAGCGCTATCCTCGCTGGCTTGGACGGCAAAGTAACTGCATACCACCGCCCCAATCAGTAGTTGACCTTCTGCGCCAATATTCCAAATATTCGCTCGATAACAAATGGCCAATCCGGTAGCACACAACATCAAAGGCGCGGCTTTGACCATCAACTCACCTAAGTTGTAACTGTCACTGAGTGGCATGATGAGAAACACCTCAAATGCGCGCAACGGATCAACGCCCAACAAGGAAAACATCACGCTAGACACCAGCATGGTAAAAGTGATCGCAATGAATGGAGAGAGCCAAGACATCAGTTTGCCGCTTTCTCGACGAGGCTCGACCTTAAGCATGACGTGCCTCCTTAGTCGGCATCACATCACCGGCCATCCATTGTCCTATCTCTTCAATGTTCGTGCTTTCTGTTTCGACTATCGGTGACAGTTGGCCTTCGTATAACGCGGTAAGCCGGTCACATAACACAAATAATTCGTCGATGTCTTCTGAAATAATGATGATCGCAGAGCCTTGGTCACGCAACGCAATTAATTGTCGATGAATCGCACTGGCGGCACCGATATCAACGCCCCAGGTAGGGTGAGCGCAGATAAGAACACGGGGTACCTGCTCTATCTCCCGCCCAATGATGAATTTTTGCAAATTACCACCCGACAAACTCTTTGCCTGTGCGCTTTGGTTGTGGCATTTGACGTTGTTATCGATAATGATTTTATCGGCCAACGCCTTGAGTTTCCGGCCAAGAATAAAGCTCGCTCTTGTCAGCGATGCCGTGTTGGTTAATAACGTGTTATCAGTCAAACTCATTTGTGGCACCGCGCCTTGCCCCAAACGGTCTGCCGGTACATACGCCATACCGAGCGCTCGACGCTGACCTGCATTCAGATGACCGATAAACTGGTTTTCAAAAATCAGGCTATTTTGAGTCGCCCGCGTGTCTTCACCACTCAATACGGCGAGTAGCTCTTCTTGTCCGTTGCCCGCAACCCCAGCCACACCCAAGATCTCACCTTGGTTTAAGGTCAGGCTGAGATTGTCCAAACCACAACCAAATGGATTACTGGAGGGCAAGGTCAAGCCTGTTACCGAAAAGATAACTTGTTGGGTGTTTCGCTTTGGGTAAGTTTGTGTCAGGACTGCCTCACTGCCAACCATCATTCTGGCGATTGACTCCGAGGTCTCCATGGCGGGGATGCACTCCCCTGTCACTCTCCCTGCGCGCAAAATGACCGCGCGATCGCAAAGCTCTGTCACCTCTTTTAATTTATGGCTGATGAATAACACACTCGTTCCTTCACTCGCCAATTTCTTTAAAACCCGAAACAGACCAGAAACTTCGTTTGGCGTAAGAACGGAGGTCGGCTCATCAAGGATTAATAATTTGATGTTTTGAATCAGACAACGCAGGATTTCGACTCGCTGTTGCTCCCCAATACTCAAGCTGTGTACGTAGCGGTCGGGGTCTACGTGCAGGTCATATTTTTTGCTGATGTCGATGATTTTTTGGCGCAAGTCACCGAGTTGCTCAACAAACGTTTTCTCGAGTCCAAGCTCAATATTTTCTTGTACGGTCAGTGTTTCAAATACCGAAAAGTGCTGAAAGACCATCCCAATGCCCATCGCTCTCGCTTGGTTTGGGGACAGAATATCCACTTCTTTGTTATTCCATAAAATGGCGCCGTTATCTGGCTTGCTGACGCCGTAAATCATTTTTACCAATGTGGACTTTCCTGCGCCGTTTTCACCGAGCAGTGCCAATATTTCTCCTTTGTTGAGAGTCATATTGACCTTGTCATTGGCAACCACACCGGGATAAAACTTACTGATATTCCACAGTGTCAGTAAAGGTACATCTACCATAGTCTTGAACAATCCTTATTCATTTACACCGCCATATCGTGCGGGTTTATTCCTTCCCCTACCCTTTTTTACCTGTGCCCTGGTTAAGGTTTTTTGTCTTTAGCTCGGTACTCATAGGTATCGGCAAAGCGCGATAAAATCCAGTCTCCTGCGGTCACTTCAGGGTAAGGTGATACCTCTCCTTTGGTTATACAGGACGCAATGGTCTTGACCGGGGTATCAAAATTAGGTTCGACAAAGAATGGCATCGAAAAGCGCGTCCGCTGACAAGAAGGGCTGGTGACTCGATGACTGGTTGATTTGTAACAGTCATTGGTCCAACGCTGCATTAAATCACCAATATTGACGACAAAACTGTTGTCGACCGGCGGTGCCTCTAACCAATGACCGTGTCGGTCTTGAACCTGCAGCCCCCCGATGGTGTCTTGGTAGAGCAAGGTAATACAGCCGTAATCGGTATGAGCGCCCGCACCATTTTGTTCACCCGTTTGAGGCGGATAATGAATACAACGCAATACACTAATTGGAAAGGTGAAATACTGACTAAAAAAATCCATCGGTAAAGACAACGCAAGCGCCATGGCCTTAAGAATACGCAGCGCCACTTCCATACTCAATTGATATTGTTGCTGCATCAATTGAATAAAGCCTTCGAGATGGGGGTATTGGTTGGGGCCGTATAACTGCGGACAGCGAGCCACTTGTGGGTGAAATGGGCTAAGGTCGAGCGCCATATCAAAGGTTTCTTTGTGATCGCTCGGGCCATTGGGATCAAGCTGCTCAGCATTGACTTGCCCCCACCCTCGGTGGTTACTCGAATGTTGTATGCTGATCTGTTGCTTGGTTGACTCTGGCAGTGCAAAAAAGCGATCGGCCATGGCTTGAACTTGGTCGAACTGCTCACGGGGAATACCGTGACCAATCACATAAAAAAAGCCGATATCACGGCAGGCTTTGTCGATCTCGCTAATCACGTCGGTCCATTGACTGACGTCATCACTTTGTAGAGCGGAGATATCAATAATAGGTAGATTAAGAGACATTAGGTCGAGCCTTGTTGAGTTGCTTTAATACACATTCAGCGTTAGTTACCTAACGCTGAATGTCATGACGATTTATTGTGGGATTTTGGCGTCGATACCTTCGACGTACCACATCACTCCAGCTAGCTCTTGATTGGTCAACGTTTTACCTGCCGGGATAACCTCATTGCCTTGGTTGTCTTTCATTGGACCTGTGAATGGATGGAACTCACCCGATTTGATCTTGGCGTAGGTCTCGTTGATCGCGGTTTTGATGTCCTCACTCAAGTTGGGATTAACCGAAACGATTTGTAAGATTTCTTCGTCAAAACCACCCCAGTAGTCTTCGGATGTCCAAGTACCATCCATGACTTTTTGCACCGTTTCAATATAGTAAGGGCCCCAGTGATCGCGAACAGAGAACATGTGTGAGTTAGGCGCAAAGTGACTCATATCAGACGCTTGGCCAATCCCCATCTTGCCACGTTTCTCTGCGGCAATTAATGGCGCGGGGCTATCGGTGTGTTGGATAATAATATCCGCCCCTTGATCCATTAACGCATTCGCCGCATCCGATTCTTTGCCAGGATCGTACCAAGTACTCACCCAAACAATTTTAATTTTGACATCGGGGTTTACGCTTTTTGCCCCCAGATAAACCGCATTGATATCTCGAATCACTTCCGGAATGGGAAAAGAAGCAATATAACCAATGACATTAGATTCGGTCTGCATTCCGGCTGCTACGCCAGAAACATAACGCCCTTGGTAAGTACTGAGTAAGTATGTGCTAACGTTTTTAGCGCGTTTATAACCAGTAGCATGCTCAAAATGCACTTTCGGGAACCTTTTCGCTACTTTTAACGTCGGATTCATAAAGCCAAACGAGGTGGTAAAGATGACATCGTGGCCGGATTTGGCAAGTTGGGTGATTACCCTTTCCGCATCTGCTCCTTCTGGCACATTTTCGACATAGGTGGTTTCTACTTTGCCATCGAAGTGTTGCTCGAGCTCTTGTCGACCTTGATCGTGCTCATAGCTCCAGCCGTGATCGCCCACTGGGCCGACATAAACAAAACCCACTTTTACTGGGTCGTCCGCTGCCTGTGTGACAGGTAATAGAAGAGTGTTTACAGCCAGTACCGCCGCCGTTACCAATTTGTTGAGCCTCATAAATCATCCTTGTTATTGAAACTAAAACATAATAGTTAGCAATAACCAGACCAAAATACCTTCACTCAACTTATTATTGATTCTCTTATTAAATTATTGTTTTTAAATAATTAAAAAAAAATAAAGCACGGCGACTTTTAAATTGACGACCTATTTTGGTGCAATTTCTTGACCGCTTGAACAAGTTTATAACAAGCCAGTCAACCAGCTTAGTTGTATTGATACAAACACGAGTGCCCTTTTTTCGTTCATTATTGCCTTATCCCTTCACCACCTCCAAAA
Source organism: Vibrio sp. HB236076 (assembly GCF_040957575.1). Taxonomy (NCBI): domain Bacteria; kingdom Pseudomonadati; phylum Pseudomonadota; class Gammaproteobacteria; order Vibrionales; family Vibrionaceae; genus Vibrio; species Vibrio sp. HB236076. Next base: position 2,040,165 of record NZ_CP162601.1, read on the forward strand.
CAACGATCAATTTAAACAAAAATCTTTTGTGATTTAATGGCTTTTTCCAACGTGACCTTTCGCATACCTTGCTTCTCCTACAACGTAAAACATTTCAACATTCAATGGCCACGACAGGAAAAGCAGTATGCATAAAGATCTCAACAGCTCGTTTACTATTGGCGTAGAGCTACCTTTAGATAATGATTGGACTCAAGAGGGCCAATCTAAACGCTTACGACAAAACAAGCCCTTTGGTGTCCCCGATATGGCAAAGCACCAAGAAAGAATCATGTTGGCTGATAAGCTTGGCTTTAAGGCTGCTTGGGTGAGAGATGTTCCTCTCTATGACCCAAACTTTGGCGATGCTGCGCAAATCTTTGAAGTGTTTAGTTATCTTGGTTATTTGGCCGCTTGCACCAAAAATATTTTGCTGGGAACCGCGGCGGTGGTGCTGCCGCTACGAGCGCCTTGGATAGTGAAAAAAGCGGCCGCGACCATTAATCAGCTCAGTAATAATCGCTTAATTCTTGGCGTAGCAAGTGGTGATCGCCCGAGTGAATACCCGGTTTTTGAGGCTGACTTTAACCGCCGTGGACAGCAATTTCGCCACAGTGTAGACATACTCAAAGACCAGGATGACAGTCAGCTCCCAGGCGAACTTAAGATCTTACCCAAGTTTGAAGAAATTCCTATTTATGTTGCAGGATTAGCGCAACAAAGCCCCGAATGGGTCGGTGAACATGTCGATGGTTGGCTCGCCTACCCCGGAACGCCAAAAGACCACGAACAAAGGGTTAAACTTTGGCGGCAAGTTGCCGGAGAAAAGCCTTATGTCAGCTTTATTCACTTAGACTTAGTCGATGATCCCAATGCGCCGATCGTCCGTCATCACTTTGGCGTGCAAACGGGCATCAACGGGCTCATCCAAGAGCTAGAGTCCATGAAAGCCATGGGAGTGGATCACATTGGTTTGCACTTTAGGCGCAACCGACAACCGATTGAAAAATCGTTAAAAGACATTGCTAGAGACGTACTGCCTCACTTTCAATAAGCAGCGAGTGACACCTTAATAGACCCCCACGTGATTCAACCATTTATACGTAAACGGTTATTGTTGATCTCGACTGTGTTTACGCCGCAGTTGCTTCGCCGCTGCGGCCAGTAGACATTTTGCATACCAACGATGAACACCACCGAGCAGATGAAACAAAAGAGCAAATTGACCGTTTGACCTAGAAGGTATTACGGCTGAGCCAAACAACAAGTTGGTTGAGATAACCACATGGCTACTGGTTTGTTCAGATTGCACACACAACCAAGAACGAGTATGCCAAGCTGAAAGCAGGATTTCCGTTTCAGTTCGACTCTCCACCCGCCAGACAGACATGTCACTGGTTTGTGCTCGCGCAAGTTGGCTGACTTGCTTGTCTGTCGAAGACTGACGACAAAATAAAGCCAGCAACCATCGTTCCAGTTTAAACCACCAAGTGGTGTAAAAAGCGTCAATAAACTCAGGCAATGTGACAGGAATAGTAACGACGGTCGAGTAACAATCTGTGAATGCATTGCGTTGTTTGTATTTACCCAGTAATGAGGCATCGGGAACCGGTACTTCTAGTGGCATGGTCAAACTCCAGTCGTTAATTAATCTGTGTTGCTTCGAGAAAACCCAAGATGACCAATTAAGGATGACCAATCAAGGACACCCAGGTATTGCGTTAAACAGAGCGAAGTATCATCACGCTCCCCCATACCACCTTAATCATAGGGTCATTGAGTCACTGAATGGCGCTGCTCACTAACAATGGTGTTCTGTTGAAGAGGCTCAGCCCGAAACATGATGAATGTCCTTAAAGCGATAAAACAGAGAATGAGCACCATGATTTACACTGAGTCAATCACCATCGCTTGCCCTTTATTAAGATGAATCATCATCAAGACCGCTGCAACCATCACCCCTGCAGCAAAGAAAAAGCCAAGTTGAGTTACGCCCAAATGGCTCAGATAGGCGATGACGACATAACTCATACTTTGTGCCAGAGTAGAACACATCTGCAGCCCACCTTCCGCTCTTCCCCGTTGGTCAACCCTAATAGTGTGATGCATTAAATTTGTTCTAGCGATACGATTTAATGCATTAAATGTACCAAAGAAAAAAGTAAACACCAGCAGTAACCACGGTGACGCCGATAAACTCATTCCTATTAGCATGACGGATGCAATCGCCATGGCTTGAATCATAATACTTTGCTGTGACCCCAAGGTTAATAATCGGCCTATCAATAAACCCGTGACTAGTGAGCCCATGCCAAAAGCAATGTTATAACCTGCAAACCAAGCGCCTGACACACCGATTTCTGAAAACCAAATCGGGACTAATTTGATGAGGAACGTTAAAATCGGGTAGCTCAACGCTGAGAGTATTAAAAAGCCATAAAAATGAGGCCTTTGCAGGAATATATCTCGACTTTCTGTCAACTGAGTGACAAAAGTGACTGATATGGCGTCCATTCGTTGTCGGCGATAGGGCGTTAACATATAACTGGTAGCGGCAATGGCAGACGCCATCGCAGCCCAGCTAGAAAATTCGAACATCCCCCACCATTCCAGCAAAACCACCCCCAAAGCTCCAGAACCTAATGTAGTGACTTGCATGATGACCTCTTGTTTTCCCGAAATCGAAGCGTATTCGTTTTGATTAAAATTTTCTTGGGTAAAGGCATTATTGGCCGACCAAGCCAAGTTACTCGAAGTCCAAAAGATCAACTGAGCAACCGCAAGTAACCAATTAGACTCGCAACCAATGCCATAAAACACAGCAACCACCGCCGCTGTAATAGATTGTATTAGCTGAACCGAAACCAAAAGTCGCTTTCTTGAATATCGATCAATCATAGTGGAGAAAAAAGGGGTAAAGACAAATGAAAGAAGGGTACAAGATAAAGCCAGTAATGCCACAAAAGACCCCATATTAGGCGTCAATAGCATAACCCAAGGTAAAGCCATCATGAAAAGCCCTGAGGATACCCCATCAAAAAACCGTCCCGTTAAATAGGTTGTTGTCCGTGTTTTTACTGCTGATTCCATATTTCTTTCCGATAAGACCAATTTGTTGACACGTTAATACCTCAGGTTAACTTGAGGTAAAGCACTTTTTTATATAATGTAAAAAAGAGCGGATTAAAGGACACAGAATGATGGAAATGACGGTTGGTGAGGTAGCAAGAAGGTCTGGAGTAAACATATCGACCTTACATTTTTATGAACAAAAGGGGCTTATTTACAGTTGGCGTAATCAAGGTAACCAGCGACGTTATCATCGCAATGTATTACGCAGAATAGCCGTCATCAAAGCAGCACAAATGGTTGGGTTAACCTTAGAAGAGATAGCGGATTCACTTTCTGAACTGCCTAAACATCAGGCTCCAAGCCAAAAGCAATGGACACAGATGGCTTCAAATTGGAATGCGATGCTTGAACATCGTATTCAACAGTTGAAGGCGCTACAGCATGACCTAGGTGGATGCATTGGTTGTGGCTGTTTATCAATGCAATCTTGCGTGATTTACAACCCTCAAGACATTCGCGCAGAAACCTTCTCGGATAAAACGCGATTGACGAACCCCGAGGATTGGCCTTCTTAAATAGAATGCCCACTCTCACAGTAATTTGGTATAAAAATTAGGGAAAAATCAAGGACACCCAAGTATTACTTCTCACGTTCCATGTAAGTGATTAAAAAGCCCACAACATTATCATGGGTCTGCCGAGGCTTAGGTCAAATGCAGCGGAGACCACTGTTTCATCTAGCCTACCCATGAATAAACATACGGCAGAAGCGAATCAAGTGAAATGCTCAAATTAAAACGAAAAAAGCCTGCTAAACAAATGCTTAGCAGGCTTTTTAAAGGGCGAGACCCCAGCCACATCCCGGCACACAAGTCACTCGCTGCGGCTGCTTCCTTCCGGACCTGACCGAGTTCACGAGCTATTGTTGCGAGAGGACCAGAGCCTCATAATGCTGTGAGACTTACGCCTTAATATGGTGCTGATTATTCACGAACTCGGTCCAGAATGCAAGTGCCAATCAACGCTCAATCCCTCTTGCTGTATCGTTTGCTTAAACATCCAACAATTGCAGTGGACATTTTCACCACAAGCCCCCTACACTACAGCCAAAGCCAATGATAAATTAAGAATAATGCCCAACGAATTCCTACGTGCCATCTACCTCGTCATTCACCAAATCCCACCCGGAAAAGTATGCAGCTATGGTTTGATTGCAAAGATGGCGGGCTACCCAGGTTATGCGCGCCATGTGGGCAAAGCGCTCGCCCAACTGCCCGAGGGTTCACAACTGCCATGGCATCGGGTCCTCAACAGCCAAGGACAAATCTCATTAAAAGGTCAACGTTTTGATGCCCAACGTCAGGCATTACTCAATGAAAAAATCACAGTCTCTGAAACAGGCCGAGTCTCGTTAAAACAATACTTATGGCAAGGCGATTAATAGTAAAGCACACGATTACTGAGCTTGTAATAAAAGTGAGGCACTGAGCTTGCTGCCCAACTCAACCGGGTGCAGCTTGGCTAACTGATAATGCCCTTGCGGATAGTAACTGGCTGTCGCGGATAACCAATATGTCTCATCCGAATCACTGAGTTTTCGTTTGTCGTAGGACATATCAAACCGATAAGGGTATGGACGCTCACTGACGCGAAACTTATGCTTTGCGATGGGATAAAGCTCACCGCCCGTAGATGGCTTGACCAGCAAGGTAATCGTGATCAGTGCCTCAGCGGGGAGAGACTCGTCATTAAGCACGAAAACATGGCCATAAAGATGACGAATCGGAGACTGATACGTCTCAAGTGATGGTGCAGACTGACAAGCCAACAACCCCAAACACAAACCAAACAGAATAACCTTTTTAAACAAATATGACCGATTCATTAACGTTTATTCACTCAAATGGATTGGAAGATAGATAACCTAGGTGTAAAGTGATAAACAATTATCACGCAATACCCCATTTAGTCACGACTAAGACCCCAATAATGCCCTTTGCCACAGCGCAAAGAGGGTGATGAAAACCTAGCTTTTAGCATGACTAGCGCCTTACCCCTAGGCAAAATCATCGACTGTCATGGGTCTAATTTATTATAGGATGTCCGTTATGAGTACACCTCTTCATCAATTATTGCATTTATTACAACTCGAGCGCTTAGAAGAAGGCCTGTTCCGCGGTCAAAGTGAAAACCTTGGTTTACCGCAAGTCTATGGCGGTCAAGTGATCGGCCAAGCACTGTCAGCCGCGCGCTATACGGTACCTGAAGATCGCACGGTTCACTCCTTTCACAGCTACTTTTTGCTTCCCGGCGACCCTGAAAAGCCTATCATTTATGACGTAGAAAAACTGAGAGATGGCCGCAGCTTTTCAACTCGCCGAGTCAAAGCCATTCAAAACGGTAAGAACATTTTCTACCTCACCGCCAGTTACCATATCGACGAAGAAGGCTTCGAACACCAAAAAGCCATGCCAGACAATATCCCAGGCCCAGATAAATTGGAATCGGAAACCGAACTGGCCCAAAAAATTGCCGAGTATTTACCTGAAAAACTGCGCCGAACTTTTTGCGGTGAAAAGCCAATTGAAACGCGTCCTGTTATCGCGATTAACCCATTAAAACCCAAAGCCAACGAAGCCAAACAGTACTTGTGGATCCGCGCCAATGGTGAGATGCCAGACAATCGCCTGATCCACCAATACTTATTAGCCTATGCATCAGATTGGGGCTTTTTGGTCACCGCGCTGCACCCTCACGAAGTCTCGATCATGACCCCAGGATTTCAGGTGGCGACCATCGATCATTCCATTTGGTTTCACCGCCCATTTAAAATGGATGATTGGCTGCTCTACGCCATTGAAAGTCCAACCGCCAGCGGTACTCGCGGCTTAGTACGCGGAGAGATTTACAACCAGCAAGGCCAGCTCGTGGCCAGTGCCGTACAAGAAGGTGTCATGCGCCAGCGTCAAAAATAACCCTCCACTAAATTGGCATAAAAAAGGTGGCCCCAGCGCCACCTTGTGTCTTTGTCCCAACACTTACCAAGCTTAAGATTGACTCTTTTTCGCCTGTTTTTGCTCATAAGCCGCGAGTTGCTCGGGTGTTGCTGCAGGTTGGTGATTATCTTTCCACTCCTGATAAGTCATGCCATAAACACGCTCACGCGCATCGTCTAGCGACAGTTCAATCCCCTGCTGCTGTGCCTCTGCCAAATACCACTTACTTAAACAATTGCGACAAAAATCCGCTAAGATCATGAGATCAATGTTCTGCACTTGTTTATTGTTGTCTAAATGCGCTAAAAGCTGACGGAAAGTAGCCGCATCGAGCTTGTCTTGCTCTGCTTGAGACAGTGATTGATAGTTAAATTTGCTCATTGTTTTATCCTGTATTAATCAACGGTTCGTCACGTCGATGCCAAGTGACCCTTAACCATGACCCACTCGCGTTTTGGTGTCTTTTTGACGGGCTAGGTCGAGTTGTTTTGCGACAAAGCCCGGTGATTTGGTATGTCGCGATAATAAACGGTACATGGCCGGAATAACAAATAAAGTAATTAAGGTCGCGACCGACATACCAAAAAAGATCACCGTCCCCACCGCGATTCGGCTTTCATAACCTGCCCCAGTCGAGAGCAACAGTGGCACAGCGCCTGCGACTGTGGTCGTCGCGGTCATTAAAATGGGCCGCAATCGGCGCGCAGCAGCATCAACGATGGCTTTTTCAAATTCAATACCTCTATCGCGTAACTGATTGGCAAACTCCACAATTAAAATGCCATTTTTGGTCACCATGCCGATCAACATGATCATGCCAATTTGGCTGTAGATATTAAACCCTTGCCCCATAATCACTAAACCAGCAAAACCGCCAAAGAGCCCCAAAGGTACCGTCAGCATCACCACTAACGGGTTGATAAAACTTTCAAATTGCGCAGCCAGCACCAAATACACGACGACCAAGGCCAGAACAAACGTCACCCACATGCGCGACTGATTCTCTTTAAAATCCTTCGATTCGCCTTGATACCCCAAACTCACATTGGCGGGAAAATGTTCACTGGCGTATTGCTCCAAAAAGCCCAGTGCTTGACCCAGGTCCACTCCCGCCGCCAAATTGGCATCAACCACAATCGACTTTTTCTTTTCATCGTGAGTCAATTTATTGGCCACGGCGACCGGTTCAATGTGCGCTATGGTGTCTAAACTCACAGCTTGCCCTTGTTGAGTACGTAAATAAATCTGACTTAAATCATTAAGGCTGTTGAATTTATCTTCATTGGCTCGCAAGTAAACATCATACTCTTGACCGTCTTCGACAAACGTCGTTTGTGAAGCACCACCAAGCAATACCTCAAGGGTTTGTGAGACATCTTGAACTGCGATCCCCAACTGCGACGCGCGTTGAACATCAATATTCACCAAGAGCTCTGGACTGTTTTCCGAATAATCGATATCGACGCCCGTCATTAACCCCGATTGGTTGGCCGCTTGCTCTAACTGCTGCGCCCAATGGTACAAGGTGGGGTAATCTGAGCCGGCAATACTGACTTGAATAGGCCCACTTGGCCGACCTCGAAACCCGGGCATAAAGACGCGAAAACGCACATCGGTAATCCCGCTCATGGATTGGCGGATCATTTTTAACGCCTCTGGCGCCGAGGTCGTACGTGTTTGCCAGTCTTCCAAAATCATAATAACAAACCCCGTCTGATCACTGGCTTGGCCGCCAAAAGCAGGGGTTTGAATACTAAACGACTTAAGCACGCCTTGCCCTAACATCGGCATCAATCTTTGCTCGACTTCAGCCATATTCTCAGACATGCGTTCAAAACTGGTACCATCGGCACCTCGTACAAAGGCAAAGAGCACGCCACGGTCTTCTTGCGGTGTGAGCTCTGTTGGGGTTTGCTGCATCATTTGATACCCCCCCGCAATGCACGCAAGAATCACTAATGGGGCAAACCACGCCCGCAGAATGACCACGGCTAGCGCTTTTTTGTACAAATGGGTGAGCTTATCAATCATGCGATCGATGACTTGATGAAAGCGAGAAGGCGTCTGAGACGGTTTTAACCACCAACTGCCGAGCACCGGAGTCAAGGTCAGAGCAATAAACGACGAACAAATTACGGCCGCCACCAGCATCATGGCGAACTCAGTGAAAATCAGCCCCACTAAACCATCCATAAAAGCAATTGGCAAAAAGACCATTACCAAGACAATCGTAGTGGCGACGACGGCAAAACCCACTTCACGCGTGCCTTTAAAAGCCGCCAACAAGGGAGATTCACCGCGTTCAATATGATGATAGACATTTTCCACCACCACAATCGCGTCATCGACCACCAAACCAATCGCCAAAATAAAGGCCATCAAGGTAATTAAGTTGATGGAATAGCCCGCCCAATAGGCGATGATTGCGGCACTGATCAGCGATACCGGCACCGTCACCGCCGGGATCAAAGTCACGCGAATTTGACCTAAAAACAAATACAACACCACGATAACGACAAGGGCTGTGATCAACAGGGTTTGATTGACTTCTTTGATCGATTGTTCGATAAATACCGTTGAATCATAGTCAATGGCAATTTCGGTCCCCGCGGGTAAAAATGGCTTAATTAAAGCGACTTGCTGACGGACTAATTTAGCCACTTGTAAAGGATTGGCACTGGTTTGTGCCACAATACCTAAACTGACATTGACAATACCGTCACTGCGAAAAAGTGAATCTTCGTTTTTCGCGCCAATGTAGACGTTGGCGACATCTTTCAAGTACACGGCTTGATTGCTGCCACTGCGCTTGACCACCATAAACTGAAAATCTTGTGCACTTTGATAATTACGCGCTGTTCGCACCGTCATGACCGTACTGTCATTGCGAACTTGACCACCAGGGCTTTCTAAATTCTCTCGATTAAGCGCATTGACAATATCGCTGATCGTGACACCGCGACCCGCCATCGCTTGTGGGCGTAACTCGACATACATCACTTTTTCCAGCCCGCCAGACACATCGACTGAACTCACCCCATCGAGCAGTGAGAAGCGATCAGTCAATATACGCTCAACATAATCCGTCAGTTGCGTACGGTCGAGACCACTAGAGTGCACGTTAACGTAGACTAAAGGCTCACCACTGCCGTCGTTCTGAAAAATCTGTGGATCATCGGCTTGTTCAGGCAAAGCACTGCGCGCTCTGTCAACCGCGGCGCGAATATCACTCATCCCCGCTTGGAGATCGTAGCCAATCTCAAAGGTCACCGTAATGCGAGAGTTGTTGTTGCGAGAAGTCGACGTGATCTCATCAATGCCTCGTATGCCAGAGATTTGATCTTCAAGAACCGTTGTCACTTGTTGTTCCATAATCGTCGCCGATACGCCACTGTATTGCGTCATGATCGACACCACCGGATTATCAATATCCGGCATTTCTCGTACGGCTAATTTGGACAGCGACACCAAACCAAACACACACAACAAGGCGCTCAGTACAATCGCCAACACCGGGCGTTTGACAGCAATATCAGACAATATCATGGCGATTCTCCTAATTGCTCATAGTCAACGGGGTACTCTCGGGTATCACCTCGCTCTGTGAAGAGGTTACTGGCATGGCGACTCTGGGCATGACTTCAACCCCATCGCGTAAATTAATCGTTCCTTGAACCACCACCTGATCACCAACTTGCAACCCTTTCTCAACCACAATCCGATCTTCAATCGTATCGCCAATCCAAACCTGAGTCTTTTGCACAGTCTGTTCGTCCGTTAAACGGTACACATAACGCTCCGTGCCCGCGTATTGCAGGGCTTTTGGCTGAATCGATAAGGCAGTCACTGCAGGGAAATGGACCTCGGCATCCATTAACATACCGCTTTTAAGACGTCTTTCAGGGTTGTCAAACTGAACGCGAACCCGTACGTTCAGTGTTTCGGTATCGACTCGACTGTCAATCGCCACCACTTCACCTACAAAACGTTGTCCGGGCCAAGCTTGCGTCATCGCACTGACTGGCATACCAATCGCCAGCGACGACAAATAACGCTCAGGGACAGCAATATCGAGTTGCATCGACGACAAATCGTCGAGCGTTGCCACCGCACTGCCGGTATTGATCCACTGACCTAAACTAAAATCAATCAAGCCAAGTTGCCCATTAAAAGGGGCTTTTACCACTCGGTCCTCAACATCGACAAGAGCGGAGTCGTATTGAGCTTGAGCGATGGCGACCTGCGCTCTTTGCGTTTCTAATTCACTTTGGGTGATCGCATTGCGCTTTTGAAGTTTAACAAATTCATTCAAACGCCGTTTCTGATCGCCCAACGTCGCTTTGGCTTGTGCTAACAGGGCTTGCTGTTTGGAAGATTCAAGTAGGATAAGAGGCTGTCCTTTTTCAACCGACTGATTATTTTCAACTAAAATATCAATCACTCGCCCGGTTGCCACCGATGACACCACCACCGATTGCTTGGCCTGTAGATGACCTATCAAACCTAACGTCGGAGTCAATGGCCTCGACTCAACCGGTTCGACCACCACAGGTACAGCAGCAAATACGCGAAATACACAAAAAAAGAGACTCGTAAACAACAGGGCTTTCATATCCATATACCTGAATGATAAGTTTTAGCTATCATAACAAGCTTTTGTTATGTGTCTCACTTTAAGTTGCGTTTATTTACACTTATTTACCGCATCACATGCTTAATTAAACGACAGACTTAACAAGTTTTGTTCACCAGCGCCGAAAAAGGCAGCAGTTAACACAAAAACACCGGAAAAACACTTTACAGCCCAAAACAGTTTGTTATGATGCGCTCCGCACTTGAGCAATGCGTTGGGAAGGCATTGGATTAAGTATAAAAATTCCTGGAGGGGTTCCCGAGTGGCCAAAGGGAGCAGACTGTAAATCTGCCGGCACTGCCTTCGATGGTTCGAATCCGTCCCCCTCCACCATATTTCGCTTAACAATAGTTTTTATTGATAAGCATGCTTGCTTTTCGTGTTGGGAAAACCAAAAGTAAGGATAAAAACCCCTGGAGGGGTTCCCGAGTGGCCAAAGGGAGCAGACTGTAAATCTGCCGGCACTGCCTTCGATGGTTCGAATCCGTCCCCCTCCACCATATTTTGCTTAGCAATAGTCCTTTTTATTGATAAGCCGCTTGCTTTTCGTGTTGGGAAAACCAAAAGTAAGGATAAAAATCCCTGGAGGGGTTCCCGAGTGGCCAAAGGGAGCAGACTGTAAATCTGCCGGCACTGCCTTCGATGGTTCGAATCCGTCCCCCTCCACCATATTTTGCTTAGCAATAGTCCTTTTTATTGATAAGCCGCTTGCTTTTCGTGTTGGGAAAACCAAAAGCAAGGATAAAACCCCTGGAGGGGTTCCCGAGTGGCCAAAGGGAGCAGACTGTAAATCTGCCGGCACTGCCTTCGATGGTTCGAATCCGTCCCCCTCCACCATATTTTGCTTAGCAATAATCCTTTTTATTGATAAGCGCGCTTGCTTTTCGTGTTGAGAAAACCAAAAGCAAGGATAAAACCCCCGGAGGGGTTCCCGAGTGGCCAAAGGGAGCAGACTGTAAATCTGCCGGCACTGCCTTCGATGGTTCGAATCCGTCCCCCTCCACCATATAAAAAAACCAGCCATGTGCTGGTTTTTTTTCGTCTAAAGCGCCATAACCATGCTTACCAATCTAACTAAATAGCTGGTCACCTTCTCTGGTTAAAAACTCAATAACGCCATTAAGAAAATCACATGTAGAATAACGACGTAGATGCCTAACTTTGTACGCAAAAAGGTTGCCTGGTTCTCAAGGTTTGATCCTGCGCCATCATTGACCACAGGCTTAATCAGATTGGTATAACCCGATGGGTATCACCTTGACCCCCAACGCTCTCTAACCACAGCAGATCCAGTGCCCAGCACTATTTCCCCCACTCTAGTCGACCACGACACCCGCGGCTCTGAAATGAGAGATCGGGTTTACAACAGGAGCAAAAAAGCCTCGCGTATAAACCGCAAGGCTTTTGATCATAGACAATGGATGGTTTATTGTTACGCTTGAATACCGACAATCAACCACGGTGCGTTATCTTGGCTCAGGTCACGCTCTAAATGCCAAACGTCAGTTATGTCTTCCTCAACATTTTCAACCGCATCGCGATAACGTCCGCTAAACTGCAAACTGATTTGCGCCTTATTGGCATCGTGATCGGCACGAACAATTTCCGCATCGACGTACATAACGTCGGTGTGTTGCTCACCGCCGAGTTTCGCGCGTTCTTCTTTTAGCTCAGCGAATAAACTGGCCGATACGTATTCTTCAATCGTCTCTAATTGATTGTGGTTCCAAGCACCTTGAATGATGCGATAGTGTTCGCGTGCACCATTGACAAAAGCCGCATGATCAAAACCCGGAGTAAAGTTATGCGGAACATCCGTGGCAGCACCAAATCCCATTCCACCGGTTTGTGTTGCCTGTGGCTGTTCAAAGTTATGCTGCTCAAACTTAGGCGAATTCTGGCCACCAAAAGCCGGCTGTGCGCGGTGTTGCTGATTCATACTGCCTTGTTTCGCGCCAAGTAAACCGCGCATTAACTTAAAGATCAAAAAGGCCACCAGACCAATAATTAAGATATCCATAAACTGAATACCTTCAAACGCACCGCCAAAGAAAGCCGCCAAAAGCCCACCGGCTAAAAGACCGCCCAGCAAGCCTCCCATTAAGCCTTTTTTACTGCTGTTGGCTGCTGCGGTATTTTTGCCGTTTAACGTGCTGGTATTCTGCGTCGCCTGTTTTGGCGCCGGTGCAGTTTTAAACGATTTACCAAACGACTTACCGCCGCCAAACTTTTTCGCTTCGACCACAGGAGTGGTCGCCACTGATACCATCAGTAAAGCGACAAAAGCAAATAACTTCTTCATAACTGACCCATTCATTATTGGTTTAAGACAAGTTTATAATACCCTTAATGAATTGTTTTGAAAGTAGATACACGGCAATGCTTTGTATCAGAATATTGCGATTGATGATAAAAAGAGCAAAATGGGTCACCGGCCCACCGGTTGACGAATAAAGTGCAGTTAACCTATTATAATGAACAATGTTCAATATGAGAGTTTTTAATGGCAAGACGCAATGACCACACCCGAGAAGAATTGACAGAGCTCACCTTACAGACCTTAGATCAATTTTTAACCACTCATTCATACCGCGAATTGAGTTTACGCAAGCTCGCTTCGCTGATTGGGTATGTTCCGAGTACCTTGGTTAATGTGTTTGGCAGTTATAACTTACTCTTACTGCACGGCATTGCCCGCACTCTCGACAAATTATCGCAACTGGCCCTGACCGCCAGTCAACAACACAGTGATAACCCCAAACAAGCGTTACTGGCTATTGCTCATTGTTATCACGACTTTGCCAAAGCCCATCCCAACCACTGGCAGTTGATTTTTGAACACAGTATGCAAGGGGATGAATTACCCCAATGGCAAAGTCAGCGTATTGAGACTATGATGACGCTACTCGAGACCTTATTACACGCTTTATCGCCACAGCGCAGTGACCAAGAGGTTCTTGAAGCCAGTCGCGTACTGTGGTCTGGGGTACACGGCATTACTTTACTCAGTGTTGACGACAAGTTTTTCACCTCGAGCCCCGTCAATGGTGAGCACTTAATTGATAATCTCATCGAGCAATACCTGCAAAATTGGTCATTGTGATGAGTCGCTCTTTCTTATGCCAACAACACTTTTTACCCTATTTTACCACCCAGTTTCTCGGTGCCTTTAACGACAACGTCTTTAAGAATGTCCTGTTGTTGTTTGTGGCTTTTGCCCCTATCGATACCTTGCCAATCGATGCCGATGTCTTTATTAATCTAGCCGCTGGGTTGTTCATTTTGCCTTTTTTTCTCTTCTCAGCCACTGCCGGTACGCTGGCTGATCAATGGGATAAATCTCACTACATTCGCCTAATAAAATTGTTAGAGGTGTTGATCATGGCCTGTGGGGCCGTGGGCTTTCTCACCCATGATTATCGCATTTTGTTGTTTTTACTCTTTTTGATGGGCACCCAGTCGGCATTCTTTGGCCCAGTCAAGTACTCGATTTTGCCTCAGCACCTCGCGGAAAATCAACTCACCCGCGCCAATGCGTGGGTTGAAATGGGCACCTTTATCGCCATTTTAACCGGAACCATTGTCGCCGGTGTCATCGCCTCAAATCACAGCGCTTATATCATCGCCGCCACTACCGTATTTCTGTGCGCCTTGATGGGCTACGTGTGCAGTTACTTTATTCCCCCAGCGCCCAGTGTAGGAAAACTACGCCCATTTCGCTGGCAACCGATACGCGATACAAAACGGACGCTTAAAGATTTACACGCGTCAAAGTCTTTGCTTACTCCTGCGCTTTCTATCAGTTGGTTTTGGTTTTTAGGCGCCACCTACCTCACCCAGTTTCCCAATTACACCCAAGAGTATCTTCACGCTCCACAAGGTGCGGTTTCTTTTCTATTGGCGTTGTTTTCCATTGGTATTGCCACGGGCTCTATGCTGTGTGCACGTATTTGCCAACAGGCTATCGAGCCGGCACTCGCGCCACTTGGCATGTTACTGATGGGATTAAGCGGGATGTATTTTAGTCTTCAATCGGAATCGATTTCTCAAGTTTTGCCAGTATTTACGCAAACACTGACGTTTATGTTCACTGCCAAGCTCTGGGGGCTATTTACGGCGATTTTTGTCATGGGCGTCAGTGGCGGGCTATTTATTGTGCCGCTTTACACACAGCTGCAAACTCGTGCCAAAGCAGACCGCCGCTCTCAAGTCATTGCGGCTCTCAATATTTACAACGCCTTATTTATGGTCGCGAGCGCCATTGTGGGCATGCTATTTTTGGGGCTGTTTAACGGCACGATTACCGCTTTGTTTACTTTACTTGCAGCGGGTAACCTGTTGCTCGCCATTGCGCTTTGCTACCGTGAGCCGATCACTGTGCTCCGTTACTTAGTTCAACTGTTGCTCAAACTGTGTTATCGAATTCGCATTCAGCATCTTGATCGCCTGCCCAAACAAGGCAGCGCGCTGATCATTGCCAACCATGTCAGTTACCTAGACGCGCTCCTGATCACCACCCTCACCCCTCGCCGTATTCGCTTTGTCATGCAGCAAGAATACACCACGTTTGCCCCCATTCGGCGCGTATTGAAAAACGCCGGTGTGATCCCGATTTCAGCCCAGAAAAAAGGCAGTGTCCGTCAAGCGATGGCAGAGATTGAACAGGCTTTAAATAAGGGCGAATTAGTGTGCCTGTTCCCAGAGGGACGTCTGACGCCTGATGGCCATTTACAACCTTTCATGCGCGGGCTCGATAGTATTTTATCGCGCAGCCAGCCGCCTGTTTTACCTATTGCGATTAACGGCTTATGGGGCAGTTATTTTAGTCGCTACCGCGGCCGTGCGTGTCGCGGAGTACCCAAACCCACTCGCCCGCGTATAGAGATGACCCTTTGTGAGATGCAGTCTGCAACCGAGACACATCGCCATCAATTACACCATCTTTTATTACAACACTTAGCCGCGCCTGAAACGCCTTCTAAAGCAAGGTCCAATCAGGGCGATTCACTTTAAGCCAATTTTTTAAACGGTATCTCGGTATTTTCACCGGTGAAGACACCGCCCAAGATGGCATCAAGGCATAATGCTCTGGGCACTTAAATTTTTCGAGGTGCTGTTGCAGCCACGGCGTTAACTGTGCCAGATTAACCCTGCCCGAGTAGACCGCGACAGGCCGAGCGCCATAGCGTTCATCTGCCACGGCAAACACCATCACGCGATCAATGTCGGGATGATTGAGCAAGGTGCGCTCGATCTCTTCACAATGAATATTTTCACCACCAGACATAAAGGCATTATCACGCCGGCCAAGAACCTTGAGTTGCTGATTCTGCCAACACCCTAAATCACTGCTCTGCCACCATGAACCTGGGTCAGATAACGGGGTTAGCTGACCTTGATAATAATAGCCCATCGCAAGACTCGGGCTTTTTATTTCAATGATCTGCTCGTTTAAGCGTACCTCTCTTCGCCACAATGGTTGTCCTGACGTTCCCTCACTTGCCAAGCGCCCAAGTGTGACCGTCGACGCGCTTTCTGTCATCCCATAGCCAAGCCAAACGCAATCTTGTAAACCACGCTCCCTTAGTAAAGGTAACAAGGATTCTGGAATCGAACTACCGCCAAGTAGCACACAAGGCAAACTCTCAAGCAAACGAGGTGAAGACAACAAAGTCAATAATTGAGTCGCGACCATAGAAACATGACTACAACAAGGCAAGTACTGTTGCCAATCGCGGCCGAAGACCAAAGTCGCATTGGCCAGAAAACAGCGATGAATCAAAGCCAAGCCCGACACGTGATAAAAAGGTAAGCTGACCAACCAGCGGCTGGTTGAGTCAAATCGCAGAGCCTGATTGACGGCTTGAGCACATTCAAGGTGCTGTGCCAAACTGTGAGCAACCGCTTTTGGCTGCCCAGTACTGCCTGAGGTAAACACCAAACTGGCAATAACATTAAGATTAAAATGCCCCCCTCGCGTGCCGTGGTCGGCTTGACTACTCGTATCGTGATCCTGGATTTGGCAGGGTAACTCATCCTTTAGTCGCAAGAGGGGGCATTTAGGCAGCGCCATATCACCATCGGGGGACCAAAACCACCTTACCGCCCCAGAAGCAAACAGTTGCTCGGCTTTATCCGCCAATTGAGCATGAGTCTGAGGGGCAACAAACGCCGTCACTGCGCCGATAGACAACATCGCCAAATAAAACCACACCACTTGAGGCTGATGACGACAGACCACCATCACCACCTGATTGGCTCTTACGCCCTGAACGTTT
Source organism: Vibrio sp. HB236076 (assembly GCF_040957575.1). Classification (NCBI taxonomy): domain Bacteria; kingdom Pseudomonadati; phylum Pseudomonadota; class Gammaproteobacteria; order Vibrionales; family Vibrionaceae; genus Vibrio; species Vibrio sp. HB236076. The sequence continues at coordinate 2,057,123 of NZ_CP162601.1, forward strand.
AATTGTCTTTGATAATTTTGAACTTTCTTACCCACCTCTTCGCCACTGTAATAGATACCATCCACTTCCATTGCCGGATAAGTAAGGTACACTCGTTTACATGCTTGAGCCTCGCTTTTGGGGTGATAACGATTAGGCGCATTTTCTTGAATCAACGCAGAGGCTAGACAACCGTACTGGTCCATATCTTCTCCAATTTTTCTAAGGCCAACACGGGCTTCTCACACAAAGGCCAAGGTCGGATAACCTGATGATTGAACCTATCAAAGGTATCTAAGCCTGCAACTGCCGGTGCTTGCCATTGCTCGGATAACCGTGCAATTTGGTTAAGACCAAGGCTGGATTCCAAGCTAGAGCTTAGCATCCATTTTTGTTGATGCTGGTTAGCCACATCAACCCACTGTCGGCAGCGTTCCAGACTGCCGATCAAGGTGGGCTTTAGCACCAACGCGCTCACCCAGCGAGATTGTCGAGAGGGTTTTTGTCCATGTAAACTTTCATCCAACGCCAACGGCCAACCGGTTTGACGGGCAAACTGTATGCTGTCTGCTAAGCGAGTACATGGCTCCTCAACCCATTCAATCTGCTCGCGCTGTGAAGGGTTAAACGCGTGGCTAAAAGTCATGACATCATCGAGTGACCAACTGCGATTCACATCAATGCGCAATACACTCACGTGATTGAGCGCGGCTTTAACTCGTTCAATATCGACCACTAATCGCTGTCGACCGAGTTTGATTTTGGCGCAGCCAACCACGCTGTGATCTTGCCTCGCTACTGACGCCTCACACGGGGTACTTAGCCCCCCACATTGACATTGAACTTCCTGGGGATAGCCCAGTTCATCCGAGCCAATTAAACGCGCCGTCTCTCCTAGATGCAGACGTGAGTATGGCTGCTTCCCTTCGTGTAATGCCATGGATAAACCAAATGCAACTGAGGGATATAAGTGTTCGAACAACATGGGCTGATGCTGAACCCACAAACTCAATTGCCGCTTTGCCTGAACGGTGGCCTGCGTGAGAGACTCTTGGCTATAACCCGGCAAAGGGGCAATCTCAGCGAGGCTTTGCCGCCCACTTTGCCAAAGCTCGACCACTAACCCGCTACGATAAGTCACACCTTGGTCGCCAAAACGCGCCGGTTCAACAACACCTTGCCTCTTAAAAGGTATACAATAGCGCCACAACGACGCTTTCTTTTCGGTAATCACCATGACTTCTCAGCATTAGGGATTGCGTGGATAGCGATCAAAATTCGGTGGGCGCTTTTCGTTGAACGCATTGCGTCCTTCTTGACCTTCTTCTGTCATATAAAACAGCATAGTGGCATTGCCCGCCAACTCTTGTAGCCCAGCTTGACCATCGCAATCGGCGTTGAGCGCCGCCTTCAAACAGCGCAGAGCCATCGGGCTGTGCTGGCGTATTTCTCGGCACCAGCGCACGGTTTCTCGCTCTAAATTCGCCAAGGGAACCACCGTATTGACCAACCCCATTTGCAAAGCTTCATGCGCATCATAGAAACGACACAAAAACCAAATCTCACGCGCTTTTTTCTGGCCGACAATACGCGCCATGTAAGAAGCGCCCCAACCGCCGTCAAAAGAGCCCACTTTCGGACCAGTTTGACCAAATTGGGCATTGTCTGCGGCAATGGTTAAATCGCACATCATGTGAAGCACATGGCCACCGCCTACCGCCCAACCGGCGACCGATGCGATAACCGGCTTTGGACAAGTGCGAATATCACGCTGTAAATCCAAAACATTTAAATGATGTGTCCCTTGTTCATCGCGATAACCGCCATAATCGCCACGCACTTTTTGATCGCCCCCAGAACAAAATGCCTTATCGCCAAGGCCGGTAAAAATAATTACACCAATATTGGGGTCGTAGCGGGCCACCGATAAAGCGGCGATCATTTCTTTTACCGTCTGTGGCCGAAATGCATTGTGGACTGACGGGCGTGCGATGGTAATTTTGGCGATGCCCTCTTCAGAAGTGTGATACAAAATATCTTGATACGCTATTGCCGATGGCTGCCACTTAATCGGGGCGTAAAGGCTTTGTTCGCTCATACCTACCGTTTGACTCATAACACCATACCTTTTCCTCGTTACATTACATTGTCGCGTTAGTTAACCGACATCACCTTGTCAAAACCATTGAATTCACTAACGGTTGCCCCTCTTACCCACTGAGTCACCCGGCCATGAATCAAGGAAGCAAAGCCCTGAGGGTTATCGCGGTGGGCATTGTGACCTGCATTAGCAAGGGTTGAAAATGGCCATAGTCTGCGGGTATATAACCGGCAAAACGTTTGATCATTGGCGCCGCATAAGACATGCAAAAGGTCTTGATGAACGCTTAAATAGGGCCCGAGGTTGGGCTGAGTGGCCAACGAAGTCGCCAGCAACATCTGCGCGACGGCGCGACCATCATTGTGCTTTCGCCTCTCGATTAGCGCGCGCCGTTGCCCACAAGAAAGCGTGGCAAACACGTTTTGGCGATACCAAGCCGCCAACACCGTCTCTATTGGGTAACGACAAAAGCGTTCCGCCCATTGATGGTCATGAATGGCGCGTTGCTTGCGCTCACTTTCACTTGTCAGGCCTAAATGTCCCCCTTCAGCGATGACGCCAAGCAGGTTATCCGGCCAAAGCTGCATCGCCAGCCCGTATTGTGCCACTCGTGCTCCTAAGGAATACCCGAGTAACACAAGACGAAAAGAAGCATAAGGAGCCAACGCCTGACAGACTCGTTCACAAGTCTGCGCTAAACTGGTAACTTGCACGCCTTTGCTTTGGCCGTGGCCGGGTAAATCGATACCAAGCCAAGCCCAGTGCCTGAGGGCATCGGCAATCGGAGAAAATTCACTTTTATCACCCCACAAGCCATGCAATGCGACCAATAAAACCCCGTCATGCCCGTCCCTTATTGGTGGGTGAAACTCACAGGCTAGCGTCATCTTATTTCCTCACACACGCAATAAGACCAACGGTCGACACGCGCTTTAGCCCCGCCAGGCAGACAAGGGACTTCGACCAGTAACACGCCTTGTCCCGACGCGAAATGCCCTTCAACCACGTTGTTGAACGCTTGAATGTTATCGGCCCGGTAATACTGCAAACCAAATTGCCAAGCGGCATGCTCAAAGCTCAAATGATGTGGCAAACGATACAAAGCGTCTCTTCGTGTGGTCTTAACGGGTAAAAAATCAAATATCGCTCCGCCGTCGTTATTGACGATCACGATAACCTGTGGTGTCTTGCTATCTCGCCACAAGTCTAAAGCGTTGAGATCGTGCAATGCCGATGTATCCCCAACAATTGTCAATTGTTTTTCCCCGGTTCCTCGGGCAATACCACACGCGCCAGACAGCAAACCATCGATTCCAGATGCGCCTCTTTGAGTCCACACTTGGCAATAAGGCAGGCGGGTCACTTTATCCAGCATGCGAATCATTAAGCTGTTACCGACAAACAGCGATTTAACCACAGAGATATCGGTTAGCCAGTGGGCGAGTGAAAATTCATCGAGGCTGACGTCACGCTGCAGTTCTTGATACAACGCTTGCTCTGCATGCAGTGAGACTTCCCGTAGCGCTTGCGGTATAGGGGATGAAGTTGCGACAAAGTGATGATTGGCGGTTAGCCAAGCCAAACTGTTTGCCAAGACTCGATTAGTCGGTGCTAAGTTAGGGCTAATTAAGCGCTTTTCGTCGCTTATCAACCAATAAGGACACGAGCACTGTGCCAGCCATTGCTGCAAATTTTTCGACACTAACCGATGACCAAATTGCACCACCACACTGGCTTGGTTGAGCCATTGCCACGCCTTAGTACCATTTAACCAAACATCGTAATGACACCAAGCACTACTTAGGCCCGATTGAGGATCGCACAACAATACCCACCCTAGAGACTGTGCCCACTTTGCAATGTGATGGGCTTGCTCCAACGACACATCGCCGATGATTACCACGCCAAAAGCCTCCTCGCCGCACGGTATTTCTATAGTCAGCTCAGAGTGACCAGTCACCGCCTTGTCGACCACAGCATGGCGATACGCTCTACCACCTCGCTGCCAATGCTGGTAAACGTCTTGCCAATGCTGAAGCACGCTGTCATCGATTGGCCCGTACAAAGGCTCAGAAAATGGGCAGTTAATATGCAGAGGGCCAGGGTTTTGACGCTGGCTAAAACAGTGATATTCAAGTTGAGTTAGCATCCAAATCAGTGATGCGCCGTCACTCGGCTCCGGCAGTAATAACTCCCCAGTCAAGTAATGAGAAAAGATCCCTTTTTGAACAATCGCTTGATTGGCAGCGCACTGCGTCAAAGCCACTGGTCGATCGGCGGTGAGCAAGATCAAGGGAACATCCGTCAGTTTTGCCTCAATCACCGCCGGCAACAAATTGGCGACCGCGGTCCCAGAAGTCACAATTACGCCAACGGGTTGGCCGGTGGCTTTGGCTAAACCCAAGGCGAAAAAACCCAACCCGCGCTCATCAAAATGGCCATGCATTGCAAAACCCAGTGCATCGGCTTCGGTGACCAGAGGTGTCGAACGAGATCCGGGTGCAAAGCACATATGCTGAATACCTTGAGTTTGTAAAACACCAAGTAAAGCCCTAGCCCAACTTTGGTTGATACTCACTTGGTGACTCTTTACCAGTGAGGAAGCCTGTTCTGCTTTTTGGGTCTGCCATTTAGCCATGAGCTGCCTCGTGTTTGGCACGGCACAATTGCGTGAGCGAGGTCAATTTTCGATCTAACTCATGCCATTCTTGCTCTGCATCTGACCCCTCAACAATTCCCGCTCCAGCATAAAAGTCAATTTGATGGGGGGTAATTTCTGCGCAGCGGATGGCGACGGTAAATTCACTGTGCTGACCTTGATAATACCCAAAACAACCGGCATACCATTGGCGTTCAAAAGGTTCGACACGACGGATAAAGTCTAACGCTGTACTTCGAGGGTAACCTGCAACGGCCGCGGTGGGTGACAGGCGCGCGACCAGAGCTCTATCTGGTACCTCTTGGTGTAGCGTTGCGCGAATAGGCCGGCGCAAATGCTGTAAAGAGGAGAGGGCCAATAATTCGCAATCACCAATGTCAAATGACTCAACTAACCCGGCCAGTTGTTGTTGAATATCCTGAGCCACCCACTGATTTTCACGATTATTTTTGTCATCGTCTATCAACCATTGCGACCAACACTGCCCTTTCGGCTCAAAACCGAGCGGTGATGTACCCGCCAGTGCTTCCGTGGTTAAATATCGATGACGACGACGCAGCAGTCGCTCAGGAGTCGCACTAATAAAGGTTTGATCAGCAGAAAAAGCAAACAGCCAGTGATAACACTGGGCATTGTACTGAGTACTGGCCAGCAATAGTGCATAGGGACATATTGAGTTTGCCGTTTTCCAGGTGGTTTTGCGCGCCAACACCACCTTGTCGAGTTGGCCGTGTTGTAACCATTGTTGCGCGTGCTCGATTTCTTTCTGCCATTGTGGCCACGTTGGGCAATGGCGCTGTTCAATGAGTTTGACTGGCAGGCGCGAAGTAGACAAGGTGCCCTCAACAAGCAAAGATCTCAGTGCAGCGATCACCGAGTCAATATTGGCTCCGGGCTGAACCGTCAACGACCTATACCGGGAAGAAAAGCGAATCTCAACCTCGGCCTGTACTTGCAATCCGGGCTGTTGTGGATCAAAAGGAAAAAAACACCAATATTTAGGCGGTAAGGAGGAGTCGCGCTCAGTGGAGTGAGCGGACGCTTCTGATTGAGAAAACCAACGAACACCCTCGGTCTGTCCCCAGGCGATCACCATGTCTCGTTGGTCTCTGTCTTGCCAAAACCACTTTGGGTAACAAGGCAGGGATTGTAGTGCCTGTAACATCTCAGTCCGCTGTACCTCAGTTTGCACTGCACTGCAAACCCTACCGCTCTCTTTTGCAATCCAAGGAGCGGATAAGAACACCGCTCTTTGACGCAACCTTTGTAAAGACTGTATTTGCTCGGCGATAAACAACTGAAATGCCATAACACTCCCCCACTGTGTGACCATGGCTCATAGTAAAGGCTCTTTACACGACAAATATTCATCTAAATCAATCTTTGTTGACTTTTTGCGTGTTACAACCACTTACTTTTTTGCTTTAACCTCAGCTTTTAAGAAAAACATGGATTTTTATTCTAAAAAAAGGCTTTTTGCTGTATTTTGATAAAGAAATACACCTTATTTTATGAGTAAAGCAATGCAAAATATTGAGATGTCATCCAAACTCAACAATGTCTGCTACGACATTAGAGGACCAGTGCTCAAACATGCTAAACGCATGGAGGAAGAAGGGCATAAAATTCTAAAGCTAAATATCGGTAACCCCGCCCCTTTTGGCTTTGATGCCCCGGATGAGATCTTAGTTGACGTGATCCGTAACCTACCGACGTCACAAGGTTATGGCGATTCAAAAGGCATTTACTCCGCCCGAAAAGCCGTCGTGCAACACTACCAACGCAAGGGAATCCGCAGTTTAGATGTGGAAGATGTTTATATCGGCAATGGCGTATCAGAATTGATTGTCATGGCGATGCAAGCCCTGTTAAACAATGACGACGAAATGTTGGTCCCGGCCCCAGACTACCCGCTGTGGACGGCTGCCGTCTCACTTTCCGGCGGCAAAGCCGTCCACTACATCTGTGACGAGCAAGCTGATTGGTTCCCGGACCTCGACGATATCAAAGCAAAAATTACCAGCAAAACGCGGGGAATTGTTCTGATTAACCCCAATAACCCGACCGGGGCAGTGTACAGTCGCGACTTTTTACTCGAGGTCATCGAAATCGCCCGCCAGCACAACTTGATTATTTTTGCTGATGAAATCTATGACAAAGTTCTTTATGACGGTGCCACACACACCTCGGTTGCAACGCTCACCGAAGACGTCATGGTGGTCACATTCAATGGTCTCTCAAAGGCCTATCGCGTATGTGGTTTTCGCGGAGGGTGGATGTTTTTAACCGGGCCTAAGCATTTGGCTCAGGGCTACATTAGCGGATTAGAAATTTTATCGTCTATGCGCTTGTGTGCCAATGTCCCCATGCAACACGCCATTCAAACTGCGCTCGGAGGTTATCAAAGTATCAACGAGCTGATCTTACCCGGTGGCCGCCTACTTGAGCAACGCGATCGAGCGTGGGAGCTTATCAACCAAGTCCCCGGCGTCTCTTGTGTCAAGCCCAAAGGCGCGATGTATTTATTCCCCAAAATAGACACTAAAAAGTACAATATTCACGATGACCAAAAGATGGTATTGGACTTTTTAATCCAAGAAAAAGTGCTCTTAGTACAAGGCAGCGGCTTTAACTGGCCCAAACCGGACCACTTCCGCATTGTGACTTTGCCTTATGTTGAAGACCTTGAAGCCGCCATTGGTCGTTTTGAGCGTTTCTTAAGCACTTATCGACAATAAGTGCACTAACAACGCTTTCTTCTGCTCAACGGGCAAGTTATGCTGTAACTTGTCCGTTTTTCGGTTTGAGGAGAGCTTATGAAACAAAGTCACTTTTTTGCTCACTTGTCGCGTATGAAGCTCATTCAACGTTGGCCTCTTATGCGGTCTGTAACAAAAGAAAACGTCTCTGAACACAGCTTACAAGTTGCCTTCGTCGCTCACGCCTTGGCATTGATCAAAAACAAAAAGTTTGCCGGCGACATCAACCCCGAACGAGTGGCCTTACTCGCCATGTACCACGACAGCAGCGAAGTACTGACCGGCGATTTGCCAACACCAATAAAATACTACAACCCAGATATTGCCAAAGAATACAAAAAGATTGAGACCGCTGCCGAGAAAAAATTGCTCTCTATGCTACCTGAGGAGTTTCAAGACGACTTCGCCCCTTTTGTGTGTTCGACCGATGTTTCTGTCCCCGAGCATAAAATCGTTAAACAAGCTGACACCCTGTGTGCGTACTTAAAATGCTTAGAAGAATTACGAGCGGGTAATCACGAATTTGAATTGGCAAAAAAACGCTTAGAAATCACACTTGAAGAACGGCGCAGCGACGAAATGGATTATTTTTTGGCCACCTTTGTGCCCAGTTTTAGTCTTTCTTTAGATGAAATCAGTTAATTGTTCCTAACAGGAGACGCCTTTGAAGTTTAATTTACACCCACTTTGGCAAGAAAGGCACAACGACGAACACAAGATTCGCCGCGATGACCACCGCAGTCCCTATCAACGAGATCGAGCGCGTATTCTTCACTCCGCCGCCTTTCGCCGCTTGCAATCGAAAACTCAAGTATTGGGAACAAACTTAGACGACTTTCACCGCACGCGGTTAACTCACTCACTGGAAGCGGCCCAACTTGGCTCAGGCATTGTCGCTCAACTGAAAAAAAAACAGCCCCAATATCAAGATGTACTGCCTTCGACTAGCCTTATCGACTCTTTGTGTCTCGCTCATGACATTGGACACCCACCATATGGCCACGGCGGTGAAATCGCACTGAACTTTATGATGAGAGACCACGGCGGCTTTGAAGGCAATGCGCAGACATTTCGCATCGTGACGCGACTAGAGCCTTACACGGAATACTACGGGATGAACTTGGCGCGCCGCACCCAACTTGGCCTACTCAAATACCCCGCTTTAATCGACAAAGTCAACGCGACCCAAGGCTACCCCGTACCAGAGAATCGACGCCAATTAAAAGCCGAGCAATGGGCACCAGCGAAAGGCATATACCAATGCGATAGCAAGCGACTTGAATGGGTATTGGATCCTTTATGTGACCAAGACCAAGCCCTGTTTCAAAAGTTGTTATTGGCACCGACCGCGACAGAACACGGCAAAACTCGGTTTAAATCCCTGGATTGCTCTATTATGGAGTTGGCTGATGATATCGCCTATGGGATCCACGATCTTGAAGACGCGATCGTCTTAGGGCTAGTGACGCGAGCGCAATGGCAAGCAGGCGTAGAAGAGCCAATTACCACCGGTGGGGATTCCTGGTTTAGGCAGCACATTCATTCGATGACCGACATGTTGTTCTCCGGGCAGCACTTTCAGCGTAAAGATGCCATCGGCGGTATGGTCAATGCCCTGCTTACCAGCATCCGTATCGATTTTGTCGACCAAGAGTTTATCAGTCCACTGCTTAGCTACAACGCGAAGTTGGACCCATCGATGGCCCAGACATTGGAGATTTTAAAGCAATTTGTCAGTGAGAATGTGGTGCATATCCCTCAAGTTCAAATCGTCGAATATCGCGGTCAACAAGTGATTATGGATGTCTTTGAAGTATTTGCCGCCAACCCTGAGCGCCTGCTGCCTCAAGCGGCCAAATTAACCTGGCAACGCGCAGAAGAAAAAGGGCTAGGAATGAGAGCCATCGCCGATTACATCTCATCGCTGACTGACCGGCAAGCGGAGAGCTTACATCAAAAGCTTTTCTCCTAACGCATTGCTTGGCATCGTTAACACCAAACTCGCTGGGGTGCCGACCACTCAAGCGGGTTAAAAACTCGATAACTGCGTCACAAAGCAACTTGTAGAGCCAAGCTTAAGATTGCGGCTATACAAAAAACCGCGCCTTGTTGTTAAGTTTTGCCTGCATTTTTCCATTAAAAACGACTTAAGAGGATTTGTATTAATCCGATTGCTCTAAACCATAATGTGACGCCAATACCTCTGGTGGCATTTGTGACATATAAAAATCAATCATCTGATTAAAAGAGTGTAATAGCGGTGAAAAGTCGTTGTCGGGCTCTAGCAACGACAAAAGGTGATAACCGGCCTCAACCGTCGATAAATAGTGGCTTTTCGGCGCTTTGCGCAAGCGATAGTCACCGCATAACCCCTCGGGTAAGCACACGCTTGGCAGTGAATGTAGGTTACTCGACAGGCGCCACATTTTGTAAGCTTTTTTCCAAGTACCATCGAGCAATATCACACACAATGCCTTGCCCTGGTGCTCTGCCGAAGAGAAAGACTGACCCAGCGCCACCGACTGCTCACTTGGGTATAACAGGACACAATGGTAACTCGGGTTAGTCAGTAGTGTATTTAACATCGCGTTATCGGTAAAATCTTCCCCGACGAGCACTTGGCAAGAGTCTAAGCTCAACTCTAAGATTGGCGCCGTCGCCAACGCTTGCGACGTCTCAGTATGGTGCTGTAATATCACTAATTTTGTTTGTGCTTGTAGCGGTGTGATTGACGCACAAATACACGCTTTTCGGGCTTTGTAACACGCCGGACAATATCGGGACATCCAATACCTCTATGATTATCGCCTTTTTCTTTACCTTGTTCAGCTTGATCGCTCAATTGCCAAGTATAGCAAACGAGTTATTCTGGTCTCACTTACTGATCGCGCAAGGACAGTGGTGGCGGATAATAACAGGAAACGTTATCCATACCAATATCACCCACTGGGCGATGAATATATCGGCTCTGTGGCTTATGTGTTTTGTCTTTCGTTGGTCACCTCGCCAAATAACGCTGTTGCTGTTATCCGGTGCCTGCTGCGTAGGGCTCGGCTTACTACTCACCGACATGCAACAATACGTCGGTCTGTCTGGGGTATTGCATTATTTGTGGGCATACAGTAGCGCAAACGAGTGGCGCAGGGGTCAACGCAGTAGCAGCCTACTGTGCTTAGCGATAGTGTTAAAGGTGGGTTGGGAGCAATGGTATGGGGCTTCAGCACTGACGGAGCAATGGATTGAGGCGTCAGTTGCGATCAACGCGCATTTAGTCGGTATGGTGTGTGGATTTGCCCTAGCGCTGTTTAGCCATCAAGGGGGCACATCCGGGCTCTACTCTGTCGTTAAATCAATGACCAAGCGACAATAAGCGCTACTCCTAGTCATCGGTTTGTCGTCTGTTATTCAATGGGGGGCAATGACAAGGTAAGTATGTACTCACCATGGAAAGGGGAAAACCTCAGCCAAACGGGGCGGTAGCGCCATTTGGCTAAGGAATAAAAATTATAACGTTATCCGTTGGCGGTTTTTAGCCAACAACGCCGGGCCGATTCCCTTCACTTGCGTTAAACTGTCGACACTGGTAAACGGGCCGTTCAACTCTCGATAATCAACGATACGCTGCGCTTTTTTCTCCCCGACCCCGGTGAGTAACGTCGCCAGTTCATGAGTTGAAGCTTGATTGATATTCACTGTCACTTCAATGCCTTGTAGCGTTTTATCCACCGGGTTAATAGTCGGATTCACTTGCGTGTTGGCCACCACATCAACGGGTGACTGAATCGCTGATACAGCTTGGTTTTCCATGCTGTCAGCCACGGCATTTGAAGCCAATACCACAGTGAACATCGCGCTTAATAGAGTCAGTTTTTTCATACGGTTCTCCTTTTTTTGAAACCGTATTCAGCTTATGTCGAAGCGGCGAAACTCCCCAGGCGCACGAGACAAAAACAAAAGGGGCTGCAAATGCAACCCCTCTTTAGCAACATACCGATTACCTAGTTTTTGTCTTACTGATCACTCTCTGAAGTCAAATACACATCGATATCAGTATCGGCACGCAACGCGGTGATGAGTGCCGTCAGATCTTGCTGCAGTAAGCTCTGCGTCAACTGTTCGGCATAGCGGGACTCATCAACTTGCTGTTGAGAGGTTCCGATGCCCTCGAGCTTAATCACAACGACATTACCTTGCTGATCTTCAGACTGAGTAAAGGTTGGCTTGCCATCTTGCGGTTTTTTCATCGCGAAGACATCATTAGCTAATGGCGAACGGCGATCAATGGTCTCTAAATCGCCAAAGGCCAACTGGTGCTCTGCCAATAAACTATCGTCACCTTGTGCTAAGCCCTCAACCAACTGAGACGCCAGTTCTTCTGCTTTATCAAGTGACTTTTGTGCCTTCAACTGCTCTATCACTTGTGGTTTGACTTCTTCAAGTGGCAAGACCGTCGCTTCACGACTATCGTCAACTCGTACGACAACAATATGCTCAGCGCCAATTTCAATCGCTGCTGAGTTTAGACCCTGGAGTTTTACCTCATCACTGTTAAGTGCTTGTTCAACCGCCGGGTACTGAAGAACCTCAGGCAGGTCATCTTGTGAGATAAAATCGGTATGCTCAATACTCACTCCTGCAATCTTGGCCGCGCTTTCTAGAGAGTCTGGCGATTCGAACGCTGCCTGATCAATCTGATTTTGCAGGTCGTAGTATTGATCCGCGACTTGATTGTCAACGAGATCTTGTTTGATCTGCTCTTGCACTTCGCTAAGTGGCTGAGTATCACCTGCTTTAATCTCTTCTAACTGAATAAGGTGATAACCAAAATCTGTTTTCACAACGCCCGATAAATCACCAGCGTTAGCCAATGAGAATGCAGCTTGCTCAAATTCTGGCGCCATGGTGCCTTTTTCAATCCAACCAAGGTCACCACCTTTAGTGGCACTGCCGCCATCTTGTGACTCTGCCTTGGCTAACTCAGCAAAGTTGGCGCCGTCTTGCAGTTTTTTTAACGCCGCTTCTGCTTGTTGTTCTGCGTCATCGCCGCGGAACAAAATATGACGAACACGGCGTTGCTCTTCACTGGTAAAATCAGACAAATGCTCTTGATAATAAGCTTCTATCTCTTGATCTGTCACCGAAGCTGACGATTGTAGGCCTTGGGCAGAAAACTCAATATACGACAATTTGAACTGCTCAGGACGGCTAAATTGTTCTTGGTTTGATTGGTAATACCCTTCAATATCTTGATCTGACAACTCAATTTGATCAGCAAATTGCTCAGCAGTAATCGTCAAACGCTCGATGTTACGCGTTTGCGTCAATAGAGACACTTGTTGCTTAACCTCACTAGGTAAGCTGAACTCACTGTTTTGCAAAGCTTGAGTCAACTGTTCTTGCAACAAACTGCGTCGCATCACTTGGGCAAAAGAGTCTGGGGTATAGCCATTGACACGCAAGGCACTTTGGTAAGTGTCTTTGTCAAATTGGCCACCGTTTTGGAAAGCGGGAATATCGACAATCGCCTGACGAACTTGCTGGTCACTGATTTTAAGACCGAGATCATCGGCAAGTTGCAACATCAAAGCGTCGTTAATCATTTCTTGCAGTACGGACTGACGCAACGAATCGACGTAGCCTGGTTGAGCCATGAGCTGACCAAAGTACTCCCCCATTTGGGCCTGCAAGCGACTGCGTTGGTTTTGGTAGGCTGACTCAAAGTCTTGACGTGTAATCGGGGTGCTCCCCACTTCAGCCACGTTGTTATTACTGCCACTCACCAGGTAATTTCCCACACCGGCAAAGACAAAGGCCAGTATGATCAAACCTAAGATTATTTTGACCACGATGCTATTTGCACCTTCTCGTAGCCGATCCATCATATTGTAAAGCTCTCCACTCTTGAAGCCATGGCTTCTTCTATTGTCTCATTGGATAATATCAGAAAAATAAATGCGCATCATTAGGATGCGCATTAACTTAAAACGTTCAATTAAAATCAATTACCGATGAAGATTACTGATTGCACGCATCTTTAAGCGCTTTACCCGGCTTAAAAGCAGGCACTTTCGCTTCGGCAATTTGAATCTCTGCCCCTGTCTTCGGGTTGCGACCGGTACGTGCTGCACGAGTGCGAACACTGAAAGTACCAAAGCCAATCAAAGACACTTGGTCACCTGATTGTAGGGTTTCGCCAACGGCTTCAATCATCGCATCAAGAGCACGGCCTGCTGATGCTTTTGACAAATCGGCATCGGCAGCAATTTTTTCTACAAGTTGAGTTTTATTCACTGTTATTCCCCTTTGTGTCACCGATGAATACGATACGAGGTGACGTTATCCATTTCTAAAATAAAGTCTAACTAAATGACTCATGTAAACGTTAGAAACCCAATTGACGGTTTCAGTAATGCCAATCTGAATAAGCGTGTGATCAATGACTGCGCAGCAGAATCGAGTGTCGCCCAGCGAGTACGACCCGCTAATTCGCTAGATTGGCACAAAGCCAAAACAAGTGTTTAACTCTGACAATGTGAGTCAAACAACTTTCAGCACTCATTCAACGTTGACTAACTTAGCCTTGAAAAAAAACGCTGACAAGCCTTTTTCGAGCTGTCAGCGTAAAGATTAATAATATTTGTCCTTAATCACTCAATTTCGTGAGCAAGTGGATAAACATTAAGCGATTTCAACACCAAGTGGGTTGCGCTCAAGTGCGACTGTCAGTACTTCATCAATCGACTTCACAGGGATCACTTTGAGATCAGCAATCACATTTTTCGGAATTTCTTCCAAATCGCGTTCATTGTCTTTAGGGATCAAGACCGTTTTCACCCCACCGCGATGTGCAGCAAGCAATTTCTCTTTAACGCCACCGATAGGCAAAACGTCACCGCGCAAGGTAATTTCACCCGTCATCGCCACATCCGAGCGAACTGGGTTACCCGTCAGACTCGACACTAAAGCGGTGCAAACGGCAATACCCGCGCTCGGACCATCTTTAGGTGTTGCGCCTTCCGGTGCGTGAACGTGAATATCGCGTTTTTCGTAAAAGTCGTGATTGATACCCAATTTGTCCGCACGGCTTCTCACCACCGTCATTGCCGCTTGGATTGACTCACGCATCACATCGCCTAGCGAACCAGTTTGAGTTAATACACCCTTACCGACTACCGATTCTGCTTCAATTGACAATAACTCACCACCGACCTCAGTGTAAGCCAAACCATTGACTTGACCTACGCGGTTGAGATCTTCGGTTTTGCCAAAATCAAAACGCTGAACTCCGAGGTAGTCTTTGAGGTTATCACCGGTCACAGTGATCGATTTTAGCGACTTATCTAGCAAGATGTTTTTCACCGCTTTGCGACACACAGTCGAAATAGAACGCTCAAGATTACGCACACCCGCTTCACGAGTGTAGTAGCGAATGATGCCCATAATCGCAGAGTCTTCTAAGATCAACTCACCTTTTTTAAGACCATTGCGCTCGATTTGCTTGTTGATTAAATGGCGTTTAGCAATATTGAGTTTTTCATCTTCGGTATAACCTGAAAGACGAATAACCTCCATGCGATCCAACAGCGGGCCAGGGATTTGCATCGAGTTTGAGGTCGCGACAAACATCACATCAGACAAATCGTAATCCACTTCCAAGTAGTGATCATTAAAGCTGTTGTTTTGCTCTGGATCCAACACCTCTAGCAACGCCGACGCTGGGTCACCGCGGCTATCAGAGGCCATTTTGTCTATCTCATCGAGTAAAAACAGCGGGTTTTTAACACCGACTTTAGACATGTTTTGGATCAGTTTGCCTGGTAATGAACCAATATAAGTTCGGCGGTGACCGCGGATTTCCGCTTCATCACGAACGCCACCAAGCGCCATACGAATGTACTTACGCCCCGTTGAAGCCGCAATAGAGCGTCCTAAAGACGTCTTACCCACGCCAGGAGGCCCTACGAGACAAAGGATCGGCCCTTTGAGTTTATTGACGCGATTTTGCACTGCCAAATACTCGAGAATTCGGTCTTTAACACGCTCAAGCCCGTAGTGGTCAGCATTGAGGATCTCTTCAGCTTTGGCGAGATCTTTTTTCACTTTCGAGCGCTTCGCCCAAGGTACACTCACCATCCAGTCAATGTAGCTGCGCACCACAGTCGCTTCTGCCGACATGGGCGACATCATTTTTAGCTTCTGCAACTCTTGCTCGGTTTTTTCTAACGCCTCTTTCGGCATCTTAGCGTCAGCAATTTTCTTTTTCAGCAACTCAAATTCATCAGGCGCATTGTCTAAATCGCCCAACTCTTTTTGGATCGCCTTCATTTGTTCGTTGAGGTAATACTCGCGCTGAGACTTTTCCATCTGCTTTTTAACACGGCCGCGAATGCGTTTTTCAACTTGCAATAAGTCGATTTCTGATTCCATTTGGCCCATGAGAAACTCGAGTCTTTCACTGACATCAAGCAGCTCAAGCACATTTTGTTTTTCTTCAATTTTCAATGGCATATGAGCAGCAATGGTATCGGCTAAGCGCGCTGCATCATCAATGCCATTCAGTGAAGTCAACACTTCAGGCGGCACTTTTTTATTCAGCTTGATAAAACCTTCAAACTGGTTAATGGCACTGCGAACCACCGCTTCTTGCTCGTTTTCGGCCATTGCTGGGGTTTCAACAAAGTCGGCATCGGCTAAGAAAAAGTCACTGTCTTTGTATTCGATAATTTTTGCGCGTTGCTGGCCTTCAACCAACACCTTCACAGTGCCATCGGGCAGTTTGAGTAATTGTAGAATAGTGGCAACGGTACCGATTTCATAAAGATCATGAGTTTCTGGCTCATCAGTGCTGGCTTGCTTTTGTGCCACTAGCAAAACTTGCTTATCAGCTTCCATCGCTGCTTCTAAACAACTGATAGATTTCTCACGCCCTACAAAAAGTGGAATCACCATGTGAGGGTAAACCACAACATCTCGTAGAGGCAGGACGGGTATCTCGATTCGCTCGGAGCGTTCCAAGTTCATGATATTCTCTCTTCCGCTTTATGTTATAGGTAAGATATGGGGATTAAATATTTGCTTTCAATGACAATAAATAAAAAAAGGAGGTAAATATACCTCCTTTTTACTCAAGTCTTATTCTGCGCCAGCAGCTTGATTATCTGAGTTGCTGTAGATGAGTAAAGGCTCTGATTCGCCATTGATGACGGACTCGTCAATCACCACTTTTGAGACGTTTTCTGAGGAAGGAAGCTCGTACATGGTTTCGAGTAACACGCCCTCAAGAATAGAGCGAAGTCCACGTGCACCGGTTTTGCGCTCCATCGCTTTTTTAGCAATAGCGCGTAAGGCATCTTCACGAAACTCAAGTTCGGCATCTTCGAGTTCAAACAACGCGGCATATTGCTTCGTTAGCGCATTTTTAGGCTCACAAAGAATTTGCACTAGTGCAGCTTCATCAAGCTCGGTCAAGGTCGTGGTTACCGGTAAACGCCCGATAAATTCCGGGATTAAACCGTATTTCACCAAATCTTCGGGTTGCACTTGGCTAAACAGTTGACCGGTGGTTTTAGACTCGCTTTTAGAACGCACTTCAGCGCCAAAGCCAATACTTGTCCCCTTGTCAACACGTTGTTCAATCACTTTATCTAGACCGGCAAAGGCCCCGCCACAGATAAAGAGGATTTTAGATGTATCGACTTGCAAAAACTCTTGCTGAGGGTGCTTACGTCCGCCTTGCGGTGGTACCGAAGCAATAGTGCCCTCAACCAACTTAAGCAATGCCTGTTGCACACCTTCACCAGAAACATCACGTGTAATCGATGGGTTTTCCGCTTTGCGTGAAATCTTATCGATCTCATCGATATAAACAATACCACGTTCGGCTTTCGCCACGTCGTAATCGCATTTTTGCAGCAATTTTTGAATGATGTTTTCAACGTCTTCACCGACGTAACCGGCTTCAGTCAGCGTGGTTGCATCCGCCATGGTGAACGGCACATCTAAGAAGCGTGCTAACGTTTCTGCGAGTAGTGTTTTACCGCTACCTGTTGGGCCAATAAGCAAAATATTACTTTTGCCTAGCTCAACACCATCGCTGGTTTTGTCACCATTGCGCAAGCGTTTGTAGTGGTTGTACACCGCTACCGATAGCACTTTTTTTGCATGCTCTTGACCGATCACATAATCATCAAGGTGTTCACTAATGGCTCTTGGCGTCGGTAGGGCCTCGGCATCTTTTTTAGGCAGAACATCTTTGATTTCTTCACGAATAATGTCATTACAAAGATCGACACATTCATCACAAATGTAAACGGAAGGGCCTGCGATTAACTTGCGAACCTCGTGCTGGCTCTTGCCGCAGAAAGAGCAATAAAGCAGCTTGCTGTTATTGTCTTTGCTTTTGTCTGTCATTCGCTAACCTCTTAACCTATTCTTTCTCTGATCCAGTGTACAACAAAACAATTCATTTTGCTGTTAGTCTAGAGAGTATTATTCACCACGATGTGACAAGATAGCATCAACTAAACCGTAATCTACCGCTTGTTGAGCCGACATAAAGTTGTCACGGTCGGTGTCGCGCTCAATGACTTCTAAAGGCTGACCAGTGTGTTCTGCCAATAGGGTATTGAGTTTTTTCTTAATGCCCAAGATTTCTTGAGCGTGGATTTGGATGTCAGAAGCCTGACCTTGGAAGCCGCCAAGAGGCTGGTGAATCATCACGCGAGAGTTTGGCAAGACATAGCGTTTGCCCGGCGCACCACCTGCAAGTAAAAAAGCACCCATCGACGCAGCTTGACCCATACATACCGTGCTGACATTGGGTTTGATAAACTGCATGGTGTCGTAAATAGACATACCCGCAGTAACACTGCCACCTGGTGAGTTGATGTAGAGGAAAATGTCTTTGTCAGGGTTTTCTGACTCTAGGAATAGCAATTGTGCAACCACTAAGTTAGCCATTTGATCTTCGACTTGCCCAGTCAAAAAGATCACGCGCTCTTTCAACAAACGAGAGTAAATATCGTAAGAACGTTCACCGCGGGAAGTCTGTTCAACCACCATAGGTACGAGGGCGTCAACAATGGGTGACATTGCGTTTTTTTCTTGGTAGCTCATATTCTTATGTCCCTAAAATAAATGGCCCGAATGATGTGTATCATACGGACCATTGTTAGCAGAATAGCGCTTTAAAAGTCAACTTTTCTGCGCGAGATATCGCTGATTATGCAGCCGGAGTCTGATTCATCAGCTCGTTAAAGCTCACTTCTTTTTCAGAAACTTGTGCTTTAGCGATGATAGCATCAACCGCTTGCTCTTCGAGAGCAACGTTGCGCATGTTGTTCATCATCTCTTCGTTTTGCTCGTAGTAAGCAATAACCTCAGATGGATCTTCGTAAGCCGTTGCCATTTCAGAGATCAAAGCTTTCACTTTTTCGTCGTCTGCTTTTAGCTCTTCTGACTTGATGACTTCGCCAAGTAATAGGCCAACCATCACACGGCGTTTTGCTTGCTCTTCAAACAATTCACGTGGCAGTTGAGCCGCCGCGTCTTCATTGCCGCCAAAGCGTTGCGCCGCTTGCTTGCGAAGTACTTGAATTTCTTGATCGATAAGAGCAGCCGGCACTTCAATGTCGTTTTGCTCAACAAGGCCATCTAACGCTTGCTCTTTGATGCGGTTTTTAATCGCTTGTTTTAGCTCGCGTTCCATGTTTTTGCGAACTTCCGCTTTCAATGCTTCAACGCCGCCTTCAGCAACACCGAATTTAGATACGAATTCATCCGTTAGCTCAGGAAGCTCTTGTTCTTCAACCTTGTTCAGTTTGATGGCAAACTTAGCCGCCTTACCTTTCAAGTTTTCAGCGTGGTAATCTTCAGGGAAGTTCACATCAATTTCAAATTCCATACCGGCAGTTTTGCCTGCGATACCGTCTTCGAAACCAGGGATCATGCGGCCAGCACCCATTTCTAGAGGGAAGTTTTCCGCTTTGCCGCCTTCAAACTCTTCGCCGTCGATTGAACCAACAAAGTCGATAGTCGCACGCTTGCCCGCTTCTGCTGGCGCGTCAACTTCTTTCCAAGTGGCTTGTTGCTTGCGCAACGTTTCTAGCATTTCTTCAACATCAGCGTCGTTGACTTCTGTTGTTGGTTTTTCTACCGAGATGTTTTCAAGGCCTTTGAGTTCAACTTCTGGGTATACTTCAAATGTTGCGTTGAAAACGAGGTCTTCACCTGCTTTGTTGGTAACCGGTTCAAACGTCGGTGCGCCTGCTGGGTTTACTTTTTCGCTCACAATCGCTTCGATAAAGTTGCGTTGCATTACTTCACCAAGAACGTCTTGACGAACGGCACTGCCGTACATTTTTGCAACCATCTTCAATGGCACTTTGCCTTTGCGGAAACCATCGAAACGACGGTTTTTAGCGATGTTACGTAGTTCAGCTGTGACTGCGTCTTCGATCTTAGCCGCAGGAACAGTAATGTTAAGACGGCGCTGTAGGCCTTCTAGCGTTTCAACAGTTACTTGCATTTTATATAAACCTCAAAAGTGGCTCAGTGAGTCTGAGCAAAGGAACACCGTTATGCCGATATTCCATCCTTGTCTGCGCTCATAATACCAATCTCACTAAATAGCTGGTCGATTTAACGGGTTAATAACCCGACAACGGCGTTAAGACAATCCATTGCCAAGCAACGATTTCTTTTCGAGCCTTGTTATCAAGCTTATTTACCGTCCAATCATTGACCACATAATTAATCAGATTGTTACAAAAAGAGCACCTAAACGAATTATTAAGTTCGATGTTGTTTTACCAACATCAGGAAAGCGCAGAATTATTTCAAATCGCTTCCTTGGACAAAATTTTAGACGCGACATTCTAACGAGAGGAAGTCTCAGTGTCGAGCCAATCGCCACTGTGTGAACAGGGAATACGCAAAATTTACGCTTTTTGAGCACACTTTTAACGGGTATTGCCACGCTTAAACCAAAAATGGGGACAAAAATGGGCTTTTCAAGGTGAAATAGATCAATTTTCTTAGATTTAAATCCGATCAAGCTCTTGTTTTATTCACCTTTCGTTCAGTGAACACCTGCATCCGCTTTATGATGGAAAAAAAGTTCAGGTGGTTTAATGTTCAGCGTCAATCGTCTTACCTTTTGGTTTATTGTCAGTTATCTGTGTTTGCTTATACTCGGCATGATCGGGGTGAAACAAGTCAGTTATCAAGGGTTACTCGATGAACACAAACTGCAACTCGAACGCTTTACCAGTCACATAGAAAACCGCCTCGACAAGTTCGCTCATTTACCTCGACTGTTGTCAAACGACCTTGCGCTACTCGAAGCCTTACGCCATGCCGATAACGCAGCACAAATTGACGTAACCAACCGTTACCTTGAAGAGGTCAATGCCATTATTGGTGCGTCAGATACTTACCTTCTCGATCACTTAGGGACCACCTTAGCGGCCAGTAATTGGCAAAAAGACACCAGCTTTATTGGCCGAAACTTTGCGTTTCGCCCCTATTTTAGCCAAGCAATGAGCCTTGGCAAAAGTGAATACTTTGCCTTGGGTTCGACCTCGGGAACTCGAGGTTATTATTACGGGCACGCCATTTATAACCAAGCTCAAGCGGTTGGCATTGTCGTAATCAAAATGGATCTCACCGCCATCGAGTCTATCTGGAAAGACAAAAGCAGTGTGTTTGTCGCGACCGACGATCGCAACATCGTCTTTATGTCCAGTACAGTTCAATGGTTGTTAAAAAGCCTTGCGCCACTTGATGCTAAGGTCCGTCAGCGCATTACTGACAGTCAACAGTATCTAGATACAAACATTGAGTCACTGGATTTTGTTGGCGATTTTTCGCCTTTAGTGACCGAAGTAAATTCCGCGGTAGACAAGGTCTTTGGCACCTTGATTGTTTCATCCAAACCCCTGCCGAAATTGCATTTGACTATGCGTATTTTTTCTGCAAAACACAGTATTTGGATCAGTATGTTGATTTACTTTGCGCTGTGTTCGTTGTTATTTGTCACTATCTGGCTTATCTGGCAACTGTACGACCATCGCCGGCAAAAATTTATCCAGATTGAAACCCTACAAAAAGCCGCCAATCAAAAGCTTGAATTACAAGTCATGGCGCGCACGTCTGAATTGCAAGCCGAAATTTCTGAACGGATGAAAACCGAACAAGCGCTTATCAACACTCAAAACGAACTGATTCAAGCAGCTAAGCTTGCGGTGTTAGGACAAATGTCCGCCAGTATCAGTCATGAACTCAACAATCCTTTAGCAGCGATAAGAAGTTTTGCCGATAATGCCGTGGCATTTATTCGCAAAGAGCAATACGACATGGCCGAAAACAACTTGTGTCGCATCGGCGATTTGACCGAACGAATGGCGAAAATCAGCCATCAACTCAAAGCTTTCGCTAGAAAATCCGATCCGACAACGCTGGTAGAAGCCGAACTTCGCCCACTGTTACTCTCGTGTAAAGTACTGCTCGACCCCGAATTAAAAAAACAGCAGATCACCGTGAATATCGCGTTAATAGAAGATTGCCCAAAGGTCATCGTTAACCCTATCCACGTCGAACAAGTCATCATCAACTTAGTCACCAATGCCATTGACGCGATGGCCGAGGAAACGGATAAAATCTTACTTATCAGTACCGAACTCAATGCAGATCGAAGCCTGTCTATCCACGTTGATGACAATGGGTGTGGTTTACCCCCACAACAAGAGAGCTCGGTTTTTTCTCCTTTTGTCACCAGTAAAAGCAAAGGATTAGGACTTGGATTGTCCATTTCTCATCACCTTCTCAAGCATATGGGAGGCGATCTTTATGCTTCGCCAAGCCCAACATTAAAAGGGGCGAGGTTTACTGTTCAACTGCCCTGTAGCCAATAGAGGTTTCTTTTATGTGTCATGTTTTATTTATTGATGACGATCGCGATTTAAACAGTGCCATTGCACAAAGCTTTGAACTGGCAGGTATTGAAGCACTGTGCTTTCACGATGCAGAGAGCGCGTTGTTGGCATTAGACAAAAATCCAGTGATTGATGTCGTGGTCTGTGATATTTGTTTGCCTGGGATCTCTGGCCTAGATTTACTCAACACCATAGTGCACAAAGACGAAGATTTACCCGTCATTATGATCACAGGTCACGGGGATATTTCCACAGCGGTGACCGCGATGAGAAACGGCGCCTACGACTTTATCGAAAAGCCATTTGCCGTTGATCGCCTGATCGAAATCGTCTATCGCGCCAGTGAAAAACGACAATTGACGGCTGAGAATCAACGTTTAAAGCGCAGTTTACAAGCCAGCCAAACTTTAGGACCCAGAATCATTGGTAACACCCCTGCAATTTTGCAATTGCGCGATACCATCTATCAGGTTGCAGACACGCAAGCCGATATTTTGTTGTTTGGTGAAACGGGCACTGGCAAAGAGCTCGTAGCACGCTCGTTACACGAACAAAGTGCTCGTCGCGAGGGGCACTTTGTCGCGGTCAATTGCGGAGCGGTACCGGAAAACCTAATCGAAAGTGAACTCTACGGCCATGAAAAAGGGGCGTTTACTGGCGCGGATAAAGCGCGTATCGGAAAGTTTGAATACGCCAGTGGAGGGACATTGTTTCTTGACGAGATCGAGTCGATGCCAATGCAAGCTCAAATTCGCCTCTTACGCGTACTGCAGGAGCGAGAAATCGAACGAGTCGGTTCCAATACCTTAACGCCGATTGACATTCGAGTCATTGCCGCCACAAAAATCGATCTTAAAAAAGCCGCTGACCAAGGGGATTTTCGTCAAGATCTTTACTACCGGCTCAACGTAGTGACGTTACCAATCCCACCGCTGCGTGAACGCAAAGAAGATATCCCTGCTCTGTTCCACCACTTTCTACTCGTTGCCGCTTCTCGATATGGAAAAGATGCCAGTGCGCTCGATGGGAATACCTTACACCAGCTAATGAGCGCCGATTGGCCAGGTAATGTGCGTGAACTGCGCAATGCCGCTGAGCGTTTTGTACTGCTTGGCGAGTTAGAGCAAAACCACGATATCAACGCATCTTCCCAACTGACGTTAACGCAACAAATGGCGGAGTTTGAAAAAACCGCGATCTCCCAGGCATTGTTAGAGTGTCAAGGGAGCATAAAATTGACCATGGAAAAGTTAGGACTCGCTCGTAAGACGCTTTATGACAAAATGGCAAAGTATCAACTGGTTAAAGAGCACTATAAAGGGTGACACTAAGCTTAACAAACGCACACAAAGCAATGACTCTCTGAGCCCTGCCTTGCTACCACTCAATGAATACTCACAACGGCCCCTGCCGTGAGGGGCGCTGTATTGCCGTTGATGGCTTTTAACCGCTAGGCTATAAAGACTCAATATAATCGTTTATCTAAGAGATAGCCGAGTATCTCAAAGCATCATCAGGCAAGCTCGCCAACGCCGTCAACCCGATAATAAACGACGTTGGCGATAACCTTGTTATCTCTTAGCAATCAAGGTGAGTGGGTGTTCACCTTATTTGGTGATAATTTCTGGCCCCATTAACATAGTTGGCAACCAAGTCGATACCCATGGGATGTAAGTGACGATTATCAAAAACAAGAACATCACTGCTACCCAAGGCAACGCGGCTTTTACTACCTGTAACATCGACATTTTAGCCACCCCAGCGGTGACAAATAAATTCAACCCTACCGGTGGTGTGATCATGCCAATTTCCATATTGACCACCATCATGATCCCCAAATGGATCGGGTCAATACCCAGCGCGATTGCAATGGGAAACACTAAAGGGGCAACAATGATCAAAAGGCCAGAAGGCTCCATAAACTGCCCCCCAATCAACAAGAGGACATTGACCACAATCAAAAAGTTGATCGGTCCTAGCCCTGCTGAGAGCATGGATTCAGTGATCATCTGAGGGATGCGCTCTTCTGTCAGTACATGTTTTAAAATCAATGCGTTGGCGATAATGAACAACAACATTATCGTTAGCTTACCCGCCTCAAATAAGGTCTTTTTGGTGTCTTGGTGCACAAAAGTTTGCAAGATTTTAACTGGCACAGAATGGGGGTTGTTCTGGTCGGCAAATGGCCCCATGTCTCGATAGACGAAGTTGGCAATAAAGAACGCATAAACCGCTGCTACAGCCGCCGCTTCTGTGGGTGTAAAGACCCCGCCATATATCCCCCCCAAAATAATCACCACCAACAACAGCCCCCAACTGGCTTCTTTTGCCGACAGTAACGCCTCTCGCCATCCAACAAAGGGTTGTTTCGGAAGGTGTTTAATTCGAGCAACAACATAGATGGCAACAATAAGCATTAAACCAGCCAATAACCCAGGGATCACTCCGCCAAGAAACATCCGACCTACCGAAACATCGGTCGCCGCGGCATACACCACCATCACAATCGATGGCGGGATCAAAATCCCTAACGTACCCGCATTACAAATCACGCCAGCGGCAAACTCTTTGCTGTAACCATTTTTGACCATACCGGCAATCACAATACTGCCAATCGCCACAACGGTAGCAGGCGATGACCCTGACAAAGCGGCAAACATCATACACGCCACCACAGAGGCCATAGCAAGTCCGCCTCGAAACCAACCGACCATGGCGATCGCAAAGCGAATAATGCGCTTTGCCACTCCGCCAGTGGACATAAAACTAGACGCTAAGATAAAAAAGGGAATAGCTAATAGCGTGTAATGGCCAGCGAAAGCATTGAATAATGTCTGCGCGACAGAAGAAAGAGAAGCATCAGAGTGCAACAACAAAAAGAGCACACTCGATAAACCTAAAGAAATGGCAATCGGTACACCGATAAGCATAAACGCAATCACCATGAGAAATAAAAAGAGAATTGTCATTGGTTACGCTCCTTGCCATCAAACGCGTCGGCCATCTCATCACTTAACCCCTGCATATCGTCTTCGGCTTCATGGCCAGCAATTAAGCGGTCACTTTGTCCACACACAATTTGCCAAGCGACTTGAATAAATCGAAAAAGTAATAGCCCCATCCCCAATGGCAGAGCCAAATAGGGAATAAAGCGCGGCATCTTTTCATAGCGCTCGCCTTCGTTGAGCCAATCTGCCATAAATTGCAGCATTTCAGGCATCGGAATATCATCGGTTTCATACCAGGCACGGTCAGTTGCAAACGGATACCAATAGGTCCAAGAGCCGTAAAGCAACAAACTCGCAAACAGCAAACAACACAAGCAAGACAGCAGGGCCATCGTTTTTCTCATTGGAGGGGAGAGCATATTGATGATGACATCGACACCAATGTGAAACTGCTTCTTCACTCCATATGACGCGCCAACCAAGACCATCCATGCGAACATAAATACCGTTAATTCCAATGCCCACAAAATATTGCTATTAAACACATATCGGCAGACCACGTTGGCGAAGGTCAGCAACGTCATTGCTCCGAGAAAAAAAGCAATCAAGGTCTCTTCAATGCGATCCGTCCATTGACCGATTTTTTTTATTTTTGATGATTCCATAACCCATTCACTTCTCAATTAGGGAGGCAACGCCTCCCATGATTTGCTAGGAAAAGACCGTTTATTACCCTTTGTTAGATGACAGAGCTGCATCGATAAGATCTTGGCCTATATCTTTTTCAAATTTATTCCAAACCGGTTTAAGCGCATCGACCCATTGTTGGCGCTGTTCGGGGGTGAGAGTGCGCACCACACCGCCAGCTTCAATGATATTTTGTCGGTTGGCTAAATTCACTTTGGTCGATTCCGCATTTCTCTCTTCGGTGACTTCGTGAATAATGGTATCGAGTTGCTCGCGCACATCGTCAGGTAACTCTGTCCAAAATGCATTCGACGTCACCACCAAGTAATCGAGTATGCCGTGATTACTTTCTGTCACCCCGTCTTGGACTTCAAAAAACTTTTTACCGTAAATGTTAGACCAGGTGTTTTCTTGCCCGTCGATGACTTTGGTCTGCAAACCGCCGTAGACTTCTTTAAACGACATTTTTTGTGGATTGGCGCCGAGTTGTTCAAATTGCGCGACTAAAACATCGGACGCTTGAACGCGAAATTTCAAACCTTTTGCATCTTCTGGCGTCAGTAACGGTTGATTGGCTGAAATTTGCTTCATGCCGTTATGCCAAAATTGCAAACCTTGTAAACCTCGTCGTTTCATTGCATTTTTGAGAGTTTCCCCGGCAGCAGAATTTTGGAAGCGGTCGACGGCATCGACATCTTCAAACAAAAAAGGCAAGTCAAAGATGCGGTACTTTTTGGTAAATTTTTCAAATTTGGACAGTGATGGAGCCGCTAATTGAACATCACCATTAAGCAAGGCTTCTAGTACCTTGTCATCGTCGTATAAGGTTGAGTTTGGAAACACCTGCATACACGCTTTACCGTTCATCTCTTGATTCACACGTTGCTCAAGTAATGAGGCGGCAATGCCTTTAGGGTGTTTATCGGTATTGGTGACATGGCTGAACTTGATGACAATTTCACCGGGTTCACAATTGGCCGCGGCTTGAAAACTGGTTACAGCTAAAACGGAAGCGGCGATTAGGGTCAGAGGCTTAAACATGGTTATTCTCCTTATTATAAATGTATGCTCAACGCATTTATATAAGGGCAAGGTTTAGGCCAACGAAAACAGTTAAAAAAAAGACAAATCAAATCATAATATTAATAAAAAACATCACGATGGGGAAATGAGCGAGATCTCATCGCGCTTCGAATTAATGGGTGAATTTTCACCCATTAATTTTGCCAATGGGTCGACAATGACCCATCATGAAGAACAACTTAACGTAATAGAACTAGCCCAATCCGGTGGCCGTTTAGCCAACTCTTGATCTTGTGGATGCTCATCAAACGGCTGTGCTAAAACGCGATTTAATTGCTCAAAAAATGAAAAGTCGCCTTGCTCAGCCTGTTGAATCGCCTGCTCCGCTAAATAGGTGCGCAAAATGTATTTGGGGTTGACTCTGCGCATTGCCGCACAACGTTGCTCGGCAGACAATCGCTGCCCATCGGCAGAGCATTCTTGTTGACAGCGAGCCGTGTAAAGAGACAACCACTGGCGGGCAGATTCGCGATCAATAAACTCATCGACTAACGTCTGCTCATCGATGCTATCTAGGTTGGACAACAAACGGAAAAAGAGTGTGTAATCGATTTGATTTTGATTCAACAGTTCAAACAGGGTCGAAAAGAGTTGACTATCCCCCTCCTGGCGCTCGATAAGGCCGAGCTTGGCGCGCATGAGCACACTAAATTCGCGACTGAGCAAAGGGTCGAAGCGGGACAATATGTCGTGTAACGCCTCGCGATCAACAAGGGGAGAAAAAGCATTAGCAAGTGCAGATAGATTCCAAAGCGCGACTCTAGGTTGCTGATTAAAAGCATAGCGACCTTGGTAATCGGAATGATTACACACAAAACTCGGCTGATAACTATCGAGAAACGCATAAGGACCAAAATCAAACGTTTCGCCAATGATAGACATATTATCCGTGTTCATGACCCCGTGATTAAAACCATAAGCCTGCCAGTAAGCGATCATCTTGGCGGTGTTTTTTAGCACGGAGAAAAACAACGTTTGATAAGGGTTCTGGCTCTCTTGACACTCTGGGTAGTAGCGCGCAATCACCCAATCGGCCAACTCTTGCAACTCTTCGTGTTGCTCGGTGTAAAACAAATACTCAAAATGCCCGAACCGGATATGGCATGGCGTAGCTCTGATCAATTGTGCCGCTTTTTCCACACGCTCTCTTTGCACTGGGGTGTTACTGGTCACTAATGCTAAGGCTCGCGTTGTCGGGATCCCCAAAGCATGCAGTGCTTCAGAAGCAAGGTACTCACGCAGTGTCGAGCGCAGGACCGCCCGCCCATCCCCCATACGAGAGTAAGGCGTTTGACCCGAACCTTTTAAATGTAAGTCCCACACCTTGCCATCGGGCGCTATCAGCTCGGCAAACAACACCCCTCGCCCATCGCCAAGTTCTGGGTTATAAACACCAAATTGATGGCCGGTGTATTTCATTGCCAATGGCGGTAACTCATCACCACACTCACCATTGCTAACTTGTAAGACAAATTGCTCTTGCGTATCACCATCATCAGACAAGCCAAGTGCTTTTCCCAAGCTATTGTTCCACTTCACCAGTTTGGGGGCACTCAAGGCGGTGGTGGGGACAAAAGAGTACAGTGCTGGATCTAATAGGCGATAGTGTTCTACGCGCTTTGCTGTTTGCCAAATGGACATACTCACTCCTGAGGCGGGGTAACATAGGTCGCTACGCTAACACATTTCTTCGCCCTTTACTTGAGTTAATCCGCTGACCGTCTCAGTAAGCTGTGTTGCGCCAGATTCGATTTCGGCCATCAATTGCTGAACTTGATCCAACTTTTGGTTACCTTCACAAGCAATCCCCACCACCGCTTGAATAGCCTCGCCGACCTGGTTAGTCAATTGATGATTGTGCGTGATCACTTGAGAAATTTGCGCGGTAGATTGTGCCGTGCGATTGGCAAGCTTTCTGACCTCGTCGGCTACGACGGCAAACCCTCGACCTTGATCGCCTGCTCGCGCCGCTTCAATCGCTGCATTGAGCGCTAATAGATTCGTTTGTTCGGCAATGTCGCGAATCGTGTCTAAAATAGACTCAATTTTTGTCGACTGAATGTGTAACTCTTGCACTTTTTCTTCGGCATTGACCACTTTACTCTCAATCAGCCCAGACACTTCGCCCATTTGTGCTAAAGAAATTAATCCCTGATGAACGGTCGCTTTCGTCGCCAAGGCACTTGAGTGCGCATTTCTTGCCGCCTGCAATGCCCGCTGGCTTTCTTTTTGTGAGTGACTAATATCCGTGGCAAACTTGATCACTTTAACCACCTCACCTTGTTCATTAATAATGGGGTTGTATATCGCTTCAAGCCACAACGGATCACCTTGGGCATTGAGCCGTAGAAACTTTCCGGCATACGCGTGGCCCGCCGCTAACCGTGGCCAAAAATCCGGATTGTCTTGGAAAAAGGCTGGAGGACAAAACAAACGGTGATGCTGCCCTTTGATGTCACTTAACTGATATCCCACCGTTTGAGTAAAATTGGCATTGGCATCGACAATCGTACCATCGGGTAAAAACTCAATAATGGCGAATGAACGCTGCAACGCATCAAGAACATTCAACGACGCTAAACGCTGTTGATGTTGCACCGTGATATCACTGGCAATCTTCATCACTTTTACAACGTGGCCTTTTTCGATCACGGGAAAATAGGTAGCTTGTAACCAGATTTCTGAGCCATTTTGATGTTGGCGCCGAAAGACCCCCATAACGGACTCACCGCGATTGAGTTGACGCCACAGCGCTTGATATCGTTCGTCATTCACCTCACGAGCAAAGCACAACATTCGATGATGTTGCCCGACCAACTGTTGAGCTGAATACCCCACGCAGTGCTGTAAATGGGCGTTTGCGTGTAAAATCTCGCCTTGGGGGGAAAATTCAATAACCGCAACGTGTTGCTCTATCGCATTTAATACCGCGTTTGACCGTTGTAGCTGAGCCTCGAGTTGTTGAATCTTTCTTTTTTTGTTTGAACCAAACATATAAACCTACTTATTTCAAGTGATTAAGCCTGTTTAGTCCTAGCCTGTAACTATTGTTAATACGTCATCTTGACTTTGAAAGACTGAGGTAAAGAGGCAATGTTATGGAAACAATAAGTCGCTTCTTATCCGCCAAAGATCACGCATTAAGTGTAATAATATGTGTTTTTGGTGACAGTTTTATGATTAACGTTTGAAGGCGTAAAAGAGATTGCGCCTTTTTACTTCACCTGCCACTATTGACTCTTTCACTGACAAGGAAGCACTATTATGATCACAACAGGCCAAACATTACCTTCTTCTTATCTATCACAACGCACAGAAGAGGGTGTCGTCACTCACCAAACCGACTCGTTATTCGCCGGCAAAAAAGTCGTTCTTTTTGCGGTTCCGGGTGCATTCACGCCAACTTGTTCAGAGTCTCACTTACCTGGTTACGTTGTCTTAGCCGATAAAATAAAGGCAAAAGGCGTGGATATCATTGCTTGCGTGTCCGTCAACGACGTGTTTGTCATGAGTGAGTGGGGCCGAGTGAGCAATGCCGAGGAAATTATGATGTTGGCCGATGGCGATGCGAGCTTTACACGCGCACTTGGACTTGAGAAAGACACCGAAGGCTTTGGCGGTATTCGTTCACAACGTTACGCCATGATCGTTGAGGATGGTGTTGTGACGCACTTGAATATCGAGCAACCCAAACGATTTGAAGTGTCGAACGCCGAAACCATTCTCGATTTATTATAAACAAGCCTCAGTGGCTGTGTGAATTGGTACAGTCACTGTATCACCTTGTGCTGTATTTTCTGGTGTCATCATTTAAGCCAATGTCTATACGTCACCATCTCAAGGCGTAAGGTTCACGGAAATATCATTAGTGAAATGATCATTATTTTGCTTTAATAGCGCCACTTTTTATTTTTGTACTATGCAAATGTCTACTCAATTCAGTTTTACTCGCTCCTTACTTATGTGCAATGGTATGGCCGCTCTTATTACGGTTTTTAGCAGCACTTTATTTATCGATCGCTTTACGCTCATTCACGGTTTCTTTTTTGTTTTACTCTTTGTCGCCGCCTCATTATTAGCCGCTTTCGTGAACGAACGTCAGCAAAAAAATAGTTGGTCCGGTTTGCTTTCGGCTCATATTCCCGACTTTGGTCAACACGCTAACCTCAATCAATTAAAGGCGTATTTTCAGCAACTCAATGCTGAGAAAAAAAGCCAACTTGAGCGTGTCGAAGAAGCAGAAGCCCAAATAACACAGCTGAAAAAGGACGTACTACAGGCAAAAGAGCAACACCATACACTCACAGACCAATTACAAGAGTTGCTCGCAGAAAACGAACAACACAATCACGTTCGTCATCAACAAAGAGAAGCGTTTCAAGCCGAACTGCCCAATTGTGAATCAATTGCAGCTGGCTTAGAGAAAAGCAATCAAAACCTCGTCCACTCGGCCAAAGCGACGAAAGCGGACGCGGATTTCATTCGCAATTTTAAGGGCGATATCGAAAAGCTCGGCCAAGGCGTGATGCAAATTAATGAGTTAGCTTTGGAGATCAACGATATTTCCGACCAGACTAACTTACTGGCTCTGAACGCGGCTATCGAGGCCGCTCGGGCGGGTGAACAAGGACGCGGATTTGCCGTGGTGGCCGATGAGGTGAGAAATCTTGCTACTCGCGCTCGTGCCTCGAGTACCAAAATTGAAGAACGCATTGCCGCCGTTGTCGATGATGTCAATATTGCAACAAAAGCAATTGAGCGAATCCACAACAATGTTGATCAAGCGGTCATCTATACTGAGGCCGAAAAAGAGTCGATGGGTCATTTAAACGCCCAGTTTATATCGCTCAACAAGCAATTGCACCTTTGGTCAAAAGCCTAATTCACAACCGTGTCTTACTTGCTTTAGAGGCCATTTTACTTCGGCATTCACTCACGGATCTAAAAGCTCCTCTGCTGTATTACATACCAAGCAGAGGAGTAAATTTGCATCGCTCACTAGTGATAAGGTTCACATTTTTTGTTATTATGTGTTTTCACAAAGCGATTATCTCAGCATGTCCGACTCTCGTGCTTTCAGCGTGATAAAAAGCGAATCAGCCAAGCAGTGACTATATCACTGTCCACACACAACTTTGGGTACCTTCTGTGTTAACTACTGCAAATATCACCATGCAATTTGGCGACAAGCCACTGTTTGAAAATATCTCAATAAAATTTGGTAATGGCAACCGCTATGGCCTAATTGGCGCCAATGGCTGTGGCAAGTCTACCTTTATGAAAATTTTAGGTGGTGAACTCGAGCCTTCTGCTGGTGTTGTTTCTAAAGATCCAAACGAGCGTATGGCCAAATTAGGGCAAGATCAGTTCGCATTTGAAAACTACAGTGTCATTGATACTGTGATCATGGGCCATAAAGAATTATGGCAGGTCAAAGAAGAGCGCGATCGCATTTATTCTTTACCAGAAATGTCTGATGAAGACGGAATGCGCGTCGGTGATTTAGAAACTGAGTTTGCCGAAATGGATGGTTACTCTGCCGAAGCCCGCGCAGGAGAATTATTGCTTGGGCTTGGGATTGCTGAAGATCAACACTTTGGCTTAATGAGTGAAATTGCACCGGGTCTCAAATTGCGAGTTCTCTTGGCGCAAGTCTTGTTTGCAGAACCTGAGATCTTATTACTCGACGAGCCTACCAACAACTTGGACATGCACACTATTGCCTGGTTGGAGCAGATTCTTCTAGCGCGCAACTGCACTATGATCATTATTTCCCACGACCGCCACTTCCTCAATACCGTGTGTACTCACATGGCAGACCTTGATTACGGTGAACTCAGACTGTTTTCTGGTAACTACGATGAATACATGATTGCCGCCGAGCAAGCAAGAGAGCGCTTACACGCCGACAACGCCAAGAAAAAGGCGCAAATTGCCGAACTGCAAACCTTTGTCAGCCGCTTCTCAGCCAATGCATCTAAAGCAAAGCAGGCGACTTCTCGTCAAAAGCAATTGGATAAAATTCAGCTTGACGAAGTCAAACCATCCAGTCGTCAATCGCCTTTTATCCGCTTTGAGCAAGAAAAAGAGTTGTTTAGAAATGCATTAGAAGTAACAGGCTTAACCCAAGGTTACGAAGATAACATTTTATTTAACAACATTGACTTACGAGTCGAAGTTGGCGAGCGAGTAGCGATCATCGGTGAAAACGGTATCGGTAAGTCTACCCTACTCAACACACTCGCCCAAGTGATGACGCCTAAGTCTGGCGAAATCAAGTGGTCTGAAAACAGTAATATTGGTTATTACGCTCAAGACCACGCGCATGACTTCGAACGTGATATGACGTTATTGGATTGGATGGGACAATGGAAGAGTGACGGTGATGATGAACAAACGGTACGCGGTATTCTTGGCCGTATGCTGTTCTCTCAAAACGACATCAAAAAGTCGGTAAAAGTCATTTCTGGTGGAGAGCAAGGCCGTATGTTGTTTGGTAAGCTTATCATGCAAAAGCCAAATATCTTACTGATGGATGAGCCAACCAACCACATGGATATGGAGTCAATTGAAGCATTGAACTTGGCGCTCGAGAACTACAAAGGCACCTTGCTGTTTGTCTCTCACGACCGTCAATTTGTCTCGTCGATTGCCACCCGAATTATCGAAATCACCAACCAAGGCGTCGAAGATTTCCATGGCACCTATGATGAGTATCTCGCCAAACGCGCACTCACGCAGTAACCTCTGGCGATAGGAACTCTTCCCGAGCTAAAATCAAAAGCTCTACTCGAGAACGAGTAGAGCTTTTGATACATTGGCGAGCCGGTTTGAGTCACATTATCTTGAGTCGAAGATTGGCCAAGAATATTGGGGTTACGGCTTAAGTTTCTCGACCATTTCAACTAACCGATTAACGCCACGCGCCACATCCTCAAGCCCTGAAGCCACGTTGTTAATGCTGTCTTGACCGTGAACCGCAACGCCAGACACCGAGGTTAAATGGTTATCCATTTCTTCAATCAGCGAAGTGTTATTACCCACCACTGTCGCGATTTCTTCGGTTGCTGACGCCGTGCGTGAAGCCAAAGTCCTCACTTCATCGGCGACGACGGCAAAACCACGGCCGCTCTCTCCCGCCCTGGCAGCCTCAATCGCCGCGTTTAACGCCAGCAAATTGGTTTGCTCTGCAATAGAGCGTATCGTGGTGACAATTTGGTCAATATTTTTAGATTGTTCTAATAAGTGCCCACCAATTTGCGATGCTTCGTTGACCTGAGTGGTGATACTTTGTGACGTTTGAACCGCATCATTAAGCACTTGAATCGACAGTGAGGTTATTTGCGACGTTTGCTCTGACGTGGCAGCCGCCAACTCAACGGCTTGAGATGCCGTATTCATACGTTGAGTAATATCAGTGGCAAACTTAACAATTTTGTGCACCTTGCCATTTTGATCGTAAATCGGGTTATAAGTGGCTTCAAGCCAAAGTACTTCGTTATACGCATTTTTTCGCTTGAAGCGACCAGTAAAAAACTCACCGCTTTTTAACGTATCCCAAAAATGGGGGTTCTCTTGATAAAACTCAGGAAAACAGAAAATACGGTGATGTTTATTGACTACGTCATCTAGGGTATAGCCGACTGTTTTGAGAAAATTACTATTCGCGTTGAGAATATTGCCTTCTGTATCAAACTCAATCACCGCGGCCGACTTATCAAGAGCGGATAAAATAGAATGCTGAGATATTTTCTCTTTGGTTTGTTGAGTGACATTGTTGGCAATTTTAATCACTTTAATGACATTGCCTTTGTCGTCTTTTACTGGAAAGTAATTCGCTTCCAGATAAATGCAATCTCCTTGGCTACCAATGCGCTTAAAGGTGCCAGATGTGGCCTTACCTAGTCCAAGATCACGCCAAAAGTTGACGTACTCTTGCGAATTAATTAACTCCGCAGGGCAAAATATTTTATGGTGCTGTCCTACGACTTCCTCTTTGCTGTATCCGACGACTTGGAGAAAGTTATCATTTGCATCCAATATCACACCATCTGGGGTAAAAGCGATGTAAGCTGTATTTGCTCTAATCGCAGCCAAGTCATGCGCACTGTCGCTCTTATCCAGCGAGTTTTTGTTTGTTTTTGTGCCAAAAGACCACATACACTCTCCTAACCCTTTATTTTTTAATAATATAATTAATATATAAGAATAAGTATAAACGGCTTTTCTCGAGACGCGAATTTCACGCAGAATTAAAGGTAAAAAATAGATCCAATTCACTTTTTATTAGATGGCGACACGTATTTTAAATTTGTTACATCCATGTAAGTAAAAAGATAGAACCAACTCACAATACGAAACTAAACCTTCATACCTTTGTCATAAATTTGCATAAACCCTCTGCTTGGCCCTAGAAAGTCTTACTCATTTTGTATGATGATATTGACGCGTTTTAATGTAAGGCATTCACTTACTATCCTTCGGGGTACCGAAAAAATGTCTGCAAAACTCGCACAAAATCACCACTAATCTAACTAAGGAGCCCATAATGGCCAAAGCAAGTAAATCTAAAAAAGATCTTAAAAAATCATTAAAAAAAGCCAAAGCTAAAGTTAAAAAGATTAAAAAAGCGATCAAAAAAGCTTAATTAATCTGCTGTGTTGCAAGAGCGATATTGATTTATCGCTCTTGTCACCTGGACCTCCTACCTCTACCCGCCACCATCATTGAAATTTTGTGATCCATACACGTCTTTACTCATTTCATTAATATCATAAAGTTATCTTATCCTATACTCTCATTCATGATACTGACATTTTTAAACAAAGGCTCATTGTGGGAAAAGACATCACCAAAAGGCTTACTTGGGTAATGTTTTGGGCATTACTATTGCCCTCGATCAGCCAAGCGAATCACGCTTGGGACATTAATGGTTTTGGCTCACTGGCGGTGACACACACTGGTAACGAGACACTTGCCGTGCCTAACTATCTCGCCCAACAAAAAAAAAGCAGCAATAATACCTACTGGGGAGAGTCTTTGCTGGGTGTACAAGTCGATTACCACTTCAACCACCGCTGGAAAGTGAGCAGTCAGCTGATTGGTCAAACGTATTTTGAACACGATATCGACTCTTACCTGCAACGTCTGTTTGTCCAATACAACGACGATCAATTTACCGCCCGTTTAGGACGAATCGGTTTAGAAACTTACCTATTGTCGGATTATCGCAACGTTGGCTTTGCTTATCTCTGGGCCCACCCGTCTATGGAGTTTTACGGCCCCTTTAGCATGGACTACTACGATGGATTTGAGCTTGGCTATACTTTTCCCTTCGACTTCAATCAACTTAATTTTCGTTTGTATGGCGGTACGACCAAACAAATTATCCATCGCAATGGCGAAGTCTACGAGCTTAAAAATGAACCCATGTTTGGCGCAAAACTTCAATACGATACCGAAGCTTGGCTTTATCGCTTAAGCGCGGCGTATACAGAGTTTACCGATGACCTTTCCAACCTAGTTGAGTTGAGAAATGCATTAAATTCAATCACGCCTTTGTGGCCTGAAGCATCGACCTACGCAGATAGTTTGTTGCTTAAAGACACGAGTATTCACTATTACTCAACGGGGTTTCGCTATGAAGGCACGCCTTGGCTGTGGCAAACCGAGCTTAGTTACACTGTGTTTGAAACCGACCTTTTAGGGGATTTTTGGGCAGGTTACACCAGTTTGGGTTATCAATTTGATGAGTGGACTTTATTTTCTTCGCTTGGGTTTGTCGAGCCTACAGAACGCATTCGCTCGGTCGATGGTGCCCCTGCTTTTTTATCAGAACTTCAAGAGATTGCTGACACCGCTTTTAAAACTTCAGCAAACCAACACAGCTTTTCGTTAGGATTTCGGTGGGATTTTTATCCAAACTTCGCACTGAAAGCGCAATGGGATCGAACTTGGATAAAGCAATACGGTGGCGTGCTTTGGGTCTCTGACGAGATCAATAGCAATGATGAAATCATTAACACGTTTTCTCTCAAACTCGACTTTATTTTTTAATTATGAAAACTATTTTATTATTGCCATTATTATTTTGTTTATTTCTCAGTTTGCCAAGTAAGGCAGCGGAAGTCGTCGTGATTGTCAATCTAAACAATCCGATTTCTTCATTAGAAAAACGAGAAATCATCGATTTATTCATGGGTAAACAAAAAGCTTTTCGCCATGGTCAAAGCGCTCGTCCTTTTGACCAAAGTGAATCGTCAATAAAAGCATCATTTTATCATCACTTGATCAATAAAAATCTCGCTCAAGTCAATGCTTATTGGGCAAGATTACTCTTTACTGGACGGGCGTCCCCTCCGCAAGAGTTGAGTGATGACCAGTCGATAATCGAAGCGGTGAGAAAAGCCCCTGGAGCTATTGCCTACATTGATAGCCAGTGGCTAGATGACAGTGTCAAAGAGGTATTTCGTGTTCAAAAAGATTAAAAACACTTTAGTATTTCGAGTTGCTTTATCGATTTTTATCGCCTCTTTCATTTTGGCGTCTTTGAGTGCGGCCTATTTTTACCACGCGACGTATCAAAGTGAACTTCAGCGTCAAAATATTCAAATTCATCAATTAGCGCATACCGTACAAAACAGTGCCGCCATTGCCGCTTATTTAAGTGACCAGGAATTAGCTTTGCAAGTGCTGCGCGGCCTAACGCAAAATGACATCGTTAACCTAGCCAGTATTCGCGGGGAAAATGACTTTTCTGTCACCAGTAATTCTTTCAGTGAAAGAAAAACAACCACCCCCTACAGCTTAGACCTACCATCCCCTTTTTTACACGATGAAACCGTCGGTATTTTAGAAATTTATCCCAGACAAAACTTTATTGATCACAATGCCCAAATGACCGCTATTTATTACTCTCTTGGTTTATTTGTCTATGCCGGCGTCATTATTTTTCTCGTCAGTGTCTTGATATCAAAACAACTCACCACACCATTAGAAAGAATAAAAAAATCGGTTGACAGCGTCTTGCCCGGCAAAGACAAAGCACTCGCTTATCAACCCAAATACCCGGGTGATGAAATTGGTCAATTGGTCAAACACTCGAACTATTTGTTAACCTCCATACACGATACGTTAGAACGTGAAAAACAGCTAAGAGAGACCATAGAACGCGTAGAGAAGCGATTTCGACTGTTGTTTGAACAAGCCAGTGTTTGCATTGTATTGATGACCAGCGAAGGTAAAGTCGTTCTTTCCAACCAAGCGTATAAAAACACGGTGCAAAAAAATACTCGATTGCGTACCTCGCAAACGGATTTACTGCTTTTCCCCGACCTATTTGAATCGCCGCATAGGATGCATTCAAGTCTAAAAAATGTTCTAGATACTCAGCGTTTAGTCAATGATGATTTTCGTCTTAAAACCCACTTAAAAAAAGAGCAGTGGTATCATTGCTTGTTGTCGTTGGCTAAAGAAGAGACGGGGCATCACCTCATAGAGGCCATCATGTATGATATTTCCGAGCGCGCCAGTCGAGAGAAAAAGTTTCAATTTGAAGCCGATTTTGATTCCTTGACGACCCTCTATAACCGCCGCTCTGCAGAGCGCTACTTGCGAAAATGCCTTGAAAACACCCAAGACAAAAATCATTCTACTGCGATTGTGTTAATCGATTTGGATCACTTTAAGCCCGTCAATGACACCTATGGGCATGAGGCTGGCGATAAAGTCTTGATTGAAACAGCCAAGCGGCTGATGGGTGCCATCTTAAGCCAAGACCTCGTCTGTCGCTGGGGAGGCGATGAGTTTTTAGTGATCGTTCAATACCCGATAGGTGCCGTCAGCAGCTTGAATGCCTTAGTTCGAAATATCCTTACTCGACTCGTGCAACCGATAGAAATCAATCAACAGCTGACTGTGTCTATTGGAGCGAGTTTGGGTGTTTCTTGTACTGAGATTCACGGTCGGGATATGGCGCACTTAATTAACCTCGCCGATGAAGCCATGTATCAAGTTAAGCGAAACGGTAGAAATGGCTTTTGTTTGCTCGGCTCAGAGGCAACCTTTATCTGAGGCCTTAGGTTGACCGTCGATACCCGCTCCCTTTTTCATTGACTCAATGTGACTGAGAAAGTCACGCCTAAAAAGGGGGTAATACTCAAGCCTACAACAAAATAAAAGACCTCTTTGCTGTGCAAAGAGGCCTTATACCAATCTAACTAAGTAGCTGGTCACCCTAGCAGGTTAAAAAACTCAATAACATTGTTAAGAAAATAACCTGTGGACTAACTACTTAGATTATTTTCTTGCCTTGTTCTCAAGCTTGATCACTACGCT
Source organism: Vibrio sp. HB236076 (assembly GCF_040957575.1). Taxonomy (NCBI): domain Bacteria; kingdom Pseudomonadati; phylum Pseudomonadota; class Gammaproteobacteria; order Vibrionales; family Vibrionaceae; genus Vibrio; species Vibrio sp. HB236076. Next base: position 2,096,608 of record NZ_CP162601.1, read on the forward strand.
ATCATTGATCACATACTTAATCAGATTGGTATTAGATCTAATCAAAGCACTGAATGGCGTTTACTGATCTTTGGGTGTCAGTAAGCGATAGAATACCGGCGTGAACAACAAGCCAAATACCGTAACCCCTATCATGCCAAAGAACACCGCATTACCCATCGCTTGACGCATTTCTGCTCCGGCACCGGTTGCCAACACCAAAGGAATAACCCCAGCCGTAAAGGCTATCGACGTCATTAAAATCGGGCGCAAGCGCAATCGGCATGCTTCGATGATGGCCTCCATATGCGTAGCACCTTGCTTGTGCTTATCTCGGGCGAACTCAACCATCAAAATGGCATTTTTTGATGCTAAAGCCACTAATACAATAAGAGCAATTTGCGTAAAGATATTATTATCTCCCCCCAGAGCATAGACTCCGGCTAACGCGGAAAAAATAGTCATAGGTACAATCAAAATAATCGCGAGTGGCAAACGCAAGCTTTCATATTGTGCGGCAAGGACCATAAAGACCAGAAGCACCACTAATGGAAAAACGTACACCATGGTATTACCAGCCAAAATTTGCTGATAAGTCACCTCTGTCCATTCGTAACTGATCCCTTTTGGTAAATGCTTGGCCAATACCTGCTCTATCGCTTGCTTGGCTTGATCTGAACTGTACCCTGGCGCAGGGCTACCATTGAGCTCCGCACTGATGTAACCGTTGTAATGCATCACCCTATCTGGACCTGTAGTGGGTTCAACAGTGAGCACCGAACCAAGTGGTACCATTTTCCCCGCGGCATTGCGTACTTTGAGCTGCATAATTTGCTCACGCTGGCTGCGATATTGCGCGTCGGCTTGTGCATTGACCTGGTACGTACGACCGAATAAATTAAAATCATTGACGTACGCAGATCCCAAGTAGACTTGCAAAGTGGTAAAAACATCATTGAGCGCAATGCCCTGTACAAGAGCTTGTTCGCGATCAATGTGAATGTCCATTTGCGGTACTTGAATACGATAGCTCGAAAATAGCCCAGTCAGCGCCGGGTCTTGACGAGCCTGATTGGTCACGGTTTGTAGCGCGTTAAACAATGCTTCAAACCCTTTATTGCCACGGTCTTGCAATTGCAATTTAAAACCACCAGTGGTGCCTAACCCCAGTATCGGTGGCGGTGGAAAAACGGCGACAAAAGCTTCATCAATCGCAGTAAATTGCTGATTGAGCGCCCCGGCAATGGCCATCGCAGATTCACTGGGCGATTGTCGCTTCGCAAAGTCTTCCAAGGTCACAAATACAATACCGCTGTTGGTGCTGTTGGTAAATCCATTGACCGACAAGCCGGGAAATGCCACGGTATGAGACACGCCCGGAACCTCTAGAGCGATGGCTTGCATGTGCTCAACCACCTCTTGAGTGCGATCTAAGCTTGCCGCGTCAGGCAATTGTGCAATCGCCACCAAGTACTGTTTGTCTTGCTGGGGAATAAAACCACCGGGTACCGCTTGAAATAACCCTACTGTCGAACCGATCAAGAGTAAGTAAACCCCGCCGACCACGACACTCAAACGGATAAGCTTTTTCACTACTTTTTCATACCCTTTCGCCCCTTTGTCAAACAAACGGTTAAAAGGTACAAACAACCAACGGCCAAATAACGTATCAAGCAAACGAGTTAACTTATCTTTCGGTGCGTGATGAGGCTTTAACAAAATCGCGGCTAACGCCGGTGATAAGGTCAGAGAATTAAAAGCAGAAATCAGCGTTGAAATGGTAATCGTCAAAGCAAACTGCTTATAAAATTGCCCGGATAATCCCGTGATAAAAGCGGTTGGGATAAACACTGCACACAACACAAATGCAATCGCAATGATCGGCCCAGTCACCTCACTCATGGCAATTTTTGTCGCTTCAAAAGGACTGTGACCCGCTTCGATATTGCGTTCCACGTTTTCCACCACCACGATGGCATCATCTACCACAATCCCGATGGCCAAGACTAAACCAAATAACGATAAGGTGTTAATCGACACACCCAATAATTGCATCACCGCAAAGGTCCCTATCAAGGAAACAGGCACCGCGATCAACGGAATAATTGAGGCACGCCAGGTCTGTAAAAAGACCACCACCACAATAACCACCAATAAAATGGCCTCAAGGAGGGTATCGATTACCGCTTCGATAGAGCCACGCACAAATACCGTCGGGTCATAAGCGATGTCATACGTCATTCCGGCCGGAAAATCTTTCGCCAACCTTGCCATGGTAGTGCGTACATCGTCTGACAATTCGATAGCATTTGAGCCCGGTCGCTGAAACACTGGCATCGCCAACGCCGGCTGATTGTCTAACATCGCACGCAGTGCGTAGTTCTCTTGCCCGAGTTCAATTCTAGCCACGTCTTTTAAGCGTGTTATCTGGCCGTTTTGGCCAACTTTGACGATGACATTTTCAAACTCTTCAACGCTTTCAAGTCGGCCTTTTACATTGAGCAAAATTTGAAATTGATTGGCAACCCCTGACGGTTGAGATCCCAATGAGCCAGCGGCTACTTGTTGATTTTGCTCTCTGAGTTGACTAACCACATCACTGGCGGTTAATTGACGCGCCGCCAGTGCCTGCGGATTTAACCACACACGCATGGCGTATTTAGCGCCACCAAACAATCGGATATCACCCACCCCTGGTAAGCGTTTAAGCTCATCTTGAATGTGTATGTCGGCGTAGTTAGCCATGTAGGAGGTGTCTTGTTTTCCCTCGGGTGAAACAAGATGAACCACCAAGGCAAGATTTGGAGAGGACTTCTCCGCCGTTACCCCTAAGCGCTGCACTTCCTCTGGCAACCGAGGCAATGCATTGTTGACTCGGTTTTGGACTTGTACCTGAGCTTTATCAAGATCCGTCCCGAGGGCAAAGGTCACCGTTAAGGTAAGAAGGCCATCACTGGTTGCTTGAGAAGAGTGATAGAGCATATTTTCAAGACCATTGATCTCTTGCTCTAAAGGCGTAGCAACCGTTTGGGCAATCACTTTTGGGTTGGCACCAGGGTAACTGGCACTGACCACAACGGTTGGCGGAACCACTTCGGGGTATTCGCTAACTGGCAATTGAAACAGGGATAATAGTCCTGTTATCACAAATACCAAAGACAGCATTGCGGCAAAAATGGGCCGCTGAATGAAAAAGTGTGAAAAGTTCATAACCGTTATTTCGCTAACCTATTTGCTAAGGTGGACTTGTCGGCTTGACCGCCTAGAGAAAATGCCGTTTGTTCTAACTCTAATGACACTTCATTTGGGGTAATTGGCATCCCTGGACCAACGCGAGCCGGACCATTTGCGGCGACGAATTCTCCCGCTTCGAGACCAGATAAGATCGCTCGATACTGACCGTATTGCTCACCGAGTTTAACGAGGCGATATTGCAGTGTATTTTGCTCATCAAGCGTCAACACAAATCGGTTTTTCAAATCCGTTCCAATCGCTCTTTCTGGGATCACTGGCAGGTTTTTTACCTCTTGGGCGGCAATCGAAACTCGGGCGAATGCGCCGGGTAATAAATGATACGCCTGAGCATCAAAAACGCCTCTCACACGCAGAGTTCCTGTGGTGGTGTCTATCTGATTATCAATAAAATCAATGACACCGGGTACTGACTGGTCGCGCTCAAGCGGGTCGAGTGACACGGGCAAACGGTCTTGTGCACTCACCTGAGAAAAGTCTCGATTCCACGTGCGCTCATCAATATCAAAATACGCATAGGCTTTTTGATCAGACACAATGGTGGTTAACGTGGTTTGACCGGCAAAAACATAATTACCTATCGTCACCAAAGCCCGAGAGATCACACCTGAAATAGGCGCACTGACCTGACTAAACTCTAAGTTGAGTTTAGCTGACTCTAACTGAGCTAAAATCGCGTTAACGCCGGCTTGAGCTTGGCGCAGAGTCGATGCCCGTTGGTCGGCTTGCTCGTGAGACATTGCATGGTTTGAAAGTAGGCGTTTGGCTCGTGATGCTTCACGACGCGCCTGCTCAAGGCCTGCTTGTGCACTAATAAGCTCAGCCTCTAAACGTTTAACTTCTGCTTTAAAAGGGCGAGCGTCCATACTAAAGAGCACCTGCCCTTTGGTGACTTTCTCGCCTTCGGTGAATAGCACTTTATCTATTTGTCCTGATACGCGGGCTTTTAAAATCACTTGCTCAGGGGCTTCAAGCCTTGTGGTATACGTATGCCAGGCTTGAACTGGCACTGATTGCGCTTTAACAACATCAATAGACAATGGCTTAGGTGCAGGGCTTTGTTCTGCCTGTGGCTGACCACATGCCGTCAGTCCCACCACTATCGACAGGGCAACAACCCTCTGGGCTAGGTTTCTCATGATTTTCTCCCACGTAAAATAGGAGGGCATACTACGTATTTATGGCATCAATACCTAGAGGGATTTTTTAAAAATATTGATGCCAAATTTGCACCAATAAACCGTATAAAAAGTCGCAAGAACGTGCTTATTGACTAAAGCGAAGCAAAAAGAAGAGAGCTTGTAGAATGTTAGCAAGCCCAAAGGCAAGATACCGGCCCGAGTAACTCGCTAACTGAATGTTTATCATCACGAAACGAGATAGCTAAATTCTGGCGACGTCGACAGAGACATTAAGCGCATGAGTGTCCCCGCCATCAAATACAACGCCTTGTAAGGGAGTTATATCGGTGTAATCTCTGCCCCAGCCAGTAACAATATGCTGCTCACCGGCAATTTGGTCATTAGTGGGATCAAACTCAACCCAACCTAACTCTGGAAGATACACAGCAAACCAAGCATGAGAAGCATCTGAGCCGACCAGTTTTTCTTGGCCAGGAGGAGGAAGGGTTTCTATATAGCCACTGACATAGCGCGCTGCTAACCCCATCGAGCGCAAGCAGGCAATGGCAAATTGAGCAAAGTCTTGGCACACTCCTCGCTTTTCAACCAAGGTCGTCTCTGGAGGCGTCGTGACATCGGTTGCAGCCGGATCAAACGTAAACTCGGTAAAAATCTTATGATTTAATGCATTAACCGATTGCAGAACGGGCATATCCTCTTGAAAGACACTCTCTGCATACGCTTTGATCTCTGGCGTAGCTCGAATGTAAGCCGAATCTAAGCAGTACTGCTTCACCAGCCGAATCTCTTCTGACATCGGGGTATCGAGCAAGGTTTTGAGTTGTTTATAGGTCAATGGGTGGTTCGCCACCCACTCAGACCAAAGGTTAGGCATCACTTCTAAGTAACTCACCACATCGATGGTCAATTTTTTATGCGGCTCTTGAATTGAGAAAAACACCGTTTCATTACCAAAATAATCACTGCGCTCCGTTTGGTAAACCGGCCGTGGTGAGACTTCGATATGTCGCGAAAAACAATTCTGAGTGCCGGTATTTCTTGGCACCAGATGCGCCAAGTTGTAGCACAAGGTCACCGCACTGCTGTATTGATAACACGTGGTGTGCCGAACTCGATATTTCATACATCCAACTTCCATTTGGGTTTGTTTAATTGTTGTGGACCGGCAGTATGATCAAAGTACTTATCACTGATAATTGAGGTAAACTGCTCTAATTGCTCAATGAGTTGCGCCAAGAAATCAGTGAGTTTTTCTCGTACTTTTGTCGGTGCATGGGTTTTAGATAACCGTTCTAAATCACTTAACTGAATATCACTGAGTGTTTTTAAAATGAGTCTTTTTTCTGCGGTTAAGCCACCCGGAACACTGGCCTGATTATTAGGCAACAGGGTTAAAAACTCATTTAGTCGTTCAATTTGATAAACCAAAGAACGCGGATTACTGCTGTCAACCATCAGTAGGTCGAGGGCAAATTGCACTTGGGTTTTGTTGCGATAACGACGACGAAAAGAAATCAGCGCTTCGACACTCAATAATACCGACTCTAGTACTTGTTTTTGAGCATACCTCTCTAAACTTGTGGTTAGAGTCGATTGCAATAATTTCGCCGTTTGAATCGCCCTTTCAGTGCGCAGGCCAATTTGTAAGAAAATCCAATCTTGCCCGCGCAGCATACTTTCACTGCTCAAACCCGATAAAGCCAATAATACGGTGACAATATCGTCTAATGAATCTTCGGGCACCTCAGGTAAGCCAGACTTGTAGGTTTTGTCTAACCGTCCTAAATCGTCCCTTAATTTGTTGAGGATAATACGTGTGTCTGCCGACAAGCGCTCTTTCACTTGTTCAGCGCAAGTCAACATGGCAAGCAAATTCGATTTGATACTGCCAATCCGATTGGCATTGACGACCAAATCCGCCAATTCACCATCGGGCTCTTCCAACAAATCGCCACTTGGCTCTAAAAAACCGGGCAAGCAATTCGTTTGCTTAGAAAAAGCGGTCAAGAGCACATCTCGACTGGTGGTTTCCAGTAGCTCGATGCCATTCATTTGCTTAAATACCACGCGCATAAAACGAGTACATAACTCCGCTCGCTCGGCATAGCGCCCCAGCCAAAAGAAGTTTTCGACAACGCGACTGGGAATGTGGCCAAGTTGCACTTCTTTAAGATTATCCTCATCGAGCATCGATTGATGAGTCTTATCTGGCTTGTCGGCACAAATCCAAGTGTCTTTACTCCATGTGCCCGACAAACGAGTAATAAAGTAATCTTTCTCTGTCTTTGCCACTCGACTTAAGCCACCTGGCATCACCACATAAGTGTCGTTTTTAACGACGGTAAACGTTCTCAGTAAGCTTGGCCGGCGTTCAATTTGCTGGTTTTCCCATACTGGGACAATCGAACCGGGCACATACTCTTGGGCAACAAACTGCGCTGGTGTGGCTTTTATACTGGCGATCAAGGTGTTTTTTTCTTCCGGGCTACAGTGACGCACGAAAATAGATTCTCGTTGCGCCCTTCTAAATGCAGGCTTTATTACTAACGAGTCAATATTTTGTAATACGTAATCCAAACTATTTGCCTCACCACACCAATAAGAATTGACGGTTGGCAATAGTAAAGGTTGCTTGAGTAGATATTCACAGATCGTCGGCAAGTAAGCAATTAAAGCCGGCGCCTCGAGCACGGCACTGCCGATTGGGTTGGCCAAAATCACCTGCCCATTACGGACTACCTCCATCAGACCTGGCACCCCGTAAGCCGAATCCGCGCTCAATTCTAACTGATCGCAATCCTTATCATCCGTGCGACGTAACACCACATCCACTTGCGATAAACCGTCTAAGGTTTTAAGCCACAATTGACCATTTCGAACCGTGAGATCGCTGCCTTGTACCAATGAGTAACCGAGATAATTCGCTAGGTAAGCTTGTTCAAAATAAGTGTTACTGCTGGTGCCTTGCGTGAGAATAACGATCTTAGGATCATCTGTTTTGTCCGCGGCTAATTGGTTTAAGGTATTTTTTAACGTATGGAAAAAGCTCGATAACCGCTTCACATTACTGCGGCGAAACACACTAGGAAGCACCCGTGAAATCACAGTTCTATTTTCTAAAGCGTAACCAATCCCTGAAGGCACTTGCGTTTGATCGCTTATTGCCAAAAATTGCCCATTGATATTTCGAACCAAGTCAATGGCATGTAACAAAAGCTGTTTTTCTCCCGGAACCTCGACACCGTGGCACTGGCGCAAATAATCGGGGTGACCAAACACCACTTCTGGGGGGATGATGCCTTCGCGAATTAATCGTTGTTCTCCGTAAATATCTTTTAAAACTAGATTAAACAACTCACTTCTTTGCACCAATCCCTGCTCAACATGAGCCCATTGCTGCGCATCAATAACGTTAGGAATGACATCGAGGGACCAAACTTCTGGTGAGAGAGGATCATTTTTTAAATCATAAGTCGCGCCGTCATCGCGCAAGATCTTTTGCGCGCGAAGGTGTAATTCTTCAATACCTCGCTCTTTGATCAAGGAAAGATGGGTAAACATACCCTGCCAATGCGGCAAGATTTGCTGATGTAAGTCAAAGACTTCATCAAAAGCTCCCATCGGAGCGTGGTAAGGGTAAATTATCGGCGACGTGGTCATCTTGTTTACAGACTCAAAAACAGGCCGGCAATACGCCGACCTAGGTTAAGGATTAGTCCTTAGTATATACTAGGCTAAGGACTAATCAAAAAGTGCGTAAAATCAAGACATTCGCACTGGTTTTTTACGTAAGTCCAAGGTGTTGGGGTATTCGTGACAAATTTCCTCTGCCGGAGGCGCCATTGGCCTTGGCGCTTCGCCATTATCAAAAAAGCCGCGAATGGCGTTAAACTCAGGAGCGGGTTGAAACGGACCTTGAGTCAGACCGTGATCCCAGAACCGATTCACTCTTCTCGCTTCTGCCTCATGGCCATTCACTGGCAGTGTTTCATAACTGCGACCACCTGGATGTGAGACATGGTAAGTACAACCGCCAATCGACAAGCCATTCCAAGTATCAATCAGATCAAACACCAGCGGCGAGTCCATCCCAAGTGTAGGGTGTAAAGCCGACGGCGGTGCCCACGCTTTATAACGTACCGCTGCCACGTATTCGCCTTTGCGACCGGTTGAGCGCAGCGGCACACGGCGACCATTACACGCCAATACGTAACGGCTGTCGGTCAAGCCTGTGACTCTCACCTGTAAACGCTCAACAGACGAGTCGACAAAACGACTGGTGCCCGATTGCGTGACTTCTTCACCCAAAACATGCCAAGGTTCGATAGCCCAACGCAACTCCAGTTCGATGTCATCAATTTGTTGACGCCCATAATGGGGAAAGCGAAACTCTTCAAAGGGGATTAACCATTCAAGTTTGAATGGGAAACCGTGACGTTGTAGATCATCCACCACTTCTTTTATGTCTTGCCATACATAATAAGGCATCATAAATTTATCGTGTAGTGAGGTGCCCCAACGCACGAGAGGGTGTGTGTACGGCGCTTGCCAAAAGCGGGCCACCAAACAGCGTAATAACAACACTTGTACCAAAGACATATGCGGGTGAGGCGGCATCTCAAAACCGCGAAATTCAAGTAATCCCTGACGACCACTCGCACTACCGGCCGCGTACATTTTATCAATACAAAACTCTGAGCGATGGGTATTACCTGTGACATCGACCAGTAAATTCCTCATTAAGCGATCCACTAGCCAAGGGGTTTCTACCAAGCCCTCTGGGAAATTTTGAAAGGCAATTTCCATCTCGTAAAGCGCTTCATCACGGCCTTCATCAGGCCTTGGCGCTTGACTAGTTGGCCCGATGAACATGCCAGAGAACAAATAGGACAAGCCTGGGTGGTGCTGCCAAAAGGTGACAAAACTGCGCAACAAATCTGGCTTGCGTAAAAATGGGCTGTCTTCGGGAGTCGGGCCGCCTAAGGTAATGTGATTCCCCCCTCCGGTGCCAGTATGACGACCGTCAAGCATGAATTTTTCCGTGCCTAAACGGCTAAAATGGGCTTCTCGATACAACAGCTCTGTTTTTTCCACCAAATCAGCCCAATCACTCGACGGATGGATATTCACTTCAATCACGCCGGGATCTGGCGTGATTAAGAATTTTTGTAATCGAGGGTCTTTCGGTGGTTCGTAACCTTCAATCACGACCGGAAGGCTCAAGGCTTTCGCAGTGCACTCAATGTGATAAAGCAATTCTACATAATGCTCAAGTGCCGTCATGGGGGGCAAAAATAAATGCAGTTTGCCCTCTCTTGGCTCAATGCAAATCGCGGTTGGGATCACCGCTTGTGAGTCGCCGAGCTTGCCATCTTGAGGCTGCGTGGTTTGAGGACGGGCAAAAGCCTGATTCGAGCTGTGCGTATCGGGTGAATAAGCCAGCAATGATTCACGTGGCGCGAAAGGATCGGTCTGTTGAGGGCGCTCTTTTTCACTCACCGCGGGCAGTGAGTTGAGCGGTAAACGAAATCCCATCGGACTGTCGCCAGGGATCAAAGTAATCACATCAGCGCGCTGCGGCCAATGAGAGCTCACCCAGCCCTGACTTTGGTGCTCGATCGGTAACACAAAGCCGGTTTCGACATCTAAGCCGCGAGTGAGTAATGCCGCTAAACGGCGACGCTCAAGATCGTCTTTTAATGACGCCTTGGTCGGATCGACATCAACGGGTAATGCTCGCTCTTGCCACAAATAGTACAGGCTATCTTCATAAGCAGCTTGTAAATACTCACTTTCAAGACCGAGTGAACGGCACAATTGTCGCCCAAACGCTTTCGCATCCTCTACCGTGTGTTGATAATCTTTGTCAACATCCGCTAACAACTCGGGACGGTGCCACAAAGCTTCGCCATCGGTACGCCAAAAACACCCTAGCGCCCAACGCGGCAATTCTTCGCCTGGGTACCATTTCCCCTGACCGTAGTGCAACAACCCTTGCGCGTTAAATTGCGCTTTGAGGCGCAGCAAGAGATCTTTAGCCAAACGCAGCTTGTCATCCCCAAGTGCCTTGGTGTTCCACTGCTCAGAGTCCATATCGTCAATCGATACGAAAGTCGGCTCTCCGCCCATGGTCAAACGCACATCTTGCTGTTCTAATACCTCATCAACGGCAAAGCCCAGCGCTTTAATGTTGTCCCACTCACCATCGGGATATGGTTTGGTCACGCGCGGGTCTTCGTGAATGCGAAACACCTGGTTACTAAAGTCAAATTTGGTTTCACATTTATCGGTTGCGCCAGTGATGGGGGCTGCAGAGCTTGGCTCAGGTGTACACGCCAAGGGAATGTGGCCCTCACCGGCAAACAAACCACTGGTCGGGTCAAGCCCAATCCAACCGGCACCCGGTAGGTACACCTCACACCAAGCGTGCAAATCGGTAAAATCTTCTTTCGGACCAGACGGGCCATCTAACGCTTCGACATCGGCGGTTAACTGCACTAAATACCCTGAGGCAAAGCGTGCAGCCAGCCCCAAACGGCGCAAGATTTGCACCAACAGCCAAGACGTATCACGGCACGAGCCCTTTTTGAGCGTTAACGTCTCTTGGCAAGTTTGCACGCCGGGCTCTAAGCGAATGCCATAGTCGATTTGGTTGGCCAATTTACTGTTTAGATCAACCAAGAAATCAACAATACGAGTTGGTGTTTTAGTATCGACATCGGCCAACCAAGCATCGAGCTCAGGACAGTCTTGACTGGTTTTGAGATACGGCAACAACTCATCGGCTAACGATTTGTCGTAGTGAAACGGGTACTTTTCTGCGTATTCTTCAATAAAGAAATCGAAAGGGTTTATCACCGTCATGTCGGCGATCACCTCAACTTCGAACTCCATTTTTTTGACTTTCTCCGGAAAGACGATCCGCGCTTGATAATTGCCAAAAGGATCTTGCTGCCAATTGAGAAAATGACCTTCTGGCTTTACTTTGAGGGAATAACCGTGAATGTGAGTACGAGAATGGGGTGCGGGTCGCAAGCGAAGCACATGCGGAGCGACATTTATCTCGCGATCAAAATCGTAAGAGGTCTTGTGAACTAAGGCGACTCTAATGGTCATGCTGCATCTCCGTGCTGAAAGTGAAACCAGTTATCTGCCACCATGGCATTAACCGAAATAAAGCCGAGTTGTATCTCGTTTAGATAATGGCTTAAATCGCCATTGATACAGGCTTCATTACTGGTATCGTATTGTTTGCCCATAAGACATTCGATTTTTTCTATCAAACTGCCACAGCGAGGCAATTTTTCCATCGCGGTGCGGATCTGTTGTAAACAAAACGCTTGTGAACGAGGAAAGTGCTCATCGTAGAGTAAAAAGTCGACGGTGTTTTTGCCATCAATGGCGGTTCTCTTACTGCGTAAGTAGCCTAGATAACCACTTTGAGATTTCAGTACTTTTGGCCACAAAATGGGCTCGAGCAGGTGTTGCTCATCGTCACTGGCATTGGTTTTGATAAAAATAGCTGAATCCAAAATACGGGTATTCATATCAGCGCGCTCTAAATAGCGACCTATTTGCATAAAGCGCCAACCGGCATCACGGCACATGGCGTTGTTGAGCAAACCAATCACTTTTTGGCATCCCTCGATAATGTTATTGAGGTATTGGAATCGATTGCCTCGTTGAATGCCCTTTTGCACGTGCTTTTTGGCGTAAAGATCAAGCTCGTTAATCAGTTCCCACGTTTCTTCCGGCAATACATCTCGTGTCGTGCGGATGTTTTCTCTTAAACTTTTTAACGAGCACAATAACGAGCTTGGGTTCGCTTCTTCCATTAATAAAAAGCGCACGACATTGTGCTCATTTTTTTTATCAAACTTTTTGGCAAAATCCGCCACACTGCCATTAATTTCAATCAAATTGTACCAAGACACTTTCACATCTCTTGGTAAATCCAATAACAAGTCGTCGTAGACACTGAGCAAACGGGCAATGTTTTCAATTCGCTCTAAATAACGCGCACTCCAATACAGGCGCTCGGCCACTCTTGATAACATATTAATCCTCCTTGCTCTTAACAATCCATGTGTCTTTACTACCGCCGCCTTGTGAGGAATTGACCACCAAAGAGCCTTTTTTCATTGCAACCCGAGTTAAACCGCCTGTGGTTACGTAAGTTTTATCACTTTGTAAAATGAACGGCCTGAGGTCTAAATGCCTCGGCTCTAATTTATTAGGCGAGACTAAGGTGGGTGCGGTGGATAATTTTAAGGTTGGCTGAGCAATATAGTTACGCGGGTTCGCTTGGATTAACTCTGCAAATTTGGCTTGCTCTTTTGCCGTTGAATGAGGACCAACCAACATACCATAGCCCCCAGATTCATTGGCAGGTTTAACCACCAGTTTGTCTAAATTCGCCAACACGTACTCGCGTTGCTGCTCGTCTTCACATAAGAAAGTTTCTACATTGGGCAATATAGGCTCTTCATTTAGGTAGTAGCGAATCAGCGCTGGCACATAAGCGTAAACCACTTTGTCATCGGCAACCCCAGCACCAGGTGCGTTAGCCAGTGCAACATTGCCTAACTGCCACGCTTTCATCAAACCAGGGACACCCAACATTGAATCGGGATTAAAGACTTCTGGGTCGAGGAAATCATCATCGATTCGACGATAAATTACATCGACTCGCTCTAACCCCTCGATGGTTTTCATGTACACGCAATCATCGTCGCCAACGAATAAATCGCTGCCTTCGACCAATTCGACCCCCATCTGCTGCGCAAGGAAAGCATGCTCAAAATAGGCAGAATTAAAAATACCTGGGGTGAGTACAACAATTTCCGGACAGGCCACTTGCCTTGGAGCGAGGGATTTTAGCGTATCAAAAAGCTGTGCGGTATAACTGTCGACGCGCATGATGTCGTCATTTTCAAACAGCTCGGGTAGGATTCGTTTGGTTAATGCTCGGTTTTCCAGCATATACGATACACCAGAAGGTACGCGAAGGTTATCTTCTAAAACGTAAAACTGGCCATCACCGGCACGCACCAAATCAGTGCCACAGATATGAGCCCACACACCAAAAGGGGGCGAAACACCAATGCACTCGGGTCGAAAGTTTTTCGATTCAGCGATAATGTGTTTTGGGATAATGCCATCTTTGATGCAATTTTGATCATGGTACAAATCATCGATAAATTGATTCAGTGCCGTTAGACGCTGTTTCAGGCCTTGCTCAGCCACTTCCCAATCTTTGGCATCAATGGTTCTTGGCACAATGTCAAAAGGCCATGAACGATCAATGTTGCCCTCATCCGTGTAGACCGTAAAGCTGATTCCCATGTCTTGTATGGTGGTTTCTGCGGCTTCACGGCGCTTTTCTAGCTCTTCTGGGGGCAAATTTTGCAAGTATTCCAACAACCGCTGAGAGCAATCTCGAAAATTCCCTTCTCCATCAATGAGCTCATCAAAAAACTCACCGCTACTGTATGATTCGGTAATTACACTCATATGGCATCCTTGTCATCTATAAATTATGTTGGCATCCATGGCCAAATATCGATGAATTTTTGTGTCGAAGTAAACACTGACCACGCTGTCGAAAGCCAACATTGCTTTCATCGATACTCGGTTACTTCAGGATGATATAAAACAGCAAGCAATTTATAGGCCTAACTGATACTGTTAATTTTAAATGTTTTTTTGCGCTCGCTCACAAGATTAACCCCTGCGCTTCACAATAGTGCAACAAAGGAATTCAAATTGTAAATTGGCACCAAAAACTGCGTATAAATTCAATTAGTATCATACAAAGGCGTAAGCAAATGACAAGCATAAGTTGCTGAAAAGATTAAATTAACAAAATGGTTAATACCCAGTAGTGGCGATGTTTACTGTTTTTTCACCCTGCTCTGCTCTTTCTATTCACTCCAGATACAGAGCTATAGGGTTGTTCATTTTCCCACCTCAATCAGGCACTTTTCCGCCTGGCTTTATTTTGATACATGACCAAATCAGACAGTTTAATCAAGGTGTCAAAGTTGCGGCCTTGTTCTGGATACAAAGCAAGACCAACACTGCCAGAAAGTGTAATCGCAAGGTCGTCATCGATGGCGTATTCGGTAAAAACGGCCTGAGTAATTTGCTCAACCAACTGGTGAATTTGCTCTGTGCTTTTCATTCGGTGAATAAAAAGCGCAAATTCATCACCGCCCAATCGAGTGGGGATAATATCGGGAAGGTTGTCGTAATAATTCAATGTGGGGTTCATACTGTGAGAGCATTGCCAAGCGAGTTCCTGACTAAACAACTTTAGCAACTTATCGCCCACTCGGTGACCGTAGTTGTCATTGACCTTCTTAAAATCATCAAAATCTATAAACACCATTGCAGCTATATCACGCTCAGGGCAAAGATCAGCTAAAGCTTTCATCGTTAACGTTTCAAAATAAGCCCGGTTCGGCAACCCAGACACACAATCAATAAATGCCAACTCGGCGATGGCTTTTTGATTACTTTGTACATTTTCCATTAGCTCAGCAAACGCGTATTTTAATTGCTTAATCTCTGTTGGGGTCCATCGCGACGTAGCAAAATCGACCGGCGCTTTTGTTTTACCCTGCTCTATTGACTTAATGGACAATAAAAATCGCTCCAATGGACGAATGAGAAACACAGAGACAGGAATAACAATCACTAAGGCGAGTAGTAGACCGATAAACATAACGGTACCTGCCGTCTTATCAATGGCTGCCGCTTTCGCTTTAAGCTCGCTTTTGGGTTGTGGTACCATCACGCCCCACCCCGCATTTGAGACTTGGGTAAAGCCTGCCACCATATCGTCTTTCAGCGCCGGTGAATAAAACTCAGTGACCCCCGTTTGCCCTGCGAGCATTTTTTGTACTGCACTCACTTTGGCAATATTTTTACCACTGGCCACCCAACTATCCAACGGGTGAGCTAGAACGTTCCCCGCTTGATCAACAATCGCCGCATGCCCTTTTTCACCAAACGCCACTTTCTTGCCCATCTCTACGATGTATTGCGTTGAAAGATAACCAATTAACCAGTGTGATCCTGATGGCTTAACCACCAACAGTATCGGCCCTGTATTGAGCTCATCATCGCGAGTAACGGTCGATACGCTCACTGTTTTAGGCTGTAAGGACACACGAGCATGTGCCATGATTGATGCGCTAAGCCGCGCGGGACAGCCTCGGTCCCCGTCAAACAAACACTGTACTACCACGCCATTGTCGTCGGTTTTTACAATGAGGTCGAAGTAATAACTCGACAGCAAATATTTCATGTTTGCGGATTTTAATTGCGATGACTGTTGCAACCCCAAAACATTAAAGACACTGGTCACATCGCGATAATACCGCTCAAACGCACCCGACAAGTTTTGCGCGATCACTAGATGTCGCTCGCGAACATCATTAAGCTCTGAATCGAGCGCTTTAGAATACGGCCACAACCAAAACATCATCATCGGCAGCATAGCTAAAAGACAAAAAATGGTGACAAACAAATACCTAAGTTTCATTGCGCGCTTCTTATTCACCCATTGCTAATGGCGTTCATTTTTAGGACATAAATTCATACCAATATAACCAACTCGGTTAACGATGTACTTCTGCATCTTGAAAACTTTGTCCTTTGTCATGAATCTTTTGCGTCTTACTAACGGTTTTAACGACACTCATACGCATTGACTTCTTATAGTTGAGGATTACATTCGCCATCACGTTGCTGTCAAAACGAAACCGCTACCTTGGTTTGGTATTCTGAAACAGATTGTTAAGGACAGTCATTAACTTCAACAGACTATTTGTAGGACAGACTATTTGTAGGACAGTCAAATAACTTGAGCAGGACGAGTGCTCACCTTAAATGTTTGGGACAGTCATAATTTTGTGCCCTCTTTATATAACCGATACATAAGAGGTTTATTACTCTAAATTAATTGGGTGTCCAGAATATATTGGCTGGGTGTCCTATTATGGGGTGTCAACGTACATTAGTTTGCCCATCTAGCTCACCTGAAACCAGATCGACATCGATTCTGACCTATTTGACAACATCGACAAGCGAGACTAAATTTTACACAACTGTATATAATAACAGCAAAGGCCTTATGATGACTCAAGCCCGCTCCTCTCTGATATCTTTGCAAGACACCGCTTATTATCACTGTATTTCTCGTTGTGTGAGAAGGGCTTATCTATGTGGGCAAGATGATTACAGCGGCCGTAATTTCGAGCACCGCCGGGTCTGGCTTATAGAGCGGCTTCGGTTGCTCTCTCAGGTCTTTGCTATAGATATTTGCGCTTATGCCATTATGTCTAATCACTATCATTTGGTACTTCATGTCGATGAAAAACAAGCGAAAAGTTGGTCTAATAAAGAGGTTATTGAGCGCTGGACGACCTTATACTCGAAACCCAACTTGATCCAACAGTGGTTAGATCATGATTTAGTCAGTGAAGCAGAGGAAATCAAAGCACTGGAAATCATTAAGATGTGGCGATCCCGATTGATGGACATCTCCTGGTTTATGCGAAACATCAATGAATATGTTGCTCGACAAGCAAACAAAGAAGAAATGTGCTCAGGCAGATTTTGGGAAGGTCGATTTAAATCTCAAGCTTTACTCGATGAAAGGGCGCTACTAGCTTGTATGGCTTATGTGGATTTAAACCCCGTTCGCGCAGGGATCACCGATAAGCTCGAGCAATCAAGCTATACTTCTATTTACGAGAGGCTTCATGGTCACGCATGTGACGAGGATAGTGGGCTTGGGCAAGTATCACATCTTAAGAAAAAATCACTTTACGGCTTCTTAGGTAACCAACGTACCACAACAACACCCCGCATGAGCGCCTATAACGGTGTTGAGTATTCTTTACTTGATTACATTCAGCTTATTGAAAATTTGGGCAAAATTGCTCACCCTTCTAAGCCTGGTCTACTTTCTAGCGGCAACATCCCACTGCTCAATGAGCTCGAACTCGATGATGAACATTGGCAAAGCTTTTGCGATCGATTTGGGCTTTATTTTAGTTGCGCTGTTGGCAGTGTTGATGAACTCAAAAGGTACGCCCAGCACACCAACAGGGCATGGGTAAGGCAAAAGCGTTCTGGGTAACATTGAACTTTTTCAACGCTATTTCCCCACCATGACAACCAAAGTATTTACAGACCGATCACTGTTTCAGGTAATTGACTGTATTATTTATATTTATTTGTCTTTTTCATGGCTTTTAAACGACAAAGCCTCGATAGCTTGTGAACTATCGAGGCTTTTGAATAAATGGCACGCCCTGTAGGATTCGAACCTACGACCACATCCTTAGAAGGGACGTGCTCTATCCAGCTGAGCTAAGGGCGCGCTACAGGGATGGGATTATACGAGTAAAAATGATGAAATCAACGGTTTTATCTAAATTGCTGGTTTGAATGACTAAAAAAAAATCAGAACGCTAAATTTACACCTGCTGACGACAAAAGCAATCGTTTGCCTGTGGATGTCCAGGCTTTTTTTTGCGACAATTGTCCCAAATAACTCGATCAGTTTAATTAGTTTAAAGGACACACATGACGGCTCAAATTATTGATGGAAAATTAATTTCTCAAACCGTACGCTCAGAAGTCGCCGCTCGCGTCAAAGCAAGAGTTGAAGCAGGCCTGAGAGCTCCTGGTCTTGCTGTTGTGCTGGTTGGACAAGACCCAGCCTCACAAGTGTATGTAGGTAGCAAACGCCGTGCTTGTGAAGAAGTCGGGTTTGTGTCGAAGTCTTTTGACTTACCTGCTTCAACCAATGAGCAGCAATTACTTGAAATAGTTGATCAATTAAACTCAGACCCAGAAATTGATGGCATTTTAGTGCAACTGCCCTTGCCTGCTGGTATCGACTCAACCAAAGTACTAGAACGAATCACCCCTGAAAAAGACGTCGATGGCTTCCACCCTTACAATGTGGGTCGTCTTGCCCAGCGAATTCCTAAACTGCGCTCATGCACTCCAAAAGGAATCATGACATTACTTGATCGATACAACGTTCCACTGCACGGTAAACACGCTGTGATTGTCGGAGCCTCAAACATCGTGGGTCGCCCGATGACATTAGAGCTTCTACTCGGGGGCTGTACGACGACAACGTGTCATCGCTTTACCAAAGATCTTGAATCTCATGTACGCCAAGCCGATTTGTTAGTCGTGGCGGTCGGCAAAGCCAATTTCATTCCTGGAGAGTGGATTAAAAAAGGCGCGATTGTGATCGATGTGGGTATTAATCGTATGGATGATGGCAAGTTAGTCGGTGATGTTGAGTTTGAGGTTGCCAGTCAAAATGCCAGCCATATTACTCCAGTACCCGGTGGCGTTGGCCCAATGACAGTAGCGAGCTTGATTGAAAACACGCTACTCGCCTGTGAGCAATACCACACTAAAAACTAACCTACTGTAAATAGGTGTCAGCCCTATCACTACTCCTCCAGAAACATGAGGTCGAAAGGTTACGGACACTCTGAATATAACCGAGACATAAATGGTTTATTTGCAAATTTTCGAATAAATCCTCGCGGTAATATATGAGTGTCCTTATTTGAACCTCCTTATTTGAACCCAAATTTACTGGGTGTCCGGAAAATGTTGTTGGGTGTCCTATTGTGAGGTGGGTACAACAAGATAGGCCATCAATGTGATTGATGGCCTATCTTGTTTTTTGTCGCTATCGAAGTAATACGGTGTTTAAGTTTCCATGATTGTGCGAATCTGTCCGGCTATGATCTCTGCTTGTGGGCCAACCACGACTTGTACATGAGTGGCATTGAGCTTGACCACACCACTTGCGCCTAACGCTTTAAGCGTGTCTACCTGGATTAAGTTACTGTCAGTTAAGGTGAGCCTTAAGCGAGTAATACACGCGTCCATGTGCTGAATATTATCTGCGCCCCCTAATGCAGATAAGTACTGCTGCGCTGATGTGCCCGACTGTGTTGCATTGGGCTTAACCGTGTCTGAGTCAAGTCCTATTTCAACCGGTTCACGCCCTGGCGTTTTAATATCAAATACCACGATGGTGAGATAAAAGACAATAAAATAAATCACTGCAAAGGCCAAACCAACGGCGATGAGTAACATTGGCTTCGTCGCCAGTCCCCAGTTGATCACTAAGTCAAATAAACCCGCTGAAAAGCCAAAACCGTGATAAATACCCAGCCAGTTGGTCACAACTAAAGACAAGCCGGTCAACAATGCATGCACGACGTATAGACCGGGAGCAAGAAACATAAATAAAAACTCAAGTGGCTCTGTAATCCCTGTTAAAAAAGCCGTGATGGCAACAGAGAACAATACACCAGCAACCTGACGACGAGAAGAAGCTGGTGCAGCCAGGTACATCGCTAACGCTGCAGCGGGCAAGCCGAACATCATGATAGGGAAAAAACCTGTCATAAAGACACCTGCGCTGGGATCGCCGGCAAAGAAGCGATTGAGATCACCGCGGGTGGTTTCACTGGCGATAGACTGAATATGACTGCCATCAATGTACGGTATCACATCACCGACTAACCAACTCTTAGCCAATGAAGGCTCTACGCAAATGGTGTGTAGCGACTGACCAAGTTCATAGGTAACTTTGCTGCATTCGCCGAGTCCAAACCAAAAAATTGAGTTCATCACGTGGTGTAACCCCACGGGTATCAAAGCGCGATTTAGCGCACCATACGAAAACTGCCCTAACGCCCCCGAATTAGCTACTGCATGACCAAAAGCATCAATCCCTTGCTGGATCATAGGCCACACCACACCAAACACAGCCGCGAGTGCTAAAGTGATCAACCCAGTGGCGATCGGCACTAGACGTTTACCTGCAAAAAAAGCCAAATAAGACGGTAAACTAACAGCGTGAAAGCGGTTGTAACTATGGCCAGCGACAATACCAGCAATGATGCCACCGAAAAAAGACATATTAATATCGGCATTGATGGTCTTAGCGGCTTCTGTCAACACTAAGTACCCCACGGCTCCAGCCAATGCTGCCGCTCCAGCCTCGTCTTTTGCCAAACCGACGGCAATCCCGATGGCAAAAAGCAAAGGCAATTGTGAGAAGATGGCACCACCGGCTTGGGCCATAAATGAAATGTTCAGTAAATCGGGCTGTCCCAAGCGCAGTAAAATGGCTGCCACGGGTAAAATGGCGATAGGAAGCATAATCGCCTTACCCAATTTTTGCAGATATCCCAAAGGGTTCATGTCAAACTCCGTATTAATGTGATGCCAGTTTGATGACCTTGAGTACGAGAACAAAACAATCGCCAACTCGAAGCCGGTGTGATAACGCATCGGTATTGTGTCATTATGATGGCAAAGATATTAACACGCACTAACAAGCTTAACACCGTGAAAAACATAATTTTATTTTTATATCGTTTATGTCACCAATGATTAAGAACACCAGGGAGGAAGTCTGATGAGATTCATTGCTTTTGAAGGCGCCCACCAAGTGGCAGCTTGGAGCGCTGAGTACATAATTGACGCTATCAACACAGTTGCCCCAACCGCTCAACGCCCCTTTGTATTAGGCCTTCCAACCGGCAGCACTCCGTTAGCGACGTATCAACGTCTCATTCAAGCCTATCAAGCGCATCGCATCAGTTTTGAACATGTGGTCACTTTTAATATGGACGAATACGCCGGGCTCGCCAAAACGTCACCAGACAGTTACTGGTATTTTATGCAGCACCACTTTTTTGATCATATCGATATCAACCCTCAAAACACTCATAGGCTCGACGGTGGTAGCCTTGACCCGACGAGCGAGTGCGTCGACTTTGAAGCAAAGATTCAAGAACTTGGAGGAGTCGATTTGTTTCTTGGCGGTATCGGTAGTGACGGACACATCGCATTTAATGAACCGGGTACCTCCTTGCACTCACGGACACGTCTGTGCCGATTGAGTGAAAGAACACGCATGGACAATGCACGCTTTTTTGCCGATCACATTGCGCGAGTCCCTACTCATGCTCTCTCTGTGGGGATAGAGACAATTATGGCAGCGAAAACGGTCGTGATATTGGCGACCGGAAGCCACAAAGCAAACGCCATTAGTGATGCCATTGAAGGCAGTATCAATCATTTATCGCCAATTTCCTACCTACAACTCCACCGTGATAGTATCATTGTCAGCGATATTGACGCGTGCCAAGAGCTCAAAGTGAAAACGCTCAAACACTTTCAACACATCGAACGCGCTGAAATCGCAAAATTCAATCACCTCGAGGAGTAAATCATGATTGCTTTGTGTAATGGGGTCATTTTGACCGGTGAACAAACCCTAACCGACAAAATGGTGCTTATCAACGATGGGCTTATTGTTGATATCGTCAACGCATCGACGCCGCTCGATAAAGACGTTAGCAAAATTGATCTCAAGGGTCAGTACCTCGCTCCCGGGTTTATCGATTTACAACTCAATGGCTGCGGTGGCGTTATGTTTAATCACCAGCCAACGAAAAACACCTTGCGTCACATGCAACAGACCAATTTACTGACTGGCACCACCAGCTTTTTACCTACTCTGATCAGTGACAGTGACGAGACGATTAAGGCGGCGATCAAGGCGTGCAGTGAAGACATGCAAGCGCATCAAAACCAGGTTTTGGGGATGCATCTAGAAGGCCCATATACCAACCCCATTCGCAAGGGTATCCACCCTAAAGAGCAACTTCGTCAACCATCCACCGCGATGATCAACTGGTTGAGCAAACAAACGCCTTGGCTGAAAAAAGTCACCCTTGCGCCCGAAGTCAATCGCCAAGAGCACATTCAAGCTCTCGCTCAAGCCGGTATTATCGTCAGTATTGGACACAGTGCAGCCAGTTACGATCAAGCGATGCAAGGCTTTGCGTCGGGAATCAATTTTGCCACTCACCTATACAATGCCATGACCCCAACGGCCAATGGACGAGAGCCTGGTGTGGTCGGGGCGATATACGATAGCCAAGACGTCTATGCAGGTATCATAGCCGACGGCTACCATGTTCACTGGGCCAATGTTCGTTTGGCCAAAAAAATCCTTGGTGAAAGGCTCGTCTTAGTCACCGATGCCACTGCCGCCGCATCAGCGCCTGAATCGATGACGGAGTTTGATTTCTGTGGCGCGACAGTATTCATAAAAGACGGATTGTGCGTCGATGAAAACGGCACGCTCGGCGGCTCATCTTTGACGATGGATCAGGGAATAAGACAGCTTTGTCACCACTTGGCTTTGCCTCTAGACGAAGCCGTTAGAATGGCCACTCTCTACCCAGCTAAAGCCCTTAACATTGAAGATAAATTAGGCCTAATCAAACCGGGCTGGGTTGCTAACCTCGTTCAATTTGATCACAATGTGAAGATAACAGCCACGTGGGTCAATGGTAGACAGTCTCTCGGTTCAACGGAGCCGTAAATCGAAAAGCAAAGCACTAAACGAGTCCCTCTTCGCCATAGTGACGCGGTCTTAACGTTGGGCAGACCCTATGTATAAGCAGTTTGCCCATTCTATAACAGGTGCAGTATTAAGGCATCACGATGCGGTCGGCCAGATGACTGACCGCCAAGGCAAAGTAGTAAGAGCGGTTCCACTTCATCAATACATTGTAGTTATTATAAATCAAATACACTCGTCCATCTGCATCGTCAGGCGCGATCAACCAGGCTTGTAGCGGTGTTGATGGCCTGGGTAGATCGCGTCCATCAAAACGACGTACACCCAGTGCTTGCCATTGCTGCAAGGTTTTTTCTTTGCCCAATTCACGCCCTTGTAAGCTAAGGTCGAAATCTTTCGCAATATGCACTTGCCGCCCCCAGGTATACGTGTCATCCCACCCCGCCTGTTTGAGATAATTGGCCGCAGAAGCAAAGACGTCTTCAGGGGTTTGCCAAATGTCTTTCTTGCCATCGCCATTGCCATCCGCGGCAAAGGAAAGAAATGAACTTGGCATAAATTGAGGTTGGCCCATCGCACCAGCCCAAGAGCCTTTAAAGTCTTTGAGCTCGATATGCCCTTGCTGCAAAATGTTAAGCGCAGACATCAACTCTTTTTTAAAAAAGGCTTCACGTCGCCCTTCGTATGCCATGGTCGTGAGAGCATCAACCACTTGATAGCCGCCAGTGTAACGACCAAAATTACTCTCTACGCCCCACAGTGCAACGATAAAACGAGCAGGCACACCGTATTCCTTGCTGATCCTCTCAAGCGGTTGCTGATATTGCACATAGAGCTGCTGCGCTTGCTTGACTTTCCAGTCTGGTACCGCTCGAGGAATATACTCATCCAAGGTCAAACGTTTCTCTGGCTGGTTGCGATCCGCTTTAACAGCCCTGGGATGATAAGTGACATCAGCAAACGCACGTTCGACGAGATTGGGCGATATCCCTTGTTCAATCGCTTGTTTTTTTAATTCCACCACATACTGGTCAAAGGTCACTTTGTCGGATTGTGCATACGCTCCGGATTGAAACACTATCGCTAATACGCCTAGTGCGGTCGAGATGGTTTTTCGCATTAAGCCCTCCTGCTGGCCTACGGCTATTCTGACTGTTGTTTTTTTCTCGCTTTGTGTTGTTCTAGCAAATTTTCTGGCGGCGGCGGCAGTTGTAAAAAGTACCCCTCATCTTGTATAGAGGCCTTGACCTTATCCACATTCACTTGCGCCAAAGTACGCCCAGAGAGATTGACCACCATAACCAAAGTTGGTTTGCCAAACATCGTCATTAATGCGTCAGGAATTTGTGAAAAATCATCCTTTTTGGGCACATAAAGGTACGCACCCGGTTTTTTAGCGCTTTTGTAAATAGAACAAAACATGTCTTACCTTATTTTATCAAACTTGTTGAGCCTCACAATTAACGAGGGAGGCATCAAAAAAATAAAAAAATTGCCAGTTTAATACGCAATTGGCAACAAGTTAACTTGCTGACATTTGAGTTGGAATATAACATGAGTTCATGATTATAAGGTAACGCTCTTTAATATAGGCACAGGATCGCGATGTCACTCAATCCGGATCTGAAAGGCAGTAGCTTCACACTATCAGTTTTACACCTTGCTGATAATAATGTTGATAACACCGTCGAATTTATCAAACAAAAGGTAGAAAAAGCCCCTGGTTTTTTCGCTAGCGCCCCTTTGGTGATCAATATTGCAAATGTAGATCAGCAAGAAATTGATTTTTCAGCACTTAAGCAAGGAATAAAAAACCAAGGGTTAGTGCCTGTTGGCATTACAGGGACGAAGGACAAACAGCAGCAACACCAAGCGAGCGATGCCGGTTTAGCGATCCTTTCCTCAGGTAAGAGCCACCAAGCGCCCCCGCCTGAATTGACACCGACAAAAGTGATCCGAACGCCGATACGTTCTGGTCAACAGATTTACGCCCCCAATGGTGATCTGGTTATTCTCAATCATGTCAGTGCCGGAGCCGAAGTCATCGCCGATGGTTCGATTCACATTCACGGAACCTTGCGGGGACGAGCAATCGCAGGGGCCAATGGCCAAAAACAAGCGCATATTATTTGTAACGACTTACAAGCTGAACTGGTCTCTATCGCAGGTAGTTACTGGCTTAGCGAACAAATAGAACGAGAATGTTGGCAGCAAAAAGTCTTGGTCAGCTTGCAACAAGACTCGCTGTGTATAGAAACACTTTCGGTATAATTTTTAATAAGGAAAAAGACATGGCACGCATAATCGTTGTGACCTCTGGTAAAGGCGGCGTTGGAAAAACCACGTCGAGTGCAGCAATTGCTTCTGGCCTAGCACTAAAAGGCAAGAAAACGGCCGTCATCGATTTTGATATCGGCTTGCGAAACCTAGACTTAATCATGGGCTGCGAACGCCGTGTTGTCTATGATTTCGTTAATGTTATCAATGGTGAAGCCACGCTTAACCAAGCTCTTATCAAAGATAAGCGCACGGATAATTTATTTATTTTACCTGCCTCTCAAACTCGTGATAAAGATGCGCTCACCCACCAGGGCGTAGAAAAAGTATTGAACGAACTCGATGAGATGGGGTTTGACTTTGTCATTTGCGACTCCCCAGCAGGTATTGAGCAAGGCGCGTTAATGGCATTGTACTTTGCCGATGAAGCCATCGTCACAACAAACCCAGAAGTTTCATCTGTGCGTGATTCAGACCGAATTCTCGGCATCTTAGATTCTAAATCTCGCCGTTCAGAGCAAGGCCTTGAGCCTGTCAAACAACACTTACTGCTCACCCGTTATAATCCAGCACGGGTTTCACAAGGTGAAATGTTAAGTGTTACGGATGTTGAAGAGATCTTACACATTTCTCTTCTTGGTGTGATCCCAGAAAGCCAAGCGGTACTCAACGCATCAAACAAAGGGGTTCCTGTTATTTTTGATAGTGAAACCGACGCGGGTTTGGCGTATTCTGACACTGTCGATCGCCTACTCGGCAATCAAACCGAATTTCGCTTCCTGACGGAAGAAAAGAAAGGAATCTTTAAACGACTGTTTGGAGGCTAAGTTATGTCGCTATTAGAATTTTTCCGCCCAGCCAAGAAAACAACCGCCAATCTTGCCAAAGAAAGGCTGCAAATCATCGTGGCGGAACGTCGTAGTAGTGATGAACCTGCTCCGTCTTATCTTCCTCAACTCAAAGAAGATATTTTAAAGGTCATTGCAAAATACGTCGATGTCGACCCGTCCATGGTCGATTTGACTTTTGAACAAAAAGACGACGACATCTCAGTACTAGAGCTCAATGTCAAACTGCCAGAAGACGAAAAGTCGTCCTAAATTGTAAAGACTGAGTGCTTAAAAGGCTCGTGGCGTAATGCTGTGAGCCTTTTCATTCACATTGCCTGTTAATTTTCCACCAACTTAACCAGCATTTCTTCGCCGAGTAAAGGCTGACGCCACCCTTGCATGACATCCGGTAAACAGTGTGGCGCTTTATTGTGGTGCCAAACCCATTTGATCAGTTGATGGATTTGCTTTTTCGACGCCAAAAACTCCGTTGCTAATCCGGTTTCTTTTGCGACCTTCTGAACAACATCTTTTAAAGTCTTAAACGTTTGCTTGTACTGATTTTCATCAACCAATCGAATCACTTTCTCTGGGTGGCTATCCGTCGGTAATTCATTGGCATCAGACACCAATTTAGCAATCGCTTTGCCATGACGCATAACGCTGCGCTCATCCATCCCCGCTTCTAACATCGCGTGTTTTTGCGTTAATCCCAGCCGTGCAACTTCTAAAAGATCGATCTCTTTAAAGATAAAATTAAGTGCTAAGTCCCGTTTAACCGCTTCTCGATAACGCCACTCAGCTAATGGTTGCAAACGCGCCAATTGCAGCGATGTCAACTTCCACGCCCCTTTTATCTCACGATACAAGAGTGCGATATCGGTGTTTGAGAGCCGCTTTTGAGCTTGGTGCTGACTCTCTTGCAATGCATCTTGCCACCAGTTTGCTTGCTCTAATTGCGGCTTTAATTGCTCAAATAAAGGCAATAGGTAAAAGACATCCGCCGCCGCATATTGCATTTGTTTTTGAGTTAAAGGCCGAGCACACCAATCGGTTCGCGCTTCACTCTTATCGAGTTCAACCCCTAAATATTGTTGAACTAAAGAAGCAAAGCCGGTCGATAAACCATGACCTAAGAACGCAGCCATAATCTGGGTATCCACCATTGGATAAGGAATGCAACCAAAAGCGTGCTGAAAGACTTCAATGTCTTCACCACACGCATGTAAGACTTTGGTGATTGTCTTATCGTTTAACAGTTTGACAAACGGCGTCATGTCATCGATGGTTAGCGGGTCAATTAACGCCAGTTGCTCGCCGTCGAATAATTGGATTAGCCCAAGCTTTGGGTAAAAGGTTCGAATGCGGACGAATTCCGTATCCAACATCAGCCAAGTGCTATTACGAACACTTTGGCAGAGTTTCTCTAAGGCTTTGTTGTCTGTTATTAATTGATAATCCACAAAAATCTCGCTTTTGAATTAGGCTAACAACCGGTGATTTTGCCAGGCTAGTGTTAAGGTTTGCTGCTCATCACAACGTAGAACAGACCTCAAGCGCATCACAAAAAATACCGGCATTTGCCGGTATTCTATCACGCTCAATAACAATTTTCTGATTTAGCTGTCTTGCTTGAGCTTAGCGTCGTTTTCTTCACGTAAGACTCGGCGAAGAATCTTGCCCACATTACTCTTGGGAAGCTCATCGCGAAACTCCACCCGCTTAGGGATTTTATAGCCCGTCAGATATTGACGGCAGTGCTCGATAATTTCTTCTTTGCTTAGTGTGTCATCACTTTTGACGACGTAAATTTTCACCACTTCTCCAGAGCTACTGTGGGGCTCACCAATGGCTGCGACTTCAAGCACTTTTGGACTCAACGCCACCACATCTTCAATTTCATTCGGGTAGACGTTAAACCCAGAGACCAAAATCATGTCTTTTTTGCGATCGACGATGTGCAGCAGTCCGTCTTCTCCAAATTGAACAATGTCTCCCGTTGATAGCCACCCTTCCGAGTTAAGAACTTCTTTCGTCGCTTCTGGGCGCTGCCAATAGCCCTGCATGACTTGCGGTCCTCGCACCTGTAATTCCCCCACCGCATCAAGTGGTTGGGGTTCACCTTGGTCATTGACAATGCGAATTTCCGTCGACGGTACAGGCAAACCAATCGCGCCAGAGTAATCCGATAAATCATAGGGATTACCGGCGACTAATGGCGCACATTCAGTCAGGCCATAGCCCTCGAGTAAGTGAATACCCGTGATCTTTTTCCAGCGCTCGGCGACTGAACGTTGGACAGCCATCCCTCCGCCGACAGACAGGTGTAAGTGCTGAAAATCGAGCTCGCGAAAGTCTTCGTTATTAACTAGTGCATTAAACAGTGTATTAACGCCAGTGATGGCGCTGAATGGGTATTTGGCCAACTCTTTGACAAAACCGTCGATATCGCGAGGATTGGTGATCAATAAGTTTTGTGCGCCCATTTCGATAAACAATAAACAGTTCACCGTCAATGCAAAAACGTGATAAAGCGGCAGCGCCGTGACCACGAGCTCTCGGCATGGCGTTAGCACAGGGCCATACGCTCCTTTAGCTTGTAACACGTTGGCAATCATGTTGCGATGAGTGAGGACAGCCCCCTTGGCCACGCCTGTCGTCCCTCCGGTGTATTGTAAAAACGCAATATCTTCACTGGAAATATACGGTTTTACATATTGTAACCGACGGCCTTTTTTGACCGCTTTTCTCATCGAAATGGCCCCGGGCAGTTCATATTTCGGCACCATGCCTTTCACGTATTTGACGACAAAATCGACCAGTGTGCCTTTCGCGCGAGGCAGCATTTGTCCCAAACTGGTAATAACGACATGTTTGACTGGCGTATTGTGCACGACCTTTTCCAGCGTATTAGCAAAGTTAGACACAATGACAATAGTGGTCGCATCGGCATCATTCAGTTGATGCTCAAGCTCTCTTGGTGTGTACAACGGATTGACATTGACCGCAATTAATCCCGCTCGCAGCACACCAAAAAGCGCGACTGGGTATTGCAATAAATTGGGCATCATCAAAGCAACACGGGCACCCTTTTTGAGCTTTAACTCGTTTTGTAAATAGGCAGCAAATGCGCGGCTTCGCTCTTCGAGTTTGCGAAACGTCATCACTGTCCCCATGTTGACGAAAGCCGCTTGGTCTGAATAGTTGCGAACGGATTGTTCGAACATATCGACTAAGGATTCATATTGATCAGGGTTAATCAATTCAGGGACATCGTCCGGGTAACGAGTTAACCATGGCTTTTCCACGTTGTGCTCCTTATGTAAAGTCAAGCAAGGGAAACGTTGGCTTTGTTTGCATAAGTCACACCATTAAAATCGGCGTATTATGCCAGTTTCACCTTGCAAAACTCAGGGGTTAATTTTATTGACTATCGTTATTATTTTGTTGGCACATGCTTGCGTTGAGTTCAAATGACAATGGTGCCCACCACCGATGTGCACTGTGTCTATTTGCGGCCAGTTTTGTCGCCGTTGCTTCAGTGAAGAGAAACCACTCTCTCCTAAAATCACCAAATGCGCACAACTCACCGACGACAAAAATGCCGAAGCTTGATGTTCATTCATTCGATACAGGCTATCACATTTTAAACGCGGGTCATGCCGCCATTGCCAACCGTGAGAGCTAGGTTGTAAATCTCGCTCAACGATTGGGGCGATGAGCTCACAACTCAATCCCGTGCTGCTGGCACGCAGCGATATGGCCTGCTGTTTATTGATGACGGGCTGAGCCTTTTTTGCGCGGCGGCGAGCACGGCCAATCACCCCTTGGCGCAACCTGGTTACGGCTTTATTTTCCGCTTCTGGAAGCGGCCCAAACGATTCAATTTGAATCAAGGCCAGCAGGTGCTCAGGAAAGGCTGCACTATAACAAGTTGCGATCATACCACCAAGTGAATGACCCACCATAACAAGCTTATTGCTGGTTATTTGCGCCAAACACTGGTGAATATCGTCAATATAGTCGTGAAAGCTGTAATAATGACCGGTTGGTTTGTCACTTGACAGACCATGGCCAGGAAGATCGAGTAACACGTAATGCCCCAATGGCAGATGATCTTTCAACTCAGTAACAAGAGGAAAAAAACTGGCAGCATTGTCTAACCAGCCATGAAGGAACACCATGGTAAAAGGAGCACGATTACCATCGCCGCACTCCAATAGCGCAATCTGAGCACTCTCGGTAAAAACAGTTCTTGAGTGGAACAAAACAAGTCCTTTATTTGACGATTTCGATCACTTTATGGCGCATAGGCCAAGGGCGTGCACCGAAACAACGAGGATGAGGACAGTCAAAAATACGGCTGCCTAAGACCGGCTCATCAAGATAGCGTTCAACTCGCCATAAATGCACGGCTTGAGCCTGCATAACGGGCAACTCTAGAGGATACTGGCCTTGCTTACTTTGCTCTGTGGTTTTTTTCGCCCTGCCAAGTACAGTGACTAAACGGCCCGGTGCATAGGCCACTGGGTCGAGAAAGGTCGAACTGTAAACGATAAAACGCCCTCGGGGTTCATAACGTATATCTGGCTTTGCCGAAGCTTTGGTTGGCAAGTAAACAATTGTCAATCGCGTACTGTCCGTCAGGTTGTCAACGCTGGCAATCACCCCGCCAAGACGAAGGGGTGTATTGAGCGGCGTATCTTGCTGCCACTCGGACAAACGCGTGATTACTGAGGTCGACTCTTGGTTGATGGCGAGTTCCGGTGGAATCGTTGCGCACCCTGAAAGTAATAACGCTGCCAACAAGAATAGGTTTGCTCGTTTCGTCATTGTTACTCTCCACTTTCAGGGTTTCAATCATTCCTTTTCCAAGGTTAGATATAAAGATCGACACCAAGCATCTGAGCTAATTCCTCGCGTTTGGCTTGATGAAGGACTCCCATATACTCTTGCAACGCTTTGCGACTGCGCCCTTCCGGTAGGTCATAATGGATCGCTTGAGCAGAGTCTTCAGCCTTTGCCATGTTTTTCACATCGATGGCATTTTTTTTGACTATCGCAGATGAGGAGACGTCGGAGACCGATGAGGTTGTTTTTTTCTTACGCCGAAGTTGAGAGGACTTTTGTGTCCCATGGATAGACGAAGAAGGCAAACCGTTAATCGATGTCATATATCACCTCATAGTTGAATACATTAAGCGAGCATCACCAGTGTTATTCTCTGCCAGGCAGTTTTTTCCACGCCACGGTATCGCGTAAATAAACGGGGCTGGCATGCTCTGCCTCTGTGGTACGGCCTTGTTGCCAATCGCGCGCAGCAAGCACCACCATATCTTGAGCTTCTGGTAACGGCACACCGCTTTCGAACCTCTCCAGCGGCAATTGTTCAAGTGTTGGGTAAGCTTGCCAGCCGGTACCCGCGGTATACCAAGTCGCCCCATCGACCGACACATAATCGGCCAAGGCCTCAGGCGCAATCACCGTTTCAACGCCGCACACTTGCCAATCGCCATCACCGGTGCGTTGATATTGAGCCCAATAGACTTCACTCATCCGCGCATCAATAGCCGTTGCCAC
Source organism: Vibrio sp. HB236076 (assembly GCF_040957575.1). NCBI lineage: Bacteria > Pseudomonadati > Pseudomonadota > Gammaproteobacteria > Vibrionales > Vibrionaceae > Vibrio > Vibrio sp. HB236076. The sequence continues at coordinate 2,128,107 of NZ_CP162601.1, forward strand.
TTGCGTCGCGCCGTGCAATCGATAGCACGCTTGTGCCATAGCTTTTAATGTCGATACCCCAATCATAGGCAAATCAGCACCAAACGCTAGGCCCTGGGCAATACCAATACCGATTCGCACACCGGTGAAACTCCCCGGGCCTTGGCCATAGGCTAAGGCATCGAGTTGATTGAGCTCAAGGTTGGCTTCAGCCAGGATCTCTTCAACCATCGGCAGCACTTTTTTGGTGTGGTCACGCGGCGCAACCTCACTGCGACTGTAGATAGTATCACCGACCAATAACGCCACAGAACAGTTCTCAGTAGCCGTATCGATGGCGAGGATTTTTACACTCATGTTATTCTCTATTCTAATTCAGTAATGTTCGAGTTTTGTGTTAAAAAAGCTAGGGTTTTGTCTAAATCTCGCGTTCTTGGGATTGGAGGTAGACTGGACAAAAAGGTGCCGCCATAATCTCGAGTAACCAATCGATTATCACAGATGATTAAGGCACCATGATCATGTTGATCGCGAATCAGCCGCCCTACGCCCTGTTTTAACGTGATCACCGCCTCTGGGATTTGCACTTGAGTAAAAGGCTCTCCGCCACTTAAGCGGCAATCTTCAATCCGCGCTTTAAGCAAAGGGTCATCGGGCGCGGTAAAGGGTAGCTTATCAATGATAACACAGCTCAGGGCCTGACCTCTAACATCGATACCTTCCCAAAAGGCGCCCGTCGCAACAAGCAGTGCATTGCCCAAATCCATAAATTGTGCCAAAGTTTTTTGTTTGCTCATTTCCCCTTGTAGCAATACTGGCAAATCTAGGCTTTGCCGAAATCCCTCGCCTAACTCGCGCATCATTTGGTGTGACGTACACAAAAAGAAACAGCGACCTTGGTTGGCTTTTATCACCGGCGATAACATCCTGACTAGGTGACTTGCAAGACCTGGGCTATTAGGCTCGGGTAAATAGCGCGGCACACACAAGCGCGCTTGTTTGCCATAATCAAAGGGACTGGGCAGCGAAAACTGCTCTTTCGGGGTCAACCCCAAGCGCCCGGTGAAGTGGCCAAAGCTCTCAGAAACCGCCAAGGTGGCAGAGGTAAACACCCAAGCCCCCCCTTGCTGTTCAAGGTGTTGATGGAATTTATCCGCGACTGAGAGCGGAGTGATGTGCAAGGTAAAATGGCGTGGGGTCGTATCAAACCAATAGGAGTAGCCGGTAATATTGACATCGCAAACACGCTCTAATCTTGCCTTGACCAAGTGGGCGCGTTCAAAGGCCGCGTCAAGCAATTGGCTACGACCTAATGCCATTTTAAGCACTTCAAGCGCAAAATCCAGCGCATCATGTAAACGACTGATCTCTCTTTGAATGCTCGGTGACGAAAATGCCTCTCGCCAATTGCCGCGAAACCCAGAATCGCCCAATTGCAAGCGAACGTCCATAGCACATTGCTGTAATTGATCCGCTACCTTAGTCAATTGACGCATGTCTTTCGCTTCCATCCTGTAGCCAATTTCGATGTCTTTGGCCAATTCTTGAATTTGTCGACTCGACAACGATTGACCAAAATACTCACTGGCAATATCGGGCAGTTGATGGGCTTCGTCAAAAATAAACACTTCCGCTTCGGGGATCAGCTCGCCAAATCCGGTTTCCTTGATCGCCAAATCAGCAAGAAACAGGTGGTGATTGACCACAACCACGTCCGCCTCCATTGCTTTTTGGCGCGCTTTTAACACGAAGCACTCTTGATAATGGGGACATTCTTTGCCCAAACAATTGTCGTTGGTTGAGGTGATCATCGGCAAAACGGGGCTGTCTTCGGCAAGCTCATCACAATCGCCCAAATCACCGGTTTTAGAATACGAAGACCAGCTGCGAACTTTGACCAATTGCGATAACCAAGAGGCATCAGCCCCTGGGTGATGACACTCAGCCATTTGTCTTTCCAAGCGCTCATAGCACAAGTAATTTGAGCGCCCTTTAAGTAACGCCACTTTGCCTTGATAGCCCAAAGCGTCGATCATCAAAGGCAAATCGCGATGAAACAATTGCTCTTGTAAGTTTTTAGACCCCGTACTAATGATGGTTTTCTTTTCATTGAGCAAGGCCGGCACCAAATAAGCAAAGGTTTTACCTGTACCGGTCCCGGCTTCGACCACCAGTTGCCCTTCTTCGGTGAGCACTCGTTGCACCGCTTCTGCCATATCGATCTGCGCTTGTCGGGCCTGGAAACCCGGAATGGCTTTGCCCAAAGCGCCTTGGGAAGAAAAGGTCGTTGAAATCATCGATTGGCCTCTAAATATCAATCACCTCAATGGTGAATGTAGCTCAAGTTAGCAAAAACAGGTAACGCATGTAAAAGCAAACGTTTACTTCGACAGAATGCTTGCAACCATCGCAATAATGCTTTACTTATAAAACGGCAAGGCTTGATGCCTAATCACTCTAATTCAATTCAAGATATCACGGAAGTTTTCCAAATGACTGAAAAAAAGACGCTGTTGACGCATTGTAGTGATGCGCCAGGTCTTATCGCTAAGATCACGAATATTTGTTACAAGCATCAACTGAATATTATCCACAACAATGAGTTTGTGGATAATAGCTGTGGTGACTTTTTTATGCGCACCGAGCTTGAAGGCAATTTTAACGACCAAACTCTATTAGGTGATCTGGCTTTTGCACTGCCTAAAGAAGCGCGATACGAGCTGATCCCTCAGCAGCGCAAACGCATTGTGATCCTCGTAACAAAAGAAGCACACTGTCTTGGTGACATTTTAATCAAAAGCTTTGACGGCAGCCTAAACGTTGACATCGCCGCTGTCGTCGGTAACTACGATAAGCTGCAAAGTTTGACTGAAAAATTCGATATCCCTTATCACTTTGTTAGTCACGAAGGTTTATCGCGCGAGGAACACGAACAAGCCATGCTCACGGCCATCGATCAATACGATGCGGATTACCTTGTCCTTGCTAAGTACATGCGCGTACTCACGCCAAACTTTGTCGCCCATTATCAAAATAAGATTATCAACATCCATCACAGCTTTTTACCGGCTTTCATCGGTGCCAAACCTTATCAACAAGCCTTTGATCGCGGCGTTAAAATCATTGGTGCTACGGCGCATTTTGTTACCAATGATTTAGACGAAGGCCCAATCATCAAACAAGATGTTATTCCGGTTGACCACAACTTTAGTGCCACAGACATGGCGCAAGCGGGTCGCGACGTGGAAAAAAATGTGTTGAGCAAAGCCTTGCAAAAAGTCGTTAACGACCATGTGTTTGTCTCTGGTAACAAAACGGTCATTTTATAAGTCTTTCAGCACTCATTGACCGTTGCGTCAGCAAATCACGCGAAGAAAAAAGTTGGCATGACATCGCCAACTTTTTTATTACTCCGAGGCAATAATGTCACTTAAGCGGTGTGGGTGTAATTTAATGCACACGCCATCGGCTTTAAAAGCCAAAGTCGGATTGGCTAATCTCTCTCCTTCCCCTTTTGGGCTTGATTCTTTGTAGTCTATACCAAGCGAGGCTAATTGCGACCAGCGTTGTGCCAAGCGTGGACACTGGGCGAACACTTCTTGCTTAAAGCTCTCGATGTCTTGCGCCTCACTTGGGATCACACACTCAATATGCTCCCACCCTTGCTGCGGGTACATTTTCCCCGCTTTGGGGTATGGCAACTCTAAGCACGCTATCGACCATGCTTTAAACGTTAATGGTTGAGTAAATTTTATCACCACAATCGGTCGGCCGTTGATTTCTGCCGTTGAGATAGGATCTCCCCATGCTAACCACGCTTGATGGGCCTCACTCGCCAACAAAGGGCAGTTAATGCGCAGCGCAATATGGTCAATGGTCAAATCGGTCATGTCCAATCCCAGTCGCTCGGCTAAACGCTCAACCCTTTCGGCAAAAGGGGCTAAGTTTGCCATCATTTGTCTCGGCTCTAGATTGTGCTCTGTCAGTGTCGCGGCCACAGTTACATTCCTCATTATTTGTTCGCCGCCATACTAGTACGAAAATCGTGAGAGGTCTAACCGATTGCCCAGTCTATTGATGAATGTGAAAGGGTTATCGGATGCTGTGTAACAGGAGATGCGCTAAGTGCAAGGGCGTAGCAATGACCGAGCAAAAACACCGGTATGATGTGAGGATAAAAAGATAAATTTCCTCGCATGAGCGCTGTATGAAAAGCGATAAAATTGCTACTATGTCGGTTATTTTTGTGAACTTGAACAAGGATCGAGCAAAACAGAGTGCATTGCGCTCACTTTGCCTTGATTAACTGACTCCTTGACAGGAAGGAAACCCGAGTGAATATCCAAGCACTGATAAATGACAAAGTCTCTTTGGCTCTCGAAGCCGCCGGCGCACCAGCAGGCTCTCCAGCAGCGGTTCGTCAATCCGCTAAACCTCAATTTGGTGACTATCAAGCCAACGGCGTTATGGGCGTCGCGAAAAAGCTTGGTACTAACCCGCGCGAGTTTGCTCAAAAAGTATTGGACGTTTTAGACCTCGATGGCATCGCCAGTAAAACCGAGATTGCCGGCCCGGGCTTTATCAACATTTTTCTCGACCCTGCTTTTCTTGCCACTCAAGCGCAAAAAGCCTTAGATGACGAGCGTTTAGGCGTAGAAAAAGCGGCACCGCAAACCATCGTTGCCGACTACTCTGCCCCCAATGTGGCCAAAGAAATGCACGTTGGCCACCTGCGCTCAACCATCATCGGTGACGCCGTCGTTCGCACACTTGAATTTCTCGGCCACAAAGTGATCCGCGCCAACCACATTGGTGACTGGGGGACTCAGTTTGGTATGTTGATTGCCAACTTAGAGCGCGTTCAACAGGAGCAAGGCGACTTTTCAATGGAGCTTTCTGATCTTGAGGCTTTTTATCGCGAATCCAAGAAACTCTACGACGAAGACCAAGCTTTTGCCGAAAAAGCGCGAAATTATGTCGTTAAGCTACAAAGTGGCGATGAATATTGTGCGCAAATGTGGAAAAAACTGGTCGACATCACCATGATCCAAAACCAGCGCAACTACGACCGTCTTAACGTGTCACTAACCCGTGATGATGTGATGGGTGAAAGCATGTACAACAACATGTTAGCTGGTATCGTTGCCGATCTTAAAGAACAAGGATTGGCGCAAGAAGACCAAGGCGCGCAAGTTGTATTTCTCGATGAGTACAAAAACAAAGACGGCGAAGCCATGGGTGTCATTATCCAAAAACGCGATGGCGGCTACCTCTACACCACAACCGATATTGCCTGCGCCAAATACCGCTACGAAACCCTAGGCGCTGATCGCGTGTTGTACTTTATCGATTCTCGTCAACATCAACACCTCATGCAAGCTTGGACTATCGTGCGCAAGGCGGGCTATGTGCCAGAGAACGTCTCACTAGAACACCACGCCTTTGGTATGATGCTAGGCAAAGATGGTCGCCCGTTTAAAACGCGTGCTGGCGGAACCGTTCGCCTCGCAGACTTGCTCGACGAAGCTCAAGAGCGTGCTAAAACCTTAATTGAATCGAAGAACTCAGCGCTCGATAGCGAAGAAAAAGCCCACATTGCGCAAACCGTCGCCATGGCTGCGGTTAAGTACGCTGATCTCTCAAAGCACCGTACCACAGATTATGTGTTTGATTGGGATAATATGCTCGCTTTTGAAGGTAACACCGCCCCTTATATGCAATACGCTTACACTCGTGTGAAGTCTATTTTTGCCAAAGCCGGTATCGAGATGGAAAATATCGACGGTGATATCCAAATCACTGACGAAAAAGAAAAGACCCTCATCGCGAAACTGCTGCAATTTGAAGAAGCGGTACAGTCTGTCGCTCGCGAAGGTCAGCCGCACCTAATGTGTGCTTACCTATTTGAACTCGCAGGTCAATTCTCGAGCTTTTACGAAGCTTGCCCTATTTTGATTGTTGAAGATCCAGCAGTAAAACAAAGCCGCCTTAAACTCGCAGCATTGACCGCCAAGACGATTAAACAAGGTCTCGCTTTACTGGGTATTAATACGCTAGAAAGAATGTAAGTTATCAATGTTAAGGGCTGAATTTTCAGCCCTTTTTGTTTATAAGGATTGAATATGCCTGAGTTTGTTTTGCACCCTCAACTGGCAAAAGACACGACACAAGTCGGTGAGTTTCCATTGTGCTTGGTTTTGCTTCATCGCGATAACAGTGTCCCTTGGCTGATCTTAGTGCCTAAAAAGGCCGACCTCAAAGAGTTCCACCACTTGGCCATGAGTGAGCAACAACAGTTTCTGCTCGAGTCACAAAGCGTCTCTGAATTTCTCGAAAGCCAGTTTTCCCCAGACAAAATCAACCTCGGTGCACTTGGTAATATGGTGCCACAACTTCACTATCATCACATTGCTCGCTTTGTCGATGACCTAGCTTGGCCTGGCCCATTATGGGGTAACACACGAGGCGAATATCGAAGTGAAAGCGCGCAACTCGAGCTGACTCAACGGGTACAAAAGCACCTTAATCAGCACCCCGAGTTTTCTGCCATCCAAAATTGTTGAGTACTCTGTGATCGTCTTGGTTTTTCGCTCCCTAAACACCGAGTAAAGGGAGCGCCTTAAAGCTTAAAGATAGACATCAACCGCAATATCCTCTCTATTGACGCATTTATAAAAACACTGCGATTGCCCCGCTTGTAAACAATACACCCTCTGTATCTCACCGCGTTTAAGCCATATCTCTACCATAGCTTCAATACCGTCCTCACTGAGACCAAAAGCGTCTGCCAATTGTCTGCGAGAGCATGGACCATAGCTGTCAATCTGCTCTTTAAGACGTAGTAGTATCACAATATTACCTCCTGATACCCTTGAAGTACTCGCTTAACCCGGCGTCCAAAACGCAACCAGAAAAATACGCCCGTCCATAAAAAGATCATGAACATTAGCCAAAGACCAGCGGTGAGTGGTGACGAAGACAACTGACTGACTTGAAAACACACGGTTGCAGCACTATAAGCCAGCGCAAACGTCCACAACGCGACAAACACCGTAAAGCCTCGCCCAAATTCTCGTTGATAGGCACCTAAAGCCGCCGCACATGGCGTGTACAATAGTACAAAGACCAAATATCCAAATGCAGACCAACCTTTGGCAAAGTGGCTTTGCAGTGTTGAGTACAAGCCGATATCAACGCCCTGCTCATCGGCAGCAACGCTCAATGTGTTTAAGTCACCAACCTCTAAGCCTAAGGGATCAAAAAATGAGAGAGAGGTAAGGTTGTCACCGATTGATCGCCAAGCAGTCTGTAACTGCTCAGACAGCGACCAATGTGGATCGGGCGATGAATTTTGAACGTACAGGGTATTCAAGGTCCCTACGACTGCCTCTTTGGCAAAGACACCGGTAATAATACCAACCGTTGCCGGCCAATTGTCAGACTCAATCCCCATTGGCTCGAAAGCTGGTGTCACCCATTGTGAGGCTTTCGCCAATACAGATTGACCGTTCGTTTGATTGTCTAACGTACCGTCTAAACTAACGGAATTAAGCACATTGAGCACCGCAACTACGAGCACGATGACCTTACCGGCCCCCAAAATGAACCGTTTGAGCTTGTGCCACGTTTTTACCATCACATGTTTCATTCTTGGCCATTCATAACGAGGTAACTCGATCATACTGTGGTGTGACTGCCCGGCAAGCACGGTTTTACTCAAAAACCATCCGGTAAACAAAGCTGCACCAATACCGAGTAAATACAGACCAAACACCACATTTTGCCCTTGCTGAGGAAAAAAACTGGCGGCAAAAAGGGCATAAACGGGCAGGCGCGCACCACAAGACATGAAAGGCACCATGGCCGCTGTTAAGCGTCGCTCTCTTTCTCGCTCTAACGTTCTTGTCGCCATTACGGAAGGGACATTACAACCAAAGCCAAGGACGAGAGGGACAAATGCTTTTCCGGGCAGGCCAAGGCCTTGCATCATTTTATCGAGTACAAATGCCGCTCGTGCCATATAACCACTGCTTTCAATCACTGACAAACACAAGTAAAGGCACGTGACAACCGGTATAAATGTTGCCACCGTCTGTACCCCTCCGCCAATCCCTTCTGCCAATAAGGTCACCAACCAATCCGGTAAGTATGGCGTGAGCAATGCCTTACTGCCGTCCACCAATATCGCACCGACAGCAATATCAAAAAAATCAATAAAAGCGCTGCCAATATTAATCGATACCATAAACATCAAATACATCACTACGAGAAGAAGTGGGATCCCCAAGAAGCGATTTAATATTAAACGGTCGATTTTCTCAGTCCAACTGACCGTATCCAAGCGATAAATATTGACACAATCGAGACAAGTTTGATAAATCCACTGATATTTTGCTTGAGCAATAAATAATTCAACATCAATATTATGGTGAGCCAATTGAGTGCTGATCTCAGTATGGCACTCTGAAGGTATGTATTGCCATGCTTGAAGATCCCCTTCTAATAAACGCAAGGCAACCCCCATGTGATTGTGCTTACTTGGGCGGCTTGCTGTCTGCACAATGCCATCCAGTACGGCCGTTAACTCAGAGTCATAGTCAATCTGTATCTCGGTCAGGCTCACCTTTTGTTGAAGCAAACCATCAAGCTGAGCTTTAAATCTCACAACGTCGTCTGGGTTAAACGCCGATAAAGCAAAGACGGGACAACCCAAAGCTCGGCTTAGCACTGCGTGATCGATATCGCGGCCACTTTTTCTGAGCGCATCCATTTTATTGAGCACCACCACCATAGGACGGTTAAGCTCGCGCAATTGTAACGTTAAATACAAGCTGCGCTCTAAACAGGTAGCATCGACCACATTGATAATCATCTCTGCATCATGTTGCCAGATTGCGTGAGAGGCAATCATTTCATCGACACTGGTTTTCTCACTTTCCATCGCGTAAAGACCGGGCAGATCAATCACCTCAACCTTTTGATTGCCATGCTGATAACAACCCACCTTTTTTTCTACTGTCACACCAGGCCAATTGCCCACCTGTTGGTTTGATCCCGTCAGTGAATTGAAAAATGTGGTTTTGCCACTATTCGGGTTACCGACACTCAGTAAGGTCACACTCATAGAGTCACCTCAATACACCTTGCTTGTGCACTACGCAAAGCGAGGTCGATACCGTTGAAATGAACCTGTAATGGTTCACCTAAAGGAGCCCGTCGCACCAGTTTTATCTTAGATCGTGGTATTAAACCTAAAGCCAATAAACGCTTTTTTGCATCGAGTGGCAAATGGGTATAAGAAGCCACATGGGCACTTTGTCCCGCTGAAAGTTGATCCAACGTCATAATGAAAACCTATTGAGAATCGTTTCTGTTTACAATTAAGTTTACGTTGATGACGTATCAGGCTTTTGCCTTATATCAAAAAAATGTCAATTGCAAAAAAAACCTCGCTCAAGAGAGCGAGGTTGACCATCGAGCATCTTATGATACAAAGACAATAATGATGCTTACTGAGAGAAACAGTCGTAGAAACTATTTGCCGTGCTTTGTAGAAAGGCAAAATAACCACCAGGCTTATTTTCAATCGTTGAACCTAATGGGTCAAGCACGCCCAGTTTAGCATCGGTACCTCTTGTCACGCTCTTGACAACCGCAGGCGTAAATTGAGGTTCAGAGAACACGCAGCTGCCAGGGGTTGCGAGTAAGGTTTTGCGAATCGCAATCAAGGTTTTTGCGCCAGGCTTTCGCTCAGGGGATACTGTAAATTCACCTAGGTGGTTGAGTTCGTACACACTTTCAAAATAGTTGTATGCGTCATGGAATACGTAGTAGCCAAGGTCTTTATAAGGTGTCAATTGTTGTTTGATGGCTTCATCGGTTTTCACTAGGTTTTGTTCAAACTTGACCAAGTTTTGCTCGTATTGCACCTTGTGCTCTGGATCAAGCGCAACCAGTTGACGAGTGAGCTCTTTGGCCACTTGTCCGGTTACCTTCGCTCCGAGCCAAAAGTGCGGGTTAATGTTACCGTGATGGTGATGACCGTCATCGTGATGATCACTGCTAAATTCTAACCAATCAACATGTTGAAATTGCTCAATGGTTATGACGTTACTTTTGCCTTCGAGGAGCGGTTCCAAAAAGGGTTCGAGACCATCACCATACCAGATGCTAATATCGGCATTTTTGACTTTTTTCAGATCAGAAGGCTTAAGTACATAATCGTGGGGCGATGCATTGGCCGGTACCAATAGTTCTGGCGTCGTCACACCGAGCGTCAGTTCTGTTGCAATTAACTGAATCGGCTTAATGCTGGTTAAAACCGTTGTCGCATTGGCAAATATCGGTGACAATATGGTCACTATTAGCAGTGATAAACGTAACATGGATCCCTCAAAATTTGGCGCTAGTGTTTAATGAAAATAAATGTTACATTATAACATAATAAAAAAGCAACAGAGTTTTTACCATGTCGACGTTAATTCGTCTCAAACAGATATCCGTCGTTTTCAACCAAAAGCGCGTATTAGATAATATTTCCCTCGATGTTACAGAAGGAAAAATCACCACCTTAATTGGCCCAAATGGTGCGGGTAAGTCGACCTTAATTCGCGTGTTATTAGGGCTGCAAAAAGATTATCAAGGCACTATTGAGCGCAGTCATAAACTCCGGGTTGGCTATGTTCCTCAAAAGCTGAGACTCAATGAAACCCTGCCACTGCAAGTCAATCGCTTTATGAAATTAGCGGGAAGCTACAGCCAAAGTGAATGCCTTGAAGCATTAAAGCTCGTCGGAGCTGAGCACTTATCGTCGAGTGACATGCACAAATTATCCGGCGGTGAAACTCAACGCGTTCTACTCGCCCGCGCTCTACTGCGCCGACCTCAACTATTGGTGCTGGATGAACCAGCCCAAGGCGTTGATGTACAAGGCCAAATCGATTTATACGATCTCATTGATACCATTCGCAAACGCTTTAGTTGCGCGGTGTTTATGGTCTCTCATGACTTGCATTTGGTGATGGCCAAAACCGATGAGGTGATCTGCCTTCAGCACCATATCTGTTGCTCTGGCGCACCGGCCAGTATTCAAAGCCATCCAGCGTATGTCGCCCTGTTCGGTCAAGCCGCGCGCAACTCTATCGCGGTTTATCACCACCAGCACCAACATCACCACGATCTCGCAGGGGAACCCGTTGCTGGACAGGCTCAGCAATGTCAACATCACAACCACGGTCACCACAATGCTTGAATTTCTTCTACCATCGCTGTTAGCCGGTTTCGGTATCGCGTTAATTGCTGGCCCACTGGGCTCCTTTGTTGTTTGGCGACGTATGGCCTATTTTGGTGATACCTTAGCTCATGCCTCTTTAATGGGCCTAGCTCTGGGTTTTTTGCTGGATATCAATATTTATCTGGCTTTGATAATTTGCTGCTTAATGCTCGCGGCCGCACTGGTTACCCTTCAACGCCAACAATTGGTGGCAACCGATACCTTACTCGGTATTTTAGCTCATTGTGCACTCTCTATTGGCCTGGTTTCTGTGAGTTTTTTAGACGATGTGCGAGTCGACTTAATGGGTTATTTATTTGGTGATTTACTCGCCGTTAGCCCTAGTGATTTGCTCTTTATTTACTCGGGAGCTCTTGTCGTGGGCGTAGTGCTCTTTTTGACTTGGCGCCCCTTGTTATCGAGTACCATCAACGAAGAAATGGCAGCGGTAGAAGGTACAAATATCGATTTGATGCGTTTGGTTTTAATGCTTTTGATTGGTGTTGTGATTGCCATTGGAATGAAATTTGTCGGTGCTCTTATCATGACGTCGTTGCTGATCATCCCAGCGGCAACCGCGAGAAAACTGGCTCACTCTCCCGAGCAAATGGCGCTGTTTTCTTCGATTATCGGTTGTATCTCCGTGATTGCCGGGATCAGTTTTTCTTGGCACTTTGATACGCCTGCTGGCCCTTCGGTGGTGCTCAGTGCGGCAAGCTTGTTTATCGTTGCACAATTAATGCGCCGTAACGCGTAATCGCAATATGAGTCATGTGAATTAACGAGAAACAAAAAGGCCTGGGTTGTTACCCAGGCCTTTTTAATTAAACCACGTTTTATACCATTCTTATGAAGTATGTGGTCAATGATAGCGCAGGAAAAAATCTTGAGAACAGAGCAACCACTTTTCTTATCAATATAAGAATTGTTGTTCTACCCGTGATTTTGTTAACGGCGTTATCGAGTTCTTACCCCGTTAGGGTGACCAATTATTTCGTTAAATTGGTATTATTACCAGCCCGTCACTTCTCGAAGTGCTTTACCGATATCGGCCAAACTTTTTACCGTTTTGACACCTGCGCCTTCAAGGGCAGCAAACTTATCCTCTGCTGTACCTTTACCGCCGGAGATAATCGCACCAGCGTGGCCCATACGCTTGCCTGGAGGCGCAGTGACGCCAGCAATGTAAGAGACGACGGGTTTAGTGACATTGGCTTTGATAAAGGCAGCGGCTTCTTCTTCTGCCGTACCACCGATCTCACCAATCATTACAATCGCTTCGGTTTCAGGATCGTCTTCAAACAAGCGTAAAATATCGATGAAGTTAGATCCAGGGATGGGGTCACCACCGATACCGACACAAGTTGACTGTCCAAAGCCTTCATCGGTGGTTTGTTTAACGGCTTCATAAGTCAAGGTACCTGAACGAGAAACAATACCCACTTTGCCCTTTTTGTGAATATGGCCTGGCATAATACCAATTTTACACTCATCAGGGGTAATGATACCAGGACAGTTAGGACCAATCATGCGCACACCAGCTTCATCCAAGCGCACTTTGACATCGAGAAGATCGAGCGTTGGGATCCCTTCAGTAATGGTAACGATGAGCTTAATGCCAGCATCGATGGCTTCTAAAATCGCATCTTTACAAAATGGTGCTGGAACATAAATAACCGAGGCCGTGGCACCGGTTTGTTCAACCGCTTCACGTACGGTATTAAACACGGGTAAACCCAAATGAACCGAACCGCCTTTACCAGGAGAGACACCACCCACCATTTGAGTACCGTAGGCAATAGCTTGCTCTGAGTGGAACGTGCCCTGACCGCCTGTGAAACCTTGGCAGATGACTTTGGTTTCTTTATTGATTAATACCGACATTATTTACCCTCCGCAGCTGCTACGACTTTTTCTGCAGCTTCAGTCAATGAAGTCGCTGCAATGATATTCAACCCGCTGTCTGCTAAAGTTTTTGCACCCAGCTCAGCGTTATTACCTTCGAGACGAACCACGACCGGAACCGTCACACCGACTTCTTCAACGGCACCAATAATGCCTTCGGCAATCAAGTCACAGCGTACAATACCACCGAAGATATTAACTAATACAGCTTTGACTTTGTCATCGGAAAGGATGATCTTGAACGCTTCTGTCACTCGCTCTTTGGTGGCACCGCCGCCAACGTCGAGAAAGTTCGCCGGTTGACCACCGTGAAGATTGACAATATCCATGGTACCCATCGCCAAACCAGCGCCGTTGACCATACAGCCAATGTTGCCATCAAGCGCCACGTAATTCAGTTCCCATTGGGCTGCATGGGCTTCACGAGCATCTTCTTGAGACGCATCGTGCATGTCGCGTAATTTCGGTTGGCGATACATGGCATTAGAATCAATATTGATTTTACCATCGAGGCACAACAGATTGCCTTCACCGGTGATCACCAATGGGTTGATCTCTAATAGCGCTAAATCGTATTGTGCAAACATGTTTCCTAGGCCTAAGAAAATCTTAGTAAACTGTTTAATTTGGTCGCCTTTCAAACCCAATTTAAATGCCAGCTCACGGCCTTGATACGCTTGAGGGCCGACCAATGGGTCGATAGCGGCTTTGTGAATGAGCTCTGGGGTTTCTTCAGCGACCTTTTCAATTTCAACACCGCCTTCGGTTGATGCCATAAAGACGATTCGACGACTGGCACGATCAACAACAGCACCTAAATAAAGCTCATTGGCAATGTCAGACGCTTCTTCAACCAAAATTTTCGTCACAGGTTGACCATTAGCGTCGGTTTGGTAAGTCACGAGGTTTTTGCCTAACCATTTTTGTGCGAACGCTCGAATGCCGTCTTTAGAGTCGTGCAGTTCCACACCGCCCGCTTTACCGCGACCACCAGCGTGTACTTGACATTTTACGACCCATTTTGAGCCACCGATTTTGCCCGCGGCTTCAGCCGCTTCTTGAGGGGTATCACAAGCATAGCCCTCAGGGACAGGCAAAGCGAATTCTGCAAACAGCTGTTTGGCTTGGTATTCATGCAAGTTCATTCTGTCATTCCATCTGTTATCCCATGAATGGGATTTATTATTTCCATAGCGAGAGACACAGGTCATCTCGTTACATCGTAGGGGTTTACCGTTAATATTACCGAGACTCTTTGTCATTAACGGTCAAGTTAAGGCAACCAATGAGACGTTGACATCATTGGCTGCCTAGACCTTTTCTTTAAGCCTGAGCGCTGTTATACGTCGAGTAATAAACGCGCTGGATCTTCAAGAAGCTCTTTAATCGTCACCAAAAAGCCCACTGACTCACGGCCATCGATCAAGCGGTGATCGTAAGACAAGGCGAGATACATCATCGGCAAGATTTCAACTTGGCCATTAACTGCCATAGGGCGGTCTTGAATTTTGTGCATTCCCAAAATTGCCGCTTGTGGCGGGTTGATGATCGGGGTCGACATCAAAGAGCCAAACACACCACCATTGGTGATGGTAAAGTTACCACCGGTCAACTCATCAACCGTTAATTTGCCATCACGACCTTTGATCGCCAAGTCCTTAATGCCTTTTTCAATTTCAGCAAAACTCAGTGTATCTGTGTCTTTTAGCACCGGTGTCACCAAACCACGTGGCGTCGAAACGGCCATGCTAATGTCGAAGAAATTGTGATACACAATATCGTCGCCATCAATTGAAGCATTGACTTCTGGATAACGTTTTAGTGCTTCTGTTACGGCTTTAACGTAAAAAGACATAAAGCCCAAGCGAATATCGTGACGTTTTTCAAAGCTGTCTTTGTATTGTTTACGCAAATCCATAATCGGCTTCATGTTGACTTCGTTAAAGGTCGTCAACATCGCAGTGCTGTTTTTCGCCTCGAGTAAACGCTCTGCAACACGCTTGCGAAGACGCGTCATTGGTACGCGTTTTTGCGTTCTCGCCGCGGCTGGCACATCAATGGCTGTAGCGTCATCGCCTTTTGGTGCCACTGATTTTTTCGCCAAATGCGCATCGACATCTTCACGAGTAATACGACCGCCAACACCTGAGCCTTTGATTGCACTCGCGTCGAGATTGTGCTCTGCCAATAGACGGCGCACCGCGGGGCTTAAGGAATCGTTACTCTCATCGCTGAGTGATGCCGTATGGCGTTTATCCGGTGATGCTTCAGGCTCAGAGGTTTTATCTGTTGTCGGCTCACCCGCCACAGCACCTGGCTTGATCTTTGCCAATAGCTGCTTAGACAGCACGGTTGCGCCTTCTTCTTCAACAATGCTTTCAAGAACACCGGCCTCAGGCGCGGGGACTTCTAGCACAACCTTGTCCGTTTCAATATCAACAATCACTTCATCGCGTTCAACGCTGTCACCAGGTTGTTTGTGCCAAGTTGCCACGGTTGCATCAGCGACTGATTCAGGTAAATCTGGAACCAGAATTTCAATTGTCATATTCAGTTTTCCCTTTATTTTCTAGTTCTTTATTTAATTAGCAAAGCATCTTCAATTAAGGCTTTTTGCTGTTGTATGTGTAGAGACATATAGCCTACCGCGGGTGATGCCGACGCTTTGCGACCTGCATAATTGAGCGTCGCGCCATCTGGGATAGCCGCTCTAAAATTATGCTGACTGCAATACCAAGCCCCTTGGTTTTGCGGCTCTTCTTGACACCAAACAAAATCTATCACATTGGTGTAAGACGCAATTGCTGCCTGCACTTCTTCCATAGGGAATGGGTAGAGTTGTTCAATCCTAACAATGGCGACATCGTCAATTTGATTGGTACGGCGATAATCCAACAAGTCGAAATAGACTTTGCCTGAACAGAACACCACTCGCTTAACGTTCTCTGCCACAAGATCATCAATTTCAGCGATTGCCGATTGGAATGTGCCAGTGGCAAGCTCTTCCAACGATGACGTACACTGGGGATGTCTTAGCAGTGACTTAGGTGACATGACAATCAAAGGACGACGCATAGGGCGTACTACCTGACGACGGAGCATGTGGTAAACCTGTGCCGGTGTAGAAGGGACAACAACTTGCATGTTTTGCTCAGCGCACAATTGCAAATATCGCTCAAGTCTCGCCGACGAGTGCTCTGGCCCTTGCCCTTCGTAGCCGTGTGGTAACAGCATAGTCAAACCGCACAAACGCGCCCACTTTTGCTCACCAGATGAGATAAACTGGTCAATCACCACTTGAGCGCCATTGGCAAAATCACCAAATTGCGCTTCCCAAATGGTCAAACCGCCCGGCTCTGCGGTGGCATAACCGTATTCAAAGGCCAACACAGCTTCTTCAGACAACACAGAATCAAAGACTTGAAAAGGACCTTGTTTGTCGTGTAAATGACTCAGTGGTGTGTAGACACTCGCATCTTCTTGGTTGTGAAGCACAGCGTGGCGATGGAAGAAAGTACCACGGCCAGAGTCTTGGCCTGAAATGCGAACTCGTTTGCCATCATCGACTAACGTTGCGTAAGCCAAGGTTTCTGCCATGCCCCAATCCACCGCTTTTTGACCGTCTAACATCGCCTTGCGATCATTGTAGATTTTGGCAACTCGACTTTGCAGCTTATGGCTCTCTGGCGCTTGGCATAGGCGTTTGCCAAGATCAACGAGACGGTCTAACTCAACCTGACTTTGCCACTCTTCTTGCCAATCGTGATTGAGGTATGGCGACCAATCAACGGAATGCATTGTCATCGGACGCCACTCTTTCACCACGACATCACCGCGATCTAAAGCGTCTCGATACTCATTGACCAATTGTGTTGCTAATTCGAGGTCTTTATCACCGCGTTCGATCAACACATCGGCGTAGAGTTTGCGAGGGGTTGGGTGTTTTTTGATTTTTTGATACATCAAAGGCTGTGTCGCGTTTGGCTCATCGGCTTCATTGTGACCATGACGACGATAACAAACTAAGTCAATCACAACGTCACTGCGAAACTCATTGCGATAATCCAATGCCAAGCGAGTCACAAAAGCCACCGCTTCTGGGTCATCGGCATTCACGTGGAAAATCGGCGCCTGAACCATTTTCGCAATGTCGGTACAATACATGGTCGAGCGCGTATCGCGAATATTCGACGTGGTAAAGCCAACTTGGTTATTCACCACAATTCTGACGGTACCTCCAACTTGAAAACCACGTGCTTGAGACATATTGAATGTCTCGGCTACGACCCCTTGGCCGGTAATGGCCGAATCACCGTGAATCGTGATTGGCAATACTTGGCTGCCATTTTTATCTTTGAGGCGATCTTGTCTTGCGCGCACCGACCCGATAACAACGGGGTTAACAATTTCAAGGTGAGAAGGGTTAAAGGCCAAAGCTAAGTGGACATTTCCGGCCTCAGTAGCAAAATCTGCTGAGAATCCCTGGTGATACTTAACATCGCCGGTCCCCCAGCTTTCATCGCTGTGTTTGCCAGCGAATTCATCAAACAGATCTTGAGGACGTTTACCCAGTACGTTGACCAGCATATTAAGTCGGCCGCGGTGGGCCATACCAATAACGACCTCGCGCATCCCATTTTTACCGGCATGTCGGATAAGCTCTTTGGTCATTGGGATAAGTGCATCACCGCCTTCGAGTGAAAAGCGTTTTGCACCCGGGAATTTCGCACCTAAGTAGCGCTCTAAGCCTTCAGCAGCGGTTAGTTCTTCGAGGAAAGTTTGTTTTTCTTCACTGCTGTAACTCGGCTTACCCACCACAGGCTCTAGGCGCTGCTGAATCCAACGCTTTTGCTCTGTATTGGTGATGTGCATGTACTCTGCACCAACCGACCCACAGTAGATGTCTTGCAGTGCTTGGTACAAATCACGCAATTTCATGGTTTCTTTGCCAATGGCAAATGAGCCTACGTTAAAACTTTCTTCGAAGTCGTCTTCGGTTAAGTTGTGAAAAGCAGGGTTGAGTTCTGCAACCGGCGGTCTTTGCCACAGACCGAGAGGGTCGAGCTGTGCCGCTTCATGCCCTCGAAATCGAAAGGCATTAATTAATTGCAGTACTTTTACTTGTTTTGCATCGACATCGGGATCACTAACTTGGACATTGTAATGCTTTGCCTCTTGCGCGAGTCGACGGAAGTAGTCACGGACACGTGAATGAGGTTGTTCGACCACCTGTTCAGGGTAAGTCGGTAATCCTTCAAATACACGTTTCCATTCCTCACTAACCAAATCGGGATCACTAAGGTAGAGTTCGTAGAGATCTTCTACGTACGTTGCATTGGCGCCAGCCAAGTGTGAAGACTCGAGCCATGCCTTCATCACGCCATCTTGCATATATTCCCTTTTTTATCGTTATTAATAAGTTTCTCGACCTGAGTCGAGCCGTTTAATACCAATCGAACAAACCGTGTTATCAACCTTCTTACCGCCCGGGCTAAAATAAGACTGAACCGCTACGAAGACAAAAATCCGACGTTGGATTCTGACCGATTTTTCAATGCCCTCACCGTTTGTAGGCCTGCGTTTTCACTTCGTCAAATTGGTATAATACAGCCGCCCATTCAAGGCGGCTGTGCGAACTATTTACACTGAACGGTTGACCAACATGGTTTTGATGTGGCCAATCGCTTTGGTTGGGTTTAACCCTTTAGGACAAACGTTGACGCAATTCATAATGCCATGGCAACGGAAAACGCTAAATGCATCATCGAGTTCTGATAGACGCTCATCGGTTGCCGTATCGCGGCTGTCAATCAACCAACGATATGCTGCAAGCAAGCCTGCCGGACCGATAAACTTATCTGGGTTCCACCAAAACGACGGACACGATGTGGTACAGCATGCACACATGATACATTCGTACAAACCGTCTAGATGAGCCCTATCCTCCGGCGCTTGCAAGTGCTCTCTCGATGGAGGCAGTTCACCATCAGAAATTAAGTAAGGCTTCACACGCGCATAATTATCGTAAAATTGCGTCATATCAACGATCAAATCGCGAACAACAGGGAGCCCTGGCAAAGGTCGAATCACAATCTTATCGGCACTGACCGCTGACAATGGCGTGATACACGCCAAGCCATTTTTACCGTTCATGTTCAAACCGTCTGAGCCACACACCCCTTCGCGGCATGAGCGGCGAAACGCGATACTCGGATCTTGCTCTTTGAGCAGAATTAAGGCATCGAGAACCATCATATCCGAGCCTTCTTTGACTTCAAGCGTGTAGTCTTTCATGTATGGCTTGTTGTCAACATCAGGGTTATATCTGTAGATAGAGAAATTCACTTTCATCTTTTCTTCCCCCTTTAACTAGTAGGTACGGATTTTCGGTGGGAACGCGTCGCGATGAACCGGTGTCATGTTGACATCACGCTTCGCCATTTGCTCGGTTTCCGGGTTGTAAATGGAGTGACACAACCAATTGGCATCATCGCGCTCAGGAAAGTCAAAGCGAGCATGAGCGCCTCGGCTTTCGGTGCGATAATTGGCTGCCACTGCGGTGGAATAGGCCGTTTCCATAAGGTTGTCAAGCTCTAAGCACTCCACTCGCTGCGTGTTAAACTCGGTTGACTTGTCGGCCAGATGCGCGTCTTGCAAACGCTCGCGAATGACTTTGAGCTCTTCAAGCCCGGTCGCCATCGCATCGCCTTCACGAAATACTGAGAAACTGTTTTGCATGCACTGTTGTAAATCTTTGCGAATTTGTGCCGGGTCTTCACCTCGAGTGCTATTTTCCCAACGCATGGTGCGGGCTAAAGAAGCCTCAATATCAGACTCAGTCGCAGGGCGAGCCTCGGACTGTGCGGCGAGTGTTTCACCCAAATGCAAACCTGTAGCGCGACCAAACACCACTAGGTCAAGCAGCGAATTGCCACCTAAACGGTTCGCACCGTGCACCGAGACAGATGCAATTTCACCACAAGCAAATAGTCCTTGAACTTCTTGATCAGCACCTTGGCTGTTCTGTTTTAGCGCTTGTCCTGAAACTTGTGTCGGCACCCCTCCCATCATGTAGTGACAGGTAGGGATTACGGGGATTGGTTCTTTGACTGGGTCGACATGAGCAAAGGTACGCGACAATTCACAAATACCCGGTAAACGCGACTCGAGAACCTCTTTACCTAGGTGGTCGAGTTTTAATTTAATATGGGGTCCCCATGGCCCATCACAGCCACGGCCTTCACGGATTTCAATCATCATTGAGCGCGCAACCACATCACGACCCGCCAAGTCTTTAGCATTAGGAGCATAACGTTCCATAAAGCGTTCGCCGTCTTTATTGAGCAAATACCCACCTTCACCGCGACAACCTTCTGTGACCAACACACCCGCCCCAGCGATACCGGTTGGGTGGAATTGCCACATTTCCATATCTTGCATTGGTACGCCAGCTCGCAGCGCCATACCAACACCATCACCGGTGTTAATGTGAGCATTGGTGGTCGACGCGTAAATGCGCCCTGCACCACCGGTTGCTAACACAGTCGCCTTGGATTTAAAGTAGCAAATCTCACCGGTTTCCATGCACAGCGCCGTACAACCCATGATCGCACCATCTTGGTTTTTCACTAAATCAAGCGCATACCATTCAGAGAAAATCGTGGTCTTGTGTTTGATGTTTTGTTGATAGAGCGTGTGTAATAAAGCGTGACCGGTGCGGTCTGCCGCTGCCGCGGTACGCGCTGCTTGCTCACCACCAAACTCCTTCGATTGACCACCGAAGGGGCGTTGATAAATGCGTCCATTCTCGAAGCGTGAAAATGGTAGTCCCATTTTCTCTAGCTCAATAACCGATTGAGGACCGGTTTTACACATGTACTCAATAGCGTTTTGGTCTCCGATGTAATCAGAGCCCTTTACCGTATCGTACATGTGCCATTGCCAATCGTCTTGGTGGGAGTTGCCAAGTGCAACGGTAATACCACCTTGCGCTGAAACGGTATGAGAACGGGTTGGAAAGACTTTAGATAGCAAAGCACAAGAAAGGCCTTGCTCAGAAATTTGTAACGCAGCGCGCATGCCTGCGCCGCCTGCGCCGATGACAACTGCATCGAACTCACGAACTGGAATAGACACTTACACACCCCACAGAATAAAGAGACCAGAAAAAACGTAGCTTAGCAAGACTGCGACAACGCCCAATTGCAAAAGGCTACGCAGTTTGGTGCATTTCACATAATCGGTGAGGACTTGCCACAAACCAATCCAAGCGTGAATTAACACACATACCAAGGCCAACATGGTGAAAGTTTTGGTGAAGGTTCCACCAAAGAACTCAGTCCATGATACGTAAGTTAGCTCGTTAAAGGCGCAAAACCCAACTAGATAGAGGGTGTAAAGGGTCATGATAATGGCAGATGCGCGGATTAACAGATAATCGTGTACGCCATTTCTACCAACGGAAGAGACATGTCTTACCATACTAGAATCCCCGCTAAAATAGATAATACCGCGGTTGCAATAAAGGCAACTTTGGCACTTTGATTACCCGATTCCAACTCTTCGAAATAGCCCATATCCATGATGAGGTGACGAATACCACCAGCAATGTGATAGGCCAATGCGGTCAGGATTCCCCACAGGATAAATTTGACAAAAAATCCACTGACGATGTCTGTCGCTTGCTCATAACCGAGCGGGGAGGATAAGGAGATGGAGAGTAACCACAACAAAATCCCAACCGCAACGAACATGATGACACCGGATATTCGATGCAAGATGGATGCGATGGCGGTAATGGGAAAGTGAATGGTCTGTAAATCTAAATTAACAGGTCTTGACTTTCTTTCTTTCACGGGCTTGCTCACTCAGCTCTATTGAGCATTTATAGTTTTATTGAGAAATTCAGCCCATACCCGGCAAAATTAACATTGATTTTACAAATAAACCACAATTACAGCGAGGAAGATGTAAATAAAATGTTAAAAACTTAATTTGCATTAAAAATGTAATTTCTATACAAACAAGCGTTTATAAGGCATGAGCCGTTATCTACTGCGCCAATATAAGGCTAGCAACATTCTAATACAATTGTCGTAACAAATTATGCTACACAGGGCATGTTTTTTACTTTTAAGTTGTAAAAAATCAAAAGAAGAGCACACTACGAAAGAGAAAAATTGACTTTGCCTCTCAACCCCAGTACAAAAATGACACACAAAAATCCTGGGCGGATTAAAAATAAAACAAAGGAGATTGTTATGGCAGATAAGAAAGCGACCCTTCACATCGAAGGTCAAGCGCCAATCGAGCTGCCAATTATGGCTGGGTCACTAGGCACCCCTGTAATTGACGTTCGTAAGCTTGGAGCAAATGGTTACTTTACCTATGACCCAGGCTTTCTTGCCACTGCATCATGTGAATCTCGAATCACTTATATCGATGGTGAAAAAGGTATTCTTCTACACCGCGGTTTTCCAATAGCCGACCTTGCAAACCATGCTGATTACCTGGAAGTTTGTTACATCCTACTCAATGGCGAAGCGCCAAATCGAACGCAATATCAAGAGTTTAAGCGTACAGTCACTCGCCATACTATGGTACACGAGCAAATTGCTAGCTTTTTCCATGGCTTTCGCCGTGACGCACACCCGATGGCGGTAATGTGTGGTGTCGTGGGGGCTCTTGCTGCGTTTTACCATGATTCATTGGATATCAACAACGATGAACACCGAGAGATCACCGCTTACCGCTTGCTGTCAAAAATGCCAACTCTGGCGGCCATGTGTTACAAATACTCGATGGGTCAACCGTTTATTTACCCGAGAAATGACCTCAATTACGCGGAAAACTTCTTGCACATGATGTTTGCTACCCCGTGTGAAGAATATGAAGTCAATCCGATTGTTGCCCGTGCGATGGACAGAATCTTTACCTTACACGCTGACCATGAGCAAAATGCGTCAACGTCAACGGTTCGCTTAGCGGGCTCTTCTGGTGCGAACCCCTTTGCCTGTATCGCGGCGGGTATAGCTTCGCTTTGGGGACCGGCGCATGGCGGTGCAAACGAAGCCTGTTTACGTATGCTTGAAGAAATCGGTAGTGTGGATAACATCCCTGAGTACATTAACCGCGCTAAGGATAAAGACGACCCATTCCGTTTAATGGGCTTTGGTCATCGTGTTTACAAAAACTACGATCCCCGAGCGACCGTGATGCGTGAAACCTGTCATGACGTTTTAAAAGAGCTCAATATTCAAGATCCTCTGCTTGACGTGGCCATGGAGCTTGAGCGAATTGCTTTGTCTGATCCCTACTTTGTCGACAAGAAACTCTACCCTAACGTCGACTTTTATTCCGGTATCATTCTCAAAGCCATTGGTATTCCTATCTCAATGTTTACCGTGATCTTTGCAATGTCTCGTACCATTGGTTGGATTGCTCACTGGAATGAAATGCACCAAGATCCACTAAGCCGTATCGGTCGACCTCGTCAGCTTTACACCGGCGAAACTGAGCGTCATTTCAAACCGATTCACGAACGCGAGTAAGTCGATTGCCGATAGGGTCTTTGCCTTATCGACGGCATTACATTGCAACAGAAATCAAAATGCCCTCTTGCGAGGGCATTTTTTTCACCAGTCTTTGACCCAATTTTGCTCATCAAACCGGGTTATCGATATCTTTAAATTCAACCTCAAAGCCATGTTCTTTGGCAAGCCATTCACCCAACGCCCGAATACCACAGCGCTCAGTGGCGTGATGACCTGCGGAAAAGTAATGGATGTCTTGCTCTCTGGCACTGTATGTGGTTCGCTCCGAAATCTCACCGGAGATGAACGCATCTAATCCCTTTTGCGCGGCCAATTCAATAAAGTCTTGCCCGCCTCCAGTACACCAACCGACTGTCGTAATCATTTTATCGGCATTCTCTGGCGCAATATGCAGCGCTTTTCGATTGAGAACACGATTGATTTTATCGGCGAATTCGGCCCCTGACATAGGACGAGCCAGACGACCGTGTTTAACAACGCCTTTGGGCTCGGCATCGAGATCGCCGATCACTTCAATATCCAGTTGTTGTGCCAATAAGGTGTTATTGCCAAGTTCACCATGAACATCGAGTGGCAAATGGTAAGCAAGCAGGTTTATATCATTGATAAGAAGCTGTTTAATTCGATGTCCTTTCATCCCACGGATAGGGGCAGGCTCCCCTTTCCAAAAATAGCCGTGATGGGTCAAAATCGCATCGGCTTGCTTCTCAATCGCATATTCAATAAGTGCCTTTGACGCCGTAACGCCCGTGATGATTTTTTTGACTTCAGTACGTCCTTCAACTTGCAATCCATTCGGACAGTAGTCTTTGATCTGTGATGCGTTTAACTTTTGATTTAGTATTTGCTCTAGTTCAAGGTTATTCATTTTGCCAAGCCAGGATATAAAACGGTAACCCGTTATATCAATTTCACACAAAAAAGTCGAAAAGCTTATG
Organism: Vibrio sp. HB236076; assembly: GCF_040957575.1. Taxonomy (NCBI): domain Bacteria; kingdom Pseudomonadati; phylum Pseudomonadota; class Gammaproteobacteria; order Vibrionales; family Vibrionaceae; genus Vibrio; species Vibrio sp. HB236076. Next base: position 2,152,754 of record NZ_CP162601.1, read on the forward strand.
GAGCCCACGGGTATGACGCATCCCTTCTACTCTTTTTATCATTGGATCCAAAACGCCCCTTCTTTGCTAGAGCCCGGTGAGATCATCGAGTCTGCCGCCAACATCTCATTTCCCAATTCGATGCCAAGCGGTGACTATCAAGGTAATCACCGCTTAGGATTTATTTATCAGTATTTATACCAGCACGTGTTTTTTCACAGCCCAAGCTATACTTTGTTGGAAGAAGAAATTCAAATTAATAGCCAGGGCCGTACCCTAGGCGCCATCGATTTTATCGTCGGCGTCGATAATCGCATCGAACATTGGGAAGTGGCGATTAAATTCTATTTGCTGTACCAAGGGCATTGGTACGGGCCCAATGCCAGCGATAGACTAGACAAAAAACTGATGCACATGATCAACCACCAGTTGCCATTGTCAACGACTTCACCTTTCCTAACGCAATACGGTTACTCCATCGATCGGCATAAGCTCCTAATGCAAGGCAGGCTATATCGCAACCCATTCGATGATGAACCCATCCCAAGTGACTGTGCCAAGTATGTCATCAACCCGAGTGCCATTACCGGTTATTGGTGCTTTCACCATCAATGGCCTCAAGTAACCGAAAAGCTTTACCCTTTAGAGAAACACCAATGGGCAAGTGGCGATAGACCACACTCAAGCAGTGCATTACGCTGTTTACCCGATGGCTTTGTCCACTGTCGCTCTGAACTCGGGGACTTTTGGTTTATCGTCCCCGACCATTGGCCAGGTGAGGAGAACTTACACGAGAACAGAGTTAATTAATCCAACTATTTGCTTAACTTGTCACCCGTTACATGACGATGAATTTTATTGAGTGTCTAAACGATGATATCGCCAGGAAAGGTTGGTAACCGGCTCTGAGTGAGGTGTGTTTCAATAGAACAAAGTTTGAGTAAACCAGTCACTGATAATGAGATTAAACAAAAAAGAGGCACAAAAGTGCTATACCAATCTAATTAAGTATGTGTTCAATGGTAATGTGGGATTAAGCTTGAGAAAAAGGCAAAAAGACACAGTAAGTTGTTGTTCTATAGGTTATTTTCTTAACGACGTTATCGAGTTTTTTAACCAGCTAAGGTGACCCGCTATATAGTTAGATTGGTATTAGATAGGCTCAATGCCTACCACTGAGAAGAAGGTGAAATATTGCCCCACCTTATTGGCAGGGCAAAAAGGATTACAAACCTTCTTTCGCGAAGACTTGATTCACGATTTGTTGAGCTTCTTGCTCAATCAATTTAAGGTGATCTTCTCCCTTAAAGCTCTCACAATAAATTTTGTAAATCTCTTCAGTACCCGATGGACGAGCAGCAAACCAGCCAAAATCAGTGGTGACTTTTAAACCGCCAATCGCTTCGCCATTGCCTGGAGCATGAGTCAGACGAGCTGTAATGGGATCGCCCGCTAAAGTCTCTGCCGTCACTTGCTCCGGAGACAGGCTTTTCAATACCTGTTTCTGTGGGCCGTTGGCCACCGCTTGAATACGGTTGTACTGCGATTCACCGTGTTTGTCCGCTAACGCTTCGTAATACTCTTGAGGCGTTTTACCGGTCACGGCGGTGATTTCAGCGGCGAGAAGGCATAGGATAATACCATCTTTATCGGTTGACCACGGCGTGCCATCAAAACGCAAGAAAGACGCCCCTGCACTTTCCTCTCCACCAAAGCCAAACTTGCCTTGGTAAAGGCCATCAACGAACCACTTAAAACCAACCGGCACTTCACATAGCTCACGGCCCAAATCGCTTACCACGCGATCAATCAAGGCACTCGAAACCAAGGTCTTACCAACAGCAACATCAGCTTGCCACTGCGGGCGATGACGATAAAGATAATCGATACACACCGCAAGGAAGTGATTCGGGTTCATCAAACCTTTTGGCGTGACAATACCATGGCGGTCGTAATCCGGATCATTGCCAAACGCCAGATCAAAGTCATCTTTCAGTTCGAGTAGGCTGGCCATGGCATAGGGTGAAGAACAATCCATACGGATCACGCCGTCTTTGTCCAGTGACATAAATTGGAAAGACGGATCCACCGCTTCACTAACCAAAGTAAGATCCAATTGGTAGGTTTTGGCGATTTGACGCCAATAATCAATGCCACTGCCACCAAGAGGATCAACGCCCAACTTCAAGCCGGCTTTTTTGATTGCCTCCATATCCACAACATTGATCAAATCGTCGACGTACGGCGTGACCAAATCTTTACTCACCACTAAGTCACTGTTAGCGACCTCGGCGTAAGGCAATGATTTCAGATCGCGCATACCATCGACAATGATCGCATTGGCGCGATCTTCGATTTCTTGTGTGATCGTCGCTTCTGCAGGGCCGCCATGAGGTGGGTTGTATTTAATGCCGCCATCTTGTGGGGGGTTGTGTGATGGTGTGATCACCAAACCATCAGCCAGCGCCTTACTCTGGGCGTTGTGGGTTAGAATCGCGTGAGAAACCCCAGGCGTCGGCGTGTAACCATTGTCTTTTTGAACAATTACTGGCACGCCATTGGCCACTAGGACTTCCAGTGCCGTTACCATGGCAGCTTCCGATAAAGCGTGGGTGTCTTTGCCTAAGAAAAGCGGACCGTTAATGCCATTTTTCGAACGTACTTCCGCCACCGCTTGGCAAATAGCTTGAATGTGCAGCTGGTTAAACGTGGTTTTACTCGACGTGCCGCGATGCCCAGAGGTACCAAACTGAACGCGTTGCTCTGCTTGTGTGGCATCGGGTTGTAACTCGTAATATTGAGCGACAAGGTAAGGAATATTGATCAAATCCTGTGGTAGGGCTTTTTGCCCTGCTCGAGAGTGAATAGCCATAAATTGACGTCCTTTTATTATAATAAAGGCCTCATGATGGCAACAATGAGGCCTTGTGATTAAATTGCGTTAGTCACTTTGTCGATCAGCTCTTGAGGAAAAGCCATATGCGCCATGACTTGCTCAACCATTTGCCTTTTTCGACTGGTGTTATTGTTGGTAATCACCCAAAATGGCGTATCGGGGATAGCCCTTGGTTTTGTCGTTTTACCGTGCGCTAACAAGGTCTCTTGGTTGTCAGCAAAATACACGCGCTTGCGACCTTTTACTTCAGTTGCCTGAGCAAAAGACTTGGGTGATAAGCGATATAACGTACTTAAAATCAATAAAAATCTATCGATGGCTTTCGTGCTGCCGGCCAGTTCATCGGAAATAAGCAACTCTCTCATGGCCTTGGTTGTATCAAGGGTATTAACCGAGCTGTCTTGAAGCCAAGCTGGTGTCACTGGTGGATTTTCCACTGGCGCGGAGGGTGTGACCACTTTTTTCGATGGTGCATCCACTTGCAAAAGTCGCCTTAAAATATCCGATGCACTCTCACCAATATCTTGAGTTTGGCTCGCAATGTATCGATATAGATCTTCATCAACCTCTATTGTTTTCATTCGCTTTTCACAATCTCTATGTTTAAACTCAAGGTGATTATAACGAGATCCCAGCGGATACTCTACGTAAAACCAATAATGAAACTTAAAAATGTCACAATTACTCAATTATAAAGATGAAGGTCAAGGATCTTGTGTGATCCTTATTCACGGTCTGTTCGGCAGTCTTAGTAACTTAGGTTTATTGGCCAAAGATCTCGCCACCGATCACCGAGTGATCAGCGTCGATGTCCGAAACCACGGCCAATCTTTCCATCACAGTGAGCACAACTATGCCGCGATGGCAGACGATATCGCACAGTTATTAGGGCAGTTAAACATCGATGGCTTCACTGTTATAGGCCATTCCATGGGCGGTAAAATCGCCATGCAGCTCAGTGCACGCCTTGCAACACAATGTGCCAAAGCCGTTGTGTTAGATATGGCACCCGTTCGCTACCCAGAGCGTCACCACGATGCCGTCTTTGCCGGTTTAAAAGCGGTCGCCAAGCAAAGGCCCAACTCACGCCAACAGGCCCTTTCGGTGCTAGCTCAACACATTGAGCAACCTGAAGTATGTCAATTTCTCTCCAAGTCTCTTTACAAAGAAAATGACCAGACTTTTGCTTGGCGCTTTAATGTTGATTCACTGTGGGATAACTATCATAACATTCTGGATTGGCAGCCTTTGCCAGCCTCGCAACTGCCCATTTTATTTCTAAAAGGCGCAAATTCAGATTACATCAAACCTGAGTTTCAAACACAGATAACGACGCAGTTTCCTCAGGCCAAAGCGCACATTATTGCCAACACTGGCCACTGGTTACACGCCGAAAAACCCCAAGAAGTAAACCGGGCCATACGGCGCTTTTTAACCACCTAAATCCGTTGACTTATCAACTGAGTTAGGCCGATTAACTTTAGACTTTAATAGTGTTATAGTTGGCGCAGAAAATATTGACCGTGCTGGCACAGCGTTGTCTCAGTTGTGTTTTCAGAAGCATTGAAATGAACAATGCTATAGTCTCACGACAAGACCCACTGTATATAAGCCGCCGTAACACTGAAATAAAAGGTAATTAATCTATGGCAAGTGTAGGTATCTTTTTTGGTAGCGACACAGGAAACACCGAAGCCGTTGCAAAAATGATTCAACAGCAACTCGGTACAAAACTGGTTCACGTGCAAGATATTGCGAAGAGCAGTAAAGAAGACATTGATAATTTCGATCTACTTTTACTCGGCATTCCAACTTGGTATTACGGTGAAGCACAATGCGATTGGGATGACTTCTTCCCAGAACTCGAGCAAATTGACTTTTCAAGTAAGCTAGTGGCTATTTTTGGCTGTGGTGACCAAGAAGATTACGCCGAATATTTCTGTGATGCGATGGGAACCGTTCGTGATATCGTAGAAACCAAAGGTGGAACCATCTTGGGATACACGTCAACCGAAGGCTACGAATTTGAGGCTTCAAAAGCCATCGTCGACGGTGAAGATGATCTGTTTGTCGGTTTGTGTATTGACGAAGACCGCCAACCTGAACTCACTGACGACCGAGTCAAAACTTGGGTTGAGCAAATTTATCAAGAAATGTGCCTGGCAGAGCTTGAAGACTGAGCACGTTTGAGTCACTCAGAATGAAACGAAAAAGGGCCGCAATGGCGACCCTTTTTCGTTATTCCATTCTCGTTCAATGATGTCTAAGGAAACGCTAAGATCAGTACTTTTGTGTCGCGTTGTACACGTCAAATTGCATTTCTACATCAGTACTACGAGGCACCTTAATCACCGCCACTACCCGAGTATAGCGGCCACTGATATCTTGCGGAATATTTTGGGTATCTTCAAAACTTTCTTCTTTGATTTTGACCTCGCCGGTGCCAAACACAGCCAGGGCCTGTTTTACTGCATTGATACGACGCTGAGCGAGTTTTCGGTTGTATTCAACGGTGCCTTCCTCACTCGTATCACCAATCAAGTACAATTCACCAGTTCCGAGTCGTTTTAACCGTTTAGATAGAAGTTGGACATTCGTTCTCGATGCCAAAGTCAAGCGGTCCTGATCATAGCCAAAGTTAATCACACTGTAACTATAATGATATTTATCGCTCTCGACTGGGCAACCGTTGTTATCCGTCACCGCCTTTAGTGGCGTCTCAGCACACTGATCACGGTGATTAATCACCCCATCCAAGTCGTCATCATTTAAATCGTTTAACTGTTTTTCGGCTTGGTATTGATAATCTGGGGTTGAACAGGCGGCCATCATCAAAGCCAATGCGATACATAAATATTTCATTTAGTCGTCCTCCTTTAAACGCCAAACACTAGGGGTAGTGACCCTTAATGCTTCGATCAGCCGACCAGTCGCATTAATAAGACGGTATTTTGCTTCTCTTTGATCAAAGTCCGCTTCGATGTAATTTCGACGTGCAGAAAACAATTCAATTTGTGAGTCCAAGACATCGAGTAATGAACGACGCCCGAGTTCAAATTGCGTATCGTAGCCTTTTTGAGCAATTTCAGCAAAATGAACGTTTTTTTGATAAAACTCTTTTTGCTTACCCAAAAACACATAGGCATTCCATGCAAAATTAGTGGCTTCTTCCACTTCTAAGAACGTATTGTCTTTAACGGCTAAAGACTCTTGGTAGCGCCATGCTGAGGCCTCCGACTCTGCACGAGTACGACCACCATTAAATAAATCATAAGTCATGGTTAACATCACGCGGCCATTTTCATCTCGCCCTTCAGCACCAGAAATATTGCGATTGCGGTTAACATCAACCTCAATATCAAACCTTGGGTAATAACCACTTTTATCGCGTTTCATTTGTTTTTTGGCCGCATTGGTATCATAAATAGCAGCACTGATTTCTGGGTGGTTCTGTTTTGCGATATTGACAGCTTCATCTAATCGATTCGGGATGAATTCATAATCCGGTCTTGGGTCAACTAAATTTTGTGCTTGCACACCAACGAGGTCATAGTAATTGACTTTGATATCTAAAAGATTATTCATTGCCACCAGCAAAATGGACTCTGACGTGGCCAATCTCGATTCGACTTGCGCAACATCGGCATCGCTCGATAAACCTCGCTTGCGCCTTTGATTGATATCATCAAGAATTGACTGATGCAGATCGACATTTTTTCTCGACAACTCGACCAACTTTTCCGCTTTGATCAAGTCAAGGTACACTTGTACCACTTCGAGACTCAAGTTTTCAGCGGTCGAGATAAGGCCTTGCTGATCGGCTTTGGCTTCATAATCTAAACGGTCAACCTCATTTGACGTACGAAAGCCATCAAACAGCATTTGAGTAATGGTAAGCCCCAATTCGCGGCGGTCCAAATCACTGTCGAGTTCATCACCTGAGTCGTAACCCACCTCTTCATAACCATATGCGGCATACAAACGGATTTGCGGTAAAAAATCACTGAATGCACCTCGTCTATCGCGATATTTTGCTTCAAATGATGCATAGCGCTCCATCAACCTCGGGTGAGTATTCAACGCTTGAGCAACAGACTGCTCCAAAGTCAGCGCCTGAGATGCCCCTGAAAGCAGAGACAAGCTCATTAAAAGGGAAAATTTCCTCATTAAAAAGTCCTTATACATTTATGGTTCGCGCATCGCGTTCGTTTTGGCTCTCAATACGGGTTTTAACCAATAGTCGAGAATCGTTTTTTTACCGGTTAGTACATCAACCTGCGCTTGCATACCAGAGATGATTGCATGCTGTCCAAGGTAGTTATCTTGCGTTTTGATGTGCGCCGTATAATAAGCGGTGCCGTCTTCCTGATAGGAGGCATCTGGGCTGACATAGACAACTTGCCCATCTAAACCACCATAGATAACAAAATCAAAAGCGGTAAATTTCACTTTCGCCGGCATGCCTTGACGAAGAAAACCGATATCTTGCGGCTGTATCTGGGTTTCAATTAATAATTGGTCATCCTGTGGCACAATTTCCATCATCACTTGCCCAGGGCTTACCACCCCGCCGATCGAGCGAGAAACAATATTTTTCACGGTGCCTTTAACCGGTGAGCGCAATTGCGCTTTAACCACACGGTCTTCAAGCGCTTTACTGCTTTGATTGATTTTGGCTAACTCATTAGATACTTCATCAAGTTGATTTTGAGTGTCGGCTAAATAATCAAACACTACGGCATTTTTTTCTTCTTCCGCTTGTAATTTCGCCGCCAACAGTTGTTGTAATAGTGCTTTCGCTCGATTCAGTTCACCTCGGACACCGATCTGATCGCCCTGTAACTGAACTAACTCCATCTCCGCAACGGCCCCAGCCTCCACGGCGCTGGTCGTTAATGCCACCTCGCGACTTATCAACCGCAAACGTTGGGTCAAAGCATTGATATTGGCTTTCTGCTCATTAATCGCTTGTTGTTGTTGCCTGACGGTTTGTACTTTTTGTTCAATGCGCGACTGCACTTGGGTCAGTCTTGTGTTGTAAGTATTTTCTGCCTGTTGATAGACACTTGCCGAAATTCCATCTCTTGCAATGCGCGTTGACACCACTGCAACCCCAGTGGCGAGAGCACTATCGGCTTTCACACTTTTCAGTTCTGCCGTGAGGCGGTTTCGTCGTGCCAATAAGGCTTCTCGCTCTTGGCTCGATTCAGCAAAAGCCGCCGCAAAACGGGTTTCGTCAATTAACAACAAGGGTTGCCCGACCTCAACAAGTTGCCCCTCGGTGACCAAAACTTGCTTTAGGGTTCCGCCATCCAGTGATTCTATTGTTTGTACTCGCTGAGCGGGGATCACCTTACCTTGCCCCACCACCACTTCGTCAATCTGGGCATAAGCGGCCCACACGACAAAGGCAATAACTAATAAAAAAACCAGCCAAGTTAACCGTTTCGATTGTTTTGCTGCGTAAAGCTGCCCCATATAGAGATCGGCCATATCTACCTCTTATCCTTATTTTGGACTAACGGCTTCAACGCGTTTACTGACCAAACGCACCTTAGAACTTGTCGATTTAAACAAACTTGCAGGGGTCTCAATTGACTTTAACCGCCCGTGATCAAGCACAAAAATTCGATCACACAGTTGCAATAGCTCCTTGCGATGTGACGCAATAACAAGCGTTTCTCTTCGCTGTTTTAACGTTTCTATCAATTGACGTTCTTGGCCATTGTCCATCGAGGAAGAAGGCTCATCGAGTAACAGCACTGAACGCTGGTGTAACAGTGCCCGAGCCACGCTCACGGCTTGTCGCTGACCGCCAGATAAATTGCGACCAAACTCGCCCACTTGGGTTTCTAGGCCTGACTCTAAGCGGTCGATAAAGCGAGTGACGCCAGATTGTGTCAGCGCACTTGCCAGCTTTTCCGGCGCTATATTGTTCATTCCCAATGTAATATTTTCTAATACTGAACCAAAAAATAAATTGGGGTTTTGTGATACCCACCCCGTCTGCCTTCTCAAAGCACTCAAAGACCAATGACGAATGTCAATATCATCGATCAACAACTGACCAGCAGTTCCTTGATACTGGCCGGCTAAAATAGCCAATAACGTCGACTTACCGGATCCCGCATTGCCGTATAATCCAATTTTTTCGCCAGTTTGGATGTCAAAATTAAGACTGTATAACGCGTCCATGTCATGGTCTTGATACTTAAACCCTAGATGTCGCGCAGTAAATTGACCACTTAAGTCAGCATCAATCGTGTGATCGCCAGGTTTTTGTTCCTGATCGAGCATTAAAATACTTTTTACTGATTCCATTGCCGTTTTCGTTTGGCGGTACTTGAGTAATAAACTGGCAATTGAGGCAATTGAATTCGATGCTCTACCACTAATCATCACAATGGCGATTAGCGCTCCCATACTCATTTGCCCAGCACTAATCAGATAGACGCCAACAACAATCAGAGCGATTGAGTTTAACTGACTTAACCCCATGACCGAGTGAGTCATAGTACTGGCACTGTGACGCGCTTGTATTTGCCAGTCGACCATTTGCGAGAGTGTTTGCTCAAGTTTCTCTTGTGCTTTCGCCTGGCCATTAGCCTGCTTAAGCTCGACCAATTGATTGAGGTTTTCAATCAAGTAAGCTTGTCTTTGAGTGGAAAGTTTGGCCGATTCTTCTACGCTCTGACTCAAATGGCTTTGCAGTATTAAGCTCAACAAAATGACCAATGTCAGCACGGTAATAGGCACGAGAACAATGGCCCCTCCTAGCCAAGCAATTAAGCCAATAAACAACAACGTAAATGGCAAATCGACCACAGAGACTAAGGTTGCCGAAGTGATAAATTCTCTGACGGTATCAAAGTCTTGAACTTGCTTGGCGTAAGCACCCGATGATAATGGGCGATGCTCAAGGCGCATACCGAGAACGCGAGAAAACATTTTGCTGCTGACTCGTAAATCAATTTGACGGCCAGCGGCGTCAGTCAAATGACTGCGGGATTGTTTTAACAACCAATCAAAAGCAACGGCAATACATGCCCCTAGAGCCAGCATCCACAACGTATCTAACGCGGCGTTTGGCACAACACGATCGTAGACATTCATGGTAAATAGCGGCACGACCAGTGCCAGCATATTAATGGTTAAAGAGCCAATCAGCAAAGCGCGATAGTAAGGCCTAATTTGTTGCCAAACGGGGAGTAGCCAGTTAGGCACCCGCTTGTGCAACTGCTCTGCGCGTTTATCTGTGACCTTTTTATGAGTTAAATACCAACTGACTACCGGCTCTATATCGACAATATTGCGCTCTCTACTTAACTCTGGGTTCGAGCAATAATCACAGGCGTAATCGTCTGTGTATAACCAGATATCGCCTTGTATATCAACAATCAATGCAGGATAAACAATGTCATGGTTGGGGTTTTGTTTGTGCGAGAGCACATTAATATTCGCTAATGCTTGCTCTAAATGGTGAATCGCATAATGACCACTGGGTAAGCCCAATAACAAATTATCCGCTTGATGAGAAAGGTGCAGCGTCGCTGCCACTTCCTCCCCGAGTTGTTGTAACTCTGTATTAGAAACGTTTAGTCTCATGATGCACTTTCTCCTTGAGTCAGGATCTCATCGGCGTTGGAGCTATCGCTACTGCTTGATGAGGCTGACATATCTGAGCTATCGCTCGATGACGACGCCGTGGCATTGGCACTGACACTCACCGTAATCACTTCGGAATCCGCACTGGCTTGCTCACCATCGAGCTCCGCAGTCGCAGTAATGGTTAAGTCAAAACTATCACCGCTGTTCGCATTCACAATAGAAAGTGATTCAATATCATCGATGCCAACGGTCCAAGTTCCATTTTCGGAATCAAAGTCACCGTGGCTGAAGCTGTAACCGCTCGGTAATCCAGTAATGGCCACATACGCGGTTTCACCTGTAGCAGGGTTTTGCAAATCCAAATCTAAGCCCAAATCGATGTTATTGGTGGTACTGCTAGAAATATTACCGATTGATGCCCATACCGGAGTGTCCACTTGTGGCTCTAAGGTCACGGTGAAGTTAGCACTTTGGCTTTCACCTCGTGAAGTTACGGTCTCTCCATTGATTTCAGCGCTATCGATTACGGTCGTTTCAACATTCATATTGAATTGACCAAAGGCTAAGCCACCGCCATTAAAATCAAAGTTTTCAATACTACTGCTGTCACTGATCAGGGTCGCACTGTAATCGCCGTTGTCATTTTCAGCAAAGTAGACCGTTTGCCCTTCAACTTGAATAAAGGCATTGCCCGTCAAGTTAAACAAAGCACTGCTATCCGAATCAGCCGCTATCGTCACGGTTAGCTCAATTTGCTCAGTATCATCGGCTTCTTCACTGTATGCGGCAAAGTCGATGGTGATTGAGTCATCCTCAAGCCCTTCATTATTGGCTAGTGGCTGCTTAGAAAAGTCGAGTGCATCGGCCTCTGGCGACACTGACAACACAAAATCAACCGAAGTTTCAACGATCTCAGCACCTTGGTCTTGAGTCAGAGCGGTTAAGGTTAAGGGAATGTCACCACTAAAATCGAGTGGTGGCGTGAGGACTATCCCAGCATCGAGTTGCGCTTTCGTCACCGTCCAGCTGTTCGTCGTCACCCCGTTAAGGTCGCCGCCGTCAGCGCCGTTATTGACTAATTCATTGCCTTCAGCGTCCTGTAAAATCGAGCCTTGTGGCACCCCAGATAAGGTAATCGACAGTGACTCTGAACCATCGTCATCAATAAGGGAGGCAGATAACCCATCAAGTACAATAGCGTTATCTTCGACACCAGATTGGTTGGCAGCCGACAGTTGTGCAGCATCCGTTACCGCCGTTACGCCAACACTAATGGTGCTGGTAATCTGGCCGCTGGCGTTGACCGTGCCAGTAGATAGTTGCGCGGCGTCTTTAACCGTTGCCGATAACTCAATCACCACATCCTCTGAAGCTTGGTTGGCCACAGGAATCACTCCGACCTGTGCCAGCGCATCACTAAACTGTGCTTCAGTACCGTTATAGGTGTAAGTATCATCACCATTATCGGTAAACAAACCACTTGGGTCATACAACCCCACGCCGGCTTGCAAAGTAATGATGATCGGTTGGGTAAAGTCGAGTGATTCGACCCCACCGTTGATCAATGGGTCGGAGTCAGCAACGTCTGAATCGGTCAGATTGAGACTCAGGCCTAAAGAGGTGTCGCTATTGTCTTCAGCAATGGTTGAAACCACAGCAGTAAACTCTCCGCCATCAGTGACTGGCGTGATATCGACTTGTAAAGATTGGGATTCATCGACGTAGCGATCGCCACTGTCGTTATCAACCGCCACAATACGAACAGGAATGTCCAATTGGCCTGAGTAATCAGTCCCTGCAGAGTTAAACGACAAACTCTCTAAGGCGGACTCAGGAATGATGTATTCACTGATTTCACCATCGCTGCCGGGGATAGCAACCACACCGCTGCCCGAAATTTCCATCCCTTCTGGCAAGTCTTCACCAAGAATGTAAATAGTGACGGTATCATTGGCATCGTCGGTTAACGATGTATTGATATGACCGGTCAAATCAACGGTCTCATCTTCTATCGCGTCAATGGTGGTGATTTGTAACTGACCAACTTCTGAAGCTTGTGATGTACTGCCTTGACCAGAAACATTAAAATCAACCGTAAACGTATCTTGCAATACAGTGGCATTACTGCCATCGACCACACGGGCGCCAACGGTCACTTCAATCACCCCAGTCGAGCTTTGCGCTTCAAGTGTCACTCCTGCCAACAAATCAACAATATCGACTTCACTGGCACTGGTTCCTGCATCAATTGGAATGACCCAGCGCCCACTGCCATCCGGGAGCGCCCCATTAGCATGTACAACTTCAATCACCGAATCACTGGGTAAAATCACTTCAATATAAGATATGTATTCCGAGCCATCGATATCTGCTTCGGTGAACGTCACTGCTCCATCTAAAGAGAGTGTTCTGCTTGTCGATACCAGCGTGTCGTCGGTCGCTTCGATACGGGTCACTTCTGCATCGGCTTCACTGGCCGAGTTGACATCAACGACACCATTGACGGTCACTGAGACCTCGCTGTTAATCACTTGCTCAGCATTGCCCACATTGGAACTGTCGGTAACGGTATAAGACATCTCTACCGTCAGCTGACCAGAAAAGTCATCATCGCCCTGTAAGGTAACACGATCGCTGGTCAAGACATCACTGAGGGTTTCACCGTCCCTAACTAATGTTGCCAAATTTAACCCCTCTATCGGCAACTCAACCGCCTCGCCATCGACATATAAGGTGGTCGAATCGGGTATTGCGGTAATCACAGCACCAGTGATCGATTCCGACCCATCACTGTCGAGTAGGCTAGGGTTAAAGTCCAACGCGATTGGCGTGTCTTCATTGCCGACCACTGCCGTGGCTAAACTGGCACTATTGTTGTCTACCGTAGGATTAAACTCGGTCGTAACCGCAATATTATAATCTGACGTGTCACCATCTGACTCTGTAGGGACAACTTTAATATTAAAGCTCACCTCGCCACTAAAGTCGCCGACCGGTTCAAGGTAGTAATTTTCCATTTCCGTGGCTGGCAAGCTGTACATTGGGTTGCCGTTGCTATCTCGCCCAACAATCGGCAAGTCGGCAGGATCGCCATTGACGTCAACCAACACCACACTGTCTGGCAATTCAGAAATCACTAAACTGATAAATTCAGAGCCATCGATATCGGATGTCGTAATCAAAAAGTCCATTTGCAAGCGAGTGTCTTCCACGCCACTTTCGTTGGTTAACGTGAAGTTATTCTCGTCAACCTCGGCAAAGGCCCAATTGGCATTACTGTTTGCTTCATCAAGTTCAGGGGGATCAATTTGGCCGATAACAGTTAGTTCAAGTGTTTTTAACTCTGTGGTGGCAGGGTTGCTGGTATCGGCTTGTTCTGTCGCTATGGCCACTACCTGGACTTGGTATACCGTATCATTGGCGCGACTGATGTCTTGCGCTTGTCGCACAAAGACATTATCTGCCGTTAAGTCACTGTCCGATACCAACCATGCTCCTTCGCTATTTTGCGTCAGTAGGTCACCGTTACTGTCAACCAACTCAAACCCGTCGGGCAGAACTACTTCATAACTCAGAACTTCTGAGCCATCTTGGTCAACGAGTTCACCACTAAACAAAAGATTAGCGTTGATCAAACTGTCTTCATCGACCGTCTGGTTACGGACAAATAAGCGCGGTTCATCGGCAACTGGGGTGATATCAACCGTCACCGTTTGCGTATTGGATTGCGCTGTGTCGTCATTTTCAGATTCGGTCGCGATTGCGGTGATGCTAAAGTTGTAGCTGCCAGAAACATGCTCATCTCCAGACACTTGCAAACTTTGCACTTCACTTTCTGACAGGGTATCGCCATTGGCCAAAGTGCGACCATTAGCCGTTAATACTAAGTTTTCATCCAGCCCACTGATGAGGTAAGTCAGGGTTTCTGAACCGTCGCTATCGCTCAATGAAGCACTGATAACCACATCGACTGCCGTGTCTTCTGCCGTACTGTAGCTGTAAACATTATCTGCAGACCAGTCCGGAGTATCGGCAACAGAAGTCACCGAAATTTCCTGAGTCGCCGTATAGGTGCGATCGCCATTGTTAGTCGACACCGTTGCATCAATCTCTAGGCTAATATCTTGTGTTTCATTTGAGCTATCAGCAAGCGGGGTAAAGGTTAAACTGCCATCAATGGTCGCCACACCGTCAGTAACGCTCAGCCCATTTCCTACTGTCAGTACATAATAACCGTCATTATCAGGGCTGAGAGGCGTATTATTGAGTGACAAACTGCCGCCTTGTAATGACGAAGCGAGAATGCGAATTTGCGACACACTTTCACCTTGGTCAATATCACCGGGGTTGAGCTCAATGGTAATCGTCGAACTGCCATCTTCATTAATGTCAGTGGCCGTCACCGTTATTTCTCCAATATCGTCACTGACGGTTAAACTCAGATCAGCACTAGCAATATCTCCATCGCCATCGGTGATCTCATAGGTGATCGCATCAATATAATCCGCTGTTGTTGAGTTAAAGGTCGTTGTCTCAATGGTCACGCTGCCATCCGCGTTAATGGTGGCCGTTGCATAGGTATTGTTGTTTTCATCCACCAAACTAAAGTCGGTACCAACCGTTCTGTCGACCCCCTGGTAAGTAATGCTCGAGACACTCGCGCCATCGGCCCCGCCGACTAGGTTGTCGAGCAGGTTGACGTTGATGGTTTCGCCCTCGACCAAAGTGCGAGATTCACCGGTGATGGTTGGCGTATCATCAGTCACCGTAGCAATAACAATATTGCTGCTATTTGAAATATCGCCATCGGCATCGACCGCGACAATATTTACTACCACATCAAGTGTGTCCTCCCCTTGACTGCTGTGGTCTAGGGCATAAAATTGCTCATAGTCAAAGGTGCCGTCAGCGTTAAATTTGACTCTAAACACCGTATCGCTAGTGCCGCCTTCTCCGACATTCGCCGTGGCGTTAAACCAGCCATTGCTGTCTGCGTCACTGGCTAAACTGACCGCTTCGCCTCCTGACGTATAACCATCAAAACTAAACCCATCGGCAAGCTTGACTTCCACAATCTCATCAGAGCCCTGAGTGATACTGATTTCACCGCTGGTGGTGACTGACTCGTCAGTACGAAGCCCCTCTTCATCAACTGCTGGGCTGCTGTCTACAGAACTCGATACCACGGCATTTTGACCGTCATCCACCGAGACAGTAAATTCGCTTTCAGAGCGAGTGCCATCATTGTCTAAGCTGGCAATCGGGACTTGGATAGACAAGTTTTCACTTTGACTATCAAGGTGGTCAATCGCGCCCGACAAAGTCACCGAAACATCGTAGTCCGTACTTTGCCCTGCGGTCACCTCAACTGTGCTAGGCAGAGTAATCGTGAAGACAACGTCATTGCCAATCACACCTTGAGCAGTGCCATCACCATTGACTAACCAAGTAATAGCCTGACCATTTTGCGTCAATGGGCTGCCATTGCTATCCAGGACAGCCTCCCCTGTGGTGACATTCATTACCAAATCAACCACATCTTCACCGCCTGCGGTAATGGTTAATGTCTGAGTATCACTTTGGTCTGTGGTATCAAGCGATGGATTTTCCGCCACAGAAAGCTCAGGGCTCGTTTGAGTGGCATTGGCACTATCGGTGACAGTTACCGTAATAGTATCTTCAGCGACATCACCATCTTGGTCGCTCAATTCAATCGCAAGATCAAACGAACTGTCGCCATTGTTATCAATTGGTCTAATCAACTCAATTTGATAGCTCAAATCTGTTTGACTTTCCGTCGTCGTAATCGCGGGTAAAGTAGCGATAAATACAGGATCGTTAACATCCCCAGTGTGAGCGGTTAACACGGTTCCATCTGCACTTAACGTATATTCAACCGCAATACCATCCGCCGTTAAACTTGGCTGACTAGCGATATTGGCAAAGGTTAAATCCTCAAAACTATCACTGCCAAGTACAGTATCAAGCTGGCCGGTGGCGACATTGGAACCGCTGGCCAAGTTAGATTCATCGAGAGCTGCGCTGTCGATGTTGGCTAGACTTGGCGCGTCGCCATCATTAAGTGTGATCGTCACATTGCCCGCACCATTAATCACCGTGCCATCGTTGTCTTCTCCATAAAGTGACAAGTCAAAATTGACCGAATTACCACTTGGATTATCAATAGGCAAGGTAATGAGTGTTTCGACATTACCATCAATGCTCTTACCATCAGCGTCTTGCTCTGTACTCACTGTAAAGCGGATCACTTCACTGCTATCGGTACTACCAATGATGGTTTTACCATCTGGAAGCAGCTCAAAAGTAATACTGTCTCCTGCACTGGTTAGCCCAAGAGCGTCTAAGTCGGCAACCGTATCATCAAAAACGATCGAGTCCGCATCAATTTGGTCAGAGCCCGCAGCAATTGAGAAGGTCTTATTTTTCGTCGCTGTCTGACCATAGACTCCCTCGGTATAAGTGGCCGTAACATAGCTAAACTGCCCTGCTGTGCCATCTTGTACTGTAAAGGTCGCTTCACTGGTTGATGTGCTCACACCGTCACTGTCAGTAATGGTGTAATCAATACTAAAGCTTGGTGGGGTTGATGAGTCGCGATTATCCAGCGCCGCAAAGGTCCAACTACCATCTTGATTGACAGTGAGTGTCCCTTCGCCAGTTTCGACCACTGCTGGCGTGTCTTGAGTCACTGTGTATGTGTCCGCCCCAAAAACCACACTCGTCAACACAGCATCGCCATCTAATGTGGTATCGTTATCGAGCAGATTACCGTTATTATCGTCACCGGTTAACGCTTCGGTCACCGTGTAGGTATCGTCTTGGCTGATTGGTGCTGAGTCGTTAATCACAAGTTCAGTCGGTACCACAATCAGTTCACTGGTGCCGTCACTGTCAGTTTGTAAAGCATCGACAAAGATATCGGTACTCAAGCTAGCGCTCTCGTGGTCAACTGATGCGTGTAACGTGGTTGAGACCTGAGTCCCTAATAGCACAATACTGATCACTAAGTTGTTGTTACTGTCGCGCACTTCTAATGACTGGCCATCGCTGGCCACCGCCACACTGACGGCTTGATTATCGACCGTTAGGCCTGCAAGACCACTTTGGTCAGCACTTAACGACAACGCCGCGTTCGAGCTGTTAACGTTTGAGGTTGCTGTGCTCGTTCCCCCTTCTAACAAATCATTTTCATTCAATGTTTGGGTATCTAGGGCATCCAGAATTGGGGTGTCATCTTGAGCTAAGTTGCCAGCATTATCAGAAACAGAAGCGGTAATAGTCCATGGCTGAGTCTCGTTTAATCCGCTGACATCAATACCGTTTGCTTGCCATTCGCCATTCGCATCAACCGCAGTATTGATCGTTTCTTGATTCACACCATCAGAAACAACCAAAGTAACGATAGAGCCTTGTTCCGCATCGGTACTACCAGACAAGGAAGTAATGTCACCAGCTTTAAAAGCGCGACTGTTGATGCCATTTTCGGTGGTATCAATATCGATATTCACCGTGGTATCTTTAGTTAAGCTTGTTGTGTTTTGCGCTAAGTTACCTTCAACATCGAGCACGCTGACACTGACGGTGATCTCGCCATCGTCTAAGCTGCTGATATCCGATGGGGTAATTTGCCATTCACCATCACTATTGACCGCAACGTTATTTACCACCACCGACTGACCTTGTTCATCGCTAAAGGTCACTGTGGCTGTTTGCGATTCATCCGCTTCGGCAACCACACCGCTGATGACCACATTCGATTGCTCATCGCTGTTGACCACGTCATCACCGCTTGCTACCTCAATGGTCGTGCTGGCGGTTTTATCGTGAGTCGCGCTATCTTCAGCAAAGTCGCTGTTACCCGCCACATCCGACACTTCCGCTCTCGCGGTGAGCGTGCCATCATTGAGCGCAGAAACATCCGCGCTGCTAATTTGGTAAACATTATTTGAAACTGTTGCGGTAAAGATTTCGCTATTTCCGTCGCCATCGCGCACCGTGACGGTCACGGTTTGACCGTCCTCTACCCCAGTCGTGGTACCGGTAATCGCCACTTGCGTATTTTCACTATTGCCATTAATGACGTTGTCATCGGTATCATTAATATCTACCGTAATGTCAATGGTGGTGTCTTTGCTAAAGGTGGTGTTATTGGTGGCGAGGTTGCCTTCCACATCCAACGCACTGACCGAGACCGCGATCTCACCATCGGCTAAATCGCTGATCGACGTCGAGTCAATCGCCCAGTTGCCATCAGAATCGATCGCGACACCACTAATTTCAACCGTGTCATCGTTCTCATCGGTAAAGACCACTGTGGCAGTTTGTGTACTGTCGGCTTCTTCAATTACCCCGCTGACCACCACCGAACCCTGTTCACTGGTGTTAATCGCATTGTCATTGCCAGTCGCCACTTCAATAGTAGTCACGCCAGTCTTGTCGTGAATGGCAGTATCTTGGGCCGTAACCTGGTTACCGGCACTGTCACTGGCGCTGGCGTTCGCGGTGATCGTGCCATCGGCTAAACCAGAGATGTCTGCATTGTTAATGACATAGGCTTCATTGCTCACTTCGGCGCTAAAGGTCAAGGTCTCGGTGCCGTCAGTCACTTCGACTGTCACCGTACGACCATCTTCAATCCCGAGCGCCGAACCACTGAGCGTTACGGCGGTGTTTTCACTGTTGCCGTTAATCACATCGTCCGCAGTATCGTCAATCTCGACCGAAAGCTCAGCGTAAGTATCTTTGACAAAGCTCGCTTGGTTAGTTGCGGTGTTACCGGCTAAATCCGATACATTGACCGAGACGGTAATACTGCCATCGGCTAATGTGGAAATATCTTGATCAGTAATCTGCCATTGTCCGTCACTGTCAATATCGATGTTATCAAGGGTGATGGTCTTACCGTCAGCATCCGTCAATGTCACAGAAACCGTATTAGTATCTTCAATATTATCAACCTGACCACTGATACTTACCGCGGTCTGCTCGGTGCCGTTTACGACGTCATCAGCCAGTTCAATAGTGGTGCTCGCTTGAGTGTCTTTGGTAAAGTCGACAAAGCTGCTGCTTGGGTTACCTGCGACATCGCTAGTGCTCACCTCAGCGCGATAATCACCGTCAGATAAAACACTTAAAATCGAACTGTCTAACTGCCAGTTACCTAACTCATCCACCACGGCAGTGCCGGTAAAGACAGACTCACCCGCCGCATTTTTAATTGTCACATCAACGACTTGGTTTGCTTCAACATCCGTTACCTGACCTGATACTCTCGCATCGGCTTGCTCTTCGTTATTGATGCGATTATCGTCGTCAATTTCTACACTGATACCGCTCTGAGTATCTTTAACCACATTTAGAGTACCGATTGCTTCATTACCAGCGAGATCGGTTCCTGTCGCAGTAATTGAGAGAGCACCATCAGACAGTGCACTGAGATCCAAAGCCTCACTCACCCACTGACCACCTTCTGCGATAGTCACTTGTGTCTCGACGGTTTCACCCAAGGTATCTTCAATAACTAGGTCAATCGTTCGTCCGACTTCAATTTCACTGCTTTGCCCTGTGATCACCACCGCGGTTTTCTCGACATCATTGATTAAAACGTCATTATCTTCAGTGGCAATGGTAATACTTGCTTGTGTGTCCTTATTAAATTGAGTCGAGTTAATCGCTTCATTACCCGCTTGGTCAAACACACTAACCGTGACGCGAATATCACCATCGGCAAGTATCGAGATATTCGTTTCTGGTAATTGCCAGCCTCCATCACTGTCAATCGCGATATTTTCGATCACCATTGGTTGCTCATCAGAGTCAATCAGGGTGACTTTGACCGCTTGTGTATTTTCAATGTCCGTGACTTGACCACTGACTTGGAAATGGGTTTGCTCACTGCTGTTGACCACGTCATCACCGCTTGCTACCTCAATGGTCGTACTGGCGGTTTTATCGTGAGTCGCGCTATCTTCAGCAAAGTCGCTGTTACCCGCTACATCCGATACTTCCGCTCTCGCAGTGAGTGTGCCATCGTTTAACGCTGAGACATCCGCGCCGTTAACTTGGTAAGCATTATCTGAAACCGTTGCGGTAAAGACTTCGCTATTTCCGTCACCATCGCGTACCGTGACCGTGACGGTTTGGCCATCTTCAACCCCAGTCGTGGTACCGGTAATCACCACTTGCGTGTTTTCACTGTTACCATTAATGACGTTGTCATCGGTATCATTAATATCTACCGTAATGTCAATCGTGGTATCTTTACTAAAGGTGGTGTTATTGGTGGCGAGGTTACCCTCGACATCCAACGCACTGACTGAGACCGCGATCTCACCATCGGCCAAACCGCTGATCGACGTCGAGTCAATTGCCCAGTTGCCATCAGAATCGATCGCGACCCCCCTAATTTCAACCGTGTCATCGTTCTCGTCGGTAAAGACCACAGTGGCAGTTTGTGTACTGTCGGCTTCTTCAATTACCCCGCTGACCACCACTGTAGCCTGTTCGCTGGTGTTAATCGCATTGTCATTGCCAGTCGCCACTTCAATGGTGGTCACGCCGGTCTTATCGTGAATGGCAGTATCTTGGGCCGTGACCTGGTTACCGGCGCTGTCACTGGCACTGGCATTCGCGGTGATCGTGCCATCGGCTAAATCGGAGATGTCTGCATTGTTAATGACATACGCTTCATTGCTCACTTCGGCGCTAAAGGTCAAGGTCTCGGTGCCGTCAGTCACTTCGACTGTCACCGTACGACCATCTTCAATCCCGAGCGCCAAACCACTGAGCGTTACGGTGGTGTTTTCACTGTTGCCGTTAATCACATCGTCTGCAGTATCGTCAATTTCAACCGAAAGATTAGCGTAGGTGTCTTTATTAAAGCTTGTTGTGTTTTGCGCTAAGTTACCTTCAACATCGAGCACGCTGACACTAACGGTGATCTCGCCATCGTCTAAGCTGCTGATATCCGATGGGGCAATTTGCCATTCACCATCACTATTGACCGCAACGTTATTTACCACAACCGACTGACCTTGTTCATCGCTAAAGGTCACTGTGGCTGTTTGCGATTCATCCGCTTCGGCAACCACACCGCTGATGACCACATTCGATTGCTCATCGCTGTTGACCACATCATCACCGCTTGCTACCTCAATGGTCGTGCTGGCGGTTTTATCGTGAGTCGCGCTATCTTCAGCAAAGTCGCTGTTACCCGCCACATCCGACACTTCCGCTCTCGCGGTGAGCGTGCCATCATTGAGCGCAGAAACATCCGCGCCGCTAATTTGGTAAGCATTATTTGAAACTGTTGCGGTAAAGATTTCGCTATTTCCGTCGCCATCGCGCACCGTGACGGTCACGGTTTGGCCATCTTCTACCCCAGTCGTGGTACCGGTAATCGCCACTTGCGTATTTTCATTGTTACCATTAATGACGTTGTCATCGGTATCATTAATATCTACCGTGATGTCAATGGTGGTGTCTTTACTAAAGGTAGTGTTATTGGTGGCGAGGTTACCCTCCACATCCAACGCACTAACCGAGACCGTAATCTCACCATCGGCTAAATCGCTGATCGACGTCGAGTCAATCGCCCAGTTGCCATCAGAATCGATCGCGACGCCACTAATTTCAACGGTGTCATCGTTCTCATCGGTAAAGACCACTGTGGCAGTTTGTGTACTGTCGGCTTCTTCAATCACGCCGCTGACCACCACCGAACCCTGTTCACTGGTGTTAATCGCATTGTCATTGCCAGTCGCCACCTCAATAGTAGTCACGCCAGTCTTATCGTGAATGGCAGCATCTTGGGCCGTCACCTGGTTACCGGCGCTGTCACTGGCGCTGGCATTCGCGGTGATCGTGCCATCGGCTAAATCAGAGATGTCAGCATTGTTAATGACATAGGCTTCATTGCTCACTTCGGCGCTAAAGGTCAAGGTTGCGGTGCCGTCAGTCACTTCGACTGTCACCGTACGACCATCTTCAATCCCGAGCGCCGTACCACTGAGCGTTACGGCGGTGTTTTCACTGTTGCCGTTAATCACATCGTCCGCAGTATCGTCAATCTCGACCGAAAGCTCAGCGTAAGTATCTTTGACAAAGCTCGCTTGGTTAGTTGCGGTGTTACCGGCTAAATCCGATACATTGACCGAGACAGTAATACTGCCGTCGGCTAATGTTGATATATCTTGATTATTAATCTGCCATTGACCGTCACTGTCAATATCGATGTTATCAAGGGTGATGGTCTTGCCGTCAGTGTCCGTCAATGTCACGGAAACCTTATTGGTCAATTCAATATCACTGACCACGCCAGTGACGGATAAGTCATTCACTTCCGTTGCATTAAATACATTGTCGCTAAGCGCAATCGTTGTACTAGCAAGGGTATCTTTAGTGAAATTAAGCACATCAACTGCAGGATTACCGGCAATATCTTCACTGCTGACTTCAACGCTGTACTCACCATCGGATAAGAAACGTAAGATGCTGCTTTCTAACTGCCAATTGCCTTGGTCGTCAACCTCAACCGTGCCGGTCAGAACGATACTGTTATCACTGTCTTTGAGGGTAATATCAACCTCTTGACCCGCCTCAATATCATCTACATTACCGGCTATGACCGCACTATTTTGCTCTTGCGCATTGATATACTCATCGTCACCAACGTTGACTGAAACCTCTGCTTGCGTATCTTTTTCAAAGCTCGATTGGCTGACAGCTTCATTACCCGCATCATCAAAAATGCTGATCAACACATTAATATTGCCATCGAGCAACGAGGATATATCGGCATTAACGGACCAAGCTCCATCGCCATCTAAAGCAATACCATCAATAACGACCTGCTTGTTATCACTGTCAGTAAAGGTTGCTTTAGCTGTATTGGTTGGCTCAATTTCAGCACTCTGTCCACTAATGAGTACACTTTGCTGCTCGGTTGCATTCACTAAGTCATCAGCAACGGTTAGTGAGGTGGTCGCTTGGGTGTCTTTAATAAAATTAGCATGATTAACGGCTTCATTACCGGCATCATCAAATACGCTGACAGCAACATCAATCTGACCATCGCTTAAAGTACTGATATCCGCATTGCTCACCGTCCAGCGGCCCTGCTCATCCAATGCGATGTTTTCTAATACAAGGTCTGAATTGAATTGGTCAGTGAATGTCAACGTCACCACATTGGTTGATTCGACATCACCAACTTGGCCACTGATGACGACGGCTTCATCTTCAGCCGCATTAATCACATCATCGTTGACATCTAATGTAATGGTTGCCTGAGTATCTTTTTCAAATACACTGCTGTTGGTTGCTTCGTTACCCGCTTGATCAAAAATACTCACTTGAGCTGATATCTCACCATCGGCTAAGTCACTGATATCCGAAGGTTCTATTTGCCATTGGCCATTGTCATCAACGCTAGTCGTCACCGTTTTACTCAAAGAGCCATCGCTAAAGGTGACCGAGACTGTTTGACCAGTCTCTATATCCTCAACCACGCCGGTCACCACGACATGACCTTTTTCACTGTTGTTGACAACTAGATCGGTCGCGTCAACCTCGATGGTAGTGTTGGCAATTTTATCATGCTCTGCCGTGTCTGAATTTTGCGCGAGATTTCCTGCAACATCTAAGGCACTTGCCACAGCGGTTAAGGTGCCATCATTTAACGAAGAGAGATCCACTCCCTCGATAAGGTAACGGCCATTATTCACTTGAGCGGTGAAGGTTAAACTTTCACTACCATCGCTTACCACGACAGTAACAACTTGGTCATCTTCAATATCAGAAACCGTACCCGAAATATCAACCTGGGTATTTTCACTGTTGCCATTGATGACAAAATCACTGGTATCGTCAATGTCAACGGTGATACTTGCCAACTTATCATGTTGCACCGAATCTGCTGCGCTAGCGGTATTACCAGCCACATCTTGTGTACTGGCTGACGCGGTGATCGTGCCATTGTTCAATGAAGAAATATCAATATTCTCGACACGATATAAACCATCAACCACCGAAGCAGACACTTCAATCGTCGGGTTAACACCATCGGAAACTTGGATTAAAACGCTCTGACCATCTTCAATTTCTGCAACAGTTCCAGATAGGGACATGAGAGATTGCTCTTCGTTGCCATTAATTACCCCGTCATCAGTTTGTTCAATCGCAATAGTTAGACTTGCTTGAGTATCTTTAACAAAGGTTACATTCGCTTCCGCTGGGTTTAGCGCTTGATCGCTGACAGCAACATGAACCACTATATCCCCATCCGCGAGTTCTTGAACTTGATCGCTTGTAACTTGCCACTGACCATTTTGATCAATGTTGGTAGTTACGGATTTTTCTTGATCGTTACTGTCGGTTAATGTCAGGGTAATTGGCTGGCCAGGCTCAATATCTGTAACGCTTCCAGAGAAAACAACGGAGTCTTGCTCAAACTGGTTAATAATTTGATCGGTGTCATTAAGACTAACGGTAATTTCAGCCGTGTTATCAAGCTCGACGCTGTCTTCGGCTGAAATCGGGTTGCCGGCTACATCCGACACGCTGGCGGTGGCAGTAATAGTGCCATCAACAAAGGCGCTGACATCGGTGGCTTCAGTGACGTATTCACCATTTTCGACCACGGCTTCAACGCTGACTTCATTGGTGCCGTCGCTCAGAACCACAGTAACAGTCTGACCGTCTTCGACATCGCTAACCGACCCGCGCACCACGACCTCAGCGCTTTCGCCGTTGCCATTGATCACACCATCCTCGGTTTTATCGATGCTAGTGGTAATGGCGGCGGTGTTATCAAGCTCAACACTGTCTTCGGCTGAAATCGGGTTGCCCGCCACATCCGACACGCTGGCGGTGGCGCTAATGGTGCCATCGACAAAGGCGCTGACATCGGTCGGCTCTGTGACATACGCGCCGTTTTCAACCACGGCCTCGACGCTGATTTCGTTCGTGCCGTCGCTCAGAACCACAGTCACCGTTTGACCGTCTTCAACGTCCGTCACACTGCCGCGCACAACAACTTGAGCGCTTTCGCCGTTGCCATTGATCACGCTGTCAGCGGTTTTATCAATGCTGGTGGTGATGACGGCGGTGTTATCAAGCTCAACGCTGTCTTCGGCTGAAATCGGGTTGCCCGCGACATCCGAGACACTCGCAGTCGCGCTAATGGTGCCATCGGCAAAGGCGCTGACATCGGTGGCTTCAGTTACGTATTCACCGTTTTCGACCACCGCTTCAACGCTGACTTCATTGGTGCCGTCGCTCAGAACCACAGTAACAGTCTGACCGTCTTCGACATCGCTAACCGACCCGCGCACAACAACTTGAGCGCTTTCGCCGTTGCCATTGATCACGCCATCATCGGTTTTATCAATACTGGTGGTGATCGCCGCGGTGTTATCCAGCTCAACGCTGTCTTCGGCTGAAATCGGGTTGCCCGCGACATCCGACACGCTGGCGGTCGCAGTAATGGTGCCATCGGCAAAGGCGCTGACATCGGTTGGCTCTGTCACATAGGCGCCGTTTTCAACTACTGCCTCGACGCTCACTTCATTGGTGCCGTCGCTTAATACCACGGTCACCGTTTGACCGTCTTCCACGTCCGTCACGCTGCCGCGCACCACGACCTCAGCGCTTTCGCCGTTGCCATTGATCACACCATCCTCGGTTTTATCGATGCTAGTGGTGATCGCCGCGGTGTTATCCAGCTCAACACTGTCTGGCGCTGAGACCACAGGGTTACCGGCCACATCCGTGACGCTGGCGGTGGCGCTAATCGTGCCATCGGCAAAAGCGCTGACATCGGTCGGCTCTGTGACATACGCGCCGTTTTCAACCACGGCTTCAACGCTCACTTCATTGGTGCCGTCGCTTAATACCACGGTCACAGTTTGACCGTCTTCAACGTCCGTCACGCTGCCGCGTACCACGACCTCAGCGCTTTCGCCGTTGCCATTGATCACACCATCCTCGGTTTTATCGATGCTAGTGGTAATGGCGGCGGTGTTATCAAGCTCAACACTGTCTTCGGCTGAAATCGGGTTGCCCGCCACATCCGACACGCTGGCGGTGGCGGTTATGGTGCCATCGACAAAGGCGCTGACATCGGTTGGCTCTGTCACGTACTCGCCGTTTTCAACCACGGCGGTCACGCTCACTTGATTGATTCCATCGGAAAGTACCACGGTCACGGTTTGACCGTCTTCAACGTCAGTGACGCTGCCGCGCACTACAACTGCGGCGCTTTCGCCGTTGCCATTGATCACGCTGTCAGCGGTTTTATCAATGCTGGCAGTGATCGCCGCGGTGTTATCCAGCTCAACGCTGTCTTCGGCTGAAATCGGGTTACCGGCGACATCCGAGACACTCGCAGTCGCGCTAATCGTGCCATCGGCAAAGGCGCTGACATCGGTGGCTTCAGTGACGTATTCACCGTTTTCGACCACGGCTTCAACGCTCACTTCATTGGTGCCGTCGCTTAATACCACGGTCACAGTCTGACCGTCTTCAACGTCAGTGACGCTGCCGCGCACTACAACTGCGGCGCTTTCGCCGTTGCCATTGATCACGCTGTCAGCGGTTTTATCAATGCTGGTAGTGATCGCCGCGGTGTTATCCAGCTCAACACTGTCTTCGGCTGAAATCGGGTTACCGGCGACATCTGAGACACTCGCAGTCGCGCTAATGGTGCCATCAACAAAGGCACTGACATCGGTGGCTTCAGTCACGTATTCACCGTTTTCAACCACGGCTTCAACGCTGACTTCATTGGTGCCATCGCTTAATACCACGGTCACGGTCTGACCGTCTTCAACGTCCGTCACGCTGCCGCGCACAACAACTTGAGCGCTTTCCCCATTGCCGTTGATCACACCATCATCGGTTTTATCAATGCTGGTAGTGATCGCCGCGGTGTTATCCAGCTCAACACTGTCTTCGGCTGAAATCGGGTTACCGGCGACATCTGAGACACTCGCAGTCGCGCTAATGGTGCCATCGACAAAGGCGCTGACATCGGTGGCTTCAGTGACGTATTCACCGTTTTCGACCACAGCTTCAACGCTCACTTCATTGCTGCCATCGGAAAGTACCACGGTGACTGTCTGACCGTCTTCAACGTCCGTCACGCTGCCGCGCACAACAACTTGAGCGCTTTCCCCATTGCCGTTGATCACGCCATCAGCGGTTTTATCAATGCTGGTAGTGATGACGGCGGTGTTATCCAGCTCAACGCTGTCTTCGGCTGCAATCGGGTTGCCCGCCACATCCGACACGCTGGCGGTGGCGGTTATGGTGCCATCGACAAAGGCGCTGACATCGGTCGGCTCTGTCACGTACTCGCCGTTTTCAACTACGGCGGTCACGCTCACTTGATTGATTCCATCGGAAAATACCACGGTCACGGTTTGACCGTCTTCAACGTCAGTGACGCTGCCGCGCACTACAACTGCGGCGCTTTCGCCGTTGCCATTGATCACGCCATCATCGGTTTTATCAATGCTGGCAGTGATCGCCGCGGTGTTATCCAGCTCAACGCTGTCTTCGGCTGAAATCGGGTTGCCCGCCACATCCGACACGCTGGCGGTGGCGGTTATGGTACCATCGACAAAGGCGCTGACATCGGTGGCGTCAGTCACGTATTCACCGTTTTCGACCACGGCTTCAACGCTGACTTGATTGGTGCCGTCGCTCAGAACCACAGTAACAGTCTGACCGTCTTCGACATCGCTAACCGACCCGCGCACAACAACTTGAGCGCTTTCGCCGTTGCCATTGATCACGCTGTCAGCGGTTTTATCAATGCTGGTAGTGATGACGGCGGTGTTATCCAGCTCAACACTATCTTCGGCTGAAATCGGGTTGCCCGCCACATCCGACACGCTGGCGGTGGCGGCTATGGTGCCATCGACAAAGGCGCTGACATCGGTTGGCTCTGTCACGTACTCGCCGTTTTCAACTACGGCGGTCACGCTCACTTGATTGATTCCATCGGAAAGTACCACGGTCACGGTTTGACCGTCTTCCACGTCAGTGACGCTGCCGCGCACTACAACTGCGGCGCTTTCGCCGTTGCCATTGATCACGCCATCATCGGTTTTATCAATGCTGGCAGTGATCGCCGCGGTGTTATCCAGCTCAACGTTGTCTTCGGCTGAAATCGAGTTGCCCGCCACATCCGACACGCTGGCAGTCGCGCTAATCGTGCCATCGACAAAGGCGCTGACATCGGTTGGCTCCGTCACGTATTCACCGTTTTCGACCACGGCTTCAACGCTGACTTGATTGGTGCCGTCGCTCAGAACCACAGTAACAGTCTGACCGTCTTCGACATCGCTAACCGACCCGCGCACAACAACTTGAGCGCTTTCGCCGTTGCCATTGATCACGCCATCGTCGGTTTTATCAATGCTGGTAGTGATGACGGCGGTGTTATCCAGCTCAACACTATCTTCGGCTGAAATCGGGTTGCCCGCCACATCCGACACGCTGGCGGTGGCGCTAATGGTGCCATCGACAAAGGCGCTGACATCGGTCGGCTCTGTGACATACGCGCCGTTTTCAACCACGGCCTCGACGCTGATTTCGTTCGTGCCGTCGCTCAGAACCACAGTCACCGTTTGACCGTCTTCAACGTCCGTCACACTGCCGCGCACAACAACTTGAGCGCTTTCGCCGTTGCCATTGATCACGCTGTCAGCGGTTTTATCAATGCTGGTGGTGATGACGGCGGTGTTATCAAGCTCAACGCTGTCTTCGGCTGAAATCGGGTTGCCCGCGACATCCGAGACACTCGCAGTCGCGCTAATGGTGCCATCGGCAAAGGCGCTGACATCGGTGGCTTCAGTTACGTATTCACCGTTTTCGACCACCGCTTCAACGCTGACTTCATTGGTGCCGTCGCTCAGAACCACAGTAACAGTCTGACCGTCTTCGACATCGCTAACCGACCCGCGCACAACAACTTGAGCGCTTTCGCCGTTGCCATTGATCACGCCATCATCGGTTTTATCAATACTGGTGGTGATCGCCGCGGTGTTATCCAGCTCAACGCTGTCTTCGGCTGAAATCGGGTTGCCCGCGACATCCGACACGCTGGCGGTCGCAGTAATGGTGCCATCGGCAAAGGCGCTGACATCGGTTGGCTCTGTCACATAGGCGCCGTTTTCAACTACTGCCTCGACGCTCACTTCATTGGTGCCGTCGCTTAATACCACGGTCACCGTTTGACCGTCTTCCACGTCCGTCACGCTGCCGCGCACCACGACCTCAGCGCTTTCGCCGTTGCCATTGATCACACCATCCTCGGTTTTATCGATGCTAGTGGTGATCGCCGCGGTGTTATCCAGCTCAACACTGTCTGGCGCTGAGACCACAGGGTTACCGGCCACATCCGTGACGCTGGCGGTGGCGCTAATCGTGCCATCGGCAAAAGCGCTGACATCGGTCGGCTCTGTGACATACGCGCCGTTTTCAACCACGGCTTCAACGCTCACTTCATTGGTGCCGTCGCTTAATACCACGGTCACCGTTTGACCGTCTTCAACATCCGTCACGCTGCCGCGCACAACAACTTGAGCGCTTTCGCCGTTGCCGTTGATCACACCATCATCGGTTTTATCAATACTGGTGGTAATAGCAGCGGTGTTATCCAGCTCAACACTGTCTGGCGCTGAGACCACCGGGTTACCGGCGACATCCGTGACGCTGGCGGTCGCGCTAATCGCGCCATCGGCAAAGGCACTGACATCGGTGGCTTCAGTCACGTACTCGCCGTTTTCAACCACGGCTTCAACGCTGACTTCGTTCGTACCATCAGAAAGAACGACAGTCACCGTTTGACCGTCTTCAACGTCCGTCACGCTGCCGCGCACAACAACTTGAGCGCTTTCGCCGTTGCCATTGATCACGCTGTCAGCGGTTTTATCAATGCTGGTAGTGATGACGGCGGTGTTATCCAGCTCAACACTATCTTCGGCTGAAATCGGGTTACCGGCGACATCCGACACGCTGGCGGTCGCGGTAATGGTGCCATCAACAAAGGCGCTGACATCGGTTGGCTCTGTCACATAGGCGCCGTTTTCGACCACGGCTTCAACGCTCACTTCGTTCATACCATCAGAAAGAATAACGGTCACGGTCTGACCGTCTTCAACATCACTAACCGACCCGCGCACAACAACTTGATCGCTTTCGCCGTTGCCGTTGATCACGCCATCATCGGTTTTATCGATGCTAGTGGTAATAGCAGCGGTGTTATCCAGCTCAACACTGTCTGGCGCTGAGACCACAGGGTTACCGGCCACATCCGTGACGCTGGCGGTCGCGCTAATGGTGCCATCGGCAAAAGCGCTGACATCGGTGGCTTCAGTCACATACGAGCCGTTTTCAACCACGGCACTCACGCTGACTTGATTGTTGCCATCGGAAAGTACCACGGTGACGGTCTGACCGTCTTCCACGTCCGTCACACTGCCGCGCACAACAACTTGAGCGCTTTCCCCATTGCCGTTGATCACGCCATCATCGGTTTTATCGATGCTGGTAGTAATCGCCGCGGTGTTATCAAGCTCAACGCTGTCTTCAGCTGCAATCGGGTTGCCCGCCACATCCGACACGCTGGCGGTCGCGCTAATGGTGCCATCGGCAAAAGCGCTGACATCGGTGGCTTCAGTCACATACGCGCCGTTTTCAACCACGGCACTCACGCTGACTTGATTGTTGCCATCGGAAAGTACCACGGTGACGGTCTGACCGTCTTCCACGTCCGTCACACTGCCGCGCACAACAACTTGAGCGCTTTCCCCATTGCCGTTGATCACGCCATCATCGGTTTTATCGATGCTGGTAGTAATCGCCGCGGTGTTATCAAGCTCAACGCTGTCTTCAGCTGCAATCGGGTTGCCCGCCACATCCGACACGCTGGCGGTGGCGGTTATGGTACCATCGACAAAGGCGCTGACATCGGTTGGCTCTGTCACGTACTCGCCGTTTTCAACCACGGCGGTCACGCTCACTTGATTGATTCCATCGGAAAGTACCACGGTCACGGTTTGACCGTCTTCAACGTCAGTGACGCTGCCGCGCACTACAACTGCGGCGCTTTCGCCGTTGCCATTGATCACGCCATCCACCGTTTTATCTATACTAGTGGTAATGGCGGCAGTGTTATCTAGCTCAACACTGTCTGGCGCTGAGACCACAGAGTTACCCGCCACATCCGACACGCTGGCGGTGGCGGTTATGGTGCCATCGTTAAAGGCGCTGACATCGGTGGCATCAGTGACGTATTCACCGTTTTCGACTACCGCTTCAACGCTGACTTGATTCGTGCCATCAGAAAGAACGACAGTCACTGTCTGACCGTCTTCAACGTCAGTCACGCTGCCGCGCACCACGACCTCAGCGCTTTCGCCGTTGCCATTGATCACGCTATCGGCTGTCTTGTCTATGCTGGTGGTAATAGCAGCGGTGTTATCTAGCTCAACACTGTCTGGCGCTGAGACCACAGGGTTACCGGCCACATCCGTGACGCTGGCGGTGGCGCTAATCGTGCCATCGGCAAAGGCGCTGACATCGGTGGCTTCAGTCACGTACTCGCCGTTTTCAACCACGGCTTCAACGCTCACTTCATTGGTGCCGTCGCTTAATACCACGGTCACAGTCTGACCGTCTTCAACGTCAATGACGCTGCCGCGCACTACAACTGCGGCGCTTTCGCCGTTGCCATTGATCACGCCATCCACCGTTTTATCTATACTAGTGGTAATGGCGGCAGTGTTATCTAGCTCAACACTGTCTGGCGCTGAGACCACAGAGTTACCCGCCACATCCGACACGCTGGCGGTGGCGGTTATGGTGCCATCGTTAAAGGCGCTGACATCGGTGGCATCAGTGACGTATTCACCGTTTTCGACTACCGCTTCAACGCTGACTTGATTCGTGCCATCAGAAAGAACGACAGTCACTGTCTGACCGTCTTCAACGTCCGTCACGCTGCCGCGCACCACGACCTCAGCGCTTTCGCCGTTGCCATTGATCACGCCATCATCGGTTTTATCAATGCTGGTAGTGATGACGGTGGTGTTATCCAGCTCAACACTGTCTGGCACTGAGACCACAGGGTTACCCGCCACATCCGACACGCTGGCAGTCGCAGTAATGGTGCCATCGACAAAGGCGCTGACATCGGTCGGCTCCGTCACATACGCGCCGTTTTCAACCACAGCTTCAACGCTGATTTCATTAATGCTATCAGAAAGAACGACAGTGACCGTCTGACCGTCTTCGACATCGCTAACCGACCCGCGCACGACGACGACAGCGCTTTCCCCATTGCCATTGATCACGCCATCGTCGGTTTTATCTATGCTAGCGGTAATTGCGGCGATGTTATCAAACTCAACACTGTCTTGGGCACTTGCTTGATTTCCTGCTAAATCGCTAACCGTCGCTTCTACGGTAACATCTGATGCAAAAAAATGACTAACATCTATATTCTCAGCTATGTAACTACCACCAACAACGCGACTTTCAACGACAATCTCTGAGTTAACCCCATCACTAATGGTTAGTGTTACTTGCTGGCTATCTTCCACTCCCGTGACTGTCCCTGAAATTGTCAACTGAGTACTTTCTGCATGATTGATAACACTATCGTCGGTCTTGGATATTTGTGTCGTGATCTCAGCAGTTGTATCTAGCTCAACAAAATCT
The DNA here is from genome assembly GCF_040957575.1 of Vibrio sp. HB236076. NCBI lineage: Bacteria > Pseudomonadati > Pseudomonadota > Gammaproteobacteria > Vibrionales > Vibrionaceae > Vibrio > Vibrio sp. HB236076. The sequence continues at coordinate 2,185,986 of NZ_CP162601.1, forward strand.
GTCGCTTGCTGAGTATTGCCCGCTGAATCCGTTGTTTCAGCGACTAAAGTTAGCGTTCCGTCAGTTAAACCAGACACATCTAATGCATTAGACGTATAAGCACTATTATTAACCTCAACCTGTGTTGTAATAGTATTTCCATCAATATCACTTATTGTAATGAATACCCGTTGACCATCGTCTATTCCATTGACTTGCCCATCAACAACTAAAACTTTATTTTCAGCCGGTTGTAATGTTCTTAACTCATTACTTGCATCAGCAACGCTACTGATCACGCCATCTGTGGTTTTGTTAATACTGGTACTGAGAATTAAGGTTGTATCTAATTCAACGCTTATAACATTAGATGCAATATTGTCTGCAAAATCTGTCGCTTGAACTTCGATCGTTAAAAGGCCATCGTCTAAATTGCTTAAATCAATACTATCGGCACTAAATAGACTATTGGAAACCTCACTCGTCACAACAATATTTTGCCCTACTTGATCGGTAATCGTGACAAAGACTTTCTGTCCATCTTCAATATCATTGACACTACCGCTGATAGTCACATTTTGACTAGAACTTTGGTTGATAAAGCCGCTATCATTATTGTCAATGCTCACATCAATAGTCGCGTTAGTATCGTAGCGAATTTGTGTTTCGGCTGTCGTTGTATTGCCAAGCGTATCGATACTTTTGGCGTTGAAGGTTAAAAGGCCATCATTGAGATCAGCTGTACTCATGGTAGCCTGATATTCTCCGTCGACGACTTGAGTGGTTACATTAATTTGACGCCCAGATTCATCTGTAACGCTGATGGTCACATCTTGCCCGTCTTCAATATCACTGACTTGACCTCTGACAATTAGGCTGTTTTCTTCATTCTCGTTAATAACATCACTATCATAACCTTCAACTTCGATACTTATTGAAGCAGTAGAATCTTTGGTGACGGTAAACGAAGAAGCGGCATCATTACCAGCCACATCAACAACCGTCGCTAATAGGGTGTATTCACCATCATCAACATTTGTAAGGTCAACAGCTTCTACCAACCATTGGCTGTCAACGACCGTTGTTTGATATTCGTTAACCGTATTGCCATCACTGTCCAACACATTTAAAGCCACCGTACGCCCATCTTGAATACCATTAACCGTTCCAGATACATCGAATGAGCCTTGAGTTTTGTCATCGTTACTTTCATCAAAGTCAATTTCAGCCAGGGTATCTTTAACTTTAACCTCACTGGCTGCATCATCTTGATCGCCACCAACCAGCAACACTGTTGCAGTCAGTTCACCGTCACTCAGACTAGTAATATCAATACCGGTAATAGACCAAGCACCATTTTCAACTTCACCAGTGCGTACGATTGAATCGCCATTGCTGTCCAAAAAAGAAATTTGGATTGTTCGTCCATCCGCGACATTATCCGCAGCACCAGACACTTCAAGAGAGTCAGCATCATAACGATTAATCCAAACGTCAGTGCCCCCAAGACTACCAAAAGTAAAGCGCGGTGCAGGGTCGATATCAGCTGGAGGTTCTGGCGCAATTTCCGTTTGTTCAATTGGGGCCGTCTCGTAACCCGATTCAGGGATAATAATTTGACCATCACGCATCAAAAGTTGAAAACCAGACTGACCATCACTACTTTCTTCGTTCGAAGTTTGAGCACTGCTCAGTGCTTCCGCGGTTGAAAAGGCACTAAATTGTGAGGAACTATTATTAATCGAAGCGATAATGTCTTGGGGAATAGAGATGGATTGCTGATCATCAGGCAAAACAATTTCTTCATTCTCATAAGAAATGTCATTGGCATTGAGACGCGGAACATCGGCTTGAATTTGCGAGGCGTCTTCAATTTCCATCCATTCACCACTGTCAAGAATCACCCAAGTTGTCTCGAGTAATTCCACTACTGCGACTGCATTATCGATAATATCCACATTGGTACCCATTCATTTGTTGCGATCATTAAGCTATCTGCAATAGCCCAGGGAAGTTGAGTCTGCTTTTGTGCATCAAACTGAGTACACACAAAAATAACAATGACCTAACCATAAGATTAGCTTATGTTTTTTGATAAACAATCACTGAGTTTTTACAAATGAAACAGAAATGTAAAAATGCCGCAGGAGTCGCATCTTTCCACAATAAAGCATGACAAAAGTCAATGTTTTGGCTTTTTTTCTTGCATTATAAAAAATAGCAAAAAATACTTAAGCAATTGAAATTAAATAACATATTTAAAAGTCTTTCATTCAAAAACAAAGATGTTCATTTTTTTGACATGTGTATCAATAGCTTTAGAGAATAAACACTAACGGTATTGGGGCTTTTTCTTAACGTACAAAGTGCGGTTGACGACACAAACAACTTCACCATGCTGGTTTTTTACTTCCGTTGAAAATTGTGGGAAGTGTTTGTTGCCGCTCTGTGTTGCCTGTAATATCGCGTCCACTGTCTCCTGACATATAACAAATTCAGCCCTTACATCACCAACGCCAGGGCGAATAAACTCAATACTGGCGTGCTTATCCCACACATAATATTTCTCCCCTAATACGCCCATTAGCATGAGTGAGTAGATCGGATCCGTCAGTGAAAATAAGCTACCGCCATATTGAGTGCGATTTGCATTGCGATTCCACCAACGGTGCTTTAACGTGACGCGGACACAGCGATAATCATCACTGATGTATGTGATCTTAATACCCGCGCCAAAAAATGGAGGCCAGAGGCTCATTACTTTTTGCAACTGTTTCGGCTGCCACAACCACTGAGTCAAAGTGTGCATAATCACCCTTACTTTTTTAACGATTGGATTATCGATAACACAAATGTGAACCGTTTCATGACCCGAGTTTTTAAAACTGTGTGTCAGATAACAACAAAATCCCTTTCAATCTGGTTATGCTTCTGATTTCATTAAATGTTAACTAAGGTAAATAAAACTAAAAAATCAGTTAATTTCAGTCACATTTCATCATCAATTATTTGCCGTCACCCCCTGTTCGGGTTTAAAGTTTGTCTTGCTTCGCCTATAATAGGTGAGATAAATTGCAATCTTACCGCAGATCACCTACGGGAACATTTATGTCAGATAATAACCAGGCACTGAAAGATGCAGGCCTCAAAGTTACTTTGCCTCGTTTAAAAATTTTGGAAGTGCTTCAACAGCCAGGCGGTCAGCATATCAGCGCAGAAGACCTTTATAAGAAGCTTATTGATATTGGTGAAGAAATAGGTCTTGCAACCGTGTATCGAGTACTCAACCAATTTGATGACGCGGGTATTGTGACTCGTCATCACTTTGAAGGTGGTAAATCCGTTTTTGAATTGTCGACAAAACACCATCACGATCACTTGGTCTGCCTAGATTGTGGTGAAGTTATCGAATTTAGCGATGAAGTTATCGAAGAGCGCCAAAGACAAATCGCAGCCCGCTATAATGTGGAATTAACCAACCATAGCCTTTATCTGTACGGTAAATCGATTGGTGGCTGTTGTAAAAACAACCCTGACCACCACAAACCGAAAGACAAATAATCGTCTCCCCTTCCGTTTATTTAGTGCTTATTAAAAAGCCAGCAAGTTAAGATTGCTGGCTTTTTTTGTTTTTAACACGACTCGTTGAATAGCGGCTTTCCCACTCTATACCAGAGACAAAAAACCAAAAAGCGCCGCGGCGCCATTGCTCAATCGGCTGGTAATACCAATCTAACTAAGTATCAGGTCACCCTCGCAGGCTAAAAGCTCGATAGCATCATGAATAAAATCACTGGTCGAGTAACAACAACGATGATTATCTTTACTGAGAAAAGAAGTTGTCTTGTTCTCAAGCTTTTTTCCTTCGCGATCATTGACCAAAGACTTAATCAGATTGGTGTAGTAAAGCCATTACGCTTCGATTTTTGCCCAAGTATCGCGCAAACCAACCGTTCGGTTAATGACCAAATTTTCTGGCGTTGAGTCTTTGCTATCGATACAGAAATACCCGGTACGCTCAAACTGAAAACCTTGCTCTTTACTTGCATTTTTCAGGCTTGGCTCGACAAAACCATTAATGACTTTCAATGAATCTGGGTTAATGGTCTCAGAAAAATCTTCAGCCGCTCCTGGGTTGGGCACAGTAAATAGGCGATCGTATAAACGAATTTCAGCGGGTAGCGCTTGTTGGGCAGACACCCAGTGAATTACCCCTTTCACCTTACGACCATCTGACGGGTTTTTACCTAAAGTTTCAGCGTCATAGCGACAATAAATCGTGGTAATTTCACCTTGCTCGTCTTTTTCAATTCGCTCTGCCTTAATCACATAGGCACCGCGTAAACGCACTTCTTTACCCAAGACGAGACGCTTGTACTTTTTATTCGCTTCTTCTCGAAAATCATCTCTTTCAATGTAGATTTCACGAGTAAAAGGGACTTGGCGCTCGCCCATTTCAGGCTTATTTGGGTGATTGGCAATGGTGAGAACTTCTGGCTCATCAAAGTTTTCAATCACCAACCTGACAGGGTCAAGAACCGCCATCGCTCGTGGTGCATTTTCATTCAAGTCATCGCGAATGCAAGACTCAAGTGAACTAAACTCAATCATGTTTTCTTGTTTAGTCACCCCGATACGGCGACAAAATTCGCGAATTGAAGCCGGAGTGAAACCTCGGCGGCGCAAACCCGAAATAGTTGGCATACGAGGGTCATCCCAACCATTGACAAGATTTTCTTTCACCAACTGATTGAGTTTTCGCTTTGACATCACAGTATATTCAAGATTTAAGCGACTGAACTCATATTGGTGCGGTCGAGCATCAATCGTAATGTTGTCTAACACCCAGTCGTACAAACGACGGTTATCTTGAAACTCGAGCGTACACAGCGAGTGAGTAATCCCTTCAAGCGCATCAGAAATACAGTGAGTGAAGTCGTACATTGGGTAAATACACCACTTATCACCGGTTTGATGGTGCTCAGCAAAACGCACTCGATAAAGCACGGGATCTCTTAACACCATAAAGGACGAAGACATATCAATTTTCGCTCTTAGACACGCTTTACCCTCTTCGAACCCACCAGCTCTCATCTTTTCAAACAGCGCTAAATTTTCCTCAACACTGCGATTGCGATAAGGGCTTTCTTTACCAGGCTCTTTTAATGTCCCGCGGTACTGGCGAATTTCATCTGGCGTTAACTCTTCAACGTAAGCAAGGCCTTTGTTGATCAATTCAATCGCGTATTGATACAACTGGTCAAAGTAGTTAGAAGAGTAACAAGGTTCATCTTGCCAAGTAAAACCCAACCAAGTGACATCCTTTTTGATCGAATCAACGTATTCGATGTCTTCTTTCTCAGGGTTTGTGTCATCAAAACGTAGGTTACATTGTCCTTGGTAATCTTGAGCAATACCGAAGTTCAAGCAAATCGATTTGGCGTGACCAATGTGCAGATAGCCATTTGGCTCAGGTGGGAACCGCGTGTGCACTTGACTGTGCTTGCCCTCAGCCAGATCTTTATCAATTATTTGGCGAATAAAATTCGATGGACGAGCTTCAGCTTCACTCATCTATAGCACCTCAACATTACGTTTTTCAGAAATTGGATTCGTTAGCAGTGGCTAACACAATATAATCTCTAATGATCCACAATTCTGCCGGTTTGCACAACCAGAACAACCACTTTATTGGCAAATAAAACGCAGCAAGTGGAAAGTTGGGCAAATTTCCTCCGCCTCTAACTCATTAAAACCGGTTGTTAAAATCGCGCCCGACGCTTTCATCGTCTTGCCAGCGACATTGATTAATGCCACCCATGTCATATTGTGGCCATTTGTCGATTTCTTTTTACTTAAAAGTCAGTATATTGAAGGTGTCAAATACCATTAAGATCCCTAAGAGCAAAGAGCAGTACACCTATGTATGATGGTCAAATCGGCAATGTCGATCTCGTAAAACAACTCAACAGCGCCGCAGTCTATCGGTTGATCGACCAACAAGGCCCCATCTCTCGAATTAAAATTGCTGAAATTAGCCAACTGGCACCCGCCAGCGTGACAAAAATAACCCGTCAGTTACTCGAACACGGTCTGATCAATGAAGTAGCTCAGCAAGCGTCTACGGGCGGGCGCCGAGCCATTTCTCTCACCACTGAAACACTTTCATTCCAGTCTATTGCCGTCAGAATCGGTCGTGATTATGTGCAATTTTGCCTCTATGACTTATCAGCTAATAGCTTATATGAAAGCAATCATGACTTGCCGTATACCAATCAAACGGAATTGGTGTATTCATTACTCGAGAAACTCGACTCTTTTGTGGATCAATGCCAAAGTCAAATCACTCACCTCATTGCCATCGGCGTGATCTTGCCAGGCTTAGTTGACCCTGCCACTGGTGATGTCGATTACATGCCTCATATTACAGTGGCAGACTTCAAACTCGGTGAGCTCATTTCCGAACATTTACAATGCCCATGTCTGGTTGGTAATGATGTACGCGGTATTGCTCTGGCTGAGCATTACTTTGGCGCGACTCAAGGCTGCCAAGATTCCATTCTCGTCAGTGTACACCGAGGCACCGGTGCCGGTATCATCATGAACAGCCAGGTCTTTCTTGGCCATAATCGCAACGTCGGGGAAATTGGCCACATTCAAATAGATCCTTTAGGTGAACAATGCCAATGCGGTAATTTTGGCTGCTTAGAGACGGTGGCGGCTAATCCAGCGATTTTAAGAAAGATCCGCCGTTTGCTGGCTCAAGGCTATCCTTCTTCTTTACATCAGGTCCCAGACTCAGATCTCACCGTTGAAGTCATATGTGAGCACGCCTTAGCCGGTGATGAATTAGCAAAGCAAACCTTAATTATGGTCGGGCACACACTTGGCAAAGCGATTGCCATGACAGTCAACTTATTTAACCCACAGAAAATCGTTTTAGCTGGCCACATCAAAGCCGCTCACGACATTATCTTCCCCGCCATTTATCGCAGTATTTCTACCCAGTCTTTGTCGGCATTGCACAAACATTTGACATTAGTGCCTTCAGAGATTGATCATCGTCCCACCATGGGCGCTTTCGCCATGATAAAAAGAGCAATGCTAAACGGTGAGTTACTACAAAAATTATTAGCTTAATAAACGTTAATTTTGCTCAGTGTCACTGTAATAACAATCGTCATCCTTTACTAATTATTGAATATACTATGGATTTATTATTTATTGGTTCTGCCTTTATCGCTGGACTGCTTGCCACTGCGGTCAAGTTACCTCCTATGGTCGGCTTTCTTATTGCAGGCTTTGTTTTGCACTCCGCCGGCTACCAATCGCAAGAAAGCATTGCCTTGTTAGCGGATCTAGGGGTCACTCTGCTGCTTTTTACTATCGGTTTAAAGCTGGATGTAAAAAGCTTGCTTAACAAGGAGATTTGGCTCGGTTCGACACTTCACAACTTACTGTCTACCCTCGTTTTTATCGCCGGTTTTATGCTGTTTAAATCCTTGGGGGTCGGCGTATTAGCCGAGATGGGGATAGAGCAAATGGCCTTACTGGCTTTTGCGCTGTCTTTTTCCAGTACCGTATTTGCGATCAAAACGTTACACGACAAAGGTGAGATGAATGCCAATTACGCCACATTAGCGATTGGTATTCTTGTCATGCAAGACATTTTCGCCGTCATCTTTTTAACCGCCTCTACCGGAAAACTCCCCTACTGGTACGCCGTTGTGGTTTTATTACTGCCCCTACTTCGCCCTGTTTTTTATCGCATCATGGACTTTGTCGGCCACGGCGAAATGTTGGTTTTATTTGGCGTCACTGCCGCGTTAGTTACCGGTGCTGGCTTGTTCCAACTGGTTGGTATGAAACCAGACTTAGGTGCCTTGGTTCTTGGCATTTTACTCGCCGGACACCCTAAGGCGTCAGAACTGTCTAAATCATTGTTTAACATGAAAGAGCTATTCCTGATTTGCTTTTTCTTGAACATAGGACTCTCTGCGGATCTCACCTGGTCTGGGGCCGCTTTAGCGCTCGTTATCATGCTATTACTGCCACTAAAAGGCCTGTTGTACTACTGGGTGATTAATCAATTTAAGTTTCGAGCCCGCACCTCAATGATGACCTCACTGGCATTGTTTAACTACAGCGAATTTGGCTTAATCGTTGCCGGTCTGGCTTTTCAACTCGGCTGGATGGAAAACGACATCTTAGTGGCTTTGGCATTAGCCGTATCTCTGTCCTTCATCATTGCTGCCCCGCTCAATCGCTTTGGCCATTCAATTTACCATCGCTTGTCACCTCATATTCACGATGTTGATGTCAATGAAATTAATCCCAAAGACCAAAGGATCAGTGCAGGGAATGCCCAAGTACTGATTCTGGGAATGGGCAGAATCGGCCGCGGTGCCTACGATGAACTCTCAGAGCGTTTTGGCTCGATTTGCCTTGGCGTAGAGGTCAGAGAAGAGACCGCTCGCCGTCACCGTGAAGCCGGCAGAAATGTGATTGTGGGCGACGCCACTGATTCGGACTTTTGGGAACGAATTCTAGACACCGCGAACATCAAGCTCGTGTTGCTGGCCATGCCTCACCATCAAGGAAATCAATTTGCTTTAGAACAACTCAGCAACAGGCATTACCGTGGCAAAACAGCGGCTATTGCTGAGTATCACGATCAAATTGATACCTTAGTCGAGCTTGGGGTAGATGCCGCCTTCAATATTTACAGTGAAGCGGGATTGGGTTTTGCACGCCATGTCTGCGAAACGCTTGAAGGTGAGCTAAAGCTTCAAGCAACTAAATAACAATCCAAGTCAGTTTTTTGGTCACCAAACCACCAGCAAATGGAATTTATTTACCAAAATAGCTAAATAAATTGATGAAATTTAAACATGATGTGGTTTTATGATTTTTTTAATCGGTCTAGCTTGCTTTTTTTTATCAAAATGGCAAATTAAACCACAGACAAATTATCGCTTATTAGAACAACAAGGAATTCAGTATGTGTTCAATTTTTGGCATCTTAGACATTAAAAGTGACGCTGCCGCACTTAGACCTATCGCCCTAGAAATGTCGAAAAAGCTTCGCCACCGCGGACCAGATTGGTCAGGTATTTATGCTTCAGACAAGGCTATTTTGGCACATGAACGCCTTGCTATTGTTGGTTTGAACAGCGGAGCCCAGCCTTTGTACAGCCCAGATGGCAAAATCGCCCTGGCTGTCAATGGTGAAATTTACAACCACAAAGAGATCCGCGCTCGCTACCAAGATAAATACGAATTTCAAACGGATTCAGATTGTGAAGTTATTCTCGCCCTTTACCAAGAAAAAGGCGCAGAGTTACTTGAAGAACTCAACGGTATCTTTGCCTTTGCGCTTTACGATTCTGAGAAAGATCAATACCTCGTTGGACGCGATCACATCGGTATTATTCCTCTGTACCAAGGCCACGATGAGCACGGTAACTACTTCGTTGCCTCTGAAATGAAAGCCCTGGTTCCTGTTTGTAAAACCATCAGTGAATTCCCTCCAGGCAGCTACTTATCATCAGCGGATGCTGAGCCCGTGCGTTATTACATTCGCGACTGGAATGACTATGCGGCAGTTGAAGGCAATAGCACCAGTAAAGAAGAGCTAACCGAAGCCCTAGAAGCGGCGGTTAAGCGTCAACTGATGACGGACGTTCCTTATGGTGTACTCTTATCCGGTGGTCTTGACTCTTCGATCACTTCAGCAGTCGCCAAGCGGTTTGCCGCAATGCGTATTGAAGATGACGAAAAGTCTACGGCTTGGTGGCCTCAGTTGCATTCTTTTGCCGTCGGTTTAGAGGGTGCTCCGGATTTGAAAGCAGCGCGAGAAGTGGCTGATCAAATTGGAACGGTTCACCATGAAATGACCTATACCATCCAAGAAGGCCTTGATGCCATTCGCGATGTTATCTATCACATTGAAACCTATGATGTGACAACGATACGCGCTTCTACACCTATGTTCTTGATGGGGCGTAAAATTAAAGCCATGGGCATCAAAATGGTTCTATCTGGCGAAGGCGCCGATGAGATTTTTGGTGGTTACTTATACTTCCACAAAGCGCCAAACGCCAAAGAGTTTCACGAAGAAACCGTTCGCAAATTACTGGCTTTAAACATGTTTGATTGTGCTCGCGCCAACAAATCACTTGCAGCTTGGGGTGTTGAGGGTCGTGTACCTTTCTTGGATAAAGAATTTATTGATGTCGCAATGCGCCTTAACCCAAAAGACAAAATGTGTGGCAACGGCAAGATGGAAAAACACATTTTGCGCGAGTGTTTTGAACACTACTTGCCAGAGTCTATCGCCTGGCGCCAAAAAGAACAGTTCTCCGATGGGGTTGGTTACAGCTGGATCGACACACTAAAATCTGTCGCTGAAGAGAAAGTGACTGATCAACAAATGGAAACAGCGGCTTACCGCTTCCCATATAACACACCCACAACAAAAGAAGGTTACGTATACCGCGAAATCTTTGAAGAGCTATTCCCGCTACCATCGGCAGCAGAATGTGTTCCTGGCGGTCCATCGATTGCTTGTTCTTCAGCAAAAGCGATCGAGTGGGATGAGTCATTTAAAAACTGTGCTGACCCTTCAGGCCGTGCAGTTCAAAACGTACACAACGAAGCCTACTAAATCGTCTTCGATTGAACTAAAAAATAGCAGCGTTGAGCTGCTATTTTTTTAATCCTTTGGGAAAGATAAGTTTTGATTATCGACAATGACTTTCACGGGCTGATTAATCAAGGTGATTAGCATAATAGAGCGCGTTTCACCGTCTGGTTCTTGGTAAATGGCTTCAATGCCAGCAAATTGCCCGCCGAGTACATTGACCTTATCGCCCGGTTTTGGCAACTGAGAATGGCATTTTTTTTGCTCTAGCCCTTCTAGAGTTTGCAAAGAATCGATTAATGCCATCGGTACTTCTATCGGCTTACTCCCACAGCGCACAAAGTCTGCGACACCTCGTGTCGAACGTACGGTCGTAAAACTCGGCCCCTGTTTGTAATCGAAGCTGGCAAACACGTAGCCAGGAAATAACGGCTCTTGCTGACGCTGCTTTTTGCCACGCCGTATTCGTTCTACTTCTATTTGCGGGTAATAACAACACACGCCTTGATTTTCTAAATGTGCTTTCGCCCTTTCTTGCTCAGCGCGCTTACAATACAGTAAATACCAAGGTGTCATTTATTATCGCTCTTCTTTGTTACTGATTTGAGGCAACAACGACTGACGCATTAGTTGCCCCATACACTTATTCGATCGGCTGATCATACCTAGCTCATCAAGTATGTACTCGCTGGTAGCGCAGCCACAGCACTTAACAACTAGGCCAAACCATTACCTATATCGTACTACCCGTGACTTTCAACCCGCGATGGGCAAAAGCCATGGGTACCGTCTCACTGATTTTGGATGATATCGGCCATCATCGCAATGTGGTTGTCATCATCATTTAAGCAAGGGATAAACTGAAATTGATTTCCCCCGGCACTTAAAAAGACCTCCCGAGACTCAACCGAAATTTCCTCTAGTGTTTCTAAACAATCGGCAGAGAACGCTGGCGTAATAATATCCATCGACTTTATCCCTTGCTTAGCCAAGGCTTCTAGCGTGTCATCAGTATAAGGTTTTAACCACTCTTCACGGCCGAAACGCGATTGATAACTGGTTTGATACTGCCCCTCTTTAAGGCCCAGCTCTTTCGCTAATAACTCTGTAGTTTTTAAGCAGTGTTTCGGGTAGATATCCCCATTGTCAGCGTAGCGCTGTGGAATGCCGTGATAGGAACACAAGAGGTAATCACCTTGGCCTTTCTCCGCCCATGATTGACGCACTTTTTCTGCTAGCGCTTTAATGTAAAGAGGATGGTCGTGATAGTGATTGATAAAGTGTATCTCTGGAACCACCATTAATTTTTTCGTTACCTTAGCTAAAGCATCCGAAACAGCAGCGGTGGTGGTTGAAGAGTATTGAGGATATAGCGGTAACACCGTAATACGAGTCACGCCTTGATCAAGGAGTGCTTGCACGCCAGCGCCGACACTCGGATTGCCATAAGTCATACCCAACGCCACAGGCTGATCGAGCAAGGCTTGTAATTTTTTCGCTTGACGCTCTGAATACACCATAAGCGGCGAACCGCCTTCCATCCATACTGACTCATACAGTTTGGCAACTTTGGGGGAACGCGTCGGCAATATCACACCGTGTAAAAGGGGGCACCATAAAAAACGATTGAGAGTCACTACTCTTTGATCGTGTAAGAATTGGCTGAGAAAACGTTTAACGGCCTTAGGGGTTGCTGCGTCTGGTGTGCCTAGGTTTACGAGTAAAACACCTGATTTATCATTCTCTTTCAATTCATATCTCCTAAACAAGCTTTTTTGACTGTCACAAAAAAGGCGACCCTATTAGGGGCCGCCTTCACTATAACAAACCTAGATACTGATCATGCAAGCGCTTTTTCAATATCTTTACTGACTTCAGCAACCGGTTTAGTACCATCAAAAGTCAAGTACTGAGTTTGACCTGCTTTCGCTTCTGCTTGGTAATATTGAATTAAAGGAGCGGTCTGATCGTGGTAAACGCCGAGACGAGCGCGCACGGTTTCTTCTTTGTCGTCATCGCGAACAACCAGTGGCTCACCTGTCACATCATCGATGCCATCTTGTTTTGGTGGGTTGTACACCACGTGGTAAGTACGACCTGAAGCCAAGTGAGCACGGCGACCAGCCATGCGCTCAACAATCACATCGTCAGCGACATCAAATTCAATAACGTAGTCAACATCTACGCCCATGGCTTTGAGCCCATCAGCTTGAGGAATCGTACGCGGAAAACCATCGAGCAAGAAGCCTTTTTCACAATCATCTTGAGCAATGCGCTCTTTGATTAAGCCAAGGATGATGTCATCGGATACCAATTGCCCTGCATCAATAACGGCTTTGGCTTGCTTACCAAGCTCGGTACCCGCTTTGATTGCTGCTCGCAGCATGTCACCGGTTGAAATTTGCGGAATGGCAAACTTCTCCATAATGAATTGAGCTTGAGTTCCTTTACCAGCACCAGGAGCACCTAATAAAATGATGCGCATGTTATATCCTCTTGTTAAATGTCATTTATACCGAAGATTACCTTTTACTTCGACGGGTAAGCTTGGGTATAAAGGGAGTAAGAAAGTAGGCGAGAAAAATACACGCCCTTGAACTTTCAATCAAGTTCGACGTTGATAATATTTACGATTCATCGTACACCAAAAGCGTCTTCACCTCATCAAAAGAAAGAAAAGCCCGCCGTAGCGAGCTTTTCAATAGGATTAATGATTGAGTAATTGATTCATTGCACCTAGAAATTGCGAAGGATCGTTGAGCGTACCACGCTCCGCGAGCATGGCTTGACCAAGCAGGACTTCAACCCAACGCCCGAACTGCTCTTCATCTGCTTCATCTGCCATTTGTTTGACCAAAGCATGTTCTGGGTTCAACTCGAAAATGTATTTTACTTCTGGGGCTTCTTGACCGGCAGCAGCCAATAATTTTGCCATTTGAGTGCCCATTTCAAAGTCATCGGTTACCACAACAGCAGGCGTTGACGCCAACTTGAAGGTCGTGCGAACCTCTTTTACTCGCTCACCTAGATAGCCTTGTACACGCTCAACAACCGAGGCAAACGCTTCTTGAGTCTCTTGTTGCTTCTCTTTGTCTGCTTCGTCATCAAACTGACTGAGATCAAGGCCGGCTTTCGTAATTGACTGGAACGACTTACCATCAAATTCGTTGAGGTAGTTCATTAACCACTCATCGATGCGATCGTACATCAACACAACCTCAATGCCCTTAGCTTTGAACTGCTCAAGGTGTGGGCTATTTTTCGCTGCGGTGTAGCTGTCTGCCGTTAGGTAGTAAATCTTATCCTGACCTTCCTTCATGCGACCAACGTAATCGGCAAGTGAAACACTTTGCTCGCTTGAGTCAGTTTCCGTGGTCGCAAATCGCATTAAACCAGCAATTTTTTCTTTGTTAGCAAAGTCTTCCGCCGGACCTTCTTTTAACACCAAGCCAAATTCTTTCCAGAACGACAAGTATTGGTCAGCGTCTTTTTTGGCCATTTTTTCTAACATGGTCAACACGCGTTTCGTACACGCATTGCGCAGTGATTGTGTCACTTTATTATCTTGCAGGATTTCACGCGAAACGTTTAGTGGCAGATCGTTAGAATCAATCAGACCGCGAACAAATCTCAAGTAGCTTGGCATAAACTGTTCTGCGTCGTCCATAATGAACACTCGCTGAACGTATAGCTTTAGACCACTTTTATGGTCGCGGTTAAATAAATCCCAAGGGGCTTTAGACGGAATATACAACAAGCTGGTATAGTCATTTTTTCCTTCAACTCGGTTGTGACTCCAAGTCAGTGGGTCGGCAAAGTCTTTGGCAATGTGTTTATAAAACTCTTGGTACTCTTCATCTGACACATCCGATTTGTTTCGTGTCCACAGCGCTTGAGCTTTGTTAATCTGCTCCCACTGTTTTTCTTCTGTGTCTTTGCCTTCTTCGTCTTTTACCGCGGTTTCGATGTAAACCGGAATGCCAATATGGTCAGAGTATTTACTGATTACATCGCGAAGGCGCCACTCGCTGAGAAACTCTTTGCCATCTTCACGCATATGCAAGACGATGTCGGTACCACGAGAGGCCTTGTTGATGTCTTCTAAGGTGTACTCACCTTCACCAGAGGAATGCCATTGTACGGCTTGATCAGCATCTACACCCGCGGCACGCGTACGTACTGTCACGGCATCAGCGACAATAAACGCCGAGTAGAAACCAACACCAAATTGACCGATCAACTGTGAATCTTTACTTTGATCTTCAGACAGTTTTGCAAAGAAGTCTGCGGTACCTGATTTGGCGATCGTACCAAGATTTTCTATCACCTCATCGCGAGTCATACCGATACCATTGTCAGAAATGGTTAACGTATTGGCCTCTTCATTAAAATACAGTTTAACACCTAAATCGGCATCACCTTGATAGAGTTCAGGGTCAGATAAGGCTTTAAAACGCAATTTATCAACAGCATCAGAAGAGTTGGAAATCAACTCGCGTAAGAAGATCTCTTTGTTTGAATACAATGAATGGATCATTAAGTGAAGCAGTTGTTTCACTTCTGATTGAAAACCACGAGTTTCTTTGTTGTTAGTTACCGTCTCGCTCATGTTAACTCCAAGCTTTAAGTTGATATGTAACGAATAATTAAAGAGATACGTTGTCTATATGACATTAATTCCTGACCAGTAGATTGTGGTCAAAAGATAGGTTTTCAAGTGTAAATCTATTTAAATGCGGTGTTTTTTTGTTTTTTTTTTATTATCCTACTCAGTAATTTGGGTAAAAAATTCTAAAAAAACCTGAACAAAGCCGACAAAAAAATGTCATAAACCATTGATATAGCTTAACAAACCACAAAAGAAAACAAAATGAACTCGATTGATTCAAAATTTCTCATCGCTGGACGCTTTTTGTTTGATAGCAATAGTAATTGTTTGTACGATCAACAAAGTGATGAAGAGTCGAGCCGACTTGGCAGTAATGAAGGTCGCATTTTGTTGCTTTTGTGCCAAAATCCTAACGATGTCATTACTCGACAAGAATTACACGAATTTGTATGGCGAGAACAAGGCTTTGAAGTGGATGATTCAAGCCTCACCCAAGCCATTTCGACGCTGAGAAAAAGCCTCAAAGATTCGACCCGCTCACCGATTTATATTAAGACTGTCCCCAAACGCGGATACCAACTTATTTGCGCGGTGGAAACCTGTTATATCGATACGCCATTAACGCTCGAGACTCCCTTGAAAAAAGCGTCTGAGGCACCTCAGTCAAACACCGATAAACACCGTACAACCACTCCGGATGCCACTGATTCGCTTTTACCTGTTGAAGGCGAAACATCGTCCCTTTTTTCTGGGGCGCAAACCAATAGCAAACCGCTTAAGCAACAACGAAGCCCGCTATCATGGCGTATGGGATCCATGTGTATTGCGATGCTTACGGTTGCGATATTACTGCCTATTTACACGGCTTTTTTTTCTATGCCGCCGACCAGCGAACTCAAATTACTAATGCGATACCAAAACACGCCGGTATACAGCTCACTGTATTACCCTTCCATTGAGAAGTGGAAAAAAGACATTCAATTGTGTGTCAGTCACTATTTAACCCAACGACAAGCTCAAGCCTTACCAACGCAAATCATTGTGACCGGTGGAGAAGAAGACAAACTGGTATTGAACTACATTCACAAAGAAAACCAAGCCAGTGATAATTTCACCGTTCGAATATTGTACGACAAGCAAGCACAACTTGCTCAAGTTTGCCAGTAGTTGAATGAGGATCCTCCGTATGTCCTATAAGATTGCCTCTCTTTTGCTCGCCCTATCGATTGCCTTTTCCTCTTGGCTATATTGGGGCAGTGATTATCGCATACGCCACATTATCACAGCCAATGAATGGGAATCACACCTTGAAACTTTGATGCCCGATAATCTCGCATCAAGCCCCGTGCCAGGTACTCGCCCTTTGCAAAAAGTCAGTATGACTGCCAACGTTAAATATTTGCCCAACGGCAGCTATATTCGCGTCTCAACCATCAAGTTATTCACGGCGAAAGAAGAAGTGATGTCGATTGATATCTCGGAAAATGGCAACTGGAAGATGACCGACGACTACCTACTGATTACCCCCAAAGACTTTAAGGATCTTTCTTCCCCAAAATCTCAGGACATCAGTAATAAACAGTTAAACCTCGTCAAACAATTATTTAAAATGGATGCACAGCAAAGCCGCAAAGTCGACGTCATTAACCCTAACACGTTACTGCTGACCAGTTTAGATCACGGCTCCCAGGTTTTGTTTGCTAATTAGGCACTTTGATGAAAAAAGTTACCGTTCGAATTTACTACTGTACTCAATGCAATTGGATGTTACGCGCCACTTGGCTAGCCCAGGAATTGTTGCATACTTTTAGTGATGACATAGAATCAGTGAATTTATGCCCGTCGACTGGCGGGTATTTTGAGATTTTTTGCGATGATGTTTCTTTATGGGAAAGAAAAAAAGAACAGGGTTTTCCTGATGCCAAACGGCTTAAGCAAAGATTGAGAGATCATATTGACCCATTGCGACAACTTGGGCATATTGATAAACAATAGTTCTTGTACAATAGATCTTGTACACGGTGTTTACCGTACACCATACAACACAGAACAATTATCACCGCGACCCATTGTGCGCCACAAGCCAACAGGAAGGAGAAGGGATGAAGGTTTTAATCACAGGCGGTACAGGATTGATTGGCCAGGCCTTATTAAAAGCACTTCACGCAGAGACCCTTGTGGTGGTCACTCGCAACCCTCAACTCGCGGCGCAGCAGTTACAGTATCTCAATCACGGGCAATTGAGTTTTATTTCCCAGTTAAGCCAACTTTCTCACCTCAATGACTTTGACGCCGTTATCAACCTCGCCGGCGAGCCTATCGCCGACAAACGCTGGTCTCATGGGCAAAAAGATCGCATATGCCAAAGTCGCTGGCAGACCACTGAGCAGTTAGTCAACCTTTGTTTGGCCAGCCAAACGCCACCGCATACTTTTTTAAGTGCTTCTGCTGTCGGTTATTATGGCGATCAAAAAAACCATGCTTTCGATGAACAAAAAGTCGTGCACAGCCCAGATTTTGCTCACCAAGTTTGCGAACAATGGGAACGTGAAGCATTAAAAGTACACAGTGAGTCAACTCGGGTGTGTACACTGCGCTTTGGCATTGTACTTAGCCCTAGAGGAGGCGCGCTAGCGAAAATGCTTCCGGCCTATCGATTGGGTCTTGGAGCCAAATTAGGGGCGGGTAAACAGTTTATGGCATGGATACACATTCAGGATGTAGTGAATGCGATTCTTTTTTTACTCTCACACGACAAAGCCACAGGACCGTTTAACTTTTGCTCACCTCATAGCGTCACTCAGCAAGAGTTTAGTTTGGCCCTAGCACAAGCTCTTCATCGACCACATTTATTAACCCTTCCCCGCCGTTTTATGCGCATTCTTATGGGGGAGTCCCATTGTTTGTTATTTGATAGCGCACGTGCTAAGCCAACAAAATTAACTGAGCTTGGATTTAATTTTCAGTACCCCCATCTCAGCCCAGCATTAAATAATTTATTGCAAAAGAGTTAACCCCATCACACTAGCTGTTCAAAAAAAACACCACTTGCGGTTGTTTTGTCATCATTGTGTCACTTATCGTCTGTAGTATCGCAACACCTTTACTAACAACACAAGGATAGAGAATGACACTTAATCAACTTAATTGGTTATGTTTGACTGTCGTTCTGATTTTTTTACTCATACTTTCTTAGTTTAAAGAACATCAACTTCTTACTTCATCGACCATTGATAACTTGAAAAATCCCTCATGTACCTCAATATATTACATAGGTATATATTGATCTTGATCAGACACACTGAGTGTAAATAACGCGCTGCATGTGAACTCTATGGCTGATGCCGATTCAGTTTGCTAGCCGTCTGCGCGGCAAATTTACAATCTATTCTTCACTTTTGGCCCAATCAAGGAAATGGTTTATGCAATCCCCTTTCATCACCGCTGTCGACGACAACAACATTCACTCAATACTCGAAGAGTCGATGAAAACCCCCGTGCTTTTCTTATTCTGGTCAGCATCTCAACCAGAAAGTCTGCAAAGTAAACAAACGGTAGAAACACTGGCGCAGCAATACCAAGGGCAATTTTTACTGGCAACCTTAGACTGTGATCAACACATGGGCCTAGCCAGTCAATTCGGCGTGCAAATGATACCTACCTTAGCTTTATTTACTCAGGGGCAGCCGGTTGACGGTTTAGGTGGACCACAGACACAAGATTCCATTCAAGCCATGCTGGCTAAGCATTTGCCAAGTCAAGCGGAGCAAATTTTTCAACAAGCACAATCGCTCCATCAACAGGGCGACTATGCTCAGGCCTTGGCTTTGTTAAAACAGCTTGAAAGCGATCAACAGCAGCAAGCAGAAGTCAAACTCATCATGATCGATTGCTTATTAGAGACACAACAATTCTCTGAAGCCAAACCACTACTCGAGACCATTCCTCTTGAGTACCAACAGGGCTTTTACGAAGGACTTGTCGCTAAACTGAATTTGCACGAAAACGCTGCTAATAGCCCTGAACTACAAAAGTTAGAACAAGAATACGCCAATGCACCACAAGACGAACGTCTTGCCTGTCATCTCGCCGTTCAATACCACGAGGCACATCGAGACGAAGATGCGCTCGCGCTACTTTGGCCTATTTTACAACGCGACCTCAATGCGTTAGACGGTGACGTAAAGAAAACCTTCATGGATATTCTCAGCGCACTTGGTCAAGGTAATGCTTTAAGTGCCAAATATCGCCGTCAGCTTTATTCACTGCTTTACTAAATTCGAAAAAAAAACAGCCAAGTTGTTAACTTGGCTGTTTTTTTCTTTGCCGGTTGCCCGGTCAAACCTTAAGCCTTAATCATGTCGAGCAGATCTTGTTCAGTTTTAATGCTGATCCCCAAGTCTTGCGCTTTGGTAAGCTTAGAGCCTGCGGCCTCACCTGCAAACAACATGTCGGTTTTCTTTGACACGCTGCCGGTCACTTTAGCGCCTAAGTCTTGCAATGCCGTTTTCGCATCAGAGCGAGAAAGCTGGGTCAGAGTTCCCGTTAACACCACCGTCTTACCATCAAGTGGCTTCGGTTTGTCCGTTTCTGCCGTTTGAATATTAGGCCAATGGATCCCTTGGGCTAACAAATCTTCGATCACTTGTTGGTTTTGTGGCTCAGAGAAAAACTTGACAATATGGGTCGCAACTATTTCACCAATGTCTTGAACTTCAACAAGTTGCTCAATGGTTGCCGTACGAATACGCTCTAACTCTTGAAAGTGATTAGCCAAGTTTGATGCCGTCGCTTCCCCAACCTCTCGGATGCCCAAGGCGTATAAAAAGCGAGGCAAAGTGGTTTGCTTAGCCACACTCAAGGCATTGACAATGTTTTGTGCTGATTTGGGTCCCATTCGCTCCAAGACCGTGATCACGCCGGCAGAGAGAGAGAAAAGATCAGCTGGCGTTTGTACCATTTCACGTTCGACGAGCTGCTCAATCACTTTATCCCCCAAGCCATCTACGTCCATCGCCTTACGAGAAACAAAGTGCTTAAGCGCTTCTTTGCGCTGTGCTGAACACACTAAACCACCACTGCATCGCGCCACAGCCTCACCGTCAATGCGCTCGACATTGGAACCACACACTGGGCATTGGGTAGGAAAAGTAATATCACGAGCATCGTCTGGGCGGCGATCATGCACCACCGACACCACCTGTGGTATCACATCACCAGCACGGCGAATCATCACACTATCACCTATTTTTACTCCGAGGCGTTGTATTTCATCGGCGTTGTGCAGTGTCGCATTACTGACGGTTACCCCGCCAACGAACACCGGCTCTAGCTTCGCAACTGGGGTAATCGCTCCGGTTCGGCCAACCTGAAACTCCACATCTCTTAGTCGTGTTGTTTCTTCTTGTGCCGGAAACTTATAGGCGATAGCCCAACGCGGTGCTCGGGCGACAAACCCCAATTGCTGTTGAATCGCAATGTCGTCAATTTTAAATACGACTCCGTCAATTTCGTAGGCCAAGGACTCTCTGGCCGCCAAGATCTCTTGGTGATAAGCCTTAACCGCCGCCATCGAATCAACGTGTTTTACTTGTGCGCCAACCGGCAGCCCCCACGCTTTGAGCTGATTAAAACGCTGAAAGTGACTGTCAGCAAGCGTGCCTCCTTCGACCACGCCCACACTGTAAGCATAAAAACTTAACGGTCGCGTCGCGGTAATTTTGGAATCGAGTTGTCGCAGGCTACCGGCGGCGGCATTTCTTGGGTTAACAAAGACTTTTTCACCTTTTTGACGAGCCTGCTCGTTTAAACGTTCAAACCCCGCTTTGGGCATGAATACTTCACCGCGAACTTCTAATCGGGTCGGATAGCCCTCACCGCGCAGGCGCAATGGAATCGATTTAATCGTGCGAACATTTTCTGTAATGTTCTCCCCTGTCGTACCGTCACCCCGGGTCGCGGCTTGAACCAAAACGCCATTTTCATACAAGAGACTCACCGCGAGTCCATCCAGCTTAGGCTCGCAGCAATAACTCAACACCGCTTTATTAGACAAACGTTCAAGAGCACGGCGCTCAAAAGCCTCAAGCTCTTGATCATTAAACGCATTATCTAAAGACAGCATTGGAAGCTCATGCTCAACTTGACCAAAACTGGACAGCGCTTGAGCGCCCACTCGTTGGCTCGGAGAATCAGCGGTGACCCACTGAGGATGATTGGCCTCAATATCGAGTAATTCACGCATCATGGTATCGTACTCAACATCGGGGATTTCCGGGCTGTCTTCAACGTAATAACGAATGGCGTGATACTGAAGTTGCTGTTTTAAAAATTCTAGGCGCGATTGTAATGCTTGCGACATACTCATTTCTCTGTTTATAAAAAAAGCCCCCTCAGGAGCTCTTTCTTCTTTCGGTAATCTTTATTATGCCTGAGATGACTTAAAGTCTGCAATTTGACGACGGTACTTAGCGAGGCGATCGGGTGTCATGCTATGGCGACCTTCATCCAACACCTGCCCTGAAACATCATCGGCAATTTGTTGAGCCGTTTTTAGCATCAACTTAAAGTTTTGCTCAGCATCCCCAAAACAAGGTAACGTCATGAAAAATGAAATCCCTTTGGTTGTAAAGGTGTCAGGATCGTCATGCTCAAGTGTTCCAGGTTGCATCATATTCGCGACACTAAAGAGTATTTTACCATTGCCTGACAAGTCTGCATGGCGGTGGAAAATATTCATTTCACCAAAAATGAGCCCATTTTGCTGCATACTATCAAAAAGTTGTGTGCCGACAAACGGCGCTTCACCCAAACAATGCACGTGCAGGACTAATACTTGCATTTCAGGCTCTGGTTGGCCTTCATCAATAACCGCCTCAGAGTTTTCATCCACCGCGTCCATGGTTGGCAGAGTCACCTCAGACGGCGCGTTTTCATCGCGAGACCCTTCTAAATCCGCCGTGTTCAATGTTTCGCCTAAGGTCACATCGGCTGATGTGGGCTCTGTTTGTAACGGCGCTTGGTAAGCATCAATCAAGGGATCGTGTGTCACGTGCTGATCTTGAGCGGCAAATGGATTGTCATTTTGCGGCTCGGGGGTATCGACGGCATCAAATGACTCGGCAGAGTCTTCTGTCGGCTCTGAAAATTCACGTCGCTTTTTACGACCAAAACGAGACGACTTGCGTTTCTTGTCTTTGAGTTCTGGCTCAGAGTCAATATTACTCAATGGCTTGTTATTAAATTTGGAGTTGCCTTCTTTTTTACTGGACCATAAGCCGTGAAACAGCAAGGCGGCAATAGCAATAATACCTACTATGATGAGAACGAATCGCAATTCCTGCATTTTTAACTCTCGTGTCGGAACAAATCAAAACTGATCTGTTCATTAATTGTCCATTAAACTGGTTATCCCTATACTCTAACAAACCTTATCATGGATTTAGAACAAAATATTGTTAGAAGTAAGTATTTTATTGTGATAAATGGCACGCTTTTTTTCTTTGTTATCTCAAGTACAATGTCAGCCTGTCTCTCAATCTTATAAACCCAATTATGCAAAGTTCACGTTCTGGTTTTGGCTATTTTTTTTATGGTGCACAACTCGCAATCTCACCTGGAATAAGGCGCTTTATCCTATTGCCATTAGTGGCCAACATCCTCCTGATTGGTGGTGCTCTGGTGTATCTGTTTTCCAACCTCAATAGTTGGATAGAAACTTGGCTTGGCCAGCTGCCAAATTTTTTGTCTTGGCTAAGCTACGTCCTGTGGCCAATACTGGCCCTGACAATACTCGCGACCTTTTCTTATTTCTTTACCACATTGGCCAATTTCATCGCCGCGCCATTTAATGGCTTATTGTCTGAAAAAGTAGAACAGAAGCTCACTGGCTCACCTATTAATGACGAAGGGTTATGGGACGCCGTCAAAGATCTACCGAGAATCTTCGCGCGTGAATTTAGAAAACTGGCTTACACTTTGCCCAAAGTGGTGGGGCTTTTCTTGTTGCTGCTTATCCCGGCGTTAGGTCAAACAATAGGCCCTGTATTGTGGTTCATATTTACCGCTTGGATGTTGGCCATTCAATACTGTGATTACCCTTTCGACAACCACAAAGTCAGCTTTGGTGAGATGAGACACAATCTGAAACAAAAACAAACCAAGGCCTATGGGTTTGGGTTTTTAGTGTCATTATTCACCTCTATCCCTTTGGTTAACTTTTTCGTGATGCCCATTGCCGTCTGCGGTGCAACCGCAATGTGGGTCGAGCAGTTTCGCCCCCTACATGTAACGGCGTCTCAAACGAGTACCCCCTTATCAAACCCAATTAAATAAGTTATAACTTTTTAATCTTTTTCGGTTTATTGTCATAGGCCTATGCTTTGACTCTATCCAGTAACGAGTGATGAAGGAACAATTCCATGAGCAAGATTTACGAAGATAATTCTCTAACGATCGGCAACACCCCACTAGTGCGCTTAAACAAGGTCAGCAAAGGCAACGTACTTGCTAAAGTTGAAGCTCGCAATCCTAGCTTTAGTGTCAAATGTCGAATCGGTGCCAACATGATTTGGGACGCCGAAAAACAAGGTAAAATCACCTCACAAACTGAATTAGTTGAGCCAACCAGTGGCAACACCGGAATCGCATTGGCCTTTGTTGCTGCTGCTCGTGGTTACAAATTGACGTTGACCATGCCTGAGTCGATGAGTCTAGAGAGACGCAAACTCCTCAAAGCGCTTGGCGCTAACCTAGTGTTAACGGAAGCGGCAAAAGGCATGAAAGGCGCAATCGCCAAAGCGGAAGAAATCGTTGCAACAGACCCTAGCAAATTTTACATGTTGCAACAATTCGACAACCCAGCAAACCCTGAGATCCACGAAAAAACCACAGGTCCAGAGATTTGGGAAGCCACTGAAGGACAAGTGGATGTTTTCGTCGCTGGTGTGGGCACTGGGGGTACTATTTCAGGTACTACTCGTTACTTGAAGAAAACACAAGGCAAAGCCATTACTGCTGTTGCAGTAGAGCCTGCAGAATCACCAGTGATTACCCAAGTGCTCGCCGGCCAAGAAGTACAACCTGGCCCACACAAAATTCAAGGTATCGGTGCTGGCTTTATCCCTAAAAACTTAGACCTTGATCTACTCGATCGCGTTGAAACTGTGACATCAGACGATGCGATTGAAATGGCTCAGCGCCTAATGAAAGAAGAAGGTATTTTAGCGGGTATTTCATCTGGTGCCGCGGTGGTAGCGGCAAATCGCCTTGCTGAACTTCCTGAGTTCGCGGATAAAAATATTGTGGTTATTTTGCCAAGTTCTGGTGAGCGTTATCTCAGTACTGCACTATTTGCAGGTATTTTTACTGAAGCAGAAAATCAACAATAATCCATTGTCAAATCAATTTTTCATGTAAAAAAGCCCCGATTGAGGGGCTTTTTTGTTGATCCTAGCCGCACCTTTGGTAATATCAGGGCGTTTATTTTTAGCTTCAAAATAATAGAAGTTATAGCAAACCTCATTAAATTGGGGAAAAACAATACATTACTAAACAAGTTGATGCACAAAAATAACATAATCCCGTTTTTTTTCAGCTAGTCAAAGCGAATGAAGGGGGTTAAGCTAGGGCATCAATTAAGACAATTAAAGTAAATCGGGGTATATCACATGTACGAGAAGCAAGTAGAAATTACTGCAGAAAACGGTCTTCACACTCGCCCAGCAGCGCAGTTCGTGAAAGAAGCTAAAGCCTTTGACGCTGATATCACTGTTACTAACAACGGTAAAAGCGCAAGCGCGAAAAGCCTTTTCAAACTTCAGACTCTAGGTCTAGTAAAAGGTGCTGTAGTAACTATTTCTGCTGAAGGTGCACAGGCACAAGAAGCTGTAGACCACTTAGTTGCTCTAATGGATCAACTACACTAAGCACCGTCTTAGTCTGCAAAGCCATGGTCGTAACCTATGCCCATGGCTTTGCTACCTTCACAGTACTTCACGCACACAGCGTCCAGACTCTTTCTTTTACAGCAGACCAAGTTAAGGTAAAGCTATGATTTCAGGTATCCTAGCATCTCCGGGCATTGCCATTGGCAAAGCGCTTCTTCTTAAAGAAGAAAAAATTGTCCTCAATACAAACCTAATTTCCGATGACCAAGTTGAAACCGAAGTGCAACGATTTTTCGACGCACGCGACAAATCAGCCGCTCAACTTGAAGTCGTTAAACAGAAAGCACTAGAAACCTTCGGCGAAGAAAAAGAAGCCATTTTTGAAGGTCATATCATGTTGCTTGAAGATGAAGAGCTCGAAGAAGAAATTCTCGCTCTGATCAAAAATGACAAGCTTACTGCAGACAATGCCATTCACACTGTGATTGAAGAGCAAGCCTCTGCTCTTGAGTCTTTAGACGACGAATACCTAAAAGAACGCGCGACAGACATTCGTGATATCGGTTCTCGTTTTGTGAAAAATGCCTTGGGCATCAATATCGTTTCTCTTAGCGATATCAACGAGCAAGTTATTTTAGTTGCCAACGACCT
The DNA here is from genome assembly GCF_040957575.1 of Vibrio sp. HB236076. NCBI lineage: Bacteria > Pseudomonadati > Pseudomonadota > Gammaproteobacteria > Vibrionales > Vibrionaceae > Vibrio > Vibrio sp. HB236076. The sequence goes on from NZ_CP162601.1 coordinate 2,211,754, forward strand.
AACGCCTTCTGAAACTGCACAAATCAACCTAGAATACGTTCTTGGTTTTGCGTGTGATATCGGTGGTCGTACGTCTCATACCTCAATCATGGCGCGTTCACTAGAATTACCTGCCATTGTCGGTACCAACGACGTGACTCAGCAAGTTAAAAACGGCGACATGCTCGTGCTTGATGCGGTAAACAACAAGATCATCATCAACCCAAGCGATGAAGAGCTTGCTCAAGCGAAAAAAGTTCAGTCTGATGCGATTGCAGAAAAAGAAGAACTTGCCAAACTAAAAGATTTACCCGCTGAAACTAAAGACGGTCACCGCGTTGAAGTCTGTGGCAACATCGGTACAGTGAAAGATTGTGATGGCGTATTGCGCAATGGCGGCGAAGGCGTTGGCCTTTACCGTACAGAGTTCCTATTTATGGACCGCGATTCTTTGCCTACAGAAGAAGAGCAATATCAAGCTTATAAAGATGTTGCCGAAGCGATGCACGGTGAAGCCGTTATCATTCGTACTATGGATATCGGCGGTGACAAAGATCTGCCATACATGGATCTGCCTGAAGAGCTCAACCCTTTCCTAGGTTGGCGTGCGGTTCGCATCAGCTTAGATCGTCGCGAAATCCTTCGCGATCAACTACGCGGTATTCTTCGTGCTTCAGCACACGGTAAACTTCGCGTTATGTTCCCAATGATCATCTCGGTTGAAGAAATTCGTGAACTGAAAAAAGCCATCGAGGAATACAAAGCTGAGCTTCGTCAAGAAGGTCATGCCTTTGACGAAAACATCGAAATCGGCGTTATGGTTGAAACACCAGCGGCAGCCGCTGTTGCTCACCACTTAGCGAAAGAAGTGGAATTCTTCTCTATCGGCACCAACGACCTCACGCAGTACACCTTAGCGGTTGACCGTGGTAACGAAATGATTTCTCACCTTTACAACCCGCTTTCTCCTGCGGTTCTAAATGTGATTAAACAAGTTATCGACGCTTCACATGCAGAAGGTAAGTGGACCGGTATGTGTGGTGAGCTTGCTGGTGACGAGCATGCAACGCTACTGCTTCTCGGTATGGGCCTTGATGAGTTCTCAATGAGTGGCATTTCTATTCCACGTGTTAAGAAAGTTATCCGCAACGCCAACTTTGCTGAAGTACAAGCCATGGCAGAGCACGCGCTTTCTTTGCCAACCGCTGCTGAAATTGAAGCATGTGTTGAAGAGTTTATGGCGAAGCACGCTGAATAACCTTGTAATACCAAGCCATTAAATGAAAAGTATTCGTTTAATGGCTTCAATTGGTATACTATACTTCAACAAATCGCATTCAAATATTAGGAGCAAATACATGGGTCTGTTTGATAAACTCAAAAAACTAGTATCAGATGATAGTGCAGACACAGGTGCTTACGAAATCATCGCCCCCTTGTCCGGTGATATCATCAATATTGAAGACGTGCCAGATGTCGTGTTTGCTGAAAAAATCGTTGGTGATGGCATTGCTATCAAGCCAAGCGGTGACAAAATCGTTGCTCCAGTAAATGGGACGATTGGAAAGATTTTTGAAACCAACCACGCTTTTTCAATTGAATCTGATGATGGCATTGAAATGTTCGTCCACTTTGGCATTGATACCGTTGAGTTGAAAGGCGAAGGCTTTAAACGTATCGCGGAAGAAGGTCAAACGGTCAAAGCTGGTGATACCATTATTGAGTTTGATCTCGCTTTATTAGAAGAAAAAGCCAAATCGGTCCTGACCCCTGTTGTCATTTCAAACATGGATGAAATCAAAGACTTAACCAAACTTTCTGGTACTGTCGTCGTCGGTGAAAGCACCGTACTTCGCGTCAGCAAGTAATGGCTTTGTAAACATTATTGGTTTCAAAGAATAAGACGTGTCGATAGAGATTTTCGAACGTGGTCAAAAGCGCTGCTCTTGAGTAGCGTTTTTTTATTGCTCCTAAATTCCACCTTTGCGACCTTGATATCACACCAACAGCGATAAGGCAGAGTGCTGGCTTTGTTTGGCTTGCGATAACATCGCAGAGTTGCCGTCTCTTAACATTTGTGATTTCACCAATGCGGTTGAGGCCTTAGCAACATCGGTGTCTTTTAAAGCCGCATTGGAACGCACAATTTGCTGGTGAACATTGGCTAAATTGCTCAAGGTACTTTCTACTCTATTTTGAAAGCCGCCAATCGAACCTCTTAATCGATCGATAAATTGAATGCCTGCATCAACTTGACCAATGGCCAGTTGTGCTCGGCCTTGTGTCGACAAATCAAGCTGAGATAATAACTTAGATTCAGGGGCATCAAACTCAAACAATGACTGACTTTGCTCAGATAAATTCAGACCAAAGGGCGCGTGCTGCTCAGCGGCAAAAAGCTGCACACGCCCCTGCTCTGTCACCGAGGCATGAAACACATCTTGATGGCTATTGAGATAAGTGGCTACTTGATACACATCATCACCGGCTATCAACGGCAAATATTGCTCAATATGATTGCCTTGTGCGTCAGTGTAATCAAAAACAAACTCTTGGTTATCGGTATTCACCGACCACGTATCCACCGATACTGGCTCTGATAAATAGTGATAACCGCCCATATTCTCGTTGTCTGGGGCCGTATTGAGTAAATGTAAGCTAATACTGTTGGTGTCAGAATCTAATTGGAAGGCTTTGCGACCAAATGTTCCATTGAGTAAATGATGGCCTGCATAAGTGGTGCTATTTGCCACTCGCGTTAACTCATCAAGTAACGCCTGCGCTTCTTGATTTAGATTTCGCCGGTCTGAGTCTTGGTAACTGCCATTGGCCGCTTGAAGTGATAAATCTCTTAAGTTACCCAGTATTTCAGCACTTTCTTGTAGCGCCCCTTCAGCAGTTTGAGCGACAGAATAAGCGTCTGAGGCATTGGCCATCGCGCGGCTAAGCCCTTGAGTTTGCGCTGTCAAACGATTTGAAATTTGCATCCCCGCCGCATTATCACTGGCGCGATTGATCAAAGAGCCAGATTGCAACTGAGCTTGTGATACAGACAACTCTGTATTCGCTTGATTTAAATACCTTGAAGTTAACATAGCCGTCGAATTAGTGACGATAGATACCATGCGCGACTTAATCCTTGTTTACCCTTACCAATCAAAAAAATGGGTTTTCTGAAAAAGAGAAAACCCATCTTACTATCAACAACTCATGTTAAGTTAGTCGACTATTTTATTCACTGTGGGCTAACCTAACAGCGCTAGTGCCGTGGTTGGAGCCTGTTTGGCTTGTGCCAAAATCGAACTTGATGCTTGAGACAAAATTTGGCTTTTGGTAAGTTGCGTTGTCTCTTTGGCGAAATCAGTGTCTTTAATCCGACTTTTTGACGCGTTTACATTTTCATTTATGTTATCTAGATTACTGATTGCATGGTCAAAGCGGTTTTGAAAAGCCCCCAACTCTGCCCGGTGAGAGTCCACATACTTCAAAGCCGCATCAACCACTGCCACCGACTCTTGAGCGCCGCCAACACTGGTAACATCTAATGTATTTACCGTAACCGCCTGACCATCACCGAACCCTAATTCACCAGCCAAACTGCCTGAAAAGTCAACGTCACCATCAATTTTATTATTACCGGCAAACACTTGCAGTTGTCCTTCTTCATTGACGGACGCTTTTAGGTAATCGGTTTGACCATTAATGTAAGTGGCGAGCTCTTCGATATCATCACCTTGTTTAGCATTGATTACGATTTCATGCTCTTCACCAAAAGTATCAGTAAATTCTAACGTTAAGTCGTTATCGCCTGCGGTCACTTGCCAATCTTTGCCTTTAGCTTCTTCTGCTTGATAACTGGTCCCGCCCATCATGCGGTTGTCCGAGCGCAAGTCTCTCAAATTCAGCATCACCGCTTCACCGCTATCGGCACCAATTTGAAAAGCTTTAGAGCCGAAGGTGCCATTGAGTAATTTATTGCCACCAAAAGAGGTGGTTTCAGCAATCCGATTTAATTCATCATTAAGTGCGGTGACCTCTTCTTGTATCGCAACACGCTCAGATTTGGAGTTTGAACCATTGGCCGATTGCAATGAAAGATCGCGAATGCGTTGTAATATATTGGTGGTTTCATTCATCGCCCCTTCCGCCGTTTGCGCAATTGAAATACCATCATTGGCATTGCGTACGGCGACATCAAGACCCCGACTTTGCGCACTTAAACGATTAGAAATTTGCAGCCCTGCGGCATCGTCTTTAGCACTGTTGATTTTAAAACCCGATGACAACCTCTCCATTGACAATTGCATATTCGTATTAGCACTGTTGAGGTAACGCTGCGCCGTCATCGCTGACACATTGGTATTCACATTAATCGCCATAATAATTCTCCACATTGTTTTCTGATTACGGGTTTTCCGACCAACCAGAAAACTCGTTTCACTTGAAGACATAGGTATTAACGGCCAATATGCTCAAAACTCGATCAATATATAGCGCAAATCATTACGTCGTGGCTTTAATTGTGAAACCGGTAGCACTATAACAATAAACGGAGAGGAAACACTCAAGATAATATCAATATTGACGAAGGGGCAATGTCGTATTTTCTTTAAGGTTAATATTGAACGGTGGTGAGGTGAATCATGGAATAAAAAAGAAAAAGCCCCTTTTCCTTTGAGAGAACTGGGGCTAGAAAGGTAAACAACGCCGAGTGGAGATCAGAGAAATGAAACCCATAGGTTGTTACCTGTGCAATAAAGTCATCAAAAGCTTGGCAGGTGAGAGATGAGAGAGCCGCCCTTTGTCAAACTTTAAAGCTTGCCATCGTCATTAGGTTAAGTCCACGTCTGAACCGGGCCCAATGTCGAAGTACTACTGCAACAATTGTGTTGCAGCACTTGGCAACTGTTTTGCCTGAGCAAGAATCGATGTCCCTGCTTGTTGCAAAATTTGTGCTTTGGTCATCTGCGTGGTTTCTTTCGCAAAATCGGTATCTTTAATCCGGCTGTTAGACGCATTAACATTTTCTTGGACATTGGCTAAGTTGTTAATACTGTGCATCAATCGGTTCTGTTTCGCCCCTAAATCCGCGCGTTGTGAATCGACGTATTGCAACGCCGCATCGAGAACACTAATCGCATTTTGAGAGCCTTGCACTGACGTTAAGTCAATATCCTGTACCGTGGTTTTCACCGGCTCATCAACGATACCAAGATCACTGGCTAACCCACCAGAGAAACTGATTTCACCGTGAATATTGGGTTTTGCAACAAATACTTGAAGTTTGCCGTCTTCAGTAACAGACGCATTGACCAAGTCAGACTGGCCGTTGATGTAAGTCGCGACTTCTTCAATATCATCGCCGGTTTTTGCGTTGATATTAATTGTAACCTCATCGGACTCCCCATCCTTAACTTCCGCCGGGTTACGTGGAATAACAATGGTAAGATCGCTATTTTCTGGTTTTACCTGCCAGTTTTTATCTTTACCGCTTTCCGACATGAAGGTAATGCCGCCCATACGCGAGTCATCGGCACGAATACTGGTTAACCCCATGATCATGGCTTCACCTGCATTTGAACCTATCTGAAAAGATGCGTCGCCAAAAGTGCCATTGAGAAGACGACGTCCACCAAATGATGTTGTTTCAGCAATTCGGTTTAATTCGTCTTGCAAAGCCGTACTTTCTTCGTTCAAAGCGGCGCGCTCGGCATCCGAGTTAGTACCATTTGCCGACTGAATCGCCAGATCCCGCATACGTTGTAGGACCGAGGTAGACTCATTCATCGCCCCTTCTGCCGTTTGAGCGATCGAAATACCATCATTAGCATTTCGCATGGCCACTTCTAATCCTCGAGACTGCGATGTTAAACGGTTAGAAATCTGCAAGCCAGCCGCATCGTCTTTAGCGCTATTGATCTTGTTACCTGAAGACAATCGCTCCATCGATGTATTCAAGTCGTTGCTGGCTTTGTTTAAATAACGTTGTGCCGTCATTGCCGACACATTGGTATTCACATTAATGGCCATTATGCTCTCCTTTGAGTTCGCTCTTGATTGCGAAGCGGCCAGCTCGATTCTCAATTGGATAAGCACTGACCGAAATTAACAAATTGACTAAGTTCATTAACTGCCTTGATAAAGCGGCAATCAACAATTGACTCTTAATACAATACAAATACCATGCCAAGTTTAAATTAAAGATAACACCCTATAAAAAACAATAATTTACCATTAAAATAATTTACCTACTTCCATTCAATCGCTTTCTAATTCCGCTTAAACTCATCCTTGCCGTTTCATTTGCCACCCCGTTGCCGCCCGCTTTTCCTCTCTGCACATATGGCATTGCACATAAGGGATAGAGAAGATTAGCCTAGACAAGTTGTGGGTTAGATGTAATTGAACAAGGTTAAGTCTTTGGTTTTACCAAACGCTTGTTGAGAAGCTTGTAATGCACGCGTATTTTCACTGAAGTCAATCACCGCTTTGGAATAGTCCAAATCTTCAAAGTTGCCTTTGGCTTTGGCGAGCGACAACTCAAAGTCTTGATGCTGTTGCTCTTGAGTATCTAATGTGCTCAAGCGAGCACCAACATCCGTTCGCATTTGCGTTAAATGAATAAAAGCCGCTTGCAGCTGTTTAGTCGCACTTTGTAATTCGGCCGTCGCACTGGCATCGGAGACCGACTCTTCTGACCAGGTCATCGCTTGATTTAGGCTGTCGAACACACTAAATTGGTCTTGAGGCGTCAAAGTAATACTGTCGCCTTTGGTAATTTCACCGTTAATTTTGATCGATAACCCTTCGTATTCAATCCCAGTTTGAGGGTCAAATTGGTCTGCCGCAACGACATCACCGTCTTGCTCTAACTGATAGCCCCACTTATCATTGCCCATATCGACAAAAGTCACTTTATAGGTCGAAGTGTCATCGGGATCGAGGTTAGTGGCTTTGTTAAGCAGCAACTGTGACGCATTTTGTAACTCATACGCCGGCATATAGTGGCCAAATGGGTTATCAATATTCATGAAAATCCGGCTACCCGGATCATTCATCGCAATGTTTAAGTTCGATGAAATCTTCATTTTTCTCTGATAATCATCGCCTTTGTAAATCACTGTACCATCGTAATCGCGAAAGAAAGGTTGCTCCTTTGGCTTGGTGCCGGCAAAGGTGTAGTTACCTGATTCATCTTGGCTATTCGCCAAGTTAATCAAGTTATTCGTCAATTCCAATATCTCTCGTTTATTCGCCGCCCGGTCTTCCGGCGATAAGGCGCCGTTGATCATTTCCATCACGTTGCGTTTACTGGCATCAATAAATTCGGTCGCGTTAGCAATATTGACCTCGTGTTGCTCTAAACGATTGCGAACTAACACGATGGAGTCTAAAAACTGTTGGATTTGATCCGATTGTTTTTTGATATTTTGCACATAATGGGTCGCCAAAGGATCATCACTGGGTTTGGTCAATTTTTTACCCGAAGCTAATTGAGCTTGATTGTGATGAATCTTATTTTCTTGTCGTCGCAAGTCATTTTGCACGGTTTGATAATTATGAAAACTTGAGATCCGATTTAGCATTAATGATCACTCCTATCGCAACTGAAGTATGGTATTGAAAGTATCATTTGCCGCTTGCATGATTCGCGATGATGCCATATAAGCTTGCTGAAAGCGCATCATATTGGCCGCTTCTTCATCAAGGTTAACACCTGAAATGGAGGCGACTCTTGACTCCGCTTGCTCTTTTTCTTGTTTCGAAATATCAGACAATCGAGATGCCGTTGACGAGCGAAGCCCGACATTGGTATTGAGATTGTTATACACATCCACCAATGTAGACTCTTCATCGTCAAGGGTTTGCAAAGCTTGCACATCAAACATTTTACGCAAATTGCCGTTGTCACCCGGTGAAGGGACCAAGTTTGCCGTAAACTTATCTCTCGCTAACGCACCACTGCTCAGCTCAAATACCGTAGCTGTTCCTTGGTCAAAATCTGGGTGATCACTTGGCAATGACACACTGACAGGGCCCGTTGGTGGGTAATCGGCTGGCTTTTGCACCACCTTTCCCGACTTATCTAAAACCGCAAATTGATTACCATTTGGGGAGATCACGACACTGAACTCTTTTAAGTCGCCCGCCTGATCAATTCTAAAATCGGCTTTGCCATTGGCAAACGTGGTAGACGCCTCAAAACTTTGTGCCGCAATTTTTTTAGGATCGGTTGTCGCTAACTCAATTTGTAACGCGCCATCACGAGTCGGTCGCAACAGAATTTTTTCCCCTTCTTGAGGTGGGGTACGAATTTCAACTCGCATACCATCGAGATAAAATTGATCGCCATTGTCCCCCGATAGTGGAGACACCGTCTTTTTCTCACCACTTGGAGTATAAATTTCGTACTCACTACCATTGTAGCGCAGTGAATACTCACCGCCCTTTAAACTTGATAAGTCATCGATAAAGACGGCCATGTCGGCTTTTGAGTCGCGGTTCTTGATCACTCTTGACGTCGCGATTAACTCAGAATTCACATCAGTAAATAAGTCTTCACCCACATCGCCATTCAAGTCCAATCCTTGGTGTTGCAATTGGTTAATTTGGTAAGCAAAAGCGGTGGACATCCGGCCTAATTCATCGAGCACATTGGGAACTTCTTGATCGCGAAACCTGAGCATGGCCCCGAGCTTACCGTCGATACTATCGCTTTTGATTGGTTTTACTGCAGGGCCTTCTACAATAGCTAAACGGCGTTGATGTACATCGGGATAACCCTCAATCATTTGCAGTTGACTGGCTTCAGTACCTGAAACTATCGTGTGCCCATTACCGATATGAATATTAAATCCCTCGGCATTTTTTCGAGTCGTGACGGTTACTTTAGTGTATTGAGCCAGCTCTTTGACCAGTTTTTCATGCTCATCCATCAAATCGTTATGAGGGCCTGGTGAGCTCATCATTAATCGTTGTAGATCTCGAATTTCGACCGCTAACTGATTGATTCGCTTAATACCCACATCAAGACGTTTATTGACAACATCGTATTGCTGACGAACACTGTTTTGAAAACTGTTTAAAGTATCAGTGATAATACCGGCCTTTTCTAATACCACTTCACGAGCCCCCATATCATTCGGGGTATCAGACAAAACATTGACGGCATCAAACCAATCGTGCAGATTATCGGGAATTTTTTTCGATGCGATTGATGAAAGCATACTCGAAAGCATATCCAAATCTTGATCAACATCGGTTCTGGAGGCGTGATTGGTGGTTGCTAAGTTGAGTTCATCGACGGCAAATTGATCCCATGAACGACGGACATTATCAACGTGAACCCCCATACCATAGGTACTGCCACCAAACATTCGCGGCATATTAGTGCCTTGGATCACCGACTGGCGGCTAAAACCTTCCGTGTTCACGTTAGAAATATTGTGACTGGTGGTATTTAATTGCCGCTGAGCAGTCAAAACACTCTGACTGCCTAATCCAAGTAAATCGGATGCCATGCCTGCCCCCTCGGTGATCGCAAAAAAAGATATGGAGAATATGGGCGGCAAAATGCCGCGCCTAACATGAAATAAGCAAAAAACATACCAAGCAAAATTACCAATAAAAAAAAAGACTTATGAAAACATAAGCCTTTTTAGATTAGAACGACCACTTATCTATTTGTTCTTTGACTTTGAGTACTTTATTGGCGTAGTTTGGGTCCGTGGCATAGCCAGCTTGATGGATACCATGAATAAACGCCGTTGAGTTTTGAGCGGTGTTCAACGTGTTGTGGTAGCGAGGGTTACGCTGTAAAAATTGAACATAGTCAGTAAAGCTGGCCGCATAATTAGGATAGCGGCGAAAAGCAGCCTGCTGTTTAACCGGCATGCCGTCGATAAATTCTAAGGTCTGTGTCGAGACTTTATTGCCCTGCCAACTCGAGTCCGCTTTGATATTAAACAGGTTATTACTCGAGGAATACGCATTGCTCACCACTTTTTTACCCCAGCCGGTTTCAAGTGCCGCTTGAGCGAGTAATAAGGTGGGTTCAACACCTAAGGTTTTCGCCGCTCTTTTGGCGTAAGGCGCTAAGCGCTGAACAAACTCTTGTGGCGAACCGAAAGGGGAATTGGATGAGCTGGGGGTAATCACTCCTGAAGCCGTTAGTGCTTCCTGCTTTTGACGAAGAGCCGCTTGTGACATAGGGCGATGATTCACCGCTTGTACGGATGCTTGGCGAATTGCGCTCTCTTGCTGCTTAGCGATATCGCTGCTCGGTAAGTTGCCGCCAAGCTGTTTCACGATCATATCCGCTAGCCCTAATGAACCATTGGCACTTAAATCACTCGACATTTGTTCATCAAGCATGTTTTGGTAAACGTCTTGATTCTGGCTTTTTAGTAAGTCCGACTCAAAGCCTTCATTCGCTTTTCGCATTGATTTAAATAGCATTGAGGTAAAAATGGACTCAAATTGCCTGGCTGCATTTTTTAGCGCGGCGTGTTGGTCGGTTTCTTTGCCGCTGACGGCTTGCTGTCTGAGTTTGTCGAGACCGGTAATGTCTTGTACAAATCCGATATCGTTGCCATTGTTTACCATAATGCGCTTGCCTTTAAATAATGATCAACTGACCTTCGATTGCACCCGCTTGTTTGAGTGCTTGTAAAATGGCCATCAAATCCGATGGCGCCGCACCCACTTCATTGACTGCTCTCACCAAATCATCGAGAGTTAAACCAGGCTGGAAGTTAAACATCTTGCCATCTTGTTCTTTAACCGAAAGATCCGAATCTGGGGTAACAACAGTATTCCCCCCCGCTAAGCCATTTGGTTGGCTTACATTGAGATTTTCTTTTATTGCAACAGTCATGCCACCATGAGTTACCGCAGCCGGTTTTAAGCGTACATGCTGACCGACAACGATCGTGCCCGTTCTCGAGTTAACAATGATTTTTGCTGCGCCGTCTGCGGGGTTAAACTCAAGATTTTCGATGGCAGATAAAAAGGCGACTCGTTGACTAAGATCTCTTGGCGCGCGAACTTTTACAGAAGTAGCATCGATGGCATTAGCCATTTGCGGGCCGAGAAAGTTATTGATCGAATCCGCCATGCGCTGAGCGGTAGTAAAGTCAGAATTTAACAAATTAAAGGTGATGAAATCGCCACGAGAAAACGGCGTCGGTATTTCTTTTTCAACCATGGCCCCGCGTGAGATCAACCCAACCGCCGGGTTATTACCGACCAATTTTGACCCATCTGCCCCTTCAGCACTGAATCCACTGACAACCATGTTACCTTGAGCCACGGCATAGACCTTCCCATCCAGTCCTTTCATAAACGTCTGTAATAAAGTGCCGCCACGCAAACTTTTCGCAGAGCCAATCGAAGAAACGGTGACATCAATACGCTGACCCGGTTTTGAAAAAGCTGGCATTTCGGCCGTTACCATGACTGCGGCAATATTTTTCGAGTTTGGGCTTACCCCTTGCGGCAATTGAATGCCAAAATTTTTCAACAAAGCGGCAAAGCTTTGATCAGTAAACGGCGTTGATTCCCCAGTCCCCGGCAAGCCAGACACTAAGCCATAACCCACCAACTGGTTACTGCGCACCCCCGCTACTTGAGCGACATCTTTAATGCGTGCCGCTTGAATCTCGGTAGAGAAAGACACCAAGGTTACCAATAATACCAGCCATTTGCTCATGCTAACTCCTCGTGTGACAAAGGCTCATCACCAACTTGCTATGAATAGCGATTAAAAACAACACTCTTAAAGTGAGACATTAAAAAATCGTGCCAAAAATCCTGGTTGCTGCATATCTTGCTGATCGCCTGTCGCTGAGTATTGAATGCGGGCGTTCGACACTCGGTTAGACGCAATGGTATTATCGGCATCGATATCATCGGGGCGAATGGTGCCACTTAATCGAATATATTCGTCGCCAGTGTTGAGCGTCATCCACTTTTCACCGCGGATCACGAGATTGCCATTGCCAAGTACTTGGATCACTTGCACTGTGATAGCCCCACTTAAACTATTACTTTGATTAGCCGATGCATCACCAGTAAAATTGTTTTGGTTACTCAGTCCATACGAAAAATTGTAATCGCCGACTTTGAGCTCTTGGCCACCAACCGAGAGTGGATCCATGCTGGCATCATTGCTTTTTGACAAGTCGGCATTAGCGCTTTTTGATGCATTTGTACTTTCATCTAAATTGACCGTGATAATATCACCGACACTGTGTGGCCTTTTGTCATTGTAAAGGTCTTTCGCTGTTGCTTGACTGAATAATGAACCGGTCTCTGCGGCGTAATGAGCCTCTGGCTTGTTGGGATGAATGGGAGCCCAGGCCGGATCGTCTGCCACTGCATCGGTGCGCCCGCGTAATGAATCGACGAGGCCTTCATTAGATTCTGGCTGAGACTTATCACCTTCGATAGCATCGACGACGGTCGTCGCTTGCGGAGCTTCCGCGTCTTCAGGCATTAAAAGTGCACTACAACCATTAAGCAAGGTGGTTAACGCAACTAGATACAGAGCTTTCATCGTATCGTCCTTATTCCCGTACTGTTAGAGCTGCTGATTGACAAAGCTCATCATTTTATCAACGGCAGAGATCACTTTTGAGTTCATCTCATAAACGCGCTGAGCTTCGATCATATTGACCAGTTCTTCTGTTACATTCACGTTCGAGGTTTCGAGCATAGATTGACGAATTTCCCCTAAACCATCTAATCCAGGGACGCCTTCTTGTGGGTCACCGCTTGCCCCTGTGGGTAAGTACAAGTTTTGACCTACCGGCTCTAACCCTCCTGGATTAATAAAATCAGTAATCGTAATTTGTCCAACCACGACATTATTTTGCTGACCGCGCACGCGTACAGAAACTTCACCATCGGTGCCAACCGTAATGGATATCGCATCTTCTGGGATCACAATTTGTGGCTCAAGTGCATAGCCTGTTCCCGATGTCACCACTGTGCCATTGGCGTCAAGAGTAAATTGCCCGTTACGGCTATAGCCAATATTGCCATCCGGCATTGTCACTTGGAAAAAACCATCGCCTTCCACCATTAAGTCAAGAGCATTCGAAGTGGTTTGTACATTGCCGTGGGTGTGCACCTTCTGAGTAGCAACCACTTTAGAGCCAGCGCCAAGCATCAAACCGGTTGGCAGCTGAGTATTTTGTGACGATTGACCACCCGGCTGGTTAATGTTTTGATAAAAGAGATCTTCAAACACAGCGCGACTTTTCTTAAAGCCTATCGTAGACGCATTCGCAAGGTTGTTTGAAATGGTGGCAATATTCGTTTGTTGGGCATCTAACCCGGTCTTACTGACCCATAGTGCTGGTTGCATACTTTATTTCCTCACCTGTCTTAGCTGCTACGCAATAGTGAATCGGATGTTTTGTCCATTTCTTCGGCTGTGCTCATCATTTTGACTTGCATTTCAAATTGGCGCTGTAAATCGATCATCGCTGTCATTTCGCCGACTGCATTGACATTGCTGCCTTCAATGGCACCGGTTGTCAAAGAAACCGCAGCATCGGCTTGATAAGGTTGATTGAGGTCGATGTGGCGAAACAAACCGTTCGCATCTTTGTACAATGAACTGTCATCCGTCGTCACTAACTTGATGCGGCCAGCAATTTCCATCGCATCGGCAGGCGCCCCTTGTGGTAAGACAGAAATCGTACCATCTTTACCAATTTCGACTTTGCTCAATGGAATAGGTAGATTAATCGGCGCATCATTGTCACCGACAATTAAATGGCCACTGGCATTGGTTAACAAACCGTTTTGATCAATTTGTAAATTGCCATTACGTGTCAAACCTTCTTGGCCACTGCTGTCGAGAACCGAAATCCAGCCTCGTCCTTGAATGGTCACATCAAGGTCGCGACCTGTGGTGATGACACTGCCTTGACGAAAGTTATAGCCTGGACGCTCAGTCATACTAAAGACACGCGATGGTAACCCTTCACCATAAGCCGGCATCGCTCTCGCTTGAGCTAAATCCGCTCTAAACCCTGTCGTGCTGACATTGGCTAAGTTATTGGCACGAGTTTGCAAAGCTTGCATATTTTGCTTTGCGCCACTCATCGCTAGGTACAGTGCTCGATCCATGGTGATCCTCCTATCTCTCTCAATAGGAGTTAAGCAATTATGATGCCATAAAATTAATCAATATAAATCAGTAGGTTAAATTATAAGGTGGCAATATTTTCACAAGCGGCAAGCCGGGGCGGCAAAAGGTGAGTAGCATTTGCCCCTTATTCAGAAATAAATAAGACAGTCTCTGCCATGAGACTTAGAAACGAAACAATGAACGGGGCATCACTGCCCCGCCCTGTATTATCGGATTTGTAGGATGTTTTGTTGCAGTTGGTTGTGCACTTCAAGCGCACGAGAGTTGGCTTGGAAATTACGTTGCGCTGAGATAAGATCGACTAACTCTTGCGTCATATCAATATTAGACTGCTCTAAGGTGCCACTGTTGATAGTACCAAAAGAGCCTTTATTTGACTCACCCCAGATCTTATCACCAGAGTTATTGGTCGAGTTCCACTGAGTACTGCCTTTTTTATCTAAGCCTTGCTCATTGGGAACGCGCACAAGACCAACACGTCCTAAAGTGATGTTTTCACCATTTGAGTAAGTCCCATAAACACTGCCTTTTTCATCAAAATCAACTTTGGTCAAAAAGCCAGTGGTGGCGCCATCTTCATCAAACTTAGTTAACTCAAACGGTGCAGCAAACTGCGTGGCGCCGCTGACATCCAGGTTGAGGACCTGCTCGGTATCACCGCCATTGAGATTAACCGGATTTGGGTTATCAGCTCCGCCCAGTGACTGTGTCAAAACGGGTTGATTATTGTTAATACTGGCCAGCGTACCATCATTATTAAATCGCATTGTGTGGCCAACTTGCCCTGTGGCATTGGTCGCATCACCGCCGGCAATGTTGAGGGCTTTCTCACCTTCAGCATCGGTCACGGTATAATAGACTTGCCAAGTATTAGGCTGGTTTTGATCTTTCAGATAATATGTCGATAGTTTGTAAGACTGCCCCATAGAGTCATAAATCGTTGATGACGTGGAACGGTTATAGGTATCCGGGTCTGAAAAATCAAATTGCAATGGATCTTTGGTTTCGCCATTGGCCGGTAAGTTGACACCTACGGTGACGTTGCCTGTTTGTTTAGGCTTACCAAATTCTGAAGGAATATGAAGCGGTTTCGGCTCATAAGACGTCACTTCACCGGTTAAGGAATCGACATCATACCCGAGCAAAAACTCATCATTTGCTGTCACCATGTAATTGTCTTTGTCTAGGTGAAACGCCCCGTTTCGAGTTAGCTCATTTTGGTTAGGCACCAACCTGTCTTTCGCGACGGCAAAAAACCCCGTGCCCGCGACTCTCAAATCCATCGGGTTGTTAGTATAGATACTTGAGCCTTCATGAAATTGTTGCGCAATTTGATTGGGCTGAACACCGCTTCCGGGCGTGGTTTTTGAGTTAGTAAACAAGGAGTTTGAATAAACATCACCAAACTCAGCTCGCGATTCTTTAAAGCCAAAAGTGTTGGCGTTCGCGATGTTGTTACTCGTCGTGTTTAAGTCTAATTGAGCAGCGGATAAGCCGCTAAGTGATACGTATGACATTATAATTCTCCTAAATCTGGCAAGCGTTACGCCTTACCGACTTCCAGTACTTCCGCAAGTTTGACTGGCGAATCAAAACCAGCCAGATTGAGCATGACATTGCCGTCACCTTTACCGAGCAACACGCTATTTACATTGGCATAACTCGACACAGAAAAATTGGTTGCTTTGCCGTCTAGCATTCCTGAGGCTTCCACGTTGTATTTACCAGCCGGCAATGGGTTGCCTTTATCGTCATTGCCATCCCAAATCACCTTAGAATCGCCTGCAGGCTTAGCGCCGACATCAAATGTACGCACCAGTTGTCCTGCTGCGTCTTTTACCCGAATGATGACGTTATCTACCGCATTAGGCAGCTTAACCATGGATGACATTGGTGCATTGTCGCCTTTCATACCACTCGCGCCCGGGACAAGTACATCGCGACCGACAAGGGAAGAAGCTTGTAGAGCCTGGTTAGAGGTCATCGAAGAGTTGAGACTTTCAAACTGAGAGTTCATTTTCCCAATCCCATCGACGGTGGCAAATGACGCCATCTGGGCAATCATTTGATCATTACTGACCGGTTTAAAAGGATCTTGCTGAGAAAGCTGTTTGGTCAATAAAGACAAAAAGTCTTCTTGTTTTAGGTCCTGCTTTCCGGTTGTTTCATCCGTTTTTTTGTCTTGTAACGCTTTAAGCTGGTCAATATAGGACAAGCCGCTTTGACCGACATTATTGACTCCCGCCATAACGATTTCTCCTTAATTATTGACCCATCTGTAGCGTACGCAGCAACATTTGTTTACTGGCATCCGCGACTTGGACATTGGTTTGGTAAGAACGCGAGGCCGAAATCATATTCGCCATCTCTTCCATTACGTTCACATTCGGTTTGTAAATATACCCATCTTGATTGGCCATCGGGTGTTCTGGATTGTATTCAGCCACCAAAGGTTTATTGCTTTCAACCACCCCCATGACTTTCACTGGGACGGTATCACCGCGATCCCCTAACGCTTGATTAAGCTCAGCACCGAATACTGCGTGACGTGCACGATAAGTCTCTTTCGCTGAACTACTGATGCTGTCTGCGTTAGCAAGGTTACTCGAAGTTGTGTTTAGGCGAACGGATTCTGCGCTCATCGCCGAGCCGGCAACATTAAATACGTTAAATAAGCTCATCGACACTACTCCCCTTTGATCGCTTTGGTTAAGCCTTTAAATTTACCGCCAAGAAAGTCAAGTGAGGCTTGATGTCGGATTTGATTTTGCATGAATAAGTTACGCTCCATGTCAAGGTCAACCGTATTGCCATCACCGGTATCTGGCTGAGAAGGGATGCGGTAGAGTTTGTCCCCTTCTAGCGTTGTAGTGGCAGAAATATGCCGTCCATCCGTCTCTGCTAAGTGCAGGCTTCTACCCGACGTTGCCGCTTGTAATTCTTTAGCAAAATCCAAGCCACGTGCTTTATACCCCGGGGTATTCGCTTGAGCAATATTGGTCGAAATAACCTCTGCATTACGCTCGCGGACACCAACTGTGTACTGATGAACTCCCAAAGCATTATCAAATGAAATGGCCATGTTATTTCCCCGGAGGTAAGTTGACGGATTGATGGTTATTTAATTAGCAAACTTTATGCCAAACTGGAAAATCTTGTATCAAAAATTCATTTTTTTGATGTACTCAATGTCGGTCAGCAAAACAAGAGGGATTACGACCCCGCTAGATCTCACCCATTAACCCTCTTTTGATGTGAAATAATGACGCCACAAGCGATAATCTTTCTACTTGTGTACAAACACAATAAACGCCATCGTAAAAATATCAATCACACTGGAAACAAAAAAGCTCAGTGACAGCACTGAGCTTTATAGATGACAACCTGTCATCTTCACGACAAATGAGAGTAAATAATGCTACTTTAGCTTATAAATAATTCCCGGATTACAGCGAACCATTTCAAAGCGTTCAGTCAACCCGGTTAGGGATTCAGAAGCCCCTAGCAGTAAGTAGCCACCAGGATTCAAACTCATCGCCATTTGATTAAGTACTTTCGCCTTCATTTCAGGTGAAAAGTAAATCAGTACATTGCGACAAAAAATAATGTCAAACTTGCCCAATAGACCATAGCTTTCCATTAAGTTCTGTGGTCTAAAGTTAACCATGCGTTTCACATTGTCTTTGACGCGCATCTTGCCGTTACCCGCCTCTTCAAAAAAGACTCGACGGCGCTCTGGTGATAGCCCACGACCAAGTGCAAGGTTGTCGTATTCACCTGCTCGGCAATGATCCAGCATAGTTGGAGAAATGTCTGTCGCGGTGATAGACACTGAGGTAAACAATCCCGGCTTTTTCTGTTGCGCCTCAATCGCTGTCATGGCAATTGAGTAAGGCTCTTGGCCTGAGGAACTCGCAGCAGACCAAATTTTCACTGGCCGTTTACTCGCTCCAACCTCAGGCAAAATTTTCTCGGCCAAAACCGTAAAAGGATACGTATCGCGAAACCAAAGTGTTTCATTGGTCGTCATAGCATCAACAGCCGCTAACCTCAACTCGCGATTGCGACCAACAATGACATCCTTGAGTAACCCCGACAAGTCCGAGCAATGAAACTTATTCACCAAGGGTGTTAAGCGACTTCTTACTAAATATTGCTTACTGTCACCTAGAACAATCCCACATTGTGCTTCTAGGAAACGGCAAAAGTCTCGGTATTCATTATCATTTATCGTTATTGTTGTCATTTAATACTCTTTTATTGAATAGTTAGCGCTGACTTAACGGCATTACCCAACTCATCAGGGTTGAACTTGGCAATAAATGAATTCGCCCCAACGCGTTCGACCATCGCTTGATTAAACACTCCGCTCAACGATGAATGCAAAATAACATAAAGATCTTTAAGCTCAGCGTGGCGGCGAATTTCTGCTGTCAGGGTATAGCCGTCCATTTCTGGCATCTCAATATCGGAAATGACCAAGCAAATTTGATCGTGAATGTTGCCTTCTTTCGTCATTTCAACCAAAGCTTCATAAGCTTCTCGGCCGTCTTTAACGGCAATGACATCAAAACCAATTGAGGTAATGGCTCGCTCCACTTGCTTACGTGCTACCGTTGAATCGTCTGCGATAAGAATGCGTCTTACAAATTGTTTTTCTTGCTCTGCCGCAGCCAGATCTTCGCCAATCGAACTGTCCATGGTTTCATCGACGGGTGCAATCTCTGCCAGGATTTTCTCAACATCAAGGATTTCAACCAACTCGTTATCGATGTTAGTGACAGCCGTAAGATAATTTGCTTTACCGGCCCCTTCTGGCGGCGGCAAAATTTCTTCCCAGCGCATGTTAATGATGCGCTCAACGGAGCTGACCAAAAACGCCTGAATACTGCGGTTAAACTCAGCGATAACGACAAAACACTTTTCGATATCCGTTGTCGCCCGGCCACCAACTGCCAAACTCAAATCAATTACGGAGACCGTCTGACCGCGAATATGAGCAATTCCTTTAACAAAAGGATGCAGATTGGGCATAATTGTGAGTCGAGGACACTGTAATACTTCTTTAACCTTAAAAACGTTAATACCGTAACGTTGACGACCCATTAGACGAAAGGTCAAAAGCTCCAATCGGTTTTGGCCGACTAATTGAGTCCGTTGATTGACAGAATCAAGAATCCCCGTCATAAGTTTTACTCCGTTTCAAACTTTTTTGCTCAAAGGTGTTACCCTAAATTTAGCCAAAACTACAAAAGAGGCGCGTAATGGCAAAGTCTTATTTTCATTTTTTTGATACACACTGTAAATGTAGAGTGTTTATAGCCAGATTTGTTAAGTTTATCGGCTTTTTTCTCTTTTTGTTGAGTTTTTTCACTCACGCTGCCAGCGATAGACAAATCGAACGCACCCGCTTAGCGGCAGAGGAGTATATCCTCGCCAATATGACTAAGCCTAAAGGAGCAGAACTCAAGGTACAAGCGGCAGACCTTGACCCGCGTTTAAAAATGACGGATTGTCCCATACCCCTTACCACCAGTGCTAACAATACTAACAGTAATCGAAGTAATATAAATGTGTTAGTTGAGTGCGAATCAGACAATTGGCGCGTGTATGTCCCGGTAAAAATTGAGCTAGCATTGCCCATGGTAACCGCGCTTCGCCCACTCGCAAAAGGCGTTATTATATCGCCATCTGATGTCACGGTGTCGATGATTACTTTGCAACATTTTAGGCGCCAGGGCTATAGCCAACTCAATAACGTCACTGGCGCTAAGGTAAAACGTTTGATTCGCTTGGGCGATGTCGTTGAAAGAAATGATATTTGTGTTGTCTGTCGCAATGAAAAAGTGACCATCATTGCTGCCAAAGGTGGGATGTCTATCACAACTCAAGGAACCGCCCTACAAGATGGTGGAGAAGGCGAGCAAGTGAGAGTGAAAAACGACAAATCCCAACGTATAATCCAAGCGCGAGTCACTGCCGTTGGTGAGGTTTCTGTTGCTTTTTAACTAAGTTTCACCCTCTTTTAAAGCTCACTTGACCTACAAAGCCCAAAGTGCGGTAGAATGAATCAATATATTCGATCAAAATATTAAAGAAACCTCAATGATGGTCGATAATATAGCCACTGAGAGAAATGTCATCCTGGTGAGAGTGAGAGAGAGATATGGCAGGCATTGATAATGTGCGCTCAAATCAGTTAAGTACTGCAACGCAACGCGGTAACAGTAAAACTGAAATTAGCAGCACTGCAACACAAAATGATAGTAAAACAACCGCAACGGGCTCCGGACAAGATTCCGTATCCTTGAGCCAGCAAAGCAAAGCGCTTAATCAAATGCAACAAGATTTGTCGTCACAACCTGCGTTTGACAAAGCTAAGGTAGCTTCTATCAAAGAAGCGATCGCTAACGGCTCATACAAGGTTGATCCTGACAAGCTAGCGAGCAATATTTTAAAATTTGAAAGTGAGCTTTCAACGCAGTAACGCTTGGCGGTAAAAACGAGATAAGGAGTGAGTGATGGTTGCTTTAGTGGATTTAGTTCAATTTCAACTCGACAGTGCCAACGAGCTCGAGCAAGTACTGAGCGATGAAACCCAGGCGATCACTCAGCGAATTTCCTCCCAAATAGAGTCCGTTGCACTAAAGAAAAATGAATTGGTTGAACGATTAAAAATCACCGATCAACGCATCGCGGCTCACCCAGATGTTACCAAACTCTCGGACGATGACAATTTGTCTGCCAAAGTCAGTGATATCCAAGCGATTATCACCCGTTGCCAAGAAATTAACCTAGTGAACGGTGAGGCTTTAGCTCGAGCTGAGATGAGTTTTCGCAAGTTAAATAATTTATTGCAAGAAACCAATCGCAAAGCGGGCATGACTTATAACGCTGGCGGAAAAACCCAATCTATTTCGACATTAGGCACAAATATCAAAGCCTAAAGTTGGTTTCTTTACCGCACTCATCAATGTAAAAAAACAAAAGCGCGAAAATAAGATCGCGCTTTTGCTTGTTGCGAATATCACGAGGTCAATTTTTAAATTAGAAGATCGTTTCTTGCCTTGCATTGGGTACTGGTTGAACCTCACCGTAATCCCTTAAGGCAGACATTTTACGAATATCCAGTCTTAGTTCAGTAACATAGCTGTCGCCCACCGGATAGCTTCTCACCACTTCGGCACCACGAATAACACCATCAACCGCACCTGATGTGTTTTCTACCCCTAAACGTTGGTCTTGTAATTCTGCACGGCCGCTGATGCGCATACCATAAACTTGCTCAGCCAATTCACGATAAGCATCAATCTTGGACGCTCTCATCGCTCTAACACGCCTTTCCTCATCATTACGACCTTTTTGCTCACTGATGGTCGCATAGCCAACCGCGACCAAGGTATTATCATCTCTAATCGTCTGCAGCGGCTGACAGGCGGCTAACCACAAAACTGTGATTATCATTAATGCGCTTCTCATTTCACTTGCTCCTAAGGTCTCAAAATCACGGTGTAAGGCTGACGTATCGTAGGATCAGAACGTATGATAACACCGTCTTTTGTACGCATACTGTTCAGGGTATCTAAATCACGCCCAATGCGATCAGCGGGTAAGAACCCTTGAGCCGAGGCGACGACGATGCGCGTTTTTAAACCAACAACCCGAGCATTGACCAACACCCCACCCTCTTGGCGCAGCATCGTTCCAACTAACACATACTGAATATTTTGCTCGTGAGCCAACGATTTCCAATCGCGACTCAAAGCAAAATCACCCTCTTGAGTGACTTGGATATCGCCTGTCGTTTTGTAGTCCACAACTTGAAATCCGCGTCGTTGAAATTGATAAATAAAGCCTTCAGACACCGTATTTCCAAGCCAATTGGTCGCATCCATGTTTTGTACATCAACAAAGGAGGTCACTGCTAAAGGCGTTCTCGCTGAAACACTCGTGTTAGACAGAATCAACTCTTCAGTCAAGCTATCGACAAAGTAATTCATGGTATGCTGTGGGTTTTCTAACAACATAAATTGGCTTCCTGCGTATTGTTGCTTTCCATTGTAAATTGGCGCATACGCACAGGCAGTCAGGAATAAGACTGGTATCAACACGAGCCACTTTTTCATCGGTTTGTCTCCAGATAATTCGTCATCTACTGTTACACTAGTCACAAAGCATTGAGTAAATGGAACAGTCTTTGCTTTCACATTGAATGATGAACGTTCACCATCCTTTTTTTGCCGTTATAGCCGTGAATGATTCTAACGAAGCAAAAATTATACCCAGATTGGTTAATAGACATGAAAAAATGGATTAAACAAATAAGCGCATTGATTTTAATCGGCTTTTACACTGCTAATGCACAGGCGGCTTGGTACCAAGTCACCGGAGAATCGGCAATTGTTAGTTCAGAAAACCAAGCGCGGCAACACGCTCTTGAAGATGCCGTCTACAAAGCGGTGGAGTTTTCAGGCGCCGATATTGGTAGCTTAAGCAACTTATGGCCTTTTCTCGAGGCAGCTCAAACCGAATACCAATTTACTAACCACGAAGTTCGCTATATTGCGATTGATAAGATCAGTAAAAACGGCAATAAAATTTATGTCACGGCCAGAGTGGATATTTATCCATCGGCAAGAGCTTGCCACAATCAACAGTACAAAAAGACAATACTACTGGGCGATCTCAGGCTTTTATCACCTCAGCAAGCCGTGATGGGTCAGATTTATCAACTGGGTGAGGACTACACCAAAATTGTCGAGCGTCAAATTGACAAACAATCTCACAGCTTTGTGTCCGTTGGTGTTACGCCATATAAATTTGGCCTTGACGACCCTGCTCGTATACAAATGTTGGCGCAAGATACCGGAGCTCAGTATTTAGTTGGCGGCAATATCATTGATTTGACGGCCACAATTGGTAACTCATTTAGCGATGAAGACACCATTAATCGTCAATTTGCAATGGATTTATCTATTTTTGATGGCAGTACTGGTCATCAAGTCTTTAACAAGATCTATCGAGATATTGGTGTTTGGCCTTTTCCTAAAACCAGTCAAGTCGATACCCAAAGTGCCCGCTTTTGGCACTCAACCTATGGCGAGATGATGCTACGTGTCAGCCGAAATGTGATGTTAGATCTGGAAAACGAATTGGCTTGTAAAGTCACTTTACCCGAAGTGGCGGCCAAATTTGGTGAAACGATCAGTATGGATCTGGGACGCATTCACGGCGTCAAAAAAGGCGATCAACTCAAACTTTGGCACACCGCCTCTTTTATTGATCAAAAAGGGATTTCAAGGCCAAAAGTTATCGAAAGCGACGTGACGTTAACCGTGGCACGTGTGTATGAAACCGGTGCGGATCTTACCGTAGATCAACCCGACCTCGCCTCAAGTGTTCAAATTGGCGATGTGATGCACAAGATACTGAAAAATCAGTAGTAATTCAAAAGCCCTATTGGACTTTTAAAGTCAATTCGTTAGAATATTGGCAAGCTCCCGTGGCACAGCTGGATAGCGCGGCCCCCTCCTAAGGGGTAGGTCACAGGTTCGAATCCTGTCGGGAGCGCCATTTAATAATAAAAAGGCTTAGCTGATTTTTATCGCTAAGCCTTTTTGGTTTGGAGCGCGTTATCTGATCTTTGTGACAAAGCCAAATCGAAAACGGCGCAGTAAGAAGCTCATCAAAGCGTTTGCCCTGATACAACACCTTTGATAAAGACGCTAACGCAATGCATAACGAGAAACGAGGGTTTGCTTAATCACATCGAGTTTATTGACGGCTTCAATCACTGACGGATCACATACCACTGGGTTAACATACACACGTATAAAATAACGCACGCTTTGATACTGATCTAATTTTTCACCACACAAGGCGATATCGTGGCATTCATAGTCGCTATTCGCGGTTTTAGTTAATAACTTAACCTTTGTTTTATCCAAATCTTTCAATGAGTTATCACTCATTACATCAATAAAAAAATCTTCTTTATCAATGTACTGGGTCAAATATTGGCTAAAGTCGTCTTTCAATTGCGTGACAAACCCTTTGTTCACTTGGGAATGTACGGTGCAATTTGGCTGGTAAGCTTTTGCTTCGTAAAGTTTTTTCCAAGGCGCACGATACAAAATATTGTCTATAATATCTTTTGCTTTAGGGTCGCGTTTAATCAGTTGTGACAAGGTATGTTTGATAAAAAATTCGTCCGAGTTATCGAGATAAAAACGTTCAAGCGAGCGTAAATTATTGGCAAAATGACCACTTTTAAACTGATACATGGCCGCGAATAAATGATCATCGTCGCTCTTAGCCGTTAACTTATTACAGACTTTGGTCAACATCGATGAAAATGCTCGATTGGTTTTATGGTAATACACTTGACTGAATAAACTAGAGCGCGAGAAAATAAACTCAGATATGGAATCAAGACCACTTTCTTTATAAGCCAAATATACCTGTTTGCCTTTCACAACAGGGACAATCGACATCATGATTCTCTCAATATTATAGATACCGCACTTGACGCCAGAAAAATAACTGTCGCGCAGTAAATAGTCCATCCGGTCCGAGTCAATAGGACAAGAGGAAATTAAAGAGGTAAACAAGGGCTGAATATCATACTGCTCGTCGCCAATGACATCATTAATGACACCACCTTTAAAACTTGACTCAATTAATTTAATAATATTATCCACTTCAATATTTACCTGTAGATCAGAAAATATCTTTTTGATAAAAATCAGTGAAATATGCTCGTGTTCAACCCCTTTACTGTCATCAATTAACGAATATATGTCTGAAAATTCAGGACCAAGGGCATCTTTAAGTTGTGTAGCACTCAACAAAAATGAGTCAAATTGATGAGACATCGGGCCGTGGCCAATATCGTGCAGCAATGCGGCCAACCTTAACTCTTGCACCCGTGCAAAAGATATTTTTTCTATCTGAGTAAACAATAATTTATCGTTGTATTTAGAATCATAGCGGTATGAGTTAATAACCAAATGGCGATACATTTGATACGCAACGTGCATGACACCAAGCGAATGTTCAAACCGGCTATGCTGGGAAGAAGGGAAGACTTTATATAAAAAAGAGTTCTGCTTCACACTGCGCAACCGTTGAAATAACGGATGACTGATCACCTGCCTTTCAATATCGGTAATCATAATTGTGCCGTGAATTGGGTCTAAAATCTTACCGCTCAAATTCACATCAAAATGCATCTAATCTCTCCAAAAGAACAGGACATAACAGCCTTGGCGCTTGGCTTTGGTCATTGTCACACTCGGATACGAGCTAAACAAGAGTTCGATAGACATTTATCAATAAAATGAAACCTTTCCCGGTATCAATCACACACTGCACGGCTAGTTTTCCAAGGTAAAGATGGGTCAATGCATCACTGTGCGATTTGATTTTGTGATCTTTATTCACTACTTTAATTATTTGGAAGATAACGTCGTCGCAAAGCATCGTGAGCAAATTCAATGACCAATAAACTCCTCTACACCACCACGGCAGTCTCTGTGATGGCAGCTGTTGCCTCCATCATTTACTCTTCGGTCTCAGCTAAAAGCAGCCTTACCGAGCCGGTCGACACAACTCAAGCGGTCCAACATGCCAATTGGGCAGACAATGTCACGATTACGCTTCAAGGCTCAGACAATACCTTTCGCTTTCAATCGAATGGTATTCCCAGTCATGGATTTGCCGAAAAGTATTTAATTCCGACTAACCCTCAAAATCAACCTTTTGCCAATAAACCCGCAGAATTTTTTAATGTTGTTGAATCAGGCAGTTATTTTACAGAAACCCCCATTGATACACGCATTACCACCAAACCGGTTTATTCAAACTCTGTCACCCAAACCTCATTAGGTCAGATAGGAGTGGCGTTAAGTGGCGCACAAATTTTCAATGATTATGAAAACCCAGATCGCTCTGTAGTGGCTAAAGACGATCAAGTGATTCACGATCACGTTCCTTTTCTGGATGAGTGTAATGGCCATACACTGGTCGATGGGTCAAATTATCACTACCACGGTATACCAGTCTGTATTGCTGAAGCGGCCGAGCAAGACGGAGAGCACTCAATTATGATCGGGGTATTACAAGATGGTTTCCCAGTATACAGCAATCAAGATGTCGGAGGCGTAATTGTGAAAAGTCATGATCTTGATGAATGCAGTGGCCATTTTGGACCCACCCCAGAATTTCCCGAGGGCATCTATCACTATCATTTAACCGCCGATGAAGCCCCATACATGGTTGATTGTTACCATGGTGAAGTAGAGAGTAAACTGGCTCACCCACAAGGTGGCGGCCCTAATTTCGCAGACATTGCCGAGCAACTTGGCGTCAGTGAAGAAGCGCTGAAAAACGCGCTAGGCGATACCATGCCACCCGACTTTTCAGCCGCTGCTCAAGCGCTCAATATCGACAAGAGTGACTTAGTCAATGCCATGCCACCACCTCCGGGTCAATAAATGGAAAAGTTCGCCTATTTCATTCTCGGGGCGAGCCTCTCGCTCCTGCTAATCAATGTATTATCGATGACAGATAGCCCCATCGCAGGGGCGGACAATAATACTGGCTCTTATCAAAATACACGCAGCATTAAAGGCATGGAGGTGAGCCATCAGCACCCGCCAAGAGAAGTGTCATCACAAAGCCCAATTCCCAGTGTCAGCCATTTGATGTTTCCCGATGTTATGGATGGCTTTAATGTACAAATTTTAACTCGCCACTTTACGTTTACTCCAGCATCAATCAATCAAGCGCCAAACAATAACCAAGGGCACGCTCATATTTATGTCAATGACGTCAAAATTGCTCGTGTTTATAGCTCTTGGTTTCACTTGCCAAGATCGTTGTTTAAAACAGGAGACAACGTTGTCAAAGTGACATTGAATGCCAATGATCATGGAGAATGGTCAATCAATGGAAACCCCATAAGTTCGGTGGTTAAAGTTGTCATTCCCGCCCCCAAATCTCGGTAACGGATGGCCAAGCAATCAGATTTGAGTAGAGTTCACTGCTAACCCATTCACTATCAGATCATATCCAATGTCAGTAATAAACGCGGCTGATCATTGTTCATGGCTGGAGAGCGATGCACGATTCCCTTAGCTTCGTTACCTTCCCAACCACTGCCTTTTAATAAAGCGATATCGCCAGGTGTGACCTTTTTAATCACTTCGGCAGATGAATACAACCCAGATTCACTGTCGGTCAGACCAGCACTCCCCGACCCTAATTTATCTCGATTGACATCCTGATTCGCAAGCCACTCTGTCGCCGTACCAACATAAGTGGTGACCAAACGACACGGTACGTGGTCAACATGAAATTTAGGACACATCGGCTTGTCTAATTTGGTGAGCCTCAGTCCGACCTCCTCAAGGTCAAACAGACAACAAAACATATCGACAACGAGCGCAATGTCTTCACCTAGCGGCTTGGCGCATGGGTGCTCAGATAACCGATTCTCAATCCATTGTGCCGCATTATCTGGCGTGACCGTTTGTACTAAAGCCAAGGTGCTTGTATTGCGTAGCATGGTCTCAATGTTATCGACTAAACTCTGGTCTAGCTTTCGTTGCCATAGCGCGATATTGTGTTCACATTGGTAGATGTTAGCCAATACATTGGGCGCCGTATCGATGGCATAAGACAACGGCTTTTCGGTATCGTCCAGTTCCGAGTCAAGTAAATGAACAGTAGACATGGTTACGCCTCCCACTCCGTAAACGGGTCAGCAAGGTGTTGCCAACTCTTTGGCCCCAAAGCGGCCTGCTCTTCACTGATCAAGCAATCATCTAGCGCTTTGATCATGGCAAGTTTATCCAAATTTTGCCCTATGAATACCAACTCTTGGCGTCGGTCACCAAAGGGTTCAAGCCAGGTTTTTTCAATCGACGCGAGATACTCTGGATCACTCGGCCACTGTGACTTGGGCGTCGCTTGCCAAAACATACCGCCATAGCCATAACGAGCCATTCCACCGGCCTGACTCCACTGACCGGCAAAATCAGGCCGAGTCGCCAACCAAAAATACCCTTTTGAGCGAAGCAAGGTGCCAAATTGTTCGAGGTTATGCAAAAAGTGATAAAACTTTTCAGGATCAAATGGACGACGAGCTTGATAACTAAAACTGCTGATGCCGTATTCTTCCGTTTCCGGTACGTGTTCGCCGCGCAACTCTTTGAGCCAACCTGGAGACTGCTGGGCTTTGTCAAAGTCAAATAACCCGGTGTTTAATACTTGTGAAATATCCACGCGACCATCGCGAATCACAATAATGTTAGCCGTTGTATTTAGCGTTTTCAGTACCCCTTGTAGATGTGCTAATGACTCTGGCGAGACGAGATCGCTTTTGCTGATCAGGATAACATCGGCGAATTCAACTTGGTCGACTAACAGATCAGTCACACTGCGCTCATCCTCTTCACCGAGGTGTTGTTCGGTGGCTTGTAAGTCTTCAGCTTGCTGGTAGTCACGCATAAAATTTAACGCATCAACAACGGTTACCATAGTATCGAGTCGGGCAATGTCCGATAAGGAATGACCGTTTTCATCCTGAAAGGTAAAAGTCTCTGCGACAGGCAAAGGTTCAGAAATGCCTGTTGATTCAATCACAATATGGTCAAATCGACCTTCTTTGGCTAACGCTTGGATCTCGACCAATAAATCTTCTCGCAAGGTACAGCAGATACAACCATTACTCATTTCAACCAATTTTTCTTGTTGATGACTAAGCGAAACCTCATTCTTAATGGTTGAAGAATCGATATTGATGTCACTCATATCGTTGACAATCACGGCGACCTTTCGATTTTGACGATTAGTGAGAATATGCCTTAAAACCGTTGTTTTTCCTGCGCCGAGAAAGCCAGAGAGAACCGTAACGGGGAGCGGAGATGTTGGATGAATACTCATAAAGGTTTAACACTACTCAATTGAGGGATTACCTTGGTTTTAGTGTTAAAGCGAAATACCGCTAATACCAAATGCCCAAGCCAGATATAGGTATGTTATAACATAACAAAAGGAAGCTCAATCAGATCTTATCAAGGCCGTCGGATGACCTAGTGCATAAAGTGAGGGCGAATAAGTGACTTAGACAGAGTAGCAGTGAAATATACCAATTCAATTAACAGGCCATTTTTGCGCTACTTGTGAGCCAAAAGTGGATCAAATTGGTATACTTATATCAGATTGATAACTTGCACCACGGTGAGTGTTTCACGACTCACGATGAGGGTTACAATGGTAGAGCAGCGCGACTTAACCTATCGTGAATCGCATTCCATTCCTCACCTGTCGGTGGCTGCTCTAACCAAATTTCGTCTACTTTCAATTTATCTGCTTTGGCTAAATAGCGATACAGTTTATTGCCGTACTCCTGAGCATCAAGCGGCATGGCTAAGCTGTGTACATTGGCTTCTTCAGCAAAAGCGGTGGTATGCAATACCGCGTAAGTCAAAGAGCGATCACGTTGCTCTAGTGACTGGGAGAGGCTCCCCACTAAACGCAATAGGGTTTGAGGTTGGTAGTGACTTCCTACATTACCTGGTACCGCCACATTGTGGCTCTCAGGGTAAGTAACGGGTTTACCAAGACATTCACTCAATTGATGTGCGGTAATCGGGCCCGCTCTAAGCACTTGAATCGCCTCAGACGTAAGATCAACAATCGTCGATTCCAAACCGAACAGACAATCCCCGCCATCCACTACCGCTTCAATACGACCATCAAGCCCATCTAGAACCTGATCGGCATTGGTGGGGCTGAGCTGTTTATACAAGTTCGCTGACGGCGCCGCGACGGCCAGGCGATGTTTTTGTAATAACGACAACATGACAGGATGAGAAGGAATACGCACTGCAACGGTTTCCAGGCCGCCAGTCACCACAGAATTGCAAGACGTCGATTTTTTCAACAACAAGGTTAACGGCCCGGGCCAAAAGGTTTTGGCTAGCGTTAAGGCATCTTCTGAAACACTCTCCACCCACTCAGATAGCTGTGCAATATCCCCAATATGCACAATGAGAGGGTGATTAGCCGGCCTTCCTTTGGCTGCAAAAATCCCTTTGACAGCATCGGGCTGGGTTGCATCGGCAGCCAAACCGTAAACTGTCTCAGTAGGAAGCGCCACTCGTTTACCTTGCTGGAGTAATTGAGCCGCTGTTTGTAAATCTTGGCGGCTAGTGGCCGCCAACTTTAGAGTGTTCAACAAAAAATCTCCGTAACTACTTTAATTGCCAATGCTTATTGTGATAACGCCAAACTTGGTGGTCTTCGTCGATTTGATAAAGAAACAACCATTGATTATCAGCCAGTGCTGCGACATCCGCGTGGCGAGCAAGAATGGCTTCAATTGCCGATTTAGGCGCTTGAATAAACGCATTTAATCGCACGGGTTGATGACGGTATTTTTCTCCGTCATGCACCGACTGATGTGATAAGCCAATACGCAAATCCCCACCATTGCCCTCGAAAACACCAATGCGCCCACCCACGACGTTATGCAGCAACTTGTTGCCACTACCGTATTTGTCAGGCATGGTCACTGAAGCATAATACTGCAGGTTTATCCAGTTCATTACCAACAAAGGTGCTGTCATGATCTTTTCAAGCTGGCTAAACTCTGGATCTTGGCTGACATGATATTCATGTAAAAACGCACGTCCAGAAAAATCGATATTTTTTGTCAAATGCCTCGGAGCAATAAACACACCAGCGTTATTACACAGCCCCCATTCCGGACGCATTTGAGCCCAGTTTGTCGCTCTGTGCTTGAAAAACCTCACCATTTCTTCTGGTGAAGGCTCATCGATATCGGCAAATTGTTTTGATCGATTTTTACGTGCCAATTGCGATGCGTTGTCGATATCTGCTAACCACGCGGCTTGATTTGGCGCTTCAAACACATCGATATCGTCGGTAGTGGTATTGTGTAAAGCCGCATAAAATACCGTTTGCTCAGGGACTAACACCCCAAACTCCGCCATTTTCTCACGCACAGCTTTATCATTGAGTAAAGCCGCCAGTACTTTGACATTGACCTCTCCGGTTTGACCACCACACGCACCACAATCAAGCCCTGAAGCAGTGTGATTGTTACACGTTTGGCTACCGTGGCCTGTCAGCAAAATCACCTTAGCTAGACGCTGACTAATGCCTATCGCCTTTAAAATACCTGCCCCTAGCTCCGCTTTTTCTGCTACGGTTAGAGCAATATCATGTCGCTCAAGTTGCCAGCGCTGGTTTTTACGCGCTTCTTTATTCACTGGGTTATCGGTTCCTTGCTCTAACACAGCGCGCTTAAACAGGCTGACCAATTTAAGTAGCCCTCCCGCTTCTACCATGCCTAAATTGGATGCCGGCTTTTCAAAACTATTTTGCCAGCCCAAATGGGTCATACGAAACCAACGTTCAGGCTGAACACGCGTGGATTTAGCAACAAAGTTCGGCGCGAGTAGCCCTGGTAATTGTGGTCGAGTAACGTTGCCATCTTGTGTTTGATAAGAAACAGGTACCCCAAAAAAGCCGGCGAAGCCCAAGGTTTCAAACCCTTGTTTCTGGGCCTCAATCGCTCGTCTCATCGGCTCAGAGCGTACGTCGATACAAAAGATCGCCTGTAATTCAGGGAGCTCGGACAAAGGCTCTATCGAGGTTTGCTTGATCTTCGTCACCCAATCGTCTTGAATGCTGATTTCCAACGCACATTGCCATACCCAAAGTGGTTCAAGTACCTGCTTAGCACTGCTCACTAAGCTCTCTAATTGCATCGATTGATGCTTGATGCGTTGGCGAATTTTCAACGCCGCTTCCGTATTGTTTTTGAGTAGCCAGTGCATGAGTACGGTATCCCATGCCAACAAAATAGCCACTAAGCCCAGCGCATGTGGTTCATCTGTGGTTTTTTGTTCCAATCCAGATTGCCAATCAAGCCAAGCTTGCCAACCGGCCCACCCCGATAACTGATTAAGAGAGCCGCGAGTAAACGTCAACGCGCCTTGTTCGTCATACCATACGTCTTGCCATTGATGTTCGACATGCTCAAACAAAGCTGACAAAGTTTTGGGTAATCGGTTGAAGTAATCCAATAGATCGACCCCAAGTAAGGTTTTAATCCCTTTGTCTAGACACACCACCTCCAACCAACTTTGATAAAGGTGCTGACCGCTCTTGCCTCCTTCGGCATCAAATCGCTCAGGGTATTGATGATAAAGAGCGATAAACTGACTCACTTGCTGAATAATTTCTTGCTCCCAGCTGTGTCCTTGTTCCGAAGGCACCATGTCATCCATCAACATCGCCAAGGTTTTCCATCGACCAATGTCGCCAAGCTCACCACGAATAACAGCGACTAAGTCCTGCTCATCCAAAGGCGATTGGCATTGGCGTTTCGCTTCCATCAAATGGTGGGGCTGGATTTGCGCTTGCCAATGCGCTCGATAGTAAGAGACCGGCATCAACCCGTGAAACCCTGTCAGTACCGCTTGTTGTGCAAAAGTATCGTCAATGGTTTGATGTCGCTGAGGCCACCAAGGGTTAACCGCGATAGAGCGATCTAAAGGCCAGGCAGGGGCAATCAAAGACGCCGCTTGAGTGGCAACCGATTGAAATGTTCGAGGCTTGCTCTTATTGTCTGTTATAGTCTTGATATTCATTATTATTTTACCTCTGATTTTGATTGCCACTGAGCGCTCTGCATTTGAATTAATGTACTACTCGGCCATAAGCGCAGTGTGATCCGCGTTGCCCACTCATCTAAGTAGGCTCCGGCGTTAAGCCAGATAAATAATTTTTTAACCCAAGGATGATGTGGCCAATATTGAAGAGCGATGGACAACACAAACAAAATTTCAAACAACACAGCAATAAACAAATCGGCATACAGGTTTAATGGCGCATCCAAGCCCATCAAAGGTGCCAAGTTATGCTTAGCCAGTGTGTATAAGGTCAGTAACAAAGCTGACAACCCCAATGACATTGCGATACTGATTGCCCTAGCTTTGACCGGCGCCTGATGAGCAATACTTGGCAGTATTAGCGCGGCTAAAGCAAACCAAACCAGCATGGTTGCTGCAGCACTGGTCATGACACTAAACAGCACTTGCCCCACGATTAACACCAATGCCGACAGTGCCAATGCCCACCCCCAATGACGAATTGACGGCTTCACTTTACCGGCCAGCTTTGCCGCCAGATAATGATTGACCGTATTGCCGCTGTTTAAGAAGGAATACGCCTTGTAAAACGAGTGAGCAAACAAGTGCAACAACGCCATCTCATAAAGCCCTAATGCCACTTCAACTAACATCAGTCCCATTTGAGAGCTGGTAGACCAAGCCAATTTAACCTTGATGCTGATCCGAGTTGTGCTGATCAATCCAGCAACAACAGTACTGACTCCCGCAAGGATGATCACTAACCAGGAGGCCAATGCACTGGCCGCCAAAATAGGGGCAAAAAACAATAACAAGATACCACCGAGGTTAACGATCCCTGCATGTAACAAAGCAGAAACCGGGGTGGGTGCTTCGACCACCTGAATCAACCAGCCATGAGCAGGCAGTTGAGCACACTTGATCATGGCAACCACCGCCAATAACGTCGCCGCAATCGACACACTGATGCTCGGACCTTGAGTCGCGGCCAAATGCACAATGTCATGAATGGAGAAGGTATCAAACTGGTGATAGAGAAAAACAAATGCAATGGCAAGCAGCCCTTCACTAAAACGGGCGAGAAGAAACTTTTTGTGAGCAGCAAGCTGTGCACGTGGCCTTAATGGGTAAAATAAAATCAACCGATGTAAGCAAAGGCTTACCGCCACCCAAGCTAACCAAAACACCACCAAGTGGTTACTGATGATCACCAAAACAACGGAGCCCATGGTCATCAGTAAAGCCTGTAAAAAGCGGCGACGGTCTGACTCTCCGGCGAATGCAACCCAGCTGTAACGCAAAATGGTCGCGCCAAGGATCGCAATAAGTCCCAATAAGCTGTATTTCAAAGGGGTTAAGAGAAATAGAGAAAGCATGACAAATCTCACACATTAAAACGTAATGTCTATTGTGCGACTTTACTTTCATTAAGTAAAATATATTATAAATAACTAAACGTTCACTTTTAAAGAACTCATGGACAGACTCAATTACCATCACCTTTTTTATTTTTGGCAAGTCGCCAAGAAAGGTAACCTCACCCATACTGCTCAAGAGCTACACATCTCGCAATCGGCATTGTCTGCGCAAATAAAGCAGTTAGAACAATCATTTAACGTTCAACTTTTTGAACGCAAAGGACGAAACTTACAGTTGACTGAAAGTGGTTATCACGCCTTGAGTTACGCTGAAGATATTTTTAGAAATGGTGAAGAGCTCACCACCTTATTGACCAGTGGTAAAGCCCTGCCCGGTGCCACGTTAAGAATCGGTATTCTTTCTACTCTATCGAGAAACTTTACTGAGCAATTTATACAACCCCTCATCAATCAAAGTGATTGTCGTTACACCTTGCAATCCATGAGTCAAGCCGGGCTACTCAATGCACTAAACGAACTGCAACTCGACATTGCACTGACTACGATTGCCGTGAGTGGCTCACACAAACCGCATTGGCAAACACGAGTACTCGCCAGACAAGCGGTTTCCATTATTGGACCACCAGGCTTGCCTTTAAATACTTCCCTAGATGACAGTTATCAAAATCAACGCTGGGTACTCCCCTACGGTGAGAGTGCACTGCGCAGTGCGTTTGACGCCCTGTCAGCACAATATAATTTGCAGCCAGAAATTGTCGCCGAATCCGATGACATGGCCATGCTGCGATTGTTGGCACGAGATACCCAGGCGCTAGCGGTAATGCCGGAAGTAGTGGTCAAAGATGAGCTCGATAATCATCAATTAAGCAGCTATGTGCAACTGCCAAGTGTCTACGAGAGTTTTTATGCCGTTACCGTGAAGCGAAAAATGGTTCACCCTAAGCTCGACATTTTGTTTCGCCCATTGACACCATGATCTCAATAAAAACTATGAGCTCAATAAATACGTATTTCAATGATAACTAGTGGAATTAAGCAAAATGCAACTCCCGGCTTTACATGCGTTGCAAATTAAAAACACTGTTAGATGATCGGCAAATTGAGTACACACACCTGTGATTTTACAGCTTGAAAATTATAACCTCCTCACAATAATTCGTTTATTTCAAATGAATGTCCTTCTGTCTGTCACATTTAAACTATGTTTATTTAAGTACGACTTAAAGCAATCAGAAATTAAGCAAACGATTGTCTATTACATCGACTGACTAAATAGTTAGCAACAATACTCTCATTTGCCCATATAAAGAGGAAAGGTTATATCTATGAAAATGCTCATTGTTATTTCAACCGTTGTGGTGTCTGTTTTCACCACCGCCCCAACTTGGGCAAACTCAACCAATGACTATATTCAACATGCCAAATCTGTTGTTAAAAAAGCATCATCGACCCAATTCCCTCCTTTTACATTGCCCAATACTCCTCAAGCGGCGAAAAATAAAACCGTTATTTTTGTCACTTCAGATCTAAAAAACAATGGTGTTTTAGGGGTTGTGAAAGGGTTTATGGAAGCGAGCAGAGCAATAGGGTGGAAAACGCGGATTATCGACGGTGCTGGCACCTTTGACGGCCAATACTCAGCGCTTGAGCAAGCCATCAGCTTAAATCCAGACGGCATCGTAGTTGGTGGCTTTAACCCGGATAAAATGGAAACATTATTAAAAAAATCCCACACCGCAGGCATCAAAACCGTCGCTTGGCACGCGAGCCCAGACCCTGGCCCCATGCCAAAGTATTATATTTCAACCAACATCACCAGCTCCTCAGATGACGTAGCAAAAGTCTCGGCCATGTACGCCATCGCCGATTCAAATGGTCGCGCCAATGTGGTCATCTTAACCGACAGTGCTTATAAAATTGCAATTCACAAAGCCAAAGTGATGGAAGACTATATTAAAAAATGTCGGAGCTGTAAGGTTTTGAATTATATCGATGAACCACTCGCCAAAACGTCAAGTCGCATTCCCAAGCTCACCTATAACCTCATACAAGATTTCAAAGGCCAATATGGGTACACACTTGCCATAAACGATCTCTATTTCGACTATATGGCCCCAACGTTACACTCTTTGGGCAAAAATCAAACCAATGCACCAAAAAATATCTCTGCTGGCGATGGTAGTCAGTCAGCTTTTGAACGAATTCGCAATAAAGATTTTCAGGTTGCGACCGTGGCCGAACCGCTCAACTTGCACGGCTGGCAAACCATTGATGAACTCAATCGGCTGTTTAATAAAAAACCGATCAGTAATTACGTCACCCCCGTACATCTCGTAACGCCTGATAATATCGATGAAGCCGGTGGTGATAGAAATACTTATGATCCGGACAATGGTTATAGAGAATTTTATTCTGACGCTTGGAATCAGTAATCCTCTTACCGATAGAGCAATGGTTACAGCACCCAATTGATTGAATGAGAGACAAATGAAAAGGGACAACTTCAGGTTGTCCCTTTTGTCCGTATATGGGCACTCAGTCGTTGTCGTAAGCTAACTCTGAAGCACCTTCGGGGGTGTGATCAATCTGTTTTTCGAACGCTTTAAGACGTTTGTAGATCGACATCAATTCGACAATGGTGGTCCATGAGTTAACCAAGTATTGAAAGGAGTTCTCAACTTGATTAAACGCATTGAGGATACGCTGCATAACACCTAATGTGAATGCACCTGCCACAATAGACGGTGCCAATACAATCAAGGGGATAAATGCACCGACTTGCAAATAGCCATAGCGCACTATATTAAAATACACATAGTGAAGATAAAGCTTAAAATAACTTTGACGTACATTCGAAAACAAATCTTTAAGCGTTGGTGGTTGGGCGCGGTCAGCGAAATCTTCACCGTACACCAATTCTTTACGGTAAGCAGCTTCCACTTTTTGATTGTTAAACTCAAGCCCTGGTAGCTTTATGCCTGAAAGTGCCAATAACGTGGTACCAAAAATAGACCAAATGATCGCCACAAACACCAATGCTTGTGGTACCTCGCCAAAAATAGGGACCTCTTTAACGTAACCTGATAACCCCCATAAAATAGGCAAAAACGCAATCAGTGTCATCACTGAGTTGAGAAAGCTCACCCCAAGTCCCTCAACAATGGAAGCGAAACGCATGGTATCTTCTTGAATACGCTGAGAAGCCCCTTCGATGTGTCTAACCTTATGCCACATTTTGGTGTAGTACTCTGTCATTGCCGTGCGCCAGCGGAAAACGAAGTGGCTGACAAAAAAGCTATTGAGTACTGACACAGTAATAGCCACCATTAAAATAACCGCCACCGATGACAATTCATGATAAAACTGCTCGATGGTAATACTGTCAGGTTTAGACAATGCCGTTTGAATGAGGTTGTAAAAATCACCGTACCACTCATTGAGCATGACGTTCACTTCGACCAAAAACCAAGTAATAAATACGATTAAGGCCGAGCCAAGCACCGACCACTTCGCCCACTTTTGCCCGCCGACTTTGATCCAAAACAGACAAAATGCGGCATAACAAAACAACATGTATTGATACTGCCAAGCGTTAATCGCTTGCGTGCTCAGCGATTCAAACTCCGCTTTCATCGGCTCACTTGCATCGGGTAATAAGGGCGCTGGAAAGTCAATATTAACCCAATGTGCCAGACTCAATTGTTGGCCGAGATCATTGATACCGCAATACCAACTCACGACACATAAAATAGACCACAGGGAAAAACTAAGAAAAAACCATTTCGGTTTTGGAAAAAATGAGTCAAACACGAACCGCGTCCTCTTTATCGTTAAAATCAGTGAGTCGGTGACAAGATCAAGAAACATCGCCACCGAACACGACTACCCTTTGTCACCTTCCTTGGTGGCTCGTCTATTCGACCATATAAGGCCTTGAAAATTCAATAGCCATACGAATTTAATCACTGACCGTTAAAAACCCCTTAATTGTATGCGACGCAAAAATTCTGTAATGATGCGCTCGTAAAGTAAATCGCCTAAAAAGGCATCTTCGACATGGTGATCAATACTCGGGTTGTCATTGACTTCAATAACGTACGCTTTGCCATCCACCTCTTTGACATCAACGCCATACAAACCACTGCCGATCAGATTAGCGGCACGAACAGCAACATCGACAACGTGTTTGGGCGCTTGCTTAATATCGAGTGTGGTAAAGCCACCCGATGACACGCGACCGCTGTCGTGATGCTGATAAATTTGCCAATGCCCTCGACTCATCATGTATTGGCAAGCAAAAATCGGCTGTCGATTTAACACCCCAATACGCCAATCATAATCGGTGGGCATATAAGCTTGGGCTAAAATCAACGCGCTTTTATCGAAAATAATATTGGCTTTATCGTTCAGAGACTGCTCATCCGTTACTTTGACGACACCGACGGAAAACGCGCCGTCAGGTACTTTCAGTACCATGGGAAACCCTATTTCTTGTATCGCTTGAGACAGTGCTCTTTGATTTCCTTTGCGCAAAATAACGCTCGGTGGGATCGACACCTTATTACGAGTGAGTAACTCTGTTAAAAAGACTTTATTGGTACACTTCATAATAGATTCAGGGTCATCCATGACAACCAGCCCGAGATCTTGTGCTGCCTTAGCGAACTGATAAGTGAAGTTACTAATGTTGGTGGTGGCGCGAATAAACAAGCCATCAAACTCACCTAAACGTGTAATATCCCCAGGGCCAATCGGTGTCATATTAATCGACAATCTTTGCGCCGCTTTGCGAAAGCGCTTTAATGCGGCTTTATCCGAAGGTGGCATTTTTTCATTATCATCGACTAAAAGCGCTAAATCATAGCGATAACGCTTACTTTGTTTACGAGTACGCCAGACTTTGTGCGAGAACGATTCAAGCGCTTTTGCAAACAGTGTCTGCTCTTCATCATTGAGGTCTTGAAAAGGCAACGGCGTTATGGATTCTAAGTGCCACTGGCCGTTCTGTTGTAAGTGAAAACGCACTTCAATCACGGGGATCATAAATAAAGCGAACACCTTGCGTGCCACCTTATCAAAACCGCGATGGGCGCTATGACCAAAAAACACTTTTGCCTCAATGGTATTCCCTGTCACCTCACAAGCTTCAAAATCGCTTTGTGGCCAATAGGAGACAAAAGGCTGATTGAGATCATTAATGGTCATTACATTGGGAATCACATTATGGCCACGCGCTTCAGCCATTAATGAACAATAGTAGCCACTACTCATGTAGTCATAACGTCGACACAAATTGATCACTTGATAACGTCGCTCATTCGATAATGAGGTATCTTCCAAATACTGCTCTACCGTAACTACCTGATCAGATGGAAAGTAGTTTTTCCAATCTTGCTCTTCATCGGTAACAATTAAAATACTGGCCATGAATTTCCTCTGGCGAAATTAAACAAATTGAGATTAAATAAAGCCACTTTTTCAGATGTGAACCTAACAATGAAGTTTCGAGCTGCACAACTTGCTGATATTCCAGAACTACTCTCTATCGAGGAACAAGTCTTTCCTGGAGATAAGCTCTCGGCAAGACAGATGAAGCGCTTTATCAATTCAACTCATAATGCTTTTATACTTGCGTTCAAAGAACAAACCATAACTGGGTATGCTTTGATGTTATTTCATCGAGGTACGTTGCTTTGTCGGCTTTATTCAATCGCCATTGCACCTCAATACCAAGGTCAAGGTATTGCCAGACAACTGCTCAAGCAATGCGAGACTATTGCGGTATCTAAGGGATACATTACGTTAAGATTAGAAGTCAGGGAAGATAATTTTTCGGCCCGAGCACTCTATGAAAAAATGGGCTTTAAAACGCTCAAAACCTTAGTGCATTATTACGATGATCTCGCAGATGGCTTACGGCTACAAAAGCGCTTAATTCCAGACAAAGCCCAAGTGTCACTTCCTATGCCTTTGTATGTCCAAACCACCCCTTTTACCTGCGGTGCGGCTTGCCTACAGATGAGTTTTGCGACGCTCAACCCTCACTATCAACCGAGCCGACAACAAGAAATACAGCTATGGCGAGAAGCAACAACGGTTTTTATGGCCGCTGGGCATGGCGGGTGTAGTGGGCATGGGTTAGCGTTAGCCGCTCACCGCCGCGGATATGGGGTTGAGCTTTGGTCTCAATCATCCGGTACGCCATTTGTTGACTCTGTCCGTCAGGTTGAGAAAAAAGCGATCATTGAATTGGTCCACGACGATTTTTGTCAGCAATTAGAACAAGCCAATATCCCTGTATTGACCAAAGCACCAAACATTCAACAACTTGAAACTTGGTTAAAGGAACACGCTTGTGTCTTGGTCTTAATCAGCACTTACCGTTTTAATGGCAATAAAGAGCCGCATTGGATTGTTCTTAGCGGTATGAGCGATGACTTTTTCTTTTTTCACGATCCCAGTGTTGAAAATCCAAACCAATTGGTGAGCTCTGCCTCTGTACCAATTA
Source organism: Vibrio sp. HB236076 (assembly GCF_040957575.1). Classification (NCBI taxonomy): domain Bacteria; kingdom Pseudomonadati; phylum Pseudomonadota; class Gammaproteobacteria; order Vibrionales; family Vibrionaceae; genus Vibrio; species Vibrio sp. HB236076. The sequence goes on from NZ_CP162601.1 coordinate 2,252,467, forward strand.
ACAAAACCGCCCTGAACCAAATTCTTGGCTTTGGTAAACAAAAGCATACCTGCTGTGTGATCATTACCAAAAGTAAAACCCGCTAGGAATACTCACTCCGAACTCATAGCGCCAATATTGACTCTCATCTCAAAAAGAAGACCCATGTGTATCATTTTTGAGAAAAAGAGCATTAACTCCATGCCAGCGAAAGTGTCCCCTTTCGCTGATAGGGATTGTATTTTAAGCTCTAATCATTAATGACTGCTTTGTAATTAAAACGATGACAAAAAGCAACTTAATTACCAATACCGGGCATCGCTTCATCTCGAAAGGGAAAACCGCGTTCAAAGTCCACATACACACCCCCGATGACACCGTGCTGCATCGCTCGATCGGCTTTATAAAAATTGGCGAAGAGAAAGCGTTAAAAAAAGCCATCGCCCTTAGAAATAAACTGGGCAAACAAATGTGGGGGAAATTCTGGACGAAAGTACTCAAAGACCCATATTTAATGACTCGGCTACCACACAGCCTAGAGCCTAAAATCATTTATAAACCCAACCCAACCCAAGTCGATCCAGATCATCGCGATGCGTGTTACATTGCCAAGTGGCGCGAGTTTAATGAAGAAGGGGCTTACAAGTATCGCACCATAGTTCGTTCAATCAACAAATATGGCAAATTAGCAGCCTACTCACAAACCAAAAAAGCGCTACTTCAAGCCCACAAAGACAGCTTAGAATTGCTGGTGTTTATGGGCCGGCTCAACAGTATCGATCTCAAGTAATCCCATTTAGTTTGCTAGCACAGCGCTTTATCACCGATTACCCATAGTGTTTTTCCTTTACCATGTCGCTGATGGCGCGAATAACAGCGGCGCTAGCTTGTTCGGCTTTTTCGATATGACTCACGAGGTCAAGTAACACGTCATCGTTTTGCATCCAATCGTCTTTGACCAACTTCATTGCCGATTGGACCTCTTGATGGACCTGTTGATGGTACTTCTCTAAATCGCGATACGCCTCTAGATTCGCGTAACTGTTTTTCCCTTCCCCTTCGTAATACCACTGCCCTAAACGGCAGTGTAAATGATCGACTTGTACTTCATCGGCTTCGGCACCCTCACCGTTTTTTTCAAGCCCAATGTAGCCATTTTGCATATAAATCACATGGTCAAGTTTGACCAGTGATGCAAAGGCGGAGTCTTTAGCTTGCCTCGCCACCAATGTTGTTTGCTCCGATGACGATGCGACCTGCTCAAACTGCTCTTCAAACCCCTGAACCGATAATGACACGTCAGCGACTTTTTGCCCTGTCGCCGAGGTTTTGGCCATCATTTGCTCTATATCAGAGGTCAATGTTCCTATTACCGTACCGATTTCTGCCGTTGAGCTGCGCGTGCGATCCGCTAACTGCCTAACTTCGTCGGCCACCACAGCAAATCCTCGTCCCACCTCCCCTGCGCGGGCAGCTTCGATGGCCGCATTTAACGCCAGCAAATTCGTTTGCTCAGCAATTTCCGTGATGATCTTAACCGTATTTGCAATCACATCACTTTGTTTACCCAATTGATTGGCCGTGCGCTCCATACTCGTCATGTGCTGGTTCACTTCATCTAGATCACTGACTAACCCCGAAACTAAATTAAGGCTATTGCGAGCCCCGATACCACTTTCTTTGGCGATATCAACGACATTGCCCATCTTGCTTCCCAAACTCACCAGCTCTTGTTGATTGTTTTTTAAATTGTGCAATAAGTGGGAGGTATTTTGATGGTGCAGTTCACTCATCAAGCGGTTTTGGCGTGAAAAGGTATCTGCTTCTTTCATACTCTCAATGGCTTGATTGACATTTTTCATCATTAAGCCAAACTCGCCAGGCATGCCAACAACCAGACCACGTCGATAAAACTGACGATGACTGCTTTTGTGAAAACTGTTAGAAAGCTCTTTAAAATTGGTCTCGACAATATCAAGAAATTGATTCAATGCCCAAGCGACATGCCCAACTTCCCCTAATCCTTTGGTATGGGTAATTCGGATGTGCGTTTTACCACGGCATGCCTCATCTAAAACCTGCTTTATTCGGAGTAAAGTCTCCAAAGGTTTGCGATAGTCGATATAGGCAATGATCGAAAAAACCACGACAATGCAAGGTGAGAGTATATTTAACAAACCAAAGCCTTGAGTGATGATATCGTTAACGGCTAACAGGGTAGTCATGCCAATAAAAAATAGACTCCAATAAATGAACTTGTGTTTTAAAAGCGGGACATTTCGGCTAGATAGACTGGTTTTCATGCCACATCCCCACGACTAAATTGCTGATAGAGATGAATAACACAGGGCTCATAACTCAATTGATACTGCTGTTCGAGTTGTGACTGAATCCAATGCCAACTTTTTTCCCCAGCCTGCGCTTTCGGGGTTTGCGCTTCAATGTCTAGGGCTTGTTGATAGAGGGGAATGATGATGTTTAGGGCTTGAGGGGGTGCATAGCGTCGTACTGAATAATACCCAACGGTCTCACCATCCACTTTATCAGGCGTAATATTAGCAAACACCCAATAATAATTATTTTCAGCCGTTCGGTTTTTGATAAAACCGAAAAACTCTTCGCCGCTTTTTAAGGTTTTCCAAAGTCCATAAAAAACCCCTTTCGGCATCTCAGCATGGCGAATAATATTGTGATCAAAGCCCAAAAGCTGAGCTTCATTAAAATTGGCTACTTTCATGAAGGTACGATTGACGTAAGCAATTTTTCCTTGTAAATCCGTTTTGCTGACGATAAGTTCACTGGGATCAAACGAGACTTCTTGTCCTGCCATACCTAACCTCTGACATAGAAATATTATTATTATTTCATATAAGCATAATAGGCTTTTTACGATCGTCAAATTCCCTTAGGCATAAAAAATGCAGCCATTAGGCTGCATTTTAATAGAGTTACACTACCGACAGACCAAATTAAGCGTTCGCTTCGCGCTCAGTAATAAAGTCCAAAGCCATGTCAATGCGCTTAATGACGCGCTCTTGACCAATTAAGTGCATCACGGCATCAACCGATGGTGATTGACCGCCACCGGTCACGGCAACGCGAAGCGGCATACCAATTTTACCCATGCCAATCTCAAGCTCATCACAGACGGCTTTGATAACCCCGTGAAGCGCTTCAACACTCCAGTCATTCAAGGCTTCGATTTTCGCTTTCGCAAGAGCCAATGGCTCTTTGGCAACGCCGCGTAAGTGCTTTTTAGCAGCAGCCGGATCAAACTCGCTAAAGTCTTCATAAAAATAACGAATTTGCTCTGTGAGTTGAACCAAGGTGTCACAGCGCTCCCCCACTAAGCTGACCACATCGCTGACTGCAGGGCCATGGCGAGTATCGAGTTTTTGCTCTTCGATATGCCATTGTAAATGCTCAGCAACATAGTTGGCGTCTAACGTCTTAATATAGTGATTATTTAACCAGTTAAGCTTTTCAGTATTAAACGCAGAGGCCGAGCGAGAAATCGCATCTAAGCTAAATAGATCAATCATTTCTTGTTGTGAAAAGATTTCTTGATCGCCATGAGACCAACCTAAACGCACTAAGTAATTATTCAGTGCTTCTGGTAAATAACCCTGATCGCGATATTGCATCACAGAGACTGCGCCGTGGCGTTTTGACAGCTTGGCGCCGTCATCGCCTAAGATCATTGCACAGTGGGCAAACACCGGTACTGGCGCACCTAAAGCTCGATAGATATTGATCTGACGCGGGGTATTGTTAATGTGGTCTTCACCGCGTACCACATGGGTAATGCCCATATCCCAGTCATCAACGACCACGCAGAAGTTGTAGGTTGGTGAGCCATCCGTGCGACGAATAATCAAATCGTCTAGTTGATCATTGCCAATTTCAATACGACCGCGAATTTGGTCTTCAAAGACAACCGAGCCTTGTTTGGGGTTGCGGAAGCGAACCACACAAGGGTCACTCGGTTTAGCTGCCTCGTTAGCTGCTTTTATTTTAGGATGATTGGCATCGTAACGCGGCGATTGCTTGTTTGCTTCTTGCTCCGCTCGCACTTCATCCAACAATTCTTTCGAGGCGTAACATTTATAAGCGAGATCCGCGGCCAACAGTTTGTCGACCTCTTGGTTATAACGATCAAAACGCTTTGTTTGGTAGTAAGGGCCCTCATCCCATTCAAGACCAAGCCAATTCATCCCCTCAAGAATGGCATCGACCGCTTCTTGAGTCGAACGCTCTAAATCAGTGTCTTCGATGCGAAGGACAAACTCACCGCCTTGGTTTTTGGCGTACAACCAAGAGTAAAGCGCAGTTCGAGCACCGCCTACGTGTAAGAAGCCAGTTGGGCTTGGAGCAAAACGAGTTTTAACCGTCATTTGAATTCCTTTGGGATTAACTGAGGGGTCGAGTAACACCCTTGATTTTGTCGGCGTATTTTACCACTGCTTGGCAATTCTACAACCTGAGAGCGAGATCTAGCGTCATTTTTCATTTCGCTTTTTATCCAGTTCAACGATTGACCTTCCCCCTAAGACAAGCCTTAGGATAAAAATCAAATTCTGTATGGAGGGTAATAAAAATGAGCAACACGACATTACCAATTCACGGCTTACACTGCCATCAATGTGTCGATAAAGCTAAGCGTGCGCTAGAGCGTCACGGCATCGCCTTCTCAGCCCTTGATAAAGAGACATTAACATTAGAGGAACGTGTCCCTTTGTCCGTCCTTGAACACACCTTCGAGGAATACGGTTACCATGTTGGCTCGCAAAAACACTATCGACTGCTGGGATTAAGCTGCCAGGCTTGTGTCAATAAACTGCAGCGTCAACTCGAGAAAAGTGACAAGATTGCCGTACAATCTCTCGACACCGATTATCTTAAAGTGTCGACGACTCTGAGCGACCTCGAGCTACAGGCCATGGTATCAGAGCTAGGTTATCAAGCCGAGAGTATCACAGACAGCAGCGTTAATGACCAAACTCACGTCGATACTCACTCGTCGTCTTCACCTTTGACACAACAAGAGCCAAGCTCTCGCTCGCCCTCTTACGAAAAACGCACAACCCGACAAGAAACAAACGATCTCGAATCTTATTATTTAGTCATCGAAGGCATGACATGCGCGAGTTGTGTCGCATCAGTAGAAAAGGCACTCAATCATCACCAAGGCGTACAAAAAACACAAGTTAGCTTAGCGGAGCAAAGTGCGTTAATTTACACCCATTCGTTGTCAGACAGTGACAAAAAGGCAATACGTCAGTCAGTACAACAAGCTGGCTATCAAGCGGATTTTGTCGTTCATGATCAATTGCAAACCGCCCAGAGCCAACAACTGTTTAAACAGAAAAAAGACTATCAATACGGAGCAATTGCCGGGCTCGCTACCGGTGTCCCCTTGATGCTGTGGGGAGCGCTCGGTGGCAGTATGCAAGTCACAACGGCATCTCAGCAATGGGCTTGGGGCTCGATTGGCATTTTGTGCTTTGCCTTACTCGCTACGGTCGGCAGACACTTTTTTATCCATGCATGGCAAGCCATTAAATTTGGCCGCACGACCATGGATACCCTAGTCGCACTTGGGACCGGGGCGGCCTGGCTTTACTCCATGTGCGTCGTCATTTGGCCGGGTGCTTTTCCTGAGCAATCTCGTCACCTTTATTTTGAAGCCAGTGCCATGATCATCGGATTGATCTCTTTGGGTCACTATATTCAAACAAAAGCAAAGCAAGATACGACAAAATCTTTGCAACAATTGGTGCAATTGCAACCTCAAACCGCACTTAGGGTCACAGAGCAAGGCGACCAGGAAATCGCACTTAAGCACGTCGCACTGGGCATGCATTTACGCGTCACTCCTGGCAGTCGGGTCCCCGTCGATGGGCGCATTATCAAAGGCGAGTCTTTTTTCGATGAATCCATGCTAACAGGAGAGTCGATGCCCGTCTCCAAAAGCCCGGGGTACGATGTCAGTGCCGGTACTCAAAACCAGCAAGGCAGTGTGATCATCGAAGCCACTGGTGTCGGAGAAGACACAGTATTGGCCAACATAATTGCCCGAGTGCGGCAAGCGCAAAGTAGCAAACCTAAAATCGCACAACTGGTGGATCAAGTGGCGGCGGTTTTTGTGCCTGTCGTCATCGTTATTGCTTTGCTCTCCGCTCTGATTTGGTGGCTTTGGGGGCCTGAACCACAGCTCAACTATATGATGGTCGTCGCCACCACGGTACTCATTATTGCCTGTCCTTGCGCTTTGGGGTTGGCCACTCCCCTGTCCATCACAACGGCAGTTGGCAAAGCGGCGCAATTGGGGATTTTAATAAAAGACGCCGATGCACTGCAACAAGCCAGTAAAATCAACACTGTGGTGTTTGATAAAACAGGTACCCTGACGCAGGGAAAACCCCAAGTACAAGACTTTGTCACCGCTCAATCACACGCCCAACAAGAGGTATTAGCGCTGTTTTATGGTTTAGAGCAAGGCTCAGAACACCCGCTTGCTCAGGCGATCTGTCAATTTAGCCAACAGAAAAAAGTGCTCGCTGCTGACGTTGAGCAATTTGAAAGTGTCACAGGCCAAGGCGTCAAAGGGCAGTATCACCAGCAGGTTGCCTTACTAGGTTCCTTAGACTTTCTCAAACAACATGCGATTGATTGCCAAGAGTTCTCAGACAGCATTCGCACATACCAACAGCAAGCATGGACCCCGATTGGCTTAGCACTTGATGGTCATATGGTGGGTCTGGTTGGGGTCGCTGACACAATCAAACCCGATGCAAAGCAAACCATTAGCCATTTAAAACAACTGGGTATTAACACCGTGATGTTAACCGGTGATGACCATTACGTGGCGACTCGAGTTGGTGAACAATTAGGTATCGACACCGTTGTGGCGCACGTTCTCCCGGAACAAAAATACGATTATTTGGTTCAATATCAGCAACAAGGGCAACGCGTTGCGATGGTCGGTGATGGCATTAATGACGCTCCCGCACTCGCCCAGGCCGATATGGGTATCGCCATGGGCAATGGCAGTGACATTGCGATTTCAACCGCACATATGACGCTATTGAAATCAAGCCCATACGCTTTAATCGAGGCTATTGCCCTGTCAAAAGCGACCATGAAAAACATCAAACAAAATCTCGTAGGGGCTTTTCTTTACAATTGTTTAGGTATTCCTGTCGCCGCTGGCATTTTATATCCGCTCTGGGGGGTATTACTCAACCCTGTTGTTGCGGGCAGCGCGATGGCACTGTCTTCAATTACCGTGGTGCTCAATGCTCATCGCCTTAAGCACTTTACCTCATAGCGCCACGTTATTGACCTGGAACGCCCAAGCAACGCTCAGTCATCCTCGAATGACTGAGCGGCTTTGTCTTGCTTACTAGAACAAGGCAATGCTAGGGTTAAAAGGACACACAACAAGGATAACCCACCATGAAATGGCTCCCTTTAACCTGTTTTGGCCTTTGGCTTTCTACATTCAGCTTACACGCCACTCCCCTTTTCTGGACGGCAGAAAAAGCGGGGACTCAACTCATGTTACTCGGTTCAATACACGTCGGCCGTGAGGATTTATACCCTCTGCCTAAGCCGGTTATGCAATTTTTGTCTTCAAGTGATGCAATCGTCGTTGAAGCTGATATTCATTCATCCCCACAACTGGATTACCCCAATCAACAACGTACTGAGCAATGGCTAACCAAACCACAAATCACGCAGCTCAAACACATAGCCCAACAAATCGAACTCAACCCCAAAACATTACTCGCTTTGCCTCCTTGGCGAAGTGCGATTTTATTACAATACTCACAACTGAAAAAACTGGGCTACCAAGTCGAGCTCGGCATTGATCATTATCTCATTGAACGAGCTCAAGACGAGCAGATCCCCGTCATCGGTCTAGAAAGTGCGCAACAGCAATTGGATATGTTGGCCAACAGTGAAGATGAAGGACTGAACTTACTGCTCTCAGCGATAGAAGACTTTACCACCACCCCATCGCGATTAAAGCTCTTAGTCCAGGCTTGGAAGAATGGCAATGCAAAGCAATTACAGCGCTTAAGTGATGCGCAGAGCTTACCTGATACTTTGCAACACACCTTGTTGTATGAACGCAATCAGCGCTGGGCAAAAGAGCTGTCTGATCCAGACAACTTTACCTCAGGAAATCGCTATTTAGTCGTGGTCGGTGCTCTGCATTTATTGGGTCCGAATAACCTACTCGATTACCTTGAGCAGCATGGTTATACGCTCAGTGCCCCCAACAGCACATCACCAAACTAGCGATGTTTTCTTGAAACAAAAAAGCCCCGTCATTGCTGACGAGGCTTTAGAATGTGGTCGGTGAAGAGGGATTCGACGCGGCTGGGCTTCCAGACCCCGACCCTCAGTGCTCAACCATGACTATAGCCATAACAAAAAAGCCCCGTCATTGCTGACGAGGCTTTATAATGTGGTCGTGAAGAGGGATTCGACGCGGCTGGGCTTCCAGACCCCGACCCTCAGTGCTCAGCCATAACTATAGCCATAACAAAAAAGCCCCGTCATTGCTGACGAGGCTTTAGAATGTGGTCGGTGAAGAGGGATTCGACGCGGCTGGGCTTCCAGACCCCGACCCTCAGTGCTCAACCATGACTATTGCCATAACAAAAAAGCCTCGTCATTGCTGACGAGGCTTTAAAATGTGGTCGGTGAAGAGGGATTCGACGCGGCTGGGCTTTCAGACCCCGGCCCTCAGTGCTCAGCCATGACTATAGCCATAACAAAAAAGCCTCGTCATTACTGACGAGGCTTTAAAATGTGGTCGGTGAAGAGGGATTCGACGCGGCTGGGCTTCCAGACCCCGACCCTCAGTGCTCAACCATGACTATAGCCATAACAAAAAAGCCCCGTCATTGCTGACGAGGCTTTAGAATGTGGTCGGTGAAGAGGGATTCGACGCGGCTGGGCTTCCAGACCCCGGCCCTCAGTGCTCAACCATGACTATAGCCATAACAAAAAAGCCCCGTCATTGCTGACGAGGCTTTAAAATGTGGTCGGTGAAGAGGGATTCGACGCGGCTGGGCTTCCAGACCCCGACCCTCAGTGCTCAACCATGACTATAGCCATAACAAAAAAGCCCCGTCATTGCTGACGAGGCTTTAGAATGTGGTCGGTGAAGAGGGATTCGACGCGGCTGGGCTTCCAGACCCCGACCCTCAGTGCTCAACCATGACTATAGCCATAACAAAAAAGCCCCGTCATTGCTGACGAGGCTTTAGAATGTGGTCGGTGAAGAGGGATTCGACGCGGCTGGGCTTCCAGACCCCGACCCTCAGTGCTCAACCATGACTATAGCCATAACAAAAAAGCCCCGTCATTGCTGACGAGGCTTTAGAATGTGGTCGGTGAAGAGGGATTCGACGCGGCTGGGCTTCCAGACCCCGACCCTCAGTGCTCAACCATGACTATAGCCATAACAAAAAAGCCCCGTCATTGCTGACGAGGCTTTAGAATGTGGTCGGTGAAGAGGGATTCGAACCCCCGACCCTCTGGTCCCAAACCAGATGCGCTACCAAGCTGCGCTATTCACCGAGACGACATCTTGTCGATGTGGGCGTATACTACTGATTTTTTTGTTCAGTGCAAGGGGTTTTCAAAAAAAGAAAACCGACTGCTCAAACAAACATCAAACCCGCTGTGTTTAATTATTATTTTATACCTAATGTCTATTGATCTGGATCAGACCAAAAGGAAATCATTTCGTTATACTGAGCTTGTCACGTAAAAGCCCAGTTGAACAGCTTACTTTTCAACGGCTTCTTTTGACAAATCTCCTCACTAGATCTCGCGTCACGGCACATATGTCAGCGCACCGGAGTGACACTTTATCACTCCGGTTTCTTTTTTATTTTTCACACAAATTATCTTGATTCCCACACATTGATGCTTAGTATTAACCCTTTATGGCTATTAAAGAGAAGTGTGACCATGAAAGATGATGATTTGGATCTTTTTCAACAAATGATGGGCGATGTAAAACCCTTAGTCCAAGACACAACCCTTCACAAAAAACGTCACCAAGTCACCGATGCACACCTCGCCAAGCGCCAAGCGGCGATGTGGCTTGGCGAAGAGTCCGAAGACTACCTCACCCTTGATAACGCACCAATGATCAAACCCGAAGATATCGTGGAATACAAAAGGGATGGAGTACAAGACGGTGTCTATCGCAAATTGCGTTTGGGTAAATACCCCATTCAAGCCAAACTGGATCTACACAAAAAAAGCCTTGAGCAAGCAAGAAACGAAGTGGTTTCCTTTTTAAAACAATGCTTGAGAATGGACATACGTACCGCGTTAATTGTTCATGGCAAAGGCGCAGGCGCGAATCCACCCGCGTTAATGAAAAGCTACGTCGCCCACTGGTTAACACAAATCAGAGATGTACAATGCGTGCACAGCGCACAGCGATTTCATGGTGGCAGCGGTGCGGTGTATGTCTTACTGAGAAAGAGCGCGGAAAAAAAACTAGAAACACGAGAAAGGCACCAAAAACGCCTTGGATAAGTCCAGATTACTGTTAGACTATCGCCCCTTAAATTCACAGCCGTTGGGAAACGTAAACCATGACCACATCAGCACAAAGTAAACGCCTTAATAAATTCATCAGTGAAACGGGGTTTTGCTCACGCAGAGAAGCTGACCGCCTTATCGAGCAAGGCCGAGTAACCATTAATGGTCAGGCCCCGGAAATGGGCATGCAAGTTCATTCTGGCGATCAAGTAGCTATCGATGGCAAGCCTCTAAAAGCCAAGCCGAAAACCATCTACATCGCCTTAAATAAACCAACGGGCATCACCTGCACTACCGAACGAGACATCCCCGGTAACATCGTCGACTTTATTGGTCATAAGGAACGTATTTTCCCGATTGGTCGTCTCGACAAACCGTCAGACGGTTTGATTTTTTTGACCAATGATGGCGACATTGTCAACAAAATCCTGCGTGCGGGTAACCAACACGAAAAAGAATACGTGGTACGGGTCGATAAACCTATCACGGCTGCCTTCATCAAAAAAATGGCGTCTGGCGTCGAGATCTTAGACACGGTCACCTTGCCTTGTCAGATCCAACAAGAAACCAAATTCTCTTTTCGCATTGTGTTAACTCAAGGGTTGAATCGTCAAATCCGCAGAATGTGCGAAGCGCTCGGCTATCAAGTTCTCAAACTGCGCCGAGTAAGAATTATGAACATCACCATTGATGGTCTACCTAACGGGCATTGGCGTTATTTAGACGACAGTGAGGTCGCCACTTTATTGCAATTATGTGATAACTCCACCGGTACCGAAGAAGCCTCAAAGTACAATGCTAAAGGGCAACGGATTCACAAAGCCACCGATGCCAAGTTGTTTGATAGCCGAGCAGAAAATCAAGACTCCAAAGCGCGTCGCAACCCAAAAGCGCGTTCTTACCAAGGCCGTGATGCCGATCGTTTCCGTCACTCACCAAACAAAGGAAACAAGAACAAGCCAAGCACAGTAAATCCACAACGTCGCAAGTCATCCCATTCATCAAACAATAGCGAGACCAGAGCCCGTACTTCGGGAGGAACCTTGTCATTAAAAAAGTGATCCCAACATCAACATGTCGCTCAATGGTTGAATGAACGAAAACCACCCGAGTTAGCTCCGCAGTTGGTCGTCGCTGAGGGAAAAAGCCTAAAGACCAAGTCGGCATTTTCTATTGAGTACGAGTAAAGCAATCACTTTACTCGTTCTTGTTTAATGCCACTTGCGACGTGTTCACCGGCTACAGTGCCTCATTATAAAGTGAGGCTTCCCTGTTTCAATCGATCAGCTTTGCGACTTTTCCCCGGGTTAGGGCTAACAAGTCACTGGCGGACAACTCAATTTCCAGCCCCCTTCTCCCTGCACTGACACAAATGGTTTGCCAGGCTTGAGCACTGACATCCAGCACTGTTGGTAAGGCTTTTTTCTGACCGAGTGGACTGATACCACCGAGGATATAACCGGTTGTTGTCTCAGCTATCTTCGGGTCAGCCATCGCCACTTTTTTCACGCCCAATGCTTTAGCGGCTTGCTTTAAATTGAGATGGTGAGCAACGGGAATAATCGTAACGGCTAATTCTTTTGCGTTGCCATTTAAACTGACAAGTAGGGTCTTAAACACTTTATTGGCGTCTTGTCCTAAAGCTTCAGCGGCTTCAAGGCCAAAACTGGTCGCTCTGGGGTCGTGCTGATACTGATGGAGGGTATAAGAAATCTTGCGCTTTTCAGCCAATTCAATTGCGGGGGTCACCTTAGATCTCCTTATCTCGGTGGTCAAAAAAAGAGCCGGTAATCCGACTCTTTTTCACCAGGCTGTCTTAATTACTTGATGTCAATGTGCTCAAAACCTTTAATCAAATCATCTAAGGCTTTCATTTGCACCAAAAATGGCTCTAACTTATCTAAAGGCAACGCCGATGGACCATCACACTTGGCTTGATCTGGCGTTGGGTGCGCTTCAATAAACAAACCGGCAATACCCGTTGCCAAGCCAGCTTTAGCAAGCTCAACGGTTTGCTCACGGCGGCCTCCTGAAGCAGCACCAGACGGATCGCGCATTTGCAAAGAATGCGTGACATCAAAGATGATTGGGCTGCCCTGTGACGCTTTTTTCATTACACCAAAACCAAGCATATCAACCACAAGGTTATCGTAACCATGGCATGCACCGCGTTCGCATAAGATGATGTTATCGTTGCCACATTCAGCGAATTTCTCAACAATATTGCCCACTTGACCTGGGCTCATAAATTGAGGTTTTTTGACATTGATAACGGCGCCAGTTTTCGCCATCGCTTCAACCAGGTCGGTTTGACGAGCGAGAAACGCCGGCAACTGAATAACATCTACCACATCGGCGACAGGTTGACATTGCGCTTCTGTGTGGACATCGGTGATGATTTTAACCCCAAAAGTCTCTTTCAACTCTTGGAATATTTTCATGCCTTCTTCCAAACCAGGGCCGCGATAGGAGTGAACTGAACTGCGGTTTGCCTTATCAAAAGACGCTTTAAACACATAAGGAATGCCGAGTTTCTCTGTCACTTTTACATAGTGCTCACAGATTTGCATCGCCATATCGCGTGATTCCAGTACATTCATTCCAGCAAACAAGGTGAATGGCTTATCGTTTGCCACGTCAATATGGCCAATTTTTACAGTTTTCTGTTCCATGGTAATTCTCTTTGGTTAGTGCAACGTGACAGGAGTATGATTTAAATCACTGATTTGTGTTTTTAGCAGATCAGTAACAGGATCGTTCGGGCATTGCTCAACAAAAAATTGAAAATCATTCGCCGCGATTTGCGGGCACTCGAGTTGCTGGTAAATAAACCCGCGATCTCTGATTTCATAAGGATCATCGGGCACTAAAATCAGAGCCAAATTGGTACACGCAAGCGCCAAATCGTATTTTTCTTCTTGCAGTAGCATATTTTTACACATTCCGAGCCAACGCCCGATCACGGTAGGATGATCGCTTTTTTGCAAGTACTCATTTTTGAGTTCGGCTAACTGGCCTTCTTTTCCCTTTAACCAAGCGTGTAATACATGGGTACTCACATCGTCACCGTTGGCCGGATTGATAAACCTAACCGGCCTATCTGGCCAATCGACACGCAAAATGAACTGAGTCGGAAACACCACACCGCTCACGGGTAAATTTAAGCGCTGAGCAAGGTAAATAAAAATGACCCCTAAGCTCACTGGTACCCCTTTGCGGCGCTTTAGCACCTTATCGACAAAACCATTTTGCGAACTGTAATAATTTTCGATATCTTCTTGAAACTGCCACTGGCGATAAAACAAACGCAACAACGCATCCAAGCGTTGGTATTCATCCGCTTCGACTGACACGAATTGTTCAGCATGTTGAGCGAGTCGCTCTAATTCTTGTTTTGCCCAGTGGACCTCTGTTGTCGGGTCAATGGCCTCATTGAGTGCCAAAGCCCCTTCTGCCAAGGACATATTATCAAAGTCTTCATCTACAAAAGTCTGCATGACGGACACCTAATTTTAACCTACCTCAACCAAATAAAACCGGCATTTTCGTCACCGCAATTTTACCCGCCATTGCCAACCAGCCAATTGCGCCTAAAAAAGCAAAGGTTCTCAGCAGTTTATTATTGGCCAATTTAAGGGCAAAAAATCCCAACGCGATATAAGCCAGTACACAGGTTAACTTTTCTGTTAACCAGGGGGCTGCATCAGTAAATGGGATAAAACCGGTCATCGAAATCAAGGCAATGCCGGATAACAACAAAAAAGTATCATTGACATGTGGAAATACTTTCAAAAATTTATGATTTACTTTTGGTGAGTTCATCATAACAAGTACGTATCTCAGAGATAACATCACGACACTGACCCCAATGGTCAGAAAGTGAAAGTGTTTTAAGGCTTCATACATTGTTATCGTTCTCTCAATAAATTATGGGGCCAAAAAGCCAATAGTGACCCGATCTAGGCCTGCGTCATCTTGAATCGTTTCGACATCAGTATAGCCTTGATTCAAAAAGAAATCGCGCACCAATTTCCCTTGTTCGAACCCGTGTTCAAACACCACCCCACCACCAGGCAATAAAAATGGCTTCGCCGCCGAAATAATGTGTTTAATGTCCGCCATGCCCTGATCTTTGGCAACTAAAGCACTCAGGGGTTCAAAGCGAACGTCTCCCTGAGATAAATGCGGGTCATTTTCGTCGATATAAGGCGGGTTAGACACAATCAGAGCAAACTTTTTTCCAGTAAGCTCAGAAAACCAATGGCTCGTGCAAAACTGAGCATTATGGATCGACAGTGCCAAACCATTTTGCTGGGCGAGTTCCACTGCCTCAGGGCGAACATCCACCCCAGTGACACTAAGTGATGGGCATTCACTGGCAATGGCTAAGGCAATGGCGCCAGTACCGGTACCCAAATCCAAAACGGGCCCTGATAGCGCACCATTTTTGATCACACTTAAAGCCACTTCGACTAGCTTTTCCGTATCTGGCCTCGGGATTAAGGTGGTCGGCGATACTTTTAACGGCAAAGACCAAAACTCTCGAAGCCCGACAATATAAGCGATGGGCTCCCCAGCCAGTCGCCGGGTAAGCAAGGCTTGTGCTTGAATATATTCTGGCTCGGTTAAGGCTTTATCTGGCCAAGTAAACAAATAACTGCGCGGTTTTTGCAATGCATGGCACAGCAATACCGCCGCATCGAGCGATGCAGAAGCAATGCCATGGCAATGCAACTGCTCGCGTGCCTTAGCCAACCAGGACTCAACCGTGATCTCATCAGTCATAGCTGTCATCAGTTGTTTTAATTATCGCCCGCTAAAGCGGCTAACTGATCCGCTTGATGCTCTTGTATTACTGGGCCGATCAACGAATACACATCCCCTTCCATGACCTCTGACAAACGGTAAAGCGTCAGGTTAATACGGTGATCGGAAACACGACCTTGGGGATAATTATAGGTACGGATACGATCGCTGCGATCCCCAGAACCCAGCAGATTACGACGAGTATCAGACTCTTCGGCAGCGCGTTTGGCTTCTTCAGCTTGTGCAATTCTCGCTGCCAATACCGCCATCGCTTTTGCTTTGTTTTTATGCTGAGAGCGTTCATCCTGACACTCAACAACCGTACCGGTTGGCAAGTGAGTAATACGAATTGCAGAATCTGTGGTGTTGACGTGCTGACCGCCTGCGCCCGATGCGCGGAAAGTATCAATTTTCAAATCGCCAGCTTTTAATTCCGGCACTTCCGCTTCAGGAATTTCAGGTAAAATAGCCACAGTACAAGCCGATGTATGCACACGACCTTGGGATTCCGTTGCTGGAACTCGTTGCACTCGATGCCCACCGGACTCAAATTTAAGTTCGCCATAAACGCCTTCACCAGCGATTTTGGCGATCATCTCTTTATAACCACCATGTTCGGCCTCATTCGCCGACATAATTTCGATTCTCCAGCCTTTTTTCTCGGCATATTTACTGTACATACGGAACAAGTCACCAGCAAAAATACCCGCTTCATCGCCGCCAGCACCGGCGCGAATTTCCAAAAAGCAGTTACGGTCATCGTTGGGATCTTTTGGCAGTAACAGAATCTGCAATTCGTCGCTTAACGATTCCATGCTTTCTTTGGCCATTTGAATTTCATCTTGGGCCATAGCGCGCATCTCTTCATCATCTTCATTGGCCATGTCTTGTGCCGCCGCCAAATCGTCTTGTGCCTGCTGATATTTTTGAAAGCACTGAGTGACTTCTTCGAGCTGAGAGTACTCTTTTGACAATGATCTAAAGCGATCTTGATCGCCAATCACATCTGGGTCGCCCAGTAAGTGCTGCACTTCTTCGTAACGTTCAACCAAAGTTTCTAATTTGGTGATAATCGAGGGTTTCATCATGATTTTCTTTTTCTTTATGATTTAAGATCATCCAAGCCAATACTTTGGCGAATGATCGATAACTTATTAGGATCCCCTTGCTCTGCTGCGTCTTGCAAAGCGCGAGTCGGCGCGTGGATCAATTTATTGGTCAGCTTGTTGCTCAGCTCATTAAGTACTTTTTCCGCATCCATACCAGCCGCCAATGACTGCAAACTCTTGGCCAATAATTCTTCTCTGATCAGATTGGCAGATTGGCGGAACTCGCGAATACTGTCCACTGCTTGTAAAGAGCGCATCCAAGTCATAAAAGCAGCACTCTCTTCACTGACAATGGCTTCTGCTTGGATGGCGGCCATTTTTCGCTGCTCAATGTTCTGATCGATAATACTTTGTAAATCATCGACTGAATACAAATACACGTCCGACAGATCACCGACTTGTGCTTCAACATCACGGGGCACCGCAATATCGACCACGAGGACAGGCTGATGTTTACGCCGTTTTAGCGCACTTTCCATCATGCCTTTACCAATGATCGGCAAAGGACTGGCCGTTGAGCTGATCACAATATCGGCTCGGTGCAGGTGGTCGGGAATATCGCTCAAGCTAATGACTTCAGCGCCAAACTCATTCGCCAGTCCCATTGCGCGTTCACGGGTTCGGTTAGCGACGATCATTTGACCGCAGCCATTACTGTCTAAGTGTTTGGCAACCAGTTCTATGGTTTCACCTGCCCCAACGAGCAAGACGGTGGTTTTTTGTAATGACTCAAAAATGTGCTTTGCCAGTGTGCATGCCGCATAAGCCACCGACACCGCATTACCACCAATATCGGTTTCGGTCCGCACTCGCTTGGCAACGGAAAAAGCTTTTTGAAACAACTTATCGGTCGCCATATCAACAGCTTGTAGCGATTTGGCATCGGAATAAGCTTGTTTAACCTGACCGAGTATTTGCGGCTCACCCAGTACAAGAGAATCGAGACCACACGACACACGCATCAAGTGCTTAATGGCCGCCTGCTCTTCGTGAATATACAAACTGGGTTTAAGTTCTTCTGGGGGCACTTGGTGAAAGTCAATCAACCAATCAATCAACTTATTTCTGTCCCCACTGTTCACATCACAGTAAAGCTCCGTGCGGTTACAAGTCGAAACAATCACACTGCCGTGCACCGAGTCGTGTTGACTGAGTTGATTGAGTGCGAGAGGTAATTTTTCTGGACCAAACGCCACTTTTTCACGCAGCTCAACCGTCGCAGTATTGTGATTAATTCCGATAGCAAGCAAGGACATTTGAGTGATGGTTCTCTGTGAACAATGAGAATAAGGTCAGGAATTTTACTTGAAGCTGACCCGGTTTAAAAGGGGAAGCGATTTGTTTTCATCAGAATACTTATCAATGGTATAATTCGAGCCATCTCCTGCTTAGAAAAATGGATACTTGTGACTAAACCAATTTCGCTTTGGCTTTGCACCGCACTCATCGTCTTGATCGCCGGTTGTAGCACGCTTCCCAGTACTCACACCAGTGTTGAATGGCAACAACATCAACAACGCCTCAACACCATTAAACACTTTAAAGTCGCCGGTAAACTAGGCTATATCTCACCCGAAGAGCGACAAAATTTGAATTTTTTCTGGCAGCATCAGCCACAACAAAGTCAGCTGAGGCTAACGACGTTTTTAGGGCAAACGGTGATGAAACTGACCATCACGCCTGAGCAAGCCACCTTAATTGATTACGATGGAAACCAGCATCGCGCCAAAGACGTCGATCAGTTGATGTGGCAAATGACCGGTTTAAACATTCCCGTGTCTTCCTTACCACATTGGCTGCTCGGCTTACCTCAAGGCGATGAGTCGTTCACTCTTAACTCACAAAATACTCTGGCCACCTTAGCCACTCAATCGACATCGCAGCCATGGCAGGCAAAATATCAGCTATACACCGACGTGAATGGCCCTGAGTTTACCTTGCCTTTACCCAGTCGCTTGACGATCTTACAAGGTGAGATCAAAATCAACCTACAGGTCAATCAGTGGACCCTACTGCCATGATCCGCACCTCCCCTATCATCACCCAAAACAGCATGAGTAATAAAAGCGGCGCACTGTGTGAAAGCAAGGCGCCCGCCAGTAAAGTCGATAGCCTCAATAACAACGCAATGATCAGTGACACAACGGTGTGGCCGTCCCCGGCTAAACTCAACTTATTTCTCTATATCAACGGCCAACAGGACAACGGGTATCACGAGTTGCAGACGTTGTTTCAATTTCTCGACTACGGTGACACCATGACGATCACCGCCAACCATCGTCAGTCGATCACCCTAAGTCCAGAGTTACCGGGAGTGAAAACCGTAGATAACTTAATCTGGCGCGCCGCGATGGCCCTAAAAAAACACACGGGCTGCCCTTATGGTGCTCATATCCATATTGATAAAGTCTTACCCATGGGAGGAGGGATTGGCGGCGGCTCCTCTAATGCGGCAACGGCATTGGTCGCACTCAACTTTTTATGGCAACTCAACCTCAGTGATGACGAACTCGCTGAAATTGGTTTGTCTCTAGGCGCGGATGTTCCGGTTTTTGTCAAAGGCCATGCCGCCTTTGCCGAAGGCGTCGGGGAAAAACTGACGGCAGCAGAACCCCAAGAACATCATTACCTCGTCATCAAGCCTGATGTCAGTATCGCTACTGTCGATATTTTTACGCATCGCGAATTAACTCGTGATACACCCAAGCGTTCCCTGGCCGCATTGCTCAATCGAGAATACGAAAACGATTGCGAAAAAATTGTGCGATTGCTTTATCCAGAGGTTGATAAGCAACTTTCTTGGCTGCTACAATACGCGCCGTCAAGATTGACGGGTACCGGCTCTTGCGTGTTCGGTGAATTTTCATCGCGAATTAACGCCCAAACCGTGTATAATGCCCTCAATGATAATGTTTCGGCTTTTGTTGCTAAAGGATGCAATATCTCGCCACTCAAAGAAACATTGGCGAATTATCAAAAACAATTTGCCCCCCCAACCCATTTAAAAACTGGACGCAACCCTGAGGTTTCCACCGTGCCTGATATGAAGCTATTTGCTGGTAATGCCACACCCGAACTAGCCCAACGTATTGCAGATCGTCTTTACATTTCCCTTGGTGATGCAACGGTTTCGCGCTTTTCTGATGGCGAAGTCGCTGTACAAATCAACGAAAATGTCCGTGGTAGTGATGTCTTTATCATTCAATCTACCTGTGCACCCACTAACGACAACCTCATGGAATTGGTTGTTATGATTGACGCGATGCGCCGTGCTTCTGCAGGCCGTATCACTGCGGTAATCCCTTACTTTGGCTACGCTCGTCAAGACCGCCGTGTGCGCTCTGCCCGTGTGCCAATCACAGCAAAAGTTGTTGCCGATTTCCTTTCCAACGTCGGAGTTGACCGCGTTTTAACCATCGACCTTCACGCAGAGCAAATTCAAGGGTTCTTTGATGTACCAGTAGACAACATCTTCGGTACGCCCGTGCTACTTGAAGACATGAAAGCACGTGATCTAGAAGATCCTGTGGTTGTATCCCCCGATCTCGGTGGCGTGGTACGTGCTCGTGCAACGGCAAAAGCCTTGGGGGACGTCGACATTGCGATTGTCGACAAACGCCGCCCACGCGCAAATGTCTCTGAAGTCATGCATCTTATCGGTGACGTTAAAGACCGCGATTGTGTCATTGTTGATGATATGATCGACACAGGTGGTACTTTATGTAAAGCCGCTGAAGCATTAAAAAACCGCGGAGCAAAACGCGTGTTTGCTTATGCAACCCACGCGGTTTTCTCTGGCAACGCCGCAGAAATTCTCGGTGGCTCTGTGCTTGACCAAGTGATTATTACTGACTCGATCACCCTGTCGCCCAAAATGGCAGCAACGGGGAAAGTCACTCAATTAACACTTTCAACTATGTTGGCTGAAGCGATTCGCCGCATTAGTAATGAAGAGTCAATCTCAGCCATGTTCAACCAATAATTTGCTTCCACGCACCAATTGGATTGAAAAAAGCCACTTCATGCGAAGTGGCTTTTTTGTTTATCCCACTGCCTCGCACGATTCGATTGTTCTATGCTATGATACGGCGCTTTTAAAAATTCGATAGGGAGCTTTTCTTGAGTCATTCAATAAAACTATTGGTCGGGCTGGCAAACCCGGGTCTCGAATACCAAAGAACCCGTCACAACGCGGGAGCTTGGGTAGTGGAAGAGCTCGCTCGTGTTCATGGCAGCCCATTAAAAGAAGAAAGTAAATTTTTTGGTTTGACAGGGCGAATTTCTCTTAACGGGGGCGATCTGAGACTGTTAATCCCAACGACATACATGAACTTGTCTGGGAAATCGATTGCCGCTTTAGCGAATTTTTATCAAATCAAGCCAGAGGAAATCATGATTGCTCACGATGAGCTCGACCTTCCTCCAGGCGTTGCTAAGTTTAAGAAAGGCGGTGGACACGGCGGTCACAATGGATTGCGTGATACAATTAGTAAACTGGCAAATAACAAAGAATTTTACCGATTGCGCCTTGGCATTGGTCATCCTGGCCACAAAGATAAAGTCGCGGGGTATGTTCTTGGCAAAGCACCGACTAAAGAACAAGAATGTATTGACGCAGCCGTTGATGAAGCGGTTCGCTGTCTTGATATTTTAATAAAAGATGGACTAGAAAAAGCGCAAAATCGCTTGCATACGTTCAAAGCTGAATAAGGTTTATATCATGGGTTTTAAATGTGGGATTGTTGGCCTACCCAACGTAGGTAAATCAACACTTTTTAATGCACTGACCAAAGCAGGTATCGAAGCTGCTAATTTCCCTTTTTGTACTATTGAGCCAAACACAGGGGTCGTACCTGTGCCCGATCTGCGATTGGACGCACTGGCCAATATCGTTAACCCACAGAAAGTCATACCGACAACCATGGAGTTTGTCGACATTGCGGGTTTGGTAGCAGGCGCATCACGCGGCGAAGGTCTGGGCAACAAATTTTTGGCCAACATTCGTGAAACCGATGCCATTGGCCATGTTGTTCGCTGTTTTGAGAACGACAATATCGTTCACGTTGCGGGCAAAGTTTCACCTATCGAAGATATCGAAGTGATCAACCTCGAGTTGGCTCTAGCGGACTTGGACAGCTGCGAGCGCGCGATGCAACGCCAAGCCAAAAAAGCCAAAGGTGGTGACAAAGACGCAAAATTTGAGATCAGCGTTCTTGAAAAACTACTTCCCGTTCTGACTGAAGGTGGTTCTGCTCGCACTGTTGAGCTAACCAAAGAAGAACTTGCTGCGATTCATTACCTTAATTTCTTAACTCTAAAACCGACCATGTACATTGCCAATGTCAATGAAGACGGTTTTGACGATAACCCGTATCTTGATGCAGTACGTGAGTTTGCCGCCAAAGAAAACAATGTTGTTGTTCCTGTCTGTGCAGCCATTGAATCAGAAATGGCTGAACTTGAAGACGATGAAAGAGAAGAATTCTTAGCGGATCTCGGCATTGAAGAGCCAGGGCTCAATCGCGTGATTCGCGCGGGTTATGAACTGCTTAATTTACACACTTATTTCACCGCTGGTGTCAAAGAAGTCCGTGCTTGGACTATCCCGGTTGGTGCAACAGCACCGAACGCCGCAGGGAAAATCCACACTGACTTCGAAAAAGGCTTTATCCGAGCTGAAGTTGTCGGCTACGACGATTTCATTCAGTTCAATGGCGAAAGTGGTGCAAAAGAAGCCGGCAAATGGCGCTTAGAAGGTAAAGAGTACATTGTCAAAGACGGCGATGTGGTTCACTTCCGTTTTAACGTTTAATTTTTCTTCTTCGGCATGAATTGTAAAAGCCAGTCTCGGGACTGGCTTTTTTCTATTTCAATTTCAGTAACCTGCAATTAACCATTCCCACACCAGCCACAATAACACCAGTTTTTGATCACAAACACGCCCCTTTGTACAAAAAGAAACCGAACGGTCGATTTATCTAAATTTATCTAAAAAAACTATTGACGCTTTGCACTCATATCCGCATAATGCGCTCCGTTCCCAGCGAGACGGCAAGGTTTCAAAAGGAAGTAAAAATGGCTACGTAGCTCAGTTGGTTAGAGCACATCACTCATAATGATGGGGTCACAGGTTCGAATCCCGTCGTAGCCACCATTTCCTAAATGCTTTATTTCAAAGTATTTAGGAAATATGCGGAAGTGGCGGAATTGGTAGACGCACCAGATTTAGGTTCTGGCGCCGCAAGGTGTGAGAGTTCAAGTCTCTCCTTCCGCACCATATTGAGTTAACGAAAGTTAACGCTGTAGGGCTATCGCCAAGCGGTAAGGCAGCGGCTTTTGATGCCGCCATTCCCTGGTTCGAATCCAGGTAGCCCTGCCATTTTATTTAAAGTGAACAATAACTTGAAAAAGTGGTTGTCACTCAGTGAGAGAATCGCTATATTATCTCGCTCAAAGTTGGCTACGTAGCTCAGTTGGTTAGAGCACATCACTCATAATGATGGGGTCACAGGTTCGAATCCCGTCGTAGCCACCATTACAATCGTTTCTGATCAAAATATTGATGAGCAACGTAAAAACATGCGGAAGTGGCGGAATTGGTAGACGCACCAGATTTAGGTTCTGGCGCCGCAAGGTGTGAGAGTTCAAGTCTCTCCTTCCGCACCATGTTTTAAGACTAACGAAAGTTAGCGCTGTGTAGGGCTATCGCCAAGCGGTAAGGCAGCGGCTTTTGATGCCGCCATTCCCTGGTTCGAATCCAGGTAGCCCTGCCATTTTTTACAACGTTATTGTTTTTCGCTACAAAACGGTAACTACAAATGATGCGGAAGTGGCGGAATTGGTAGACGCACCAGATTTAGGTTCTGGCGCCGCAAGGTGTGAGAGTTCAAGTCTCTCCTTCCGCACCATACTTTTTAAGTCTAACGAAAGTTAGCGCTGTGTAGGGCTATCGCCAAGCGGTAAGGCAGCGGCTTTTGATGCCGCCATTCCCTGGTTCGAATCCAGGTAGCCCTGCCATTATCACAACGTTATTGTTTTTCGCTACAAAACAGTAACTACAAATGATGCGGAAGTGGCGGAATTGGTAGACGCACCAGATTTAGGTTCTGGCGCCGCAAGGTGTGAGAGTTCAAGTCTCTCCTTCCGCACCATACTTTTTAAGTCTAACGAAAGTTAGCGCTGTGTAGGGCTATCGCCAAGCGGTAAGGCAGCGGCTTTTGATGCCGCCATTCCCTGGTTCGAATCCAGGTAGCCCTGCCATTTTTACAACGTTATTGTTTTTCGCTACAAAACAGTAACTACAAATGATGCGGAAGTGGCGGAATTGGTAGACGCACCAGATTTAGGTTCTGGCGCCGCAAGGTGTGAGAGTTCAAGTCTCTCCTTCCGCACCATACTTTTTTAGGTTGGCTACGTAGCTCAGTTGGTTAGAGCACATCACTCATAATGATGGGGTCACAGGTTCGAATCCCGTCGTAGCCACCATTAATTTGCTTAACAGCAATGTAGGGCTATCGCCAAGCGGTAAGGCAGCGGCTTTTGATGCCGCCATTCCCTGGTTCGAATCCAGGTAGCCCTGCCATTTTTACAACGTTATTGTATTTCGCTACAATACAGTAACTAAAAAACATGCGGAAGTGGCGGAATTGGTAGACGCACCAGATTTAGGTTCTGGCGCCGCAAGGTGTGAGAGTTCAAGTCTCTCCTTCCGCACCATATAAAAAAACCAGCTGATGCTGGTTTTTTTTCGCCTGCCTTTTCTGAAATACAACCATTTAAGCGACAAGCGAGCGATAGTCGATTCGCTTGCCTTATACCAATCTAACGAAATAGCTGGCCACCCTAGCGAGTTAAAAAATAACTTGTAGAACACCGACTCACTGTCTTGTATTTATAAGCAAATAGGTTGCCTTGTTCTCATTTTTTTCTGCGTCATCCTTGACTACATACTCAATCAGATTGGTATATTTCATTCCCTCTCACGGCCCAACAAACTCACGCAAAGTAGAGGTAACCGATTGAATCAATTAACATCGCACTTTACCCGCGCCTCAATCTAAACCAATCGCATACCTTAACACTTTACTTTTTACCGGCCCTGAATGATCGGCCGCGAGTAACAGGGAATTTCTCAATAATTTTAATGGCGAAAGCGTATTGCTAAACAAGGTATAAAAGACATCCATACCCGTTTGCATCACCATATTATCCGGTCGCCGACGCGCTTGATATTGTTGTAAGCACTGCGCTGTCATTCCCTGTGGTTCGCACAGTGACAACAAAACCTCAACATCTTTAAAGCCCAAATTAACGCCTTGTCCTGCTAAGGGGTTAATCGTATGGGCGGAATCGCCAACCAGAACCGCTCGATGTCGCCAATAGCGCTGAGCATGACGTCGCGTTAACGGAAACGCCCCCCATTTGATAACCGTGACCTCACCGAGTTCGTCGGGAAATTCAGCGCAGATTTCTCGCTGTAAAGCGCTGCCACTCATCGAGCACAATTGCTGAATTCGCTCCGGGCTGTCATACCACACAAGCGAAGCTTGCTGACCAGGCAAAGGCAAAAAAGAACGCGGCCCATTGGGGGTAAATTGCTGCCAAGTGATGTCTTGTTGCGGTAATTCGGTGGTGACATGGATCAGCATGCATCGCTGGCGATAATCCCAATCGGTGCTGCCGATGTGAGACCACTGCCGGACTTTAGAGTGCGCTCCATCGGCGCCGACAACCCAAGAGGCGCGAAGCGATTGACCGGAGGTTAAACCAATGTCAGCGTGATTATCGTGATAAGACAGAGTCGCTAACTGATCGGGGCAGAACACAGTCAAATTAGGGTATTGGTCAAATTGCTGCCACAGCCCGTCTTGAATCAACGTATTTTCCACCATGTACCCCAATTGAGGCTCACCAATATCATCGCTGCTAAAACGAGTTCGACACCTAGGTGACTCCCACGTTTCCAGCCGACGATATGGACACAGGCGCCGGCTCTCAATATACGACCAAGCGCCCAATTGTTTCAGTAAAGCGACGGAGCGCAATGAAATAGCCGATACGCGCAGATCCATCTCTTGCTGCATGTCATAAGTCTGAGGCTGGGTGTTTTCGACCAGCGCTACGGACATTCCCTGCTTCGCTAGCCCTAACGCCATGGCAGCCCCAGTCATTCCACCGCCGATGACGGCTATATCGTATTGATCCATCGTATGTTTTACTCTGTTGACTCTTTAGTGATATTGTACGTCTTCTCACCTAAAATCGCACCATCAGCCGATCAAGTTTATTGTCAATCACATTTGACAAACAGAACAATCGCGTCTATTTCACACAATACTGGTCAGTCGGTTTTGAAAGCAGTACAATACGCGGCTTACTGCAATATGAGCAGCTATACTTGAAGCGCAAGCTTCACTATCTGTAACAAACAACTGAACGAGCGAAAGTGAGATGAGTAAGAAACTGCTAATAAAAACCTGGGGCTGCCAGATGAACGAATACGATTCATCCAAAATGGCTGACTTGCTTAATGCTTCAAATGGTTACGAGCTAACAGAAGAGCCTGAGGAAGCAGACGTATTATTACTTAACACCTGTTCAATTCGTGAAAAAGCTCAAGAGAAAGTTTTCCACCAATTGGGCCGTTGGAAAACATTAAAAGACAAGAAACCCAATGTCGTCATTGGTGTGGGTGGCTGTGTTGCAACTCAAGAAGGCGATCACATTCGCGATCGCGCCCCGTATGTCGACGTCATTTTTGGCCCGCAAACCTTGCACCGCCTACCAGAAATGATCAAACAATCACAAAGTGATTCGGCTCCGGTTATGGACATCTCTTTCCCAGAAATCGAAAAGTTTGACCGTCTACCAGAACCGCGTGCTGAAGGCGCGACGGCCTTTGTTTCGATTATGGAAGGCTGCTCTAAATACTGTACTTATTGCGTGGTACCTTACACTCGTGGTGAAGAAGTTAGCCGCCCGATGGATGATGTGCTGTTCGAAATTGCTCAACTCGCAGAACAAGGGGTTCGCGAAGTGAACTTACTGGGCCAAAACGTCAACGCTTATCGCGGCCCAACTCACGATGGTGAGATTTGCTCATTTGCAGAGCTATTGCGCTTAGTCGCGTCTATCGATGGTATCGATCGCATTCGCTTTACCACCAGCCACCCCCTTGAGTTTACCGACGACATTATCGCCGTTTACGAAGATACGCCAGAATTAGTTAGCTTCTTGCACCTACCGGTACAAAGCGGCTCAGATCGTATTTTGACGATGATGAAGCGCCCACACACAGGCCTTGAGTACAAATCGATCATACGCAAACTGCGCAAAGCACGTCCTGATATTCAAATCAGCTCTGACTTTATTGTCGGCTTCCCTGGTGAATCGGATAAGGATTTCCAGGATACGATGAAACTGATTCGCGATGTTGACTTTGATATGAGCTTTAGCTTTATCTTCTCAGCGCGTCCTGGTACACCCGCAGCGGATTACCCGTGCGACTTGAGCGAACAAACCAAGAAAGAACGCCTGTATGAGTTACAACAAACCATTAACCAACAAGCAATGCGTTACTCACGCTTGATGATGAACACAGAGCAACGTATCTTAGTTGAAGGGCCATCGAAGAAAAACTTGATGGAATTGCGCGGCCGTACAGAGAACAACCGCGTAGTCAATTTTGAGGGCCCGGCAGAGCTGATCGGTCAATTTGTCGACGTGAAGATTGTCGACGTTTTCCCTAACTCTCTGCGCGGTGAACTGCTGCGCACCGAAAAAGATATGGACTTGCGCGTCGTTGTTTCTCCATCGCAAATGATGGAACGCACTCGTCGCGAAGATGAACTTGGGGTAGCAACATTTACGCCTTAAGCTTACTGAACTGCTGGGAGCCCGGTCTCAATCGGGCTCCACACTTGGCTAATTGAGAGGCAACATTGAGCAACAAAATCGTCACATTAGAAATCGACTTAGAACCTTCAGATAACCGTAGACTAGCTAGCCTCTGCGGCCCCTTTGATGACAATATCAAACAACTTGAACGTCGTTTAGGGGTAGAAATCAATCACCGAGGTAATTTCTTTACTATCGTTGGTAAAGCACACACCGCCGCCGCAGCCTTAGATATACTCAAACGCTTGTATGTTGAAACGGCGCCAGTCAAAGGCCAATTGAGCGATGTTGAGCCTGAGCAAGTGCACCTCGCCATCAAAGAATCTGGTGTACTGGAGCAAAATACCGAATCGGCGATTGCTCACGGTAAAGAAGTCTTTGTCAAAACCAAAAAAGGCATTATCAAGCCAAGAACACCAAATCAAGCTCAATACTTGATGAACATGGTCACTCATGACATCAGTTTTGGTATCGGTCCGGCAGGGACTGGCAAAACCTACCTGGCGGTTGCCGCGGCGGTTGATGCCTTAGAACGTCAAGAAATTCGTCGTATCTTACTCACTCGTCCAGCTGTCGAAGCCGGTGAAAAACTCGGTTTTTTACCCGGTGATCTCAGTCAAAAAGTCGACCCGTACCTACGCCCGCTCTACGATGCATTGTTTGAAATGCTCGGTTTTGAACGAGTTGAAAAACTCATCGAGCGCAATGTTATCGAGATTGCGCCCCTAGCCTATATGCGCGGACGTACGTTAAACGACGCCTTTATTATTCTCGATGAAAGTCAAAACACCACCGTCGAGCAAATGAAAATGTTCTTAACGCGGATTGGCTTTAATTCTCGCGCTGTCATTACCGGTGACGTGACACAAATTGACTTACCTCGCGGAGCGCGTTCTGGATTGCGCCACGCGGTCGAAGTATTAAGTGACGTCGATGAGATTTCATTTAATTTCTTCCAAGCAGAAGATGTGGTTCGCCACCCTGTGGTTGCCCGCATCGTCAACGCCTATGAAAAGTGGGAAGTCAAAGATCAAAAAGAACGCAAGGCCATTGAGCAAAAACGCAGACAAGAGCGTGAAGCACAACTACTGGCAACGGCTAAAGCGGATCTTACCGCGCAAAATGCGCCGCATGGAGAGTCATAATGGACTTGGAATTGGATCTTCAAATGGCTTGTCAGGACAACCAAGGTTTGCCTGATGAGTCGGATTTTCATCGATGGGCATCACAGGCAATTCAAGCTTTTCAACCGCATGCTGAGCTTACTGTGCGCCTCGTCGACGAAACGGAAAGTCAGCAACTCAACGCGGACTATCGCGGCAAAGACAAACCAACCAACGTCTTGTCCTTTCCCTTTGAAGCACCACCGGGGATCGAGCTTGACTTGCTCGGTGACTTGATTATTTGTCGACAGGTCGTCGAGCGAGAAGCCAATGAGCAAAATAAAACATTATCGGCGCATTGGGCGCATATGGTTGTACACGGCTGCTTGCATCTGCTAGGTTATGATCATATCGAGGACAGTGAAGCCGAAGAAATGGAATCACTTGAAACTGAGATAATGCAAAAATTGGGGTTTAATGACCCCTATGCGGCTGAGAAACAGTAACAACTGGAAAGGGCAAGTACAGCGAGCTTTTGCTGTACTTGACTATCGCCCTTTATATGTGGGCTATCGCACGGCAGATAGCATGATCAAATAGAGATACAATGAACGAAGATAACTCGCAAAGTTCGGAAGGTCCGAGTAGAAAGTCCTTCCTTGAGCGCCTTAGCCAACTTTTTCAAGGTGAACCCAAAGATCGCCAGGAGTTGGTGGATGTCATTAGAGATTCTGAAATTAATGACCTCATCGACCCCGACACCAGAGACATGCTTGAAGGTGTCATGGCCATTTCAGAGAAGCGAGTAAGAGATATCATGATCCCTCGCTCTCACATGGTCACCATCGACAACACGGACAACCTAGATGCACTGGTCACTTTAATGACCGATGCCCAGCACTCGCGTTACCCTGTTGTCAATGAAGATAAAGATCACGTTGAAGGCATTTTACTTGCGAAGGACTTACTAAAATTTCTCGGTTCAGACAGCGTTAACTTCGACATTACTGAGGTCATTCGACCTGCGGTTGTCGTTCCCGAAAGCAAGCGAGTTGATCGCTTACTCAAGGAGTTTCGCGAAGAACGTTATCACATGGCGATTGTCGTGGATGAGTTTGGTGGTGTGTCTGGCTTAGTGACCATTGAAGATATTTTGGAAGAAATTGTCGGCGAAATTGAAGATGAATTCGACGATGATGCTGAAAACGACATCCGAAAACTGAGTAAACACACTTATTCAGTCAAAGCCCTCACCACCATTGAAGACTTTAATCGTACGTTCAACACCCAGTTTCTCGATGACGAAGTGGACACCGTAGGCGGCCTGGTGATGACGGCTTTTGGCCACTTACCCTCCCGAGGTGAAGTGGTTGAAATCCAAGATTATCACTTTAAAGTAACGACCGCAGACAATCGACGCATTATTCAACTGCAAGTGACCATCCCCGACGATACCACCAAACATCAATCCGCGGATGACTAATTGCTCTCTATTACTTAAAGAAGACAACGATGAATGACGTTTTTTTTCATCGCCTAAAGCGGCCATTACTGGCCGCTTTTATTGGCGCTGCAACCACGCTCGCTTTTGCTCCCTTCTCTTTTTGGCCTATCGCTATTCTCAGCCCTGCATTGTTACTACTGCTGCTAGAACGCAGTCCGAAGCAAGCCTTTGCCGTTGGTTATGCTTGGGGATTTGGCCAATTTGCCACCGGGATCAGTTGGGTTTATGTGAGTATTGCCAACTTTGGCGGTATGCCTTGGATTGCTAATATCGCCTTGATGGCAGCACTCATTGCCTACCTGGCGCTGTATACCGGCCTGTTTACCTATTTGCTGCAAAAACTCACACCGCAAAGCGGTAGTCTGCGTTTATTGCTAGCCGCTCCGGCGTTGTGGATTGTATGTGACTGGCTGCGAGGCTGGGTTATGACTGGTTTTCCGTGGTTGTGGCTTGGATACAGTCAAATCGATAGCCCACTGGCTTCATTTGCCCCTCTTGGTGGTGTGGCGTTGATTACCGCTTTAATCGTTTTTTGCAGTGGGGCATTGGTGCTGGCTTGGCAAAAAAAACAGTGGCCTCTTCTGGTCGTGCCCCTCGTTGTTTTCGCCACCGGCTTTGGTCTCCAGGCCGTCGATTGGGTTAAGCCTCAACCACAAAAAGCCACGCAATTTAGTCTGCTCCAGGGCAACATTGACCAAAAGCTCAAATGGGCTCCTCATCATCGCTGGCCAACCATCATGAAATACACACATTTGACCGAAGAAAACTGGTCTTCAGACATTATTATCTGGCCAGAAGCGGCGGTTCCAGCTTTTGAAGATGAATTGCCCAGTTTTTTAACTCGTCTCGATGAGGTTGCCAAAGAAAGTGATGCGGCCATCATGACTGGTATCGTCAATCGAGACAACGAAGGAGATTATTACAATAGTATATTGGCTCTGGGTCAAACCCCTTATGGTGATTATCACTTTGACTTGTCAAACCGTTACAACAAACATCACTTGTTGCCTTTTGGCGAGTTTGTTCCTTTTCAAGACTTGCTAAGGCCGTTAGCACCGTTTTTCAACTTGCCGATGTCATCATTTCAGCGCGGTGATTACATACAACCGAACCTGGTGGCCAAAGGGCGCCACTTTGTCTCGGCGTTGTGCTACGAAATTATTTTTGGCGAGCAAGTCAGACAGAATGTCACAGAGCAAACCGACTTTTTGTTGACCCTATCCAATGATGCTTGGTTTGGCCATTCTATTGGCCCTTTACAGCATATGGAGATCGCTCAAATGCGCGCTCTGGAGTTAGGTAAACCATTAATTCGAGCCACCAACAACGGGGTAACGGCCGTCACAGACCATCGCGGGCATATTATCAACGCGCTGCCTCAGTTTGAGACTGGCGTATTAACCCAAACGCTAGTGCCAACCACAGGGAACACGCCTTATCGAACTTTAGGCAGTTGGCCCTTAATCGCGTTTGTCGCTCTGACCTGTTTGTGGCTATTGTCTCAACGGTTCCTTTCTCGCCGCCAAGAATAAAACACACCCTCGCGGTATTGAGTCGACAAAGCATGGGTAAAATGGGCGATGTTCCTCGCCCATTTTCTTTATCCCCTTTCGCTATGGGTTGAGTGGCAGGCGCATAAAGCTGTCATGGTGACAATGATGGCAGGCCTCAATCACCGTTGGGTGAGTGTATGCCACTTTATGACCACACTCTTCACAGACTAAATACCCCAAACCAATGACATCACCGCTTTGGTAGCAGCCTTGATGTTCAATATCATCAAAGAGCTCTTGCCATTCAATTTGGGTTTTATCGGTGATATCGAGCAAGTGATGCCAAAGGGTATCATTGAGCGCGAGCATGAACGGACTGGACTGGCTCTGCTGATATTGATGCGCAAAATCTTGTAGATCCGCATTGATGTAAGCCCGAATCAAAGCCAGTTCGTCTTTGGTTAAATCACTGGCTGCCGTCATCACTTGTGTGGATTTTTCCATCACTTTTGACCACTCCCCCGATGAAAGCCTCAGCTGAGAGAAGATGGTGGTGAGCATTTGTTCATAATCGGCTTTGCGCTTAGACATATTTGACTCCTTTTATCGTCGCCTGTGTCTTGTTGATAAGGCTTGCTTTAGGTATTCTATGACGATCTAACCCTGTCTGTTCGAACAGAACTCACAATTTCCAAGATTACGGATATCATCGATGCAAGAACAATACAACCCCAAAGAGATTGAACAACAAGTTCAACAACATTGGGAAGAGAACAACACCTTTGTGGTTACAGAACAACCGAACAAAGAAAAATTTTACTGCCTCTCTATGTTCCCCTACCCCAGTGGGCGACTCCACATGGGGCACGTACGTAACTACACTATCGGTGACGTGGTTTCTCGTTTTCAACGCCTACAGGGCAAAAACGTTATGCAGCCCATCGGTTGGGACGCCTTTGGTCTTCCTGCTGAAAATGCAGCAGTCAAAAATAAAACCGCTCCCGCCCCTTGGACTTATGAAAACATCGAGTACATGAAAAACCAACTCAAACTATTGGGCTTTGGTTATGATTGGAATCGCGAATTTGCCACTTGCCGTCCTGAGTACTACCGCTGGGAACAAGAGTTCTTTACCAAACTGTACGAAAAAGGCCTAGTGTATAAAAAAACGTCATCGGTCAACTGGTGTCCACACGATCAAACCGTATTGGCCAACGAGCAAGTAGAAGACGGCTGTTGTTGGCGCTGTGATACGCCGGTCGAACAAAAAGAGATCCCACAGTGGTTCATTAAGATCACAGCGTATGCGCAAGAACTTCTCGACGAGCTCGATAATCTTGATGGCTGGCCAGAGATGGTAAAAACCATGCAGCGCAACTGGATTGGCCGTTCTGAAGGCGTTGAACTGACGTTTGCCGTCAAAGGTCAACAAGATCTGGAAGTCTACACAACGCGTCCAGATACCTTAATGGGTGTCACGTACGTCGGTATTGCTGCAGGGCACCCCCTTGCCGCCGTCGCCGCCAAAAACAACCCAGCACTGGCTGAATTTATCGAAGAATGCAAAAACACCAAAGTTGCCGAAGCAGAATTGGCAACGATGGAGAAAAAAGGCATGGATACGGGGCTCACCGCTATCCACCCACTTAATGGCCGTGAAGTGCCTGTCTATGTCGCTAACTTTGTTTTGATGGATTACGGCACTGGAGCCGTGATGGCCGTTCCTGCTCACGATCAACGCGACTTCGAATTTGCAACGAAATACGGTCTTGATATTCAAGCGGTCATCCAACCTGAAGACGGCAGTGAACTGGACCTATCTGAGCAAGCTTACACTGAAAAAGGCACCTTGTTTAACTCAGGAGAGTTTGATGGCCTTGAATTCCAAGCGGCCTTTGATGCCATTGCAGCTAAACTAGAGGCCTTGGGCAAAGGACATAAAACGGTTAACTTCCGCCTACGTGACTGGGGGGTATCTCGTCAGCGTTACTGGGGCGCCCCCATTCCAATGGTCACAACGCAAGACGGTGAAGTACACCCGGTTCCCGCCGATCAACTGCCCGTCGTTTTACCTGAAGACGTTGTGATGGATGGAGTAACAAGCCCAATCAAAGCAGACCCAGAGTGGGCTAAAACCACCTTTAATGGTGAACCGGCCCTGCGTGAGACCGATACCTTCGACACCTTTATGGAGTCTTCTTGGTATTATGCGCGTTACTGCTCACCACAAGCGGATGACATTCTTGATCCAGAAAAAGCAAACTACTGGCTTCCTGTCGATCAATACATCGGTGGTATCGAACACGCTTGTATGCACTTGCTTTACTCGCGCTTCTTCCACAAACTGCTGCGCGACGCAGGGTACGTTTCTTCTGACGAGCCATTCAAGAAGTTATTGTGTCAAGGCATGGTGTTAGCGGATGCCTTCTATCACACCAATGAAAAAGGCACCAAAGAATGGGTCGCACCAACCGATGTCGCGGTTGAGCGAGATGGCAAGGGCAACATCACTTCTGCGGTCGACAACCAAGGCCGTGACGTGGTTCACTCGGGCATGATCAAAATGTCTAAGTCGAAAAACAACGGTATTGACCCTCAAGAAATGGTGGATAAATACGGCGCAGACACGGTGCGTTTGTTCATGATGTTTGCTTCCCCTGCTGACATGACGCTAGAGTGGCAAGAGTCTGGCGTAGAAGGTGCCAACCGCTTCTTAAAACGCGTTTGGAAACTCGTTCGTGAACATATTGATGGCGGTGAGGTCGAAGCATTAGCGCCTGCGGCCTTGAGCAATCAACAAAAGGCATTGCGTCGCGATGTTCACAAAACGATCGCTAAAGTCACCGATGACGTAGAACGCCGTCAAACCTTTAATACCGCGATTGCGGCCATTATGGAGTTGATGAACAAACTGGCTAAAGCCCCTCAAGACGATGCTCAAGATCGCGCTATTCTAGACGAAGCACTAAAAGCCATTGTCGTGATGCTGTCGCCGATCACGCCACACATTTGCTTTGAAATGTGGCAAGCACTCGGTGAACAAGATATCGATAATACCGCTTGGCCTCGTTACGATGAGCAAGCCTTAGTCGAAGATGAAAAACTCATCGTGGTACAAGTCAACGGTAAATTGCGTGCCAAATTAACCGTGGCTGCTGATGCCACTAAAGAAGCGGTGGAAGCCATGGGTCTAGCCGATGAAAATGTGACGAAATTTACCGAAGGTAAAACGATTCGCAAAGTGATTTATGTGCCAGGCAAATTGCTTAACATTGTGGCAAACTAAGCCAAGTAAATAACAAAAACTCAGCACAAACAGGGCTAGTGTGGCCCTGTTTATTTATCTTAGTTCATTGAACAATCCCTCTTGTCAGTATCGAACGAGATTGGGACACAGTGACCTAAGATAAATCACTCAATACAAAGAGCTTATTAATGCAATTAACATCTTTTCTCAAAGTGACCTGCACATTAGGTCTGATTACCCTACTATCGGCATGTGGCTTTCACCTCAGAGATGAGTACATTGTGCCTGAAGAACTGCATCAATTGTCGTTTACCAGTAACGATGACTACAGTTACTTCTCTCGTCAAGTGGTGACGCAATTGAAACGCAATGACATTAACATTGTACCGATTTCAGAAAAGATCCCAAGCTTGCGCATTATCAGTACCAACATGAGCTCTCGTACACTGTCTTTGTATCAAAACGCCCAAGAAGCGGAAAAAGAACTCACCTATAAAGTCCAATACTCGGTCACTATCCCTGAAATTGGCATTCAAAAGTACACCATTTCAGTCAGCCGTAATTACCTTGAAAACTCGCTGGTGGCTTTGGCTAAATCAGTCGAAAAAGAGTTGATAGAGAAAGAGATGTACGACCAAGCGGCCAGTCAAATGATGCGTCAACTCGGTCGAGTCAAAGCCAAATACGAAGACGAAGAAAATAATGTGGCCAACTCAAGCAATTAATCTGGTCGTTGATTACTATGCGTATTTTTGCTGACCGTTTACAAGAACAATTACAACGCGGGTTGAGCCCGGCCTATTTGCTGGTCGGCAACGACCCCCTGTTGCTTGAAGAAAGCCGTCAATCCATTCGCCGTCAAGCTAAAACGCAGGGCTATGAAGAGGTGCATCGGTTTACTTTGGATCAAAGTATTGAATGGGATCGCGTCTACGACTGCTTTCAATCCATGAGTCTATTTTGTGAACAGCAAGTCGTTGAGATAGACATTCCAGAAAGCGGTGTCAGCGCGACACAAGCCAAGCCACTGCTCGAGCTTATCCCACTTTTTAACCCGCAAACCTTGCTGATCATCGTGGCCAATAAGCTGCCTAAAGCGCAAGAAAAAGCCAAATGGTTTAGCGAACTCAGTAAGCAATCACTTTGGGTTCAATGCCTAACGCCTGACGTTAAGCACCTGCCCCGCTGGGTGGCTAATCGCTGCCAACAACTTGGGCTACGGGCTGATGACGCCAGTGTTCAGATGCTCGCTCAATGGCATGAAGGTAATTTACTGGCGTTAAAACAAAGCCTTGAAAAATTGACTTTGCTTTATCCCGATGGCCAGTTAACCTTGATCCGCGTCGAAGAGGCGCTCAGTCGACATTATCACTATACCCCTTTTCAGTGGTTAGACGCTCTACTCGACGGTAAGGCCAAGCGGGCCCTAAAAATTCTTCACCAGCTCGACAGCGAAGGCGTAGAAATCACGATTTTATTAAGAACGCTACAAAAAGAGCTGCTCACTTTAATAAAGCTGCAGCGGCTGAGCGGAGAAATGCCCATGGGTAAAGCTTTCGATCAATTGAGAGTGTGGCAAAATAAAAGACCGGCCTATCACGCTGCCCTGTCGCGTCTAGACCTAAATGAGCTTCAAAGGGCGATGAAAAAACTCAGCCAACTTGAACTTGAGGTTAAAACTCAATACGATCGGACATCTTGGCCTGGTTTGGCCGAGCTCAGTATCGACTTATGCCAACCTGAGCGCAAAGTCATCGCCTCTCTATAACCATTATAAATTATTGTTATACCGCTATTAAATAAGGAACCCTGTGTGCTTCAAGAACAACTGATCCACCTACTTGCTGACAAAGCTGATGATATGAAAGCAGAAGACATTATCACCCTCGATGTTTCTGATAAATCGAATATTACTGACACCATGATCATCTGTACTGGTACGTCTAAGCGCCACGTTTCCTCGATCGCTTCACACGTTGCCAATGAGCTCAAAAAATTGGGGCTCACTCCGATTGGCATCGACGGAGAAGCCGAAGGCGAATGGGTCGTGGTCGATATGGGTTCAAGCATGTTGCACGTACTGCAGCCACAATTTCGCGAACTGTATCAACTAGAAAAACTTTGGGGCTAAATGGTGAAGATCCAACTTATTGCCGTGGGTACTAAAATGCCTAAATGGGTTGAAGAGGGCTTTCAAGAGTATCGACGCCGCTTCCCACATGATATGCCATTAGAATTGGTTGAGATTACAGCAGGTAAACGAGGTAAAAATGCCGACATTGCAAGAATTTTGCAAAAAGAAGGCGAAGCGATGCTCAATGCCGTGCCCAAAGGCAATCGAATTGTTACACTCGACATTCCCGGTAAACCCTGGAATACCGAGCAATTAGCCCAGCAATTGGAAAGTTGGAAGCTCGACGCCCGCGATGTTTCAATTTTAATTGGCGGCCCTGAAGGATTAGCCCCGGCCTGTAAAGCCGCTGCGGATCAATCTTGGTCTCTTTCACCGCTGACACTGCCTCACCCTCTCGTACGTGTCATGATGGCGGAGAGTTTATATCGCGCGTGGAGCATAACGACGAATCACCCGTACCACCGAGAATAAGCATTCATGTTACGACGACGTAGCCAAATCAGAGATTATCAAGCAGAAGCACGATTGTTTAGAAATCGTGCTGTGGTTGCCTTTCTTGGTATTTTAGTCCTGTTAAGCGTACTGGTTGCGAACCTGTACAATATTCAAGTCAATCAGTTTCAAGACTACAAAACACGATCCAATGACAACCGGATCAAAATCGTACCGATTGCACCGACTCGGGGCTTAATCTACGACAGAAACGGCGTGTTATTAGCTGAAAACCGCCCGGTTTTTACCTTGCAACTCACCCCGGAAAAAATCGATGATATCGATGCCACCATTGCTCAATTAAAGCAATTTTTACCCATTACCGATGACGATATTGCCGACTTCCAAAAAGAGCGGCGTCGCTTCCATCGCTTCCAATCTGTACCACTAAAATCACAACTGACTGAAAAACAAGTCGCGGTGTTCTCGGTCAATCAATACAAGTTTCCCGGCGTCGAAGTCAGCGCTTCGCTAAAGCGATTTTATCCCTACGGGCAAATACTCACCCATGTCCTTGGTTATGTATCACGTATCAACGACAAGGACCTACAACGACTCGCTCGAGAGGACAAAGCGTCTAATTACAAAGCCACCCACGACATCGGAAAACTGGGGGTTGAAAAGTACTACGAAGATTTACTGCATGGCACATCTGGCTACCAAGAGGTCGAAGTCAACAGCCGAGGTCGGGTGATCCGGACACTGAAATACGTCCCACCAACGCCGGGGAAAGATCTCGTCCTCAACATCGATATTGAACTGCAACAATACGTGCATCAACTAATGGGAGAGCGCCGTGGCAGTGCGATTGTCCTCGACCCGAAAGACGATGGTGTATTGGCCATGGTGTCTACCCCAAGCTATGACCCGAACCAATTTGTCAATGGTATCTCAAGCAAGCAATACGCGTCACTGCTACAAGATAAAAATCGTCCATTGGTCAATCGCGCTACCTTGGGGATTTATCCGCCAGCGTCTACGGTTAAACCTTTTATTTCGGTGGCGGCGCTAACAGAAGGGGTGATTACGCCAAATACCACTCGCAACGATCCCGGCTACTGGCAGATCCCCAATTCAAACACCCGCCCATATCGAGATTGGCTGCGCTGGGGCCACGGAACGGTTGATGTCCTAAAAGCCCTTGAAGAGTCGGTCGATACCTTTTATTACCAAGTCGCTTATGATTTAGGAATAGACAGGATCTCAAGTTGGATGAACTTATTTGGCTTTGGCAAATACACAGGTATTGATATCTATGAAGAGAGCCAAGCCAATATGCCGACTCGCGAATGGAAACGCGCTCGTCACAATATTCCATGGTACAAAGGTGACACAATTCCGGTTGGCATCGGTCAAGGTTATTGGACCGCAACGCCAATTCAAATTGCCAAAGCCACATCCGTATTGGTCAACGATGGCAAAGTCATGGCTCCGCACCTACTTAAAGCAACCATCGAAAACAGCCACCCTATCGATTCGCAACAGGCTGAGCCTTTTGATCCCTACCCCCCTATCGAAAATGTGCCACAAAAATATTGGAACATCGCCAAACAAGGGATGCACTTAGTCAATACTGGGGCCCGAGGCACAGCAAGGCGCGCCTTTTTTGGCGCCAAATATGAAAGTGCTGGGAAATCGGGAACCGCGCAAGTATTTGGCTTGTCTGAAAACGAAAAATACAACGCCGATGAAC
Organism: Vibrio sp. HB236076; assembly: GCF_040957575.1. NCBI lineage: Bacteria > Pseudomonadati > Pseudomonadota > Gammaproteobacteria > Vibrionales > Vibrionaceae > Vibrio > Vibrio sp. HB236076. The sequence continues at coordinate 2,291,501 of NZ_CP162601.1, forward strand.
TGGCTGAGCATTTACGCGATCACGCCCTCTATACCTCCTTTGCGCCTTTTGACGATCCTAAGGCCGTTGTCACTGTTGTGCTTGAAAATGCGGGTGGTGGTTCTTCTCACGGTGCGCCAGTGGCACGAAAAATATTTGATTACTTGTTGCTACCACACAAAAGCGATCAAGACGGCGGTGAAGTATCGCCACCCACAGAGGAACACTAACCATGAAAATGGATCCTTCTACCGGTAAAAACCGGATTCTATTTGAACGATTACATCTGGATTTACCCATGTTACTGGGCCTACTATTACTCATGGGCTGCGGCCTAGTGATCATGTACAGCGCTAGTGGGCAGAGTATGGAAATGATGGACAAGCAAGCCATGCGGATGCTTCTTTCACTCGTCGTCATGGTATTTCTTGCACAAATCCCGCCGCGTACTTACGAAGCGTTTGCCCCGATTGTGTTTTTTGCCGGTGTGATCTTACTGCTTGGCGTGCTGTTTTTTGGAGAGATTTCAAAAGGGGCACAACGCTGGCTCAACCTCGGTTTTGTCCGCTTTCAACCCTCTGAGTTTCTCAAACTGGCCGTACCATTGATGGTGGCTCGCTACTTTGGTCGCCGGCCGTTACCCCCTTCGTTCAAAACCCTAATTATTGGTTTAACCTTAGTGATGGTCCCCACCATACTGATCGCCAAGCAACCGGACTTAGGCACGGCGATCTTAATTGCCGCGTCGGGAATATTCGTGATTTTTTTGTCGGGTATCAGTTGGCGAATTATCTTTGCCGCTATTGTCGCCGTAGGCGCTTTTATTCCCATATTATGGTTTTTCTTAATGCGCGAGTACCAGAAAGTTAGGGTGCGGACGTTATTCAACCCCGAATCTGATCCACTCGGCGCTGGCTATCACATTATTCAAAGTAAAATTGCCATTGGCTCTGGCGGACTAACGGGTAAAGGTTGGCTGCACGGCACCCAATCGCAACTGGAATTCTTACCCGAAAGACACACGGATTTTATCTTTGCGGTCATTGCCGAGGAATGGGGGTTAATTGGCTTTTTGTGCTTACTGGCCATTTATCTATTTATCATCGGCCGAGGTTTGTACTTAGCGAGCCAAGCACAAACGGCTTTCGGTCGTATGATGGCTGGCAGTATCGTGCTGAGCTTTTTTGTTTATATCTTTGTCAATATTGGTATGGTCAGTGGCATTTTGCCCGTGGTTGGCGTACCTTTACCTTTGGTGAGCTATGGAGGAACTTCCATGCTGACGCTTATGGCCGGTTTTGGCATTTTAATGTCGATCCACACACATCGAAAAGCATTTTCAAAGGCAACCTAAATGCATAAATACCTTCAAAAACTTGGCGCGGCGCTTTCCATTGCGGTCATTGCAGGTTGTAGTAGCACTCAAAACCCCAGCGGGGGGCGCTACACCCTATCAGACGATGTGGCTCCGGCGACGCCCATCTCAGTTGAGCATATTGAAAATGCGCACCCTCGCTATGAAGCTTATAGTGCCAGCGGCAACAGCAATTATACCCTGCGCGGCAAACGCTACACTATAATTACCGATCCTACAGGCTTTACTGAAACGGGGAAAGCCTCCTGGTACGGACAAAAATTCCAAGGCCATCGCACATCCAATGGCGAGGTCTATGACATGTACTCGATGACCGCGGCGCACAAGACTCTGCCACTGCCGAGTTTTGTCAAAGTCACCAATACCGACAATGGCAAATCTGTGATTGTTCGCGTCAATGATCGCGGGCCTTTTCACCCAGGCCGAATCATTGATTTGAGCTATGCCGCAGCCCACAAACTCGGTGTGCTGAAAACGGGGACCGCGAATGTCAAAATAGAAGCACTCACGTTTACTAAACCGGCCAACCACCGCCCCAAGGCCACCGATAAACAGTACACGGTACAAGTTGTTAGCTCAAAATATTTAGAAAGAGTGCGAACTTTACGCGACGAGCTGAGTCTAAGTTTAGATGTTGAGTCTTTTATATACTCAAAGTCGGCCATCCATCAATTGATGCTGGGGCCTTTTGACGATTATTTACAAGCTCAAATTGCACTGAACAAATTGAAAACAAAGGGATATCCCACCGCGTTTATCAAAGCGTTTTCAGAATCTGGCCAAAGCAAAAGTTAACAGATTTTCTCACAACAAACACTCCGACTCTGGCGGTGTTTCTGGTAGGATACAACCAAATAGAAGCAACATTGACTCATGATGAAAAAAACAACTCTTTTTAAACGTTTAATTGTCCCCTCTGTCGCCCTGTGCGCCACTATCGTTAATTCAGCGTTTGCTAATCCCGTTGTCGTTCCCGACGCACCTCAGATCGCTGCCACTGGCTTTGTTTTGATGGACTTTCACTCGGGCAAAGTCCTCGCCGAAAAAAACATGCATGACAAACTGCCTCCAGCCAGCTTGACAAAAATGATGACCAGTTATGTCATCGGTCAAGAAATCAAACGCGGTAATGTCAGCCCAGACGACGACGTTGTGATCAGTGAAAATGCATGGGCAAAAAACTTCCCTGATTCATCGAAAATGTTCATTGAAGTCGGTACCACAGTAAAAGTTCGCGATCTCAACAAAGGCATTATTATCCAATCGGGTAACGACGCTTGTGTTGCCATGGCTGAGCACATTGCCGGGTCAACCGATGCCTTTGTCGATCTCATGAATGCATGGGCCAGCACCTTGGGTATGAAAGACACTCACTACACTAACGTTCACGGCCTAGACAGTGACGAGTTGTACTCTACGCCTTACGATTTAGCGTTATTGGGTCGTGCGTTGATCCGCGATGTACCTGAAGAATACAAAATCTATTCTGAGAAGAAGTTTACTTACAATGGCATTACCCAGTACAACCGCAACGGTTTGCTTTGGGATAAGAGCATGAACGTGGATGGCATCAAAACCGGCCACACCAGCCAAGCCGGCTACAACTTAGTCACCTCAGCCACCGAAGGCAAAATGCGTTTGGTCGCGGTGGTTATGGGAACGAAAAGCTCCAATGCTCGCAAAGCCGAAAGTAAAAAGCTACTCAGCTATGGCTTCCGTTTCTTTGAAACCGTCAACCCTCACAAAGCCGGTGAAACCTTCGTCAAAGAACGCATTTGGATGGGCAACAAGAGTGAAGTGGCACTTGGCGTTAACGAAGACACGTATGTCACGCTACCTCGCGGCGAAGCAAAAAATATGCAAGCGAGCTTTATTCTTGACAAAGAGCTAAAAGCACCGATCAAACAAGGTGATGTGGTTGGCAAACTCTATTACCAACTCGATGGTAATGACGTTGCGCAATACCCATTGGTCGCGTTAGAAGACGTCGATGAAGGTGGTGTATTCAGTCGCCTTTGGGACTACGTTATCCTGCTTTTCAAAAGCCTGTTTTAATTAACTGGTGGCTTTGTTTTAGCGAATCACCACACACAACCCAAGCTGCTCAATTGAGCAGCTTTTTTTACGCGTATTTGGCGGCATCTTATACCCATTTGATTCAATACCAGGGTATTGACCACATAGGAAAAGGGTGAGTACAAAAAGGCTTTATCAAAAAAATTCAATCTATTCCCCAACTCGTGATTTTCTCAACATCACGCTCAAATTCATTTTCCGTTCAAAAGCCTACCTAATCGTGTCGCTTGGCACAGCGGCTTGGTTTGTTCTTCGCTCGAGAGCTCGCGCTTGAGCTTTGAGCAAATTCACATTAGTATTCGCTAAGTTGTAATTTTTACCTCGGAGTGTTTTCCATGTTAAACATTAATTCAGATGCAAAGCTCAAAGACTTATTGGAATTTCCATGTTCATTTACTTACAAAGTCATGGGTTACGCAAAACCTGAACTACCAGAAAAAGTGCTTGAAGTGATTCAAAAACACGCCCCTGGTGATTACAGCCCAACGGTAAAGCCCAGTGCTAAAGGCAATTACCACTCGGTGTCTGTCAACATTACCGCAACATCAATCGAGCAAGTAGAAACCCTGTACAAAGAGCTTGGCGAGATTGATATTGTTCGTATGGTTCTGTAATTTTTTTATTATTTCAACTTTTTTTTAAAAGCAGCTTTGGCTGCTTTTTGTTTATTTTCATACAGTTACTTTTAAAGCCTTGTTCACAAAGTTAAAAATTTGTTGCTCTATGGTAGAGTGCTGCCCAGATAAGGTTTATAATGCGCCATCAAATTTAATCGACGGCGGATAGAGTAATGAGTGAGGGGTTGAAGGTTAAACACCTTGGTCGTTGTGACTACGAAACAACATTGCAAGCCATGCATGATTTTACCAATCAAAGGGGTGAAGCAAGTGTCGATGAAATTTGGCTGGTTGAACACAACCCGGTATTTACTCAGGGACAAGCTGGTAAAGCTGAGCACGTGTTAAACCCCGGCGAGATACCGGTTGTTCAAAGTGATCGTGGCGGGCAAGTCACCTACCACGGACCAGGGCAATTAGTGGTCTACTTTTTACTCAACTTGCGACGTAAAAAGCTTGGGGTCCGAGAGCTTGTCACTCACATTGAAAATATCGTCATCAACACCCTAAAAGGCTATGACATAAACGCGTATGCCCGTCCAGATGCACCTGGAGTTTATGTCGAGGGACGAAAAATTTGTTCATTGGGATTGCGCATTCGCCAAGGCTGTTCTTTCCACGGTTTGGCATTAAATGTCAATATGGATTTAGCGCCTTTTTTACGTATTAATCCCTGTGGCTATCAAGGAATGGAAATGGTGCAAGTTAAGGATCTCAACGGTCCAAGTGATATAGATGTTGTCAGCCAGCATTTAATCCAACATCTCGTAACAGCCCTTGGCTACGAGCAAGTCGAATTAATAACAGAAGCAAATTGTCATGAGTAAACCAATCCAAATGGAAAAAGGCGTCAAGTACCGCGACGCTGATAAAATGGCGTTAATTCCAGTCAAAAATATGCCAGCGGAACAAACTGAAGTTTTGCGAAAGCCCGATTGGATGAAGATCAAACTTCCGGCTGACAGTCAGCGTATTCAAGAAATCAAAGCGGCAATGCGCAAAAACGACTTACACTCGGTATGTGAAGAAGCCTCATGCCCAAACTTAGCTGAGTGTTTCAACCACGGTACTGCGACGTTCATGATTTTAGGCGCTATTTGTACCCGTCGTTGCCCTTTTTGCGATGTTGCACACGGCCGTCCAATGACCCCTGATGCGGATGAACCACAAAAACTGGCGCGCACGATTCGCGACATGAAACTAAAATACGTCGTTATCACTTCAGTGGACCGTGACGACTTACGCGATGGTGGTGCTCAACACTTTGCCGACTGTAATCGCGAAATCCGTGCCTTAAACCCAAACATCAAAATTGAAACCTTAGTACCCGATTTCCGCGGACGTATGGATGTGGCTCTTGATTTGCTCAAAGACAATCCACCAGATGTATTCAACCACAATTTAGAAACAGCACCACGCCTTTATCGCAAAGCTCGACCTGGTGCCAACTATAAGTGGTCATTGCAATTACTTGAAAAGTTTAAACAGCAGCACCCAAATGTACCGACGAAATCTGGGTTAATGATGGGCCTTGGCGAGACCAAAGAAGAAATCGTTGAAGTACTCAAAGATTTGCGCGCACACGGTGTCACTATGCTAACGCTAGGCCAATACTTAGCGCCGAGCCGTCACCACTTACCCGTCGCTCGTTATGTGCCACCAGCGGAGTTTGACGAACTCAAAGAAATTGCGCTGGAGCTTGGCTTTACTCACGCAGCCTGTGGTCCATTTGTTCGCTCTTCTTACCATGCGGATATGCAAGCGCAGGGTATTGAAATTAAATAACCCGACTCACACTGAACAAAAAACGGCACAAGGTGCCGTTTTTTTTGCCTGGTTATCAAGCTTGATCCTTCGCTATCATTGATCACACACTTAATCAGATGGGTATAACCGCCCTTCTCATGAGATTGTTGTGTTGACGGTCAGGTTATCTGGTATCAAAAGCCAAAAAAAAGCCTTACGACTACCGCAAGGCTTTTTCTGTTTATCAAATCAAACGATTATGCGTAAACAGGTAGACGCTGACAAATTTCAAGCACTTTCGCTTTCGTCGTTTCTAGGACTTGCTGGTTGTCAGTGTTGTCAAGAACATCACACATCCAATCAGCAAGGTTTTTCGCATCTTCAGTGTTAAAACCGCGACGAGTGATGGCAGGTGTACCAACACGGATACCTGAAGTAACAAACGGGCTGCGAGGGTCATTCGGTACTGAGTTTTTGTTGACCGTAATGTTTGCCGCGCCGAGGGCTGCATCCGCTTCTTTACCCGTGATGCCTTTGTCGATCAGATCAACCAAGAACAAGTGGTTTTCAGTGCTGTTTGAGACAATTTTGTAACCACGCTCTTGGAATTGAGCAACCATAGCTTTGGCATTATCAACCACGCGAGCTTGATAGGCTTTAAACTCAGGCTCCATCGCCTCTTTAAATGCCACCGCTTTACCGGCGATAACGTGCATCAAAGGACCGCCCTGACCACCAGGGAAAACCGCTGAATTCAATTTCTTGTACATCTCTTCACCGGCATTCGACAAGATCAAGCCACCGCGAGGACCAGCCAAGGTTTTGTGTGTGGTTGTCGTAACAACGTGAGCATAAGGCACAGGCGTTGGGTAGACGCCTGCCGCAATTAAACCGGCAACGTGAGCCATATCGACGAAGAAATACGCACCGACTTTGTCAGCGATTTCTCTCATTTTCTTCCAATCGACAATTTGAGAGTAAGCTGAGAAACCACCAATAATCATTTTTGGCTTGTGCTCAAGCGCTAAGGCTTCCATCTCTTCATAGTTGATTTGGCCTTGCTCATCAATACCGTAAGGGATGACGTTGTAGTGCTTACCAGAGAAGTTAACCGGCGAACCGTGAGTCAAGTGACCACCGTGTGCCAAGCTCATACCCAACACGGTATCGCCTGGGTTAAGCAATGCCATATAAACGGCGCTGTTGGCTTGTGAGCCAGAGTGAGGTTGAACATTCGCGTATTCACAACCGAACAACTGACAGGCGCGGTCAATGGCCAAGGCTTCCACTTTGTCAACGTACTCACAACCGCCGTAATAACGCTTACCAGGGTAACCTTCTGCGTATTTATTGGTCAGTTGAGAACCTTGTGCTTCCATGACTCGTGGGCTGGTGTAGTTTTCAGAAGCGATCAACTCAATGTGCTCTTCCTGACGAAGGGTTTCTTCCTCAATAGCAGCAAAAAGATCGGCATCATAATCGGCAATGTTCATGTCGCGCTTAAGCATCTGTATCTCCTGACTCAGATATGACTAATGTATAAAATAGGCACAGCAACCAAAAGCAAACGTTTTCGTTGCGATAATGGCGCGCATTTTACATAAATTACTCAGCGGCATAAAGGATAAAAAACACTTTTTATTATGCGATTTCTTCATATCCGTTTTCAGAGGCATTCATGATCAAAAAAAGGCAGCCATCTTGTGTCAACTTTCTGATTTACACTTTGTAAAGTGTCCTAGACATAGGTGTACCGCAAATTCTTCATGGCGGCTACCTCTATCTACGTCTTTTTAATAATATGAGCTCAAATTTTTCAACCTCAATATGAAAAGATGGAAAAACACACCCGAAATGAAGACTATATCGCCATGTTGACTGGCTGTCTTTTGGTCACACAAGGTTTGTTCTTTTTACAGTCAGCCAACTTACTGACTGGCGGCACCGCAGGTTTAGCCCTACTGATGACTCATGTGTTGCCCGTGTCATTCGGCACCGTATACTTTTTGGTCAACTTGCCTTTTTACTGGATGGCGTGGCAGCGCTTTGGGCGTCGATTTGCTTTTAACAGTCTATTGTGTGGCGCTTTGGTGTCTCTGATGAGTGAGTGGATCCCGACGTGGTTGCACTTAGATCAGCTTCATCAAGGGTATTGCGCCTTGGCCGGTGGTCTGCTGATGGGGATTGGTATGCTTATCTTATTTCGCCACCGTGCCAGTCTGGGGGGGTTTAATGTTTTGTGCCTTATGATTCAAGATCGCTTTGGTTTGTCAGTGGGAAAATCACAAGTCATCATCGATGCCGGCATTTTGATTGCTTCGGGATTTTTTATCGCGCCAATGCAATTAGCCATGTCAGTGTTTGGCGTGGTGATCCTCAATGCCGTTCTCGCTATGAATCACAAGCCCAAGCGCTATACAGTCAACTACAGTTAACCCGCATCGCGATGGGTTTGACTTTATAACGGCACCCCGTGGCCAACGATTCATTCTCAAAACAACATTTCACCCTCAAAACAACATGGCCTTTTACTGCTCTGCGTAAAAGGCCATGGCTGAAGTGCTAGATGTATTGCTACTGTCGTTCGACATGGCTTGGCGCTAGGTCGACGCAAAACCGTTCATTGAGGGGCTTGTTCCCTCTGATGACTGACGTCACTAGGCTAGCAAACTAGGAACATCTGCAATAGAGTCTACGACGTGATCGGCTAATGCCATCCCCTCTTCTGTCACAGCTTTGCCAGAGCGCACTAAGACTTTTGTTCCGACCCCAGCCGCCAGAGCCGCTTGCAAGTCTTGTGCTTTATCGCCAACCATGACGGAACGCGCCATATCAATTTTCAAGAAATCGCGTGCAGAAAGAAACATACCGGGTTTTGGCTTACGACAATCACAATCTTGTTTATACTCGCCGATACCATGCTCTGGATGATGAGGGCAATAATAAAAGCCATCAAACTCCACGCCGTGATCAACAAAGTTCCAATCCATCCACTGAGTTAAATCTAAAAAGCGCTCTTCTGAGAATAAGTGACGCGCAATACCGGATTGATTGGTCACTAACACCAATAAATAGCCTTGCTGCTTTAACGCTTTCGTCGCCTCAAAAACACCGTCAATAAACTCAAAATCGTGTTCGTCGTGTACGTAACCGTGATCGCGATTAATCACCCCATCTCGGTCTAGGAATATAGCGGGTTTAGCCAAAACATGTCTCTCTTGCTTTCGATACCAGGCTGTATTATCGCACGCTTTAGACTCACCATCACTAGCAAATTGAATTTAGACGTCTAGACGTAAAAATAGCTATTGACTTCTTTCAGTAGAATCCCTAGCATCAGCATCTCACAGGCCGTATTCCCTGTACCCTGGATAAGTCGCAACCCGATTTATCAACATTTTCGCTTTGGATTGATTCCGTGCAAGGTCAATAAATGATAGAAATTAATCATGTGAATAAGGTGTTCTCTTTAGGTAATAAAGATATTCACGCACTTAAAAACATCAATTTGCAAATTCCTCAAGGTACTATTTTTGGGGTAATCGGTTCATCTGGTGCAGGGAAAAGCACCTTAATACGCTGTGTCAATATGCTTGAAGCACCAAGCTCAGGCTCAATCAAAGTGGACGGTGTTGATTTGACCGAGCTTAGCGCGAGTGAACTTAGCCGTGCTCGTCGCAATATTGGGATGATTTTTCAGCACTTTAATCTGCTGTCTTCTCGCACTGTATTTGACAACGTCGCTCTGCCTTTGGAGCTTGCAGGCCAAAGCAGTGATAAAATCAAGCAGCGCGTCACCGACTTATTAGAATTAGTTGGCTTAAGTGATAAGCACCTCCATTACCCAGCAAACCTCAGTGGCGGGCAAAAACAGCGCGTAGCCATTGCCCGTGCGTTGGCCTCAGAACCCAAAGTATTGCTCTGTGATGAGGCGACCAGTGCGTTGGATCCGGCCACAACACAATCGATTTTAACCTTGCTCAAAAAAATCAATCGCGAGTTAAATATCACAATGTTATTAATCACACACGAAATGGATGTGGTTAAGAGCATTTGTCACCAAGTGGCTATTATCGGCGGTGGGGAGTTGGTTGAAAAAGGCACGGTTGGTGAGATTTTTGCCCACCCGAAAACTGAGCTTGCGCACAACTTTATCCGCTCTACCTTGGATCTGTCGATTCCTGAAGATTACCTTAACCGCTTGCACGCCGATCCCGTCGAAAATGCCCACCCTCTCGTGAGACTTGAGTTTACTGGGGCAACGGTTGATGCGCCTTTAATGTCGCAAATTGCCAAGCTGTATCATACCGATGCTAATATCCTAACCTCCGATCTTGACTACGCCGGTGGTGTAAAGTTCGGCATGATGGTGACAGAGCTGATTGGTGAAGCGAAGGATATTGAGCAATCGTTAGCGTTTCTTAAAGACAACAATGTGAAAGTAGAGGTATTGGGCTATGTCCTTTAATGCAATGATTCAATGGCTGAGCGACAACGCCTCGCTGCTACTCGGTGCCACTTGGGAAACCATCTACATGGTGCTCGTCGCTGGCTTGATTGGTTTTGCTGTTGGTATTCCACTTGGCGTGATCCTACATACCACCAAAGCAGGTGGTTTACACCAAAACCCGAAACTCAATCGCGTATTGGGTGCCATTGTCAACATCGGTCGCTCTGTGCCTTTTTTAGTGTTGATGGTGGCCATTATTCCTTTTACCAAAATGATCGTCGGCAGCTTTATCGGCACAACCGCCGCCATTGTCCCCTTGACGATTGGAGCGATTCCTTTTGTCGCCCGCTTAGTAGAAAGCGCCTTGATGGAAGTCCCCAATGGTTTGGTGGAAGCCGCCCAGTCGATGGGAGCAACTCCGATGCAGATTATTAATAAGGTGTTATTACCAGAAGCGCTTCCTACCATTATCAACACCGTGACCATCACCTTAGTGACTCTGGTTAGTTATTCTGCCATGGCAGGAACCGTTGGCGGCGGCGGCTTAGGCGATGTCGCGATTCGATACGGTTTTTACCGCTATGATGTAACCATCATGATTGTCACCGTCATTATGTTAATCGTGTTGGTACAAATTATTCAATCGATCGGTGATGCGATAGTACGCCGCGTCGATCATCGATAAAAATCAATCTCTCGTTAAACGAATAGTATAAAAAGACAACTTTAAAAATTATCGTATAGGAATAAAAGTATGAAATTCACTCGTATACTTGCTCTTGCTGCATCAAGTCTTTTATTGGCCGCTTGTGGTGGCGATAACCAAGATGACCACACTCTAAAACTTGGCGTTATGGCAGGTGCTGAAGCACAAGTTGCTGAAGTGGCTAAAAAAATCGCCAAAGAAGAATATGGCCTTGATGTTGAATTGGTGACCTTTACCGACTACATCACGCCAAATGCTGCCCTCGACGATGGCTCTGTTGACATTAACGCCTTTCAACACAAACCGTATTTAGATCAACAAATCGAAGACCGTGGCTATAAGTTGGCCATTGCCGGTAATACCTTTGTTTACCCGTTGGCGGGATACTCGAAAAATGTCACCTCAGTGGACGAGTTGAAACAAGGTGATCGCATTGCCGTTCCCAATGACCCGACTAACCTAGGTCGCTCATTATTGCTACTTGAGAAAGAAGGTCTGATCAAACTGCGCGATGGCGCTGGTCTTAAAGCCACACCACGCGATATTGTGTCAAACCCGAAAGATCTCCAAATTGTTGAGCTTGATGCCGCGCAATTACCGCGCTCACTCGATGACGTCACTTTGTCTGTTATCAACAATACGTTCGCGAGTTCACTTGGCCTAAGCCCAGAGAAAGACGGCGTGTTCGTTGAAGCAAAAGACTCCCCATACGTCAATCTTATCGTGGCGCGCCAAGACAACGTCAACGACGAAAAAGTCCAAGAGTTTATCAAAGCATACCAAACCGAAGCTGTGTACAAAAAAGCGGATGAACTGTTTGGCGGTGTGGTCAAAGGTTGGTAATACCGAGATAAATACTGAGCGATAAAAAAGCCTTCATCACCGAGTGATGAAGGCTTTTTTAGCCTTGGGTTTTCAGATGATCCCAAGAGATATTAGACAGTAAACGACATGGCTCGCATTTAAAGTGGAAGATGTCGTGTAGCGGTTGTTCGAGTAACCAATCTTGACCACAGCGAGGACATTTTCGCTCGCGCTCAGCACGCAAGCTTTCGCCACCAACTCGATACAAATAATAGTAGGTCGGCACTTGGGTTAAATACTCAATACGTCCTCTAAGACCCCAACCTCGACGAAATAATACGCTGTCTACATCACAAATTTCATGTAATGCGGCGTGTTCCGCTTGGCAACCGCCAGCCATTTGAATCTCATCGCACGCTTGCCACTCCGATTGCCATTTGATCACGGATTTGTGATCGCCATTAAAAGTGGCCGGATAGCGATACAAAGGGATAGGCAGCAAACTATCGCCATCTCTTAAAGGGGAACAGGTATGAACATAAGTGGTATACAATACTTGCCACTCTGGCTTGTCAGCCTGTGCACTTTGCTCTGAGTTCAAATCTCGCCCTAATAGGCGTACTTTCGGCGCAAGAAGGCAAGCCTCAGACAAACGCTTAACACAAGCTTTAACGTAATCTGAATGATACTTAGGGTGTAAACTCTCTTGCTCTGGGCACACCGCGCGGACATAAAAAATGCCCTCGCCCATCACGACGGGAAACTCGCGTCCCAGAACTTGCCCATTATAGCGCAATGCATCCATCAAACCGTTGATGGCCTTGTCGACGGCATCGACGGTGGTGTTATCAAAACACTCAAACTCCAGTTCACAAACCCACATCAGTGCAAAGGCTCCACACGAGTTAAAAAATTCACTAGGTTATCAGCAAGCACGCGACGCTGCTTTTTCCCCAAGGTTTCGAGTAACACCTCACCGGACAAGTTACAGATGGAAATCACTTGATGTTCATCTTCTGTCGTCCCAATAAAGACCGTTGGCGTTTGTTTTAACCTTTTTTGCATTAACAAATGACCAATCATGTTTTCTTGCAAACGTTCGATGTCTTCTCGGTTCCACACCTGCAGTAATGTGATCGCCTGCTGCTCAATAGTAAGCGTTATATCACCGGCAAAAAAAGCGCTATAAAACGCTTTAATATCGGGGTGTAACGTCAACTCAAGTGCATTTTCAACGCCGTCAAACAAGGACTCCTCACTCTGCTGCGGCTGTGCTTGCCAATACACTTTCTCGTTGTCGATACGCTCGATACAAGGCGACGGCCAATCGACAAACGTTTCATCACAATAAGGTGAGTGTCCTGTTTGCCGCTGGCAAGATTGGTAATAAGTATGGTGCAATTGTCGTAATGCATCGCTCACAGAGTGAGTCATAAATACTCCTTTCAGTAAAAAGCCAATCACTATCAAGCTCGCAATCCAGGTCTAAGTGGACACGTCTTAATACTCCCCTTGGTCAACACTATCGTAACGCCCTTATCTAACAGGCAACTCAGCGGTTGGTATCCAAAGCGCGAATCGGTATTGTCATGGCTTTTCTGTTATTAATTCAGTAAAATTGCGTCATTGTAATCGAATTTTAATCCGATGTATGAGCAAATATTCAAACGCGAAAGAACTCGCTTCACTGACATTAGGTCAAAAGACCGAATACGCCAGTCAGTACAATCCTTCCTTACTGCAACCGGTACCGCGCAGCCTAAATCGACAAGACCTAGCATTGGGTGACGAATTGCCCTTTCACGGTGGCGATATGTGGACCCTGTATGAGTTGTCTTGGCTCAATGAAAAGGGCTTACCCCAAGTGGCCATCGGTGATGTTTTTATTCCTGCTACCTCAGAAAACTTAGTCGAGTCAAAATCGTTTAAGCTTTACCTCAACAGCTTTAATCAAACCCGTTTTGCATCGTGGCAAGAAGTTGAGCGTCATTTAACAAACGATCTCTCGGCGTGTGCCGGTGAAACGGTCACGGTAAAACTTCATCCCGTGTCTCATTTTGAGCATCAACCGATTATGGCCATGGCCGGTGAGTGCATTGATGATCAAGACATCAGCATCGACAGTTATCAATTTGACCCTCAGCACCTTAACAATGCCATCGAGACCGAGATCGTCAGTGAAACTTTGCACAGCCATTTGCTCAAATCGAACTGCTTGATCACCAACCAACCCGATTGGGGCAGCATCGAAATCCGCTATCAAGGGCCTAAGATCAAACGCGAATCACTTTTGCGCTATATTGTTTCCTTTCGAGAGCACAATGAGTTTCACGAACAATGTGTCGAGCGCATTTTTACCGATATCACTCGCTATTGCCAACCACAGTCGTTGAGCGTATTGGCGCGATATACTCGCCGCGGCGGGCTGGACATCAACCCTTTCCGCAGTTCAGAGCCCGATTCAGTCACCAACCATCAACGCATGGCGAGACAGTAAGAGTTAATCACAATGATCAATTGCCACCTTTGTCGATGGGTAAGCGCGCTGCTTTTTTTATTGCTTACCGCCCAGGTAAACGCCAACAGTTTTCGCTTCCAATCCAGTGAACTCTACGACGCTCAGCAACTCCTTGCGATTGCACCTGCGCAATCGCAAAGTGTGGCACAACAATACCTGCAACAACGCCGCTTGGCCAACAGCGGTGACCAGAGCCCATCGACATTGAGCCGCGACGACAGCGATGCCCATTTAAGAACGCCCAGTGGCAGTATCCAAGCGCACATGATCATTGCTAAAGCCAGTTTTATCCAAGGCAAAATCTCACTGGCTTTTAATCATTTGTCATCCGCACTGGCACTCAGTGAAACATTCCGGCTGCCTTTTTTAGCGATCGAGGCCGAAATGGCGTTTGCCGACTTTAATTGGCAAATCGATCACGACGACAACAAAGCCCAAAAAAGCCTCGAGGTGATTGAAAACAAGCTCTACGCTTTGGATAAAAAAGCCACCCTTGCCCAAGAGACCTGGTATCACTTGGCGATGTTAAAAGCCAAGATTGCGGCGCGACAAGGGGACTTATCCTCAGTCGAGCAAAACTTCAAACAAGCAAAAGTGCTTTTGGGCTCGCAAGCGGCAAATGATTTGACCATTGATTATCACTTATCTGCTGGGCGATTTTATCTGCAGTTTAAACAATACAACCACGCCTTAACCGAGCTTCTTTTTGCTTACTGGCACGCAGTAGAGCACAACAAAAGCATTTTACTCGCGCAAATAAATCAACAGCTCGCCCTGCTGTTTAAACAGCGTCGCGTGTTTGACAAAGCATTACAACACGCCTCACAAGCCGCTGAATTTTTTGATCACTACCCAGACTCGAATGCATTGGCGCAAACCCTAACCATGATGGGAGACATGTATTTTAAACAAGGGAAATACAACTTAGCCTTGGTGCATTATTTTAACGTGCTTGATCACAGCGCAACGGAAAAAGACCTCAATAAAATTCTCCGCATTCGCCTCGATTTGGCCGCCACATATTTACAGCTCTACAACTACCCACTCGCGGAACAGTATTTACAGCAAGCCGATCAAATTTTATCCAACACCGCTTTTCCGGTAGAGAAAATTCGCGCGACTCGTTTAAAAGCGGAGCTTTATCTCAATCAGAAAAACTTTGCGCAAGCGATTGATTTAAGTCAGCGAGCTTTATCGCTAATTACCCATTCAAGTCAGGCGAATAGCGAGCAAAAACTCAAGATTTATCTATTACTGGCTCAGGCTTACCAACAGAGCAATCAATACCAAAAAGCCTTTACTCATTTAGAGCACTATCAAGCGCTATTGCATCAACAACAAACCAAATTAAATGAGATCAGTGAAGACGCTTTCCGACAACAAAAAGAATTTGCAGAACAAACATTGCACTTATCTAGCCAAGCGGATCATTTAAAAAGCGCTCAGCGCCAATTGTCTAAATTTCAATTATTCGTCTATGCATTAACGACAACCTTAATGGCGCTGTTTGTCTTCACTTGGCGTCAGCGCATTGTTATACAAAGACAAAGCGAGCAAATTACGACGCTGTCCAGCGAGTTATATACTCACTCACGTTCTCATCTGCGCAATTTGCGTATGCTTAATTTAAAATTGAGAAAGTCACTGCTCAAAGCCAATGCCTCTTTTGAACAATGGCATTTAGGGGATTTAGTCCACGAGCCGCTGAATGATAAATTAAAATTTGTCATGATCGATTTGCCTTTTTTACGCAGTATGTACGTTAAGCACGGCTATAAAAAAGGCTTAGAGCTCGAAGGCGCCTTTGGCGACTTTTTATCCAAACAAGCGCAAGATGACTCTCGAATTTATCATTTTTCCGATGCGAATTTGTTGTATATCGAACCAAGCTCAGACGGTACCGTCGCCATAGATACTCAAGCCATGTTTGATAAAATCCAAGCTTGGGTCAGTGACTTTGCCCAGCAATACAATTTAAACCCGACCATTCGAATCGGCATGGCTGATTACCCTTTTTTACCTCGGGCTTATACTGCCATTAATGATCAAGAACTGTTGGACATTTTATTGTTGGCTACTCATATTGCCCGCGAGGTCAGTTTACGAGACCAACAAAGCCATTGGGTTTATTTAAAAGCAATCAAGAATGCCCCCGCGGCGAGTTTGGCCAAAGACAATATTCGACATGCTTGTCAGCAAGCCATTGAACAGGGGTTAATAAAGCTACAATCCTCGTACGAAAATGAGCATGAAATCAAAAATATTCTAAAAAATGAGTAGCATACCCAGAATTAGTGCAAATACGGTATGACGTTATAGTCAGTTTTGTTATTATCTTAAATTAACGCATATATTAGGGATTGGCTTTTCATTTTCATGGGTATTGTTGAAGCCGATATTCAAGCGCAACTGGATCTATTGCAACACAAATTAGATCAACTGCGCTTAACACATCGGGATGCATCATTAAAGTTTCAGCGTGAACAACACGTATTAAAGCGTCTTATTACATCGCTTGCTGATTCTTACTTTCCCAAGAGTGACGAAATTGCACAGCATCTTATTGCATTAAAGCGTGAATTAGAGCAACCTAAAGATGTCAGCCGACTTATACCTCGGCTGGCGGTTATTGAGCGCGTTCTCAAACAAAGGTCAAGTTCTATGGGCAAACAAAGCCAACTTCTCGATCATCAACTCAAGCACAGTGCGGAGACTTTGCAAAGAGTCACTTACCTCCCCGCCCCGCTTAAACGCGAATTGCGCCAGTTAATCGAGCAAGTCAAAGAGCACAATTACACCGACTTGTCCCATGCGATCAAGCTGATCGCAATTTATGAACGCTCGATCAAAATCATCACGACCAATTCAAAACTTAACTTTATTGCTAATGATGCTTTATCCGATAAGTTACAACTCGAAGCGCTCTCTTTAGAGTTACAAAGTCTGATTGCCGACGTTGACTTTGATGGTGATATTGGCCAAGAACTCATGGCGATCCGTTCTCAATTACTACACGGTGTCACCAGTGAAAGTCTGATCACGTTAACCTTACAAGTCTTAAAATTACTACTCAAAGGTACACAGCTCGAACGACAAGTTTCGACTCATTTTCTCAATCACCTCAATGAACAATTGGCGTCGAGCTTAAAAAATCAACACGCCTTAGTCGACCAACACCAAGCGTCAATAGAGCAATACCAAGATCTCAACCACGAACTCGATGATCTTGTCTCACGCTCAAAACAAACCGTGGATCAAAGCCAAGACCTAGAAACACTGAAACAAAGCATCACACCTTTGCTGATGAAGATTGGCCAACTCAGCGATCGACTCAGTATGGCTGAAACGCGCCAGCAACACCTACTAGAGCGCCTAACTTACAACAAGCAGCAAACCGAAACGATTTTTGAGTCAACACAAGAGCAACATCAAAGAGTCAAAGACCAAGCTCAGCGAGCACTGCAAGACCCCTTAACTCAAGTGTATAATCAAACGGCATTTAACGAGCGTTTAGAAGTGGAATATCGCCGCTGGATCCGCTTTCAACACAACTTGAGGGTGGTGGTGTTAGACATCGATAACTTTAAGACGGTCAATGAGCAATACGGTTACAACGCGGGGGATAAAGCCCTCAAGATCATTGCACAAACGATCAAAAAGTATTTACCGAGTACCGCCTGTCTAGCGCGTTTAAACAGCGAAGAGTTTGCTTTGATCTTCCCTGAAGAAACCGATGAACACGTTTTGTCGGTAACCAAGTCATTGCAAAATGAGATAAAAGAGTTGCCGTTTACCTTTAAAAACCAACAATTGAGGATCTCACTCAGTGCTGCTTCTATCGCTTTTGCCGATGCCGATACCCCTGAAATCATCCTCGACAAACTGATGCTCGCCCTTCAAGAGTGCAAAAAACGCGGCACAGAACAAATCAGCTGGCACTAAACTGCTCACTTTTCCAACAACTGGCACGTATTTTACTCTTATTTAGTCATTTCAAGCAGTTAGTCACTATCTTTTCCCAAAAGCTCTGCTAATCTAATTTTGAGCTGCAATGGAAATGCGGCGCTCTCATTGTGATGGTAGCTCCCATTATTCCCACTATCGCCTTTGCTATTGCTACCACCATGACAAGACAATAATAACAATGCTTTGTCACTACCGACATGTTAAGGAGGCATTATGAAAACTCATATCAGCCCAACAGGTAGAATGAATTTATTATCTCAATTAGAAGTTGAAAAACTGCAAAAAACCGCAGAGAGTAACCTGTACCAGCTTTACCGCAATTGCTCACTCGCCGTATTAAACTCAGGCAGCCACACCGACAGCTCTAAAGAGTTACTGGATAAATACCGCGATTTTGATATCGAAGTGATACGTCGTGAGCGCGGAATAAAACTCGAACTCAACGCCCCGCCAGAGCACTCTTTTGTCGATGATGAAATCATAAAAGGCATTCAAGATCATTTAATTTCGGTGTTGCGTGACATCGTTTATGTCAACATGCAACTGGATGAGAATGGCCATTCAGATCACGACAATTCAGCCAACATTACTGACTTTATTTTCGGCGTGTTGCGTAACGCCGATACCTTTAAGCCTGGTCAAGATCCCAATTTAATTATTTGCTGGGGCGGGCACTCAATTAAAGCCAATGAGTATCAATACACTCGCTTGGTCGGGAATCAACTGGGCTTGAGAAAACTCGATATTTGTACCGGTTGTGGCCCAGGTGCGATGGAAGGGCCGATGAAGGGGGCCGCGATTGGTCACGCCAAACAAAGGATTGCTCCGGGGCGTTACTTAGGATTAACCGAGCCTTCTATTATCGCGGCCGAACCGCCAAACCCGATCGTCAATGAGTTGGTGATCCTACCGGATATTGAAAAGCGATTAGAAGCTTTTGTCCGCACCGGGCACGGTATTATTATCTTCCCGGGTGGTGCGGGGACGGCAGAAGAGCTGTTGTATATTCTTGGTATTATGATGCACCCAGAAAACCAAGCTCAACCCTTGCCGATTATTCTCACCGGCCCCAAAGAAAGCGCAGATTACTTTAACGCCATCGATGCCTTTATCGGCGCAACATTAGGGGATGCAGCGCGCCAGCACTATCAAATCATTATCGATGATCCTGTGTTGGTGGCAAAAACGATGAAAAACGCCATGCCAGCAATCAGAGAACATCGCAAAGCGCTTGGGGATGCTTACTTCTTTAATTGGTCATTGCATATCGAACCCGAATTTCAACAGCCGTTTGCCCCAACCCACGAGTCAATGGCCGCGCTGGACTTACACCTTGACCAACCACCTCAGTCACTGGCTGCAAATTTAAGAAGGGCTTTTTCTGGTATTGTCGCAGGTAATGTGAAAGCCGAAGGGATCTTAGAAATAGAAAAACACGGCCCCTTCGAGTTATCCGGTGACCCTGAACTGATGGCAAAAATGGACACCTTATTGGCCGATTTTGTTCGTCAAGATCGCATGAAACTGCCAGGAGGGAGTGCCTACCAACCTTGTTATGTGATTAAAAAAGATCATTGACGGATTCATGAACCTTAATTTAGCGACGCGTAAAGTCTACTCCAAGGCTTATCCAAGTCGCCAAGATTCGCTACAATAGAGCTTTCGGGCTCTATTTTTTTGTTAGGAAGGTTATGTCTATCCATTTGGTTATCATTGATGCGTTAAATCTCATTCGCCGCGTTCACAGCGCTCAACCCGATGAAAAAGACATAGAGCGAACCATTGCCACGACGTCACGCACGTTAGATAAAATAGTTAACCAGGCCCAACCCAGCCATTGGATCGCAGTGTTTGATCATCACCTATCCGATAGAGGGTGGCGAGCAGAGTGTTTACCCAGCTACAAGCAAAATCGCAAGCCAATGCCATTGCCATTGCAACAAGGCTTAGACGCCATTCAAGAAGCGTGGTGGCAAAAAGGATTAGATTCGTTGCTTAGCGAGGGTGACGAAGCCGATGACCTAGTGGCAACCTTAGCAACGAAAGTCGCTAATCACCAAGAAAAGGTCACTATTGTCTCTACCGATAAAGGCTACTGCCAACTGTTATCACCACACCTACAAATCCGTGATTACTTTCAAAACCGCTGGTTAGACGTCCCTTTTATCGCTCAAGAGTTCGGGGTTAAGCCACAGCAACTGCCAGACTATTGGGGCTTGGCTGGCGTCAGTTCTAGTCAGATCCCCGGGGTGCCAGGCATTGGTCCTAAAGCCGCCAAAGCGATTCTCAATCAGTATCAAGATATCGAACAAGCTTATCAAGATGAACACCTTGAGGCGAAATACC
Source organism: Vibrio sp. HB236076 (assembly GCF_040957575.1). Classification (NCBI taxonomy): domain Bacteria; kingdom Pseudomonadati; phylum Pseudomonadota; class Gammaproteobacteria; order Vibrionales; family Vibrionaceae; genus Vibrio; species Vibrio sp. HB236076. Next base: position 2,312,084 of record NZ_CP162601.1, read on the forward strand.
GAAAAAAACTGGAGCCTTATATCGAGCAAGCCAGAGCTTGTCGACAGGTATCAAGATTAAAAACCGATGTGCCTCTTGGGTTTAACTTACAAGATTTAAGAATCGAAAACTAAACCTTGTCACAAGCTTGTTCATGAAAAGAAGGGGCATTTTGAAAACACCCAGCGAGCTGGATACACAAGCTCGCTGTTAACAGTGGTGGCAGGTTAACACTAAAACGAGGCAATTTTAGACAAACACTGGACATGCACGGTAATTTCTTCGCGATCATGGTACAGATGCTTGGCCTGTAAACGGTATTTAATTCCGTGTTCATGCAGGTATTCTTTTAGATTTTCAATATCTTGCAATACTTCATCATAACGGCCTTTCATCGGCAGTTTTAAGTTAAACAGCGCCTCTTTCGCCCAGCCTTTTCGCAACCACTCACCCATCAAGTGCGCTACTCGGGCCGGCTTTTCTATCATATCGCAAACAATCCAAGTGACGTTTTTACGCGGCGGCTCAAATTTGAAACCGTCAACTTGGTGGTGCTGTATCTGACCGGTTTCCATTAAGCTGTCCGCCATCATGCCATTGTCAACACAGTGGACGAACATCGAACGCTTAACCAATTGGTACGTCCACCCACCTGGGCACGCACCTAGGTCGACGCCCCACATCCCCGGTGCTAACCGTGTGTCCCACTCCTCTTTAGGGATGAAGACGTGAAAAGCTTCTTCCAGTTTTAGGGTCGAGCGACTCGGCGCATCTGCGGGAAATTTCAATCTCGGGATTCCCATGTAAAACGCTGAGTTATTATTGCTGAGTGAGTACCCCACAAAGCCGTGGCCAGGCGCGATAAAACACAAATGGACAACCGGCAGTTTACTGTTGTCTTTACTGCTTAATAACCCCTTACCGCGCAGGGCTTGACGCAGTGGCACGGTAAATTTGCGACAAAACTTAGACAGCTCTTTGGCCTCATTGGTATCGGGCATTTCGACCCGTAACTCACCGCCTTGAGGAAAGTCATCGACTTCCGATAACGCCTCAAGTATCGGGCTAATGCGATCGTCACTAGGCAACTGAGCCAACTCTGCCGCGACAACAAACATTTGACGAGCAAAAATCAAACTTTGAAAATCAATTTGTTCCGCCAATCTTGCCGCTTCTTGATCTTGATAACACTCAAAAATCACATAACCGCTATTTTTTTTCAGGCGCGGGAAACCATAAATACCCAATTGTGAAGCGCGGTCTTGTATCTCGCCCGCGCAATCTTTTTCAAAGCCAGCACGGCAATACAACATCAATTTTTTCACGTTTTTACCTCTTATGATTTCCACAGTGCCCAAGCGAAACGCAGCCAGCCGACAACAAACATCAGGCCGCCAAGCGGCGTAATAGGACCAAACCAGGTTTGCTGTGTCAAGGCTAACGCGTATAAGCTGCCACTAAAACAAAAGACGCCGATGATAAAACAAAGCGCCGCATAAAAGAAACCTTTTTGGCGGTTAAGTGACGAGGCTTGGTTGGCAAAAACACCGCACAGCAAAGCGCCAATACTGTGTATAAAATGATAATGAACCCCGGTTTGATACGCGTCTAACTGCTGCGGATTTAACACATTCGCCAAACCATGGGCACCAAAAGCCCCCAACAAAACAGCAACCGCACAAAGACAAGCCGCCAATCCATACAGTTTATTATTGTTCATCATATTGCTTCTTAATAAAGTGACTGAGCCATTCAACAGCCTGAATTAAATTCTCTTCTTCGCTGACACCAGAGCGTTTTCTCGGCGTAAAGCTGTGGTCGCCATCGGTGAGGTATTGCACCTCAACACAGGGAGACAATGAGTAATCAGCCACCTCTTCAACACGGCCAAAAGCGTCTCTTTCCCCTTGTAAGATCAAGGTCGGTTTAACGATACTCGCCAAGTGTTCACCTTTGTATTTTTCCGGCTTACCAGGTGGATGAAAGGGGAACCCCAAACAAGCCACCGCCAACACTTGCTCATCTTCGGCGAGCAAAGAGGCCATTCTGCCCCCCATTGACTTACCGCCAATCACAATCGGTCCCTTTTGGGCATACTCTGTAATGATCTGCCGATAGGCCTCAAGAAGTTTTGGGGCTCGGTCTGGCGGTCTCTTACGGCCATCTTTTTCACGTTGTATCATGTACGGAAAGTTAAAACGCACGACTTTAATGCCTCTTTGCGCCAATAACTTAGCAATCGTCGTCATAAACGAATGATCCATCCCCGCGCCAGCCCCATGGGCAAAAATAAAAGTGTAAGGTGACGTATCGCCATCAATTTTTGGTTGCATCATCGAGTGACTCCTCTTGCTCTCTTTGAGTCGTGGTGATCATCCAATCTCGAAATGTCGCAATTCTGGGCATCTCAGCTTGGTTTTCGTGGCAGACTAAATAAAAGGCATTGTCGGTAAACAGCACTTCATCAAATGGGGCTATCAAGCGCCCAGATGACAAATCCGTTTTCGCCAAGACACTGTTAGCCAATGCTATGCCTTGACCAAGTGCAGCGGCCTGTAACACCATGGTTGAATGACTAAAAATCGGCCCTTGATTGACCATCACCTGCGCTATTGCTTTTTGTTTGACAAACTGTTGCCAGGCTTTTCGCGAACCGTCGTGTAATAAAGTGTGATGTCTCAAGTCAGCAAGCTGAGTTAAGGGTTTGTCATCTTCTAGTAGACTTGGGGCACACACCGGGATCAAAAACTCTTGGTAAAGCTTATAGGCTCGAACATTTGACCATTGGCCTCGTCCGTAATAGATAGCCACATCGACATCGTCTGTTAGCGAACCTTCTTCAACATCTTGCGCTTTGATACGCACATCAATATCGGGTTGTTGACGATTAAAATCGGCCAACCTCGGCACCAGCCAGTGGATAGCAAAGCTCGGTGGCAGGCTAATGGTCAAGGTGCCTTTTTCACTGCGCTCGAGAACCTTATCCGTCGCCTCACCTATCGCTTTAATAATATCTTTGATGTCGAGGAAATAACTTTGCCCCTCTTCAGTTAACAGCAAAGCTCGATTTTTACGCCGAAACAGCTTGATCGACAAAAAGGCTTCTAAGGTTTTAATTTGGTGACTCACGGCGGCTTGAGTGACAAAGAGCTCTTCCGCTGCGCGCGTAAAACTCAAATGACGAGCAGCAGCTTCAAACACTCTCAAGGCGTTGAGTGGCGGTAATCGACGAGACATAGATTTACTCAAAGATTAGTTTTTCTTATGCGAAGCATTATAAATTGTCGATTGTGATAAAGCCATAATAATTCTATATTCTGCCCCGCAACCTAGTTAAGCGACAACTTTGTCATTTACTCCTGTGTTGCGATGTTGTGTTTGCAAACTCGTATTTCGAGTTAAGTAGCTTTGCTACTACTGATGAAGCTAAGTCTCTACTTACTTTCATCTTACTTCCTGTATTTATTTTTTGACCTGTCTGTCAAAGTTTTTTACGCCACCTATTTTATAGGTGGCGTTTTTTTTATTGTCTCACTGAACGAACTACCAATCCACCGCGCTTCACTCTGCGCTTAACCTTATTTAATCAGATGAATAAATATAATCCTTTTTAACGTAGACTGGTTTGTTGTTATCAAGCTTTATCGGCGTACTTGCAACAATAAAAAAGCCGCGAAAGTGACTTCGCGGCTCGGGTGTCGAATTATTTATCCATCACAATTTAGTGAGGTCGGTACACTTTGACGTTGTGAAAGCCTTGCTCTTGCAGATACAAAGCCTGCAAGCGACTCATCACACCGCGATCACAATATAACAAGTATTCTTTACTCTGATCCAAATCGCCAAATTGAGTGGCTAACTTGTAAAATGGAATGTGCTTCACTTCGCATTGGTCAAGCTCTAATGGCTGCTCATCTTCTTCCTCAGGGCTGCGAATATCCAATACCACGGCATCATTTTGAAGTTGAGAGACTTGTTCAACTTCTGGGGCGGCCTGTTGAGCTTGCTCTGCGATCTCGCGAATGTCCATGATGCGGGCGTCGTAAACCACCTGATCAAGAATGGCAAAATCAAAATGGCTTTCTTCCGCTTCGAGTTTATCTTGACGGGCTTTTACCGTCGGCTTTTTAGATATAACCCCGCAGTACTCAGGCATGGTTTTGGCGAAGTCTTCCGTGCCGATAGTACGCGCTAGATTAATAATGTCTTCTTTGTCCCAGTTGATTAAAGGACGTAAGATCAAACTGTCTGTCACATTGTCTATCATACGCAAGTTCGTCAGGGTTTGGCTCGACACTTGCCCCAATGCTTCGCCGGTCACCAAGGCTTGAATACCAAATTTATCGGCGATTTTGCCCGCAGCGCGCATGAACATACGCTTGAGGACGACGCCCATTTGGCCATCGTCAACTTTCTCAAGAATTTCTGCGACAACCGGTTCAAAGTCGACAGAGATAAATTTCACCTTAGCCGATGAACCAAATTTATTCCACAAGTAATGCGCCACTTGTTTTACGCCAATCTCATGGGCTGGGCCACCCAAGTTAAAGAAACAGTAATGCACTTTTGATCCGCGCTTGATGTGTAAGTAACTCGACACACCCGAGTCAAAACCACCAGAAATCAAACTCAGTACATCCTCTTGAGTCCCTAACGGAAAACCGCCCAACCCTTTATGGCGCGCAATGACTTGATCTAAAATGTCGTTGGTCACTTCAATATTGATCGTTACGTCTGGGTTTTTAAGCTTGACTTTGGCACTTTCAATCGCTTGATTTAAACCGCCGCCGACATAACGCTCAAGCTCAATAGAGGTAAAGTCGTGCTTGCCGCGACGCTTGGCGCGAACGACAAACGTTTTATTGTCTAACTGCGCTTGATTGGTTTCCAAAACTTGCTCGAAGATATTGTGCATATCGGTAAATTGCGATTGCTTGACTTCGAGAACGTGATGAATACCTGGCGTGTGAGTCAAAATTTCGATGACCTGTTCATAATAGTCATGACTTTCTGAACTTACTTCGATGTGGTCACGACGATTAAAAACTGCCACAGAACGCGTACGGCGCTTAATAATATTACGAAGGTTGCATTCTAGAATCCTTGTGAAACGCTTACGAACCGATTCACTTTTCACAAAAATTTCCGGATGGGGTCTAACAATTAATTTCATAATATTTTTCGCTAATCATAACAGGCTAGATAGTACGTCAAAGGCGGTTTTGTCGAACGACCAATCGCCGGTAGAAAACCGCAGCGACAATATATAAAACATGGATAACAAACCAATCAAAAGTACAATCTGGCTAAATTCGCTTTATGGCGAACGCACTTTTTAGGTTATCGACCGTTTCATCGCCTACGCAACCGGCCATAATCACAGAACGGCAGCGCCTATTGGTACAAGACAAAGCATAACAAAGACACTCAAGGGCGCGAATTATACACGAGTCAGCAAGGATAAAAAAGCGAGCCGTGATGACTCGCTGTGAAATGAGTTAATTATCACTTAACGGTGGAATGTCAGGCACTTCTTCGCTGTAAAGAGGTTTACCTTGTAAAATACTGATTTCAACCCGTCGATTTCGAGCACGGTTGGCAGGGGTATCATTCGCCACCAACGGCTCAGTATCAGCCATGCCTCTAACTTGTAACCTTTGGTGATCGAAGCCGGGAACCTTGTCCATTTCCTGAGCAACTGAGACAGCTCGCTGAGAAGACAAGTCCCATTTAGAGCGATAAAGCTCAGACTCTAATGGCTGGTTATCCGTATGACCTGACACGCGAATCATACCCGGCACATCGTTAACCAATTCAGCGATCTGTCGGACTAGAGGGCGAAACTTGGGTTGTAAAAATGCCGAACCTTCGGGAAATGCCCCTTTTTCTCGCAAGCGTATCACAATTTGCTGACCTAAATTCTCCACTTCGATCGCGCCTTGATCGATTTCGCGCTGAAGGGCTTTTTTAATGCTCTCAACGGTCGTATCTAACTCTTCTGATTGTTGTGCTTGCTGCTGGGCTTGTTGTTGCTGTTGCTCCGCTTGTTCATTTTGGTTGGCATTGGTGGAGTTTTCTGGCGATTGGCCACCGGTTAACTTGCCTTCATCGCGCTTGGTTCCCCCCGCCTTATCGGATTCTCCATCGTGAAAATCAAGTGTTTTTTGTGTCACGTCAATGGTCTGCTGCATGATGACATCAATGGGGGTCGGTTCAGGGCGACCAGGTCGAAACTCTTGAGCAATCACACTGGTTCCTTTGGGAATGTCTTTTACTTCCAAACGGTTTTGCACCCCGAAAGCAAATTTCATTGAGCCGGCAATTTGTTTGAATTTGAGTACGTCCATTTCAGAAAAAGACAAGAGAAGAACGAAAAAGCACATCAGCAATGCCATCAAATCAGAAAACGTTCCCATCCAAGCCGGCAGGCCTGGCGGTGGACATTTACAGTTGTTTTCTTCATCCATTATCTGATCTCCTCGCCTTTACTCCGCATCATCAAGTGCGCGTTTCCCTTCGTTGAGGTAATTTTTTAAGTAACTGTCAATCACACGAGGGTTTTGACCATCTTGTATGGCCAAGACTCCATCCATGATCAAGCGTCGATTCAGGGTTTCTTGTTCTCGACGCAGTGACAATTTATCGGCAATGGGGAAAAACACCATGTTCGACATCATGGCGCCATACAGGGTCGTTAGCAAGGCCACCGCCATCGCAGGGCCGATGGATTTCGGATCGGACATATTAGACAGCATGGCCACCAGACCAACGAGGGTACCAATCATTCCCATCGCCGGCGCCACATCGGCAAATGCGGTAAACACTTTGGTGCCTTTTTCGTGTCGCTCATCGGTAAGTGCTATGTCTTTTTGCATCGCGGCACGTACCACATCCGCATCGTGCCCATCGACAAGTAAGTCAATGCCCTTGCGCATAAAACTGTTGGTGATTTCCATTTCTTCGAGCGCCAAAAAGCCACCTTTACGAGCCGCATCGGCCATTTCTACGATGGTGGCAATTAAGTTTTCAGGCTCATCGGTTTTAAACATAAACGCCTTGATGGCAATTTTGGACGCGGCAAAAAACTGCCCCATGGTAAATTTCATCAATACCACAAAGGCTGAGCCGCCAATCACAATTAACAAAGATGTAGTATCGACAAACATACTGATGCTGCCGCCAAGAATCATCGCCATGATGATAAAAGCAAAACTACCGATCAAACCAATTAAAGTGGCTAAATCCACACGCGCTCCTTGTTTTTCATTGCCAAAGGTCGATATTTCTTAGTGTAACTCTATTATCGGCAAACGGAATGGAAAATTTACTAAAATTCAATGTAATCCATTCTATTTTATTCAATCACCGGTGTGAAATGCTTCACTCTATATCACGGTACAGGTTAGAATGTTGGCCGTGATGATGGCGGCCTATAATGGTTTGGTGCATTTCGCTATACTAAGAGCCCGGCAATGGCCACTCAAAACGGCATGAATTGCCGACAAACACCCAGACATCGTAGCCGTAGGCCATCAATAGGACTTTTGCTGCTTCCGAACTGAGTTTTCATCTCATCGATTTGCAAAGTCAATCTCAGACAACGATCAAGGTAAATACCATGGCGACGAAAAAACCCGACAACATGACATTTGAAGCGGCAATCACTGAACTCGATGGTATTGTTGAACAATTAGAACAAGGTGATTTACCCCTTGAAGACGCGCTTAAGCAATTTGAACGTGGTATTGCGCTGGCTCGCTCTGGCCAATCTAAACTCAGCCAAGCAGAGCAACGCGTCAGTATATTGCAGCAACAACACGATCAGGAATTGACTCCTTTTCATATCGACAATGACGATGAGTAATGCCGCGATGCTCTCTTCATTAACGCATTATCAAACGCGTAACAACCAACAACTCGAACAATGGCTAGCGGATCTTCCCACACCGCACTCTTCCCTCACTCAAGCGATGCGTTACGGGTTATTGCTCGGCGGCAAGCGCATTCGACCGGCTCTGGTGTACATGACGGGTCAGCTCTTTGGCTGCGCTGAACAAGACTTAGATACCCCGGCAAGCGCCATCGAGTGTATTCATGCTTATTCGTTGATCCACGATGATTTACCGGCCATGGACGACGACGATTTGCGTCGCGGCCAGGCCACGTGTCACGTGCAATTTGACGAGGCCACGGCAATATTAACTGGCGATGCACTGCAAACTCTGGCTTTTACTATTTTAGCCCGCGGCCCATTAGATAAGAACGCCGAGCCCAACCGCATTGCGATGATTGAAAAATTGGCTTTTGCCTCTGGCGCCCAAGGGATGTGTATGGGACAGGCACTGGATTTACAAGCAGAGGGTAAATCTATCTCTCTTGCAAAATTAGAAACCATACACAGAATGAAAACCGGGGCTCTGATCCGCTGCGCGGTTCAACTTGGTGCCTTGGCAGCCGGTGAGAGAGGCAGCGCACATCTTGAAGAGTTAGAACACTACGCTGACGCAATTGGGTTAGCTTTTCAAGTTCAAGATGATATCCTTGATATCACTAGCGATACACAAACCTTGGGTAAGCCTCAAGGCTCAGATCTCGCCGCCAATAAAAGTACCTATCCCGCGTTACTGGGCTTAGAGGGAGCCAAGCAAAAAGCGCAATCACTGGTTGATGATGCCTTACAAGCCTTGGCAAACATCCCATACGATACTCAATTACTGGAAGATTTCGCCCGATTTATTGTCGAGCGCAATAACTAAACAAACAAGCGCGCACCGTCTATGACACTTGATATTTCTAAGTACCCTATGCTTGCTCTGGCCAATACGCCAGAAGAGCTTCGCCAATTACCGAAAGAGTCTTTGCCTAAGGTCTGTGAAGAGCTCAGAAACTACTTACTCAACTCAGTGAGCCAGTCGAGTGGCCATTTTGCTTCTGGACTAGGCGCCGTCGAACTGACTGTCGCTTTACACTACGTCTACCAAACCCCTTATGACAAACTGATTTGGGATGTCGGACACCAAGCTTATCCTCATAAAATTCTCACTGGTCGCCGCGAAAAAATAGCCACCATTCGCAAAAAAGACGGGTTGCATCCCTTCCCATGGCGCGATGAAAGCGAGTACGACACCTTGTCTGTCGGTCACTCGTCAACCTCCATCAGTGCCGCATTAGGCTTGGCCATCAGCGCAGATCGCAATGGTGAAGATCGCAAAGTGGTCAGTGTGATTGGCGATGGTGCCATTACCGCTGGCATGGCCTTTGAAGCGATGAACCACGCCGGTGACATCAAGCCCAATATGCTGGTCATCCTCAATGATAACGAAATGTCGATTTCAGAAAACGTTGGGGCGTTGAACAACCACTTGGCGCAATTGCTGTCTGGGAGCTTGTACACATCGATTCGCGAAAGCGGTAAAAAAGTCCTCTCCGGCTTGCCACCCATCAAAGAATTTGCCAAGCGCACCGAAGAGCACCTCAAAGGGATGGTGGCGCCCGGCACTCTCTTTGAAGAGTTGGGGTTTAATTACATCGGCCCTGTCGATGGTCACGATGTCAATGAACTGGTCAAGACTCTGCGCAACATGCGCGAGCTCAAAGGGCCACAATTTCTTCATATTATGACCAAAAAAGGCAAAGGGTATGCACCGGCCGAAAACGATCCGATTGGTTATCACGCCGTTCCTAAGTTTGATCTCGACCAGCAACAATTACCCAAAAGCAGCAGCGCTAAACCCACTTTCTCTGCTATTTTTGGCCAATTTTTGTGTGATATGGCTAAAATCGATCGCGACTTAATGGCCATTACCCCAGCCATGCGTGAAGGCTCGGGTATGGTTGAATTCTCAAAACGCTTCCCTCAGCAGTATTTTGATGTCGCGATTGCAGAGCAACACGCAGTGACCTTAGCGACGGGTTTGGCTCTTGGTGGCAAAAAACCCATCGTGGCGATTTATTCCACCTTTTTACAACGAGGTTATGATCAACTTATTCACGATGTCGCGATCATGAACTTACCCGTGATGTTTGCCATCGACCGAGCAGGTCTGGTCGGCGCTGATGGACAAACTCACCAAGGGGCATTTGATATTAGCTTTTTACGCTGTATCCCCAACCTCGTGATAATGACGCCAAGTGATGAAAATGAGTGCCGACAGATGCTCTACACCGGTCATCAACACCCTGGCCCAAGTGCGGTACGCTACCCAAGGGGCGCGGGCATGGGCGCGGCAATCGATAAAGACTTTACTGCACTCCCCCTTGGCAAGGCTCGTACCGTACGCCAAGGCAGCAACCTTGCCATTCTTAACTTTGGTCCTTTACTTCCCTATGCCATAGAAGCGGCTGAAGCGCTCAATGCGAGTGTCATCGATATGCGTTTTGTCAAACCCCTCGACGAAGCATTGCTGCTTGAAGTTGCTCAGCAGCATGAAACATTAGTGACATTAGAAGAAAACGCCATCGCAGGTGGTGCAGGCTCTGCTGTTAATGAGTGTTTGATGAAAAACAAACAGCGCAACCAGGTGTTAAACCTTGGCCTTCCTGATCACTTTATTCATCAAGGTACGCAAGAAGAGTTGTATCAAGAACTCGAGTTAGATGGCGAAGGGATTCAACGCGCCATTTTGCGCTACCTCGCCGATTAACCCTGTTTGGTGTCCCCCTCAGTCAGGGGCCATGGTGTATCGTAACGAAGGCGCCGGTATCACAACGCACATGATACCGGCGCCTTTTTCATCACCATCACGCTCTAGTGGTCATTGATACCAATCTGATTAAGTATGTGGTCAATGATAGCGCAGGATCAAGCTTGAGAACAAGGCAAGAAAATACAGTTAGTCTTTGTTTTACAAGTTATTTTCTTAACGATGTTATCGAGTTTTTTAACCAGTTAGGGTGACCAGCTATTTAGTTAGATTGGTATTACCACCAACCGGCATATTGAGCAATCGCAAGTAAGCACAAGGCCGAGACCACACCCGCGACAATATCGTCGACCATGATGCCGAGTCCGCCGTGAACCTTTTTATCTAGCCATGAGATTGGCCAAGGTTTTAACATATCGAAAAAGCGAAACAGCACGAAGCCTGTGAGCCAATAGTGCCAATCCAACACCGATGGAGCATAGAAGATTACCGGGAGCATGGTGATCCAAAACCCCGCAAACTCGTCCCACACAATCGAACCGTGATCATGCACGCCCATATCGCGCGCGGTAATATCACAAATTTTCACCCCGACGACACAGGCAAGGCCGACAATCAAAGCATAAAAAGCCGGACTAAGGCCACTCAACAACAGAGCGAATGGCACCGATGCCAAGGTGCCCATTGTACCGGGAACCCAAGGTGATAAGCCGCTGCCAAAGCCAATGGCCAACAGATGCCATGGGTTAGACATCGACAGTTTTTGTTTTGGGTTATTCATCAAGCTGCCCTTTAAAATGATCAAAGCCCTGTACCGACTGCTCAAATGGCTTATCATTTAATCGACACTCTAACCCCGCCTGACCGCGGATCTGGCCAATACAGGTAACCGGGGTCGCGGTATGGGCCAGTGCTTGTTCGAGTTGCTCGCGGTGGTAGTCTGGCAAAGTAAAGCACAGCTCATACTCTTCTCCGCTGTTCAAAGCGTATTGATAAGCCTGTTCACTGCCGCGGCAAAACGCTTGCAGCTCACTCGATACAGGAATTTGCTCAACATTGATTAAAGCACCGACATTGGAGCGCTGTAAAATATGCGATAAATCGGCCAACAAACCATCGGAAATATCAATAGCAGCAGTGGCATAGCGAGTCAAAGATTGGCCAGCGAGAATACGTGGCGTACGCATAAAATGCTGACGCTCTAAATGTTCGGCAAAAGGTTGGCTTTTTAATTCAGGCTTGAGAATCACCTCTAAGCCCGCTTGGCTATCCCCTAAATGGCCAGTCACGTAAATCCAATCTCCTGGCTCTGCACCGTGGCGTGTCAAGGCCTGATCTTTACCCACGACGCCCTGTACCGTTAACGTTATGGACAAAGGCCCTTTTGTGGTATCACCGCCTATCAATTGAATATCAAAATAATCGGCTAACTCAAAAAAGGCTTGGCAAAAGGCAGCCATCCAAGGCTCATCTAATTTAGGTAAGGTCAAAGCCAGTGACGCCCAGGTCGGCGTCGCTCCCATGGCGGCGAGATCACTGAGGTTGGCTGCTAATGCCTTATGTGCCAACCAGGCTGGATTGGCATCGGGCAAGAAGTGTGTACCCGCAACTAAAGTGTCGGTAGTCACAGCAATATGGCAGTCTTTCGGTGGAATCACTAATGCGCAGTCATCGCCGGCCGCAAGAGCAACATCTTTGCGCTGGCGTTGTTTACCAACGAGGTATTTTTCAATTAGGTCAAACTCTCCAAGCATGTTCATCCCATTCTTCATTCAAAAAAAAGACCAGCGATTGCTGGTCTCTATACATCATTATATCTTATTTTTTGCGTACATGGGGTGCCGCTTTATCCAACACACCATTGATGAACTTATGACTGTCTTCTGCAGCAAACACTTTAGCCAGTTCAATGGCCTCATTTATTACTACTTTATAAGGAACGTCCTCACGGCGCGTCATTTCGTACATCGCCAAACGCAGCAGTGCTAACTCCATTTGATCTAAGTCTTGCATAGGACGTGAAACAAATGGTCGCAACTTGCTATCGAGCTCTTGGTGGCTCAAAACCACACCGGTTAATAAATCGCGAAAATAATCAACGTCTGTCTCTGGTGCATGAAGCGCAGGTTCAGATACGTGGTGCTCTTCTTCATCGTACTTATCACCAGAGAGAAATTGCTCTTCAATAGTGGCAACATTTTCTTTTGTAATTTGCCAAGAATAAATCGCTTGCAAAGCAAATTGACGTGCATTTCGACGTGCGGCTGGTTTCACACTGGCCCCCATTAGGAATCTATTTCAGATAAAACATTAATCATTTCAAGTGCGCTAAGTGCAGCTTCTGCACCCTTATTACCAGCCTTGGTTCCTGCGCGTTCGATCGCCTGATCGATAGTATCAACGGTTAGCACACCAAAAGCGACAGGCAAGCTGAACTCTAGTGATACTTGTGCTAATCCTTTGTTCATTTCACTACAAACATAGTCAAAGTGAGGTGTACCACCACGGATCACTGAGCCCAGTGAAACGATAGCGTCAAACTTACCGGTCTTTGCAACGCGCTGAGCAACTAATGGCAACTCAACGGCACCTGGGCAACGGACAACGGTAATATTGTCTTCGCTGATCTGTCCATGGCGTTTCAAAGTGTCGATAGCACCTGACAGCAAACTTTCGTTAATAAAACTGTTAAAACGAGAAATAACGATCGCAATTTTTGCTTGTGGCGCTGGGAAGCCACCCTCGATCACTTTCATAAACTTTCCTTTAACTCTGTTCAACTAGTGAGAATCGCCGGATTCTAGCACAAACTCAAGGCGAATATCTATTGATATTTCCGGCAACGTCATTTAAATCACAATGCTTGAAAGCAGTGCCAGACTGCTTTCAAGTCCATTTATTCACACACGTACTCGACCACGTTCAAGCCAAAGCCACCCAAAGCGTGGTACTTTTTGTTGACGGAAGACAGTAAGCGCATATCCTTAATACCAAGGTCGGAAAGAATTTGTGAGCCCACCCCAACACGACGCGATGTGCCTTGCTTTTTGGCGGTCGCCGGCGCTTGGCCTTTGTCTTGCTGTTCAAAGATTTTTACCCGATGTAAAATCAGCTCTGGGCTTTCTTGATTACCCAAAATGACGAGTACTCCGCCCTCTTGTCCGATGCGTTGCATGGCTTGTTCTAGCCCCCAACTGCGTTCGGTATTGCGATCGCTGCGCAACAAATCGGTAAAGGTATCTTGCAAGTGCACGCGCACCAAAGGCGCTTCATCGGTCAATGGGCCTTTGACCAAAGCGTAGTGAATTTGCTGATCAATAATGTCTTGGTAAGTCACCAGCTCAAACTCACCAAATTCGGTCGGCAAGCGACAACTTGCCACACGCTGAATCGTGGTTTCGGTATTATTGCGGTACTCGATCAAATCGGCAATGGTGCCCAATTTAATGCCGTGCTGCTGTGCAAACACTTCCAGATCTGGGCGACGAGCCATACTGCCGTCTTCTTTTAAGATTTCTACAATCACACCCGCAGGCTCTAGCCCCGCAAGACGAGCCAAATCGCACCCCGCTTCCGTGTGACCAGCGCGAACCAAAACACCGCCATCTTGAGCGGTTAAAGGAAAAATATGGCCAGGCTGAACCAGATCGGCCGCTCGGGCATCTTTGGCCACTGCCGCTTGGACTGTGCGCGCGCGATCTGCAGCAGAAATACCGGTCGTCACGCCTTCTGCGGCCTCAATAGACACAGTAAACGCCGTCGAGAATTGCGCATTGTTATCTTGTACCATCGGCGGTAAGCCCAATCGATGGCAGCGTTCATGAGTCAGAGTCAAACAAATTAATCCTCTGCCATGGGTCGCCATAAAATTGATCGCTTCAGGTGTGACATGTTCAGCAGCCATGATGATGTCGCCTTCATTTTCGCGATCTTCATCATCCATCAAAATGACCATTTTACCTTGACGAATATCTTCAATTATTTCTTCTGGAGTACTGATCGACATGTCAATTCCTATTTTTTATTTAGTTGTACTGTTTCGCTTTAAGCAAAACCATTTTGTTGTAAAAAGTCCATCGTTAATCGAGATGTCGGTGACGATGTCTGCGCTTGCCCTTGCAGTAACCTTTCCATATAACGCGCCAAGACATCCACTTCTAAATTAACCTTTTTACCGACGTGAAAATCATCAATCGTCGTTTGACCACCGGTGTGAGGTACGATGGTCAATTTGAAAGCATCATCGCGAAGCGCATTAACCGTCAAACTGATTCCGTCGACAGTGATAGAACCTTTCTCTGCAATGTACTTACTGATTGAATGTGGGCAAGCAACCCAAAATTCAATCGCGCGGCCAACACTTTGTCGCTCGACTATTTCTCCCACACCATCAACATGACCAGAAACGATGTGACCGCCAAAGCGAGTCGTGGGCAACATGGCTTTTTCTAAATTGAGTTTGTCACCGATTTGATACTCTGAAAAAGCACTTTTATCTAGGGTTTCTAAGGACAAGTCTGCGCTGTAACTGTTTGGCGTCATGGCGACAACCGTTAGGCAAATGCCGTTGGTGGCAATACTGTCGCCCAGTTTCACGTCGCTCATATCTAAGCCATGGGACTCAACGGTCACACTTATATCTCCGCCTTTTGGCGTCATCGCAGACAGGGTTCCGACCGCTTCCACAATTCCAGTAAACATACTTTTTACTCTTTGTAATCTATTGAGGCGATAATACGAATATCGCGACCGACTAAACGCACATCATCGAAGTGTAAGTTTATCACGTCTTGCATTTGGGTTAAGCCTAAAGCACCGAGCAAACCGCGCCCATCACTGCCCATCAATTTTGGCGCCAAATAAATCACCAACTGATCGACAAGTTTGGCTTTTAACAAACTCCCGGCCAATGTGGCGCCCGCTTCGACCCATAAATGATTGATGTTCTCTGCCTGTGACAAAATCGACAATAATGAAGTGAGATCAACGAAACCATCTTCTTTGCAAGGCGCTAAAATATCGGCGTTTTCACCGCCCACGGTGAGGATGTCTCCCTCGTGCTGATAAAGCTTGAGATCCGAGCTCAAACGCCCGCACCGATCCAAAATAACCCGTGTCGGTTGACGAACTTTATCTTGGTGGTAATGCGCTTGTACACTCGGCGGCAATTGTGACCAACGAACATTCAGTGACGCATTATCTGCAATCACCGTTTTACTGGTCGACAAAATAGCACCAGATTTGGCGCGAAACTTTTGCACGTCACGGCGAGCATCCGACGAGGTAATCCATTGGCTTTGACCGTTGGAAAGTGCACTTTGGCCGTCTAAACTGGCCGCCATTTTCAGCTGAACATACGGCATGCCCGACTGCATCTTTTTGATAAAACCGAGATTTAGGGCCTTTGCTTGAGATTCTAATAACCCGACTTCGACCTCAATGCCAGCTTCTCTGAGCATAGCAATGCCTCGACCTGCCACTTGAGGGTTAGGGTCTTGCATTGCACAGATCACTTTTTTGACTTTGGCATCAATAAGCCCTTTGGCACAAGGTGGTGTACGACCGTAGTGTGAGCAAGGCTCTAAGGTGACGTATACCGTCGCCCCTGCGGCTAACTCACCCGCTTCGCGCAACGCGTGTACTTCGGCATGGGGGTGCCCGGCTTGAAAGTGAAACCCTTGACCGACAATGGTCTGGTCTTGAACAATAACGCATCCGACATTGGGATTGGGCGAGGTGGTGTATACCCCAGCGCGAGCAAGTTCGATCGCTTTAGCCATCATTTGATGGTCGAATAAAGTAAATGTGGTCATAAATTCCTAATTTTCTAGGCGTGCTATTTCTTCACCAAACTCTTTGATGTCCTCAAAACTGCGATACACAGAAGCAAAGCGAATGTAAGCGACCTTGTCTAACTCTTTGAGTTGCTCCATCACAAAGTTACCTATCATGGCACTGGAGACTTCGCGCTCACCGGTTGCTCTGAGTTGAGATTTAATATGAGTAATCGCCAACTCAATCGCATCAGCACTCACTGGCCGCTTTTCCAGTGCCCTTTGCAACCCACCCACCATTTTATCTTCATTAAACGGTTCGCGATTGCCATTGCTTTTGATCACTTTTGGCATGACTAATTCAGCCGTTTCAAAGGTGGTAAAGCGCTCTTGGCAAGCTAAACACTGACGGCGGCGGCGCACTTGGTGCCCATCTGCAACCAAGCGAGAATCAATAACCTTAGTATCACATTCGGAACAAAATGGACAATGCATAAAACCTCCAAACACTTTGTCTTAATCTGTCAATCGTTCAATCTGTCTAGAGAAAGACAGTGACAATGGCTTCAGTTTAGCGGAAAGCGAAATGATAGGGAAAGAAAAAGGGAGTCGAACTCCCTTTTATATCAAAACCTAACTGAAAAAGGCGCTGACACTAACGCCGATTAACTTCTCGCCAAGTAATCGCCGATGCCAACCCATTTGTAGCTGGTCAACTCTTCCAGTCCCATTGGACCGCGGGCGTGCAGCTTTTGCGTCGAGACGGCCACTTCGGCGCCCAAACCAAATTGTGCGCCATCGGTAAAGCGCGTTGAAGCGTTCACGTAGACCGCTGCCGACCCAGCCGCATTGATAAAGCGCTCTGCATTAGCAAGGCTTTCGGTCATGATCGCATCGGAATGGGAAGCGTTGTGAGTTCGCATGTGATCAATCGCTTGTTCAACATCTTCAACGATGCGAACGCCGAGTGTAAAGGCGAGCCATTCAGTATCAAAATCGCCGTCCTCGGCCACGCGCACAGATTGCGCCGCGGCTAACAGCGGGTAGGCTTCCTGAGTGGCCACAAATTCTAGCTGCTCTGAAAGACGCTCTGCCAATTGAGTTAAAACGGGCTTGGCGACATCGCGATGCACTAATAAGGTATCGAGGGCATTACAGGCTGAGGGCCTTTGCATTTTCGCATTGGTAATAACTTGTAAGGAGCGTTCGATGTCGGCGCTGTTATCGACAAAAATGTGACTGATACCAAAACCGCCAATGATAACGGGAATGGTGCTGTTTTCTTGACACATTTTGTGCAAGTTAGCTCCGCCGCGTGGAATGATCATATCCACGTATTGATCGAGCTTTAACAACTGGGCAACTAAGGCGCGATCTGGGTTATCAATGTATTGGACAGAGGCAGAGAGAAGCTGCGCTTTTTCTAATGCGATTTGAATCACTTTGACCAATTCCATATTAGTGGCAAACGTTTCTTTA
Organism: Vibrio sp. HB236076; assembly: GCF_040957575.1. Lineage (NCBI taxonomy): Bacteria > Pseudomonadati > Pseudomonadota > Gammaproteobacteria > Vibrionales > Vibrionaceae > Vibrio > Vibrio sp. HB236076. The sequence goes on from NZ_CP162601.1 coordinate 2,329,959, forward strand.
CCACCGCGCAGGATCGCCGCATTACCGGTTTTTAAACACAAAGCGGCAATATCAATCGTCACATTAGGACGCGCTTCATAGATCACGCCAACCACGCCAAGGGGCACTCTTCGACGCGATAAACGCATACCATTGGGCAAAATCTTGCTGTCGAGCTCAACACCAACGGGATCGTCGAGTTGAATGACATTGCGCACGTCTTGTGCCATCGCAGACAAACGTCCTTGGTCGAGAAACAAGCGGTCAAGCATCGCTTCAGTCAGACCGGCTTGGCGGCCGGCCTCGATGTCTTTGCTATTGGCAGCCAAAATACGTTCTGCATTCGCTTCAAGCTCATCAGCCATAATAGCTAAAGCGTGGTTTTTTTGTGCGGTTGAGGCTGTCGCCAATTGGAAAGCGGCCTCTTTTGCCGCTTTGCCCAATAGTTGTAAGTCCACTTTTATCCCTCTTCTTTCTTATTCTTGAATCACGACCATATCATCGCGATGGATAACTTCTGAGCCGTAGTCATAGCCTAAGATATCATGAATATCTCGACTGTGCCGCCCGGCAATTTTGAGCAGCTCTTGGCTGGAATAATGCGTCAACCCTCTGGCAATAATTTTTCCTTCTCGATTGACGATGCGCGCAACATCACCACGGGAAAAATTACCCTGTACGTCACAAATGCCTTTGGCTAATAAGCTACTGCCTTGGTTAATGACAGCGTTGACCGCTCCGCCATCAACAACAATATCGCCCGACGAGACCGGTGCCGCTAATATCCATTGTTTGCGATTTTCTAAGGCTTCCTGACAAGGCCAAAAACGCGTGCCTTGGTAGTGTTCACTCAAACAATCAAAAATAACGTTCGGAGCACGGCCTGCGGCAATCGTCACTTCAATTCCGGCACGGCGCGCAATATCGGCCGCTTTGAGTTTGGTCGCCATCCCCCCCGTACCAAGAGAAGTACCACTGTCACCGGCAATTTTGCGCAGCGTGTCGTCGATAGTGCGAACTTCTCTGATCAATTCAGCTTTGGGGTCTTTTCGAGGATCGGCGGTAAAGAGGCCTTTTTGGTCCGTGAGGAGCAGGAGTTTGTCCGCACCACACAAAATACCAATCAAAGCAGATAAGTTATCATTATCACCGACTTTGATTTCATTGGTGGCCACTGCGTCATTTTCATTGACGACCGGAATGATGCCATTGGCAATCAAGGTATTGATCATGTCACGAGCATTTAAAAATCGCTCGCGGTCTTCAAGATCAGCACGCGTGAGTAGCATTTGACCAATTTTCAACCCGTAAATCGCAAACAAACGCTCCCATGTTTGAATCAAATAACTCTGACCAACGGCGGCAAACATCTGCTTATTGGCGATTGATGTGGGCAAATCAGGATAACCTAAATGTTCGCGACCAGCTGCAATCGCGCCAGAAGAAACCAACACAACCGAATGGCCTTGTCGAGTTAATTCTGAGCACTGTCTGGCAAGCTCAACCATGTGAGCGCGATCGAGCGCATTTGTACCGCCGGTAAGAACACTGGTACCGAGCTTAACCACAACCGTTTGTGATTGAGTCGTACCTGAAGGTTGTTGTGTTGTCATCATTCTCTGATCTTTACAAAAATAAGAACGATGTTATAGCAAAGGGGATAACGACTTCCAAGTAGAAATACCATTCGCTTGACTATTTTTAATTAGCTCAATTCCATTTCGTATTGTGCGGTACTTGATTGCGTCATCAACGCCTACCTTATTGACGGCGTTTCACAGATAAACCAAATTTACTACTGAGCAGGTCTTGCAGTTTACTATCGAAGTCATCCAAGGTTTGCTTAACTTCCGACAGTGCTTTTTCTGAAAGTGGGTGTTGTTGCCAATTTCCGCCCTGATCGAAAAGGCCAATTTGATAGTCAGCATAAAACTCATCACCATTATCATTTGGCGTTAGCAACATCCACCAGCCATAAAACTCTCGACTGTCGGGTTCTCTGCGACTGTCGACACAGAGGCTAAAACAATCAAAGAAAAAGCCCTGCTGACTGCTTTGCTCTTCACGCAAATAAGGGCCAATGCTCTTAAACTTAGCAATGAGCCGGTGGTATGTCGGCTTTAAAGCAGCTTCACTCATAACAATCTCCCTAATTTTCAATTTTTTAGTTATCGATAAATTAAAGATACTGTTAGCATTTATCTACAAACAGTCAATCGCAATAAGACTTAACTTTGCTCTTGAAGGTGTTCTGTTAACCATTGCAATGACATTTTGAGAGCCTGATCGTACCCTTGTGTAATTGACTTTTTGGTTAATTTCTTTGTTTTACCTTGGCGACTGTAAAGGGCGACCAATTGATTATCACTGGCGGGAGAAATGCTATCGCCCGGTAAACTGAGAGCCAAAATAGGCACGTCACACTGACGACCGCTGAGAATGCCTTGTACTTTGAGCGACCACGCCCTCATTCGCTTCGTTAAGCTATCAATATCAACGGGTAAACGTCCGACGCGGGACGCCAAGATATCAAGGTACATTTTATCCATCGTGCGGATTTTTTCTTCATCGATGAACACTTGGTGAATGGGCGCCCCTAAGGCCACACAAGCTTTTATTTTGCTCTGTTCGATAAAAGCCAGCCTCACCATAGCGTTACCACCAAAGCGAAAGCCAAGTAAACCGATACGGTAATGATCAACCCACGGCAAAGTGGGCAATTGAGACAAGACGGCTTGATGTAAACAACTGCTGTCTTCACTCAATGGCCATTGTTTGCTATGGCCAATCGAGGGCATATCCAAGGTTAACATTGCTATCTTTTGCGGCGCAAAATGGTCGCGAAACAAGGCCCACATATCCGTTTGTAGACTATCTAAGCCCGGAGCGACGATCACCGTTGGCAAAGGCTCATCGGTGTGAGGCAAATGCAAGTAGCCTTGAATCTTTTTGTTCTTATATTGAAACTCAACCGCTTTAATCTTATAGCGAGAGTGTTTTGCAGCCTCGAGATAACTGGCTGTCGCCAACGCGTGAGACTGTATCGCCAAGTTATCGTTTTTTAGATGAGGGTAGCCAGCCAAACTGTAGTGCAACGAAGCTCGAAACAAGGCCTCAGCCGCGGCATCACCTGTCAGTTCATGTGCCTTTTGTTGATGTTGCATCGCCGAGCGCGTCCACTCAAAAGCCCAGTTACCACTGCGATAGCCCATCACAGTATCCAACCAGTGATCATGAGTTCGCGAACCGTTTGATGCCGCGATAGATGCCATAATCGCTTTGTATTCTATCGGGTCAACGCCTTGCCAAATCCATTGCGTAGGACGCAACTGGCGATACCAAGCTTGATGGTCTTGCCGCTGTGCCAATCGTGCTTCGCTGCTCGGCATATACGGAATTAATGATGATGTTTCTCTTGCCTGCTTGTGGTTGGTAAAGAGTGTTTCAGATAAATTATCACTCAGGGGCTTTCGCATAATGACCTCAGATGCAACGTTAGGGCTAGAGAATAACAAAAAATGCCCCTTATCAAAGGGGCATAAATCAAACAAAGTGAACGATATCGGTTACTTTTGCTTGCGATTAATCGGCTCGACGTAAGACAGTGTCAAATCCCAAGGCTGTTCAATCCAAGTGTCTTGTGGAATATCGACGATGTATTCATCGACAAGTTCAGCACCGGCAGGTTTAGCACATACCGTGATAAACTTCGCTTTGGGGTACATTTTTCTGACTTGTCTTGCGGTATCACCACTGTCCACTAAATCATCGACAATCAAAAATCCTTCACCGTCGTGTTCTGGTGCTTTTAAAATACTCATGTCGCGCTGATGATCGTGATCATAGCTGGAAATACAAATGGTATCCACATAACGAATGCCGAGTTCACGAGCGAGGATCGCGGCAGGGACGAGACCGCCACGACTCACACCTAGGATTCCTTTCCATTGCTCTGCAGGCATTTGTTTTTCTGCCAGTTCTCGGCAGTAAGCTTGCATGTTGTCCCAAGTGATAATAAATTTTTTGCTCATTGTCATAACCCAATCTGTGAATATAGCAAAGCCTGACGATAGGTTATATCGACAGGCTTAGAAGTGTTAAGCGAACTCTTAATTATTGCAGAGCAAACTTAACGATGAAAATAATCGCCATTACCCATACACTTAATGATACCTCTTTCGCTCTTCCGCTGAATAATTTAATGGCAGCGTAAGCGATAAAACCAAAAGAGATACCCTCTGCGATAGAGTAAGTAAGAGGCATAAGTAAGCAGGTCACCGCGACCGGTGCCGACTCAGTAATGTCATTCCATTCAATGTTTGCCAATCCTGACATCATCAAGATAGCGACATAGAACAGCGCACCGGACGTCGCATAAGCGGGGATCATACCGGCTAATGGTGAAAAGAATAGCGCTAAAAGAAATAAAACGCCAACCACAACGGCAGTCAGACCAGTGCGGCCGCCTTCAGCAACCCCGGCCGTACTTTCTACATAAGAGGTCGTATTAGACGTACCGAGCAAAGCGCCAATAGAAGTGGCGGTTGAATCGGCTAAAAGCGCACGGTTTAAACGTGGAATTTTACCGTCTTTGTCGATCAGGTTAGCTTTGCTCGCTACGCCGACCAAAGTACCCGCAGTATCAAACAGATCAACGAATAAAAATGAGAATACAACCGAAATCATACCGATTTCAAATACCGCAGAAAAGTCGAGCTGCATAAAGGTTGGTGCGATACTTGGCGGAGCAGACATTACACCGTGCCACTGAACGTCACCAAATAAAAGCCCACAAGCCGTGACAGCCAAAATGGCAATCATGACAGCGCCTTTGATTTTGCGATGTACTAAGGCAACGGTGATAAAGAAACCCAACGCCGCTAACAGTGCTGATACGGAGGTGATATCACCCAGTGTCACTAACGTTGCTGGGCTATCGACAACAATACCGCTGTTTTGCAAGGCAATGAAAGCGAGGAACAAACCGATACCGGCAGAAATACCCGTGCGCAACGACATCGGAATGGAATTAATAATCCACTCGCGAACTTTAAATAAGCTGAGCAGAATAAACAGCACACCCGAGCAAAATACCGCCGCTAACGCCACTTGCCAGGAATACCCCATTCCCAGCACAACGGCATAAGTAAAGAACGCATTGAGTCCCATGCCTGGTGCTTGGGCGATCGGGTAATTAGCAACAAAGCCCATGATAAAACAGCCGATCGCCGCCGCCAAACACGTCGCCACAAATACCGCACCGCGATCCATACCGGTATCGGATAAGATAGCAGGGTTGACGAAAATAATATAAGCCATGGTCAAGAAGGTGGTGAGACCAGCGACCACTTCAGTACGTACAGTGGTTCCATTTTCACTGAGTTTAAAAAGCCTTTCGAGCATATTTGAATCCTGTCAAAGATTGAGTAAAACGGTTGCGTAATCGATTGGCGCGAATTATAGAATTATCAAATTATAAATGCCAGAGACTTTCGACCAATTGGTAAAAAAGCAACTTACAAATACAAAACTCATTGAATAAAGAAGTCTGATATATCCCAAAATCCATTTCAAAATATAGTCAAGCGTAAGACAAAACCGCTCAAAACATAACGAAAACCAAATCGATGAAGGAAAAATAATCGTTAAAATACGGTGCACTCACCACGGATATCTCCATTTCCTCGGTGAGTGGCAAACTATGTTAAAAGGACGAGAGAAAATAACAAGCCAAAGCCACAAATTTGATTTCTCGGTCGCAAAAAAAAACGCCGCTAGCAAAGCGGCGTGAAAATCACTTGGAAATTCTAAATAATAGGGGGGTGAACTTTCGTTCAATCACTTGTCCAGGTCACTGTCATTTACAATAACCGAAACACGGGCGATACATAAAGTTTTGTGTATAGACGTTATTTGTTTGCTGCCAAAACTTTACACTCGTTAAACCTGTCATTTTACACCTCTTGATCTAAATCGTTAAAAACAATTGATCCTCGGTTCCTTGGAGGCGATATTTTCGGACTCATCCTATGAGCATTTTTGTCTTTACCTTCACCGCTAACCTATGAAGATAAAGAAGATCGCATCAGATCTTGAAAGTAAATATACTACTTAGGAAAATAATTACAACATTTTTTAGTGAATTCGATCAAAACCATCATAAAAACCCCAATTACTGTAATTAAATTACAAAACTGTTGATATTCGTTCACACCTAGTGTTTTTAGCCTGCCTTATAAAGCATTTTTGTTGAATGGCAAGATTTCTCAACCTGTGACTACCCCAGACCGATGATGAGTGCTACTCTGAACGCCGTTTTTCACCACATTGTATTATGTGGATACTAACCCGTCTGTCTCACACCGGGGGTCACATCACGAGTGGCAACGAAGGGTAACCACGTTGAACAATATCGAGAAGGATAATGATGAAAAATTGATGTGATAAGAAAGCATTTTGCCCTATTTTCAAACTTTTTTTCTTCGCTATCATTGACCACACGCCTCAGTCAGATTGGTATAATAACAAGGAGTTTCCATGTCAGAATTTCTCACTGCTATCCGTCAGCGCACCGACAATCCCATTTGGGACTTTTTTGATCAAATCTGTCGTATTCCCCGCCCTTCTAAACACGAACAAGCACTCGCCAATTACATTATCAACTGGGCAACCAAATTGGGCTTGGCAGTTAAACAAGATAAAACTGGAAACCTGTTTATCTCTAAACCCGCCACACCCGGAATGGAAAACCTCAAAGGCGTTGTGTTGCAAGCGCATTTGGACATGGTGGCGCAGAAGAACGAAGGGTGTGACCACGACTTTTTTAATGACCCGATTAAGCCATACATCGATGGTGACTGGGTTAAAGCTCAAGACACCACTCTCGGTGCAGATAATGGTATTGGCTTGGCCAGTTGCTTGGCCGTTTTGGCCGACAAAAATATTAAACACGGCCCTCTCGAAGTCTTGCTCACCGTCGATGAAGAAGCGGGCATGGGCGGGGCATTTGGCCTCGAGGCCGGTTGGCTAAACGGTGAAATCCTCTTAAACACCGACTCAGAGCAAGAAGGCGAAGTCTATATGGGCTGTGCCGGAGGGGTCGATGGCGAATTCACACTGCCATTAGAAAGACGTGCTTTAAAAGAGGGCTACCAGACTTTTGCTATTGCACTAAAAGGACTGCGCGGCGGTCACTCCGGAGTCAACATTGACGCAGGCCGAGCAAATGCCAATAAATTATTGGCTCGTTTTCTCCATCAAGCTCAGCGTAATTTAGCGTTGCAGCTCCTCGATATACACGGCGGAACGCTTCGCAACGCCATTCCAAGAGAGGCCTTTGCCACGGTTGCGATCGCGAGTGAAAACGCCGATCCACTTCGCCAAGCATTAGTCGAATTTTGTGCGCTAATACGCCAAGAGTACGCCGATATTGAACCTAACATCACCTTTACTCTCGAGGCGGTTGAATCCTCACTCGCGCCATTAACCGATGTCTGTCAAACCAAAGTCATCAACCTCTTAAATGCCTGCCCCAACGGCGTGACCAAGATGAGTGAAGAAGTCCGCGGCGTCGTTGAAACGTCTCTTAATGTGGGTGTGGTGACGTGTCAAGAAAACACCGTATCGATCATGTGCCTCATTCGCTCACTGATTGACTCTGGCCGTGAATACATTGAACAACAACTAACCGCTCTAGGGGAGCTTGCTCAAGCGCAGGTTAAATTTAGTGGCGCTTACCCAGGCTGGAAGCCAGAGCCCAACTCACCTATCATGGCCATCTTCCGTGACATGTATCAGGAAATCTACGGCCACAAACCCAATATCATGGTCATTCATGCCGGGTTAGAATGTGGTTTGTTTAAAGAACCTTACCCTGAGATGGACATGCTCTCTTTTGGCCCAACGATTCAATACCCCCACTCACCCGATGAACAGGTTCACATCGGCAGTGTCGATTTGTATTGGCAACAAATGCGCGCGCTATTAGCGGCCATTCCAGCCAAGTAATACTAATCTTGCATAATATAACCGTTATCACCCCTCGTTAATGATAACGGTTATTTATCGTCAGCATCACAAGTCAGATTCGAAATTCAAACTCGATGCTCGTAAAGTGAGCGCTCTGAAAATAACGAGGCGCCCATGGCTACTTCATACAAAAAAAACCCGTCCATTTCTTTTTTAGGTACGACGATTCACGCTGGCGAACGCAAAGCCCTTGAGCTCGACGTCGCCCAACTTTACACTCATACCCCGCTGTCGATCCCGATCGAAATCATTCACGGCCAATATCAAGGGCCACGGTTGCTGATCAATGCTGCGATTCACGGTGATGAGCTCAATGGCGTAGAAATTGTTCGTCAAGTTCTGGCTTTACTCGATGCCAAAAAGCTCAAAGGTACGGTCATTGCAGTGCCGATCGTAAATGTGTTTGGTTTTATCCACAAATCGCGTTACTTACCCGATAGGCGCGATCTCAACCGCTGTTTTCCTGGCAGTGAAAAAGGGGCACTGGCGTCTCGTATTGCCCACACTTACTTTACCGAAGTGGTTCAATCGTGTGATTACATCATCGATCTGCACACGGGGGCGATCCACAGAACCAACTTGCCACAAATTCGCGCTAATTTAACCAATCCGGAAACACAGCGTATCGCCAAAGCGTTTGCAACGCCGGTGATCATCGATTCGGCTTTGCGCAATGGCTCGATTCGCAGTGAAGCTGAAAAACACAATATTCCGGTGCTGACCTATGAAGGCGGAGAAGCGTTGCGCTTTGATCCCTTGTCCATTAGCGCTGGCGTATTGGGGATCCGTCGAGTCTTAAAAGCCATCGATATGTACCGTGGTAGCCGAAAACAGTTGCCAGAGCCGGTTATCGCCACTTCCACGAGTTGGGTACGAGCGGTCACGAATGGCATTGTAAGAACCGTAGTGAATTTAGGGGATATGGTTGAAAAAGGGGAATTGCTGGCCTATATCAGTGACCCTCTCGGCCATGAAGAAACGCCGCTGTTAGCGCCCAATGCCGGTATTGTGATCGGCCAGTTAACCTTGCCGCTTGTCAATGAAGGCGATGCGCTATTCCATTTGGCCTACTTTACTTCTCAAGATGGCGACGTTGAACAGCGAGTTGAAGATTACATTGACGAGATTGGCGAGATAGATAGCTCCCCTCTCACGACGGGACAAATTGCCCTCAAAGAATAATAACTGACCTCAAAAGACAAAAAAACAAGCCGCTTTCGCGGCTTGTTTTTTCAGGGCTGCTTTGCTGGCATCGCAATTAGCCGATGTTTTTACGCGCATTTTGGAACATACGCATCCAAGCACTGTTTTCACCCCAACTATCAGGGTGCCACGAGTTGGCGACGGTTCTAAACACACGCTCAGGGTGCGGCATCATAATGGTGACACGGCCATCCTGAGTCGTTAACCCTGTAATCGCATTAGGCGACCCGTTCGGGTTATTCGGGTATTGCTGCGTCGCCTGACCAAAGTTATCAACGTAACGCATTGCAACCGTACCGGAAGCTTCAAGCGCTTGCAGGTGCTGCGCATCACGAACTTCAACACGTCCTTCACCGTGAGAAACGGCGATTGGCATACGAGAGCCGGCCATACCGTCAAAGAAGACCGAATCAGACTTCTGCACTTCCACAAGGCTAAAGCGCGCTTCAAAACGCTCCGATTCATTGCGCACAAAGCGCGGCCATAACTCTGCTCCCGGAATGAGATCACGCAGGTTAGACAGCATTTGACAGCCATTACACACACCAAGTGCAAAGCTGTCTTTGCGTTGGAAGAAGGTTTCAAACTGCTCTCTGGCTTGTGGATTAAAGAGAACGGACTTCGCCCAACCTTCACCAGCACCGAGTACATCGCCGTACGAGAATCCACCACAAGCCACCAGGCCTTGGTAATCTTCGAGAACGGCAGCGCCCGTTAAGATATCACTCATGTGTACATCGACAGACTCAAAGCCAGCGCGGTCAAATGCCGCTGCCATTTCGACATGAGAGTTCACACCTTGCTCACGTAAAACCGCCATTTTAGGGCGAGCTCCCTTCGCGATGTAAGGTGCTGCAACGTCTTCGTGGACATCAAAGCTCAGCGCTACATTCAGGCCAGGATCATTGTCGGCTTGTTTACCGGCAAACTCTTGATCCGCGCACTCAGGGTTGTCGCGTAGGGCTTGCATTTTGTGTGTTGTTTCAGCCCAAATGGTACGTAGTTGTAGACGAGAACGTTCGACAACGTTTTGTTCACCAGAGCGAATGACAAAGCGATCATCCGCCGTCACGGTACCGAGAACATGACTGCATTGCGCCAAGCCAAACTGAGCCAGTACGCCTTGTACTTTATCCAAGTCTTGCGCTTTGATTTGGATCACGGCGCCGAGTTCTTCGTTAAATAACGCCGCCAAAGCATCCTCGCCAAGCGTTTGAATATCGACGTCGAGACCACAATGACCGGCAAACGCCATTTCTGCCAAGGTGACTAGCAAACCACCATCGCCTTTATCGTGATAAGCAATCAAAGACTCATCGCGAACCAATTGCTGCATGGCATTAAAGAAGCCTTTTAACAACTCTGGGCTGTCAACATCAGCAGGCTTATCCCCTAACTGTTTGTAAACCTGAGCCAGAGCGGTTGCGCCAAGACGGTTTTTGCCTTGACCTAAGTCGATGGCTAACAAACGGGTCTCGCCAAGATCGGTACGAAGCTGTGGCGTAATGGTTTTTCTTACGTCTTCAACACGAGCAAAAGCAGTGATCACCAAAGACAATGGCGAAGTCACCGATTTTTCTTGACCATCTTCTTGCCATTGGGTCTTCATCGACATCGAGTCTTTACCAACAGGAATGGTCAGACCAAGAGCTGGACACAACTCCTCACCGACCGCTTTTACCGCTTCGTACAGACCGGCATCTTCACCCGGGTGGCCGGCTGGTGACATCCAGTTGGCCGATAATTTGATATGAGCTAGGCTACCGATATCAGTGGCGGCAATGTTGGTTAACGACTCTGCCACAGCCAAACGCGCTGAAGCGCCAAAGTCAAGTAATGCAACCGGGGTTCTCTCTCCCATCGACATCGCTTCACCGTGGTAAGTATCGTAGCTCGCCGCTGTTACCGCGCAGTTCGCAACCGGGATCTGCCAAGGGCCAACCATTTGATCTCGTGCCACCAAACCGGTTACCGAGCGGTCACCAATGGTGATCAAGAAGGTTTTTTCTGCGACTGCAGGCAAACGCAAAACGCGATCAATCGCTTGATCGATTTCAATACCATCGCGAACAAGAGACTGCCCTTCCACTTTCACTGTCGTCGCTTCACGAGACATTTTCGGTGGCTTGCCAAGTAAAATATCCATTGGCATATCGATTGGCGTGTTGTCAAAGTGAGAATCTTCTAAGGTCAAGTGACGCTCTTCTGTCGCTTCGCCAACCACAGCAAACGGCGCACGCTCACGATGACAAATCGCTTCAAAGGTTGCCATGTGCTCGGTCGACACCGCCAAAACGTAACGCTCTTGTGATTCATTACACCAAATCGCTAATGGGCTCATGCCTGGCTCATCATTTGGCACATCGCGCAATTGGAATTTACCACCGCGTTCGCCGTCATTGACGAGCTCAGGTAGCGCATTAGAGATCCCGCCAGCGCCCACATCGTGGATAAAGGCAATCGGGTTTTGCTCACCGAGTTGCCAGCAGCGATCGATCACCTCTTGACAACGGCGTTCCATTTCAGGGTTTTCGCGTTGTACCGAGGCAAAATCAAGATCTTCAGACGATTGACCTGACGCCATTGACGATGCCGCGCCGCCGCCTAAGCCGATGTTCATCGCCGGGCCACCGAGAACAATCAATTTAGCCCCAACAGGGATCTCTTTTTTCTCGACGTGCTCTTCGCGGATGTTGCCCATACCACCGGCAATCATGATCGGCTTGTGGTAACCACGTACTTCTTCACCGCCGTGTGAGGTGACTTTTTCTTCATAGGTACGGAAGTAGCCCAACAAGTTAGGTCGACCAAATTCATTGTTAAATGCCGCGCCGCCCAATGGGCCTTCCAGCATAATATCAAGAGCGTTGACAATGCGACTTGGCTTTCCAAAATCGCTTTCCCAAGGTTGAACAAAGCCTGGAATACGTAAGTTCGACACGGAAAAACCGACCAAGCCCGCCTTTGGTTTACCACCAATACCGGTTGCACCTTCATCGCGTATCTCACCACCGCTGCCGGTTGACGCACCAGGCCAAGGTGAAATGGCCGTTGGGTGGTTATGCGTTTCCACCTTCATCAAAATATGGGCATTTTCATGATGGTATTGGTACTGGCGTGAGTTTGGATCGGGGAAGAAGCGCCCAACCTGAGAGCCGGTCATGACTGCGGCGTTGTCTTTATAAGCAGACAAAACGTGCTCGGGGTTTTTCTCATAGGTATTTTTGATCATCTTAAACAAAGATTTCTCTTGTTTAACCCCGTCAATGGTCCAATCGGCATTAAAGATTTTGTGGCGACAATGCTCTGAGTTCGCTTGAGCAAACATCATTAACTCAATGTCATTTGGGTTGCGGCCCAGTTTGGTAAAGTTTTCAACTAAGTAATCAATTTCATCGTCAGCCAAAGCCAAACCAAGGGAAACGTTTGCTTCTTCAAGCGCCGCTTTTCCACCCGCTAGGATATCCACCGCGGTCATTTCAGCAGGCTCTGCATGGTGGAACAACTGTTGAGCTTGCTCAAGCTCGTCAAAGACCGTTTCCATCATGCGATCGTGGATCAGAGCTGATAATTGCTCAGTCTGCTGTGACGTTAAAGGAACCTCACTGTCGATGTAGTAAGCGCAGCCACGCTCAAGACGCGCCACGGATGACAATCCACAGTTATGTGCAATATCTGTCGCTTTTGAAGACCATGGCGAAATCGTACCAGGGCGAGGCGTCACTAAGCGCAATAACCCTTTGGGCTCATGCTCTTCAATCGTCGGCCCATAAGTCAACAGTTGCTGTAACGTTTCTAATTCTGATACAGACAACTCAGCAGTAAGATCAGCAAAGTGAACAAACTCAGCATAAATATCACTGATGGGGAGGGCATGTTCGCGGCACAAGTCGAGTAGTTTGTTGGTGCGAAATTCGGAAAGAGCGGGGGAACCACGCAAAATTCTCATATGCTTAGGTCTCTTCTGACAGATGAATTAAGAAAAAATTGATTTATATTCATATAGTTAAAGACTAAAACCATAAACACAAATCAATTTAATCTCTCAGTTCGGCTGCATTATAAAGGATTTATTTTTGTGATGTAACACCGAAAGCAACCGTTTGCGCGTTTTTTTTCTTTTTTTGAAAATAAATTCAGTGTTGATAAGCCTTCCTGATATCATGTCAACACTTTGCCTTATCGCTCGGCTTTGATATAACAATAAATAAACCTTTAATTGGATTTTTCATGATTCGACTACCCTCTGCTCTTATCCGCTGCTTTGCCTTATGCGCTGCCCTACTGTTACTCACCGGTTGCCAAATTGAATCCCAGCCGAAAAGCGATCTCGAAAAAATTCAACAACGGGGGGTGTTAAGAGTCGGAACCCTGAATAATCAGTTGTCTTACTACATAGGCCCTGAAGGCCCGACAGGGTTAGATTACGAGTTGGCTCAGGCGCTGGCCAAAGAGCTTGGCGTTCGCATAGAAATCAAGCCGGCTTATCGATTGGCGGAACTTTTTCCTGCCTTGCAAAAAGGGGAAATCGATCTGATCGCGACGGGCCTCAATCAAGAAACTGCTGATGATGAAGGGTTTCACCCAGGCCCCACCTATTACTATGTCAGCCAACAAGTGATCTACAAAAAAGGCCAGAGGCGGCCACGGGATCTCAAACAACTGGTCAAATACCAGCAGCAACACGTCGACAACCTCGCCACCAATAATCCAGAGTTAGCCCGAGAAAGCACTCTCAAGGTCGTCGCCAACTCTTCTTTTGTTGATACCTTAAAACAACAGCAACAAAACGAGCCTGAACTCGCCTTTCGCGCGGTCACTAATGCCGACAATCAAGACTTGCTTCAACAAGTCTCGTCGGGCGATCTGCCTTTTACCGTTGCCGATTCGATAGAGCTTTCTCTAGCACAGCGTCTCTACCCTGATTTAGCCACGGCGTTTGAATTGACAGAAGATCAACCCGTGTCTTGGTATTTACGACGCTCCGAAGACGAAAGCTTATACGCTTTACTGATCGAGTTTTTTGGTCAACTGCAGCAGTCGGGGCAACTGGCGAATTTAGAAGAAAAGTATCTCGGTCACATTGGTTCGTTTGATTATGTGGATACTCGCGCCTTTATTCGCGCCTTAGATAAAACCCTGCCGAAATGGGAGCCGATTTTTAAAAAGTATTCAGAGGAGTTTGACTGGCGCCTTATCGCGGCGATTTCCTATCAAGAGTCTCATTGGCGGCCCAAAGCCAAATCGCCAACTGGGGTCAGAGGAATGATGATGCTGACTTTGCCCACTGCTCGTAGTGTCGGCGTGACAGACCGCCTGGATCCCGAGCAATCCATACGCGGTGGTGTGGCTTATTTTCGCCGTATTATCGCCCGTATTCCAGACTCGATTGAAGCGCATGAAAAATATTGGTTTGCCCTGGCCTCCTACAACATTGGCTACGGTCACATGATGGATGCAAGGCGTCTCACTGAGCGCCAAGGCGGCAACCCCAATGAGTGGGGCGATGTAAAAGAAAGACTGCCGCAGTTGCGTAAAAAGCAATACTATACCCAGACTCGCTATGGTTATGCCCGTGGGGATGAAGCCCTTAATTACGTTGAAAACATTCGCCGTTATTATCAAAGTATTGTTGGCCACGTTGAGCAACACCCAAGCTTGGAAAACAATGATAACTTCGACGATCTCGCGGTGATCCCTGACCTACTTGATGAAAACGAAGATGAAGATGAATTAGACGAAGCGATCAGTGCAGAGCAAGAGAACGAGCAAACCGTTGGCGCAGACAGCGAACAAAACACGTCAGACAACAACCAAAACCAGACTGATGTTTCTGATGGCAACAGCGACAATAATGACCGCCCAACACCGTCCGAACCGTCCGAAGATACATCGAGTCAAACTTAATCTCTGCTCTACCTGTTGTGTCAATAGGAAAGCCTTTGCAACAGGGTTGGCATTTCTCTAAGGGCTGTCCTTACAAGCGCCGTTGTCACGGCTAACAAACCATGCAATATACACCCAAGTGTCGTTAAAGCACTTGGGTGTAAAAAGATTGCCTATTTTTCAAAGGCAAACTATACTTTACTTCTTGAATCAACATCAGAAGATGTCTGGTTCATACTGAAACCTTCACCAGGCTGTTATTGCGCGTCTTGGGCATAAGTGACTGGTGGGTGTTCAAACAAGCCTTGATGACTCCTGCTAACTCACACAGCAGTTCCTACGAGCATCAGTAACTAACTATGTTCCTTACTTATTTCTGTCACATTAGAGGGCTACTCTATGGCAGACATAACAGGATACCGTTACACCAAAATCACAATATGTACGATGACATAGCCCAGCTTTGAGTAGTGGCCAGTGGGTGATTGTGTCACCGAAAGGCGATTTGTGATTAATGTGAGCGATATAAAGCTTATACCAAACAAATGTCGTATCAGTAAAAGAACAGTACCCAGAATAAAGAGCTATACCTTGTCCACTGGGATGACTGATTTGGGGAGAACACACCATGCGTAAAAGACGCACCGCAAAGCGACTTAATAATATTGTCGCAGCGAATAGAAGAAAGCGTAAATTTGCTCATATGAGAAAAAAAATCAGTGCTAGGCACCGAATTTACGTACAAGTATTGTCGAATTAAATTCGATAACCGTAGAAGCTAGGTGTAAAGCCTAGCTTTTTGGTATTTGAGGGCCGGTCAGTTTCGCTTTTTGCTTTTGTTGTTTGATCTCTTTGCGACGCCGTTTAAAAAAGTTTTGCAGCAGTGACTTGCACTCATCTTCAAGCAGCCCGCCTTCGACTTGGGCATAGTGAAAAGCCGCAGGGCTGTTAAACACATCGATAACGGTGCCGGCCGCACCGGCTTTTAAATCTGGCGCTCCGTAAACAATACGCGTGACTCGGGCATGTAACAAAGCACCGGCACACATAGGGCATGGCTCTAACGTAACGTACAACGTGGTGTCTAACAATCGGTAATTATTCAGCGTTTTACCGGCTTGACGCAAGGTGTTCACTTCGGCATGAGCACAAGGATCACACAAGCTGATCGACTGATTGTAACCGGTGGCGATCACTTGCTGATCTTTCACCAATACAGCGCCAATAGGCACTTCACCTTGTTGTTCTGCTTGGCGAGCAAGTTCTATCGCCATTTGCATATAATGTTGATCCAGCTCTGTGAATCGCGCTTCGTTGCCGGGCTGCTGAGAAGAAAATGGTTCCATGATTACCTCACCTAATAACAGCCGCTAGGATACCGAACCTCACCCAGAACACCAATGGTTTCCCAAGAGAAATACGCCGGTTATTGCCGGTTGGCTATCCAAGATAAGGGGGCAACATCCTGAGTAAGATGGCTAACCCCCGTTTGTATATCGATGTGATACTCTTGCCCGCGCTCCGTTTGCCAATGAACGTCTAATTGTAGCTCAACAAAATGATCGGCCCGCTCAGTGATGGTTTGCTGCCAATAGATCGTTTGTTGTTGTAAACCTTGCCAATGGCCTGATGCAGAAGTCAGCGACTGCCCTTGATAAAATAGCAAAAATTGCTGTGTGTAATGGGTCTGCGCCCATTGGAGTACTTGTGATTTTTGCGCCACGATGTACTGATGATAAAGGCTATTACTCCAGCACTGCCAAATCACCGTGCAAAAGAGACTGCATACCACCAAGGCAATCATCGGCTCTAATAAGCTAAATCCCAACGGTCGCCGAACGATACAGCCCATATGGCCTCCAAAAAATGACGTTTCCCCACTCACCATTCTCCACCCTTGTCGCCTGAATACTGCCTTGCCCAGTGAGGTAAATACTGGCCTCTTGTTGGGTAAAGAGAAGATTGCCACGCCAAAACCACGTACCCAAGGCCACAAAATGTGGCTGTATCGTGTCGGACTCGCTAACACTGAGTGCTTGATTCACCTGTTGCTTGGCCCACATTGACGCTTGCCAGTCAACATCTTGAGTCGTCACTAAGGCGGCATGCATCTGACAGTGGTCACAGACCAGCGTGCCGTTGTGCAGCCAAAAAACCATACCCTGTGCAGATTGAACATCTCCAGACAAAGCACAATCGCCACGCCAGGCAAAATAGCGCTTCCCTGTCGTAAGGCCTTCTTCTAACCAGGACTGACAGGTTTGAAATTCACGACTGTCGCCGACCAGACCTAGATGACTCCATTGTGCTTTGCGCCAAAAATCTTGTTGAGCCTCGGTGATGTCTAAGCCAGCGACAAAGTCATTCAGGGCTTGATCAACCTCTTGTGGGTTAACAAAGCGGGCGTCTTGTTGCCACTTGGCTTGTTCTTGGTGAGGTGGCAGTGGATCCTGAGAGTTCAATTGCGGCGCTTCTAGCGCACATTCTACCCTACCCTCTGATGACCAAGGCGCGCGATAAAAAAGCCCGCTTTGTGCTGAGACTCTCCATTTGCTCTGGCTGATCACGCCTAGACACGGTGACAGTTCACTTAAAGGCTCAAGACTCAACTGTCCGTCCAATATCAAGTCAGAGTGAGTGGCAATCGCCCAATGTGCCTGCCGGGGCACAATCACAAGGCTGTGCTGTATTTCCTCATTATCACGTCTAATTTTCAGTCGCTTAGGGTATTCAAGCCACATCACTTGAGCGCTTTCATCACAGCCAGACAATGGCGTATCCGCTTTGAGAATCACCTGATCCAACAGTGATTGATACACGCAGCTGAGATCGCCTTGTAAACGCCACTGGTTTTTTTGCCTCTCTTGATAAAGGTGAGCAAGCCTGGCCATTTGCCATTGCTCACGGGTGACCTGCGCATAATATTGGCTCAAAATGAGCGTGACCAAGCTAATAAAAATTAATGAGAAAAAACCCGACTGATCAGACACTCCCAGGCGGCGATTGCGCTTTGAGGGAACAAAAGGCCGACGGTGTCTCTTTTGCACAGTAAGAGATCTCATGATAGCAATAACCTCAAGTTCGATTGGCTCACGACATTACCCTCCCTGACCCAAGATAATATTGTTAACCAGTACCTTGCGCTGACGAGTATAAAACGCATTTGGCTGCGCAGTTAAAGCAGCGGTTAAGGAGATCTCAAGCTCTAACACTGTGGTGTCACCTCGTTGATGAGTAAAAGCAGCAATGTTAAGTTCACTGACTTGAATAAAGCTCGTATCCCAAATTTGATAACAGGGGGCCTGCGGCTGCGTACTGTAGGGGGCACTGATCGCCTGACGCCACTCACACAATTTCAATTGTTTCCCTTGTTGTTGATAGCGAATGTATTGCTGCCAGACATTCACCTCGTCTGATACTTGAAAAAATAACGTCATTTGTTTGCCTTGCTCGGCAATGTCAATTGGCCAATGGGACGCTATTGTCGATGACCATTGAACTTGTGCGCCGGCATGGGCCAAATCATCCGCCATTACCGCGACTTGTTTATCGATCAGTTGTCGCAAGGTCAGTGCTTGCCATTGCGTGCTCATCGTTTGGCGAAAGGTGACAAAAAAGCCACTGGCCAAAAGTATGACTAAAGAGGCAATCAGTAGAGTCATCAATAGCTCAATGAAACTGAGGCCCCGCTGCCTTTTTATTGCCGTTAACAAGGACTTTGCCCCTTTCTGGTCACGCAGCGTCACGTTGACCATCTTAACCACACCAGTCTAATCCATGAGTGTATGCTAACTGTGTAGCGCATTGGCGGATCCGACCGGAATGCATGGATAAAATGGTTTTGATGGCCGATTCACCTTCAGAGGATCTCAGTAGGAGGTGACCGGAAATGGGTTGACCACGACGGGCAAGAAACTTGACTCTCGCTTGGGCATAATTGTGAGAAAACTCCAGTTGATGGGTATCATCAGAGCGAAGTTGAGCCCAAACGGTCACAAACTCATCGGCGTCTGCGTTTGGTGAGTCGGATAAAGTCAGTTGCCAATGAGATTGCCACTTCGATGCGGGATGCCCCAGGTGAAGCCATAAAGGCTTGCCCAATGTCTGAGTTAAAGATTGGCTGTACTGTAAAAAACCGTAGAGCGCCTTGCCGTTCGCCGTTAGTGTCTCGCGTTCGGTCACAACTTGGCCAAAGGGCAAAGAAAAGCCGCTGAGCAGTGTTAATAAAAATACGCAGACTAAAAGCTCAATCAAACTAAAGCCTTGTTTCTTTTTCATCACTTTCCCCTGCTAATCACCCATGACTGCCAAGGTTGATGACACCAGGTCATGCTTTTTTACCTTGGCAGACTCACCCAAATTCCCTGAAATCTAAGCCATTGATGACAGTTTAGAATCAGGGCGGTGAAGGGAAAGGATTGGAGGACGAAAATAAGCGGTGAAGGAGTATGAAATCATGCCAGAGTGACAGGCTTTAGGGTGAGAAACTGTGACAACAACAGGAAAAAATCGAGGTTTCGGTACGTAAAAAGCGCGTTGAAGAGAAAACTCAACGGATAAAAAAACAGCCCGCTTAAAGCAGGCTGTCATACGTTAATACACAACAAATTAACTGGTTAAATCGTCAAAGAACTTTTTCACGCCTTGGAAAAAGCCTTCTGATTTAGGCTTGTGTTTGTGGCCCGAATCACCGCCACATGACTCATCAAATTCACGCAATAAGTCTTTTTGTTTGGTGCTGAGTTTAACCGGTGTTTCAACCACAAGTTTAACAATCAAATCACCGACACCAGCGCCGCGAACATTTTGTACCCCTTTGCCACGCATGCGGAACATACGACCGGTTTGAGTTTCTTCCGGTACTTTTAAGCTGACGCGGCCATCTAACGTAGGGACTTCGACTTCACCACCCAGAGCAGCCATTGCAAAGCTAATTGGCACCTCACAGTGTAGGTTATTGCCATCACGATCAAAAATGTGGTGCTCTTTAACGTGAACTTGGACATAAAGATCACCGGCTGGCGCCCCCATTTCCCCGGCTTCGCCTTCGTTGTTCAAACGAATGCGATCACCCGTGTCGACACCGGCTGGGATTTTGACATTCAGCGTTTTTGTTTCTTGCTTGCGACCTTGACCATGACAAGAGTTACATGGGTCTTTAATGATCTTCCCTTTACCATTACAGGTTGGGCAGGTTTGTTGAACCGCAAAGAAACCTTGGCGCATTTGCACTTGGCCGTGCCCATGACAGGTACCACAGGTCTCTGGTGTCGAGCCTTTTTTCGCCCCACTGCCATCACAAGTGTCACAGTGAACCATAGTCGGAACTCGGATCTCTTTCGACACACCGCGTACGGCTTCTTCTAAGGTCAACTCCATGTTGTAGCGAAGATCGGCACCGCGCTGTGCTCGCGCTTGGCCGCCACCACGTCGACCACCGCCGAAGATATCACCAAAGACGTCACCGAAGATATCGCCAAAGTCTGCGCCGCCGCCACCGAAGCCGCCGCCGCCATAGCCGCCTTGGCCTTGCTCAAACGCAGCATGACCATATTGATCGTACGCCGCTTTTTTCTGAGCATCGGTTAGAATTTCGTACGCTTCTTTTACTTCTTTAAACTTACCCGCCGCTTCTTTGTCACCAGGGTTTCTATCCGGGTGGAACTTCATTGCCAGACGCTTATACGCCTTTTTAATGTCGCGCTCAGAGGCGTCTCGGCTTACGCCTAATACTTCGTAAAAATCACGTTTTGACATAGTTTCAGTCACCAATTGCTACTTCTAACGGCAGTTCACCGCTGTGTGGTTTATATCGTTCTAAGCAAACTGATCAGAGTGTCTTAATCCGTTTGCTTAGAGCGATATTGTGGACAAATAGACGGGCGTAAGAGTTACCCCAAACGCCCGTTAACGAAGAAAAACATCGTCTTTTCGGCAAAGAAGAACTTTGCCTACTCAGATTCAATTATTTTTTATCGTCTTTTACTTCTTCGAACTCAGCGTCAACAACGTCGTCATCAGCTGTGTTTTGCTCGCCTTGAGCGCTTGCACCCGCTTCCGCTTGTGCTTTTTGCTGTGCGATTTCCATTAGTTTTTGAGACGCTTCCATCAGAGCTTGAACTTTCGCTTCGATAGCTTCTTTGTCTTCGCCTTTACGAGCAGTTTCAACTTCCGCAATCGCCGCTTCAATCTTCTCTTTGTCTTCAGCAGGCAGTGCATCACCCGCTTCAGTCACTTGCTTGCGAGTTGCGTGAACCATTTGGTCTGCTTGGTTACGCGCAGAAGCGAGCTCTTCGAACTTTTTGTCCGCTTCTTTGTTTGCTTCTGCTTCTTGAACCATTTTCTCGATTTCTTCGTCAGACAAACCGCCAGAAGCTTGGATAGTGATCTTCTGCTCTTTACCTGTTTGCTTGTCTTTCGCAGACACGTTCAAGATACCGTCAGCGTCCAAGTCGAAAGTTACTTCGATTTGTGGCACACCACGTGGTGCAGGCTGAATGCCTTCTAGGTTGAATTGACCTAGAGACTTGTTGTAAGTCGCTTGCTTACGCTCACCTTGCAATACGTGAATCGTTACTGCGCTTTGGTTATCTTCTGCGGTTGAGAACACTTGATCCGCTTTAGTTGGGATTGTAGTGTTTTTCTCAATCAACTTCGTCATTACGCCGCCCATGGTTTCGATACCAAAAGAAAGCGGAGTTACGTCAAGAAGAAGAACGTCTTTCACGTCACCGGCAAGGACACCACCTTGAACTGCAGCGCCAATCGCAACCGCTTCATCAGGGTTAACGTCACGGCGAGCTTCTTTACCGAAGAACTCAGCCACTTTCGCTTGTACCATTGGCATACGTGTTTGACCACCGACCAAGATAACGTCAGTGATTTCACTCACAGACAGGTCAGCGTCAGCCAGTGCCACTTTAAGCGGCTCAAGTGAACGTTGAACAAGATCTTCAACCAATGACTCAAGTTTGGCACGAGTCACTTTCACGTTCATGTGTTTAGGACCTGTTGCGTCTGCCGTTACGTATGGCAAGTTAACGTCAGTTTGCTGTGCTGAAGACAATTCGATCTTCGCTTTTTCTGCCGCTTCTTTAACGCGTTGCATCGCAAGTGGGTCGTTGCGAAGGTCGATGCCTTGCTCAGACTTAAACTCGTCAACCAAGTAGTTGATCATACGGTTGTCAAAGTCTTCACCACCTAGGTGTGTATCACCGTTGGTTGCAAGAACTTCGAACGTTTGCTCGCCTTCCACTTCATCGATTTCGATGATTGAGATATCGAAAGTACCACCACCAAGGTCGTATACTGCGATAGTGCGATCGCCGCCTTTCTTATCTAGGCCGTAAGCCAGTGCCGCTGCGGTTGGCTCGTTGATAATACGTTTTACTTCAAGACCGGCGATACGGCCAGCGTCTTTTGTCGCTTGACGTTGAGCGTCGTTAAAGTAAGCAGGAACTGTAATGACCGCACCCGTTACTTCTTCACCTAGGTAGTCTTCTGCAGTTTTCTTCATTTTCTTAAGAACTTCTGCAGAGACTTGTGGCGCAGCCATTTTTTGGCCTTTCGCTTCAACCCAAGCATCGCCATTGTCAGCTTTGACAATTTTGTAAGGCATGATTTGAATATCACGTTGAACTTCTTCGTCTTCAAAACGACGACCGATCAAACGCTTAATTGCAAATAGCGTGTTTTCAGGGTTCGTAACTGCTTGACGTTTAGCAGGTTGACCGACAAGTGTTTCACCGTCTTTGGTGTAAGCGATGACAGAAGGCGTAGTACGCTCACCTTCAGCATTTTCAATTACACGTGGTTTGTCACCGTCTAGAACTGCTAGACAAGAGTTAGTCGTACCTAAGTCAATACCAATGATTTTACCCATCAGGCTATCTCCGATAAATTCTATTTTCGTTTGGCTATACCCCATATATGGGGATGGACATTGGGCTTTCAACCCTTACTAACAAACAAAAATAATTAATGTTTGTTTCGCTTATGCCACATAGATAAGGGCGTCCACTTGCTTTTCAAGGGATACCAATAAAAAAAGTTCACTAATTTTAAAAAAATGCCTTTAAGACGGCTAATTTGTGTCAATGAACCGCTTAAATGTTTTAGCTATCACTCTATTTTTCAATAACTAAGGATTGAGTCATTACAAGCTTTCACGAAAAAATTGAATCGTGAGGACGGAGTGATAAGCGCAATTAAATCAAGATCAGCTGAAAATAAACAAGCCGGCTCAACGTCAGTCGAGCCGGCTTGTGATAAAAAGCAAGGCTTAATGGATTACTTAGACACCATCACCATGGCTGGGCGAATAACGCGGCCATTGAGTTCGTAACCTTTTTGCATCACGAACATCACGGTGTTCGGTTCGTGATCCGCACTTTCTTGAATTGACATCGCTTGATGATACTCAGGATTGAACGTTTCACCTTCTGGGTTGATTTCTTTCAGGCCAAACTTAGCGATGGTGTCAACAAATGACTTGTGTGTCATCTCCACACCTTCAAGCAAAGGTTTTACCGCTTCAGCTTCGGTATCTGCCGCTTGAATTGCGCGCTCTAAGTTATCGATAACCGGTAAGAGCTCTTCGGCAAATTTATTCAGTGCAAATTTACGCGCTTTGTCAATTTCTTGCTCACTGCGGCGACGGACGTTTTCCATTTCCGCTTTGGCACGCAAGACAGAATCTTGTTGCTCTTTCACTTTTGCTTCGCTGGCAGCTAATGCAGCTTCGAGTTGAGCAATTTGACTGTCTTGCTCAACATTGGCTTCATTCCACTCAACATCGGCGTCAGAACCCACGATCTCAGCTTCTGTCTCTTCAACCACTTCGACTTCAGGTTGCAGTTCTTCATCTTGAATTTTCTTATCTTCGTTGCTCATGATATCTCCAGAATTCAACGCTATGCCTTTCACACCTTTTAAGTTATGTTTCCTATAAAGGCATAAAAATTCGCTTATTGAGGTAACTTGCCTTTATTATGGGGACGATGTTTCCCGATTCAAGTCCTTAGACCACGGAAAAACTATGAAAAAAAACTTTAACGTGATCGCCATTATCGGTAAACCCCGAGATCAAAAAGCCATTCAAACCCATCGCGATTTATATCACTGGCTGACTAAGGCCGGTTACCAGGTCAAATTCGATGATCGCCTCGCGGATCTATTGGCTGATCTTCAAGGGGTTTCATTCATGAGTTTGCTCGAACTCAGTCAACACGCCGATTTGGCCATTGTGGTTGGTGGCGATGGTAATATGCTCGGCGCTGCGAGAATTTTATCTCGTTCGAGCATTCATGTCATTGGGGTGAATCGCGGCAACCTCGGTTTTTTAACCGATTTAAACCCCGAAGAATTCGAGCAATCACTCAGTGAAGTCCTCGCCGGTGAATACGTGCTTGAGGAGCGCTTTTTATTAGAAGCGGAGGTACACAGACACGGAGAATTAAAAACTCGCAACGCCGCCCTCAACGAAGCTGTGTTACACCCAGGCCAAGTGGCACACATGATCGAGTTTGAGGTTTATATTGATGACACGTTTGCGTTTTCTCAGCGCTCAGACGGGTTGATAATCTCAACGCCCACCGGTTCAACGGCATATTCGCTGTCTGGCGGCGGGCCAATTTTATCGCCCAGTCTCAATGCCATCTCCCTGGTGCCGATGTTTCCACATACCCTATCGAGTCGTCCTTTAGTGGTCGACAGTAAGCGACGCATTAAACTGGTAGTATCGCCCAATAACCGCGGTACACAAGAGGTGGTATGTGATGGGCAAGTATCCCTTTCTGTGAACCCCGGCGATGAAATACACATTTTTCAAAGTCCCAATGTGTTACACCTCGTTCACCCTAAAGACTACAGTTACTATCACGTATTACGCAGTAAATTGGGCTGGTCGAGTAAACTTTTCTAAGCCGTCGAGCGGTTTAACTTCTGATTCAACCGAACCTTTGAACATAAAATCAACCACTTAGATTGGTCACCCATCATCGCACTTTAAAAAAACGTTGTCGTATCTCGAAACATAAACAACGGATTTTAAAGTGCTTTTTTATGCTCATCACAAGCATTACCCCATACAACATTCTTAGATCAAAATCACAATTTTCACTTAGACTATTTACTGTATAAAGGAACAGTATATACTGTACTCATACACAGTATGATTCTTTATACAGGACTTGTCTTATGCTGGCTCATCTAAGCGTCAATAATTTTGCGATCGTCAAATCACTACAACTCGAGCTTTCATCTGGAATGACCACCATTACTGGGGAAACCGGTGCCGGTAAATCCATTGCGATTGATGCCCTTGGACTGTGCTTAGGTGGCCGTGCTGAAGCGAGCATGGTTCGTCAAGGCGAGGAGAAAACCGAGGTCAGTGCCGCGTTTTTGCTCGATAATAATATCGCTGCTAAACGTTGGTTGGAAGACAATGAATTACTCGAGGGGAAAGAGTGCATTTTACGCCGTACCATTTCTAAAGAAGGCCGCTCAAGAGCCTTTATCAATGGTGCGCCGGTTCCGCTTTCTCAACTCAAAGCCCTTGGACAACTCTTGATCAACATTCACGGTCAGCACGCTCATCATCAGTTGATGAAAAGCGACCATCAAATGTCGATGCTCGATCAATACGCCAGCCATCACGGTTTGTTAAAGCAAACACGCCAGGCTTATCAATCTTGGCGCCAGGCTGATAATCATCTGAAAAACCTCAAAGAAAATAGCTTACAAAACCAAGCACAAAAGCAGCTCTTAGAATACCAAATTAAAGAGCTCAACGAATTGGCGATTGGTGAAGACGAGTACGAGCAGCTTGAGCAAGAGCACAAACGCTTGTCTAACAGTGGTGATCTCGCGATGGCCAGCCAACAAGCGATTGACTTGCTGTATGAAAATGATGACGTTAACGCGATTGCTTTATTGCAATGTGTGAGTCAAACCTTGATCCAGCTTGCCGAGCTTGATGAGTCACTGAAAGAGTTACCAAACATGGTTTCCGAGGCGATGATCCAGCTGGAAGAAACCAACAATGAGCTTCGCCATTATTTGGATGCCATCGATGTCGATCCGCAGCGGATGGCCTTTGTTGAGCAGCGCTACTCTAAAGTGATGTCTTTGTCGAAAAAGCACCAAGTTGCTCCTGAATCACTGTATGAGCATCACCAGCAATTGCTCAGTGATATCGAACTGCTCGACAGCTCTGATGACCGATTAGAAGCGTTGCAAGAAGAAGTTGAACAGCACTATCAAACTTTCTTGCAAGCCTCAGAAAAACTGCATCAATCCAGACTGCGTTACGCGAAAGAGCTCAACACACTGATCACCCAAAGCATGCATGAACTCAGCATGGAAAAAGCGCAGTTTGCCATTGACATCAACTATGATGAACGCCGCCCTTCTCCAACCGGTTTGGACAACCTTTGCTTTATGGTATCGACCAACCCAGGCCAACCATTACAGCCGATTGCCAAAGTCGCTTCGGGCGGTGAGCTTTCTCGGATTTCTTTGGCTATCCAAGTCATTACGGCGCAAAAAGTCGACACACCAAGTCTGATTTTTGATGAAGTCGATGTGGGAATTAGTGGCCCTACTGCGGCGGTTGTCGGTAAAATGCTGCGTCAACTTGGTCAATCAACTCAGGTATTGTGTGTCACTCACTTACCACAAGTGGCAGGCTATGGGCACGAGCAATTATTTGTGGCCAAAGACACGCGCGATGGGCAAACCGAAACACAAATGCGTCGCCTAAGCCCGCAACAGCGCATCGAAGAGTTAGCGCGTTTACTCGGTGGCAGCCAAATAACCGAATCGACACTGGCCAATGCACGCGAGCTTTTAATTGCCGCGTAATCTCCTCTCCATGACAAACGCCCCAATGCAACGGGTAATCACAAGGGGCGTTTGATGAAAAAAGTGCATCAACCTGACTTATCCCCCACGAATAATGGGAAATTATTTGCAACTTCTCGGTAATTCTGTAGTCTCAACAGCGGTTACAAGGAAGTCTATCGGCAGGTTACCATCCGATTTTTTGCATTGTACGTTACCCCATAAGCGGGTTTTCACTGTGGTGCTCAAAACCATCGGGCTTTAATCGGTATGACACCGTTACCCGTAACCCATAAAGCCGCTAACCTAGCCAAAAGCGGATGTTAATTTGGGGCGAACAAAGCTACGCCCTTATGCGCTTTTTTTATCCCGTAAGGTTCTCAGTCAATCATTGGGGTTGGTATTATCACGTGGGCTTGTTTATTATCAGCGCAGTACTCAGAGGTTTCGAAAGAAGAATTATGCAATCAAAGAAGTGGCTTATTACCATTCCCCTATCTATGGCCTTATTGTCTGGCTGTTCCGTACTCGAAAAATTGGTTTACCGCATTGATATCAATCAAGGTAATTATGTTGAGCAAACCGCGGTCGATAAACTTCGCTTTGGCATGACGATGAAGCAAGTCCAATACGTGTTAGGCTCGCCAATGTTGGTGGAAAATGGCTATCCGAATACTTGGTATTACATTTATCACCATACAGAAAATCACGAAGAGTCTGTGCAAAAGAACCTGATAGTAAACTTTAATGATGAGGGGTTACTCAAAACGGTCTCTGGGGACTTTAAAGTCAGTGACCACTTCTTTGAAGCTTTGCAATAACATTTAAAGGCTTTCATTGCCTTTGCAAAGCAACCCAAACATGTAAGGCACCATGACGGTGCCTATTTTTTATTCTCATTTTTAGCTTGCTCGGCACGCTTGCGGCGAATTTCTTTTGGATCAGCAAGAAGCGGCCGGTAGATCTCAATTCTATCTTGGTCGCGAACGTTGGCATCGAGTTTGATGTTGCGGCTAAACACACCCACTTTGTTTTTATCGAGATCAATCTCTGGGAACGCCTCTAATATCCCAGACTGTTCGATAATAGAACGTACTGTCGCCTCTTGGTTGACCACCAATTTGATCACTCTTTGTTCGTGAGGCAACGCATAGACAACTTCGACATGGATCATGGTATCTGACATTAGAGGTACACCTGCTTAGCACGCTCGGTAAAAGCGTTGACCATATTATTGGTTAATTCATTGAAGATTCGACCAAAAGCCAATTCGATCATTTTACTAGAAAATTCAAAATCCAGTTTTAATTCCACTTTACAAGCCGTATCATCAAGCGGAGTGAAATGCCAACCACCCGACAGTGATTTAAAAGGGCCATCAACCAGTTTCATCAATATAGCTTCGTTTTTGATCAATGTATTGGCAGTCGTGAAAGTTTTACTGATCCCGGCCTTGGAAATAAACACAGATGCCACCATCGCCTGATCACTGGTTTCTAAAATTTTGGCATCGGCACAACCGGGTAAAAATTTGGGGTATTGAGCAACATCGTTGACCAAATCGTACATCTGCTTGGCACTAAATGAGACCAAGGCAGAGCGACTGACTTGCTTCATAACCTCTCCTATCTAATCCTTTTATCTGCTTAGGATTTTACTTTTATTCGCACATAGCGTAAATAAGGGATTTCCTATGCGAGAAGCAATCCGTATAATGTGGTGATTATGGCAAAGAAAAATACAAAATCAAAAGCCGGTAGCAATACTATCGCGCTCAATAAAAAAGCTCGCCACGAGTATTTCATCGAAGATGAAGTTGAAGCTGGCATTGAGTTACAAGGCTGGGAAGTGAAGTCACTTCGCCAAGGCAAAGCAAACATCGCGGAGAGTTACGTGTTTATGCGTGACGGTCAGGCGTTTATTAGTGGTATGACGATTACCCCTTTAAACCAGGCGTCAACTCACGTGGTCGCGGAGCCGACTCGGGTGCGTAAGCTGCTAATGTCTCGTCGCGAACTCGATAACCTTTTTGGTCGCATCAACCGCGAGGGGATGACATTAACCGCGCTTTCTCTTTACTGGTCTCGTTCTTGGGCTAAATTAAAAGTTGGCGTCGCGAAAGGTAAAAAGATGCACGACAAACGCGAAGACATCAAAGATCGCGATTGGCAGCGTCAAAAAGCACGAGTAATGAAAAGCTCACTGCGTTAAACTTAACCACTTGATTGCTATAGTGCTAGACAGGTAATAAATTTCTGGTACTATGCATTCATACCTTGGGGCTGATTCAGGATTCGACGGGAATTTTGCAGTCTGAGGTGCATGCCGAGGTGCGGTAGGCCTCGTTAACAAACCGCAAAAAAATAGTCGCAAACGACGAAAACTACGCACTAGCAGCTTAATAACCTGCTCAGAGCCCTTCTGCCCTAGCTTCCGCTTGTAAGACGGGGAATTACAGAAGGTCAAACCAAATCAAGCTGGCGTGGATTCCCCCACCTGAGGGATGAAGCGTAAGATACAATTCAGGTTAGCTATTCGTTGGCGTGTCGGTTCGCAGGCGGTAGTGAAATTAAAGATCGACTAAGCATGTAGTACCAAAGATGAATGGTTTCCGGACGCGGGTTCAACTCCCGCCAGCTCCACCAAACGTTTGGAAAAGGCCACCTTAGGGTGGCCTTTTTTGTATCTAAAAGTACTGAGATTCAACTAGTTGTAAACCTCCCCAAAACACTGGTCATTAGCAATTAGAGTTTTCTGTTTACAATGAAACAAACCATTAACGCCCCACTCCCTATCGCAGCTTTCATAGCTAAAATAATCCATTCTGCTCATCAACAATTTTGACTTACAAGCTATGCGTAATTATTTACTCATAAAGAGTCTCGCCATACATTAATGTGCAATACTTTACTCACAACTTGAAAGAAAATGACTTTAAGAGTAAAGTTTTACTCATTGATAAGTAGAGGTGTTGTCGATGGAAGAACTAACCATACAAGCTTTTATCAGAGGTGAATGGATAGATATTGGTATCATCTCATTCCCTAAAAGTAGCCAACATAATTTCCGAGTGACTGAACTCAACTACCTCAGCGACTATGCACTAGAACATCACGATAAAGATGACTTTCACGCGGTTTCACTCAGTCACCCTGTCTCATTCTTTTTTGATGACATGGGTAAACCTGGATGGTTAAAGTTTCTAGACGATATTATGCCTAGTGGCGCGAGTAGACGATACTGGGTCAAACACCTAGATATTGACGACCTTAGTTCTGATGAACAAGACTATGTTTTGCTCAAGTTTGGCACAATATCGCCTATTGGTAACTTAAGAGTAAAAGACTCTCTTCCTGAGCGCTACGAAGTAGCAGACAACCTCTACTTCTCTATTGATGATGTTAAAAATCGAGCTGGTGATTTCCTCGACTATGCACAGCAAAGAGGGGCAGCCGCAGGTGGTGCAACAGGGGCTGGAGGTGAGGCGCCAAAGCTGATCCTCCGATGTGGTTTCGATCATGGATCTGGCAGCGAAAAAATATGGATTGATCCATACCAAGATGACAATAGTAACCACGACTTACATTACTTAGTGAAGTACCCTAGAGGCTCAAAAAGCACCATTGATTGTAATATTCTAAGAGCTGAGTTCTACTTCTACCACGAACTCACTGAAATGGGAGTTGAAACGATCTCCACCGACGGTATGCGCTTAGAGGAAGGATTAAACTACCCTTCCTTGTGGCTTCCTCGATTTGATGTTCAAATTAATGAGCAACAAATAGAGAGATTTGGCATGGAATCTGTGTATTCCATTTTGAACAAAGGCGCTGGGGTCACTCTTGATCACGAAACAACCATCCGAACTCTCATAAAAAAAATGACTCAAAGCAATATGGTTAAACACCAAGGGTATAGGTTTGATACCCAAGCTTTCGTCATTGAATGGGTGAAAAGAGATCTACTCAACATCTTGTTTGGTAATAGTGATAACCATGGCAGAAACACTTCATTCTTAAAAGGTGATGGCGTCATAAAGCTTGCTCCTGTTTACGACTTCGCACCAATGAAAGCTGATCCTGAGGGCATTCCAAGAACAACAAAATGGAAAGCCCCACTAGAGGTTGGCGGAACTTACGACTTCGTAGGAATAGCGGACACCTTATCTGATCTCGTGCCAAAAGAAGTGTTATTACAAGAACTAAAGGTTACTGCAAGTAAATGCATTGATTTAAAGCAGAGACTCGCATTACGAGGAGTACCAGAACAAATCTTAGAGATGCCAGCCGTTGGACTTAATCATATATCAGAAAAGCTCACTAAATGGGGGCTACTATGAATAAACCAAGCAATAAAGAGTCCGTACAAGATACCGTTGCTCGTCTAAGAGCAAACCGAAATCAACATCAGCCCAAGATTGGGACGGATGCAACTCATTCGACCAAAGAACGATCGCAACTTAACACTCCGACTAGATCGAAAACCTCAAAAAACACCAAAGCAGTAAGTGCAGCAGAACGCAAAACCGAGGCAAACAAAATCATCAAACACTTATTGCTTGGAGAGCTAACACAAGGCCAAGCGTTAAGAAGTTTACGCATTAATATACTGGGACTCAAACAGGATGTGTTCGCAAAACTCGTTGGTGTCTCAAGGAAAACACTCTCAGATATAGAGAATGATCGGGGCAGCTACAATACAGAGATTCTCAACAAGGTATTCAAACCATTTGGTTTAAAAGTCGGAATGCTACCTTCTTCTCCTGATGTGTTAAAATCGCTACTCATAGATGGTGAGGCTGGGTAAATCAGCGCTATTGCTTTAGAATAAATTCTTATAACAAGCTAGCATTTTTAAATGATTTAGGAAAACACGGCGCAGGTTTAGTTCCTTTTGAAGCAGGAAATTTGATGCAACACCAAATTGGCAGCATCAATATAAGTTATTGAATTTATTGAAATTTACTAACCATCTTAACGCCCGACAGTCCACAAAAAGCGAGGGCGCTGCCGCTTGGAGCATCCTCAACCTATCCACACACCTTATGCGCGAAAAAACGTCGTGACCACCAACCAATACACGACCAGCGCCGCCAACAAAAACCAGGAAACATAAAAAATGGGATAAGGCATCTGACCACTGGTGGAAATATAACGATAAATGGAAACGATCGCGCTCACGACTAAAGAGCCAGCAAAACTCAAGGATAGATAAGTCAACCCTTGACTTGCCGCCAGTGTTAATGCCGGGTGATGCTCTGCACTAAAATAAAACACCGAAAACATCATCAACTGCCCGCCAATAAACACCTGAACCAACAGCACACCAATAAATGACCAAACAGACACACCACCTCCTTGTTTTTATACATTACATTTTTTATGAGCTACATTTTTATAGACTCAGCTTGTGTCGACAAAACCCAGATTCGTTTGCCCGTAATCACAACCCAATGCGACTTCATCGCGGTGACGATAAAGCCGCGCTTGTTTGTTTAGTCTGACTGAGCCTCAATCCACATCACACCAACTTGTGTTTTAACCACTTTAACTCGCTGCCCTTTTGAAAGTGATTGCTCACTTTTCAATTTCCATTGCACACCAGAATAGGCATAAAACACTTGCTCGCTATCCTTATCAACGGGTTGCTCTAAAACAAAAGAGAGCTGCGCAAAATCAGAGGCAGTCTGTTGAGAAACCGGCTTATTTTGCCACTGCTTTAATGGCTTCCACAGCACAACCGCAAAGCCCAGTGTCAACACCAATACCGACCACAGAGCGGATTTCACGTTGATGTCTAACCAGCCCAGTGACATGGCCAGCCCCGTAGCCAGTAATGCCAACCCAACAAAAGAGAAAATAAACGTCGAAAAACCGAGAATGGCCACCTCAATCACTAAGGTCACCACACCGGCCACAATCAAAAGCTGGGGTAAATAATCGATCAAATACAGCAAATTAAGACCCTTTTGGTGTTTTGTTTAAGGCATTGATGATACTCATCCCCTGTGCCACTAACGAACTGGCATCGGTGCCACTTTCAGGTAAGAGCACCACCGAAGACTCTTTGGCAATCGCGTGTTTGGCCTCGATGGCTTTGGTGGCCAAATCAAGTTGAATCGCTTTTTGACCTTCATCCGTATTGGCCGCATCCCCCACGGTTTTTAGTGCTTCTGCCTGAGCATTCGCCACGGCAATAATCGACTTTGCTTCACCTTCTGCCCTTAAAATTTGTTCCGCTTTATCCGCTTCAGCCGATAATACACGAGCCTGTTTTTCCCCTTCAGCAACATTGATCGCCGCTTGTCGGTCACCTTCAGATTCTAATATCTGCGCCCGTTTAACCCGCTCGGCTTTCATCTGCGCTTCCATAGACTCCATGATCGATTGCGGTGGAACAATGTCTTTAATTTCGTAGCGAAGCACTTGAATACCCCAAGGCTCTGACGCCACATTAATCGCTGATACAATATTGGTATTGAGTAAATCACGCTCTTCAAACGTTTTATCAAGCTCCATTTTACCCAGCTCAGAACGCATCGTTGTTTGCGCCAATTGCGTCACCGCAAAGGCATAATCATCGACGCCATAGGTGGCTTTGTAAGGATCCAGTACACGAAAATACAAAACTCCATCAACAATCAATGAAATATTGTCTTTGGTAATGGCGGATTGAGAAGGCACATCTTGCGCTTGTTCTTTTAAGCTACGTTCAGCAGCGACTTGGTCGATAAACGGCACGATAAAATTAATCCCAGCCGTTTTGGTGGAATGATATTTACCAAACCGCTCCACTAGCCACGCTTGGTTTTGGGGAACAAACTTAACACTGCTCTTTAACACCAAAACAATAAGAATAAACAGAGCAATGGGAATGAGATTATTAACAATTAACGCGACAGGATAATCCATGATTCAGTCCTTATACATAAAGTTACCTATATAGTAATACAAGCACATCATTAAGGATGAGTTAAAGATCGAAAAAACAACACCGCCGCCATCAACAATACAAAAAAGCCTCATCACACGATGAGGCATCAAAAAAATCAACTTAGTCAAAAACCAACCGCGTTTTTGGGCACGCTCAATTACGCCTGCGCTGGCTCTAACTCGACCGGTTTTGACTCATCGCGAGTGATGCGATTTAACCTCGGGGCAAGTAACAACATCAGTAGTGCAATCACGGCTGTCGAATACCCAATCTGACCAAAAACATCGGCATAAATAGACAAAGAGCGATGAGGATCGTCAATATCACTTGGGACTGCCGTCAGGCTTGCTACCCAACCCGCAACGACAGCGGCGCCGGCCGTGGTCAAAAACCACATCCCCATGGCAAAACCCATCATTCGCTGTGGAACGAGTTGTGCCACCATCGCCAGCCCTAGACCAGACACTAAAAGCTCACCGATCGATTGGAAAAAGTAACTGGCCACTAACCAGTTAGAACTGATCAAGCCTTGTGAATTGGCAAAAGGGGCTCCCCACGACAAGATCAAAAATGATAATGCGCACAACATCATGCCGACAGCAAACTTAAATGGCATCGAGAAGCGCTCACCCAGTTTGGTATACAAAATCGCCAAGAGTGGGCTGGCAATCATAATCCAAAATGGGTTCAAAGCCTGAAACTGCTCCGGCTGGGCAGAAAAGCCTAAAATATCATGGCTCACATTGTGAATGGCAAAGAAGTTGAGCGACGTTGGCATTTGAAAATAAAGAACAAAAAATACCACGCCCTGTAACATCAAGATAAAAGCCACCACCATTTTCTTACGCTCGATTCCCGAAGAAGCCAACACTTCCTTAAAGTAATACGCGACAATCAACAGCGAAGCGACAACCAAAATACCGTGTGCGAGCGTTAAGTTTTGCAAGAGATAACTGCACAAAAAGCTCGCGCCAAGAGTACCGGCCAATACCGCCAACATGGCTGTTTTTTTGACAGGCTGTAAGTCAGCAGGTGAGCCAACATTGTTGAGCAGTTTTAAGCAAACGACGAAATTCACCACGGTAATCGCCAAACCAATTGCCGAGACACCAAATGCCAGCCCATAGCCCGCTTTTTCAGCGACGACTGGGGTCAATACCATTGAGATTAACGAGCCGATATTGACCGCCATGTAATACAAAGTAAACGCGCCATCGAGACGAGGATCGTCCTTTTGATAGGCTTTTGACAACAGGCTTGATGGGTTCGCTTTAAACAGGCCGTTACCGACCGTAATAAACCCCATCGCCAAATAAATAAACGTTGTACTATGCTGTGAGGTATTGGTCGAAACCCCCAACAATAGGTAGCCGAACATCATGACTAAAGCACCAAAAGTAATCGCTCTTTTGGTCCCTATCACTTTGTCACCTAACCAACCGCCTGCCGCAACAAAACCGTAGAGCAAAGCTGAAAACGCGCCAAATAGCACAAATGAGTCAGACTCACTCATTCCTAAAATTTTCACTAAATAAACGGTGAGAATGGCCTGCATGCCGTAAAAACCGAAACGTTCCCAAAACTCGATCGAGAAAATCAGATAAAAGGACTTAGGTTGCTTGAATATATTCAAGTCTGACATAGATACTTCCTATTAATAGCCGAGAGATCGGCGCTGTATGTGTCAGCTGCTTATCATTCACATGCCAAAGAAAACGAGGAGTTTGTGGACGCAAAAGGCGGTTATAACGATGAAATAAGCAGTGGCATTGGGTTCAAACCTAGGATTGACATAGCCTTAACGATAGGTAATCACTTACTCCTACTTCATGGTATAACCAAGTGACTTTAAAATAGCAATGGCTTTATTTTCTTTCCAAAACAGAGTGAACAAATCCCCACCACTTCGATAAAAAATCAAACAGAAACATTGATTTAAACAATAAACAAAGATTATTAAATTCACCAAAAGAATTTATCTTTCTGTCCTCCTCACCACCTATCACACCACTGATCCTGTGATGAAATATTGCAGAACTTTGTGAGAAATTTATGAGAATTCGATGAGTGTCCTGTGTGATTTTTTACAACTTCAATACCAAGAATCACACCGCCGACAAACATTATTACAGCTGAGCCATGACCTGAAGACGCCACTTTCTAGCGTATTGGGTTACCTTGAAACCTGGCGATTGCAACCGGGCAATAACAACCCACTTATCGATGTCGCTCACCGCAACAGCTTAAAACTGTCCAAACAACTCCAGAGCATGCTTACACAGGCCAAACAACAAGCCCCTATGCCACGTTATCACTATGTGCCACTCAACCTAGAGACCCTCATCGAACACTGTACTGAGAACATTCTCCCTCAATTTTATCGTCGACATATTGAGTTAGAGATTAAAACCGAAAGTGACCTCCGTATTATCGGAGATAAGGCACTCTTAGAAAGACTGCTTAATAACTTATTCGACAATGCGTTAAGGCACAGCCCCAAAGGAGGGAAGGTGATCTGCCGAGCAAAAAGAGTATCACAGCAAGGTTTGATTGAATTCAGTATCGAAAATAACATCGATATTCACGCGGACAAAGGCAGTCTCGGGATTGGAATTCATATTGTTCAATCCATCTTAATGTTACATCACAGCCACTTACAAACAGAACAAACGGCGCAGCGCTATCGGCAGCGGTTTTGTTTGCTTGATGCCTAAACCTGACATGTGAGACTTCCCCGTGTGACGACGCAAGGCGAGAAAAACGACCGAACACAAGAGTAATAAAAATTCACCCTCGCTAAGAAACGACTCACATTTTCACGCCCGTTTATCGATGACTACACTTTATAGCGGTTGGTTTCACTTTCTAAGTTTTCGGCAACGTCCGACAACTCATGAGCTACTTGAGCAATATTTAAGGACGCGTCTGAAATTTCACTAGCGCGATTTTCCAACAGGGATATGGTCTCATCAATGCGCTCAATATTTTGACTTTGCGATTGGGTTGATGTGGCAATATCCGCACTCATGCCACTGAGCTTTTCGATACTTATCTGTAAGTCACGCAAACTGTGGTGCACGTCTTCTACTAACTCTATCCCCGACTCTGCCGATTTGTTCGCTCTTGTCATAGACTGAGCAGACAGTTGAACGGTTTCCACTAATTGATTCATTTTCGTAGAAATAGTCACGGTACTTTCTTGGGTGCGAGAAGCCAAACTACGCACTTCGTCAGCGACCACAGCAAACCCTCGGCCATATTCCCCAGCTCGCGCAGACTCAATCGCCGCATTTAATGCCAATAAATTGGTTTGTTCTGCGATCGAGTTAATCACCTCTAGCACCGAGCTGATTTGTTCTACGCTGGCTTGTAACGATGCCATTGATTGCGAAGAATCTTGTAATTCATTGACCAGTTGTGAAATGTTGTCGACCGCATTGGTGGCACGATTAGAACAATGTTCGGTATTATCTCTTGCTTGCTGGGCTTCCGTTAACGCCACCTCGGTTTGATCGTTAATGCTATAGACTGCACTTTTAAACTCACTCACCGATTGACGAACTTGCGCAACAGAGCGTTTTTGCTCATCTAAGGTGACTGAGGTTTGCTCTATTGTCGCACCTAATTCCGTACTGCTTGAAGCAATGCGAGCAACCGAGTCTTTGACATTGCCAAAAACACTGGCCACTTGAGAAATAAATTGATTAAAGCCACTGACACTGCGCTGAATTTCTGGTGTTGTGCTTTGATCTAAACGCGAGGTAAGATCCGCCTCACCTTGAGAAAGCGATTCAAATCGAGTTGCTAATACATTCAGCGGCTTAGTCAGGGTATTGGCAAACATTAATGATAGTAGTACCGCAACCGTAACCACACAGATAATGGTAATTGCCGCAGTTTGCCAAATATAACCTCGTGTTTGTTCTAGATTGGCATAGGCTTCTGCTTTATCAATATCGGCCATAATGGCCCAACGGTGCGACCCAACGTCTATTGGCGCAAACGCACTCAGTACCGGTATACCGCGATAATCATCGTGAATATCAAAGCCAGACTCTCCTTGTAAAGCTAGGTCTACGGACGATGATAACGCTGTTTGTAAAATGATCGGGCTATTTTTTAATTCAATTTCACGAGCAAGATCCGCATCTTGAACGCGAATGTCATTGAGATAATCTTGGCGATGCTCAATAAAGAAACGACTGTTACTACGCCAAGTGTGATCTTGTCCCACCAAGTAAACTTCACCAGTTTGACCGAATCCCCTACTCTGCCATTGCTTATTTTGGGTTAAAATATCATTCACTTTGTCGATAGGAAATTGAAAAATCAGTACGCCAAGTAACGCATCATCGTGATATATGGGCGCAGAAATAAAACTAGCTGCTTGATTGTACGAGGGTAAATACTTTTTAAAATCCGTTATATAAGTTTCTCCCTGCTTTAAAGTCAGCGCTTGGTGATAGGCTTCTGCAATCCCCGAATTGCGATAGGGTCCGCGGTCTAAACTGGTCGCGAAATCTAACTCTTTAAAAACACTGTAAACAATATTGCCTTGCTTGGGCTCGACTAAAAAAATGTCATAATACCCAAACTCTTGCAAAAACTTACGGATAGTCGGGTGGTATCTTTGATGTAACTGATCATACAAACTGCCATCGTCAATGCTATCAAGTTGATCCTTGTGGCCTATTGAGCTTGGATTCAAGGCAATAAATTGAGATTGTAATGCAATCGCCGTAGGAGAAAGAGACTGATAGAGCAGCGAAGTATCCACGGTTTGACGATTAATTTGTTCAAACTTGGCTTTGAACTGTTCCCGATAGTAACGCTTGATAGCTTCTATATTGCCTGCGTCCTCAGGAAAATCGTCAAACGCCTGAGTGAAGTCACTGATAGCCTCTTTAATAGACACATCTTCGGCCATCACAATCGCTTGCTTCTCAATGGTATCGAGGTAGTGCTTTAGCTCACTAGATACAAGCTCTCTTTTTGCAGTTAAATCAGACTTTGCACGTTCAAGCGTATCCTTTTCAATCTGTTTAATCGCAATATTAGAGGTCACCAAAATCCCAACCACACAAGAAAAAATCGATAATCCAGAAATCACAAACAACATTTTTTTCTTCAAGGAAACCATTTTTAATCACTCCCTACCTAACATCGGTTTGAGAAAAGCACTATCGATTCACTTTGCTGTTTTTGACAATTCGAATGTCGCCAAAAAAACAACCACCGTCAAAAAAACAACATTAAAACAACAAAAAAATACATTAAAAGCATAGAACAACAATATGATATTTAACATCATGTTGCGCTCACATTGTCGCATTTTGTCATTTTATTTCACCGTATATGAATCAGTTCAAATTATGGCCACACTGTATTTGAACAACTCGATAATTAAAGCTAGCGTTAAGATGAGAAAACGTTTGATGAATGGGGTCAGTGACACATGGGAACACAACGCTTTGGTTTTATGGCCAATTTGAGTATCAAAAGAAAATTACAGCTTTTGATTGTACTATTTTTGGCGGTGGTCACTGGCTTGGTCAGCTATACCGTCTCTTCTATTAACGCTCAAAAAGGCGATACATTGGTGGTTAATGTTGCAGGTCGTCAACGCATGCTTTCCCAAAAAGTGACCAAAGAATTTTTGTTGGCTTTGCATGCTGCCAAGCAGCAAACTTCACAGCAAGTGTTAGACAGTATTGATAAAAGCCGACAACTGTTTAGCGTTTCTCTAAATGCACTGACCGATGGCGGTACGACCTATTCCGATTTGGGTATGAATAATGCCATCACGCTTCCCCCCGCCCCAGACCACATAAAAACACAACTCGAGATAGTCAATACCCTTTGGCAAGAGTTCCTCCAGCAATTACAAGCGGTGCAACCGGCTCAATTTTCTCAACAACAACTTACCGCCATCAATGATCAAAGCGTTAAAGTTTTGGCCAATATGAATAAAGCAGTAGGCATGTTTTCAGAGTATTCAGACCAAAAAATTTATCGCATGGAGCGTAATCAAATTGTCATCGGAGTGGTGTCGATTATCGTGGCAATATTTCTGTCCTCATTAACTATTTTTTCCATTACTCGTCCACTCAGCCGCATTCTCAATACCACCCAACGCATCGCCAGCGGCAACTTGACCCCTACCCAAGACACGATTATCGAAGGGAAAAGTGAATTTGCATCTTTGACACAAAACGTTGAAGGAATGAGAGCCTCACTACACGACGTGATTGGCGTCGTCAAAGCCAACAGCCGACAAATGGCTCACTCAGCCCAACAAGTGTCGATAGTGTCTGGGGAAATATCTCAGGCAAGCCAACTTGAACAAGAAAGCTCTCAGCAGGTGTTAAGTGCGGTGAATTCTCTGCTCGATACATCAGATAATGTCAGCCAAAGTATTGAGTCAGCTTATCAATTATCGCAACAAACCAACCAACAGGCCGAGCACGGGCTTGATATTGTTAAACAGAGTATCGATGAGCTCAACGTCGCGGTGGGCAGTGTCCACGCCACCGCTGAAGAAATGAATGAGCTAAAAAGTTTCACCGTGCAAATCAACGAAATCACTCAGTCCATTCACAATATCGCTGAACAAACCAACTTATTGGCCCTCAATGCGGCCATAGAGGCAGCGCGGGCGGGCGAGCATGGTCGAGGCTTTGCCGTTGTCGCTGACGAGGTGAGAAACTTAGCCGCCCGAACGTCAAGCTCAAGTGGTGAGATATCAACCTTATTAGAGCAACTGACTCACAAAGTCGAAAGTTCGGTCAACTCAATGCAAAAGGTCGTTACTACCGTTAATCAATCACAAGAAAAGTCAGATCAAACGGTTGTCTCTTTTAATGAAATGAAAACCGGCATCAACCAAACCATGCAAAGTGCGGAAGACATAGCCAGCTCTAACCAGCAGCAAACTGAGCGCCTTAAATACCTGAATAATAAATTAAAAGAGTTATTCTCGGTTTTGGTTGAGAGTACCAGTAAAGCCAGTACGACATCGATGGTGGCAGAAGATCTTTTCTCTATCTCTGAGCAATTAGAGTCGCAATTGAAAAAATTCGACACCCAAGTTGCCACTTCAATCACAAGTAATAGCAACGAAAAGCGTGCTTTCCCTCGGGCAGGCAACAAGTTAATGCTATTTATCACTCAAGGGGAGCAGCGTATCCAAGGACTGACTGATGACATTAGTCTTCACGGCTTAAAAGTACGCTGCTCACAAGAATTAGATAAAAACCAACTCACGGCTCTTGAGCTCTCTATTCCCCAAGCCCTACATGGAAAAATCGGTAATCGCTTAATGCTGCAGGCCAATATTGTCCACAAAGAGCGCTCCGCTCAAGGGTTTTGCTATGGCTTGCAATTTAAGGAGATAAATACTCAAAGTGAAGAAAAAATAAAACAACTCTTCAACTACTTTAAACAGCCTTATTTATTTAACAAATAATAGTTCTGTCCACTCAAAGCTTCAACATAAAATATATAACGAGAAAAAACATTCCCTCTCGTTATATATTTTGTCAGTTTAATCCATTCAATCTACTCATATTCACTCACTCTTCACATTTATATAAGGTATAACACACCCATTTTTTATAACAATTAAACTTAAAGCATTTCATGGTTATAAAAAAACGTTGTAAAAGTTAAAATTATTTTGACAACAATCCTTCTCTATAGGCAAATAATAAACCAGACACATCGCTAGCCCTCACGAAATTGAGGACTTAATCACCTATTAAGGAGTTACCAATGAGTCAGACCAGTATTGCCTATTTCATTGCCGATACCCTCAAACAAGCCGGCGTCAAGAGAATGTGGGGCGTGACCGGCGACTCACTTAATGGCTTAAGTGACAGCCTGAGAAAAATTGGCGGCATTGAATGGTTAGGCACAAGACATGAAGAAGTCGCTGCCTTTGCCGCTGGGGCTGAATCACATCTAACAGAACAATTATCAGTGTGTGCTGGTTCTTGCGGGCCAGGTAACATGCATTTAATCAATGGCTTATTCGATTGTCATCGCAACAAGGTTCCTGTACTCGCAATTGCCGCCCATATCCCCTCTGCAGAGATTGGTACAAATTACTTCCAGGAGACCCACCCACAAGAGCTGTTTAAAGAATGCAGTGTGTTTTGCGAGCTGGTCTCAAACCCAGAACAAATGCCCTACTTACTTGAAACTGCAATGAGGCAGGCCATTTTGCACAATGACGTAGCCGTCTTAGTACTGCCTGGTGACGTGGCCCTGAAAGCGATGCCAGAGGGAGTAAAACCTAAGTGGAATGTACCAAAACCCGCGTCTTATCTCCCCCAACAAAGTGATGTGGAGCAATTAGCCAACGCATTAAACCAAAGCAACAAGATTACCTTAATGGTTGGGGCCGGCATAAAAGGCGCTCACCAAGAAGTCGTTAAGCTGGCCGAAACACTGCAAGCGCCGATTGTTCACGCCATGCGCGGCAAAGAATACATCGAATACGACAACCCGTATGATGTCGGTATGACCGGCCTAATTGGCTTTGCATCAGGCTATCACGCTATGAAAGAAGCCGATACGGTTTTGCTCATTGGTACCAGTTTTCCCTACCGAGCTTTTTACCCAGAAAAAGCAAAAATTCTACAGATAGACCACAATCCAGGCTCTCTGGGCCGACACTGCCAGATTGACTTTGGCGTATTAGGTGAAACGAAAGCGACTTTGCAGAATTTACTGCCTTTCTTAAACGAGAAATCCTCATCAAAACACCTTGATGATTGTGTTAAACACTACAAAGAAACTCGTAAAGATCTCGACCAACTCGCCAACGGAAAAACCGGTAGAGGGCTAATTCACCCCCAATATTTAGCGCGACTGATCAGTGAGCAAGCCGCTGACGATGCGATATTTACCTGCGATGTCGGGACCCCCACACTTTGGGCCGCGAGATATTTACAAATGAATGGCAAACGCCGTCTTATTGGCTCCTTTAATCACGGCTCAATGGCCAACGCCATGTCGCAAGCCATGGGAGCACAAGCAATAGAGAGAGAAAGACAAGTGGTCGCCATGTGCGGTGACGGTGGGTTCTCAATGCTTATGGGGGATTTACTGTCGTTAAAACAACTTGATCTCCCCATCAAAATCATTGTTTTTAATAACCGCTCTTTAGGCTTTGTCGCTATGGAAATGAAAGCCGGCGGGTATTTATCCGATGATACCGACCTCGATAACCCAAGCTTTGCCGCCATCGCCGACGCTTGTGGCTTAAAAGGCATTCACGTTGATGATCCAGAAAAGCTGCCTAGCGCATTGAGCGAAACGTTTGAACACTCAGGCCCCGTGGTGCTCGAAGTCGATACCGCCAAACACGAACTCGCTATGCCGCCTCAACTTAAAGCAGAACACGCAAAAGGGTTCAGTCTCTACATGATGAAAGCCATCATGAACGGACGAGGCGATGAAATCATTGAGCTTAGTAAAACCAACTGGCTACGTTAATGGTGGTTTTATTTTGTTAACCGGTTAAAAGTATAAGCCATATCACGCAATCTCATCCCTATTGGCTTGAATAAGGATGAGATTGTTACTCTCATTCTCTGTTTCTCAACAACAGAGCTCGAGCACTCTTTCCATTCATTGTCATCCCTTTTACACTCTAAGCTCCAGCAGCGCGTCAGGGAGCACTTATGATTCAACAAACCTTACAGCACTATTTTGGCTTTTCTTCTTTACGGCCCGGTCAACAAGAAGTAATCAACAATTTACTGAATAAACAATCGGCTGCCGCCATTTTCCCCACCGGCTCTGGTAAATCGCTGTGCTATCAGTTAACGGCACTGCACTTACCGAACATGACACTGGTTATCTCTCCTCTGCTGGCCTTGATGAAAGATCAACTTGAGTTTTTACACAGCAAAGGGATCGCCGCAGCCAGTTTAGACTCAACTCAAGACAGAGAAGTCAGTCAAGACATCATGAAACAGGCTCGCCAAGGCAAGTTAAAAATACTCATGGTATCGGTTGAGCGCTTTAAAAACGAGCGTTTCAGACAGTTTATTGCCAGTGTGCCTATTTCGCTGTTAGTGGTTGATGAGGCGCATTGTATTTCGGAATGGGGACATAACTTTCGCCCGGATTATTTAAAGCTGCCTGACTATCGACGACAATTTAATATCGACCAAGTGTTATTGCTGACCGCGACCGCGACACCGAATGTCATTCAAGACATGAGTGAAAAATTTAACATCGCCGCCGACAACATCACAGTTACTGGTTTTTATCGCTCTAATTTGAATCTCGATATCTCTCCGCATCCACCCGAACAGCGCTTGAATGCGTTAATTCAACTCGTCAAACAAACCCAACAAAAACCTTGTATTATCTATGTCACACTGCAAAAAAGTGCCGAAGATATCGCCAGTGCTCTGCAAGCGGAGCACTTGCCTGCAAAAGCCTACCACGCCGGGTTAGACAGCGAACGTCGCCAACAAATACAGCGCGATTTTATGAGTGGCGAAACCCCTTGTATTGTCGCGACTATCGCCTTTGGTATGGGGATAGACAAAGCCGATGTCCGCTATGTCATTCACTACGACTTACCAAAATCGATCGAAAACTACAGCCAAGAAATCGGCCGCGCAGGCCGAGATGGGCAGAC
Source organism: Vibrio sp. HB236076 (assembly GCF_040957575.1). NCBI lineage: Bacteria > Pseudomonadati > Pseudomonadota > Gammaproteobacteria > Vibrionales > Vibrionaceae > Vibrio > Vibrio sp. HB236076. The sequence goes on from NZ_CP162601.1 coordinate 2,374,486, forward strand.
ATCGCAATGTATTATGTTGGCAGACTTACACGACTTGCCCACTTTAGAAAATTTCATCTATGGCGATACCCCAGACAAACCCTCGATCAAAACCGTCATCGATGACATGCAAGCGGCCACTAGGCAGTGGGAATTGATCCTACCGCGCTTATCCAAAGACAGTAACATTCGACAATTACCGTTAAAAACCCTCCTGGTCTATTTGGAACTGCAAGGGGTTATCCAAGCGCAATACAGCTATTTTTCCAGCTATCGGTTTAAATTTCTCGACAGTGAACATGCCATTTTGCAACGCTTCAACGGAGAGAGGAAGCGCTTCTTGGACAAGATTTTTTCATCGAGTAAACGCAGTAAAATATGGTTATCATTAGATTTTGATGCTCTATGGCAACAAGACCAATCGCCTAGGCAAAGGGTGATCGCAGCCTTGGAGTATTTAAGTCAACAAGGCTGGATTGAACTTGAATCCAAATTAATGACCGACGTCTACCTAAAGCAGCCGACCCCGTTCAAGGCCGATGAACTGTGTCAGACATTAAGTCAGTTGTTTTTGCAAAAAGAGCAACAAGAAGTGGCTAGAATCGAATTTATGATCCAATTTTTCTCTCAAACTCGTTGCTTAAGCGCGGCTTTAGCCGACTATTTTTCTGATCAGAAAGCGCCTAAGTCCTGTGGTCATTGCTCTGTGTGCCAAGGTCAAATCGCGCAATTTGACCGTCCTTCTTACCCTGATACCGAACTCTCTACGCTGAATAAATGGTTGTCAGAGTGGCAAAAAGCTTGTCCCTCTCCTTTAACGACCAGAGAAAAAGTCCGTTTTTTGTGTGGCCTCACCACACCGGCGATCACACAGTATAAAGGCGCAAAAATGTCTGGGTTTGGCCGTCTTGCCCATGTGCCATTTCAACAGGTATATCGCCAAATAGAAGAGATAACACAATCAGGATAGACGAAAACAGGAAAACCAAACGTGGCAGAAAACGCGTATTGGGCAAGGGGTAAGAGGTAAGAGGTAAGAGGTAAGAGGTAAGGAAAATTAAGGCATCGCTGGCGAGTGAGAATGTCACTCACCAGCGTGAAGCGAGTTAAAAATCGGCCAGATCGTACCCCGAAGCAAGTAATAGCGCTCGCTCCTGTTTAATCAATACCGCACGGTCTTCAATCAACTCATTTAACGCGCCAAACGGCTTAGTTGCCAACGCGGTAAAGTCATCAAATGAGCTTGCCGCATCAATTTCAGCAAACATAGTCGAAATCACATTACGGGCATCATTTGGGCTGGTTGGGTTTCGAAAGTACTCAACCGCCTTGATGGCTTCGCGCATTTCTTCAAGCAATTCTTGTGGGCTATTATCTTTCGCCACAACCATATAATTATGCAAAACACGCTTTGCGTACAACAGCTCTTTTAGTGGGATATCTCGGCCACTTTCAATTAAAGACTGGGATAACACGGCACTTTCACTCATTGCTTGTCCTTAGAGTTTCAATTTATCTTAGCTTCAGTCTAATTTATTCCTTATCAAAAAGAAACCACCCACCACAAAAGAATAAAAATTTACTTTTACAGACTTAATATTCAAATCACACTCTTAGTATAAAAAGAAAAAATGGGATCAAGATTTTGTAAAACACACCACGTTAAACAATTTGTTACATTAGTTGGTTATACTGAACAACCTAAAGTATCTCGATTAAGGAAAATCTTATGCGTCGCCCTTCTCTCACCGGCCTTTTTGCCTTAAGTCTTCTGCCGGTATCGGTTGCTATGGCATCCGCCCCCATTCACTTACGCATCATAGAAACAACCGACATTCACGCCAATGTACTGGCTTATGACTATTACAAAGACAGCCCAACAGAAAAGTTTGGCCTGTCTCGTGCTGCGACCTTAGTCGAACAAGCGAAAAAAGAAGTCGCTAATAGTCTACTGATCGACAACGGTGATTTGATCCAGGGCAGCCCAATGGGCGATTACATGGCTGCAAAAGGCATTGAGCCAAAAGAGATTCACCCCGTTTACAAAGCCATGAACCAATTGGGGTACGAGGTGGCTAACTTTGGTAACCACGAATTTAACTATGGCCTAGACTTTCTCAAAGAGTCGGTCAATGATGCGAACTTCCCCTACATCAACGCCAATATTTATAACGCCAAAACCGGTGAGCATTACTTTACCCCATATTTGATTAAGCGCTATCAAGTCAAAGATGAAGACGGTCATTCTCATCAAATCAAAGTCGGTTACATTGGCTTTGCTCCGCCGCAGATCATGACTTGGGATAAGAAGAATTTAACCGGCAAAGTGACGGTTGCCGACATCAAGAAAACCGCTGAAAAATTGGTCCCAGAAATGAAAGCTCAGGGCGCGGACGTCATTGTTGCGATTCCTCACTCGGGCTTTTCATCCGATCCTTATCGCGCTGGAGCGGAAAACTCGGTGTATTATTTATCGGAAGTCAAAGGCATTGATGCCATTGCCTTTGGTCATGCCCACGCCGTCTTCCCAGGCCCTGGGTTTGACAATATCCAAGGGGTCGACAACGTCAATGGCACCATCAATGGGGTTGCTGCCGTTATGCCGGGCTATTGGGGCAACCACATTGGCATTATGGATCTGACCTTAGCCTTTAATAAGCAAACTGGGCACTGGCACACCACAGATGCCACCTCAGTCGCTCGTCCCATTTACGATGTCAAAAAGAAAAAGTCCCTTGCTAAGCCGGATCAAAACATCGTGACCGCGCTGGCCACCGATCATCAAGCCACTCGCGATTTTGTCAATCAACCGATTGGCCAATCCAGTGACGTACTCTACAGTTATCTCGCCCTCGTTCAGGATGACCCTACGATTCAGATCGTGAACGCGGCACAAAAAGCGTATGTCGAAAACTTCATCCAAGGCGATCCGGATCTCGATGGTTTACCCGTACTTTCTGCAGCTGCGCCGTTTAAAGTCGGCGGTCGTAAAAATGATCCGACAGGCTATACCGAGGTAGAGGCCGGTCAATTGACCTTTAGAAACGCCGCTGATCTCTACCTTTACCCCAATACGCTCGTCGCACTTAAAGTCAGCGGAAAACAAGTCAAAGAATGGTTAGAATGTTCTGCTGGTCAATTCAATCAAATCGACCCCAACAGCACAAAAACTCAATCTTTGATCAATTGGGAAGGGTTCAGAACCTACAACTTTGATGTGATCGATGGGGTCAATTACCAAATTGATGTTACACAACCGGCGCGTTATGACGGGGAATGTACACTCATCCACCCTGAATCGGCACGGATTACTAACCTGACTTATCAAGGCAAGCCGGTCAATGATGCGCAAACCTTTATTATAGCGACCAATAATTACCGCGCTTTTGGCAACAAGTTTGCTGGCACGGGCAGTCAATACATCGCATTTGAAGCGCCAGACAAAAACCGTACTATCTTGGCCAATTACATTTCACGCGTTTCGCAGCAACAAGGCCAAGTGACTCCAACAGCGGATAACAACTGGTCAATTGCGCCGATTGCCAGTGCAACCCCATTGGATATTCGCTTTGAGACCTCAGCCAGCGACAACGCGAAACGCTTCATCAAACAGCGCCAAAGCTACCCAATGAAACGCGTCGGCAGTGATGAGATTGGCTTTGATATTTATACCATTGACCTCAACAGCCCTTCCAACTAAGCGGTCAGCAGGGTGACGTCACGCCGTCATAACGAGCCTGACAACGAAAAAAACCTACTTTGGATCGACGTTCAAAGTAGGTTTTAATATCGACAAAATCATGCCAATGGATGACTGAACTTACCGATCATCATGGGCTTCGGGAAATTAGGCTTGCGGCTCACAAGTACTGATAGACGCTAAATATGCCCGCCATCCCCCCAACTCGGTGATCTCCGTTGCGCCTTGCAGCCCCTCTGGCTGACAAATGAAACCACTGACCCACTCGCCATCTTCGAGTTCAACTTTACCCAGCCCCAGAGGAAAAGGAATTTGTGCCAAAAAAGGGCCAACCGCACGTTCTGGCAAATGCCAAACTTCAATCTCTATCGCGCTGTCACTTGATGGGTCGCGCACCAGTGCTGGCCGTAATGGCCCCTCACCGGCTAAAGCGTACAGTCGATAGTGAGACGATGTTTTACCACTAAACTGCCAGTATCCACCGAGTTCAGTCAATTGATGATTGAGTGGTAAGCCTTGCATATGCGCACCGCATACCAAGATAGGCATTCCCTTATCCGTTGCCAACGAAGATGGCATGTGATCCTCAGCCGCTCGACTCTCCAGCACCGCCTTTTTCCCCGTCGCGCCCAAAGGTAAATCGAGGTGCTGTGTCCATTGCTGACCCAAACTGAGCAGACCGAGATCGGTCATGGCCGGTGCGAAAAAAGTCACGCCAAATGGGCGGCCAGAAGGCCCTAGCGAACTTGGCAACGCTATCGCCGCATAATCCAGTAAATTCATAAAATTGGTGTAGTAACCCAAATTCGAGTTTAACTCAATCGGATTGTCTTCAAGTTCCGCAATCGTGTACGTGGTCCCAGCCGTTGGCGTCATCACCAGATCAACCTGACTTAATGCTTTATCACACGCCGATTTATACTTTTGTAGCTTGTACATGGCAGCAAAGGTATCGGCTGCGCTGTAGTGTTTGGCACCGCCTATAATGGTTTCAATGACAGGCAAACACGCCTTGGGATCTTGCTCAAAAAACGATTGAATCGCCACGTAACGCTCTGCCACCCAGGGACCTTGATACAATAAAGTGGCCGCATCCAAAAAAGGCTGTAAATCAAATGGCACGAGTGTTGCGCCAAGCTGCTCTAAGCGTTGCACGGCTTGTTGGTATTGCTGCTGATATTCGCTGTTACCAAAAAAAGCCAATTGCTCTTGATGAGGGATCCCGACCTTAACCTGAGACCAATCACTGGGTAGGGACTGTTCTTGGTACGCACGCGCATAACAATCGCTTGCGTCAAAACAATTCGCCACAGAAAAAACCCGCTTGGCATCTTCTACCGTACGAGCAAAAATGGTGACACAGTCTAAAGTGCGACACGCTGGTACAACACCAGAATTACTGAATAACCCTTTACTTGGCTTAACACCGATCAAATTGTTAAACGCCGCTGGTACTCGCCCTGAGCCCGCGGTATCGGTCCCCAAAGAGAAAAAAACCTGACCACGAGCGACACTAATGGCGCTGCCCGAACTCGACCCACCTGAAATGTACTCTGGGTCAAAACTGTTTTTGCCCGCCCCCCAAGGACTGCGAACCCCTACCAGGCCAGTCGCAAATTGATCGAGATTGGTTTTTCCTAGCGGCACTGCCCCCGCGTTGATCAATTGCTGAACAACAAATGCTGACTCTTGGGGATGATAACGGTACGCTTCACACCCTGCAGTCGTCTCTAGCCCCGCCAAATCGATATTATCTTTAATCGCAAAAGGCACCCCATACAAAGGCAAACTCTGCGGGTCTTGCTGCTCTAGAGCATCGATGTAGCCTTGTAACTGCTCGTCGCTGAGCAGTGATAACCAAGTGTTGTGATCATCTTCTCTTGCCAGAGCCAATTGCTGTTGTAAATAGCCCGACACGGTCAGGGCCTTGGTTTGATAAGCGCTGATCAACGCTTCCATCGTCTGAGGTGAGTTCATATTTGATGTCCTTATCATAATTCGTGGTTAATGATGGCAAGAGCTTGCCCTGCAGCGACTTGTGAGCCTTGCTCAATACACACTTCGTCAATGGTGCCTGACTCTGATGCCACCACTTCTAATTCCATTTTCATTGCCTCTAAAACCATGATCACATCGCCCGCTTTGACCTGATCACCAGGCTTAACCAGTGTTTGCCATAAACTGCCAGCCACATGGCTTTCCACCAAGGTTTGTGTATCGTGAAGCACACGAGGCGCTAAATCTTGCTCTTGTGTCTCCTCAACAACAAAATCCGCTTGCCCAGTTGCAATCCAACGTTGACGCTCCTGTTCAAACGCCTGCTGTTGACGCGCTTTACAAGCGACTATCTCTGCTTGATGCTCGGTTAAAATGGCGTCGTAATCGGCCAATGAGAATGACGTCTGTTCAATCTTAATGGGGTATTGGCCTTGTGGGTGCTTTTCTCGAATCGTCAACAGCTCATCAGCACTGACTTCATAAAAGCGAATTTGGTCAAAAAAGCGCAGTAACCACGGCTTTTCAAACGCCTCAGTTTGCTTATATCGATTCCACATTTGCAAAGTTCGACCAACAAACTGATACCCGCCAGGGCCTTCCATACCGTAAACACACAGATAAGCACCACCAATACCGACGGCGTTTTCCGGTGTCCAAGTCCTGGCCGGATTGTACTTAGTCGTCACTAAACGATGACGAGGGTCGAGGGGCGTCGCCACCGGAGCACCTAAGTAAACATCGCCCAGTCCCATCACCAAATAACTGGCATCGAAAACGATGTTCTTGACTTGCTCAACGGAATCTAACCCATTAATACGACGAATAAACTCAATATTATCTGGGCACCATGGGGCATTTTTCCTGACCACTTCATCGTACTTTCTAATTGCTAATCGCGTCGCTTCATCATCCCAAGAGAGCGGCAAGTGTACGATGCGAGCAGGTACGGTAAGCTCATCGATATCTCTGAGTGAGGCCTCAATGCCGACTAACATGTCGAGTAACTTCTCTCTTGGCAAACGCAAGTTGTCGTAATGAATTTGCAAAGAGCGAATGCCCGGCGTGAGCTCTAATATTGCATCGATTTCAAGCGCTTCAAGTTTTAGCATTAAGGCATGAGCTCGGAAGCGCAAACGGATATCGAGCACTTGTGGGCCGTATTCGACCAATAAAAAGTCTTCTCCGCTGGGGCGATAAACCACTTGCTCCCCCACCTCCTGTGCAGAGAGGGTTTTGATCACCGGTGACACAAGCTCCGTGGCAGTGACAGACTCCTCGCTGAGTGTGAGCTGTTCAATATCCAAGCGTTGTTGCCGCTCGGCTTGCTCAGCGTCCTCGACACTGACAGGAACAAAACGCAACTTATCACCGGCTTTAAACTGCCCCACTTTCCAAAGATCGGCCTTAATAATGGTCGCAGGGCAGACAAATCCCCCTAAACTTGGACCGTCTGGGCCCAAAATCACCGGCATATCGCCAGTAAAATCAATGGTGCCAACCGCGTAAGCATTGTCGTGTATATTCGACGGATGTAAGCCTGCCTCACCGCCATCTTGACGCGCCCATTGAGGTTTAGGCCCAATCAAACGAACGCCAGTACGGCTCGAGTTAAAGTGAACTTTCCAAGTCGCAGAAAAAAACTGTTCTATATCGTGGTCGGTGAAAAAATCAGGAGCGCCGTGTGGGCCGTAAATCACGCGAACGCACCACTCTTTTTGCAGCTGAGGTAACTCGATTTGGTTGCGTGTGTTAGAACTCACCGGCTCAACACTAGAGGCATCATATTGATTTATCGGCAACACATCACCGGCCAGCAAGGCCCTACCGGCATGACCACCGAATTGCCCCAGCGTAAACGTCGATTGACTGTTTAAATAGCTCGGACAGTTAAAGCCGCCTTGCAACAACAAGTAACTGCGCGCGCCATCACCTGAAATTCGGCCTAATTTTAATGTTTGCTTTGCGGCAACCGTCACTACTTGGCCCATTTCAATGGGCTCGCCGTCGAGTTGCGCAGCGATATCCGCGCCAGTGAGTACAAAACGAGAAGCGGTGTTAAAGGTCAATGTCGGTCCAGAGATGATCATCTCGAGTCCAGAGCAAGTCTCGTCATTGCCCAGCACCTGATTGCCAAGGCGAAAGTTTAAAGAGTCCATTGGGCCAGAAGGGGGGACCCCGATGTGCCAATATCCCTTGCGGCCAGGGTAATCTTGAATCGTGGTTTGCGTACCACCGCTTATCACATCAATAGAGCTGGGCTTGTACTCAAAATCATTTAAAGAACGCGTCAACACTTGGCCATGACGTACAACAGGCCAAGCGAGCAATTGAGCCAGATACGAGCGGTTGTGCTCAATACCGTAAATTTCAATGTTTTCTAACGCTTTTTCGAGACTATTTAGTGCTTTTTCGCGGTTGTCTTGGTAGACGATAACTTTGGCTAACATAGGGTCAAAAAAAGGCGACACCTCAACCCCGGCTTCAATCCAATGTTCCACTCTCAAACCGGGCACGTCAGGCCACTCAACATGACTCAGTAACCCTGCACAAGGTTGAAAGTTCTTATTGGCATCTTCGGCATAAAGACGCACTTGTATCGCATGACCATGTGGACTGCGTTTTTGCATTAGGGTGTCTGTACTGAGCTCACCGGCGCCCAGTTTGATCATCCACTCGACCAAATCGACCCCAAACACTTCTTCTGTCACCCCGTGTTCAACTTGTAAACGAGTATTCACTTCCAAAAAATAAAACGCTTCATCGGATTGATCTAAGACAAATTCCACGGTTCCGGCATTGCGATAATTGACTTGCTGAGCCAATCGAACCGCGGTGTCTTGCAGGGCTTGGCGAGTTTTTGCAGATAAATTCGGCGCCGGCGTTTCTTCAATCACTTTTTGATTGCGTCGCTGCGCCGAGCAATCACGCTCACCCAAAGCGGTGACTCGCCCTTGCCCGTCACCAAAAATTTGCACTTCAATATGACGAGCGCGCTCAATAAATTTTTCAATAAAGACGCCATCATTACTAAAGTTGTTTTCACTAAGGCGTTTAACCGAATCAAAGGCATCGCTAAGTTGCGCTTCACTGTAACAACATTGCATGCCGATACCACCACCGCCGGCGGTACTTTTTAGCATCACCGGATAACCAATTCGTTTGGCTTCGACAAGGGCTTGTTGCTTATCGCTCAGTAATTCACTGCCCGGTAACAGTGGTACTTGTGACTGCTTAGCAATAGCACGAGCAGAGTGCTTTAAACCAAAGGTGTTCATTTGCTCTGCCGTTGGGCCGAGAAAAACCACCCCCTGTGATTCACATAAGGTAACGAAATCTGGGTTTTCGCTTAAAAATCCATACCCGGGATGTATGGCCTGAGCGCCACATTGTTTGGCTATTGCGAGGACTTTATCTTGGTCTAAATAGGTGTGAGTTGCCGGCCCGCTGCCGAGTGAGTAGGCTTCATCAGCGTGTAAAACGTGCGGACTTTTCGCATCGGCTTCACTGTAAATCGCGACACTGCTGATCCCCAGTTTCTTTAGTGTTCTTATTACGCGACAAGCGATCGCACCGCGGTTCGCAATCAAGACTTTATTGAACATACCAACATCCATTGTCACACCGGGCCGTCCCGGAATAAAAAAGAGCTCTTGTTGGAGGTCGTCCTCTCAGCTCATAAACAACGACTTTGTCACCTAGTCCCAGATCAAGACTTCAATCGGAGTGGGGTTGTACGCATTACAGGGGTTATTGAGCTGAGGACAATTTGAGATCAGAACGATCACATCCATCTTGGCTTCTAATTCGACGTATTTCCCAGGACCACTGATGCCATCTTCAAAAGTCAAACCGCCTGCTTTGGTAATAGGTACATTCATGAAAAAATTAATGTTATGCGTGATGTCTCGCTTGCTCATGCCAAATTGTTCGTTTTCAGACACCGCTAATAACCAACTATCACGGCACGAATGCATGTGTTTTTTCTCAACGTCGTAACGCACAGTATTACTCTCTGCCGCACAAGCCCCGCCTAACGTGTCATGACGACCACACGTATCGGCCACAATATCGAGTAACGGGTTACCAAAGTTAGATACCAAGACACTGCCTGCCGTGAGGTACACATTGCCCTGCTCGCGAATAGTATCCATCACACTGTATCGCTCGGTCGGATCGTCGGCGCTGTAAAATAAGGTATCCGCCGCTTGGTTGCCTTCGAGATCTAAAATTCGTAATGTTTGTCCTTTTTTCACCACTTTGATGTAGTAATCACCCGCAGGGACTTTGTCCTTAATAATGGCAGTCTCGGGGGTCAGTGAGCTTTCAACAATCATGATAAGTACTCCGAATTAATGGTGACAATGAGTGTGTAAGTGGTAGCGACGATTATTTTCAAATCCACGAGCGTTCTCAGGACGAGAGTTTAAACAAGCGTCATCCTCTTTCATTGGCTCGGAGACTGACACGCTCAATTCAACGGGTTTGAACGGGTAAGTTTCACTTGGGTTCATCGGGTGAGGGCAAGTCGTCAACACCACGAGCGTATCCATCTCAAATCTCAGCTCAATGCTATCGCCGGCTTTGCTGTGGTTTTCAGTGTACTGCATTGCCCCTTGTTCATCGGTTTTTACCGCACTGAATAAGTTGAGATTAGCCACCAGATCTTTTTTGCCTAAACCGTATTTAGCGACTTCGACTAGCAGCGCATCATAGCCGTTTTGCTTCCATTGATTGTGGTCTGCTTGGTAGTCTCTTTCGCCCCATTTTTCAGCGACTTTCGCTTTATTCGCCACGCCGCAGACAGTATCGATCCAGCCGGTATCATCACGAGTGATTGAACAAAAAACGCGCCCCATATCGGAGTAAAGACAATGCCCTTTCGTCAGTTTAAAAGTGTGCTGCCCTTTTAAGGTGTCTGGAGCGTTGTAGCGCTCTAAAGGTTGAGTCGGGTTATAAAACAGCATGCTCAAGTTCGCCCCCCCTTCTAAATCTGTCGCTTTGAGGGTATGCCCTTTTGGGATCACCATAGACCAATGGGAGGCCCCAGGAATAAAATCATTAAGAATAGGATCTTTTTTCGTCATCTTGCATTCTCCTAGGCAATTTTCTTTTCACTAATAGAGGTTAAAGGGTGATTGAGGATGGCCGACGCTTGTTGTGGTGACGTACGGCCAACATCGATATCAAAAGTCACCTGTGCGCCAAACCGCTCTGGGGCTTGCTCGTCGAGGCGAACGTGGTCAAACACCCACAATCGATTGCCAAGTTCGAAACCTTCACTCAAGTCATGAGTGATCATAAACACGGTGAGCTGTTGCTCTTGGCACAGTGTTTTGATCAACGCGTGCATTTCTTTTCTGATCCCAGGGTCAAGTGCGCCAAACGGCTCATCTAACAGTAAAATTCTCGGTTTTTTGATCAGCGACTGCGCAATAGACAAGCGTTGTCTCATGCCACCGGATAATTCGTGGGGATATTTATCCAGCGCATGACCTAACCCCACCTGTTGCAATAACGCCACAGCCTGCTGTTTGGCTTGTTTCTGGTGCGGGCCAAAACCGCGTCCCAATAACCAAGACAGCACACCGCGAGACTCAAAATCCTTACCCAGCATCACATTTTCCAGGGCCGTTAAGTGGGGAAAAACCGAGTACTTTTGAAATACGATTCCGCGCTCAACACTGGGTTCATTTGGCAATGGTTGACCATCGAGAAGCAACTCACCACGCGAGGCTTTTTCAATCCCTAACAACATGTTGAGAAACGTGGTTTTGCCACAACCAGAGGCGCCAACAATACTGATAAAGTCGCCCGGAAAGACATTGAGGTTGAGCTTTTCCAATACGATGTTATCGCCGTACTCCTTCCACAGCTTTTTAATTTCGATGAGGGGGCTAGCGTGAGTCATCATTACTCTCCTTGTGACTGGTGGTACCAAGCGCAACACTTTTCAGAGAGCGTCTTGAGTAACCAATCCATCAGATAAGCCAATACTGTGATCCAAAATACATACAAGAGGATCACATCCATAGATAAGTAACGCCTAACCAAGAAAATTCGATAACCCAGTCCGTCGGTGGCCACAATCGCTTCAGCGGCAATTAAGAACAGCCAAGCGCTGCCTAGAGTCAAACGAATCGCATCAATTAAACGCGGTAGCAACTGCGGCAAAATAACCCGCACAATGATTTGCCAACTGTTACCGCCCAAGGTTTGCGCCTTAATCAATTGCTCTTGCGGTAAAGCACTGGCTTTGAGTTGAATATCGCGGATGATAATTGGACAAATACCAATAAAAATCAGCATGACTTTGGACAACTCTCCCAAGCCAAAAGTAATAAACAAAATGGGAAGTATCGCCATTGGGGGAATTAATGAAATCGCCGTGACCACTGGCGACATCGCCGAACGGACCAGCGGGATCATCCCATTGGCAATACCGACCATCAGGCCGACTAAAGCACTGGCGCCAACGCCTAATGCGAGACGCTCTAAACTGGCTAAGGTATCGGCCCAAAAAACATACTCACCGGTACGCTTGCTCGGTGACAATGCCATGCGCTCAAACGCACTGACAAAGCTATCAAACGCAGGCAAGAGTTTATCTGCCGGGTTAATCTCCAATCGGGCATTCGATGCCGTCATATAAAGAAAAAGCAAAATGATAAATGGCAATAACCCCAACGCGATCTTACCTAGCCGCGAAGGACGTCGATTAATGAGCTTTGTCATAACCTTTCCTCGCCTTTAAGATCACAAAGTGCCGTCTACAGCCATTTGCATAAACGTCTCACTAAAGCGCAATTTGATGTTGCTAGGATTGCCGTACACACCGGATGGGGTTTCAATACCAATAAAGCTGGCATCGGGGGCACCTTCGCCTAATAGGCCGTGATCGAACGAAAACTCAGCCACTTTTTGCATCGTCTGTTTCAAATCGTCACTTTGAGTAAAGGTCACTGCGCTTTCTGGGGTGTAGAACATCTTCGTAGCCGCCAATTGTTGGTTATAACCCGCTAAATCCGTGCCTGATGCAGTGGCCATATGGGTTTTCGCTTCATCGGCGTTAGCATCATCTTTAGACATCAGAGCCATGGTTTCATACCAAGCACCGGTCAAAGCTTTGCCAAGTGCGGGGTTGTCATTGAGGGTTTGGGTATTGGCGACCATTAAATCGATAATTTCGCCTGGGATTTTTGAGGAATCGAAAACGAGACTGGTATTGGGTTGTGATTTGATTTCACTTAGCAATGGATTCCAAGTGACCGCCGTGGTGACATCATCGGTACTAAACGCCGCGACCAAATCGGCATCCGACGTGTTGACGACCTTCACATCACGCTCACTCATGCCGACGCTTTGTAAACCACGTGCTAACAGATAATGAGAGACGCTCAGCTCAACGAGATTAATCGACTGACCTTTAAGATCGCTCAGTGATTTATCATTCCCTTTAACGACCACACCATCATTGCCATCGGAAAAATCGCCAACAATCAAAGCCGTAGAATCCACACCACTCGCTGCCGGAATGGTCAACGCATCCATATTGGTCATGACCGTGGCATCAAATTGACCTGCGGTGTATTGATTGATGGACTCCACATAATCGTTGACCTGAATAAGGTCTATTTTGATGTGGTATTTTTGAGCCCACTTATCGAGAATTCCCGCGTATTGGGCATAATCCCAAGGCATCCAACCGACATAAATCGACCAGGCGACTTTGAATTCTTGCTTTTCTTCGGCAAAGGTTGAGGTACTAACAAAAGGGGTTGTAAGAATACTTGCAGAAAGGAATAAGGAACTCAGCGCCTTGAGAGAAGACTTTTTCATGGGACCACCTCCGATGTGGGTCATTAGACAAAATATACGCGCCAAGAGACATAACCAATATCATTGGTCGGCCTCCCGGGCTTTTATCCCGCCGTGTGACCTCATCTGAGGTTGACAACTCTCGGACCAGTCACCAGCCAACGGCTGATCGGAACCCTAGATGTCTATTTGCTACAAATTTTGGACCAATGCAGTGCATTGGTTATAACTCTGCGCTATCAAATTTATTTAAGCAATTTGGATGCCATAAAGAAAGCAATGGAATTAGCCCTTTATAAACAACCTCATATCAATAATCGTTAGAGTTAGGAGCTCACATTCAACGCCTCCCCATGCACAAATACAATGCACGCGCACCAAAACAGCCCAAATTCACTCCCAACTCAATCATTCATCAGGCCAAAGGAAAGGCAAATAAGTCAGAGCGACACGGGCGATTTGTCAAGAAAAACGCTTTTGCTTACCGCTCAAATAAAATAGCCTCAAAAGCTTGTGCCGCGTGAGAACTCGGGCGGTTTTTATACTGCAATTGCAATAAAGGCCGTGACATCTCCACTTGTTGCGCATTCGGAAGTGTCTTTAATCGCCCCAATGTCACTAAATCGGCAGTGACGACTTCGGGCAGCAGGGCAACGCCAATCCCTTGTGCCGCGGCGTGTGCAATGGCTTCATTACTGCCTAATTGCATCGTCTCTTTAGGCTGAATATGGCAAGATGCCAACCATTGCTCGGTCATTTCTAACGTCCCCGACCCCGGCTCTCGTAGTAACCAGACTTGTTGATTAAACCAATCAATACAAGGTTCATTGACGTCACAATGACTGGCCATGACAAAGCTCATACTGTCTTGTTGCCAATAACGGCTACTAATCCCTTCCTGATGAGCACTGCCCTCCACCAAGGCCAAATCTAGGGTGCAGTCGAGAAGAGACTGCTCTATTTGCGCGGTATTGGCGACCTTGACTTCGACTTTAATGCCTGGGTACTGGTGATGAAACCTTGCTAGATAAGGAGGAAGCCAGTAGTTGGCAATCGTTGTACTGGTGCCAATCACTAAGGTGCCCTTTTTTAAGCCAGTTCGCGCTTTTATATCGTCAATGGCGGCTTTTTCAATCGCAAAAATACTGCGCGCATGATCAAACAGCGCTTGACCCGCTGCCGTCAGCGCCAGCTTCTTTCCTTTTGACGCCCGCTCAATTAATTTTATATCCAATTGATATTCAAGCTCTTTAAGCGCTTTAGAAACACCGGGTTGGCTAATGCACAACCGTTCCGCTGCCTGTGAAAAGCTGCCAAGACGAGCCACCGTGTGAAATACCCTCAGTGAATGCAAATTCATTGTATAACCTATTTTCATCCTTTAATTATTTTAATGTATTGGAGTTATATGTTATCGCTTCTTACAATAAAGGCAAATCACATGACAGGGGGGATAAAACATGTCGAATATCACTTTGGCGGTAAGCAGAAATGTGACCACGGCCTACCTAAAAAATACGCGTTGGTGGCTGGGCATACTCTTGGTCAGTACCCTTGCTTTGTGTGCCATTGAACTCAGTCATGTTTCCTGGTTTCAACAGACACAAATTAGCCCTTTAACACTGGGTATAGTATTGGGGGTTATCGTCGGAAATAGCCTTTTTCCCCACATTGCTCATCACACCGATCACGGGGTGGATTACGCCAAATCTTGGTTGCTCAAAGCGGGCGTGATTTTGTTTGGCTTTCGCATTACCTTTTCTCAAGTGGCCAGTGTCGGTTGGCAAGGCTTACTCATCGATGCGGTGATGTTATCAGGCACTTTTTTACTCGCCCTTTATTTGGCAAAACGTTGCTTTAAGCTCGATGACCAAACTGCCATCTTGATTGGGGCTGGCAGTTCTATTTGCGGCGCTGCGGCCGTTATGGCAACGGAGCCTGTGATCAAAGCTCAGGCACACAAAGTCTCTATTGCCGTCGCTACCGTGGTGGTATTTGGCACATTAAGCATGTTTACCTATCCATTGCTCTACCCCGTTTTAGGCTTAAGCGAACACAGCTATGGTTTATTGGTCGGCTCTACGATTCACGAAGTTGCTCAGGTGGTGGCCGCCGGCAGTGCGGTGAGTGAGCACGCGGCTGATATTGCCGTGATCGAAAAAATGCTGCGGGTGATGCTATTGGCACCGTTCTTATTTGCTTTGTCGTTTTGGTATCAAAAAAAGCACACCCAGACAGTAACCGATTCATCTCAAAGCAAACGCCTTTTTATTCCTTGGTTTGCCTTGCTGTTTATCTTAGCTTGCGGTGTCAACTCGCTGGGGCTGATTTCGCTTACCCACAGCAACGAAATAGCCGCGTTGGACAATATTCTTTTGACCATGGCCATGGCGGCGCTTGGACTTAGGACTCATGTGGGTGCGATTCGTCAAGCGGGGATTAAACCGTTACTTTTAGCCGGGTGTTTATTTGTTTTTCTTACTGTGGGTGGCTATTTTATCAATGGTCTCATCCGAGCTTTTTAGAAGTTGAAAGCCAGTAATACTGTCTCATAAAACGAAAAAACCGCTTCGGTCAACGTGATCAAAGCGGTTTTATTGATAAAAAAACGGTGAGCAGAGTGGGGATAATCAGACTCACCGTCAAAGGGGTTAATTTGCGGTTTTTAACATGCCTTTCGGTTCTTTGTATTTAAGCCATCCCCAAATGGCCGCTAATGCCACAAACGGAACTAATGGGTCGACCAATGTGCCACCTTGGCCAAAGATCAGGTTGAGAATCATCACAAAGCTCGCGCCAATGGCCCAGGCAATGGTTGAGGTCACGGACCAAATCTTTAACTGATCCGATAACTCGGTAATGCCCAAAGTACGGCTGATGATGTGGAAGTAAGAGTCGTTAAGATGTGAGAAGCCAACGGGGCCAACAGCACAAGCCAAAGCAACAAAGACAGGATCAAGGCCAAGGGTTTCCACCAAAGGTAACGTCATGGTCGCGGCCACCATCATAGACGCAGTCGCAGAGCCTTGAATCAAACGCAGCATCGACGCAATCGCCAATGGTACCAGCAAAGGAGGAATACCAGAGCTCGCAATCGCTTCAGCCACTTGAGGACCGGCTCCAGACGCTTTTAATACCGCGCCCATCGCACCACCACAACCGGTTACAATTAAAATCAGCCCGGTTGTTGATAGTGCATCATCCATTGAACCTATCATGTCTTTACGCTCAATATTGCGAGTTAGGCCATAAAGCGCCATCAACACCCCGATCCCCACAGCGACCACTGGGTTACCGAGTAAAGCAATCACAGAGTGGAAAAAGGAATCGCCTTTTGCCGTTAAAGTATCAATCAAGATCAACGCAATCGGTACTAAAATTGGACCAAATGACAAGAAGTTACTTGGCAGTTCGCGTTCGTCCGCTTCTTGTACCACTTCTAGGTTTGCCCAGTCCGCTTCTCGAGTGATCCAAGTGTCGCCGTTGGGAACTCGGTAGTAGTCTTTACCCACTTTGCGGATGTAAATCAGAGACAACAACATCATAGGCACAGACACTATCAGTCCCCAAAGCATGTAAACCCCAAGATCGACATTCAAGATCCCTGCAACCGCCACCGGACCTGGCGTTGGCGGCACCATCGCGTGTGTGATCAATAGGCCCAAAGCCAACGTCACCCCAAGACCAACAGCGGATTTACCGGTATTGCGTGAAATTGCGCGAACGAGGGAATGTAAAATGATGTACGCAGAATCACAAAACACAGGGATCGCCACGAGTACGCCGGTAAAGCCAAGCGCAATGTCTTCGCGTCCTTTGCCACACAGTTTAACAAAGGTTTTTGCCATTCGTACCGCGGCGCCAGAGCGTTCAAAACACGCGCCCATGATCACGCCAAAAGCAATAATAAGGCCGATACCACCTAAAACCCCACCAAAGCCGGCTTTGATTGCGTTGATAAGGTCGGTTGGGGCCATGCCAGCAAACAAGCCCATGATGATACTGGCGATCACCATTGAGAGCGCCACCGGTATACGTGTTTTGATGATCATCACCATCATGGCCACGATGCCAAGGATAATACCAATTAAAGCTGCGTCCATCGTTCTGTCCTTTTAATCAGTTTTGTTTCATTGTCTGCCGTAACCTGGGGTTACAGTCATCGTTATTGTCAGTCGAATCATAAACCTGCGTTTACAGGTAAGGCGTTGCCCAGCCTAATCCCTCATGGGTTGAGGTTTTGGGCTTGTATTCACACCCGATCCAATCTAGGTATTGTGCTTGTTGTAGGGCATTGAATAAATAAGGGTAATTAAGCTCTCCATCAAAAGGTTCGTGGCGGTCAGGTACTGAGGCAATTTGTACATGGCCTATCCAAGGCGACACTTCATTTATCAAGCGAACGAGGTCACCATCCATAATCTGGGCGTGGTATAAGTCGAGTTGCAGTTTGACGTTACTGCGCTCTACTTTTTGAATGTATTCCACCGCTTGCCTTTGGTGGGCAATAAAGTAATTAGGCGCATCATAGTGGTTGAGAGGCTCAATCATGATGTCAATGCCATGAGGACCGAGGGTATCTGCGGCATAACGCACATTGTCGATAAAGGTCTCCAAATGCGCCTGCACACTGTAGTTTGTATCGATGAGGCCAGACATGGCATGTACCTTTCGACATCCTAAGGCTTGTGCGTATAACAAGGCAGTATCGACACTGTCGCGAAATTCTTGCTCTCTGCCAGGTAACGCGGCAATGCCTTTTTCTCCAGCGTCCCAGTCGCCCGGCGGTAAATTGAAAAGCGCCACACTCAAGTCGAGTTCTTGAACCAATTGCGCCAATGCCTCGGGCTCATAATCATAGGGAAACAAAAATTCAACCGCATCAAACCCCGCTTCTTTCGCTTGTTTAAACCGCTCTAAAAAAGGGAATTCGTTAAACAACATGGTTAAGTTGGCTGCCAGTTTGGTCATTATTTGCCCCTTGATTGCAAGTCTTCAATCTCATCATCGGTGAGATAGCGAATCGGTTGATCTTTTAACAAAAACATCAGTTTTGCCGTTTCTTCTAGTTCTTCGGCGTTATCGACCGCATCTTCAAAATTCGACCCCGTGATCACAGGACCATGGTTAGCCAGTAAGAAGGCGCGATAATCAGCGGCACGCTTAGCCAGTTCATCGGCAATTTTCGGCGACCCCGGTCGGAGGTAAGGAATCACCGGAAGTTTGCCAATACGCATCACAAAATAAGGGGTAAACGGTCGAATCGCGTTGTCAACATCAATGCCCTGTAAGCACGATAGCGCGGTTAAGTACGTCGAGTGTAAATGGACAATCGCATTGCAATCGATATTATGGCGGTAGATGGCCAAATGAAACCCTGCCTCTTTAGACGGTTTTTTCCCCGATAAATGATGACCATCTAAATCGACGACCGATAACTCTTCTGCGACTAAACGGCCAAAGCAAGAGCCTGTCGGAGTCGTCAAAATATGACCATTGGGCAGTTTAAGCGATAAATTACCAGCACCGCCGGTGGCATAACCACGCTCGAACATAGAACGCGCGAGGGAAACCATTTGTTCACGTAATTGTTGTTCAGTCATGATAAAAATCCTGTGCCGTTTTGAAGAAGTACTCGTCGCCAAAATTGCCCGACTTAAGCGCTAGAGATAACCCCCCATCGACGGCTTTTACCCAAGGCACGCCAGGTGCGATTTGAGGGCCGATATGAAAACCACTGACGTTGAGGCTTTGGGTCACAGTTCCTGAGGTTTCACCGCCAGCAACAATAAAGTTGACGATGCCTTGCTCTTTAAGTTGATGAGCGAGTTGACTAAAGAAACCTTCGACCGCTTCACTGGATGCTTGGGCGCCGTATCGTTCTTGAATGCGCTGCAGTGATTGCGGATCCGCCGTGGCATAAACCATCGGTGCATACTGACCGCTTTGATGTTCTAGTACCCAATCAGCCACTTGATGAGCATAAGTCGGGTTATCAAAACACTGAGACACCTCTAGAGCGAAATGTGGCGCAAGTGACTGGTAGTAGCTGACTTGTCGATTGGTCATGTCAGAGCACGATCCCGACAAAATCACCGTTGGCTGATTGGTGGGTTGGCCAGCAACTGTGGCAGGCTGTGCGGCTTCCTGTTTTGCGCCCCAAGCCTTGGCAAGCCCTGCCGCTAACCCAGATCCTCCCGTGACCAAAGGCATCGATTGCACTGCAAGTCCCAAGGTATCAAGGTGAGCCATGTGAATGCTATCTAACACGGCATAACGCGCGCCTGTCGACTCAAGTTGTGCCAATCTTGCTTGTACCGCCTGTTCGCCTTGGTCAATGATTTGATGATTGACCAAACCACTTTTCCCTTGCGACTGCTGCTCCATCAAACGCAACACGCTAGAGTCGAGCATCGGCGTTACCGGGTGATGACGCATACCGGATTCGTTCAGCGGCTGATCAAAAACGAACAAATGACCGTTATAGACGGTTCGGCCATTGATGGGCAAAGCCGGGCAAACCACGGTAAAGGACTGCTCAAGTTCGGCCATCAGCGCATCGGTGACCGGGCCGATATTGCCTTTATCTGTGCTGTCAAATGTTGAGCAATATTTAAAATAAAACTGTTGGCACCCCTGAGCTTGTAACCAAGCTAACGCCTTTAATGAATCCGCAACGGCAAGCTCAACCGCACAAGAGCGACTTTTCAAACTGACCACGACCGCCTCGGCTTCAATGTCCAACTTATCCACTGGGATACCATTGACTTGCACGGTACGCATGCCGTTCTCGACTAAAAAACTCGCAATATCAGTGGCTCCGGTAAAGTCGTCTGCAATTACACCAAGTCTCATTGTTTTTTCTCCACGCCAGGCAGTTCAATACCATCGAAAATCTTAATCACCGCGCTGTCATCTTCTTTGCCAAATCCAGCGTTACTGGCTGCTTTAAACATATTCAACGCCGTGCTGGCTAAAGGTAATGGAAATTGTAAATCTTGCGCCGTATCCGCCACTAAATTGAGGTCTTTGACAAAGATATCCACCATCGACGTCGGTGTGTAATCACCATCAACGACGTGCTTCATGCGATTTTCAAACATCCACGAGTTACCTGCCGCGTTCGTGACGACGTCGTACATCAGATCTAAAGGAATATCCGCTTTGGCCGCCAACGCCATCGCTTCGGCCCCCACCGCTATGTGTACACCTGCCAACAGCTGATGAATGACCTTGACCGTTGCGCCCAGTCCGATTTGTTCGCCGATGTTGTAGACTTTCCCGGCAGTGGCCTCTAGCACTGGCGCCATTCTTTCAAAAGCCAACTTAGAGCCTGATGCCATGATGGTCATGTCACCCGCTTGTGCTTTTATTGCGCCACCAGACACCGGAGCATCTAGCATGATCAGATCGTATTGCTTTAGTTTTTCTTCAATCGCCTTGGCATCTTGGGCAGAGATCGTGGCGGACACCATGACGATGGTTTGAGGCTTTAACGAGGCTGCTAAACCAGAATCGAACAATACGCTGTTGACTTGCTTGGCATTAATTACCAATAACATCACGGCATCGAGTTGTTCGGCAAAGACGTTGGCATCTTGAGATACGCCTTTTGCACCTGCATTGCCCAGAGCTTCGAGCGCTTGAGGGTTAAGGTCGACACCATAAACATCCAAGCCAGCGCGAATACAAGATTGAGCAGCGCCCATTCCCATAGACCCTAGTCCAACAACGGCAATTGATTGTACTGTTTGCTTTTCCATACCTTCTTCTCGCTTAGCTCTATTATTTGGTCGTTAACACAGGGTTAGTGTGTTAATAAATGTTTGATGATGTGATTATATGTTAAAAGAGTTATTTTACCGTGCCAATGATCACGTTTTTATCATTTTTTCACACTTAAGAGGCATTTTTCACAATAAATAACAATCAAACCGTCCTTTTGTCTTTCTTAGGCAGGGGGTGTGAACATTAGATATCACGTTCACAACATTTATTAACATAACTTCACACACTTCGCTTTAGCTGCTAGGATATCAATATGTTAGTTATGGAATGAAAAGATATGATCCCAGCTGAACGACACAAAATGATCCTTGCCCTGTTATCACGCCAAGATGTGATCAGCATTAATGAGTTGGTGGATCAATTACAGGTTTCTCACATGACCATCCGCCGCGATATCGCCAAGCTTGAACAAAAAGGCCTGGTGATGTCGGTGTCCGGTGGGGTTCAGTTAACAACAGTGTTAAGCTACGAGCCTTCTCATGACACGAAAGTGACCCAACACTCCAAACAAAAAGCCTCCATTGGTCAGCTCGCTGCGCAGTGTGTTCACGACAACGCCTCTGTGTATCTTGATGCCGGCACCACGACACTCGAGATTGCGCATCAATTGGCGCATCGCAATGATTTGGTTTTTATTACCAATGATTTTGTGATTGCGGCTTATTTAACCGCCAATAGTCAAAGTGAGATTTACCATACTGGTGGCAGAATCGATAAAGAAAACCAATCAAGTGTTGGCAGTAAAGTGGCCCACTTTCTCAGTCAGATGAATATTGATGTGGCCTTTGTTTCCACCTCGTCTTGGAGTTTGAGTGGTATTTCAACCCCAAGTGAGCCCAAAGTGATCGTTAAAAAAGCGATAGCCGAGGCCAGCCAACACGTTTATTTGGTTTCTGATACATCAAAGTTTGGCAAGATAGCCACCTTCCACGCTCTGGATATTGACGTGTTTGACGCGGTGTTGACCGATCAAGATTTCCCACAGTCAGTCCGAGCTGAACTAGAGCAAAAAGGCATCGAAGTCCGCCTCGCTTAATCGGGAGCAAGCCTTGGCAGCACTCCTCATCGCCAAGGCAAATTCTCGTGGTATAGGGCCCTTAAAAGACCCAGGCAATGAGTAGCCAAATAGGAAGAAAAAACGCCAAAAAGCCTGACAATAAGTATTGCAGTTCGCCCAGTAATCCATCCCCCGCGACCAGAGCAAAAAGAATAAAGACCACCAACGTGGTGATAAACGCCGGAATGACGGCGGCTTTAATGCCTAATCCGCTGGCGAAATACTGCTGATTAAACTCAACCAAACTCGGCAACACCATGTACAAGCAAAACGCGAGTACGGCGATTAACACCAATAAGATGAGTGCAATACGACGGGCCTCTTTTTTGTCTTTAGCGTCACTTGTCGAAGGCATAGATTCTCCATTTCATTCTACACATACCGTTCATTTGCCGGTCTCAGTGGGTTAATACCAATCTAACTCAGTAAAAGGTCACCCTAGCGGGTTAAAAAAATCGATAACATCGTTAATAAAATAATATGTAAAATAACAACTTAGATTCCGTTGTTGATAACAAAAGGCTTGCCTTGTTATCAAGCCTGATCACTGCGCTATCATTGATCACATACTTCATCAGATTGGTATAACTCGCTCACCGCCCCTGTTAATCGGCTTGGTGAGACTTGATTAAATCGCGCAACTCATGGGGCCGAGGCAGACCTTCGACTTCAATCTCTGGCTCATCACCTGCGGTGTAAATGGCAATTTTTCCGACGCCAAAGACACGATTAAAGAAAGACTGATACACATTGACTGTGCGTATACCATCAATATTGAGCTCAGTGCGATCTTTACTCAGCAAGCCTTTTTCTAAAATCAAATCATTGCCAGAAAACTCGAGCTGAATACTTTTGCACTTGGCGTACCACCACAACAAAGCGATCAAACCGATGCCGATGGGAATGGTGATGAGCGCCAAAATAAATAACAGTGGGCTATTGCGAAACATAGCGGGGTGTTCTGAATACTGCATGTCGGTGTTGCTCCTGAAAATGAATAAAAGATCAGTTAATACAAACTTTTAAAGGTTATAGGTGAAATTGGCACAAAATGCACTCCCCTTGACAAAATTTAACCCAACCTTAAAAACAAGATGCGAGTTCCCCCTCACTTTGAGGCTAACAATGGACTTCCCTCTTAACCTGCCAGCCACCACTATGTGATCAATGGCCTCATCATGATCACAATTTTACAACCTTTTTGGGCAAATCATTAAAAAATACACGTACGTATTTTTTATTTATCTTGATGAAACTTTTTAAAAATACTTCTTAATAAACAACAAACTAAATATATATCTATTTTTTGATTACGTAAAACTACGTACTTTATGTATTCGAATCATTTTTATACGTTAATCCCCCTCGGTGTTCCTGCTGATTTTAACTCGCTGCAATTTACCGCAACCTTAGCGTGCAATCGATAAGTAACCATCAAGTTACAACAAAAGGAACGTGAAACATGAACCGTATAAAAAACAACTTCAAAGTGCTATTAAAAGGCACGGCCGTGAGCGCAATGATGGCCTTGTTAGCCACTTCAGCCAATGCAGCAGACAAAGTGTATCGCTTAAAGCTGGCCGAGACCTGGGGGCCTAACTTCCCTATTTTTGGTGATGCGCCGAAAAACATGGCCAAAATGGCTGAAGAAATGTCTAACGGCCGCCTACAAATTCGCATTGATTCAGCCAATAAACACAAAGCGCCTTTTGGTGTATTTGACATGGTCAAATCCGGTCAATACGACATGGGTCACTCCGCTTCTTATTATTGGAAAGGCAAAGTACCGAATACGCTCTATTTTACCTCTATGCCCTTTGGTATGTTGCCGACAGAACAATACGCTTGGTTCTACCACGGCGGTGGCATGGAGTTAATGGAAAAAGTCTATGCCCCCCACAACATGCTGTCTTTTCCTGGCGGGAATACCGATACGCAAATGGGCGGCTGGTTCCAAAAAGAGATCAATTCCGTGGACGATCTTCAAGGCCTGAAAATGCGAATTCCGGGCTTTGCGGGCGAAATTTTGGCAGAACTTGGCGCCAAACCGACCAACATAGCACCCGGTGAGCTCTACACGTCACTCGAACGCCGCACCATCGATGCTCTTGAATGGGTGGGCCCATCACTGGACTTGCGCATGGGCTTTCACAAAATTGCCCCTTATTACTACACGGGTTGGCATGAGCCGGCCACTGAGCTGCAGTTTTTGGTCAACAAGCGCACGTGGGAAAAATTGCCCGATGACTTAAAGGCGATTCTACAAGTCGCTATCAAGACCGCAGCCTACGATATGTACACACAATCTAAACACGAAAGCGGAAAAAACTGGGCGACCATTCAAACCGAATACCCAGATGTCAAAATCAAAAACTTCCCCGACGAGGTGATTACCTCACTGCGTGAAGCCAATGATCGCTTGCTCAAAGCCCACGCGGATAAAGACCCAATGGCCAAAGAAATTCAGCAATCTCAAGCCGACTACCTAAAACAAGTTCGCGCTTGGACTGATATTTCGACTAAGGCTTACCTCAATAGCTTATCGCAATAATGACAGACTCGGCGCCTGAGTTTCAGGCGCCCTTTATTTAGGTTAAGACTGTCCTTTTTCAATCTCGCATTGCTCACTGCGTGTCTAGGCGTTCAATGAGCATCAATTGTATTTGGTTAGAGCGAACGCAGTAACGCACTGAGTGAATGCCAATCCAACTGACTATATGGGCAAGCGCCTTCTCAATACTGTGTGAGATTCGACCTAGGGCAGTGGAATGTAAACGTGCTCATTTCGGCTTAATTTTAGCTGTCACGACTTTTGGAGCCACCAATGAAAAATTTAATTTATCTCGAAAAAGCCTTTAATCGCTTTGGTGATTTTCTCGGCTGGCTATCGAGTGTGCTGTTTATTTTACTACTGGCGAACGTCGTTTATGACGTCGTAATGAGGTATGTGTTTAATGACGTGTCCATCGCTTTTCAAGAAATGGAATGGCACCTGTTCTCCGCGGTATTTTTACTCGGTGTACCCTACGCTATCCGCGCGAGTGGTCACGTGCGGGTCGATCTTTTCTACGAGCGTTTATCCAACAAAGCACAAGGTATCATTGACCTTTTAGGCACGGTTTTTTTTCTATTGCCCTTTTGTTTTTTGGTCGCTTGGTTTGGCATTGACTTTGCCAAA